>NZ_CP080519.1:7145000-8345000 GCF_019468465.1 Amycolatopsis sp. DSM 110486 | reverse complement strand
TCCGGTGACGTACGGGAAGGGCGCGTACATCATGCTCGGGTGCCCGCCCGGCGCGGTCGCGCCGATGCCGGAGGAACGCACCTCGGCGGCGTCCGGGCCGGCGCCCTGCGCGACGGCTCGCTGCACGGTGTCGTGTTTGCTGAACATGTCCAGCACCGTGGTGACTCCGAAGGACAGTGCCTGGCGAGGCGCGCCGGGCAGCAAGTGGACGTGTGCGTCGATCAGGCCGGGCAGCAGAGTGCCGCCACGGCCGTCCACGTGCTCGTCGTCGGCCAGGAGGAGCTCAGGTCCGCCGACCGCAGCGATCAGGTCGCCGGTGAGGCGCACAGCGGTGTGCTCGGTCAGGTGCCGTCCGTCGAAAACGCGGACCTGGGTGATCGTCGTTGCCATGACGGGAACGGTAAAAGTTGACATAGTGTGAAGGTCAAGTGCGTACGGTGGGCGCGTGCGCTTTTCCATCAGCCAGGTCGCCAAGGCCTCCGGAGTGTCCGCCCGGATGCTCCGCCACTACGACGCAATCGGCTTGCTCAAGCCCAGCGTGGTCGCCGCCAACGGGTACCGCTGGTATGGCCGGGCGGAGCTGTTGCGGTTGCAGCGCATCATGGTTCTGCGCCGGCTCGGCATCGGACTGGACCAGCTCGGCGAGATCCTGCGCGAGCAGTCCGACGAGGCGGCCGCGCTGCTCAGCCACCTGACCCAGCTCCAGGCCGAGCGCCGCCGGCTCGACACGATCATCAGCACGATCGAGGAAACCATCGACGACCTGGACGCGGCCCGCATCCAGGACCCACAACGGTTCTTCGCCGGTCTGCGCCAGGACAAAGCCACCATGCGGAAGTCGCTGGCGGAGTCCTTCGGGCCGGCGAGTTCAGCCGCCTTCGACACCGCGGCAGCGGCCCAGGACGACTTCACCACTGCGGACTACGAACACGCGGCGGCGCAGGGTGCCGCATTGTTCCGGCGGCTGGCCGACGTCATGCGCGCCGCAGCAGCACCGGACGAACCCGCGGCGCTGGACGCGATCGGCGACCACTACGACTCCGTCCAGAAGTACTGGCAGCCCACACCCGAGGCGTACTCGGCGCTGGGCCAGCTGTACCTGAGCGACCCGCGCCAGCGCGGCATGGCAGAACAGGCGGATCCGGAGCTGCCCGCCTGGCTGGCCGCCGCCATCCCGGCCTACGCACAGCACCGACTTGCCGCGAAGCCGATCAGGAACTCCTCGATCGCCCCGACCGGCGATCCGACCGGGTCCGCCACCATCCACGCCAGGCCGCTCGACCACGGCGCGGCAGACCTGCAACATCCACAGGTGATTGAGCAGGCAACACGAACTCCAGCGACTTCATTGATCACGACGCACGAGGCCCCGAACCTCCCCAAAAGGCAATAACAGACAAGGCACCCGGCGTGTCACCTCTTGGTCCGGTCAACAGGGTGGAAGGCGGCGCGCCAGCGATGGCTGGCCAGCCCAGCGCTCTCGTGCGCGGCATCGCCCAAGCTGGACAAGGCACCGTGTCCCTCGTCGCCGACCACGTCACGCCGCTCGACCTCAAGAACCTCGCCTCGACATCAACGGGACTTCCGATAAACACAGGGCCACCGGGGTGGTTGCAGGGGTCTCACGATCGACGTCGCAAACTCACGGACTTTGTCAGTCGACTGTCATAAACGAGCCGGGGCGAGGACGTCGGCGAGGGCTTTGTCGTAGCACAGGCCGCGCCACGCCGTGTGCCGGAGCCGACCGGCGCCGCGGCTGAACTGCCGGAACACGACCTCGCCGACGAGCTTCGGCTTGACCCACCGGGCCCGCACGGTGTCTTCGCGCGGCGGTGTCGCGGCGAACGGGTGGGTGCGTCGTTCCAGCAGTTCGAGCAACTGCTGCAGCCGGGTGCGTTCCTGTGCGGAGAATCCGGTTCCGACTACAAAGATACGACAACGGTCAACCTGTGGGTTCCGCTACCCCAAGAAGTCGGCGGTACTTACACGATCCATGTCGATCTATCGATTGCAGGGTCGATCCTTGCCGGCGCACAAAGCGATCCATTTAGCCAAAGCCCCCGGACCTGCTGACTTGCACCCCTGGTCTGTCCACAACCAGTCGGGAACCCGTGCGCGATCCGGTTTAGAACACGGCCGGGTGCCGTTGCAGCAGCTCGCGCCGGGGTCGAAGCTGGTGGCGCGTCTGCAAGCAGCCGAAGTCCGGCCGGCCCGCCTCGTTGAGCACGACGACCTGTCAGCTCTGCGCACAGGCCCGCTTCGAGCAGTGGGCCGGCGACCGCCGGAGCGTCGAGTCCAGTCATCCGGGTTGCAGTCGCTGGAGAACCGGCAGGTTCCTGCCGACGCTTGCAGAGTGTGCCTCCAGCCCCCATCCCTCTCTTCGTGGTGCTAATTAATCACCGAGCTGAGCGACTCGTTACAGCTAGAAAGTTGCACACCGTGTCGCCAGGGCGGACGTGCAAAGTGACGCGCGGCGGATTGCGGACGTCCGTGAGCACGAGCATGAGCATGAGGACGTGCTGCGCCGTGTCGAGCGCGCGTTTGACGCGGCAGCTCGACCAGCCGTCCGTCGTCTACGGCGAGGCGGGGGCGACGGAGGGGTTCCGCACGGGCAGGGGCACTTGGATTCGGGTTGAGCGACGGGGGCGCTGGCGGATCAGCAGTGCATCCGCATCCTGGGTCGGGTTGGAAGCAGCTGCGACGATCCGAGGGGTGAAGAAGCCCGAGTGGTTCCAAGGCGCCACCTGGGCCGACCCCGGGCGCGAGGTGGTTTGGCGTGCGGACGAGGTCGAGTTCATCGCGTCGCCTGTCGTCGGTGACTTGGCTGCCGCGGCCTGCCTACCGGACGCGTGGTGGACGATGGTGCGCGAGTCGTTCGCGGCGCTGGCCGCCCACCAGACGGATCGGGTTGGGATGGCGCAGGCGCACTTCACGAAGCGGGTCGGTGAGGTGTTCCCCGGTGTGGACACCTTCGTCGACGAGTGGACGACCGCCCACGCCGATGTGCACTGGCACAACCTGTCGGCCGAAGGTCACTTGATCGACTGGGAAGACTGGGGTCGGGCGCCGCGCGGGCTTGACGCGGCCACGTTAGCCAGCCATGGGAGGCCAGTGACCCCGCCTCCACCGGACGCGTCGTACGCCCCAGACGCCGAACTCATCAAGGAACTAGAGAAGACGATCGGCCGCGAGAACATCCTGCAAGGTCTCGGCACCTTCTGCCGCCGCTTCGCCCACCAAAACACCGGACAAGCGGAGCTTGCGGCCTGTTGGTCGGAGACCAGCGGCCACGACCTCACCACCTGGGCGGCAGGTCGGCAAACCTCATAAGACCATCTTGGGGTACAGCATCACAGGGAGCAGGGCATTCGCTTGTTGCATCTTCGATGGCGGTGTAGGTGGCCCGGGTGGCAGGCGTCGAAAGAACCCGGCGCCGACCCACGCGCCCGGCGTAGGGCGTGGCAACGAACGGAGAGCCTCACCTGCTCGTGCCGCTCGCCTGCGCGAGTTCGGCATGCAGGAGCCGCGAGGACATCGCAAAACCGTGACGGGTGTATGCCGGAATCGCTCGGGTGCTGGAGTGAACTGTCAGCCGCTCCAGCCCGAGTTCGTGTGCGAGGTTCACGACTGCGTCGATGAGCCGGCCCCCGAGGCCGGCGTCTCTGTGATCCGGGACTACGTAAACGCACTGCACGTCGCCTGACGCACGTTCGAGGGCACGCGGGGTCGGCACTCGCTGGGTGATCGCTAACCAGGCCATGCCGATGACCACGTGACCGCGGACCATGACCAGGCAACGATGCGAGGCGCCGTTCGCCTGTGCCCAGCTCACAAACCACTGCAGAAACTCCTCATGGGTGGTGACGGGTGTGCCCTGATTTTCCCGCACCCACCGCCACCGAAGCTCGGCAACGGCACCCAACTCGTCGTCCTTGACCGGCCGAACAGCGACATCGTCCACGCCTTCATCGTGGCCTAGTACTGCAACGGCAGTTAGGTGAGTGGGTAGCCGCGGCGTTCGAGCGGCGGGGTCCGTAGCAGACGTAGTAGGCGATCTCGGTCGTATCGGCGAGTGAGCGGCGGGCGAGCAGCCAGTACCCGCGCGCGGGCTGCCGGCTGATCCGGATCGGCACCCGCGCCCAGTCGTACTCGCGGGGCCCGTGTGCGCAGGCCCCGACCGACAACCGCCGCCACGCCCGAGCGGGCAACGCTGCGATCAGCTCGTCGGCCCTGGGCTTCGTGACCGCCGGTCGTGACCAGGGTGTCGTTGACCTTGGTGGCCAGCACATACGCGGCATCGCGAGCCTCCAGCCACAACCGCAGGTACGTGACCATCGTCGTCGGCGAGTACCAGCGAGCGTTCTACGGCGATCAGTTCCTCACCACCAGCCATAAAGACCTGCTCCTCGCCTGGCCACGAGCGCTGCCCACAGCATGTGGAGGTGAGTGAGGATGCGGCCATTCGGGTGCAGACCAGCTCTCGGTTCGTCATCGGTCCTGGGTAGCGGCGTTCCGCTCTCGACCCGGATCCGTCTCAAGCATCGAGGTACACGATGTCCCGTCCCGCCCGACCAGCTACTCCGACAGGCGCGGTGTCTCCGCGTCGGGCCGGCGCCCGGCGTCGCCTTCAATCCGTCGCAGGCCGCGGGTTGAGGTTCGCGTTCTACGGGAGGATGTCCACGGTCGAGTTCCAGGACCGGGAAACGTCGTTGGGGTGGCAGCGGGAGGCTGCCAAGGAGACGGTCGGCGGGCACGGCGTGATCGTGGCGGAGTTCTTCGACGAAGGATGTTCACGTCGGCTGCCATGGCGTCAACGGCCGGCCGCGGCACAGCTGATGGCAGCCGCGGAGCAAACGAACCGTTCGTTCGACGCTGTCGTCATCGGAGAGTACGAGCGAGCGTTCTACGGAGATCAGTTCGACGCCGTGCTGACCGCACTGCGGGCGCGGGGAATCCAGCTGTGGCTCCCGAAAGCGGGCGGTCCGGTGAACCTCGACGACCCCGTCCACCAGGCACTGATGCTGTTCCTCGGGTCCCAGTCGCGTCGCGAGGTATTACGGGCTCGGCACCGGGTTCTGGCCGCGATGCACGTCCAGTCCCGCGTTCAAGGCAGGTTCCTCGGCGGCCGACCACCCTACGGCTATCGTCTCGCCGATGCCGGCCCACACCCGAACCGAGCCCACGCGAGCTGGGGGCGCCGCCTGCACCGCCTGGAGCCTGATCCGGCCGCACGATGGGTGCGGTGGATTTTCGAACAACGAGCCACCGGGCGCAGTGTGGCCGGGATCGCGCGGGAGTTGAACGACCTCGGCGTCCCGTGCCCATCAAGCGCCGACCGGGAACGCAACCGACACCGGACGAGGCACGAGTGGATCGTCAGGACAGTCGTGGGGATCCTCGAGAATCCGAGGTACACGGGGCGGCAGGTGTGGAACCGGCACGGCGCCAGAACAACGGCTTCCGCCCATCACCGTGTTCCCACTCGACCGCCGGCGGCGCGAGGTTGGGCAGAGTCAGAGAAGGTGACACATCCAGCGCTCGTGGACGAGGCGACCTTCTCGGCGATCCAGGGCACGCGCGCGGCCCGGCCCACACAGCACGGCGACACCAGGACGTACGTGTTGGCGGGGCTCGTGCAATGTCAGCTGTGCGGCCGCCGGCTGGACTCGCATTGGGTGAACGGCCGCCCCGGCTACCGCTGCCGCCACGGCCACACCAGCGCCCGCAACCGTCCACCGGGGCTGGCGAAGAACGTCTATGTTCGCGAAGACCACTTGCTCGACGATCTCCGCGCCCGATTCCCCGAGAAGCTTGGCGACGGCGACGACGGGTCCGCGATCGCGGACTACGTGAGATCGAATCACCTGACGCTCATCTGCGGAGGTCCCACGCAAGAACTCAAACCATGCGGCCCACCACGCATACGAGCCACTGCAGACGAAACCACCGAAGGACAGCTACAGCTCCTGTTACTCTGACCCGGCCGCGACGCGCGGCGCCATGGGGTAATTGAGTGTCCGAGGACCGAGTTGACCCATAACCCCACACTGAAGTTCGCCACCAACCTGCAGCTCGAGTGACCCGCCCCCGCGCGGGAGATTTCCCACCTCTGTGTGTTCAAAGGGGGACTTGAACCCCCACGTACGGGAGATCTCCCAAGTTTCGGGAGATCATGTCACCAGAGTAACTGACGCGGACGTGATGCGCGCACTCCCCATCACCCCAGCTCTCGATGTCGTCGGCGGTTGATCACGTTGTCGCAGTGCGGGTGATTGCTGCGTCGCAGCCTGACCGGCTTGCCCGGCCACCAAGGTCCAAGCCGAGCCAGGTCCGTCGATAGGTGCCGGGCGATCGCTAATCGAGGGTCGGGGCGAGACCGTAGGCGCCGTCAGCCCGGCCCATCGGGATGGGCGAGGTCAATCGCGAAACGGGCCAAATTTTTCCATCCAATTGTTGTTTTGTCTAACAACAGAGAAGTCGCCTCGATATACCGCAACTTCCGGATCCCTCTCAGCCCAGAACCCCCATTTCCCAGAGTCCCCCGTCAAAGCCATAACGTTAGTAGTAAGTGCAATCGAGGGCGCCGAATCTCCGATTGAGTCGAAGCCGATAGCCGCCCAGTAATCCTCCTCGCTAGCTTCCACCGAAATCGACACCGCAGGGCAAAAATTCGAGTCTCGAAGATAAGATTCATCAGGGCCCGGCCGAACGGAAAGCAAGTACACTCTTGCATCTCCATGCCATCTCGCCAAAGCGGAAATTACAGTCCAAAACTCCGGATCAATCAGGTCATCATAGGGACCGAACAAAGACTCACCTTTAGGTCCTCTAAATACTTGATCAGGCAACCGGGCGCTTAGGTCGAAAAACTTGTTCATTCGATCGTAAAATTCTTGATACTCGCCATACGCTGTTCTAATCGAGTGGAACTTCGACATCAGTCTTCACCCAACCTGATCTTGATAGTAGCCCTCTTGACCCCACACCGGGTTACGAGACATCCCTTAGCCGAAGTCGGGATAAGTCCCGTGTCTAGAATGAATTGAGCAACAAGCGGACGCGATAGGTCGATTCCGTCAAGGTCGAGCACGGTACCAGCAGCTCCTTCACAGCGAGCCGCCATCTCCAGCCAGGCGAATTCGTTCGGCCCATTAATTGCGGCTTGCATGCGCTCAGCCCACCATTTGGTAAACTCTGCTCGCTGATTGAGCAGTTCGCGAAGTGTCTGCACGCGACACGTTGTCTCGGGAGCAGCCGGCTCAGCAGCAAGCTGGCCTGTCAATCGCGCCCATGTGGGGTCTGGCCCGTCATCAGCCGGGAGTCGTGGAAGGTCTGGTAAGTGAACGATTTCTTTCCGACTTAGCGCATTGACGAGGTGTTCAAGGTTGCGATCAGCACACAGGGAGTTGAGGACATCGCGAGCCTGCCGATCACCAGATCATCAAAGGTCGCTACTTTAATCAAATAAATGGGCCGTCGAGTATCTCATACTCACACCATTCACCGATGACATATTGCTTGGAATATTCGCTGCGTTCCGCAATTTGATCCGGCGTCCATTCATCCGGCCCCGGATCGAGATCAAGAACACATCGCCCCGGGGAAAGATCCAACTTTAGACCATCCGAAAGGATGAAGTACGTGAACTGGTCGTTGCCAACAAATTGGTATTCAAAGACGCCACCAACCGCAATCTGCACAAGGCGCCATTCATTCCCAGGGGGCGCATCCATTGCCTGAATATCGAATGTGGCGACTCGCCCAGACGGCCCCCCTCTTGGTACATGCAGTCGTATTCCAGTTATCACACTATCCTCAAAATATCCAAATCTTTGAACGAAATCTCGAAAATTCTCCACAGAGAGTCTCATGAAGGCCACCTGCTTCCGTACTCGATGATTTGGCTTGCCTCCCGGCCGCGTGACGCCGTGAATCGAAAGGCGCCTTGGAGTGCCGCGCGACAGCGCCTATCATAGCGACCCGTCTCGTCACCTGAATCCACACTGGGCAGAAGCCGTGTACCAACTTCCTCCTGAGGCGCCTACGGATGCAACTAGAGACT
Organism: Amycolatopsis sp. DSM 110486; assembly: GCF_019468465.1. Classification (NCBI taxonomy): domain Bacteria; kingdom Bacillati; phylum Actinomycetota; class Actinomycetes; order Pseudonocardiales; family Pseudonocardiaceae; genus Amycolatopsis; species Amycolatopsis sp. DSM 110486. Next base: position 8,336,938 of record NZ_CP080519.1, on the reverse strand, counting down.
AACAGGGTCGTCGCTCGCGACACGGGGGAAGCTCGTCAAAGCCGCCACATGCCTGGTCGAGCACAACCTGTCCACAACGAGGACTGAGACCCGTCCACTGGATCCCTGCGTGAACACTAAGGGATGTCTCGTAACCCGGCGTGGGGTTGGTCTGCGGGATAGTTGATCATGGTGTGGTGCAGGTGATCTCGGCGTCGCGGTCGGAGTGGATTGTCCCGTTTACGGGCTTGGAACCGGGTCAGTTTCGTAAGCTGGTGCGGGTCGTGGCGAGCCGTGGTGGTGAGGAGATCGCCGATGGTCGGCCTGGACGTCAGTGGCGCCTTGACCTGGCCGATCGTGTGCTGCTGGTCGCGACGTACTGGCGGCGGACGAACCTGACGATGCGCCAGATCGGGCCGCTGTTCGGGGTGTCGCATTCCGCGGCGCACCGGGTGATCGACACGATCGGTCCGCTGCTGGCGCTGGCCCCGGTCCGCAAACGCCGGATCGACGCGGTGGCGATCGTGGACGGCACCCTGGTGCCGATACGGGATCACCGGCTGGCGGCACCGTCGAAGAACTACCGATACTCGGCGAACGTGCAGATCGCCATCGACGCCGCCACCCGGCTGGTGATCGCCACCGGCGACGCACATCCGGGCAACCGCAACGACTGCACGGTCTACCGCGACTCCGGCATCGAGCAGGACCTGGAAGGGCGTTCGGTGATGGCCGACGGCGGCTACCAAGGCAACCCGGCCGTGATCATGCCCTACCGCAAACCACTTGACGGCAGCGATTTGTCGGCCTGGCAGGAAGACCTCAACGCCGGCCACCGCAAGATCCGTGCGCGCGTCGAGCACGCGCTGGCGCGGATGAAGTGCTGGAAGATCCTGCGCGACTACCGCCGCGCCGCCAGCACGCTCAACGACACCGTGTCCGGCATCGCCCACCTCCACAACATCCTCCTCACCGACTGACCGCACCACGAACCCCACCAACCACAACACCAGTTACGAGACATCCCTTAGCCGCCCCCAAGGGCTGGCGAGCTGTGTCGAGAAGTTCGGACTACCGAACTCGCAGCCCACCGCGATCGAGGCTGGTTCGCCCTACGGCGCCGGGCCGACAGCACGCCACCGTCAGTCGGCACTTGGTGCCCCACCGACGATATCTAAGTTACCCCCACATCCATCACCGCATCGCGACTGGACCAAATCGAATGCAAGTTCCCCACGGCCCGCGATTCCATCCAAAGGCCACCGTCACGATTTATATCCGCTAGCAAACCAGCGCCATATACTCCCTTCCGAGCACACCTTGAGACCCATTGCAATAACAATCTGGGCTGACATTTTCCTACAAACTACTAGGGTCGCATATTCCAACCCGGAGGCAGATCAGCCTCAGGAATATGGGCAGCTGTTGGACCGTGTCCACCAATAACTCCGGGCGTTTCGAATACGTGCCCGTGCGGCCCGTTGACTCCCTGATGTGCCTTGAAGTCGAAATGTCCAACAGCGTCGCCGTTGCCGTCAAAAATGGTGTTTTGGACGGGCGTTCCATCGCTTCCGGTTCTCGTATGGACAGAGTCCGGAGGCTGCCCGTTTCTCGGTGGTCGAACACTTCCTGAGGTGTGGCCGCCTACCGGATTTCCATTTTCGTCGAGGGAAATCTTGTACGGGCCGCTATCAGCGACGATGCCTTCGGCTGAGCCTTCGGCGGCGATGCCTTCGGCTGAGCCTTCGGCGGCGAAAGCAACCTGTCGCCCCGACGCGATCGCGCCCTCGATCAAGTGACCACCGGCCTCGGCGGCGATTTCGGCCCCGTGGGCGGCGGCGCCGACGGGCACGAACCACGAGCCGACTTCGACGACGCCCTTGGCGCATCCGAGGAGCGCGAAATCGCTGAAGCAGTCGTCTACGACGTCCTTGGCGCCGGAGTATTCGTAGATGTCTTCCCCGACGTCCTTGACGACGCCCCAGACCTTCCCCCAGAAGCCTCCGTCGTCGTCACTGTCGTCGGACGAGCCTCGTGCTGCACCGCCCGATGCGCCGTGGGCCTTCTGGCCTGGCTGTTGCTTCCCGCCTGAGGGAGGAGTTCCGTGGTTGGCGTAAACCGACCTATCCCTGCAGCCGCAGATGTTCGAGTCTTTCGTCGGACAGCTCCAGCCACCGACACGGCAGGCGTCGCCGCCGCTGAGTTTGCCGTCGGACTGGCGGCAGGCGCCGTCGGGCTGGAAAGGGCACAGCCCGGACGGGTCGGACATCCCGACGGGGTTGTCGTTGGCGTAGGAGTAGCCGTTCATCTGCTGCGGGCTGTCGGTGTTCAGCACCGGGTCGACGGTGGTGAAGCGGCCGGTGTTGGGGTCGTACTCACGCGCCCCGAGGTGCGTCAGGCCGGTCGTCGCCTGGTATCCGCCCAGGTAGCCGTGTTTGTCCGGCCAGGTGGAGGGGGCCGGGCCGCGGGAGACACCGTAGGGGTCCTGCCGGCGTTGGGTGACGGCGAGGGTATCGGCGTTGACGGTGGCGTAGGTGGTGTTCTGGGTGTCGGTCATCGACCACGACAGGCCGGTCCTGGCGTTGCGCTCGGCGACGGGGGCGCCGTTGAACGCGTAGAACCGGGTCCCGACCGTGCTCGAGGTGCCGGTCGCGCGGAACAGCTCCAGGTCGTTGAGAGTCAGGGTGGTGCCGGTCGGGTCCTTGGTGAACAGGAGGTTGCCGTCGGCGTCGTAGGTGTAGCTGGAGACCTTGCCGCTGGCGTCGGTGGCGGTGGCGATGTGGCCTTCGGCGTCGTAGGTGAAGGTCTGGCGCGTGTCGCCGGTTCCCTGGATGAGGGTGCGGCCGGCGGGGTCGTAGGTGTAGTCGGAGTGGGTGCTGCCGTTCGGGCCGGTGGTGTCCAGCGCCTGGATCGCGTGCGGCTGCAGCTGCCCGGCCGCGGGGTAGGTCGACGTCGCGGTGGTGTCACCAGTAGTGCCGTGCTGGGTTTGGGTGAGGCGGTTACCGGTCGAGTCGTAGGTCCACGACGTCCAGTACGGCGCGGCACCGCCGATACCCGTGACGCTGGGGGTGGTGGCGCAGTTGCCCGAGGTGGGGGTGAAGGCCTGGGTCACGCGCTGGAGGTAGTCGTAGCTGAAACATTGGGTGTCGGACGGGGCGTCTTGGGGCGTGTCGGCGATGGAGGTGGTGTTGCCGGCCGCGTCGTAGCTGTAGAAGCGGTTGGCGATCATGAAGTTCGTCGACGTGGCCCGCTCGGCCAGGGTCGTGGCCAGCCGGTTGGTGCCGTCTGCGTAGGTGTGGGTGACCGCGATCTGGTTGGGCAGGGTCGGATCCTGGTAGTTGGTCCGCAGAACCTGCCCGTAGGGGTTGTAGTCGGTCTCGGAGACCAACAGGGTGCCGACGCTGCCGGCGTCCTGGTACGTGGTGGGACTGTCCAGGTCGTCGTACCCGCTGAGCATGGTCTCGCCGGGCAAACCGCCCATCCCAGGGCTGCTGAAAGAACGCAGGACATCGCTGAGCGTGTCGTAGCGCCACGAGAACGAGTAGCTGCCGCCGAACCCGGTTTCGGTGATCGGGACGGTGAACCGGGAGTTGGTGACCCGGCCCGCGGTGTCATAGCTGACGACGGTGTTGGTGTAGGTCTTGCCGCCCGCGAATCGGCTGGAGCTGGTGAGCTTGTCCTTCAGCACGGTGTCGTAGGTCCACGACGCGAGCTTGGTTCCGCTGGTGGAATCCTGGTATTCGGCGGTTTTGCGGCCGAGGTTGTCGTAGGTGTAGGCCAGGGTGCGGCCGCTGGCGTCGGTGCTGGTCAGCATCCGACCGTCGTTGTCGTAGGTGAAGGAGCTGGTACCGGTGTCCGGGTCGGTGGCCGAGGCTTTCCGGCCGAGCAGGTCGTAGCCGGTGGTCCAGGCGTTGTGGCCGGTGGTGTCGGTTGTCGAGGCGAGTTGACCGTCGTGGGTGTAGGTGTAGCTGGTGGTGTCGGCCGGGTCGCCGGGGTTGGTGTGAGCCGGGTCTTTGTATTGCGCCAGCTGGACTTTCTGTCCCAGGCCGTTGGTGACGACGCTGCTGGCGGTACCGCCGTGGGGTGGGATGGTGGTGGTGCGGTCACCGTCGTACACGGTGGTGGTGCGCCACTGTTCCACGCCGTACAGCTGGTAGGCCGACGCCGTCGCGCGCCCGGCGCTGTCGAATGTGGACACCGTCGTGCTCGGAACGGTGTTGTCCGCGACCGCCAACAAGGTGTTCGTCGGCCCGGAGTCACCGTTCCAGTAGGCGTCGTGGGTTTTCCACGCCCGGCCCTGCGAGTCGTAGAAGGAGTCCGTGACGACCCGGCCGCCTTGCGCATACGAGGTCGGGGCCTGGGTTTGCACGGTACGGCCGAGCCCGTCGACCAATGCGTAGCTGGTGGCGTAGTGGCTGTTGGACAGCAGCGTGTTCGTGGCGACGACGCTGGGCTGGGTGTTGCTGACCGTGTAGGTGTAGGTGGTTTTGGCCGGAGCGTTGGCGCTCTTGTTGTGCCCCGGTGGCCAGAGCGCGGTCAGGCGGCCCAGTGCGTCGTAGGTCGCGTCGGTGCGCAGCCCGCTGTTGTCGACCTCTCCGGTGGTGGCACCGGTGATCAAATCGAGGTAACGGGTCGAGGTGAACGTGGTGGTGTCGGTGCCGCTGACCTGGGGCGTGGTGGTCGCGACCTGGGTAAGGGGACCGCCGGTGGCCGGCGTAAACGCTGTGGTGGTGGTCAGGCCCAGGGAATCGGTCGCGGACACCGCACGGCCGTAGTTGTCGAAGCTGGTGAGGGTCGCCGGGGACAGGAAGTGCTCCGCACCGCCGGCGGGCCAGGAGTCGACGGTATCGGTCTGCGTGACGTCACCGACCGTGGGCGCGGCGCCGAACGGTTGGTGGTCGAAGTAGGAGCGGGTGTCGGAGACGATGGTGGCACTGCTGGCAGGTGTGGCGCAGGTGCCGGAGCTCGTCTGGACCTGGCTCACGTAGTTGATCAGGTATGCAGTGGTGTTCGGCTTGTAGGTGGTGCGGGCGCAGGTGGCCTGGTTCGGATCGGCGATGTCGCCGTCGTCTTCGACCTGGGTGATCAGCCCGTAGCTGCCGAAGGTGTTGATCGTGCGGGTGGTCCGCCAACTGTTGGTGGCGGCGATCCACGTGCGGGTCTGAGTGGTGCCGGTGCCGGTGTAGAAGGCCTGCAAACCGTTGGAGTTCGTCGCGTTCGGCGCGGAGATCCACGGATCGTTGATCGTGTCGCCGATGACCGTGCCACCGAGGTAGGTCAGCGACTCGCGGGTGAAACTCGGCAGCGGCTGGCTGTCGGGGATGACCTCGCCGATGCTGTCGGTCACCGACACGCTCCGCTTACCGCCGCCGGGGAGTGTGTCCCCGTCCATGCCGCGTAGGTAAAGCGTCTGGGTGACCGTCGGCGGTCCTGAAGGATCGCTGGTGGCCTGTCCGACGGTGGTCTTCACCGTGCCGTAGCCACGCCACAGCGACCAGGTGCGGTACTTCGGGTCGCCGAGCCAGTTCTCGTCGTAGTGCCAAGCCCCGCCGCCGAGGTAATCGTAGTGCGTCACGGTCTGCTGTGACAGGGCCGAGCCGGCGCCGTTGCTGCCGGCGATGCGGCCGTCCTCGGTGATGTCGGTGACGAGGTACTTGTTGAACCAGTCCAGGACCGGATCGGTCGCGCCGCCTGGGGTCCAGTAGACCGGGTAACACGCGAGCGTGTTCGCTTCCGGGGCCGGCATGGTCATGCCGGGGGTGCACTGCGGGTCGGCGTACTTGACCGTGGTGACGCCGCCCTCCTCGTTGGTGACGGAGTCGATCCGGTTGCGGGTCAGCGCGGTGTAGTTGGTGCTCGGGTTGACGCGGTTCGCCAGGGCCTTCGCGTGGAAGGTCACCGGCGGCAGCGTGATCGAACCGCCGGCCTTCCCGGTCTGGGTGATCGAGTCCAGCCACATCGCCGGGCTGGATCCGTCGCCGCTGGCGGGGAAGGACTGAGCCAGCGTCCACTGGCTCACCGTCTTCCAGCCGGTGCCACCGTCGGTGACCTGCGTGCTCACCGACGTGATCCGACGGCGGGAGAAAAACGCCGGCGACACGTTGGGGCAAGCCGCACCCTGTGTACAGAGCTGGTCAGCAGGCACGTCGGGCCACGACGCCGCGTTCGCGGTGGTGAGCTGGGCCGGATCACAGGTGACGGCTCCGCCGGGCACACACCGTTCGGCCGTGTCGAACACGATCTGGTCGGGTGCGTGCGTGTACACGCCCGCGACCCGGGTGTTGAAGCCGTACTCGATGCGCTGCAGGTAGCCGCCGCGCACGTACGCAGTGCCGGCGCTGGTGGTGTTCAGATTGAGCCCGTAGTAGTTGGTCTCGGGCTGGTAGTACAACGTCGTGGCGTTGCCGTGCGGGTCGACCACGTAGTCGAGGTTCCAGCGCCACGCCTGCTGGCACCACGACGCGGCGAACGTGGCCGCGTTGCACGGTTCACCGGCGTTGTTGCCGAAGACCGGCTCCGTCCAGGTGGACTGGGTCTCGGGGTTGCCGGCCTGCCAGCCCGGCAGGTGGTTGAGCCCGAAGAAGTACTGGGTGCCGTCCACAGCGGTCAGCTTCCAGTGCTCGCCGCCCTGGGCGCCATTGCTCGCACCGGTCAGCTTCTCCACGCGGGAACCGTCGTCGGCCCGCAGATGCCAGGTGCCGGTGGCGGCGTCCTTCACCAGTTCGGTCGTCCTGCCGGCCAACGACACCGTCGCGTTGTCGGTCGCCCAGCACAGGTCGCCGGTCTTGGTCTGCCCGTTGTTGCCACCCAGATCGTCGCCGCAGGACTTGTACGAACGCTCGATGTACCCGCCGCCGCCCAGGGACCAGCCGTCGCCGATTTCCGAAGCCTGGTTGTTCGTCGCCGACGTCAGCCCGTCGACGGCGCCGGAGGAGTACTGCAGCGTCACGGAAGGCGCCGGGCCGCCCAGACCAACCGGGGCCGACAGCGGGTACGAGTAGTCGAATTCACCCGAGGAACCACCCGCGGTCCACGAACCGGACGGCGACAGCTTCGTCGCCTTGAAATCACCGCCACCGCTGGAGGTGTCCGACGTGGCCGCGAGCACCGTCGGCGTGGCAGACGACATCGGGGCCAGGGTGACTTCACCGGCAAGCTGCCCGGACTTGACGTCATTCGCCGAGTCGACCGGTGTTCCCCTGCGGCACTCCGGCTTCTCCGGCGTGCTCACCACACACGCCGGATACTGTTCGAACCGCAGCCGGCTACCGAAATCAGCACCATAAGCGCCGGCGAACGACCGATAGTCCACGACGACCTCGACCGGCCCGGACGTATCGCCCGACACCGGGGCGACCTGCACCAAAGTGCCGCGGATACCCGCCTTGTCGGCCACCGCGTGATCCACCGTGGTGACCTCGACCCGGGCCGCCTCGTGCTTCTGCGGCGCTGTGGCCGCCGTCGCACTGTAGGCGCCGGTCCGGCTGTCTCGGCCGTGGCCGCGGGTCACCGACACCTGCTGCCCGGCCGCCACCCGCTTCGGCGACGCGCCACCCTGTGCGGTAGCCGGCAGATCCACCTGGGCCTTACCCGCGGCAGGCCAATGCACCACCGGAACAGGCGCCGATGCGGGAGCCGCCGGCGCAGCACCGGACAACGCCTTCACATCCTTGCCCGCCACCGAGCGCTCGGCCTGCAGCGCGGGCAGATCCCATCCCAACCCATGCCAGCCGGTCGGCGCCGCGACCGCGTCCTGGCTCGACGCCAGCATGATCGCGGCGACCGCGACAGCCGTCGTGCGCACCCATCTCCTGATCCGAAAACTCCGTCTCGAGACGGTCATGATGGTCATCACCCTTGTCTGCACAGGTGGAACACAGAAATGGAAGAGCCCGCTGCTCGATTACAGGTTCAGGCGACCGAACGTCACGCCAGGATCGTCCGTTCGGGCATCGTTGCCGATGTCATTGGCAGTGCGAAGACCCTGATACACACGGACACCGGCCACACCGCCATACCACTGGTCGGACCGTTGGCCATTCCACACACCACGGCCGATGAACAGGTCACCAGTACTGGCCCGACTGGTGACACCCTGGCCACTCGCCGTCCCCAAGTAGGTGTTCTGCTTCTTGCCGTTGACGTAGAACGCCATCGTGCCGGTCGCCGCGTCGTAGGTAGCCGACAGATGAACCCACGTGTTGTCGACGGCGTCGGCGTCACTGACCGCCCACCACGCTCCAGGTCCGGTCGGCGATGAACTGATGAGCATCGTCCACTTGGGATGCGAAACACCGTTCGCATCCGCCAAAGGGTGGTACCCGAGCAGCTCGGCGGAGAACTGCGCATCATCCATCCCCACCACAGCCCGCCCGAACGGGTCGATCGCGCCGTGCGCTGCCACATCATCGGCAGTCCAGGAGTGATAAACCCACGCCTCGACGGTGTAGGACTTTTCCGTGCGCAGGTTCGCCGGCCGTCCCGCATCGATCTGTCCCGTCCCGGACCCGTCGAACCGCGCGGCACACGCGTTGTCATCCGCAGCAAGGCTCACGCCGCCAGATCCGGTCCCGGTCGCTTTGCTGATCGTGTCGAAATAGCGGTTGCCATACAGACCCGCGACCTGGTCGTCGGTGAGGACCTGCCCCCACGCCTGAACCTGATCGACTGAGCCCTTGAAGAAGTTCCCGACGCCGATGTTCGATCCGACCGTGAAAGCGTCCTCGGCGCTCCACACGGTGGGAACGGTGTTCTGGCCCTCGAGCTTTCCGTTGACGTACAACCTGACGCGCATCGATGCCTGGTCGAAGACCCCGGTCAGCAGGGTCCAGGTCCCGACCTGAGGCGGCTCGGTCCCCAGTGCCCAGTGGTAGTTGTCGACGGTGTCGTCGTCAGCCGTGGTCATTCCGAACACCCACCGGTTGACATCGGGCGAATAGCGCAGCTGGAACGCCGCCGTGTGCTGACCGTCCTGGGTGAACAGTGTGTAGTAGCCGTTCGCGTCGTCCAGCTTGGCCCACGCGGACACGGTAAAGGACTGCGTCGTGTCCACGGCCGGAGCCGCGGTGCCGTAGCCGGTGGAACCGTCGAAGTGCACCGCTCCCGTAGCCGGACCCGTGGTCCAGCCGTAGCCGCCATTGAGGGTCATGGTGTTGCCGAACGCGCTCGTGTCACCGGCGCTGCTGCCCGTGCCGTCGTCGAGAGCCCAGTTGCTCTGCAGCGACGGGATCGTCGTGTTGAGGACGTCGGTGCAGCCTTCCGCCAGGCCGTACTTCGCCAATGGCACCGCGGCGTTGGCCAGATCGTGCGCGTCCTGCGCGGACAGCACCCGCTGCCACACCTGCACGTCGTCCACCTGACCGGCCAGGAAGTCGGCCCGAGCCCCGTTGTACTTACCCGCCCCGATCACCAAGTTCCCGTTAGCCGCCCAACTCGTGATGACGTTGGTCGCCTGCTTGGCACCATCGACGTAGAGCGTCATCGTCCCCGTCGACGCGTCGTACGTACCGGCCACATGAGTCCACATCCCCAGTACAGGAGGCTTCGTTGACTTCGCTCGGACCACACCGGAGTTGGCCTGATCGGCGGACAACATGCTGAACGCCCAAGCGTTGTCATCTTTCGAGTACTGCAGATAGAACCCGCTGCCTTGGTTCCCGTCCTGAGAGATCACGGTCTGGAAACCATTGGTGTTGGCCAGTTTGACCCACGCGCCCACGCTGAAGGACTTCGTCGTGTCCAGCACCGCGCCGGTGGTGGTGACGTAGCCGCTGGAACCGTCCAAGGTCAGCGCGCCCTTATCGCCTTCGCTGTAGCCGGCGGTATCGGGATGGGTCCACGCGGTGCCGTGGTCGTAACCGGCAACCCAGTCACCACCGCCGATCAGGCTCGCGGTGTGCACAGCCAGGCCATCGTTGTTCGGCGTCGTGTTTGCCGTGTCGGCCAGGATCCGGCCACCCATCTCATCCAGCGGCCACGCCCCCACCAGCCCGACGGACGGGGTGTAAGGCAGCACATGGAAGGAACATGAAGCAGCATCGAGGTTGCCACTGGTGACACAGGTGGCGTCCGGGCCGGGCGTCCCGGCCTTGTTCACCGCCTTGACCTTGATGAAGTTCTGGTTTCCGTTGATCGCCAACGCGGACAGGTCCGCCGTGGCGACCAGATTGCCGTTCGCATCCGTGCCCTGGGTCGCCTTGACACTGGGCGAGCCCTGCGGCTGCGGCTCGGAACCGTCGGTGGTGTAGATGAACCGGTCGACGTCGTAGAACCCGGCGGTGGCCATGCTCGCCGAAACACCGAAGTGCACGCTGTCGTTCTGATGCTCCGGCGCCGTGCCGGTCATGCTCACCGTCGGCGCCCGCGGCACCACCGAGTCGACGGTAAACTCACAATTGCCCACCCACGGCGACGACAGCTGACCATCGCTGACCTGCATCGACCAGTTGTAGACGCCATCCCCCGCGATCCACCCGCCGGGAACAGCCGCGAGCTGCGCAGTCGCCGCCTGATTCGGACCCGGCGTACCGACCGTCACGGGGCTGCCGCTGTTGTCGTGGACATTGGTGCTGCTGCCCGCTGTCCCGGCACCCACCTTGAACCCGGCCAACAACGTGCCGCCATCGGGGTCGGACACAGACCCGGCCAGCTGCGGCGTCTTGGTGGCCACCCACGGCCGGCTCGCGCCCTGCACACACTTTCCCGTGCCGCTCTGCATCGACAGGTTCGTCGGCGTGTTCGGGTAGGAGTCGTAGTCCACCTGAAAATACGGGTTCAGATCGAACCGGCGCCACGCCGCGGTGGTGCCCTCGTCGCGCGCCGCGAGCGCGAACCAGGCGCTCTGCCAGTGGTTCGCCGCCGCGTCCTGCGCAGCCCGGAGCGCATCGAACTGCCCGGAAACGTTCGGCGCGTCGTGGCAGTTCGCGACGTTCATGTCCGAGACCCAGTACGGCCAGCTCGGCTGCTGGTTCCAGGTCGTGTTGCTGTTGCCGGGATTGGAGATCCACAGGCCGGTCGGCTGAGGGGTGCAGCTGTAGCTGTGCTGGATCGTGGTGTTCAAGGTCGCGGACTTGATCACCGTGCCGCCCAGGCGCGAGGTGTTCATCTGGATGTAGGACCGCGACGTCCCAGCGCTGTCGTAATCCTCGTACCCGGCCTTCAGGTTCGAAAGATCACCCGTCGACGCGTTCCAGTTGTGCGCGGTGGGAAAACCGGACTGCACCACGACGTGCGACTGGATCCCGCAGGAGGTGCACCAGTTGTCCGGGTCCAGGGACACGGGGTACTTCGTCTTCGGGTCGGCGAGGAACGCTTCGTCCGGGCTGATCGTCACCTTGTCCGACGTGAGCGCGAAGTCCATCACCGCCTCGCGCCGGCCGCCCCCTTCGCCCAACTGCTGCTCGGCGGTCGAGCCCTCACCGGACGAGTCCCACATCCGCGAGGCGTCACCAGCAAAGATGACCTCGCCGGAGGAGTTCTTGACTTCCAGACCGTCCGTCGGCGCCGTCTGGGCAGGCGTCCCCCGCCCGTCACCTTCAGCCACGGAAACGGTGGCGTTGTGCGTGTACAGCCCAAACGGCACGTCGTGCAGTTGCGGGTTCTGCGCCGCTTCGGGGGTCTTGATAACGAGGTTCTCGGTGTAGCCCTCCGTCGCCGCCTTAACCGTCAGGTCGACGCCCGGAAGAACCTCGGAATAAGTGGCCGTATCCCCGGACAGGGTGGGCTCCGGAAGGTCACTGGTCCACTTCAGACCGACCGCGGTGCCGTCTTCCCCCGCCTGGACAATGGGTTTCGTCGCGGATCCGGCGCCACCCGGATTGATACTGACGTCCACCGCGACGGCCTTCGGAGCGATCGAACCGTCGGGTCTTCGCTCCAGCGTCGTGTCTATCGGGGCCCAGGCCGTGCCCTGCTTGACCCGCACGGGGTTCGTGTACTCCGTCAACGTCCACGAACCATCCGGATTCGCGACCGTCTTCGACGTCTCCGTCGTCTCCGAGGTGACCTCGACCTGCTTATCCCCCGCCCGGGCGTACGCCGTCGCCGTCGCCTCATCCGGCGCCGAATCCGGGACATTCGCGGACGGCGCCGCGAGAACCGGCTGCACCAAGGCCACAGAGCTCAACACGACCGCAGCCGTCACGACGACAGCGCGCCAACGCACACCAACAGAACGCACGAAATTCCCCTCGCCAAGAGCACCAGCCGACTTGCTGGGCCCCCGACGAACCCGAGAGCACTCTGCCAAACAGCATTACCCACGGAAATAGACCAAGCGGCGTATTCAACGGATCATGGCTGTGCAACACAACACACGCTGAAAGCGACAAAGACGCAAATAAGACAAAGTCTGCCAAAAATCCATCTCCTTCGACCCCGAGCCGCCGGCGGCCGCACTCCGCAGCGACGGGACCACAGCTCCACGGAGGCAACGGCGACGCCCCATCCCCTCACCGGAACGGCCCGACGGCTTCCGAGCTATCACCCCCTCCAGCCCGGAACAGCGGCAATCGACCAACGACGCCGGACAGCGCCAACGTCGAGCCGATCTCCACCAACTGCACCGGCGGCCAGCAACGTGGTGCTGCCGCCGGTCGGAAGCCTGGTCGAATCGCCGTGACGGACGAGGTGCAAGGCGTCGGTTTCAAGGACCCACACACGGCCACGACCACGACGTTATACGCCCTTCGGGCCGGCGCCTCAGCTGCGCTGTTCGGGCGAACGTAGCCAGGCTCACCGTCATGGACCTGGAACCGGCGCATCGGTTCATCGTGTCCTCTCCGCCGCTACCCTCCAGGTCCGCGCCATCCTCAACAGCACCAGTGGACGTGCTTGCGCAGTGGATGACCACCGGCAAGCCCAGCCAACCCTCGCCCCTACCTCAGCCCCACGGCGGGTTGAGATTCGCCTTCTACGGCCGCACCTCAACCCTGCGCCACCAAAACCGCGTGTCCTCGCACGGCTGGCAACGCGACATGGCCGACCACCTCATCATGGGCCGCGGCCAGATCATCGCGGACTACTTCGACGCCGGCACCTCGCGTCGCACCCCCTGGCCACAACGACCCCAAGCCGCCCAGCTCATGGCCACGATCACCGATCCAAACCCCGCGGTCGACGCGATCGTGGTTGGTGAATACGAACGCGCCTTCACCGGAAACCAGTTCTCCACGATCTACGCCTGGTGCACCCGTCACCGCATCCAACTGTGGCTACCCGAAACAGACGGCCCAGTCGACCTCGGCAAGCGCGATCACCGCGCGCTCCTCGCGCTGCTGGCCACCCAGTCGCAACGCGAAGTTCTCCGCGCCCGACACCGCGTCCTGGCCGCCATGCACAACCAGGCCACTCAGCAAGGCCGTTACCTCGGCGGCCGACCACCCTACGGCTACCAACTCGCCGATGCCGGACCCCACCCCAACCCCGGCGACGCCCGCTGGGGCCGACGCCTCCAACGCCTCTCCCCCGACCCACACACCGCACCCCACGTGACCTGGATGTTCCGGCAACGCCTCGCCGGACACAGCATCGCCAGCATCGCCCGCAACCTCAACGACCGCGGCATTCCCTGCCCCTCCAGCGCCGACCCCCACCGCAACCGCCACCGAAACCAAGGCGCCTGGACACTGCGCACCGTCGCCGTCATCCTCGCCAACCCCCGCTACACCGGACGCCAAACCTGGAACCGCCGCGGTACAGGGTCGACCGATCCGACGTCAAAACCCGCACTGTCGGTCAAGCTCGCCCACCCAGCCCTCGTCACCGAGCACGACTTCGTCGCTGCCCAGCAGACCCGAGCGGCACGACCATCCAACGACGGCCGGACCCACCAGTTCGCCCTCGCCGGCCTCATCCACTGCGGCATCTGCCACCGACGGCTGGACTCCCACTGGAACCACGGACGCCCCACCTACCGCTGCCGCCACGGCCACCGCAGCACCCAAGGCCCAACCCAGACTCGGCCGAAGACCTTGTACATCCGAGAAGACCATCTCATCGACCAGATCAGCATCCGACTCGGAGACCAAACCACCACCGGCCACAACGAACCCGCGCCAAACCGAACACAACCCAGCCGCATCGCGACAGCGCTACGCACATCAGGAACGTTCGTTATCTGCGACCACGCCGGTTGTCGACTCGAAACGATCAACTCGACCTGAGCCGCACATCAGGCACAACCACCGAGATCGTGATTCGCGATCCGTGGGGTAATACTGTGTCCGAGGACGATCTTGCACGCTAACCACAACGCTCCGGATCCCGGCTGACCTGCAGGTTCTCACTCGTCTTCCCCGAAGCCACCCAACGCCCCATGGGGTAATTGAGTGTCCGAGAGACGATCTTGCTCTCTATCCACACGCCTCCGCCTGACCGTAAGAATGACGGCAGTCCAATGTGAGTTCGAATCACGGCGACGGCTCGGACGACATCTACATCAGTGAAATGGCTTCTGAGCTGTGGGCTTCACTGTGGTGGGGATCGTCAGCTGTCGCCGGGTACGTCGGGGTGAGTCGACGTGACGGCGGAGTTGGCGCGGGAGCGCACTGGCTTCCGCTCGAACGGCGGAACGCTTGGGCAGCGCGTGGTACTCGGCGTACTCGCTCACGGTATAGGAGTACCTCGAGTGACCCCTTTACTGTCATATGGACAGTAATCTACTATGGTTGCCATGGCTGGTGATCACTGGACTCCGCCGCCGGTCTTGCTCGCAGTCGACTTGGTGATCTTCACCCTGCGCGAGTCGGCGCTGCAGGTGCTACTTGTGGAACGCGGCATCGAGCCGTTCAAGGGCGCGTTCGCACTGCCTGGCGGGTTTCTCGCCGACGAGAACGAGGACGTCGTCGCCGCGGCGGGCCGGGAGTTGTACGAGGAAGCCGCTCTCGATGCGGCCGAGTTACATCTGGAACAGCTGGGCGCATACGGCACGCCGGGCCGGGACCCGCGAGGACGAGTCATTTCGGTGGCCTACCTCGCGATCGCGCCGCGCCTCCCGGAGCCGCAGGCAGGCACCGACGCCGCGCGCGCGGTCTGGGTGCCGATGCCGGAGATCCTCGACCGGCGGATCCGGCTCGCGTTCGACCACGAGCAGATCCTGAAAGAAGGCCTGGAACGAGCACGGGCGAAACTCGAGAGCACGTCACTGGCCACCGCGTTCTGCACGAGTCCGTTCACTATCAGTGACCTGCAGCAGGTGTACGAGGCTGTGTGGGGTGCCGAGCTGGATCCGCGGAACTTCTACCGCAAAGTGCAGGCCATCGACGGCTTTCTCGTGCCGGTCGGCGAGGAGCGGCGAGCCGGCCGCGGACGCCCGGCGAGGCTGTTCCACGTCGGCGAACGAGTGACTCTGTGGCCGCCGCTCGTGCGGCCCGCAATAGCCGCGGAAAGGGAGCAATGAGCGACGATCTGATCGTGATGCTGACCGCCTTCAACACGGAATATGAAGCGGTCCTGTCCAGGCTGAACGGCGTCGAGCAGCATTGGCACGACAAAGGCACGCTTTTCGAGATTGGCGCGGTCAAAGGTACTTCCTGTCGGATCGCGCTGGGCCTGGCGGGCAAAGGAAATCAGGCCGCTGCGACGCTGGCTGAACGTGCCATCGAGCACTTTTCCCCGGCAGCGTTACTCTTCGTCGGCGTGGCCGGCGCGTTGTGGGACACGCCGCTCGGGGACGTCGTAGTGGCCACACACGTACAGGCGTATCACGGCGGTACCAGCGAAGACGACGGATTGAAGGCCCGCCCACGGGTATGGGAGATCGCGCACGACGTCAGTCAGGTCTCCCAGTACGTCGCGCGGACTCGCGAGTGGGAGTGCGATGTCGCGCCCGGGACGCAGGTGCATTTCGGTGTCATCGCCGCGGGCGAAGTAGTGCACAATTCTCGGTTGTCCGCGGAAGCGCGCTGGATCCGCCAGCACTACAACGACGCCATGGCGATCGAAATGGAGGCGGCCGGCGTCGCGCAGGCCGGCCACCTCAGTGGCTGCCCCATCGCGATCGTCCGGGGAATCAGCGACCTGGCCGACGGGGCCAAGAATTCGACTGCGGACCGGAATTGGCAGCCGGTGGCTGCCTCACACGCGGCGGCCTTTGCCGTGTGTCTTGCCGAGCAACTGATCCGAAAAGGGGAGTACCGGACCATGAACGAACGTACGACCGGGCATCGCGGCTCAGTGCACAACTACGCGGCCGGGCAGGTTGGTATCCAAGCGGTAAACGCCATCGGCAACACGGTGCATCAGAATTCCTCCGGGCCGATCGGCGGCGCCCGGGATCTGGCGGCCGAACTGGTGGTCGTGCGAGCCGACCTCGACAGGGAGCGGGCTCGCGGACAGGTCGACGACGCGACTTACGGCGCGGCGTGCGCAGAACTCGACCAGGCCGACGTGGCGCTCGGGACGGACGGCCCGGAGCGCAAGGACAAAGTGGTGCTGGCGCTCAAACGCCTGGGCGGGCTGGTGTCCGATCTCGCCGGGCTGACTGCGAAGGTCACCGCCCTGATCGCCGCGGCCAAGGGGCTGGCATGACCGGAACTCCACCGGAGGGCACTCCCGAACCCGGCCACAACACCGGGATCAGAGGGCACAACGTCGTCAATTCAGTCGTCTACCAAGATTCCATCCACTACGACGTGTCGCCGGATTCGCCTCCATCGAAGAAGTACGAGGTCGGAGTCTCCTATCTCCGGGAGGGGTGCCCGTCGCTCGCCAGGAAGCTCATCGCCGATGCCAGGGCGAACGGCTACGACGGCGGGCAGGTCCGGTTTCACATGATGCTCGCCTTGCTCAGCAAACGGTCATACCGCGACCTCGACGACGAAGAACGGCAACAGCTGGCCGCCTTGCCGCAGGCCACCCATAAACTGCCCGCCGACGAATGGACCCGTGCACTGGTCGCGGTGTCCGCAGTGCTGGCGTGCTATGAAGACCCCAGTCTCGACCCGGTCTCAGCGCGGCGGAAGCTGCACGGGGTCGCCGCGGAACAGCGCCAGGAGATCACCAAGCATCTCGACCTCGTGCTCACCGCGAGCCTCCGCGAAAGCCTGTGGGCCGAGACTCGGCAGAACGCCGAGGTCAGCCGGCTCGCCGGCGGACGGCTGGACCGGGTCTGGGCCTACTTCCATCCCATCCCGGCCAAACCGAGAGCGCGGCTGGTGTCGCCGTCGACAGTCAGCGCACGCGACCGCGTCCGAGCAGCGCTCGGCACCCTCGTCGCGGTCGGCATGCTGGGTTATCTGGGGCGGACCATCCTGTCGAGCGGGCAAGCGCTGCCGATTCTCGCCTACGTGCTGCTCGTTGCGCTCGGGGTCGTCGCCGCGCGCACCGGGCTGGAGTGGCGGCATCTCGCGGGACGGCTGGCTGCGAAGCAACGGGCCTTTTCTCGCTTTGGTGCCCGCGCGTATTACGACGAGCCGGGGTTTGCTCGGAGCGTCGACCACGAGGTCAGGTATTACTTCGGGAAGTTCGTGCCGCACGGCATCGAGCGGGAAGCATGGCTGCGGGAGAGCGCGGGATTCCAAGCGGCGCTGCGCAATGAACTTGTCGACATCTACCGGGAAACCAGGACAGAGGCCAGCCGGGTGCACTGGCTGATCCGCTTCCACGCGCGGGACGCACGAAAGCGCTGGAAGCACGGCACCTTGTTCGACTACCGCGAGCAGTACCGCGTTCGGCCGGTTACGCAGATGTCCTGTGTGTTGTCATGCGTTGCCGTGCTTGCTGGTAGCTTGTACGTCGGGTCGGTCGCTGTCCGAATCGAGATCTTACCCAACGCCGCAGCGGCGGTGCTGGCTTTCGCCGGGGCCTGGGCGGCCGTTTCGGGCTGGGGACACATCTTGTGCGAGCGCCGCCGGATCAGCGACCAGGAAAGGGAACGGGAGCGGATATTTGCGGCCAGGAAGGATGAATACCGTCGGTGGTCTCAAAAGCTGGATAATACCCGGCCCAGTGAAGAGGAGATGGAGGACTGGCTCAGTTATGATCGCATCATGGTCCTCGACAAGGCCCTGTCGCACTACAAGCTGGCCTGGCGAGACGTGCTCGCATATGCGTTCCTGCAGACCCCCGGAGACCACTCCAAACGAGCACGGGTGCGCAACGGGCCCTGGCGGTATTCGAAATACGACCTCCGGCTTTTTCTGATCACTGTCGACGGAGTGCGGGAATGCATGGCCGAACTCGACTTCGAACGGGTCCGATTCGGCGACGAAGCGCGCACCAACTATCGCTTCGACGCGGTGTCGTCGGTGCACGTCGAAATCACCGACGAGCTGCGGCACGCCCTGGAACTTACCTTGATGAACGGACAGCCGCGCCAGATCCGAGTGATCGATGACCAAGTGGGCGTCGGAGAGGGCGAGGATCCCAAGAAGATGGCCGACCTGAACCTCGATAACGCGGGCTTCAAGCACACGCTGCACATCCTGGAAGGAATTGCCGCGGAAGGAAAAGGCTGGATCGACCGGGATCCGGACATCAGGGCGCAGCGCCGCGCCGGCGTGCCCGGCGGAGCCTGAGCTGGCCCGGCAGGGTCGGGTTACGAGGGCAACCGCGAAGCCCCGGTCAACCGCAAGCAAGCACCGCGTGCTGGACACGCGCGTGGACGGCGCAGGCGAGGTGGTGGGGAGCGGATCACGCTGCGGGTTCCTCGCGTGGCCGAGCACGCTGCGCTCGGCCACGACACGACTGTCCAGAGCACCCGGGCCTCGCCGCCGACACAAGGCACCTCAGCGTCGTGCAGCCGTCGTCGACCAGGTACCACTTCAGCGCCTGCGCGGTGATGACGATTTCGTCGTGCAGCAGGCGCAGGGCCCCGTGAACTCCCGACCGGGCGTGGGTGGTAGCGGCAGCCGCCGTCGCGCGGGACCGCACCTGCCTAGATGTAGCCCCTCACCGAAGCGGGTGGAGTCGGGGCGATCCGATAGTCGCACATCAGCACCATGTCCACCTGGCTCCGACAGCGGGCCACGGACAGCGGCGGTCAACGGCTCGCAAAGATCCCCACCCACGCAGAACGCCGTCCCGATGGCGCGCACCACCGCCTTTGGACAGCGCGTCGGTCGTCGAAGGATCGCGCGATCGTTGCTCTGTTCGGGCGGTGGTCGCTCGTCTGTCGTCATCGGTCAGTCCCTGCGCGGTTTCGGTTTCGGACCGACGGAGGGAGCTGCGGTGGGCGGATTGACTGGTGCGGGGTTTGCCGGGGCTGTGGCTGCTCGGCGTGGTGTGGCGCGTGCTTCTGACCGGGCGCCAGAAGGTGCGCGGTTTGCGTTTTACGGGCGGATGTCGACCAGTGAGTTCCAAGACCCGCGGACGTCTCGTGCGTGGCAGCGCGCGGTGGCGGATGAGTTGGTCGAGGGTGTCGGCGAGGTCGTGGTCGAGTTCTTCGATGAGGGCCGGTCGCGGCGGTGGTCGTGGCCGGAGCGTCCGGCTGCGTCTGAGTTGTTGGCGGCTGCGGAGAGCCGGGATCGTGCGTTTGATGCTGTGGTGGTGGGTGAGTACGAGCGGGCTTTCCACGGTGACCAGTTCCGAGAGGTGGTCGCTCGGCTGGATGCGGTGGGTGTGCAGGTGTGGTTGCCTGAGGCTGGCGGCCCGGTGTAGCTGGGCAGTCCTGTTTATCGAGGGTTGATGACGCTGCTGGGCGCTCAGGCGCAGCGTGAGGTCGTGCGGACTCGGCACCGTGTCATGGCAGCGATGCGTGCGCAGACACGGTTGCAGGGGCGTTTTCTTGGCGGTCATCCTCCTTACGGGTATCGGTTGGCAGACGGCGGGCCTCATCCGAACATGACCCACGCGCGATGGGGTCGGCGTTTGCACAGGCTCGAGCCGGACCCGGAGACCTCGCAGCGGGTGCGATGGATGTTCGCCGAGCGCGCCTGCGGGCCGGTCGATCGCGTCGTTGGCGCGGGAGTTGAATGAGCGTGGTGTTCCGTGCCCGTCGAGCGCGGATCCGGCGAGGAACTCCCACCGGTCGGGGGCGCGGTGGATTGTTCGCACCGTCGGGATGATCTTGGAGAACCCGAGGTACACCGGCCGGCAGGTCTGGAACCGTCAGACCACCCAAGGCCACGGCGCCGGTGGACGTCCGAGTGGTCGTGGCTCGGGCGCTGTGCGCTGGAATCTTGCGGGGGCGTGGGAGGTGTCCGAGCGTCTGGCTCATGCCCCGTTGGTCGACGAGGACACGTTCATCGCTATCCAGCGGATTCGCTCCGGGCGGCACACCAAGGATGGCGACACGCGCGAGTACGAGTTGTCCGGGTTGGTCGTTTGCGGGGTATGCGGTCGTCGGCTGGAGGCGCACTGGGTTCATGGCCGCCCGGGGTATCGCTGCCGTCACGGCTACAGCACGGCCGCACCTCGGCCGGCTCATGGGCCGGCTCATGGGCCGCGCAATGTCTATGTGCGGGAGGATCACCTTCTGGTGACGTTGGCGGGCCTGCTTCACGAAAACGGACAGGCCGACGACCGCAGCCCGCGCGAGATGCGTGAGGACCTTCGTAACCGCGGGCTGGAGATCCTGTGCGGTCACGAGACTCGCGAACTTCGGCCGGCCGTCGCGCGGCAGGTCACCTACCCGCCAACACAACCGGATCAGCTGCCCCTCGAATTGGACTGCAGTCACCACACGGGCACGGCACCGGAGCACCGGACGGTGGCCGCTGACGAGCATCGCCGCGCATTCCCTGCAATCGGCGAGCGACCGATACCATCAGGCGGTGTTAGCCATGGACCGATATAGAGATTACCCCACGGATCTGAAGATTCGTGGGGTAAAAGAGTGTCCGAGACGATCTTGCACGCTAACCACAACGCTCCGGATCCCCGGCTGACCTGCAGGTTCTCAAGTCGTCGACCCCGAAGTCACCGCACGCCCCATGGGGCAATTGAGTGTCCGAAATTGCACACACGCCTCACACTGTGACGTATTCAGGCGATGAGGCAGTGTGTGTGGCTGCTCGTAAGACCTGATCGCGGGATCAACGCTGTACCTGCCGGTCAAGGCGTCGGACGCATGCTTGTGCCTTCGCGACGAGCACCCACGCGGGATGACGGCGACGTGTCAGAAACTTGATTGGGGTCTACCGGTGCACAGTTTGCATGCGGTGACAGCCGCCTGCCGAATCACATTCGGCTTCGGCGTCAGAGGTCGCCAAGCATGGGGGCGTACACGCGATACTGCCGGACAGACTCCGTGACGACCTGCCGGTCGTCGCTATATCACCCCAGCCTTTGTGACCTCGCGGTAGGTTTTTCCGTCGCTGGTGGTCCAGCCGTCGGCGCCGTTGACCGAATGGCCCAGCAGTACAGCGGCGGCCTGGCTGGGTGACTCGAACGAGGCGTCACGGGTCAGGCGAAGAAAGCCGCCGTCTTCGACGAAAGCCAGCGAGTCCCGAAGATTCTGCCGATGGCGGAGCTGTGTCGTGCTGAGTGAACTCTGGTCGGTGGCGGTGGCGGTGGCTCCGGCCCGCACCAGAAAACCACCGTCACATATCCCGCCGACCGCTCGGTAGGCGTCCCGGACCAGCAGCCTGAACGCCGGTTCTGATGGCCAAGGCAAGTTGACTTCGGAGTTGTCGTCCGGCACGGGCAGTCCAGAGTGGTCCAACAGATCGGACACCCACTTCTTGTCCCTGAGTAGGTTCGCTACGTCCCTCCAGGGATTCTTGGACGCCGGCTTCGCGAGCAGTCTGTGGTCAACGCTCGCCGCCAGCGCACGTACAGCCGCGACAGTGTGCTTCTCAACCGACGGCATCCGGTCGCCCCAATCCGACCGGATGTCTGCGATCCCATCGTCGCCAAGCTGTCGGAAGACGATGTGCGCGATGAGCAGCTCGCCCAGGACGGCAACGTTCTTCATTCGCTGACTGGTCAGCACATCGTCTTGGTGGAGAGCCTTCCTGATCATGCGCAGAGCCAACACGCGTCGCCAGACTTCGGTCGCGGACGTCTTGTTGTTGAACAGCTCACGGTAACTCTCACCCTGGGTCTTCCACAACGACGAGACGTCATACTTGGCATCGACGAGCGTAGGCACGTTGTGCCGGCCGCATGCCATCGCGATCGTCGCCTCCAGCACAGAGCAGCCAGTTTTATCACTGGGTACGCTGTCATTCGCGCGAATCGAGTACGTACGACCCCATGTCAAGGTGAATTCGTCGCGTAGTCGCTGCTGCACATGGTCCATGGCCAGAAAGTCGCGGGGCACCATCGGATTGGCACGGTTGGTTGCGTACGCGATTCGCGCGCCGAATCGCGGCCCTTTCGTGTCAAGGGCGACGAACCGGATTGGAACTTGCGCTTTAGCAACGGAGTCACGGCTATACTGCATCGCCCTCCCGATACTACTGACCGTCTGGGCACCGTTGACGATCCGCAGGTTGGTGAATTCGTATGGCACTTCTCTGCCGTTTATCGGCGCGCGCTGCCAGCGCTCACACAATGCGGTAACGCCGTTGTTGAAATACCAGAAGTTTTCCGGCTCGCGAAGCAGGCACTCAACGATCTCGTCATTGACGTTACTCGTCATGTCGACGCGCACGTTGTCGTCGAAGATTGCCCTGCCGTGGTCCGTAAACCACTCGCCGAGTTCGGCTGCGCTGATGGTGCCCTGCAGCGCAGGATATTGCTCGTCAACGGGCCGGTTCCGTAGCAGGGGTGCCGAAACGGCCACGCCCCGCCGTGTCATGTTGGCTTCGAGGTGCCCGACGAAATCCTTGAGCAGCAGCCACTGGACGTCGACAGAAATTTCGGCTCCGATATCGCGTGTGACGGCCTCGTCGATTTCCTTCCTGGTGTTCGGCGGAACCGGCCGGTGCCCACTGGTCGCGAAGACCAAGCAGACCCTTGCACCGGGAGTGGACATCACAGGGTCGATTTCGTCACGATGTCGGTTCAGCAAGTTCTGCGAGGCAAGTTGTCCTGCCCGGAGTTTAGCGAACCCGGTTACCAGCTTCTTCGCCTCTTCAACCTTGAAGGTGTGGCTTCCGTCGGTTGACCATTTGGCCTGTATCAGGTGGAGTACCCGCGAGGATGGGGCAGCTGTCGCTACGGCGAATCCGTCGATGCCATCGTCAAGGAAGTAGTCGGTCACGCGTTCGCCCGCATCACGGTCGGAGACGCCGGCGACGATGTGGGCGGCCATGGCAGCGAGCCCACGTGATCGCAGCTTTTTACTATCTTCCTCGGGATCCCTGCCGTCAATACCTTCTCGGTGCACGTGACGGGAGAATCGCTCGTCCAGTGCCCTGGCAAGCTGGTGTAGTTGTGTCGAAAGCTGTGTCACTTCTCTCCCCACAAAGTTCTCACGATTCTAGCGGACCCGTCGCTACCGCTGCGGGATAGGTGCATCTATGGGAGTGCCGAACTGGACCGTGATGCTGCGGGTCGTGGGAACGGTCAGCTCCGGTATCTTCGATCAGGCTCATCGGCTGACTCCATCAGATCGGCCTTGCGTAGCGGCGAGGTGTTCTGTCACGTTGAGCGAGGCCACGCCGACGGGGCTGGCCCGGTTGCAACGCCAAGGTGTCCGGACAACCGGAGGAAGCTGATCCCATGCACCTCGACGAGCTACCGCGGAGCCGAGAACGGCAATCGCGTGGCCAGCACGTCGAAGTGGCGTTGGCTGGACCATGCTCGCCGGTCACCGATGACGTAGAGACGACGTTTCGCCCGGCTGGCCGCGACGTTGAGCAGATTGGGTTTGCTCGCCGCCCAACGACGGGCTCCAGGGCGCTGAGGATCACTGCCGAGCACGAGGACCACAACGTCCGCCTGCTTTCCCTGGGCCGTGTGGATGGTTCCGGCCACCAAGTCGGGATAACGGTCACTGCGCCGGCGAACTCGGTCTGCAACGTCCCGGAACGGCGCGATGACCATGACGTCGGACATGTCGAAATCCAACGCACCGAGGGCCGCCAGGATCCGATCCAGCTGCTGACCCTCCGCAGGTATCCAGTGGCCTTCGGAGTGACTGGTAGCCACGTCGATCCACTTGGACTCGGGTAACGACGGGTACTCCTCGGTGAACCGGTCGGCGTGCGCCGACGTGTTGCCGTGGATCATCAGCCCGTCGTACGCGATGTCGTTGGCGATTCCGAACATCGGCTCGTCGCAGCGGCGGTGCACGGTCAACGGCGCGCCTACCCAAATTTTCCCGTCGTCCGAAGGCAGCAACGTCCCCAGGTGCGTGAGGCGGTCAGCCACGCGTTGCACGGACGTGCGGCCCGGCAACCACTGCTCGTCGACGCCGAGTTCCCGGCGAATGGCCTGTTCGGCTCGGAACGGTACCGTGGTGATTGGTTCGAGTTGCAGCGGGTCGCCGACGATCACCGCGCGTTTCGCACGCCAGAGGGCTCCGACGGCGCTCTGTGGTGTCGCCTGCCCGGCCTCGTCGATCAGCAACCAGCCCAATGTCTCCGCGCCCAAGTGGGAGAACATGCGAGCGAAGGAAGAAAACGTCGTCGACACCACCGGAACCACCAGGAACAGTGCCTGCCACGCCGCCAGTGCGGCGTTCTGGGACAAGTCTCGCGGTGCGCTGCCGGACAACACGTCCATCGCACCCTGAAGGCTCTGACGCATCTTCGTCGGTACGTGCCGGAGGAAAGCCTTGTGCAGACGCAAAGCCGCCAAAAACAGATCCGTCCGCGCCGAGTTCCATTCGGAGTCGGTCCAGAGCGCCGTCAACTCGCGGCGAGACCGGTCTTCGAACCAGCTGCGATCAGGGAAGTGCGGCCCGAGGACTACCTCCGCGCCCGTGAGTTCGGCGAGCAGAGTATTCAGTGCGTGCTGTGCCCGCTCCGTGCCCGTCTTCGCCCGAGCGTGTACTCCGGCGGCGGTACTGGCTTCGTTCGCCAGTCGGGCTGCCACCTGACGGGCCAAGTCGAACGCTCGTTCGGCAGCGGTGAGTTCTCCAGCCAGCTTCGAGTCGCGGTTTCGCCATTCCCGCAGGGCGCGTCCCCACGAGGTCAGCCACTCCAGGAACCCCGGCCGGAACCGCTGGTGCTCGATCCGCAGCCCGGTGAGGCGCCGGCCCTCCGCGTACCAGGCCTGCACGCGACTGTTCGCTTCGGCGAGCGGAGCGCGGATGCCGTCAAGCTGTCTTCCGGCGGACGACAGTTCCTCTTGACATTGCCTCAAGTGCTTCTCGGCCTCCGGCTTTTCACACCAAGTCCGGTAGACGCGATCCCGCTCGGTCTGGCCCGCTTCGGCGCGCTCGAGCGCCCGGTTGAATTCGGCTACGGCTTCCGGCCACGTCTCGGACGGCGTCGTCCGCTCGTAGTCCTTGAGGATGGCCAACAGACCGGCTTGCGCGTGGTCGAAGGCAGTTGCGTCCTCGTCTTCGTCGTCCTTCGGCGCGCCGTCGTTCGCGCCGGCAGTCTGCTTGGGTGGTGTGCGGAACCAGAACGCGTCGACGAACCGACTGCGGTTGGCCTTGTTGCCCAGCCGCGCGGTAAGCAGGGCCCAACCACCCTCTTCTTCGTCTACCTGCTGCGAACCGCGGTTCGCAGGGTCGTTGTCAGTGGCGAGCAGCGCTGACGCGGTGCCCGCGAAGTAGTCGATCTCCTCGGCCGTCCGACGCCAGTGGTCGTCGATGGCCTCCCGTGCCGGCATCTCGTTCGTGACGTTCTCGACGGCGCCGTTGTTCGCCGACCCGACGACCATCTCGAACCCGGTGAGCTGGGGCCGGAGGAGGTGGATCACCCGTTTGTAGTCACCGGTCAGCCACGTCTCCGTCGTGCCGGCGAACGCGTCGTCGGGCCGGTTGAGTCCTGCCAGGGCACCAGCCCGCTCGACCACCAGCGCGGCGACAAGGTCTCGTAGCATGGTGGTCTTTCCGGTGCCAGGCGGTCCGTTGACGGCGAAGATCCGCCCGGCACCGTCCCGCGGCCGCACCGCGCTGGTGACCGCCAGCTGCTGCCCGAGCGCCAACGAGTGGTCCGGGCTGCTCGGCCACCGTCCCAGCGGGATCTGTCCGGGCGAGGTGGCGTGCAGCACCGCGTCCGGTCGGTCCCGCACGTCCACGCGGGCCCCGAGATCTACCTCGGCATCAGGGCGGAGGTAGTCACGAAGAGCCGCTCCGGCGCCGCCCCGTGCGGCGCTCGCCGCCACGGCGACCAGGTCGTCGGCGATCATGCTGTTGAGGAAGTCGTGGCCGTCCACGCTGAAGGCGTTGCGCTTGGCCACGATCTGGCTGTGCACGCGGATCTCACCGTGCGGCACCACGCTGGCGAGCCGGACGAGGTCTTCGACCAGCCGGAAGCACCCGGCGAGCAATTCCTCGTCGGCCAGGTTCCCCACCTCGTGCACCCGCCCGGACTGCCGGGCCTCCCGCACCGTCTCCCTGCCGGGCGTGACGAGATCCTCGAACAGGGCGGCGAAGTCATTCCGGGTTCGTTCGAATCCGCTCAGCCAACCGGGCTCGTCGGGCCCGGGGTTGAGCACGCGGCCGGTCGCCCACGCACAGCTGGACAGCACCTGCGAGTCGACCAGCGGACGCCCTGTTCCCGAGACGACGAACGCCGCCAAGGCACTCTCCCCCGCGGGGCGCTCGTCGTAGCTCATCTCGTCCGGAGGAAACACCGAGTTGAGGAAGTCGAAGACCGGCTCGAGCTGGTAGACGCCCAGGTAGACCGTGTGCCGCCAGGCTTGTTTCGAGGTCAGCCGGTAGCGCGCCAGCTCGTGATCGGGGTCCCACGGCAAGGGCTCACCGGGCACGACTGAGGTCACCCTCTCCCTCCGGTTCACCTTCTTCACCGGCTGCGGGCTGAACATCTCCACCGTGCTCCAGAACTCGACGATCGCCGCGCGGTCCGCGTCGGTCCCGGGCGTCGGCCGCGATCCAGGCGGCGACGCGCCCGGCCGGCGCCGGACTTCGGGCGCCTTCGCTGGTGAGGCTCCTGCCTCGACGAGCACCCGAGCCAACGTGCTCGTCCGGGTCCGTGAGGACACGGGAGGCGGGTCAACGGCCTGTTCTGTCTCGGGTTCCGAGGCGCTGTCCCCGGACGCCGCTGAAGCGCCGCGCACCAGCGCCAGCCGACCGGCAGTGTTCGTCGCCCGGCGCTGAGGTGCCGGCAGGCCAAGCCCGACCAGCCGTCCGTGCACGTGCTGGTAGATCTCGTCGAGTGTGCGGGGCTCGGGTTCGGCCAGCGCGCTCAACAACGCACCGGTGAACGCCGTATGCCGGGCCCCGGCCGGAGCGTGGGAAGGAACGTTCGCCGAGCTGGACGTGAGGGTGTAGGTCCCGGTGAGGGTGAGCTGACCGGTCACAAGGCTGCTGGGAGTAGCCATCGCCGCGATCGCTTGCCCCGAAAAGCAGCAGTCCAGGATCAGGACCCGCGCCCGCGCGCGGGCCTGGCCCAGATCCTGCTTGATCCGCGCTATCGGAAGGCCGCTGTACCCGACGTTCTGCGGCTCGGTGTCCTCGAGCCCGAGATGCAGGCTCCCGTCGTCGTCAAGCAATCCATGACCGGCGTAGTAGACCACCAAAAGGTCGGTGGCCTCGCGGGCGGCACGGCCGAGCGCCATGCCGACTTGGGCTAGCGATGTCGGCGTGTCAAGGCCTTCGACAGCGCAGTGTTCTGCACTAAACAGCCCGGTCGTCGGGTCCGTCAAGGCGTCCCGCAGTGCTGCCAGGTTATTCGCCACCGCGGGAATGGCGGTCAGGTCCGCCGCCCCGTAGGTGCTCGTGCCGATCAAAACCGCTCGGCACTTGCCGGCCTCCGGGAACCAGGGAGTGTCCATCCGGTCAGTCCTCGACGGGCTCAACCAGGGATGCGACCTCCCGGATAACCGCCTGAGGATCGAGGGCGCGCCGCACGTCCACACTCACCTCACGGCCGTCTTGCGCCTTCACGGTGACCGTGACGTCGGTCCGTCGCTGCGTCAGCCATGTCGAGAGAGACTGAGCGAGCACAACTCCCGCGCCGCCGGTACCCAGCGTCACCGCGAGCAGGTCCAGGACTCCGCCCATCTGATCGGGCCCAACCGGACGGTTCCGCAGTTCCAGGCAGCCCCGCAGGTCGTCCTCGCGAAGCAGCCATTCACGCAGGGCGCGCAGCTGTGAGTCCTCGCCGTGCCCCCTGACGACCAGGTGCAACTCGGACGGATCCGACGCATGAGCGTCACCAGGCTTCTGATTGATCACCGGCATTCCGACATCATGCCATCGCCGCCTTTCGCTCCGGAGCCGGTTCCCAGAACAAACAGCACTACTTTAGTAGTGTTGCGGCTATACCACGCTACCATCCGGTATACAATAGGCAAATCCGGTGCGACAGCCGGTGTAACGTCTTTGGAGCGTCCACGCAGTGCTTGCACACCGCGGTCAGCCATCCGAGAAGGTCGACCGGCCAGCCATGGGACAGCACGCCCGGTGCGGTGCGCAGGATCGACTATGTCGCGCCACAAGAACCACACAGGTTGCGCGCACCCGTGTCGACGCGGTGTCGAGGACTGCAAAAATCGAAAGATGAATAGCTCAGAGAATCGCCCTGCGGCCGGTTTCCCGATCCGGGACCGTCAGTTCCGCGCTCATCTCGACAATCGCCTTTTTCGTTTCCGGGCGCCGCAGCGTCGGTAGGACCGAGGCCACTCGCGCCGGCTCACCGCGACGGGTTGCGATCACGCCTGAACGTGCGACACGAGCCGCGCAAGACGCCGGCCCGGCCGAAACGGCACTGCTCATAGCCCGCAAGTACCGGCTCAACTCCTGAGGAACTCGAACCTCTGTCAAGTACCGGGTTTGGTGGCGACTGAGCTTGTCCCCCGCAGCTCGGACACCTGCCCTGAGGTGACCCTGGGTCACCAGGAAGGATGTCCCGGTGCCTGCACCACACCCGCCTGAGTTTCGTCGTCGCGCCGTCGAGTTAGCCCGTCAGGGCTCCAAACCGGTCGCTGAGCTGGCCAAAGAGCTGGGCATCAGCGAGTCGTGCCTGCGGAACCGGATGACCCAGGATGCGACCGATGAGAACGGCTCGACGACCCGTTTGACGAGCGCGGAGAAGAAGGAACTTGCCGAGCTGCGGAAGAAAACCCGCCAGCTCGAGATGGAAAACGAGATCCTCAAGCTGGCGGCCGCGTACTTCGCGCGGGAGAACGTTCTCCCACAGTAATCTACCCGCTGGTCCGCGAGCTCGCCGCTGACGGTTTCGACGTCGCGGTGGCCTGCCGGGTGTGTCGCGGTCGGGCTATTACGACTGGCACGACCGGCCGCCCTCGTCCAGGGAGAAGGACAATAAACTGCTACTCAAACACATCGAGGCCATTCACGTCGAATCCCGCGGAACCTGCGGGTGGCCACGCGTGCACGCGGAACTCGCCCTCGGAATGGGCGTGAACGTCAACCACAAGCGAGTGGCCCGGCTCATGCGCGAAGCCGGCATCCAAGGCCTCTACCGACGCCGACGCCGCGGCTGCACGACCCGCAACCCCGCCGAGGAGCCCGCCGAAGACTTGGTCAACCGCAAATTCACCGCCGAGGGCCCGAACCGGCTGTGGCTCACCGACATCACCGAACATCCCACCAAAGAAGGGAAACTGTACTGTGCCGCCGTCATGGACGCCTATTCCCGGCGCATCATCGGCTGGTCCATCAACAACCATATGCGCACCGAGCTGGTGATCGACGCACTCGGCATGGCCACCCTCCGCCGCCAACCCGAATCCGGCAGCACCATCCTGCATTCCGACCACGGATCGCAATTCACGGCCTGGGCATTCGGACAACGACCCCGAACAGCCGGAATCCTACCCTCCATGGGCACCGTAGGCGATTGCTACGACAATTCCATGATGGAATCCTTCTGGGGCACACTTCAACTCGAAGTACTCGACACAAGAACCTGGGAAACCCGTGACGAGCTTGCCACCGCGATCTTCGAATGGATAGAATGCTGGTACAACCCGGCACGGCGACACTCCTGCATTGGGATGCTCAGCCCGGCCGAGTTTGAAGCCCGCAACCCCGAGCGACCGTCACCACACCACGATCGCTGACGCCACACCCCGCGTGTCCGGCGAACGGGGACAAGCTCACTGTCACCAGCATCGCCCGGCGCCTCAATGAACGAGGCATCCCCTGCCCCTCCAGCGCCGACCCCGAACGCAACCGCCACCGAGGCCGCAGCACGTGGACACTACGCACCGTCGCCGTCATCCTCGCCAGCCGCGCCACCGGAAAAAGCAACCCGACCTCGACACCGGCGCTATCCGCCAAGCGCGCCCATGCAGCGCTCGTCACCGAGCACGACTTCGGCGCTGCCCAGCAGACCCGAGCGGCACGACCATCCAACGACGGCCGGACCCACCAGTTCGCCCTCGCCGGCCTCATCCACTGCGGCATCTGCCACCGACGGCTGGACTCCCACTGGAACCACGGACGCCCCACCTACCGCTGCCGCCACGGCCACCGCAGCACCCAAGGCCCAACCCAGACTCGGCCGAAGACCTTGTACATCCGAGAAGACCATCTCATCGACCAGATCAGCATCCGACTCGGAGACCAAACCACCACCGGCCACAACGAACCCGCGCCAAACCGAACACAACCCAGCCGCATCGCGACAGCGCTACGCACATCAGGAACGTTCGTTATCTGCGACCACGCCGGTTGTCGACTCGAAACGATCAACTCGACCTGAGCCGCACATCAGGCACAACCACCGAGATCGTGATTCGCGATCCGTGGGGTAATACTGTGTCCGAGGACGATCTTGCACGCTAACCACAACGCTGCGGCTAAGGTTGACCAGACACGGTTGAGCCTGGTCGAGGCCGTCACTGTCGAGGTGACGCCGGGCTCGAATGCCCTGGACGGTCGTCGACCTCGGATGCCGGTCCCCGTTCGCCAGCTCGCCGACCGCATTCCCCGGCCCTCGGACCGCCAGCATGAGCTCGCGGCCGTCGTGCGCGGCGTAGACCAACCTTGAGCCAACCGGACAGGCACGGGTTGATCCAGCCGCCCAGGGTTCCTTGGTGCAACAGCCGGTCTCGTGTGGTGGCGAGTCCGGACTCCTTGCTGGAAGAGCATCGCCCAGGCCTGCGTAGTGACGAGCGCACGGAAACCACGTAGACGCCGGGGTCTTTCGAGTCGGGCACGCTCATACCTAGGGCCTGTCCTCAAAGTGGGTGCGGGTGACCTGATTTGATCTCGGGTTGTGGTGCCCAGGCATGAGCTGACTGATGAGCATTGGCAGGCGATCGAGCCGTTGCTTCCGACTTCTGGTGCGAAGGGGCGTCCGCGGGGCGATGACTGTCAGGTGATCAACGGGATGTTGTTCGAGGCCAAGACCAGTGTCGCGTGGCGTGACCTGCCGGAACGCTATGGGCCATGGAAGGCGGTCTACAACCGGTTCTGGCGCTGGTCGCGTTCAGGGACTTTGGCGAGGCTGGTGGCTCGTGTACAGGTGGTTGCGAGGCGATCGACGAACTCGACCGGGAAGTCTCCGTCGACTCCGGCGTCGTGCCGGCGCACCCGCCATGCCGCGGGCGCCCGCCGCCCGGGCACGCCTTACACAGGGGCAGCCGCCCCGCTGCGGGAACAACGAGCCAGATGATCATACCATCGGCAGGCCAGCAGTTTCTCCGTAGCCGCAGGTCAATCGAACATATGTGAACACGTCGACAAAGACATTCGGTTAGCTGACTCCATAAAGACACAAAAGAGAAATGACTACAACTAGAGGCAGGTTACCTCTACGCCAAATTCATGCATAACTCCCATCACTGCATCAATGAATTCAATCCCCAAAGCTTCCCTAGATGCAGCGAAATCGTCCCACCGTATCCCGATCAACGATTTATGAGCAGGGCTGGAACGAATACAATCAACAAGGGCGTCCAAGTTCGATCCAAAATACCCTCCAGGACCATTGACCGCCTCACCTAGGGCACAATAGAAGCCGGTTTTCGTTGAAATCTGAGCTCCATCGAGATGGACAATATCATCATCTCCGTAACGACCAGCTCGATGACCTGTCGTGAACCACGAGTTCTGCACCACGTGCAGCCACGACTCCTGCTGATCAAGCGACAAGTCAAGCCATTCCCCTTTTCGCACCGGGACCCCCGAAGCCCAGCGTCGCCAGATTTCACCAGTCCCAGGAACTTCGCACCGATTTCCGAAGAACCGAAATTCAAACCTGGATTTGTTTCCGCTCCAATAGTTCACCTCCCCACTGCCGAACACCACTCGACCGATAAAATACTCACCGATCGTTTCTTGCCGACTATTTATAATGTAAAGAATCGCGTCGTCGGTCCTTTTTGGCGCATGAGCACTCACCCGCACATTCAGAAAGGCGACTTCGCCATGGTGCTTGTCCGGCGAAACAAAGAATCCCTCCACTTCTTCGGCTACAGCGAGCAACTTTTCATCACCCTCGTCGACCAGCCTGTACAACGGAGATATTTTGTCGATAGCCACAGGAGTTCCTAGCCATTTCTTTAACCTAGCCACCATTGGCCGTAACTGATCATTTCCATCCAGAATCGGGGAAGTGTGGAGCACTAAAGCGCTTAATAACCTTGTAATGCCTTAGCGTCCAGCCGTACACCTTTATGCCGTTAGGAAACTCCTTTTCCAATATTCTTTCATTGTCAGGCCTACCAGGAACCCGATACTCCTTGGCTCCCGCCCACCAACGGTTCTCGAGCCCCCTGTAGGTATCATGTGATGCGATCTTACCCGCCTTCACATCATCGTACGCCGAAACGATCTTGTTGTTCATCCCGTTGGGCAAGGGATCCGACAACCTCCCGTTGGGGCAGCTGGCGTTGTGGACGAGTACCGGTCGATCGCCCGCCACGACGTAGTACGTGTGATCAGTGTCGACTGTCAAGTTACGTACGCGCGCCGGCGCGTCCCAATGACGGGTGTTGGTGACCTCGGCAACTGAGCCATTGTCATTGCGGAGCCGGTCACCGGCAATGAGGTCCGCTGCTTGAACCCACTGTCGACGGTCAGGCTCCCAAAACGGATGACCATCGGTCGCGACAATCGGCGACTGGCCGGCCACCGTGATTTCCACCAGGTGCTTCCAGCCTTGGCCCGCGATCGTCGCGACGACCTCGCGCGACATACTGCGCCCGGTCTCCACGTCCGTGGCCAGTACTCGATCACCCAATCGCACGTCCTCGATGGGACGGCGCAGGCCGTCGGCCATCAGCACCAGCGTTCCCCGCGCGAAGCTGTTGCACCCGGTCACACTGGACAGCCGCTGCTCCGCAGCCTCGACCGCGCGCAGATCAGCCATCGCCTTGTCACGGCGCCGGATCCACGACAGCGTGTCCTTGAACGCCGTGACGATCTTCTCGACGATCTTCCCGCCCTTGAGGATCTTGCCCCACGGCAGCGCGGTCAGCACCTCCCAGCCGCACGCGGCGAGGTTGAAGTTCTTGATGCAGTTATCGACGATGCCCTTCACACCGATGATCTCCTGCAGGATGTCACCGCCGACCTGGATGGCGATGTCGACCCAGCTGCGCTTGTCCGCAGCGGCCTTCTTGGCCTCCTCGTACTCGGCTGCCTTGCACCGCAGTGTCGCCGAGGTCCTCGACCTGGATCACGTTGCCGTGGTCGTCGAAGGCGTTGGCCACCTTGGTCCGCCGCCACGAGCCGTCACCCAGCAGCTGACTCGGACAGCAGAACCGTACGACAGCTAACGGGCGGGCCGAGGCCAAGCAGGTCACCACGGCGCAGGACTCGCCGTGGGGCATCGGCGGGGGCGGGGACACGTCGGCTCACGACCAGGCGCTCAAGGACGCCGGCTTGAGCCAATGCTCGCGTTCTACGGACGGATGTCCACGGTCGAGTTCCAGGACCGAACGACGTCATTGGGGTGGCAGCGAGAGGCCACCGAGGAGACGATCCGAGAGCACGGCGTGATCGTGGCGGAGTACTTCGACGAAGGATGTTCACGTCGGCTGCCATGGCGTCAACGGCCGGCCACGCCACAGCTGATAGCAGCAACGGAGCAACCGAACCGATCGTTCGATGCCGTCGTCATCGGAGAGTACGAACGAGCGTTCTACGGAGATCAGTTCAACGCCGTGCTGACCGCACTGCGGGCGCGAGGAATCCAGCTGTGGCTCCCGAAAGCGGGCGGTCCGGTGAACCTCGACGACCCCGTCCACCAGGCACTGATGCTGCTCCTCGAGTCCCAGTCGCGTCGCGAGGTATTACGAGCTCGGCACCGGGTTCTGGCCGCGATGCACGTCCAGTCCCGCGTTCAAGGCAGGTTCCTCGGCGGCCGACCACCCTACGGCTACCGTCTCGCCAATGCCGGCCCACACCCGAACCGAGCCCACGCGAGCTGGGGTCGCCGCATGCACCGTCTGGAACCAGATTCGGCCACCGCACGATGGGTGCGATGGATCTTCGAACAACGAGCCACCGGGCGCAGCGTGGCCGGGATCGCGCGGGAGTTGAACGACCTCGGCGTCCCGTGCCCATCAAGCGCCGACCGGGAACGCAACCGACACCGGACGAAGCACGAGTGGATCGTCCGGACAGTGGTGGGAATACTCGGGAACCCTCGATATACCGGGCGCCAGGTGTGGAACCGGCACGGCACCAGCACTACGGCTCCTGTCCGCCGCCGTCCGCAAGTCCGGCCGGCGGCGGCGCGAGGCTGGACAGAATCGGAGAAGAACACACATCCGGCTCTCGTGGACGAGGCGACGTTCCTGGCGATCCAGGGCATGCGCGCAGGCCGACCCACCAAGTACGGCGGCACCAGGACGTACGTGCTTGCGGGACTCGTGCAATGCCAGCTGTGCGGCCGCCGGCTGGACTCGCACTGGGTCAATGGCCGCCCCGGCTACCGCTGCCGCCACGGCCACACCAGCGCCCGCAACCGCCCACCAGAACTCGCCAAAAACGTCTACGTCCGCGAAGACCACCTACTCAACGACCTTCGCAACCGATTCCCCGAGACGGCCGATGACGATGGCTCCGCGACCGCGGACTACCTGAGAACGCACGATCTGACGATCACGTGTGGCGGCCACACGCGAGAAGTCAAGGCCTGTAGTTCCCTGTGCGTACGTTCAACAGCAGGCGAGACCGTCGGAGGACAACTGCTGCTACTCTGACCCGTCCGCGACGCGCGGCTCTATGGGGTAATTGAGTGTCCGAATCTTGCACGTTGACCACAACACTCAGGATCATTTGAGTGAACACGTAAGTGCGTGTTAGCTACGAACGCGGCCCACCCACGGACTCGGCAGTCCCGGGCATTCGTGCGGAATCCCGTCGACGCACAGCACAACTAAGGGATGTCTCGTAACCCGGTGTGGGTCGGTTGCCGGTGATCGTTGATCATGGTGTGGTGCAGGTGATCTCGGCGTCGCGGTCGGAGTGGATTGCCCCGTTCACGGGGTTGGAACCGGGTCAGTTCCGCACGTTGGTGCGGGTCGTGGCGAAACGTGGCGGTGACGAGATCGCCGATGGCCGTCCTGGTCGTCAGTGGCGTCTTGACCTGGCTGATCGTGTGCTGCTGGTGGCGACGTACTGGCGGACGAACCTGACGATGCGCCAGATCGGGCCGCTGTTCGGAGTGTCGCATTCCGCGGCGCATCGAGTGATCGACACGATCGGCCCGCTGCTGGCGCTGGCCCCGGTCCGCAAGCGGCGGATCGACGCGATCGCGATCGTGGACGGCACCTTGGTGCCGACGCGGGATCACCGGTTGGCAGCGCCGTCGAAGAACTACCGGTATTCGGCGAATGTGCAGGTCGCGATCGATGCCGACACCCGGTTGGTGATCGCGACCGGCGACGCGCATCCGGGCAACCGCAACGACTGCACTGTCTACCGCGACTCCGGCATCGAGCAGGAGTTGGCAGGTCGGCCGGTGATGGCCGACGGGGGCTACCAAGGAAATCCCGAGGTGATCATGCCCTACCGCAAGCCTCGTGACGGCAGTGATCTGCCGAACTGGAAGGAAGACCTCAACGCCGGCCATCGCAAAATCCGTGCCCGTGTCGAACACGCCCTGGCGCGGATGAAGTGCTGGAAGATCCTGCGCGACTACCGCCGCGCAGCCAGCACCTTGAACGACACAGTGTCCGGCATCGCGCACCTGCACAACATCCTCCTCGCAGACTGATCCGCAACACCAGCACCATCAACCACAAGACCAGTTACGAGACATCCCTTAGGGCGTGCCTAACACGCTTCTCGGTCGACGGCTGGGATGCGGCTTGTCGTGTCGCGGTTTCAGCTGTTTTCGGATGCTCAGTGGCGATGATCGAGGACCTGGTCCCGGTCCTCACCGGTAACGCGGACGCCCGTTCTCCGAGGCGCCGGGCGATGGTCAAGGGAGTCATCTGCCGCTATCAGCGCGGGATCGCCTGGCGGGACGTGCCTGCGGTGTTTGGTCCGTTACAAACGGTCTTAGCCTGGCATCGCCGGATGGCCGGCGACGGCACCTGGAACACGGTGCTGCAACGCTCACGCAGTCGACCGTTCCCGTGGCGGGTGGAGTACCACGGGTGCGCCAGCTCCTCAAAGGGCACGGCCGACCGCTGGTGGCGTTGGTCGGACCCCGGTCAGGGCGGCGACAGGCCGATGTTCCCGCACCTGATGCGGCACCTGTGGATCCGTCGGCCTGGACCCGGTCGGGCCCGCACGAGATCTGACCGCGTCCGCGGCGACAAGGCCTACTCCTCGCGCGCGATCCGCGAGCATCTACGCGCCCGCGGTGTCACCGCCGTGATCCCCGAACCTGCTGATCAGCTCGGCATCGTCCACCGATCAGCAGTCGTCCTCCACGCCTTCATCACCTGGACCAAAGCTCTGTCGGACCCGGCCTAGCCCCGAGCCGAATGTGGCGGCCTGTATTGCCGAGGGCGACCAGACCAGGACCACCGTCCACCCCAGCTGCGGAAAGCTCAGCAACGCATCTCGGGCCGCCGACGTGACACCTAACTGAGTTGATATTAAGGCCGTCGATGCCAACGTACATCAATTCGCACATTTACCCGAAAGAACGAATATGTCCATCCTTACACGCCAACCCTCGACAATTTCACAGGCAAGCACGGTCAAGATCATTCATTTGGGTGCACGGCTACGGGCTGTGGATAGCCGACCACAACCGTTTCACCGTCACAGCACGAGACGGCCACTGCAGCCACCCCACCAACCGAATTTTGGATCATATCCTCTTTTAGCTTCGACAGACTAGGAACCTTGTCAATAAACAATAAAGTGGGAAACTGCCAGTAACTCATGCCGCGAAGTATTGATTCAAGGGCAACTTTTGATTTGGATGAAATCACACTAAAAACTGAAACATCCAAGTCGATACTGACAATTCCTTCGAATACGTTAACTTTCAAAGAATCGATACTTATAACATCAGGATCAGTAGATCGACTCAACCTATCTTCAGCGATAACCACTGAAGACGTGAATTTTGACATTAATAAGTCAGTAACTTCTGGCCAGTCTGCAGCACTCCCACGACCACTTATCATGTCAAGTGCTGCATCGCCATCCCAATCCCAATTCCAAGGCGCCAAAAGTACCCAGCTTTGCATCGCCTTGACAACACTTCTAACCGCTGCAGGCGATCCCTCCACCGTGCTGTAAAGCCATTCCATGAAGCGACTTCCGCTAAGGGGAATTTCAGTCATTCTTTCCATGCGGAAGTCCCATCTCGATAGATCCGCGCCTGGGGGCCATTCTTTTTGGGAATATAATCCCAATGGGCACCAATGTCGCCTCCGTGGCCCATATCCGGGTGCAAAGTCTCAGTCGTTTCAGGATTATACCATGCGCCGAACTCTGACCCCACTGGGTGCTTGGGGTCCCCTCGCCACACCCACTGGGGCCCCGGCGGAACCGTCGGATCATCGAAGACTGGCGTCCCAGTCTGCGGCCATGGGGCCGGTCGCTGTGCACCGGCCGGGCAGCTGTTGTTGTGAACAAGTACCGGATGCCTACTCGTTGCAACACCGTGCGTGGGATCAGCTTCTACCGTCAGGCTGCGCATCCAGATAGGCGTGTCCCGATACCGGAGGCCGGCGATCTCGGCAGCTGAGCCGTTATCATTGCCAACCTGCTCACCGGTAACAAAGAAGTCATGGCTTGCGCGAACGGTTAGGTCCCACATGTCGGCCGCGCCCGGGATCACGACAGTACCGGCAACAGTCGCGACGGCTCCGTCATCCGTGCGGAGTTGGTCACCATTAGCCAGTTGGCCAGCCTCTGTCCAGGTTTGACGAGTAACATCCCAAAATAAGTGATGCTGGGTCGCATGGATTATTGAGCGCCGTTCCCCAAAATCAACCTTGACATTTAGGAGGTCGGTGTCCCGATTTACCCAAACCTTCGTGACCAGCTGTGCGCTAGTTTTGCCGGTCGCAGGGTCGGCGGCTTCAACTTCGTCCCCCACCTTCACCTTGTCGATGGGCTTTGTAGACCCGTCGGACATGACCACGCTGGTATCTGGGGTGAAGGACTCCCCACCGCACGTCGCACGAGTCTCGTCACCTGCTCCAGCAGCCTCCGCTTCACCTGTAGTACTCTCACTCCTGGCCAGAGGCGACTCGCCAGCAGCGCGACTCGCGCCTCCAACTGCGCCAGCTCCGAGCAACAGCAGATCGATCATCGTGTCATGGACAAAGTTTCCCCAGTATTCCTCGCTCGAGCATTCATCAGCGTGATCAACACAGTATGTCGCGGCGATTTCTTTGGCGCCGTCAACGTCGCCTGGATTTGATTCCAAATGAATCCATGCCATGCGGCACCCGCGGAGGCCGAAGCAAACATGCTCATCACCAATTCCGGTGGCCGTATCCCAAAATCCTCGATCTCCCCCAATCGATTGAGCATAGGAGGACCATAGACTTTCCAGCTTGTTTGAGTCTCGCGTCCTTGGTGACCAACGCCGATTCCAGTCGGCCGTCCTCTGAGCCGTTTGGCGTTTGGTGTCGTCCTGCCAAGACTTCAAAGGTGCAGAACCATATCCGGCGTTTCGGCATTCAAGCTCACTGCCCTTACAACCGACTGGAATGACCATCGGCTCAAGCCCCGAAGGATCACTGAACGCGACAGGGCTGTTGTTCGCGTACGAGTATCCGTTGATCTGCTGTGGGTTGGAGGGATCGAACACGGGGTCGAGCGAGACGAAGCGCCCCGTCGAAGAGTCGTACGTACGGGCGCCGAGCTGGGTAAGCCCCGTCGAACTGTCCTCGATGCCGCCGACAAAGCCGCGGTCGCCGGGGAGGTCAGTAGCCGGGCCACGCGGAGCGCCGAACGGGGTTTGGCGGCGTTGGGTGACGCTCAGGTCGGTCGAGTTGATGGCCACCTGGCTGGTGCCCTGGTGGTCACCAGCCAGCCAGGTCAACGTGCCCCCGGTGCGCACGGCAACGGTCGCACCACCACCATGACTGTAGTAGCGGGTCGTAGCGGCCTGGCCGACGTTGTCGACGTGGATCTCTTGCCCGCCCAGGTAAAGAGTGGTGCCAGTGGGATCGTGCCGGAGCAGGCGGCTGCCGTTGGCGTCGTAGGTGTAGCTGGTTTTGGCCGTGCCCTCCGTCACCGAGTCAAGCTGGCCTTCGACCGTCCAGTCGAGGTTCTGCGTTGCCGACGTGCCCGGGCGGGTCTTGGTGTTGCCGACCTGGTCATAGGTGTACGAAGCCTCCGGCTTGCCGGGAGTGGTGATCGAGTTCAGCAGGTGTGGCTTTGCTGTACCCGGGTCGGCGTAGTTGTAGTTGCGGGTGACATCACCGGCGCCCGTGTGCTGGGTGTCGGTGAGCCGGTTGCCGGACTTGTCGTAGGTGAAGGACTGCCAGTACGGAGCCGGGCCCGCCAGAGAAGCCGCATTCGGGTCGTTGTCACAAGCTCCGGCAGTTGGAGTCCAAGCTTCGGTGAGCCGCTGGAGGTAGTCGTAGCGGAAGCACTGAGTGTCGGCGGGCTGGTCCAGTGGCGTGTTGGAGATCGACGTGATGTTGCCGGCGGGGTTGTAGACATAGTGGGTATCTGTCTGCATCGAGTGCGGGACCTCGGCGTCGACGACGGTGCGGTCCAGGCGCCGGGTGTGGTCGTCGTAGTAGTACGTCATCCAGGCTCGGTGGCCGTCTTCGCCGAGTTGGAGGCGCTGGATCTCGCCGTAGGGGCTGTAGTCGGACGAAGTGACGTAGTCCGAGTCCCCCGTGGTCGTGGTGGGGTCGCCGAGGTCGTCGTAGACGTAGAGCATGCTCTCGGCGGTCAGGTCGGCGGTGGCGGGGAAGCTGGATCCGCCGAGGCTGCCGTCGGGGTTGTAGGACAGGAACGTCTGGTAGGCGCCGGCGAGCTTCGGTCCCTCGGTGGCTGGAATGGTCACCGTCTGGATCGCCGGCTGGTAGAGCGGTGAGTACGCGTTGACCTTCTCGGTGTAGGCGTTGCCGTTGACCCAGCGGGTAGAGCTGGCTACCTGGCCGACGCCCTTGAACGCGGTGTCGTATGCCCATTCGGTGAGCTTGGTGCCAGTAGTGCTGCCTTGGTATTCGCCGGTCTTCCGGCCCAGGTCGTCGTAGCTGTAGGCGAGGGTGACGTTGCGTGCGTCGGTCGTGCTGGTCTGCTGGCCGAGCTGGTTGTACGTGTACGTCGTCGCGCCGCGGTCAGGGTCGTCAGCTTGCTTCAGCTGGCCGTGAATGTCGTAGGTGTAGCTCCAGTGATTGCCGCTGGAATCCGTGACCGAGGCCAACTGGTCGCCAGGCGTGTACGCGTACGTGGTCTCGTCGTAGTCGCCGGTGGGTTGCGGACCGTGGTACTGGCGCAGAGCGCTGGTGTGGCCTCGAGCGTCGGTGATGGTGGTCGTGGCCACACCACCGGCCGGCGGCGTGACGTTGGTCCGGTCACCGCCGTAGGTGGTCGTGGTGCGCCACTTCTCGGTGCCACCAGCCTCGTAGATCGAGGCGGTCGGGCGACCCGCGCCGTCGAACTCGCTCAGTGTCAGGCCAGGGATGTCGGTGTCGCTGGCGACCCAGAGCTTGGTGTCGACGTTCTGGTCGTTGAAGAACGGCTGAGTAATCTTGTACGCGCGGTTCTGCGAGTCGTAACGGGTATCCACAAGAAGCCGACCGCCGCCGGGCGCCGGTGTCTGGACCTGGCGCGGGCGGTAGAAGCTGTCGTAGATCGTGGTCGACGTGGTGAACCGGCCGTTGGCGTTCACCTGGGTCGTCGAGACTGAACTCGGTGCGTCGTTGCGGATGTCGTAGGCGTAGCGGATGTTCCCCTGTGGGTTATCCGAGCGGGGCCGGTTCGGCTGCCACACCTCGGTGTTTCGGCCGAGCGCGTCGTAGGTGATCTCCGTGACGCGCGCATTGGCGTCCGTGGTGGTCTTGGCGGCGCCCCACGCGGGTTCGAAGGCCGTGGTGGTCTTCTGCTTGAGGGTGTTCGCGGTCTCCAGTTGGGTCACGGGGCCGCCAGTGACGGGCGTGTAGGTGCTCGTTGCCTGGTGGCCCGCCGCGTCGATCACCTTTGTGGTGCGACCGTAGACATCGCGCTCAGTCTTCGCCGCCGTGCGATAGACCGGCTCGCCGGCGTCATACCCGTCGAGGTCCTGGGCCGTCGTGACGTCGCCGGTCGTGGGCGCGACGCCGTTGGCCTGGTTGTCGTACGAAGACAGGGTGTCGGAAATGACGTCGCGCGGGTACACGGGCGGCGTTCCGCAGCTGACGGCGGTGTTCTCCACGCGCGACGGATACGACAGCAGCCACAGCGAGGTGTTCTGCGCGTAGGTCGTTGTGGTGCACCGATCGTCAGTGGCGTCGTTGATGTCTCCGAGATCGCTTACCTGTGTGGGCAGACCGTTCGCGTCGTACGTCGTTGTCGTCTTCGTGGTGCGCCAGCCACCGGCGGCCAGAGCCGTGAACGATCGAGAAGTCGCCGGGTGAACGATGTAGGCGTTGTACGCAGCCCGTGTCGCTGTAGGGCCTTGCCAGCTGGGCTCGGTGATGGACTTGCCGACGACGGCGCCGCTCGCACCGTTCTTCGTGATGCTTTCGAGGGTGAAGCCCTGCAGCCAGTCTTCGTCGACGTGGCTGCCGTTCTCGTCGTCGGTCACGGAGATCGCGCGCTTGCCGTTGTTGGGGAGAGTGTCCCCGTTCATGCCCCGGAAGTAGCGGGTTTCGGTGTAGGTCTGCGGACCGTCCGGGTCGTCGGGTCGTCCGGTGCGGACGATCACCTTCCCGAAGCCGCGGAACTCGTCCCACGTCTTCTTGTCGTCTGGGGTGAACTCCGAAGTGCTGTAGTGCCAGGCCGCGCCCTCGGGGTACTCGTAGTTGGTGAGCTGCTCGGTGCTCGAGCTGATCCGGTCGGACTGCACGATCGAGGAGACGACGTACTTCTGGAAGTAGTCGGTGCGCTCGGCGAAGCTCTTGGGTGCCCATGTGACGGGGAAGCAGCGTTTCGTGTTTGTCTCGGGGTTCGCCGGCAGGGAAGTCGCGGTGCAGTCCGGGTCGGCGTAGTTGACCGTGGTCACGCCACCGGACTCGGAGACGATCGCGGACAGCCGGTACCGGTTCAGTGGCCCGATGCCATCGGCTTTGTCAACGCGGTTTGCGAGCTTTTT
Source organism: Amycolatopsis sp. DSM 110486 (assembly GCF_019468465.1). Classification (NCBI taxonomy): domain Bacteria; kingdom Bacillati; phylum Actinomycetota; class Actinomycetes; order Pseudonocardiales; family Pseudonocardiaceae; genus Amycolatopsis; species Amycolatopsis sp. DSM 110486. The sequence goes on along the minus strand of NZ_CP080519.1, from coordinate 8,294,399 downwards.
GCCTTCGAAGGTGACCGGTGGCAGAGAGATCGGCGTACCGACGAGGCCGGTTCGGGTGATGCTCTTCAGCCACAGCGCCGCCTTCTCGCCGTCTCCCGGGTCGGGGAAACTCTGGTCGAGCGACCAGCTGGTCACGTCGGCGTAGCCCGTGCCCGATCGCACCTGCGAAGTGATCTTGGCGAGGCGTTTGGTCGACCAGAACGTCGGACTCGGGTGATCCTTGCAGCTGGCAGCGTCACATCGATCCGCCAGCGGCACGTCCGGCCAGTTCTCGGGCTTGTCGAAGGTGCACTGGCTGCCCGGGACGCAACGGTCGGCGGTCGCGAACACCACCTTGCCGACGGCAGGGGCGGCGACGTGCGTGTTCAGCCCGTACTGGATCTCCCGCAGCGTGCCACCGCGGACGTAGGACACAGGGGTGTCCTTGCCGTCCTGACCGTACTTGTTGGTCTCGACGTCGTAGGTGTAGACGATCTCGTTGCCGTGCGGGTCGATCACCTTGTCGAGGTTCCAGCGATAGCCCTGGACGCACGAGGAGTCCTCGAAAACGTTGTTCGCCGCGTGGCACGGTTCGCCCGCGTCGTCGCCGTAGACAGGAACGGTCCACGTCGAGTTCGCCGAGGCGGTCGAGCCGAAGAAGTACTGGGTTCCATCGACCGTGGTGATCTTCCAGGACTCACCGTCTTGAGCACCGTTGCCCGCGCCCGTCAGATGCTCGATGCGCGCGCCGCTGTCACTGCGTTGGCGCCAGACATTCTTCGTGGTGTCGTGGATCAGCATGCCGCCGGATCCGTTGTACGCGGCCGTTGCGTTGTCCGACTTCCAGCACAGGTCACCGACCTTCGGTGGGGTGGTGCCGCCCTCTTTGTCGTCCTGGCACGAGCCGTAAGTACGTTCCACGAACCCGGGCGCGAGGTCCCAACCGTCACCGACCCACGAAGCCTGGTTGTTCGTCGCGCTGGTGTGACCGTCGACAGAAGACGACGAATAGGACAGCGCCAGGCTCGGAGTCAGATCTCCGGGCACCGGAGGCACGTCGAGCGGGTACGACCAGCTGAAGTCACCGGTCTGCTCGGTCACGTCCCACGTCGCGGACGGGCTGAGCGAGGTGGCCTTGGTGTCACCCTCCCCGTCGGGCGTTGTTGCACCGGCCCCAGGGTTCTGGTCGCCGGTCAGTGGATGATCAGACGCGTCATCGTGACCGCTTGGCGGTGCAAAGATCTGCTGGGTCACCGGAGTGGACTTGACATCGGGCAACGACACGCTCGGGCCTCCGGCTGCACTGGCGACGCTGTTGGTACTGACAGCCGTCAACACCAGGGAGCAGACGAGCGCCGTGATGAGACCGCGACGAGGGCGGCGTGTCGGCGACGTGCGCATGGTTCCTCCAGGCTGGGCAGGACAAAGTCCTGGGAACGCGAAGCGGGGGGCCGATGGGCGGTGGGGCGAGGCCCGCGCCACCGCCCATCGGCGTGTGAGTCAGATAGCTCAACCAGGCGAACCGGTGGTCCCCGTCGCCGTCGACGTGGACTTCTCCGGAAGGATCAATGCGGAGCTCGTGCGGGCACTGGCGCCGACCGGGAACGCAGGGGTGGTCTCCGGGACCTTGTCCAGCGCGTTGCCGAGCAACTTGTCGAGGTTCCAGCCCTCGCAGTTGGAGAGTGAGCTGATCATCGACTCCCCCGCCGGACTGACGCAGCGATAGACCGGGTCCGACCCCACGCCTTCCGGTGCCTGACTCCACAGCCGACCGAGGCCACCGATCACTGTTTTGCCCTCGCAGCTCGGGTCCGTGGACACGAACTGGTCGGTGTCGGTCACACAGCTGATGATCGCCTGGGTGCCGACCGAGGAGCTCAGTGACACGAAGCCTTGCGGGCCTTCGACTGTGTACCCAGGTCGTACACCCTGCGAGGTGCTGAAGTGGTCGACCGTCGTGCTGCTGTTATAGCGAACCAGTGGTGCGTAGGCGAGCGTGTAACCGAGAATCCCCTCGCCCGTGGCACCTTCGCACGTGGCATCCAGCGACTCGAAGTGGTCAGGGCCCGTGTTGCAGCGGTAGACGGCGACCGTCTCGACGTTGGTCGGCTGGATCGTGTACACCGATCCGATCGGCCCACCCACCGTCTGCCCTTCGCACGCCGGATCGGGCGATGTGAAGGCATCGATCCCCATATAACACGCGAACAACGTGCGCGTGTTCGGCTGGCTGCTGTCGACGAGCATGCCCAGGCTCTGGTCGAAGTGATAACCATCCGGTGCCGACCCCGCGGTGGGAGCGGTCGCTCGGCGGCCGGCACCATCGACGTACCGCCCCAGCTGCCCTGCGGCAGGAGCCGGCCACCCAGCACGCCGTTGGATCGCAGCTTCCGATAGCGCGTCATAGTGCGTGGAGACTTCGTCGATCATGCCGGGGAAGAAGTCGGCGGGTGCACCGTTGACCAATCCGCGGCCGATGGCGAGCCCGTTGCCGGCCGGCCACGGCGCGACGTTGTTCTGAACACCGCCGAGCTGCCCATCCACGTACAGGCGGAACTGGCCCGCTCCGGTGTCGTACACGCCCGTGAGTGCGGTCCACCTGTTCACTTCAGGGACCTGGAACGAGGCTGTGTAGTTCAGCGGCGCCGCGTCCTTGTCCTGCGTGGCCGCACCGAACACCCAGCGGTTGAGCTCAGGCCGGTACTGCAGCACGAACCCGCTCATCCGTGAACCATCCTGGCTCACCACCGTCGCGACCCGATCGGTGCGAGTCAGCTTCGCCCAGGCGGACACTGTGAAGCTCCGGGTCATCGGCACGCCGCCTTCAGCTGTGGTCGCTGCACCGGTCGTGCCGTTGAGCTGCAAGGCGTTGCCCATGACTCCGCCGGCAACGATCGACGCGCCCGCGGACAACGTGGCGTCGTTGTGGCGCCAGGAGTAGTCGCGCCCGGTGCCGTTGTCGAAGTGCCACTGTCCTGCGTCGGCCTCGGAGACGTCGGCGACGACGCGGCGGATCTCGCCGTCGCTGAGTGCCTTGCCGAAGACCCGGACGTCATCGATGCCCTGTGCGAAGAACCCGCTGTTCTGCCCGTTCCACTTGCCGCGGCCGATGGCGAACGGACCGGTCGACGCAGCGATGGTGACACCGACCTGAACGGTCGTCAGAGCTCCGTTGACATAGAGCTTCACCTCGTGGGCGGCGGCGTCGTACACAACGCCGAGGTGAGTCCACTCGTTGGGTGTGACGTTCACGTTCGACACGACTGTCGTGGTCGCCGGGTTGTCCTGGTCGGCCTGTGGAACGACGACAGACCACTTCCCGGTGTCGCCGCTGTACCGCAGCTGGAATGCACTCACGCGGCTGCCGTCCTGGCTGAGCACGACGTGATCGGCAGTGTCGGTCTTGGTGAGGACCACCCAGCCGGTCGCTGAGAAGCTCTTGGTCGTGTCCAGAACCGGACCGCTCGACTCCGAGTAGCCCGACGTCCCGTCGAGCCACTCGGCCGCCCCGACACGCCCGCCGAACCAGGACGCGCCGCCGTTCATGGTGACGTTGTGGCCACGTCCGCTCGAGTCGGACACCGCGGTGCCGGTGTTCTCGTCGAACTTCCAGTACGCCGTGTCGGCCGTCGGAAGATCCGGCGGCGTCTCGTCCAACGCGGGGTAAGCGGAGTACAGCGAGAGGATCCGGTCCTTGTCCAGCGCGCCCGAATAGAGCCGTACGTCGTCCACGCGGCCGGGCCAGAACTGCGCCGGCGCACCGGCGACCTTCCCCCGCCCGAGCGCCGCGCCACCACTGGCCTGCCACGCCGTGTCGAGCGTGCCGTCGCCGACGCGCTTGCCGTTGACGTAGAGCCAGGTCTTGCCGGTCTGCTTGTCGTAGACACCGGTCAGGAACGCCCAGGTGTTGATCTCGGCCGGCAGCGTGGACACCGCGGCCTTGGCGACCACGGGACTGTCCACATCGGATCCGGACATCTCGAAGACCCACTTGCCGCAGGCGTTCGGGTCGTCGGACATGCCGTCGAAGCAGAACGCCGACATGTCATCCGCGACGTGCCCTAGCCGGAACTTGCTCGTGTGGACTCCGTCGAGGCTCACCGCGGTGAACTTCGACGTCGTGTCGCTCTTGCGATCGAGGTACACCCACGCCGACACGGTGAAGCTGTCGTCGCTGCGCAGCTCGACACCGCTGGTGGAGACCGCGCCCGTCTGGCCGTCGAAGGAGACGGCGTTGCCGACGCGTCCCGGCACGAGGTGCGCACCGCTGTTCAACGAGCCCGGCCGTGCGCCGGTGGAGTCAGCGACGTTGGTACCGCTGGACTCGTCGAGCTGCCAGTCGTGGACGAGGTTCAGCTCCCGTCCGGCCATGGTGCGGATCTCGTCGCTGAACAACGCACGAGGGTAAACCTTCACGTCGTCGACGGCGCCCGTCAGCTGGCTCGTCCACGCACCCGCGTCCTTCCCTCGCCCGATGTCGAACTCGCCGGTGGCGTTCCACACTGCGTTGGTGGTCGCCGATCCCGCGAGACTTCCGTTGACGTAGAGCTGCATCTCCTTCGTCGCCGCGTTATAGCTCGCCGCAAGGTGGGTCCACACCCCGGACTGCACCGGCTGGTCGGACTGCACCAGCACGGCGGGCGGCCCGTCCTGGTCGGCCGCGCTGATGGCGAAGGCCCAGCGGTCGGTCGCACTGCCCGCGTAGCCGAGGATGAACAACGAGGCCCGGGAACCGCTCTGGCTGGCCACGGTCCCCGTTCCGGCGGTCTTGGTACCCAGCTTGACCCAGCTGGTGACCGAGAAGCTCTTCGTCGTGTCCACTGCCGGCGGCGCGGTCACAGCACCGTCTGCGCCGGTGAAGTTCGCCGCGAGGTCCTTGGGGTCCGGGTTGATGTTCTGGCCCGGCGCCCAGTCGACCTTGCCGCTGACCGCGCCATTGAGCCCACGGCTCGAACTGTCCTTGGCATCGCCGTCCAGCGCCCACGCGGCCGCCGGAACGTTGTTCTGGGCCACGATGCCCTCGATCTCCGACGCGCCGAGGGGACGGCTGTAGGCACGCACCTCGTCGATCGCTCCGGCCCAGAAGCCGGTCGGCCCACCGTACTGCCCACGCCCGATGACGAACGGCCCGTTCGCCATCCACGGCGTGGCCGGCGCCGCCGCGGTTCCGGCCTGCACACCGTTCACGTACAGAGTCAGCGTCTTGGCGACGCTGCTGTATACACCGGACAGATGCGTCCACACTCCCGGTTGGACAGTGTTCGCGGCCGATCGTGCCTCGGCCGCCGTTCCGCCGGTGGCGTCACCGGCGTTCATTCCGAAGCCCCAGCTGCCTCCGATCTGCTTCAGGTACAGGCCGCTGGCGTTCACCCCGTCCTGCGAAACCGCCGCCATGTCGCCGGTCGTGTTCGGCTTCACCCACGCGTTGACGGTGAAGCTCTGATCCGTACGCACCGCTGGGCCGGTCGTCGACGCGTACCCCTGGGTACCGTCGAGCGTGAGGGCGCCGTTGACAGCGCCCTGCTGCGTGAACGCGGCGCCGGTGTGCAAAGCAGCCATCTCACCGCCGGCCGCGCTGTTGCGGGCCGTGGTGCCGTCGGACTCGTCGAAGTTCCAGTACCCCGCGGCCACGTTGTCGAGGGTGACGATCGACTTGACTTCGGAGTCGGTCAGCACGCGGTCGTAGGTGCGGACCTCGTCGACGGAGCCGGACAGGTAGTCGGCACCGGTACCGGAAGGTGTGCTGCGGCCCAGGGCGAACTCCCCGTTAGCCGGCCACGGTGAGGTCCAGTCTGCTGTCCCGGTGAGGTCGCCGTTGACATAGAGCCGAACCTTCTTCGCGGCCGCGTCGTAGACACCCGTCAGGTGTGTCCACGTGCCGGTTTGCGCCCTCTCCGACGAGAGCACGGTCGTCGGCGTGACTGACGCCGAGTCCGATGGCCGCAACTCGAGTGCCCACTTGTCGGTTCCGGTGCCCGCGTAGCCGAGCCGGACCATGGTCGTCGCCGAACCGTTCTGGCTCAGCATCGTCGACCAGCCCTGTGTCTTCGCCGCAAGGTTCACCCAGCCCGCGAACGTGAACCCGGCGGCAGTGTTCGCCGAAACGGGAGCCGTCGCGTAGTCGTCCGAGCCGTTGAGCTTGAGGGCGGACCCGATCGATCCCTGGACGTAGGTCGGTGCGCCGTGCAAGGTGGCGTCGCGGAAGCCGAGGGTCGCCGAGTCTTTGGTGGAGCCGTCGAACGACCACTGGGCGAGCGGCCCGTTTCCGGCTCGCACGTAGAAGTGGTACGCCTTCATCGGGCTGCGATGGCCCGCTCGGTCAACACTCTGCACGAACAGATCACGCGGCCCGTCGCCAGGCGGAGTCAACGTGACCGATGCCTTGCCGCCCAGCGCATCCGCGTCGATCTTGGTCGATGGCGCGTCGTTCCAGCCGTACAGGTAGTGATCGATGTCCGGCACGCCGTTCGCGGTGAACGTGAACGTATCCGACACTCCGACTCCGCCATGCCAGGTGTTGTCTTCCCTGTACACCGGCGCCGACACGACAGGTAGTTTGTCGACCCCGACCTCGTCGACCTTGAACCCTGGGCCCGAGGCTGAATTTCCTCGATCTGCGGTGTCGAACGCAGTGAGTGACCACGTGATCGACTGGTCGTTTCGGGTCGAGAGGTCGACCGTCGTGCTGGAGAAGGCTCCGGAGGCCTGGTAAATGTCCGGTTCGCGGTGGTCGACGCTTAGACCGCCGTAGATGTCCCAGATCGCCGTGAGCTGGTCGTTGCCGTCCGGATCGGACAGTCGGCCCATCAGGCGAATGGAACTGTCACCGACGTAAGGCGTGCCGCCGCACCACTTGCACGGGGTCGGCAACGGCGGATCCGTCTTCAGCTCGTATGGCGGGTTCGGGAGGGTGTTGTACTTGACCCTGAGGAACGTTGTCGGCACGTCGTATTTTCGCCAGGCGTCGGAATCTGACTCGTTCGCGGCTTGGAGGAAGTAGTTGGTCGTCGTGCCCGCACGAATGTCCGCAGGTGTCAGCTGGAAGCCGACGCCCTTGAGACCGTCGCAGCCGGTGGGTACCGCGGCGTCGAGACCGACTTGGTGCCCCGCGGGCATGTTGCTCCAGTTGGTGTCGAACGACAGACCCCAACCTGCCAAGAAGAGCTTGTGGTTGCTCGTAATGTTGCACTTGGGCCCGTAAACCACAGTGGTGTCGAAGCGGACATCGTTAATGATCTTGCCCGAGAGGAAGGTTGTGTCGAACTGGAAGTACGTCCTCGCGACATCGATGCCGTTGCACTCGGCATCGAAGTTACACAGGCCAACCTTGGCCCACGCATCGCCGTCGTTCGTACCGTTGACATAGGACTGATTGGGGTATCCGCTGAAGACCTTCGCCCACATTGACTGGTTCCACGCGCGCATGTCCGGGTCGATCACGACCGGGAACCGTGTTCCCGGGTCGGTGAGCATCGCGACCGCCGGGTGCAGCATGAGCGTCGAATCCTGCACCGTCACCCCAACCGGCGCGCTCGCCACCTCAGGGCCGCGCGCGTCCCACATCGTCGATGCGGGAGCCGCGAAAACCAGGTTGCCGGCCGCGTCGACCGCCTTGATCCGACCCGACTGGTCACTGGTCACGGTGAGGCCATCGGCCGAAAGCTTAAACGGGATGGACTTGAGGGCCGGGTTCTCGGCGGCGGCGGCGCTCTTGATCACGAGCCGCTCGTTGTACCCGTCCGCAGTGGCCTGCATCACCAAGTCAACGCCCGGGAACACCTCGGGGTACGTCGCGGTCGACCCGTCGAGTTTCGGCTTGGGCAGCTTCGCCGGCCACGACAGCGACAACTTCTTACCGTCTCTGCCGAAGGTCACCAACGGTGCGTGACCGCCGTCGGAGAACGACAGATCATCCACGGTGGCACCAGGCCGCACCGCTCCATCCGCGGAGTTGGCCAAGGTCGTGTTCACCGGCACCCAGCCGCCGCCGCGCCGCACACGAACCGGTGTCGAAGCCAACTCGGCGTTCAACTGCCCATCGGGCTGGGCGAAAACCCGCTTGGTCTCGGTCGTCTGGTCGGATACCTCGACCGGCGTCCCCTGCAGCCTCGCCGCGGCGAACGCCGCCCCTGCGTCTGGCGCGGATGCCACCGGAGTGACCCCTGGTCGCGACGGCGTACTCGAGGTCACCACCACGAGCACACCCGCCAGCACGAGCACAACCAACCCGAACACGCGCAGCTTGAACCCACGCGAAAGTCTTCGATACTCCACGAAAGACGGCCCCCTCGGCCTGGCCAGCGCGCGTCCCCCGACCCGCGCGACCCAAAAGTAAAAAGAACAATCCACGATCACCAAGGCACCGCAAAGCCACCGATCGGGTGATCACGATCCACAAGAGACATACACCCCGCACTATGTCCGCTTTGTCACGATAGGACGCCGACCTGCAGCAACGCCGGGTGTGCCGAACGGACCAGCGGCTGCTCCGCTTGGTCCAGACCGTCGACAAGACGTTACAAAGCACCGGTAACGAACATCGACAGCTGGCCGATCCAGTGATCGACATCGCTCCCCATCGACTCGAAGGATCACCCGTGACCGAGGAAGTTCCGGTGCTCACGGAAGTACCCGCCGTCGCGACGCCGCAGGGTCGTTCACGCCCGGTTTCCCTCGTGATCGCCGCCGCGATCGGTCTTGCCATCGGTGCGGCGGGCGTCGGCATCCCGTGGCTGTTGACCGCGCACGACTCCGGAGTCGTCAGCGGCCTACCGCTCAAAGCGCCTGACACGCTCGGCGGCGTGGACAGGGCCGACGTGCAACCGGTGAAGCTCAAGGACGACTTCGCGCACCGCCAGTTCGCCCAGCGCAACGCCACCAACGACCGTGAGAACACCACCCGCGTTTCGGCCGCGTACGGTGCGCCGGCGGTGGTGCAGACCTACACCGCGGTCAACTTCTCGCACTCGTTCACGCTCACCGCGATCCGCACCCACGCTCCCGGGCTCGCGATCGCCTATGAGGACAAAGACAACGGCTTGGCCGCACCCACCAACGAACTCCGCCAGGTCGGCGACGTGTCCTGCGTCCTGCGCAACAACCTGACCCCGCTCGACGAGAAACTCACCCCCGACAAGACCTCGGTCTTCCTGTGCCAGCGCACGGATCCCGGCTTCACCATCCAGCTCAAACCCCTCGGCGACGACACCAAGGAATACCGCGACCCCACCGTCTGCGCGGCCATGATCGACGAAGCCTGGACCAAACTGCACTGACCCCTACCGTTGACGCGACCGTCTGCGGCCAGGGGGGTTGAAGTCCTGAAGATGCACGACCCCGACCAAGAGTTCACGCCCCTAGGGACTTGATCTCCCAGGTGTCCGAGGAGAGCGATGCTCGAGGCCGGTGGATCAGCCGGCGGAGTATGTACCTTCCCGGTGATCGAGTAGAGGTCCCAAACAAACCGAGGTTGGCGCGTCGGTTGGGACGGCGAGCCCGTACTCACCGTAGTCCCCGGCCCCGCATCCGATGACAACGACCGCCCAGCTACGGGCGATGCGTCGTTGATCGACCAGAGCGTCCACGAGGGCACCCGCCGGCTGCTGGCCGAGGCACTCCAGGCAGAGGTCGACGCCTCCATCGCCGCGTTCACCGACCAGCGCGACGAGCACGGCCATCGCCTGGTCGTGTATAACGGCTGCCACCGGCCCCGTGAGGTACTGACCCGCGCCGGCTCGGTGGAGGTGACCGCTCCGCGAGTCACCGACAGGCGCGTCGACCCTGAAACGAGCGAACGCCAGCGGTTCGCTTCGGCGACCTCCCGTGCCGAGGCTGGCTACCGGCGAAGACAAGCTGGCGTTCAACGACAATCCGGCCGAGCACTGGATCCATGTACGCACCGCCACCCCGATCGAACTGGCCTTCACCACGGTGCGGCCCGCACGAACGTCATCAAGCGACCGGGTTCACAGGGTGCAGGGTAGCAATCGCGTTCAAACTCATCGAGTCTGCCCAGACCCGCTGGCAGGCGGTCACGCATTTCCCGCCCGAGGTTGACGACTCCGGCTATGTGGCTAGTGCGCGTGTCCGTAAGGGTCTTGAACCCCCACGCCGCTGAGCAGCGCATCTTCTGACCACAAGCTACAGCTTGCAGATAAAACTCCTGGTCAGGGAACTGCCTGTGTGTCCGAGGACGATCTTGCACGTTAACCACAACGCTTCCACTCAGTCCGCCAAGCAGCCCTTAAGCTGATCACCTGAGTAGCATTCAAAGCTCGGTCAGCTTGTTTCCAGCTGGCCACAAAGCTCCGGCGTGCTCAGGACGCCACCTTCCGCCGACGTAGGCATCACCGTCGGAACTGCCAGGTGCTGACTGGGACAGTGACCAGCAACAACCTAATGGACGGCGTGCGGTCCCTGCTGGCCGGCGACGCTGGCTTCGCCCTGCTGTACTTCGCGGGACATGGCGTCCCAGTGGACGACGTCGTCCTGGTCACCAGCGCCGGCCAGGGCGAGACGCCCAGAGTCCTTTCGCCGAGGTGTTGACGATCGCCCGGAACTCGCAGGTCAAGGAGATCCTGGTGATCCTCGACTGTTGTTCTCCGAGGGTTCCGCGGCACCGTCGTCACTCTCACGGACGCGGCCGTCCTGCGCAGCGGGATGTCGATTTTGACCGCCAGCCGCGATGACCAGTACTCGCCGATTCCGGCGGCCGCAGCCCGCTATCCACCCACCTGGAAGGGAGCGCTCGACGGCGGCGCTGCCGACGTTCTCGGCCACGTCGCCGTCGCCGGTCGGCCGTGTTTTGGCGCCCCACACACCCTCGCGGTCTTCCTGCCGTCCTAGCTGCGGTTCGTCGCTGCACTGCCGCCGTCCGACTTTTCTCAGGCACTGCCAACGACAGGATCTTCCGGGCGGAGGTGTTAAGTTTCCAGTATTCGCTGGCCCGACTGACGAAGGCGTGTGACGAGCAGAATGCCTGAATCCCTGCCCCCGTCCGTTGTTATGCGCCTCCGCGACCGGCATGCCCTGCTGTGGACGTGCCAGGTTCGTGACCTGGTTGCTGGCGCGGAACCGCACGACTACTCCGTCGACGAGACGGCGGCGGCCCTGCGGTACCGCCTGCAGCCCGACCCGCTTGATCTGCGCGTTGCGTCCTTGTACTGGGAGGCGGCGTGGCTGGAGGGCGCGGCGAGCCCTCTGCTGCCGGCGCTCAGGGCCGCGGCGCAGGCCGTGAAGCCGGAGGCTCGGCAGATCGTCGTGCTCGCGGCCGATGACGATGCCTCCGCGGATCTGTCCTCGCGCGAGTTCCTGCCTGTCTGCGTGTTGCCCGGCGTGCTCGATCCTGAAGCGCCGGCGGCCATCCGCTACGGCGCGGTTCGCGCGCGCGTGCGGAAGCGGATCGCGTGGAGTCTTGCGAAGAGGCTTGGGCAGTACCCAGGCCGGGTTTTGGTCGTCCTCGGCGCCCGGACAGACGATGACCTGGACTTGCTGTCCGAAGTCCTCGAGGACTGCCCAATCGTCGACCTGGAGGTACTGCTCGTCTGGCCACCGGACGCGCCACCGCCGGGCCTGCACACGAGTGCGTCGATCGTTCTCCACGTCTGGCGCGGGACGCAGGACGATCTCTTCACGGCCATGGACGAGGCCGGCGCCCCACAGACCACCGCCGTATCGCGGTACACCGTGCGTATGGGAAACCGCGCTTTGGCTTTGGGTGCCCGAGACGTCGACCGGATCCTCGGCCGGTTCGCGCTTGTCACCGAGGAGCACATCGCGCCGCCGTCAACATTCACCATGCAAAACCTGCTCGCTTTCCTGGACGGCAGTCTGGAGGATTGGTCGGCATACGGCATTGGCCTGCCGATCGGACGGGACTACCGGTCACAGGACAAGACCCTGCCTGAAGACGTGCTCGCGACGCTTAGGCAGGTGCAGGAGGGCTCGGGGACCGCGACGACCTATGTCATGCGGCTTCCCGCCGAGCCCGGTGCAGGGGCGACCACCCTACTCCGGGAGGCGGCGTACGCCGCCTCCCGGGAAGGGTTCCCTGCTCTCGTTCTCCGTCCCGAGCAGATTGCCATCGAATTCGAAGACCTGCTGGCCTTCGCCACCACGCTCTCGGAGGGGGCTCTCACCCTCGGCCTCGACCACGCACCGCCGCTGCTCGTTGTCATCGACGTCGACCACTTTCAGCGCGGGATCACCGCCCGTAGCGTCGTGAGCGCACTCGCCCGGCACGGACGGTCGGCTGTTGTCCTGCACGCCGTCACGGCGCAGGAAGCGGTCGGCGAGGTCGAACGCCGGGGGCGACGAACCGCAGTGCTACCCGTCCTGCGGGCGGACCTGGGTAACGACGAAGTTGAGCGGTGCCAGGTCACTTTGTCCCGGATCGTGGAGCGATGGGAACTTGAGGTGACTGCGCCGTCCCTTCACCAGTGGCAGCGGTACAACCAGGCGACCCGGTGGCTACACGGCGACAATGGCCCGGCGGAGACGTTGTTCTGGGTAGCGCTGAGGTTCTTCTTCACCCAGGGGATGGCGATGACCGATGCCGAGCAGGCAGAGAGCTTCCTGAGAAGATGGATCACACAGCGCAGCGAGACGATCGAAGACCTGTCAGTGCGCGACATCCTGACGTACGTGGCCGCAATGTCGACATTCCGCCTTCCGAGCCCACTGTGGACTGTTGTCCGTCCTGCAGTGGGGGGCACCTATCCGTCGGAGCTCTCTGCGGCCATCCGCCAACTCGACGGCATCGCGGCGTGGGGTGGAGCGGCCAAGGGCCTCGACGAGGAGGTTCTGAGGTTCCTGCACCCCGCAGTCGCATCGGCCTATCTGGAGCACCACGCTGGCGCACATTCGCCCGAGGAGCGGATTCAGCTGCTCGCGCCTGTCCTCGGAGCCCTGTCGCCGGGGAGTCGCGCGGACTTCTGGGTGGCCGAGTCGCTAGCGAAGGACGTCCTTGCTCCGAGATTTGAGGACCGTGTTCAGGACTGGGACTGGCGGCTGCGGACCTTTGAGCTCATCCCGCCTGCGATCCGGGACCAGAGCAAGACCGTCCTGCACCACTGGGCGCGGTCATTGTACAAATCGGCTGACCAGAACAAGCCCCGTCTCGAAATCGGCGAGCGGCTCAAGCGGTACGAGAGTGCCGTGGGCAAGTTGGAGAGGGCGACAAGCCTGCCTCGCCGCTCCGGCCGCGACGAAGTCCCCAGCCACCTCTACAACACGCTCGGAACGGCGTTCTGCCGCCTTGCACCCGCTCTGCAGGAGGCAGGCCGCGTGACCGAGGCCGAAGCGGCGTGGGACAGTGCCTGTGCGGCTTTCGAGAAGGCGATCGAGCTCTCCGGGGGCACCAATATGGAAGCCCTCCTCGCCTTCAGTCGCCGACTGATCGAGCACGCGCAGGCCGCCAGCGCTGAGGAACAGGCGGTCAAGGCATCAGATGTGACGCAGGCACTGGAATTGCTCGACGAGGCCGACGACGTCGCGGCGAACAACCTGATACCCGACCCGACTTGGACCGATCAGATAGCGATCTCCCGCGCCCAAGCGTTCTCCCTGCTCGGCGAGGAGCTCGGCGAGTCCTACCTGGATGAGCTAATCAATTCTGCCGATCCCGAACTTGGGTACTACTGCAAGGCCCGCTTGCGGCTGCGGTACGACGAGGACGCGCGCGGTCCTGCCGATGCACTCGCCATCCTTGACGAGGCGGAGCGAGCCGGGGTGCAGCCGCGATCCCGCACGGTGCGTTTACGCATCTCCCTGCTCTGGCGCCAGCCCGTTCAAGAGCGTGACTTTCACGAGCTCAAGAAACTATACCGGCAGCTGGACGTCGAACCGTTCGAGACACCTCGCCCGCTCGATCTCTTCCGTTACGCCGTGCTCTGTTACCAGACTGGCGACTACAGCGAAGGGGCAGAACGTTTCCGGCAGTTACGGGCACAGTTCCGCGGTGAGGACCTCTCAGGCATCCGCATGTACGACATCTGGAGGGACTCTGCCAACCCGGAACAGGCCCAGCTGACCCAGATGCGCGTGGACCGGCGGATCACCGAGTGGCGGGCGCAAGGCTATTTGCTCGACCTGCACCAAACCGTGCCGTTCCGGCCGCGGCACTTCTCGCCGCCCCCGGATCGCGGTCAGGTCGTCACCTGTGCGATCCGCTTCGAGTCGAACGGGCCCTTGGCCGTACCGCCTCGTTTTGTCGCGTCGAGCACCGGTGATCGGCGGCAGGCGCCGCCGGCTGCCCTGTAGCCGGTGGAGTCAGAGGAGCTGAGCAGCTCGCAGCGTGACTTGCTGGAGCTGCTCCACAAGGCCGCTGTGGGACCGAACAATTATCGGGCCGTGCTGCTCACCGGTCCGCCCGGAGCTGGTAAGCGGACGCTTGCTCGTTGCTTCGCGGACGACCTGAGGGTGGAGTTCACGGAGATCGCGGCTAGAGACTCCGTCGAGTCCCTGTCCGAAATACTCTGCGGTACGCGGGCAGAAGCAGAGCAAGCCGGTGACAACGGGGTCGCACCTGGGCTCCTCGGTCGAGAGAGCCCCACCGTACTTTTCCTGGCAGGCTTACAGGGTGCCCCACGAGGTTTCGCGCAGCGGTTGCGGATGATCATCGCGGAACGGCGATACACCGACATGCGAGGAGTGGGGTGGCACGTCGCCGACGACATCCTGATCGTCGGTTCGCGGCACGTCGCCGCCGATTCCGAGATTCCGCAGGATCACTGGTTGTGGGGGGCCTTCGCCCGGCGCCTCGATGTTCCGGTCCCGACTGCGGAACCCTGCCTCGTGACCATCGCGGGCAGCATGCTGACGTCACTGGTCGGGCGGTCCACCCTCACCGACGACGACGATCTGCCCGCACTGCTAGGATCGACAGCAGGCGCTGGCGACCACCTACATCTGCTGCGCCGGGTGCTCGAGAGCGCGTGCGCCCACGACCCGAACCGGCCAGTCGGGTCGGCAGCGGTGCTTGCGGCGCTCTCTCACGATGCGCGGTGGCTGCTGAGCCAGGTGTCTTACCGCGGGGAGGAAGTTTCCGAGGAGGACTTAAGGTCCTGGCTGGACCAGTTCCCAAGTAACTTGCAGCCTCTCGCGCTGCAGCTCTTCCGTTCGGTCGTGGGGCGATACTTCATCGGTGTGGCCGAGTTCCACCAAGCACTCGAGCACCTCATCCGCACGTCCGGGATCCCCGCCTTCGACCGGGTGTCGTTCTGCCGGTGGCAACAGGACGGTCAAAGCGGGCCGAGCATGGCGCATGCCCTCAAGAACCAGGCCAACTGGAAGTGTTTCGACGACCTGAACCTGATGGATGAAGACCGGCTGTGGTCGGATTTCGCTGGCACGCCACCGGACTGGTTCGTCATCACCGATGATGCTGTCGGGTCGGGCGGGACCTTGCGCACCTGCACCGCGGGGGAGGACGCACCTGTGAAGCGCCTTCTCCGGCGGTTTCCTGACGCAAAACTGAGGATCCTGGTCGTGGCCGCCTTCGAGGCCGCGCTGCAGGACGTTGTCAGCGATCTTTCGGCTTTTCAACACCGAGTGGAGATAGGCACGTACAAGCGGCTCACGGACCGCGACAGGTGTTTTACCGAAAGCAGCGAAATCATCACCGACCTAGGACTCCGCGACCGGCTCTTGGAGTACTGTCTGAACAGCGGCCGGCTGCAAATGGCCAGGAAGAACCGCTTGGGTTACCAGGAAATGGCGGCTCTAGTGGTCTTCCACAACACCGTGCCCAATTTCAGCTTGCCACTCCTATGGCGCACCAGTGAGCGTTGGCGCCCCCTCTTCCCGGCGTCAGGCCTTAACCGTCCTGTCAGCTCCGCGAAACCAGCACCTTCACCCTGAGACTGGCAGCCGCGTCGGAGACCTCGACCGGGCAACCAACAGCCGCACGGTCCGAACTGAAAGATCGTGGACGACCGCCGTGCGACTGTTCCTCGGTAGAGGCCAGGCGTTCGGTGCGGTAGCGGATTGATGGCCCGCTGCCGTGTAGAGAATCGTCGAGCCCGTCCGAAGTCCGAAGTCGCAGGCGCCCTGCCGCAATGGCGCCCACGCGCAGCGGATCTGCGATTAGGCTGTCGTTGACATCCGCCCCTGCGCCCATCGGAAGTCGGTCACTGGCTGCTTGCCCGCCGGCCAGTCAGCGACCCCGCCGAGATCGCCTACTATATTCGCTTTGGCCCCGCGGCAACCAACCTGCAAGAAATGGTGCGCGTCGCCGGAAGTCGCTGGGCGATCGCCAGTCTATGCCGCGGGCGCGGGTGCGGGTGCGGGTGCGGGCCGAGCGAAATGGCAAGCGCCTGCGGTGGGCCCGGCCGCGGCCGGATGAGCGGGTGGTGATGCGGTGGTCGTCGCACCGGTCCTCGAACCATGCACCAACAAGCCAGAATTGAGATCAAATAGCGGATATAACAGTCGGACCGGAAAGGCCAGGTGACCCATGGTGGTGGTGTCTCTCAGACCAACCCGGAGAAGCGCTCGAAGTATTCGGTCAGCTTCGCGATGACGCGCTCCTTCTTGGCGCCGAGGTTGTTGTGCTTCGCGAAGCGCGAAACCGGCGGCAGGACCCGGGTGATCGCCGTTCCGTTGGTTGCGATCGCGCCGTCGTGGAAGGCCGCTTCTATAAACGACTTCGTCTGCTCGGGCCGAAGGCGCTCGGCGTCGATGATTTCGGCGAGTTCGGCTTCCCGTCGTTTGGTGACGAATATGCGCCAGTCGTCGCTGACCTCGCCGGTGACCGACATGGAGTCGACGAAGTCCATGATCAGGTCCTTCTTGTTCCGAAGCGATGGGCTGGCATCGACAGCGTCCTCGATGGAACGCAGCGGCGTACTGGCTTCCTCGCCCATCTTGGCCTGGCCCTCATCACGCCACCTTTGCACCAGCATCAGGATGTAGTCGATGTTGACTTCAACCTGCTTGATGAGCTCGATCTCGAAGACGACATCGTCAAGGATCGACTCCTTCTTGGTGGTGTCGCGCTTGCGGTGCGTCTCCCATAGTGCGTTGTAGACGCTCGTATAGTTCTGCAGTTGCCTCGGTGGCAACGACTCATCGTGAGCGAACTCGTCGAAGGAGGTCAGGATGTTGCGCAGTTTGAGGATCTGACCGAAGGTTGCGACGAACGCCTTCTCCTGGGCTTTCCCGAATGGCTCGGTTCCGGGCGGGCACTGCTCTAGGATTTGCTCGACCAGGCTGACGTACGCGGCGTGGTAGTAGGTGTACGGCTTGAGTAGCACCACTCCACGGGCCTCGGAGTTGCTGAAGAGCACCAGCGCGTCGTCGACGGCCTTCTCCAGATTACGGAAGCAGACGATGTTGCCGTAGGCCTTGACCGAGTTGAGGATCCGGTTGGTGCGGGAGAACGCTTGGATCAGTCCGTGGGACTTGAGGTTCTTGTCCACCCACAGAGTGTTCAGTGTGGTTGCGTCGAACCCAGTCAGGAACATATTGACCACGATTACCACGTCGACCTCACGATCCTTCACTCGACGCGCGAGGTCCTTGTAATAGTTCTCGAACTTCGCCGCCGAGGTGTCGTACGTCGTGCCGAAGGCGGCATTGTAGTCGCTGATCGCGCGTTCGAGGAAGTCGCGGGAGGAGGCGTCGAGCTGGTCCGCGTCCAACGCCTCGTCATCGAGGATGCCGCCGATTTCCTCGTCCTCGTTGATCGCGTAGCTGAAGATCGTGGCGATCTTCAGCGGCTGGTAGGACGGGTCTGCGGCTGCGCGCTCGGTCTGCTGCCGGGCGAACTCGTCGTAGTATGTCTTCAATGCAGAGATTGACGCGGTCGCCAGCATCGAGTTGAAGCCACGCACCCTCTTCTCACCCAGGCTGTAACCCTGGGTGCGCATGGTCTTGGTATCGAAGTGGTCGAGGACATATTCCACGATCTTCCGAATTCGCTCGGGGTGGCGCAGCACTTCTTCGGTGTCGATCCCGGCAACCTGCTTGTCTTCGACGTTGTCTGCAGCCCGCACGGTGTTTTGGTAGGAGACGCGGAAGGGTAGTACGTTCCCGTCGTTAATCGCGTCCACGATCGTGTAGCTGTGCAGTCGGTCGCCGAAGATCTTCTCGGTAGTGTCCTTTGTCGCCCCGCTGGCGTTCTGCGGGAAGATCGGGGTGCCGGTGAACCCGAAGAGGTGGGAGCGGCGGAACGCTTTGCGCACCGCGGCCCCCATGTCCCCGAACTGGCTCCGGTGGCACTCGTCGAAGATCAATACCACGTGACCCTTGGTGATCTCGTGGCCTTTGTTCTGCTCGATGAACCGTGACAGCTTCTGGATCGTTGTGACGATGATTGAGGCGTTGTGGTCTTGGAGTCGCCGCTTGAGCTCGGCGGTCGAGCGTGACCCGTTGACCGAGTCCTTCTCGAAGCGGTTGTACTCCAGCATCGTCTGGTAGTCGAGGTCTTTGCGATCCACCACGAAGAGAACCTTGTCGATACCCTCCATCTTCGACGCGAGCTGCGCGGTTTTGAAAGATGTCAGCGTCTTTCCCGACCCGGTGGTATGCCAGATATAGCCGCCGGCCTCCGGCCCGGTCGCCTTGGCGTTCGCCGAGGACACCACCCGTCGCAGGATCCGCTCGGCCGCCACGATCTGGTAAGGCCGCATCACCAGCAGGGTGCGGGAGACGTCGAAGACGCAGTACTTCGTCAGCACGCTCAGCAGCGTGTGCTTGGCGAAGAATGTTCGTGTGAACGCGGTCAGGTCGCCGATGCGCCGGTTCTTCGCATCGGTCCACCACGAGGTGAACTCGAACGAGTTCGATGTCTGCTTCCGACCACGCTTGCCGCCCTCGGACTCAGCCACCTTCCGCGCACGAGTCGTGTTCGCGTAATACTTGGTATGCGTGCCGTTGGAGATCACGAAGAGCTGGACGTACTCGAACAGTCCGGCATCGGCCCAGAACGACTCCCGCTGGTAGCGGTTGATCTGGTTGAACGCCTCCTTCAACGGCACCCCGCGCCGCTTCAGCTCCATATGCACCAGCGGCAACCCGTTGACCAGGATCGTCACGTCATAGCGGTGCTTGCGACCTGTCCACGCATCCTCACCGACCGTCTCGTACTGGTTGATCACCTGGAGTCGGTTGGCATGGATGTTCGACTTGTCAATCAGCTTGATGTTCTTGCTCGTGCCGTCGTCGCGCGCGAGGACCTGGATGGGGTCCTCCTGGATGCGCGCAGTCTTCTCGACGATGCCCTCATTCTTCGAGGCTACCTTCTTGGTGAAAAACCATTTCCACTCGTCGTCGCTGAAGACCACATCGTTCAACAGCTCCAACTGACGACGAAGGTTCACCTCCAGATCAGCCGATGACGCGATGTGAAATCGCTCGTACGCCTGTTGCCCCAGCATCTTGATGAACTCGGCTTCAAGCTCCGCCTCAGACTGGTAGCCCTGATCGCTGCCACCGTCCGGTTCGTACGTCGCGACCACCGTCGCCTCGTCGCTCACCGCGATCGGCTCGTACCGCAGCGCCGAGTCCGGTGTCTCCAAACTGCTGCGCTGGCTCACGCCACCCGCTCCTTGAACGTCAGCAACTTGTCCCGGTAGTACTCATACTGCTTCCGCCGAGCCTCGATCTCCGCCGGCAAGCCGATGGACAGGTCACTAATCAGAGCATCGAACCCGTCAAGGATGGCGACGACGCGGTCCTGTTGTTCGCGTTGCGGAACCGGGATTTTGATCTGAGCCAGTCCACCGCTCGAGAGCCGCTTGACCTTCGCCCGAGAGACATGCCGTTCCTTCTGAGCATGGAACGCAGCGGTCTGGAGGTAGTACGAAACGAACTTCGGGTTCATCTCGTGGCGGTATGCAAAGGTGTCGTCGTGAATCGCCACCTCGCCCAACCCTAGCCACGCAACTGCCTTACCGACGTCTTCGACGGTCTCTCCAACCCCAGCAATGACGACGTCGCCGGGCTGCGCGAAACGAAGTTGACTTGCCATGTCTTCACGCACGTGTGAGACCGTTTTCGGCGTTGCCACCCCGTAGTCGGTATAGATCTCACCGTAGTGGATCGCCTCCACGCCAGCGGCGACTATATCATTCTTCGTAAAGCGTCGTCCCCGGAAGAACGTGCCGACCTCGCCCATAGGCTCCCACCTGATGTCCTCTCTCCCACGAAAAGCCAGGAGGTGGTCGCGGTAGTGCTCGTACTGGTGCGTGCGGGCTTGCAGCTCGGCTTGCAGCTCGGCTTGCAGCTCGGCTTGCAGCTCTTCCATATTGCCAATAATTTCGGCGATTCTGTGCTGAACATGTAGGTCAGGCACTGGGATTCTGATCCGCGCAAGGTCAACTCCAGAAACCCGCTTGACCTTCGTGCCAGTGATAAATCTCTGTTTCTGCGACTGGAATGCGTCGGCCTGGAATAAGTATGCAATGTAGAGCGGATCGAGATTGTGAGAGTAGACGTAGGCGTCACCACTGATGACGATCTCCTCGCGACCGACCCAAGCAACGGCTTTGCAAACGTCCTCGTCGTTCTCGCTAGTCGTCGCGATCACGAGGTCGCCGGGTTTCGCGTGGCGGAGCTTCACGGCGAGGTCGGGCGTCGTGAATGATTTGGTAACCGCAGTCGATGTTCCATAGGTCGTGAAGACTTGACCGTAGTGGATCGCACCCACGCCTTCGTCGGTCAGGTCCTTCTTCTGGAGGCCGTTGCCTCGGGTGAACGTGCCGATGTCACCAAGCTCTTTGAACTCGACGCCGTTCGGGCAATGCTCTGCGATCAGCCTGTCGATCTCACTCATGACGCCATCGCCCCGCTTGAAGGCACATCCAACTTGTTTATATTCCAACCAAGTGCATCGATGGCCTGCTTCATCTCCTGATCACTGGCGACATTTCGAATGATTCCGATGACCAAGCGCCTGCAGGGATGGTACTTCTGCAAAGCAACTTCCTCACTTGAGTCGCCATGGACAATGTCGCTCAATTCTTCGAACAATTTGTATCCGTCACTGGAGAAGACTGGCGGAATAATGTGGTGTTTCTCGTCGACCTCTTTCAGGAGGTTGCGAAACGGCTTGCGTCCGCCATTCTTCCCGGTGGTGGAGATGCCTGCGATGTCGGCGACCTGCTTCGTAATCGCTTCGAAGATCTTCCGTAGATATACCATAGCTCCCGCACCGAGTTGCTCCTCGTAGGCAAGCTGTGCGCGCTCCAACAGATCATCGAAGTCGCCGACGCCGACGCCGACCCGACTCGCCAAGCCTCGTCGGTTGTCCACATACCGTTCCAGCCGAACGGTCGGCGCTTGCTCGTACAGCCCATCCCTGGAGACCACGAGAAACCAGGCTTCTATGGTCGCCTCGCATATCGGGCACTTGAGGCACGCGTCGATGCTCACCACACGGTCACCGACACCCAAACAGGACAGCTTGTCACCCGACATGAACGTCCGAACGTCGTCACAGGTCTTGCACTTGAAGTTGATGGCGACCTTGCCGACCTCGATCGTCTTGTGTTTTCCCCACGCCAGGTGGCTGTTAAGGAATCGCTCGACCTGCGCTTCCTCGTTGGCGGGAGCCTTGGACAGCAGGTCAGACAGTCGCATCGTCGGATTCGAGGTCGGCGACAACGGCGTCGATCTGAGTGCGCAGCTCGGCCTGCCGGGCAACGATCTGGACGATCTCGGCGTTCAACACCTTGATGTCGATCGCTTCGCGGGTGTCCTCGGCCTCGACGTAGGAGCTGACGGCGATGTTGTAACTGTTGTCGCGGATGGTCTCATAGTTGACCAAGGTCGCGAAGTAAGCGACGGCCTCGCGGCGGGTGAATGCCTCCAGGATCTTGATCTGGTGGTCGGCGGTGAGCTTGTTCTTGTTGCCCTGGCGCGTGAACTCGGCTGAGGCGTCAATGAAGAGTACCTGGTTGTCGGTCTTCGACTTCTTCAGCACGATGATGCAGGTCGCGATCGTCACCCCGAAGAAGAGGTCCGGTGGGAGCTGGATGACGGTGTCGACGTAGTTGTTGTCAATGAGGTACTTGCGGATCTTCTGCTCCGCGCCCCCGCGGTAGAGCACCCCGGGGAACTCGACGATCGCGGCGGTGCCGTTGACTGCCAGCCACGACAGCATGTGCATCGTGAACGCCAGGTCAGCCTTCGATTTCGGCGCCAGTACACCGGCGGGGGCGTACCGCTCGTCGTTGATCAGCAGCGGGTTCGAGTCGCCTTCCCAGCGGGTGGAGTAGGGCGGGTTGGAGACGATCGCTTCGAACGGCTCGTCGTCCCAGTGGTACGGGTCGATCAGCGTGTCGCCATGCGCGATGTCGAACTTCTCGTACGGGATGTCGTGCAGGAACATGTTGATCCGGCACAGGTTGTAGGTGGTCAGGTTGATCTCCTGACCGAAGTAGCCCTGCCGGACCCCATTGGGCAGCACCTTCTTGAACTTCAGCAGCAGCGAACCCGAGCCGCAGGCGGGGTCGTAGACCTTGTTCACCTCGGTCTTGCCGACCACGGTGATCCTAGCGAGCAGCTCGGAGACCTCCTGCGGTGTGTAGTATTCCCCGCCAGACTTGCCGGCCGAGGACGCGTACATCTGCATCAGGTACTCATACGCGTCGCCGAATAGGTCGATGGTGTTCTCGTTGAACTCGCCGTTGCCGAAGTTCAGCGACCCGATCGCGTCGAGGAGCTTGACCAGCTTCTCGTTGCGCTTCGCGACGGTGGGGCCGAGCTTGCCGCTGTTGACGTCTAGGTCGGCGAAAAGGCCCTTGATGTCGTCCTCGGAAGCGGTGCCGATGGCGCTGGCTTCGATGTTGGTGAACACCCGTGTCAGAGTCTCGTTGAGGTTCTCGTCCTTACTGGCCCGCTCACGCACGTTCGCGAAGAGGTCCTGCGGCAGGATGAAGAAGCCCTTCTCCTTGGCCGTCTCCTCGCGCCCGAGCTCGGCGTCGGCGTTGGACAGGTAGCGGTAGTCGAAGCCCTCGTTGCCTGCACTGCGCTCAGCCTCGTTGAGGTAGGCCGTCAGGTTCTCGGAGATGAATCGGTAGAACAGCATCCCCAGCACATACGTCTTGAAGTCCCAGCCGTCCACACTTCCACGCAGGTCGTTGGCGATCTTCCAGATCACCCGGTGAAGTTCGGCTCGCTCCCGCTCCTTCTTGCGGTCCTCAGCAGTGATGGTCCAGGCTGGCTCTGTCGTCACAAGGTGAAGTCTTACCAGAGCGCGCCGACATCTCGCGTCGCCGATGGCCGAAAGCACTTGCAAACATGCCAACGTGAAGCTCATCGTTACCTGTCGACGTGCTTCGGGTGACACGACCCAGTCCGTGGCCGCCGGCACGCGGCGATCCCAAGCTCGAAGTTCCTCGGCAGGTCCATGGCCCTCGCGCCGCCGCTTCCCGTGTCGGGCCCGAAGGGGCGTCCGCGGGTTGATGACCGTCGGGTGCTCAACGGGATGTATTCAAGGCCAAGACCGGTGTCGCGTGGCGGGACCTGCCGGAGCGGTATGGGCCGTGGAAGACCGTGTACAACCGGTTCTGGCGCTGGTTGCGCACCGGGACTCTCACGATGCTGGTGACGCAGGTGCGAGTGATCGCCGATGCGATCGACGAGCTCGACCGGGAGGTCTCGGTCGACTCCAGCATCGTGCGGGTGTACCGGCACGCTGCCGTCGCCCGCCGCGCCTCACACAGGGGGAGGCCAGGCCGTGCGCCGGACACAGCGAGCCAGATGATCATGCTCTCGGCCGGTCCCGGGGCGGAGACACCACCAAGATCCACCTCGCCTGCCACGGTCACGGGCGACCGCGTAAAGCGCACCAAGGTTGGCCTCCGACGCCTCCCCGATGGCTACTCACGGACATCAGTCGACCACTTACCGTGCAACACCGCGCGCACGGGTAACAACGCGGCCATTTGGGTGTAGTCCAGTGAAAGCCTCTCATCAGGAGTGCTTTGGGCCGTGCGGCCTGGTCGTGCGTGCGACCAGGCCCCGACGCGCCGGGCCTGACTCGGTCGCAGCCTGTAAGGCCCGGGCTGGGACCGGCGGCCAGCACGTGTTGCACAGTTGACCACCCCGCCGTGAGTGATCAGTTACTGTGACAGACGGAGCTGCCATCGGATGGGCGGGCTCCGACGTGTGGCTGACGTGTGTCAAACGAGGGGTGCACCACCATGGCGCAGCAGGCGCCTGCGGCAGGCAGCTGGCTAGCAGGGCTGGACTTCAATATCACCGATGCTTTCGGCGCAGCGACCGCCGCAGGGTCCGCGGTGGGCGGTGGAGCTGGCGCCGGCGGGGCCGCGGTGTCGAGCGGTCAGGGGTTCACTCTCAGTCGCGATGAGGCGACTGCCATGCTCAAAGACGCGCAGGGCATTCGCGACGATCTCGCGAAGATGATCCCGGTCGCGGAGCGGTTGACGCACTTGAGTCCGCCTGCAGCCGACCCGGCGAGCAACGGCTACAACAACCTCCTGACCGGATCAGGCGGACAGGTCGGCGCGTTCGGATACGGTCTCGGACACGTTCAGCGTGAGCACGACTACGTCGGAGAGCTGATCAGCCGGTTGGAGAAGGCTCTGGGCATCACGCAGGACTCTGATAGCAATGCCACCACAGACGTGAACAAGGCCGCAAACAGCGGCGGAGGGATGATCGGATGATTTCGCGGAACTTCGTCGTGACCTGCGGTTCCGTCGTTGTTGCGGTGGTGTTGGCCGGTTGCAGCTCGGGATCTCCGAATCCGAACACAAGTCCCTCGGCGAGTGCACCCACTGATTCTGCGCAGAATGTGTCGCTGCCGTATGCCGGTGCACCGAAGGTCTCGAACCCGTTGCAGTCGTCGCTTCTGGGTGCCCAGCCATGCCAGGAAGGTCTGACGTCGAGTCAGCTGACCGACGTTCTCGGCAAGGTCGTGGCGGGCTCGCCCACGACGACGGCCGGCCTCGGGCCGAGTTGCACCTGGACGAACAGTGAAAAGGGTTCGTCCGTCGATGTCGCGTACGACACCGCCACGAATGATGGCTTGAGCAGCTGGTATCAGAACACTAAGCCGAAGGCTGTGGTTTGGCAGCCGACTCAGGTGCAGGGTTTTCCCGCGGTCGCGCACGTGACGAACGGCGGCGCACCCGACGAGTTCTGCCAGGTCACGATCGGCATCAACGATCAGCGAACGATTGACGTGTCGGTCGGCCTTGGCCCCGCGAAAAAGGGCAAGCTCAACCCGTGTCAGGCGGCCGAGCAGGTCGCCGACATGGTGATGACGAACCTGAGGCAGAAGGCCGGTTCGTAATGGGGTTCTTCGGTTGGGTAGGTGACACCGCCAAGGCGGTCGGGCACGGCCTTGAAGACGCAGCTGACTGGGCTGGTGACCGGCTCAGCGATGTGGGCAACTGGTTCGGCGACCTGTACCACGGGAATCTCGGCGAACAGACCGTTCCGGCTTCTAATTTGGTGCAGATGGTCATGGCGAGTAAAGGTGCTCCGGAGTGGCACGATGGCAGCGCGCAGGCGTCGCAATTGGCGCAGCAGCACGCGGAAATGAGCGGTCGCGTGCAGCAGCTGAGTTCGAATCTGGAGTCGGTGTGGACCGGCGGCGGAGCGGATGCGGCGCAGGCTCGGATCAGACCGCTTGCGGACGTATCCCAATCGGCTTCCGAGACGTTCACGTCCAACTCACGGAACGTCAGCGACCTGGCGCATGGGTTCGACGAGCTGAAGTCCTCATTGCAGCCGATGCCGGCGAATCCGCCGCACAAGAACTTCTTCGACGAGGCAGCCTGGTGGCAAACCGACACGGAGAAGCAGATCCAGGACTACAACAACGTCAGTCAACAGAACCTCCAGAAATACCAGGGGTACGCGGCCCACGCGCAGACCGCCGGTCAGGGGCTGAAGAGCGATTACGGGCAGCTGGCGGACTTCGGCGGCGGGAACGTCACGATCGGCTCCGGGCACCCTGTCCCCGGCCAGCGGTCTGGGCCGAACTCCCACGACACGACCGCCAGCGGCCCGGGCAGCTCTGCTGGCTACCAGCCCTCGACCGGTGGCTCGTCGCCGACGTTCACGCAGGGACAGGGTCCGACGGTCCCTGCAACCAACGGGCCTAGCGCGACCACGCCCGTTGGTTTCCAGCCCGGCAGCGGGCCGGGCGACGGGACGGCGACCTCGGGGTGGACTCCGCCATCCACGAATCCGACCGGCGGGCCGAGCTGGGCTCCCCCGTCGTCGCTGCCGCCCGGCGGCGGTAGCAGCGGCGGCAACTCGTGGTCGCCGGGTGGCGTCAGTGGGTTCGGCCCGACCAGCGGGTTTGGTGGTGGCGGTTTCGGTGGTGAATCGGGCGGCGTGAGCGGTGGTGGCCGAGCGGGCGGCTCGGCCGGCCGGCTGGGCGCCGGTTCCGGCGCCGGTGCTGGTGCGGAGGAATCGATGGGGCGTGGAGGAGCCGGTGTGGGCGCGCGCGGCGCCGCTGGTGCTCGGGGTTCGTCAGGGATGGGCGGCATGGGTGGTGCCGGTAAGGGCGGCAAAGGTGAGGAGGACAAGGAGCATCAGCGCAAGTACGTGCTGGAGGACGACTCCGCGTTTGACATCGTCGACGACGAGGACGGCCGGCTGCGTGACCCGTGGTCCGGGCTCCCGCCGACCCCGCCGACGATCGGCGGCTGAGACACGACGATGACGATCATCGACAAGCCGGTCCGGATGCCGCGATCGGCGTTCTTCGTCGCGTGGAATCTGGCCGAGCTGGGCGAACTCCCGGCTGTGGTCGACCCGGACGACAGTTACTCGACAGCTGAGTTCGCCAAGGAACTCACCAGGCGCTCGCTGTCCCGGTTCACCGCGCTGCGCCTGGCCACAGATGACGGTCGGCTCACCCCGGAGTTCCGCGCGACGCTCAGCCTATTGGCCGGGCCCGAGCGGGAGTTCTACTCGTGGACCGCGTTCGGAAGCCACCCGGATGACAACGGCGCCGTCTTCGTGGCCGCGGCCGGCCCGGACGCGGTGCGGCTGATCACCGACAACCGGTCGATCCAGCTCGACCCGATCGGGCCCCGCCACGTAGCGGCCAGCCTGGTGGACACCTTGCCGGGCTTCGCGCCCGCCCGCATCCAGCAGCTGAGGGTGCCGACTGCCTATCTCGAAGGCACGGATGCTGATCCGATGTCGGAGCTGTCCGGAGTGGCCGATGTGATGCGGCACCTGATGCGCGCCGAGCGCGTAGCAGTGCACAAGCTCTACGCCGCGATCCGCGACGGGGACGGCGACCGAGTCCGCAGCACCCCGTTGACCGTGTACGACCTGGCCCCCACGGGCCGGGTCCTGGCTTTCACCAGCGACACGAACGACGGTGAGCTGGAAGCCAACATGTGCACGGGCAGCCGTACCAACCTGATCGACGCGCTCAACCTCACCCACGACGGCCTCGCCGTAGCCCGGTAAAGCCGGTATCCGGCCGGCGCAGTCAACTTGCGCCGGCCGGGCCGACTCGGCCGTTCCGCTCGGATGGTCGCGAGGGGTGCGACGCCGGAACAGCCAAGACTCAGCGCCCGTCACCGGGCCGTACTGACGGTCTCCCGTCCCGGGCGATCTCGGCTATCGCAGTCCGAGTTGCCGTCACGGCCGTCACACGGCCTGTGACAGCGACAAACGCGGGTTGACCTGCGACAACGCCTGCGTGACGGCTGTGACAGCTCGACGGGAGTCCCGTCACAACCGTCACGAGCAGCCGTCTTCAGACGGTTTAGCGCATCGGGCCACACCCGTCACAGCACACCGGATGGGCGGAGCGCGCCGCGCAGTGACGAGTTCGGCGGCTGTGCTCGCGACAGCCCGCAGCGCCGTCACGTGCTCGGCCAGCCGGTCGAGTCCGAGCGGTATCAAACGGAGCACCAGGCTACCTCTCTCGAACCGGGTCTCCACGTATCCGGCGGCGCGCAGGGTCATCAGGTGGGACGCGAGACTCCGCCCGCCCACGCCCAGAGCGTTCCCGACCACCACAGCCCTGCGCCAGCGCATGTCCGCCAGCTGGCACAGTACGAACAGCCGCACCGGCAGGAGCAGCAGCGGGTCCAGCTCACGTTGAAACGCCGGCTCGATCGGCGGGCTCGGCGTCATCGCTCGATCGCCTCCCGGTCGGCGTCGCCCGGGGTGGGCGCGAGGCGGAGGCAGGTCACGCACGGCATCCCGACCGGACGTTCCAACAACTCAAGCTCGCTCCGGCCGAACATCGCGCCGCAATACGCGGTCAGCCGTTCAGGCGCCGAACCCCCTGCTGGGAGCGGGAAGACGTGGACGACGCGGCGGGATTCGCCGACCGTGCCGGACAGCGGGCGCGCTATGAAGACCGTCATCGGGTCGGCCGCCGGTGATGGTGGTCGGCGGGAACGGGCGCGCTCGGGGTACTGCCCGTTCCCGCCGACGTGGTGGTCCGGCTGTCCTGCTCGGAAATGAGCCGCACGCGTTGAGGCGGACGCGGCGGCAGGACAGCCGGAGTCTGGAGACGACCGACGACGCGACGCCAGCGCGACGGCTTGCGATGGGAGGCGGGTTCGGGCGACGGCGTGGCCGTGCGGAGCCAGACCAGCGACTTGCAGGTAGCGCACGGCCGACCGGGAGGCATCAGGCAGGAGTGGAACAGCACATCGCGGCCGCAGAGCGTGCGGTAGCGGCCTTCGTGGCGCGCGATGCCATCGGCCAGAGCCTCGTCGGTGACGGCGTGGTCCAGGTTGTCTGCCACGCAACGGTGCCAGGTCACGTACAAGCGCGAGCCGTGTTCGCCGCTGGTCACGTCCACCCCCTGGTCTTTGGATCTGTCGAAATCATCCAATCCGGAGAGGCGGGCGTGGCCCAGAGCGGAAACGTTGATGTTTCGCGGCGGGGATGTGGCACTTGGAGCATTTACCTGCAATGACAGCTGCTACGCTCTGATCACGTCAGCCGGGATGAGGTGGTCGAGTGGTCAGCGTTCGTCGGCGCGAGGAGCTTGTTTCAGCGCGTAAGGCGGCCGGGCTGACTCAGGAGAACCTTGCCGAGGTAATGGGCGTCGACCGCACGACGGTCATCCGGTGGGAAGCCGGCGACTACGCGCCCCTGCCGTACCAGTGGCCGAAGCTGGCCAAGGTTCTCGGCCGCACCGCAGACGAGCTGCGCGAACTGATCGACCTGCATCCGCTGCACGGGACGGCGGAGCTTGGCTCGGCGCTTGAGCCTGTGTTCGGCTGGCTGGACCGGCACGCCGGCTGGTCTCCCGGCACTGCACGCGGACGCGTGGCAACCGCCGCGTCGGTGAAGCCGCATTCCGACGCGCCGGCCGGTCGGAGTCGTGTTGCAGCCGCCTTGGCGAACTATTACAGCGACTCGGTTCCCGGGCATGTGCTGTATGCCGCGCGCTGCGGACAGGTTGAGGTCGCGACCAGCGTCCTGACCCGACCGGACTGGCTGGACCTTGCTTGCCCGTTGACGGCCGAGAACGACCGGATTGTTTTGTCTGCCAACGAGAGTGCGGCACGTGAGCCGATCGACGAAGTCGGGGCGGTTCGGCGGCTTGCCGAAGCCTCGGCCGACGACGTGCGCATCGCGGACGTGCCGCTGTATCGGCTCACGGACGTGCAGATCCGACCGGAAATGGTCGGCGGCGACGTCCACGTGGTGCCATTCGTCGAGTACGCCCTGAGCATGGATCTTCTCGAACGGGAGCTACACGATAGCCGCGCGGTACAACCGGGTCGGATGCCGCTCCGGGACCGGTACCTGCCTGATCTTCAGGCCGTGCTCGACCTTCCGGGACGGCTTTGCGCTGGTGGCGTGCTCGCGTTGACGGCGTTCGCACGGCCCGCCGATCCGTTCCGCGGTGAAGCGGACTACCTCCTGCTGGTGCAGGAGCGCTCGCGGCACGTGGTGAACGCGGCTCGCAGGCTGGCCGTCATCCCGAAAAGCTTCCACGGGCCGCTCGCCGATCAACGCACCGACGCGCGGATCGGCGCCACGCTGCGCCGCGAGCTGGAAGAAGAGCTGTTCGGCAGGAGCGACGTCGACCGGACAACCGGCATCCAGCGGGCCGCCGATCCCATGCACCCGGCCCGGCTCTCGGCGCCGATGCGGTGGTTGACCGACCAGCCCGGCCGGTTGCGGATGGAGTGCACTGGGTTCGGGTTCAACCTGGTCAGCGGGAACTACGAGTTCGCCAGCCTGGTCGTGATCGATGATGAGGAGTTCTGGCCGCGGTTCGGCGGTGACGTCGAAGCGAACTGGGAGGCCGCCGGGCTGCGGCAGTACTCGACGCTCGACGGAGACCTGATCACCGAACTGATCGGTGACGAAACCTGGAGTAATGAGGGATTGTTCGCATTTCTCCAGGGCCTGCGTCGGCTCTCCGAGATCGGCGGTGAGCGGGTGAGGATTCGCGCGGTCGAATTAGGTCGCTGACGGCCAGCGGACCGTCAAGACAACCGAATCCGCCAATGCTTCCCAGGAATGGTCGATTCCCGGGCCCCACATGAGGTAATCACCCGGTCGTTTCATGACCTTGCTCCCGCCGGTGACTTCCACTCGGAACTCACCTGAGACGAGCATCACCAGCGTGATTCGCTGGTCGTCTGAGGTCCACTCGGGACGCTTTTCGCCCGCAGGATGGTTGGCCCACTTGACTTCCACGTCTTTCGACGAGCGAACACCCTGCGACGGATCAATGAAGTGGCCGACCAGCCAGCCGCGTGTGTCCGCCGCGTCTTCGTTGGCGTTGCCGGCGGTCCAACCGTCAGTCACTGGCTGATCTCCCATTCGATCGCAGGTAGTTTCACGCGCTCTCCGCCGATTTCCGCAAGGCGCCTGAGCCCTTGCGACATGGCGAACAATCCTTCGTTGCTCCACGCTACATCACCCAGCAACTCGGTGACGAGCTCGTCGTCGGTAGTCGAATACTGACGAAGAGTTGCGGATTCCCAGTTTGCTTCGACCACTCCCCCGTAGCGTGCCCAAAACTCTTCGTCGTCGATGACGATCAGGCTGGCGAACTCGTAGTTTCCGCTGACGAGGTTCAGGCCGAACCCCGTGCACTCCATCCGCAGCCGGCCGGGCTGCGCCATGAGCCAGCTCATCGGCTCGGTGAGCTTGGTTGGGTGCAGTGGGTCGGCCGCCAGCATGTCGCTCAGGGTGTTGTCGATGTCGGGCCGGCCGAACAGCTCTTCTTCCATCTCACGGCGGAGTGTCATGCCCACCTGCGCGTCGCGGCGGAGGTCGGTCAGCGGCTGATGGAAGCCCTTCGGTATCACCGCGAGCCGGCGCGCCGCGTTCAGCACGTTGCCGGACCGCTCTTGGACCAGTAGCAAGTAGTTGGCGTCTCCGCGATACGGGTCGGCGGGCCGGGCGATCGCCGTCAGCGCAAGGACGCCGCCCGCGCAGAGCCGCTCGCCGACGGCGAGCACCGAGCGGAGGTCCGGCAGGTAACGGTCTCTGAGTGGCATGGCTGTCGAGCCCGCGGCCACCGCGTCGACCAGTTCACCTTCGAGAAGGTCGGCCGTCAGCGCGTAGTGCACGAACTGGGACACGCCGAACGTGCCACGAAGCTGGTGTTCACGGATGTCCGTGCTCGTGAGCCGGTAGATCGGGCTGTCCGTGAGCCGGGTGTTCATGGACAGCGTCTCGGCGAGTCGCTGAACGGCGCGGTCGGCGGCGCGGTCGTCCAGGTCGAGGTCGGCTTCCGGCTGTGCGCTTGGCACCCGGAGCCGGTCATACGGCGGACGAAGCTCGCAATCCAGGTCGAGCCAGTCTGCGCAGGTCAGAACGCTGGTGTTCAAGGCGAGATCACCACATTGCGCCGTGTACAGGCCGTAGTCGTCGAGCCGGCTGCCGTAGTAGGCGGTCAGCGCGGCCGCGAGGTCGCGTTGGCTGACCCAACCACGCCGCGTCCCACGGTCTTGAAGCTCTTGGGCGTCGATGCGGGCGAGACGATCGGCAACAGCGCGACGCGCGATACCCGGCGTCCAGTGCGCGTGACGGTCGAGCCACTCCAGTGCGGCGCCGATGTGAGGGTCGGCGTCCAGGCGTTCGTCAGCCTCGCTCGACGCGGTCGTCGAGGCGCTGGCCGGCGCGTCGCGGGTCAACGCGCCGAACCGGTCGCGCTCGGCGTCCGACGCCTGCGCCAACGCCGTGTCCAAGACCTGTTGCATGTCTGACTGCGGTCGAAGATCCGGTTTCTTGTGCCACGACCCGACCGTGCGAGCGCTGATTCCCAGGCGTTCGGCGAAGCGCTCTTGACTCAGCCGCAATGCCGACTGCAATGCCGTCGCCGTGCGTCCCGTCCATCCCCCGGCCGGATTCATTGCACTCCCGAATGTCGGTGATCTGCGGTGGTTGTGCGGTGATGCTGCGGTGCTTGTGCATGGGTTGCAAGGCCGTTCCAGCCTTGAATTGAAGGCATGGAAAAGACCTCGCTAACGCTTCGGCCGGATGTGATCGACCACGGTCGCCAGGCTTGTTTGAACGTCTTCGAGCCGGTCCGTGATCTCGGCCAGCCGCTGTTCAAGCGCGTCCAATCGGCACGCGAGCTCGTTGCCGTCGTCGGCCGGCTCGTCCGGGTGCGGCGGCGTGCGGCTCTGCAGCACGGCCAGCAGATGCCGCGGGTGCCAGCCCAACGTCGTCGACAGCGCTTCGAGCGTCCGGGCGCTGCGGCGCCGCTCGACAACGTGGTGCTGAAGCTCGCGCACCGTCGCTTGCGACACGTGCGATCGCTCGGCCAGCTCACGTTGCCGCCAGCCCAGTTCCCGCACGCGCATGTCGATCGCCTTCGCGACCGCCGCCCAGTCCTCCGTCACGTATTCCTCCGCGCTCCGCCTCAGCGCCGAGATTAGCGGCTTTTCAACCGTTCATTAGCGCCGCGGGTGCGTGTTGCTGCGGCGCGCGGACAAACACGTCCGCATGACAGCTGAAATAAACAACATAGCCTTTAAATCGACAGAATGGTTCTCTCATGAACACCAAAACGACCTTTCACACCATTCCCGAGTCCGCGTGGATTCTCGGCGTCTCCCGCAACACGGTCAGCCGGGCGATCCGGACCGGCACCCTGCGCGCCACCCGATGCCGGACCGGCCTGCGCGTCTCCTCCGCCGAGCTGGCCAAGGCGCTTCAGGACGGAGGTGCGGCATGGACGACCTGCAGCTGATCGGCATCGCGTGGCGGCTGGATCGCTTGCGATGGGCGCCCACCGATGTCCTGACCAACATCGTGACCAGCGATGGAGCCTGCATGACCCCGGCGACGGGCGGGCCGCCGGACGCTCGTGACGATCGGGAGTTCGCCAAGCGCTTGTGCGGTGGCTGCCCGGTCCAGGACGAGTGTCTTGAACTGGAGCTTCGGACGACCGGCGCTGAGACGGTCGGCGTCTGGGGCGCGATGACCGACGACGACCGGCGCGCGCTGCACCCGCACTGGCTGCGGCGCGGCGAGCGGATCGATCGGGGTGAGCGATGAACGGACTGACCGTGACACCCACGCAGATCCTCGCCGGAGTCGGCGTGCTGCTCGTGCTGTTCTGGGTCTGGCGGGCCGGTGCCCGCCGGGCGAAGGCTGCCGCCGAAGCCGCTCGGAGCGGGGCGCGGCTCATGTCGCTGGCCGGGCGGGTGCTGTTCAACGCCGGCTTGATCGTCGCCGTCCAGTGGGTGGTGATCGCGCACCCGGGTAGCCCGTGGCTGCTGGTCGCTGTGCTCGGCCTGCCGGCGCTGTTCGCGTCGTACGCGCTGACCCGCGCTATGACCGTGACCGCCGTCGACACGCGGAAGGGGAGTGGTCGCCGATGAACCGTGCTCAACGGCTCGCGCAGGACGCGGCCGAAGCCGCGGAGGTGCGCGCCTACCAGACCGATCCGGACGTCGTCGCGCTGCGGATCGAGCGGGTCCGGCGGCAGGTCGACTGGATGTGCTGGACCGGGATCGTGCTCGGCCTGGCGTTCACGATGACCAACGTCCAGGGCTTCGCGTCTGCCGGAACACGGCCGGGCTCGCTGCCGTGGCTGGCGGCGTGGGTACTGGACCCGACCGTCTCACTGGTCCTGCTCGCGATCCTGCGCGCAGAGCAAGTGACCGCGCGATACCAGGTCCGGACGGGTCCGTGGGTGCGGCGGGCGAAGTGGTTCACGCTCGCGGCCACGTATGTCATGAACACCTGGACGTCGTTCGCAGCCGGCGAGCCTGCGTCGATCGTCCTGCACTCGGTGCCGCCGCTGGTCGTGTTCGTCGCGGTCGAAGCGATTACCGATTTGCGGGACAAGCTCACGGACGCCGTGCTCGTGGCTGCTGAACAGCGTCCTGTTCACGAGGAGCCCGTGAACGCTGGTAGGCGCGTCCTGTTCGGCGACTACCTCGCGATCGCCCGGGAGAGCTGGACGCCGGACATTGAGATCACGCCGGCGTGGGTGCGCCGGGCGACCGGCTGTTCGCGTGGGCTGTCACCGCGGCTTGCGCGGGCGCTGCGCGCGGAGGTGGCCAATGGCTGACTCGTTGCCGGTCAAGGCCGATCCCGTGCTCGACGGCGAGCTGGTCGACGACACGTTGCCGCAGCCTCGTCGGCGTGAGCGACGTCGGAACCGTTTCGTGTTGTGGTGGTTGCACTCGCCGCGGGTGCCGTTGTGGCTGAAGAACAAGTCGCAGGCGGTGCAGGCGCTCAAGGATGCTGTGGTGTGGCTGGTGCTGTCGCCGTTGCGGTTCCTCGGTGCGGTTGTGCGCGGTGTCGTCGTCGGTGCGCGGTGGTGGCGTAGGTGGGTAACCGTCCGGGATTACCGGACGGCCGCCGAGGAGTCGGAGAAGCTGGCGGACAAGTTCATCGAAATCCGGGCGCTGACGTTATTCCGGTGGAAGGTTAGCGGCGCCATCGCGGTCGTTGTCGCCATTGCGGTGGCCGTCATCGATCTGGTGTATGGGGACGATCCACTGTGGATCTCCGGGGCGGCTGCGTCGGTAGCGCTCGCGGTTCTCGGACGAAGGAAGGATGGCAGTCCCGGGCGTAAGCCTGCGCTCGCCGGACCGCGGACGCTGACGTGGACGATGGACCCGCAGGTCCTGGTGGACGCGTTCCGGGACGCGAAGCTGATCGGCAAGGACGAGACGTTGCGGCTCGTCGAGCGCGCGACGCGCGTCGGTGACGGCTGGGCGGTCACCGTCGACCTTCCTGCCACGCGCAAGGCGGCCGACGTGGTGAAGAACCGGGACGCACTCGCGTCGGCACTCGCGGTCGACGAAGTCCAGCTGATCGTCGAGCGGGTACGAGGCAACAGCGGGCACGCCGGTCGGGTGGCGATGTGGGTGGCTGATGAAGACCCGTACGCATCACCGCCGTTGAAGACGCCGCTGCTCGGCGTGACGCAGTGGGACGCGTGGCGGCCGATTCCGTTCGGACGGGATGCGCGGGATCGGCGGATCGACCTTCCGCTGGTGTGGACGTCACTGCTCGTCGGCGCGATTCCGCGACAGGGCAAGACGTTTTCCGCCCGGCTCGCCGCTGCCGGGCTCATCCTGGACGCGTGGGTCCGGCTGTACGTCGCGGACTTCAAAGCTGGGAAGGACTGGGACGCGGCCGGTTTGGTGGCGCACCGGTTCATGTCGGGCGACGAACCCGAACACGTGCTGGCCTTGGTGGATTGGCTGATCGAGCTGGTCGGCGAGGTTCAGACGCGGTTCCGGCGGATGCGCGACCTGGACGACCTCACCTGCCCGGAGTCGAAGGTCACGCCGGAGATGTCCCGGGACAAGTCGTTGAACATGCCGATCACAGCGATCTTCATCGATGAGGTTCAGGTTCCCTTGGAGGACCGCACACCCGTTGACGTGCAAGGAAAGAAGCTTCCCGCGGGTGAGTACGTCGGTGAGCTGCTGACCTGGCTGGCGAAGAAGGGGCCGGCTGCGGGGATCGTGCTCGTGCTCGCGACGCAGCGGCCGGATTCGAAGACGATCCCGTCCGGGCTGCGCGCGGTGCTCGGCTCCCGGTTCGCCTTGCGGGTGATGGACTGGCGCGACTCGAACATCGTGCTCGGCGAGCAGATGAACACGCGAGGGTTCGACTCCTCGCGGCTGCTGCCCTTGCACAAGGGCGTCGGCATCCTGCGGCCGGACGGCGACACCGCCGCTGGCGCCGACGTGCTGGCCATGACGGTCCGGACCTACTACATGCCGAACGAGGACTGGCGGACCATCTGCGAGCAAGGCCGTGCGCTGCGCGAAGCGGCCGAGACCCTGACCGGGCACGCAGCAGGGCAGGACACCATGCCGGTGCTCGACCACGCCGCGGCAGTGAAGGCAATCAGTGCAGGTCAGCCCGTTGACGCGGTTGAGCTGCCCTCGCTGCTCTCGTCGATCGTCGACTACCTGGGCGACGATCTCAGCGAGGACGGCCGGGACTTCGTACCGACGGCCGAACTGCTCGACGCGCTGGAGATGGACCGGCGGACGTTCGCCCAGGAGATGACTGACCTGGGATGCCGGCCGACCCGGGACCGGGTGATCGGCGACGACGGCGAGGTTAGGCAGGTGCGCGGATACCTGACGGCTGAAATCAGGAGTGCCATCAGTCGCGCGGCCACTGGCGGCGAGCCGGACGTGGAGGAAGATCAGCCATGAGTGCCGATCACTCCGCGGATCGACCGATCCGAGTTACCCTACCTGCGGGACTGCCAATTCTAACGCCTGCTGTCGCGCGCGGCTTGCTGGCCATCCTGATCGAGCTTGCCGAGGTGCCGGTACTGGACGGACCGGCGGAGGAGGTAGACCGTGACGGCTGAAATCAGCAGTGACCCGTGGTCGACGCTTGACTACATCCTTGGCCTGGAAGTCGTCGACCCCGTAGACGACGGGATCGGCGAGCTGGCGGTCTACGGCCGGTGCTCTACCGAGGACAACCAGGACCCCGAGACTTCTCGCGGCTGGCAGTTCGGGAACGCTCGGAAGTTCGTCGAGCCGCTGGGCGGACGGGTCGTGGCCGAGTTCTTCGACATCGGGCAGTCACGTTCGGTGCCGTGGGAGCGGCGTACCGAAGCCGCTCGGCTGCTTGCCGAGCTGAAGAACCCGCGGCGGACGTGGAACGCCGTCGTGGTCGGTGAGGGCACCCGGTGTTGGTTCGGCAACCAGTTCTCGCTGATCGCGCCACGGTTCGCTGCGTACGGGGTGGACTTGTGGGTGCCGGAACTCGGCGGAAAGTTCGACGCGCGGAACCCGTCGCACAAGATGCTCATGAGCGTGCTCGGAGGAATGAGCGAGTCAGAGCGGCAGCACGTGCAGGCTCGTGTCCGCGCAGCGATGGACGCCCAGGTCGTGAACGAAGGGCGACACCAGGGCGGCCGGGCACCGTATGGATACGTCGTGGTCGACGGCGGGCCGCATCCGAACCCGCGGAAGGCGGCCGAGGGGTTCCGATTGCGCGTGCTGGCGATCGACGACGAGGCGGCCGACGTTGTCCGGCGGATCTTCGCCGAGTACCTGGAAGGTGTTGGCGACCGCGCGATTGCGAAGGCCTTGAATCAGGACGGAGTGCCATGCCCTTCGGAACGCCGGCGCGACCAAAATCGCCACCGACTCGCCGATGGCTGGCAGGGCAGCACCGTTCGATCCATTTTGGAGAATCCGCGCTACACCGGGTACGCGATCTTCGGGCGCTGGACCAAGCACGAAACGTTGCTGAACCCAGATGATGTGAGCGCGGGCCATGTCGTGCGATTCCGCCGCGCGGAGCCGGAACGCGTCGTTCGATCGCGCCGGCCCGCCCACCCGGAGATTGTCTCGGTGGAGACGTTCACGCAGGCACAGCTGGTGCGCCGGTCCCGTGCGGCCGGTGGGATGCGTGGCATTGCGAAGCTTGACCGGGATCGGAGCGCCACCAAGCACACCTACTTGCTGAAAGGGTTGGTGCGCTGCGAGATCTGCACAAGGAAGATGCAGGGTGCGGCGATTCGGAAAGGCGTCTACTACCGGTGCATCGCCCGGACGCTGGCGCCGGGTTCGGCTGCGCTGGCCGATCATCCGAAGACAGTGAACCTTCGTGAGGATGTCGTGACTCCGCCGATCAACAATTGGCTGTGCCAAGTCTTCCACCCGAACAACCGCGACGAGACGGTAGCCGCGCTCATCGGAACGCAGGACGGCCGACCGGACAGCCGCCGAGCGGCCGCCGAGAAGCGACTCAAGGATGCAGAGGCGAAGTTGCGGCGACACCAGGCAGCCATCGACGCGGGCGTAGATCCGGCCGCGCTCGTCGAGCCCATGAACCACGCGCAGGCCGAGCGGCAAACCGCTAAGGAGGAGCTGGACCACCTACCCGAGGTGGCGACAGTCGACGTGGCGGAGGTGCACGCCATGCTCGACCAGCTCGGCGAGGTCGAGAGGCACCTCAACTCGCGGAACCCGGACCGGATCATGCAGGTCTACCGAGACGTGGGCCTACAAGTCGTGTACGACAACAAAAAAGAGGCGGTCGTGGTGACCGCCTCTCCCCGTGTGGGTAACGTGTGTGTCCGAGGGGGGACTTGAACCCCCACGCCCATTAAGGGCACTAGCACCTCAAGCTAGCGCGTCTGCCATTCCGCCACTCGGACTTGCTGATAAAGAGAGTATACGACCCCTGGAGGGCTGTTTTCAGGGGGGTGTCACCTGATGCTCATGGAGCGGATGGGACGATCATGTGTTTTGTCCATGATGGTGACTGTTTAGCGTATCGCCAGGTCAGGGCATCTTTTAGAGAGCCTGTGGGCGGCTCAGCTGGCTCGCACGCCGGGTGATGCTGACGTTCGGGGCGGTATCGAAGACGATCCACTCGGCTATGGAGTCCTCCTGAAGGCACGTTCGGTTTGAGACTTCCCGGCGAAGGCTCCCGGGCGAGGTCACCTTGCCGCCCGGAGCGATGCGATCCCGGTGTGGGCGTCAAGGTGTCCAGTAACCGGGAGTAGCCACTGTTGCCGGGGAAGGGGAAGGGCCAGCCAAGGTCGCATCGACTCGTTTGGCGCCCTTCTAGCTGCACGCGCGATCCTTCACCGTCCTTCCCCATCGCAACGTTTCAGCAGGTCAAGCGGGGAATATCAGCTGCCGGAACCTCCCCGACAGCCGCGTGCCTCCCCCAGAAAGTTCCCCGTCTCCCGTGTTACTCAGAGTCGCGGGCGGCGAGCGCCTGAGCGACGTCGTCGCTGCGGATGACCATCAACCCGTGCGACTTGGCGGGGCGGACGCCGTGCTCGGCCAGGGCGCCGGCGAGCCGGCTGGGTGTCCAACCGTCGTAATCGGCGGGGTTGTGGTCGGCGAGCCGCGAGAGCACCTCCTGTGTACGCATCCGCGGCT
Organism: Amycolatopsis sp. DSM 110486; assembly: GCF_019468465.1. Classification (NCBI taxonomy): domain Bacteria; kingdom Bacillati; phylum Actinomycetota; class Actinomycetes; order Pseudonocardiales; family Pseudonocardiaceae; genus Amycolatopsis; species Amycolatopsis sp. DSM 110486. The sequence continues at coordinate 8,255,145 of NZ_CP080519.1, read as the reverse complement.
CGCCACGCAGGACTTGGGCGACGTCGGCGAGGTGGTCGATCGAAGCTGCTTCAGGCTCGGCGGCGACGATCTCTCTGCCGTCTTCGGCTACTGCCTCCACCGCGCGCGTGACGACCGGTGATACCTGGTCGATCCCATCTTCGAACGGTATGTAGAAGGTGCGGATCAGCTCGAACGCGGCGTCCGTGACACCGACGGCGACGCAGGTTCCGCGGTCGACGTTCGGGCGCAGCTCCGTCGCCCGGATGCCTGCCCGGTACTTCCCGGAGCCGAGCAACCCGTCGTTGGCGATCTGGTCGGCCACGGAGAACGCGACGCTGCACGAGACGTTCCGGGTGATCTCCCGAGGGATGCTGTCCCTGGTAGGGGACTGTGTGGCCAGCAGCACAACGATGCCGTACTTGCGCCCCCGCTTGATCAGCTTCACCGCCGTCTCCGCGGCTGCCGGGCCGTATTCAGGGTGCTGGAACAGCTCGTGGCATTCGTCGATCGCGCAGACCAGGGGGTGGAGCCCGAGGCTACGGTCATCGGCGAGCTTCCGCGACACCTTGGGCGGGCTGCCGGGCCGCCGGCCAAGGACCTTTCCCCGGCGCTCCATCTCGGTCAGCAGGTCGGCCAGCGCCCGCAGAGTGGCCTCGGCGACCGCGTCGTCCAGGCCTATGCGGTAGCGGGACAGCCGGGGCGTGAACGGCGCGAAGTCGGGCGACTCGCCCATGATGAACGCCCAGAGTTCAGCCGTGGGGTCGAGTGCCGCGCCCAGCAACAACGTTCGCAGGGCCGACGACTTGCCCTGCCCCGGCCGGCCGCCGATCAGCCAGTTGACACCGATCAGCGGCGCGTTGATGATCCGGCCGCGCTGGGTCAGTCCAAAGGGGACACCGTTGAACAGGTCAACCCGGCCCGCGGGCAGTAGGGGCCAGACGCCCGCGCCGCCGTTGAGCGCACCCTTGTCGGCGATCCACAGGTCCAGGATGCCATCCTCTTCGCCCGTGGTGGGCCACGTCTCCAACGTTGCCCGTCCCAGGTTGGCGGCCAACTTGGGACGTTGTGCGGTCACCATGTCCGCGGTGACGCCGAGGTGTAGCCGAACCTGGACGTAGGTGCCGTCGCCATCCTTTCGCGCGGCGACGATGTAGGCGAGTTCGCCACCTTCCTTGAAGAATCGGGTGAGCGCGCTGATTCCCAGGTGTGCCCACGCCTTGGAGACCATCCGCTCGTCGACCCACGAGGCGGCGTCCTGCCGTTCCGGGTGGACCAGCCAGGTGGCGCCGGGATCACGGTCGCGGCCCTCGAAAGCCGCCGCCAGTGCCCACACCGCCGGAACGGCGCACAGCGCCAGGGGCGCGACCCGGGCCACACCCGACCAGAGCACCTCCAGTTCGGCATAGAACTCCGCGAGCCACGGCCACATGTCCTCACGGTTCATGAACTCCTCAACCGTCCACAGAATGGCCACGACGGGAGCGACGGTTCGCGCGGTGATCGCGAGCCTGCGCAACACAATCCCAGCTTTCGCCCACCTCGCCGTAGCGTCCGACCGGATCAGCTCCTGCGCGGTGCGTCGTGCTTCGATGTCACCGGTGAGCCGGGCGCGCCGGGCATCCGCGCGCAGGTCGGCGTAGGTCGCCCAGGTCCAGAACTTGACCAGCCACCGCCAGTTGCCGCGCAGCACGAACCACACCAGCCTTGCAACATCCTGCGGGGCTTTCCGCACCCGGTACAGGACCACCGACCGTGCTCGAGTAACCGGCTCGGCCCTCTGTGCGTGCTTCCACCGCCGAGCGAACCCGCGTCGCAACTTCCGTTGTCGAGGCTGCGGAAGGGAGTCGTCGATCAGCTCGCCTTCCAGCACGGGTCCGACGTGCTCGACCTCTCCGATGGAGGGGTCCGACGTGCGCTCCGCCTTGATCGGCAGCGAGTCAGCCATCGGCCACCTCCGCCCGCAACGCCCGGGCCAATCGCGGTGACAACCCTCGCGAGCATCCGGTTGCCCGCCGCACCCATGCCGGCGTGATCTCGACGTCCGGCGTCCAGCTCTCCCGCGCAATCGCGAGGTACTCCGCGAACAGCACCCTGCGCCCCGAGTTCACGGGCTCGCCTTCGTGAACGGCTTGACGTTCAGCAGCGATAAGCACCGCGTCGGTCAGCTTGTCCCGAAGATCGGTGATCGCCTCGACCGCGACGAATACGACGATCGGCGGGACGGAGTGCAGCACGATCGCGGCGGGCTCGCCGGCCGTGAACGACGTCCAGGTGTTCATCACATAGGTGGCTGCAAGCGTGAACCACTTCGCCCGCCGTACCCACGGTCCGGTCCGCACCTGGTATCGCGCGGTCACTTGCTCGGCTCGCAGGATTGCGAGCAGTACCAACGAGACCGTCGGGTCCAGCACCCACGCCGCGAGCCACAGCAGCGACAACGGCTGCGTCCCGGCCGAGGCGAAGCCCTGCACGTTGGTCATCGTGAATGCCAGGCCGAGCACGATGCCCGACCAGCACATCCAGTCCACCTGCCGGCGCACGCGCTCGATCCGCAGCGCCACCACGTCCGGATCAGTCTGGTACGCCCGTATCTCCGCCGCTTCCGCCGCATCCCGGGCAAGCCGCTGAGCACGTGTCATCGCCGACCACCCCGCTTCGATGTGTCGACGGTGGCCACCATCAGGGCGCGGGTCAGCGCGTAAGCCGCGAACAACGCAGGCAACCCGAGTACGGCGAGCAGCAACCACCCGGCGCCCGCACGGGTGATCACCACCCATTGGACAGCGACGATGAGTCCTGCGTTGACCAGCACCGGTCCGGCCAGCGACACCAGTCGTGGCCGATTTCGGGCGGTTCTTGCCGCAGCCTTCGCCCGACGGGAACCTGCCCGCCAGACCCAGAACAACACGAGCAGGACACCGACGCCGGCGAGGATCTGCGTGGGCGTCACGGTGAGGTCGTTCATCGCTCACCCCGATCGATCCGTCCGCCGCGGCGAAGCCAGTGCGGATGCAGCGCCCGCCGGTCGTCGTCGGTCATGCCACCCCAGACGCCGACAGTCTCGGCGCCGTAGGTGCGCAGCTCCTGCTCCAAGCACTCGTCCCGCGCCGGCCTGTACGTCAGTTGGCACAGGAGCGAGGTCGACGACCACGACCACGCCGTGACCGACGAGGAATTCGCGCGCGACTGGCGCGACGCGCTCGGCCGGTACGAGGGACTGTGCGGACACGTCGTCCAGCCTGGTTCGATGCTCGTCGGCCTCGGGCGTCCGTGCCGCAGCTCCGCGCATTCCTCACCGCCCAGTCAACGCTTCCGACCCTCGACCAGCGTCTCCGTCATCCGCGGCACCGCAAGCCGTCGCGTTTGCTCCGACTGTTCCGGTACTTCCCGCAGGTCCGGGCCACACAGCGGCCCGCGGAGCGCGCGCTCCAACCGACGCGCGCCGCCGGCAACCAAGCTCCGGCGGAGGCGGGTCGCGTCCCGACCGCACCCGCCTCCGCCGGACTCCACACCCTCCGGAGCGAGCGATGACCGTACGGATGATCATCGCTCGCCCGCTGCCCGGCACGGTCGGAGAGACTCGTCGCGTCGTCCACCTGTTCCCGCTGCCTGCGGACGCCACAATGCCGGACCGCTTGACCGCGTACTGCGACGCCACATTCGGCCCGCACGAACTGGAGTTGCTGGAACGACCGGTCGGCATGCCTTGCGTGCTCTGCCTGCGGCGCTCGCCGCGCACGAACAGCGAACTACCAACGGTCGAGTCGTGACGAGACCTGTACAGGCCTCAGTGCCGGCGTTTCAGCGGGAACTTGACCCACTCCTACACATACCGGTCCGGCTGCTGATCGCATGCGTGCTCGCCGACGGAAAGTGGCGCGGAGAGGCCGCCGTGCGGGAGCGCGCTGCAGCTCACCGAACGACCTTTCAGGCTGCACGTCGAGTGCCTGAAGGCGGCGGGATACCTGCGGGGGCACAGCGCGGACCTCCGCTTGACGCACCTTGGTTACGACCGGCTCGCCGAACACGTCTCTGCGCTCGGACGGATCACCTTCGCCGCCGCCGAGCTTCTACGGAGCACCCTCAAGTCCCCAAGCCACACCGAGCAGTGACGGCCACCCGCGAGGCCTCGAACACCAGCCGGCGAAGGTCGTTACGGCCCACCATGACGGCGCTCACGGCAGTCGTCACAGCCGTCACAGGCGTATTACCTCTGATCATCGACACCTTTTGCTGTCACACCATATGAGACGGCGTGACAGGCTCCCACGAAGGCATGTGACGGCGGATCTCAGCCGCTGCGTCGCAAGCTTCCGTCAGCGCTCACTAGGTCCGGAGCGGCTCTTCGTCGTCCGGCTGGCAACTCAAGTTGTGGCCGTTCATGTCCGGGATCAAACTTCGGGTTGGACCAGCTTGTCACGACAACTAGGGCGTGTCTGACAAACATCGTCTGTGGCAGCTGGGATGCTGTCGGTCGTGTCGCGGTTTCAGTTGCTGTCAGACGAGCAGTGGGCGTTGATCAAAGACTTGTTGCCGGCGCGGACCGGTAAGCGGGGTCGTCCGTTTTCGGATGCGCGGGCGATGGTGGAGGGGATCGTCTACCGATATCGGTGTGGGATCGCGTGGCGGGACGTGCCCGAGGTGTTTGGTTCGTGGCAGACGATCTGGACCTGGCATCGCCGGATGGCGGGGGACGGCACGTGGGACATGGTGCTGCAGCGGCTGCTCACCGCCGCGGACGCGGCCGGGCAGATCGACTGGGCGGTGTCGGTGGATTCCACGATCGCGCGGGCGCATCAGCACGCCACCAACGTCAGGCGTGTCACGGGGGGCTGGGTCGAATTACACGGATCTGCTCGCCGAGCCGCCTGATCACGCGATCGGCCGCTCCCGCGGAGGCTGGAGCACCAAAGTTCACCACCTCGTCGACGGCAACGGGCGGCCGCTGGTAGCTCTGGTCGGGCCCGGCCAAGCCGGGGACGCGCCGATGTTTCCGCACCTGATGCGACATCTGCGCGTCGCTCGAATGGGGCGTGGCCGGGCGCGCACCCGTCCCGACCGGGTCCGGGGCGACAAGGCCTACTCCTCGCGAGCGATCCGCGGGCACTTGCGCACCCGCGGCATCACCGCCGTGATCCCCGAACCTGCCGATCAGGTCGGGCACCGCGCACGGCGGGGTTCACGAGGCGGCCGCCCACCAGCGTTCGACCCGGTCGACTACCAAGGCCGCAACGTCGTCGAACGCGGCTTCAACCTGCTCAAACAATGGCGCGGCCTGGCCACCCGCTTCGACAAGTTGGCCATCGTCTACCGCTCCGCAGTAGTCCTCCATGCCGTGATCACCTGGACCAAGGCTTTGTCAGACATGCCCTAGCGGTGGGCTGGCGTCGACCGATACATGCACAGGAGTGACGGAATGAGTAACCGGGTCAGGTCAGGCGGCTGGACCTCTGGCAACGCCAACGAAGACTCTGCCGGCACCCGCGGCTGGCTAGTGGGCCACTTCATAGCGGGAACGTGTCGACTCCCCCAGTTCCCGAGGCTGGCACCACCACGTGTGTGCAGGTGTGCCGAACACTGAGCCCGCGACGCTCACTGGATCAGTCGAGATGGCGCGCGACTTCTTCGCGCCGTCTGAGCAGGAAGGCGCGTTCCACCTCGTTGTCGGTCATCCTCAGGGCCTCCTCGTAGGACAGGTCCGCTTCCGGCCACCGGCCGAGGCGGCGAAGGAAGTCGGCGCGGGCCGCGCTCAGGTAGGCGTGGGTGGCCAGAGCCGGTTCGTCCAGCAGGGGCGCGAGTGCGGCGAGGCCGGCCTCCGGACCGTCCCGGAATCCGACGGCGATGGCCCAGTTGAGGTCGACGACCGCGGACGGCCACAAGCGGCTCAGCACCTCGTACAGCCCGACTATCTCCACCCAGTCGGTGTCCTTCCAGGTCGCCGCCTCCGCGTGCACCGCGGCGATCGCGGCCTGGACCGAGTACCTCGTCGGCCCCGCGCGCCGCAACGACTGGGTCAGCAGGGCGGTGCCCTCCTCGATCTGCCGCGCATCCCACCGTCGCCGGTCCTGGTCGGCGAGCAGGACCAGCTCCCCGTCCTCGGAGATCCTGGTGTCCCGGCGGGCGTCGGTGAGCAGCAGCAACGCCAGCAGGCCGGCGACATCGGTGTTGCGGGGCAGCAGTTGGTGCAGGGTGCGGGCGAGGTGGAGGGCACCGTCGACGAGGTCTCGCCGTACGAGCTGGTTGCCGACCGGCGTGACGTGGCCAGTCGTGAAGACGAGGTGCACGACGTCGAGAACGGAGTCCACACGTCGGGGAAGGTCACCGGGGTCGGGCATCCGGTAGGGGATCCGAGCACCGCTGATCTTCCTCTTCGCCCGCGTGATCCGCGCCGCCATCGCTGCGTCCTGCACCAAGAAGGCCCGAGCCACTTCGGTCGTGGACAGCCCGCACACCAGTCGCAGGGTCAGCGCCACCTGGGCATCGCGGGACAGGGTCGGGTGGCAGCAGGTGAAAATGAGCCGCAACCGGTCGTCGCCGACGGCTTGCGGGTCGGCCCCGTCCTCCGGCCCGGTCACAACGTCGTCCGTGACAAGCAACGGCAACGCCGAGCGCAGGACCGACTCCCGCCGCAGCAGGTCCTTCGCCCGGTTGCGCGCGACACTGGTCAGCCACGCGCCCGGCCGGGCCGGCACTCCGCTCACCGTCCACTTCCGCAGAGCCTGGGTGTACGCGTCCTGGACACACTCCTCGGCAAGGTCGAGATCGCGCACGACACGCACCGTCGCGGCGAGCACTCTGGCCCACTCGCGACGGTGCGCCTGCGCGACCGCCTCCGTGACGTCGACGTTCCCGGTCAAGGCGCGCCGAACCGGTCTAGCCCGGCTCGTTGATCGGCCGGATCTCGACCCCGCTGTGCGCGACCCTGAGCTCGGGAAGCCGTTCGGCGAGTTTGACCGCGGCGTCCAGGTCGGGTGCCTCCACCACGTAGTAGCCGCCGAGCGCTTCCTTGGACTCGAGGAACGGTCCGTCGGTCGGCGTCGGTCGGCCACTCACGCTGCCGCGCAGGCTCGTCGCGGTCGCCGTCGGCAGAAGCTCGTGGCCGGAGAGGACTGCGGCGCCGGCCGCGGCGTTGAACGCGGCATGTCCCGCTTCGACCTCCGCCCTCTCCTGCGGGGAGCCCGCTTCCCAGATCTGGTCGTCCCCATAGATGAGGAGCAGGTACTTCGCCATCTCACGCATCCCATCGGTTCGGGGCCTCCGTTCGGCCCGTCTGCCTCTACGACGAACGAACCAGCCACGAATCGATGCTCCGCCGCTCTCGCGATCGATTTTAACGGTGCGAGACCGCAGCCCGGTGCGCTCGTTGCCGTGATGATGTTCCTCCTCTCGCCCCTCAACGTCGTCTTCGCGATTTACGAGATGGAGATCATCCCGGAACGAGTTGATTGGACGGGTGCAGAGCTCGATGAGCGTCGCGTCGACTTCGATTCAGTGGCTCGGTCCGATTGCCGCAGGCTTGCTTGCTTCCGCGTCGGGCCTGACAGTGGCCACGGTCGTGTTCGTCTGCGTGATGGCCGCGCTCGCGATCGCCACGCACTCGTGCGTTGGCCTGCGAGTGCTGACCAGGGCCGTTATCGAGTCCGCCGAATAATGCGGAGTGGTCCAACCCCGTGTTCTGGCTGACACACCTCGTGTTTGGCACGCCGTCGGCGCTCCACACCGCCGACGCCGTGATGGGCCTGCTCGGACCACGGAGCAGCTGCCCGGACGACGGTCGCACCGACGTCACCTGGCCGCCGTCCAGTCTGTATAGCTTCGCGCTTGTTCACACAGCGCTGATATCAGCATGTTGAAGGGCGCGCACGTCGACCACAGTGATGACGTGGTTGCGCCCGTTCACGACGGCTACTTTCACGAGCGCCTCGAACGAACGGCGGGTGGAGACTCCATGGCGATGGACAGCCATGCCACGCAACGAATCCGCCGCGGCGGCAGTGCCGTTGCCCCAGCAACCCGCCAGGATCACGATCTCCGTGCCGTCATCGGCCAAGGGATTCGATGCCCGGACCACCACGCCGTAGTCGGCGGCAAGACTTCCATCGTCGTCATACTCCGGGTAGTACTCGTGGCCTGTCGCGCTATCCGCCACCGCCACTTCATGCGAAGTCCAACGCGGGAACCCGAACGTCAACGCCGGCCTGAGGCGCGGAATCATCTGAGCAGTTACCCTGTTGCCGTCAGGACCGCCGACCAGTACCAGATCGCGGCGCAACTCCGAACTCGGCATGTCGCCCGTCGGCCTCACCGTCGAATCGAAACCGAACGACCGCAACTGTTCCTCAACCGAGGCCATGGCCTCTGCGTCACCGAGGCCGATCAACCCGGATCGCTCCCACACGTACAGCTGGTTTCGCTCGTGCACACCGACAACGACCGTGACGCCGCGGTCGCCCATGTTCTTCCAGAAACGTCGGGCACGCCACCGTCGCGCCTGCCGCCGCGTCCGACCGGTCACCCATACGGCGATACCGCCGATGCATGCCGCGATCAAGTTCACCGCGATGTCCGGACCTGACTGGCCCAACCACGTGGCTACCTCAGCCAGCCACTCCCAGAGACCCACCGCACCCCCACCGCGTCAAGTACCTGCACTCACGCCGCCTGGCTGCCGCCCAGGGCGGGAAACACGACCCCGAGTATCGAGTTCAGTAGAGGGGCGGCCAGCAGCTCCGGGTCTATCCCGTGATCGGTGTTTCCGGCGGGTCGGTCAGTAGGTTTCGGCTCCCGGCCAGCGGTCACCGAACGTGATGGCGAACGCGTTGATCACGGGCTTCCAACGCATTGTCCACCTGGCGCGCCCGGTCCCCGTCGGGTCCAGGCTGCGTGTCACAAGATACAGACACTTCATCGCGGCCTGCTCGGTGGGGAAATGCCCGCGCGCACGGATCGCCCGCCGGTAGCGGGCGTTCAGTGATTCGATCGCATTCGTCGAGCAGATCATGCGCCGAATTTCAACATCGTAGTCCAGGAACGGTACAAACTCTTCCCACGCGTTGCGCCACAGTCGAATCATCGCACCATACTTTTTACCCCATTTCTCGTCGAGTTCGTCCAATGCGGCAAGCGCCGCGTCAGGATTGGGTGCGGTGTAGATGGGTTTAATATCCCTCTTGATCTCGTCCCAGTTCTGCCGCGCCGCCAACCGGAACGTATTGCGGATCAGGTGAACGATGCACGTCTGAACGATGGTTTGCGGCCACACGTTCGCAACAGTCTCCGGGAGGCCTTTGAGACCGTCGCAGACGAGGAAGAACACGTCACGAACGCCCCGGTTCTTCAGGTCGACCAGAACGCTCATCCAGAACTTCGCGCCCTCGCCGCCGACGCCCATCCACAGGCCCAGCACGTCCTTGTGCCCGTCCACGGTCACGCCGATGGCCGCGTAGACCGGGCGGTTGGCGACCTGCCCGTCCCGGACCTTGACGTGGATCGCGTCAATGAACACCGCCGCGTAGATCACATCGAGCGGGCGGCTGGCCCATTCCTGCATCTCGGCTATCACTTTGTCGGTGATCCGCGATATCGTCTCCTTGCTCACCGACGCCCCATAAATCTCACCGAAATGCGCGGCTATTTCGCCAGTGGTCATCCCTTTCGCATACAACGACAACACGATCTCGTCCACATCGGCAAGCCGACGCTGCCGCTTCTTCACGATCTGCGGCTCGAACGTGCTTTCCCGATCCCGCGGCACCTCGACCCGCACCTCGCCGACTGCGTCCGAGATCACGGTCTTCGGCCGACTACCATTTCGCACATTGGTCGATTCCCGGTCCGGGTCGACCTGGTTCTTCTCGTGCCCGAGGTGCTCGGTCATTTCCTCGTTCAATGCCGTTTCCAGCACGTTCTTGGTGAACAGCTTCAGCAGCCCGTCCGGGCCGGTCAACGCCAGCCCACGCGCCTTGGCCTCGGCCACCATCGCCGCCGCAGCGGCCTGCTCCGGCGACAGCTGCGCCGGCTTCTCGTCACGCTTGCGTCGACTCACAAGGTCCGATGTCATCACTCACAGTGCCCATCCCGCCGGACCTCAGCCCGGCGTGTCGGGCCGGAAACACCGATCTTGGAACAGTCCCGCAGCTCCCAGTGTGGCGTCTTCGTCGCCGATCCACCGGCCGAACACTGTGCCAGAAAGCTTGCCAGCGCGACGGGCAGGATCACGGCGCCGGCCACCGGCGGGAAGAATGAGGGCCACGCCGGCGTCGAGTGGGGGCATCTGGCTGCGTCTGCTGGTCGAGGGCGCCCTGGTGTTGGGACGAATCAGGGCAACCGGCATCCCGCGCGCTGTTCGCGGCCTGGCATCTTTTGCCTTGGGGTGGAGAGGTGCGTCCTGGCGGTGATCGAGGATGTTCATGCTCTGGGTTCGGAGCTTGAGCGTTCTTATCCGGGGTACGTGCGGGGCCGGTTGAGGTTCCGGGTCAAGCAGATCGTGGATGTCGCGTTTCCTGGACGAGACGGTGATGGGGTTCGCGTTCCCGAAAGAGGAGCGCGCCGCGTTGGTCACCGGTGAGCCGGGGAAGTTCTGGCTGCCGTCGAAGTCGGATATGCGGTTCAACTGGGTGCACGTCGAGCTTGCTGCGCTGGATCCTGCCGAGGCTCACAAGCTCGTGGTGGATGGTGGTCCCGCAGAAGGTCTCCCGTGCCCATGACCTCGCCCATCCCGATGGTCCGGGATGACAGCGCCTGCCTCGGGTTAGCTCGACCTTCGATGAACGTCCGGCCGGCACGTGCCGACGGACCTGGCTCGGCTTGGGCCCCGGTGGTCGGGCAAACCGCTCAGGTTGCGACGCCGCAATCACCTGCACCGCGACAACGTGATCAACTACCGGCGATACCGGGGGTCGGGTGTACCTCGGGTTCTCCAAGATCATCCCGACGGTGCGAACAATCCACCGCGCCCCCGACCGGTGGGAGTTCCTCGCCGGATCCGCGCTCGACGGGCACGGAACACCACGCTCATTCAACTCCCGCGCCAACGACGCGATCGACCGGCCCGCAGGCGCGCTCGGCGAACATCCATCGCACCCGCTGCGAGGTCTCCGGGTCCGGCTCAAGTCTGTGCAAACGCCGACCCCATCGCGCGTGGATCATGTTCGGATGAGGCCCGCCGTCAGCCAACCGATACCCATAAGGAGGATGACCGCCAAGAAAACGCCCCTGCAACCGTGTCTGCGCACGCATCGCTGCCATGACACGGTACCGAGTCCGCACGACCTCACGCTGCGCCTGAGCGCCCAGCAGCGTCATCAACCCTCGATAAACAGGACTGCCCAGCTACACCGGGCCGCCAGCCTCAGGCAACCACACCTGCACACCCACCGCATCCAGCCGAGCGACCACTTCCCGGAACTGGTCACCGTGGAAAGCCCGCTCGTACTCACCCACCACCACAGCATCAAACGCACGATCCCGGCTCTCCGCAACCGCCAACAACTCAGACGCAGCCGGACGGTCCGGCCACGACCACCGCCGCGACCGGCTCTCATCGAAGAACTCGACCACGACCTCGCCGACACCCTCGACCAACTCATCCGCCACCGCGCGCTGCCACGCACGAGACGTCCGCGGGTCTTGGAACTCGCTGGTCGACATCCGCCCGTAAAACGCAAAACGCACACCGCCTGGCTCCCGCTCGGACGTACGTGCCACACCACGCCGAGCAGCCACAGCCCCTGCAAACCCCGCACCAGTCAACCCGCCCACTACCTCTCCTTCCGCCGGTCCGAAACCGAAACCGCGCAAAGATTGACCAATGACGACAGACGAGCGAGCACCGCCTGAACAGATCAACGATCGCGCGATCGCTCGACGACCTACGCGCCATCCGCATGGCGGTGCTGCGCGCCACCGGGACAGCGTTCTGCGCCGGTGGGGATCTCAGCAAGCCCTTGACCGCCGCCGTCCGTGGCCCGCTTTCGAAGCCAGGTGGACATGGCGCTGATATGCGACTATCGGATCGCCCCCGACACCACCCCTTTAGTGAGGGCTACATCCAGGCACGTGCGGTCCCCCGCGGCGGCGGCTGCTTACTACCGCCCACGCCCGATCGGGAGGTCACGGGCCACTGCGCCTGCTGCAAGACCTGCACTCGAACGGCCGAACGCGTGGCGAAGAGCGAGGCCCGTCTCAACGGGGCCGAAGGCTTGAGCGGCACCGGCGTGGAGGCACCTGGTGAGCTCGAACAAGACCCAGAGTGACAGGTCGTCGCTCTGGGTCCTGGGGACGGTCGAAGTCCGTCGCGGACGGACCGCGAACTGCTCGACGTGCACAACTTGAACATCGAGAATCCCACCGGTACCAGCGCTGGTCGACCGGGGTGGGAACTGGCGCGATACAGTTCAGCTGGCCCGCACCGCCTACCCGGTGGCGGCGTATCGTGGACCACGAGGAGCGCGCAGCCGGAGAAGCCGGCAAGGAGGCTCTCGTGGATTACGAAATGTTCGACCTTGGTACCGTCCGGTTACAAGAAGGCGCCACGCTCAGCGATGCCAAGCTCGCGTACAAGACTTACGGCGAGCTCAACGGTGACAAGAGCAATGCGATCGTTTACCCAACGTGGTACTCCGGGCAGCATTACGACAATGAATGGCTGATCGGCGAGGGGATGGCGCTCGATCCGGCGAGATACTTCATCATCATTCCGAATATGCTGGGCAACGGGTTGTCCTCGTCGCCGAGCAACACGCCCGCGCCGCATGACCGCGCGTCGTTTCCCCGGGTGACCATGTATGACAACGTCCAGTTCCAGCACCGGCTGGTGACCGAGCGCTTCGGCATCGGGACACTGGAGTTGGTCACCGGCTGGTCGATGGGCGCCGGGCAGACCTACCAGTGGGCGGTCAGCTTCCCCGACATGGTCAAGCGGATCCTGCCATTCTGCGGATCGGCGAAGACCAGCCTGCACAACTTCGTGTTCCTGGAAGGGGTCAGGGCGGCGCTTACCGCGGACGCGGCCTACAACGGCGGCCGGTACGACAAGCAACCCGACATCGGGCTCCGCGCCATGGCGCGGGTCTACGCCGGCTGGGGCTTCTGCCAGCAGTTCTACCGGGAGACGATCTACGAGCGCGAGCCACTGGGCTACGCGTCCCTGGAAGACTTCCTCGTGGCCTTCTGGGAGGGCCTGTTCCTCAAGCGCGACGCGAACAACCTCCTGACCATGCTGTGGACCTGGCAGCACGCCGACATCGGCAACACGCCGGGAATGCGCAGCGTCGAGGACGCGCTCGGCGCGATCCGGGCGCCCGCGATCGTGATGCCTGCGCAGCAGGACCTGTACTTCCCGCCCGAGGACAACGAGTGGGAAGTCAAGCACATGCACCGGGCGGAACTGCGCGTCATCCCGGGAGCGTGGGGACATTTCGCCGGTGGCGGCCTCAACCCGGAGGACACCCGGTTCATCGACAACGGCCTCAAGGAACTGCTCGCCACGGAAGTTTGATCCGCCTGGCCTCGACGCGGTTCCACCCGGTCCGTGTCGGAGCATTCCTGCGCAGCCTGGAGGGAGCATCATGACCAGCAGCGCAGAATACGCACAACGAACCGCTCCTCCGGGAGCCGCCCCGCAAGTGCCGCCGCCGCGTGCGGGTGAGCCCGCCACGACCGCCTTCGCCCCCACAGCCAGCGGGGTGCCCCTGGCGCTGGCGGGGTTCGGATTCTCATTGACGATTCTGTCGTTGGCCAACACAGGTGTCGTGGACCAGCGGACGGCCACGCTGTTCGTTCCCGTCGCGATGGGCACTGGCGCGCTCGCCATGCTCGTCGGCGGGATCTGGGAGTTCCGCGGCAACAACCTGTTCGGTGCGACGTTCTGTTCGGCGTATGCCTGCTTCCTGTTCACCACGGCGCTGATCGTGCAGTTCTACGCACCGATGATCACCGACACGGCGGGAGCAGCGAACTTCGCCCGCATGTTCGGCGCTTACCTGATCGTGTGGGCGTTGTTCACCGCGATGCTCGCCGTGGGGGCACGGGTGGTCAACGCACCCGCGTTCACCGCGTTCGTGTTGCTGGTCGTGGTCTACGTGCTGCTGGGCCTCGCCAACCTCATCGGATCGGGAGCCACCGCGATCGCGCTGACCAAGGCCGGCGGCTGGGTCGGCCTCCTCGACTCCTTCGTCGCGTTCTACCTGTGCTCAGCCATCGTCCTCAACGACGTCAGCGGACGGGGCCTGCTGCCGATCTGGCCGGCCAGGCGGACGGCGCACTCGGCCTGAGTGGACCGCGCGCGGCAACTGGAGCCCTCCGGTGGGCCGGTGCCGAGCGCCGCCGAGATTTCCCCGGCGGCCGGGTGCCGCCGGACCGTCGCCGGGCGTTCTCGAGGAAGGCGACGACGGCCGGGTTCGTCTCGTCGGCGCGTTGGACGACGGAGAATTCGGCCTTCGCCCCCAGTCCGGACAGTGGGCGGTAGCCGACACTGGGTACCGCGATCCGGTCGACCCGATCCGGGACCAGCGCGATACCGACCCTCGCGGCGACGAGCTCGAGCACGCTGAGCGTGCTGCCTGCGACGCGCCCTCAGAGCGTCGGGGATCGGACCTTCGTGTGTTCTTGTCGAGTAACCCACTCGATCCGCGAAGGAACCGGGGCCGGACCGATTCCTTTTCAGACCCGGCCGGGTCCAACCACCCATGACGACGCTCTCTTCGCGACGCCTGGTGCTCAGCACTCTGGTTTCGCTCAATGGCGTGATCAGCAAACCGATGGCATGGGCCGGGCCCTACTTCGGCCCGGGCAGCGCGACGGCGTCGCTGGCGGCGTTGCGCGGCTGCTCGGCGATGCTGATGGGCCGGCGGACCTACGACGACTTCTCCCGGCAGTGGCCGGACACCCCCGGCGACTACGCCGCCCACCTCAACGCCATGCCGAAGTACGTGTTCTCCTCGACCCTGCGAGATCCGCACTGGACCAATACCACCGTGCTCGACACCGAGATCACCGAAACCGTCGCCGCGATGAAGCGCGAACCGGGCGGGGACTTGATCGTCTACGGGCACGGCCGGTTCGGGCGGACGCTCACCGCGGCCGGGCTGGTCGACGAGCTGGCGGTGACCGTCGTGCCCGTGATCGTCCCCGACGGCGCCTCTTTTTCCGACCCCGGCGACGCGCCGAGCGCCTGGGAGATGCTCAGCGCGGGCCCGGGCGCCGATCCGGGACTGGTGTCCTTGCACTACCGGCCACGACGAGGATGACGGACATGCCGCAGACATGGGACGATCTCCAGGAGTACCGGCCGGAGCTGGTCGCCTTGTGCTACCGGATGACGGGTTCGGCGCACGAGGCCGAGGACCTGGTGCAGGAGACCTACCTGCGAGCGTGGCGCAGCCGCGCCTCCTTCGAAGAACGCGCGTCGGTGCGTACCTGGCTGTACCGGATCGCCACGAACGTGTGCCTGACGGCGCTGCAAGGGCGGGGCCGCCGAGTACTGCCGGCCGGACTCGGCGCCCCGGGTGAGGACCCGGACGTCCCGTTGGCCACGGCCGAGGTCCTCTGGGTCACGCCGTGGCTCGGTGACCCGGCCCAGGTGGCCGAACAACGCAGGATGCTGCGGCTCGCCCTGGTCGCCAGCGCGCAGTACCTGCCGCCGCGGCAACGCGCGGCGTTCCTGCTGCGCGAAGTGCTGGCCATGCCGGCCACCGAGATCGCCCAGGTGCTCGACACGAGCGTGCCCGCAGTCAAAAGCGCCCTCCAACGCGCACGCGCCCGGCTCGACGAACTGACGCCGACGCCGGAGAACTTCGCCGAGCCGGACTCGCCCGCGGCGCGCGACGTCCTGAACTCCTACATCGCCGCCTTCGAAACCGCCGACGTCGAGGCCCTGACCCGCCTGCTGCGCGACGACGCCACCCTCGAGGTGGTTCCGTCCGGGTTGTCCCTGTCCGGGAAACGCTCGTGCGTTCCGTTCCTGGCCGAGCACGTGCTCACCGCGCCCGGGCTGTACCGGATGTACCCGACCGTCGCGAACGACCAGCCGGCCGCCGTGGCCTACTACCGGGAGCGGACCGACGAGCCCTTCCGGCCCTTCGGGTTGGCCGTGCTGACCGCGGACACCACGCACCTGGCGTCGATCACGACCTTCCTCGACCCGGAACTGGTCGGCGCGGCGGGCTTTCCCGACGACCCTGACCAGGTGCAGTTCACGCACGATGGCAGTTGCGCCGTACGGGAAAGCAGTCATCCGGCGGCGTCGGCCCGGTAACTGCCGGGGGTGGTCGCGTACTCTCGCCGGAACGCTTTGGCGAAGGCGAACGGAGAGCTGTACCCGATGGCGGACGCGACCTGCGCCAGCGTCTTGTCGGTGGTGCGCAACAGCTGAGCCGCGGTGGTCATCCGCCAGCGCGTGAGGTACGTCAACGGCGGTTCGCCCACCACGGAGGCGAATCTGCGCGCGAAAGCCGCGCGCGAAAGCCCGGCGACCGCGGCGAGCTGCTCCACCGTCCACGCTCGGCTGGGCTCGGCGTGCATGGCCGCCAGCACCCGGGACATCACGGCGTCGGTCAACGCGGCCGACCAACTCGTTGCAGTGTTTTCGGAGCCGGCCATCCACGCGCGGAGCAGATACACCAGCAGAGCGTCCACAAGCGACGGTGCCACGGCGGCCGCCCCGGGCGGCGCCTCGTACAGCTCGGCGCCGAGCAGGTCCACCATTGCCCGCAGACCCGGATCACGTCCGGGAGCGGCAGGCAGGTGGACAACCTCCGGCAGATCCCGCAGCAGCGGATGAGGACGGCGGCGGACCAGCTTGTACGCGCCGCACACGATCGTCGACCGAGCCCCGGGCCCGGGCAGCGCGAACCGCCCGAACGATCCGCCCGGCGTGTCACGAACGGGAGCGAACGGAGTGAGGTCCGCGCCCGGTGCGGAGACGATCGCGTGCGGAGTACCCCGGCCGAGCAGCACCACATCCCCAGGCCCCAGCTGAACCTCCGCAAACGCGGCCCCGTCCAGGGGAGCCAGCTGACAACTGCCTTGCAGTACAACGTGGAACGCGGCACCCAGGACCTGATCGAAGCGCAGACCCCACGGTGCGTGGACCTCGGTGAGAGCGGCGACCGGCCGACCCGCTCGCATCGCCGTCAGGATGTCGGCCAGCACGTCCATGCCGGAAGTCTACAACTGCGAGACGATGAGACAAAGAAACACGACCATCAATCATTTTCTGTCTCTTGGGATCGTCATAATCTGGCGTCAGTGTTCATTGATCGCGAACTGGAGATGACGATGAAGACGGTATGGGTTGAAGGCGCAACGGGTAAGGCGGGCAAGCGCGTTGCGGCTGCGCTCGCTGCATCGGGCGTTTCGGTGCGGGCGGCGTCCCGGCATCCGGGCGCACCCACGGCGAGTGTCACCCCGGTCCTGTTCGACTGGGCCGACGAGTCCACGTGGGCGGATTCCGTTGCCGGCGCCGACGCCCTGTTCCTGAAGGGTCTCGACGTCCTCGACAACGCGGCCTCGTTGTTCGCGCGTCTCATCGCCGCCGCCCCGCAGGCGGATCACGTGGTCCTCATGTCCGCCTTCGGGGTCGACAAGGCACCGGAGGCCGCTCCCCGCGCGCGAGTCGAGCACGTGGTGCGGGAGTCGGGCCGGAACTGGACGATCCTGCGCCCCAACTGGCTCATGCAGAACTTCGACGAGGACGACGCGGTGTACGCCAGGGCGATCCGCGACGACGCCGAGCTCTACGCGGGAAGCGGAGGCCATCGCGCGGGTTTCGTCGACACCCGCGACGTCGCCGACTCGGCCGTCGCGGTCCTGACGACCGACGGCCATCACGGCCACGGCTACGACCTCACCGGCCCTCAGTCCCTGACGTTCGCGGAAGTGGCCGACACGCTGTCCAGCGCGTCAGGGCGGGCCATCCGTCACGTCGACGCCGACCTCGAGGCGCACCGGGCGCATTTCGCCCGCTCGGGTCGTCCGAACGCGTGGGTCGACCACATGATGGATCTGTTCGTCTTCGTGCGCGCCGACGTCTTCGACGGCGTCACCGACGATGTGCGGCGGCTGACCGGCCACGCTCCGCGCACTCTGGATGCCTACGCGCGGGAGGTTTTCGCCGCGACGTCTCCTGCGCCCTCAACGTCGATCGCCTGACCAGTGCAGGTTTGGTAGCGAAGACAGTGCGCACGTGCCCGGCGGGCGCGGGGCCGATTCGGGCTTGTCCCGCGCGTCGCTGCGGGAAGTAGCCGGGACACTGTCAGCCAACGATTGTCCGGTCGAGGCGGTCGATGCGGGAGGAACCCGCCCCGTCGTGAGGAGAAGGTCACCGTAGCGCGTTACCTGTTGTCGATGCGCTGCCGCGAAAGTGAGGTCCGCGAGCCGGCGAACGAAGAGGCGATGCTCACCCGCGTCGACGAAGCATGATCTTGATGCCGTTGGCCGATAGCGGGGTTCACTGCCGAGCGGCACGACCGGTGCCCACGTCACAACGGCCAATCCTGAAGCACTCAGGCGAGAAACAGCTCAGGACGACCCGGGTCCAATGAGATCAGGATCGTGCTTGGTGAGCTCCTGTTCGACCGCTTGCCACCCGCGCGACCGTACGTACGCCGCCTCCGCCGCCGAAACAGGCGCCAGCCTTGGACTCGGCGAACACGCCGGGGTCGACCGGCAGCCACACCGCCTGTCCTTCGACCATAACGGGGACCAACCCGCCGGCGCTCGGCTCGGAGGCAGACTTTCCAGATTTCGAGACGCCTACCTCGACGACGTCGTGCAACAGCTCGTCGAGCTCCTCCACCGTGATCTTCAGCAGCTTGGCCACAGCACGAAACTTCCACCAGCACCTCGGCGGCCGGTCGACGTGACCTGCCGAAGGTCACGGGCAACCTCCCGCAGTACCACGTTCCCGCCCGTACGTCCCGGTCGCCGGGGTGCGACCGCCACGACGACGCACCCCGCAGAACTGGCAGTCGGTCGGAGTTACCTATGGGGAAGTAGATGCGGTGATGATCGATGCCGACATCTACGGCTGGGCAACCAGGGCATCCACCGGCTCACTGTCCGAACCGGACCGGACTCGCTCGGCCCGGGCCGCACACGAACTGCTGACGCACTTCAGCGCTCGATCGACGCGTTCCCACCGAATGCCCAGCCGTACTACAAGAGCATCCTTCGCATCCCTCAACTCGCACTCACCACCTGAGCGATCCGACCCCACATGCGGCCGACGGGTCAGTCCCCCGACGGGTACGCGGAACCGCAGCACCGAAGAGCCGGCACGCGGCGGCGCTGACCCGGCGACGCTGGTGGCCGCGCTAGCCACAGTTCGTCGAACGACCTGGTCCAGCGCAAGCCGGTATCACCGTCGAGAGCACTGAGCGACCTTCCCCCTGCGACCGCTTCCTGCCTACGCACCGTTGACGCGATCTTGTTTGTTTCCAGCGAAAATGGCCGGTCCGGGGTCTCCGCTCGCGATTGCCCTCACCTGCCGGGGAAGTCCGCCTTCCGGATGGTGGCGTGAACGCCCTTGACGACGTCGACGACCTGGGAGATGCGGAAGTCGGTGGCGGCCGACAGGTAGGCGTACGCGGTGGGTGCGTCCATGCTGTAGCGAATGCCGAGCAGGGCGATCGCGGCCCGCACGGCGCTCTGCATCGCGACGTCGAGATCCTCGTCGAGGCCGGTGGGGATGAGGAACTCCGCTGTCTCCGCGATCGGGGCCACGAGGTCGCCGAAGTCCCGTACGGCGCTCTCGTGCGGGATCACGTCGAAGCGCACGGTGGCGCGCAGGCTGGCCTCGAGTGCGGTGAGGCTGACCTCGCCGTCGCCCTGGGCGAAGTGGGGGTCGCCCACGTACGCGAGGGCCCCGTCGACCTGCACCGGCAGGTACAGTGTGGCGCCGGTGGTGAGCAGCCGGATGTCGAGGTTGCCGCCGTGTGGCCCCGGGGGGACGCTGTGAGGCCGTCGGTCGCCGGCCACCGCGACGCCCATGATCCCGAGGAACGGGGCGAGGTCGAAGCGGGCCGGCCCGATGACGCCCTTCCCGTCGACGACGGGGGTGAAGACGCTGTGCACCTGCTGATCGTCGAGCGGGTAGGTGTCGGGGAGCGCACCCTTCGCGTGGCGGTTGCTGACCACGCCGTAGGGCACGCGGGGCAGGGTCTCCTCGACCGTGATCGCCAGCAGGTCCCCGGGCAGCGCGCCGCTGACCGCGACCGGCCGGGACACCACGTGCGGCCCGTCGACACCGAACGTGTGGTCGGGCTCCCCTGCGGGGCCGCCGGCCGCGAGCGCGATCGCGTCTTCGAGCACCTCGGCGACGTCGTACGCGCCGAAGAACGCCTTCGGGTCACGCCCCTGGTCCTCGAGGATGCCCTCGTGGCTGATCGTGTCGAAGGTGACGCTGGAGCCGCTGTCGACCGTGAGCACAGGGCTGTCGGTGGCGCACGGCAGACGGCCCCACAGGACGTGGTCGAGCGTGCTCGGCAGGTATGCCGCCGCCCGGATCGGCCCTGTGCCGGGCTGCAGCGCCGGCATCAACTGCCCGGTCATCGCGCCGAGCCCGCCGGCGATTGGCCCTTCGTCGCACCGACGGCGGCGGTGGAGAAGTCTGCCGACTGTGCGAGGCGCAAGAGATCGTGGTCGCGGCCGGGAGAAGCGACCAGACCAAGGCCGCACGGCAGTCCCTCGCTCGTTCTCAGCGGGATGCTCAACGCGGGTGCGCCCGCTATCGAGGCAAGGCAGGTGAGCCGGAGCGTTGCTTGACGCACAGGCTGGATCTCGGCGTGCCCGAGCGGGGCCACGGTGGGGGTCGTCGGCAGGATCAGGACCCGGTCGGCGAGATTCTCTCGGATCTCGGTCCGAGCCGAGGAGACCACCTCGGCCGCACGCGAGGCTTCCTCGGAAGTGACATTACGGGCGTAGGCGAATCGGTCGCGCACGTCGGCGCCGAGATGCTCTTCTCGCCCTTGGATCCAGTCGCCGTGTGACTGCCATGCCTGGAACGCCTGCAGGGTGCGGAAAGCAGCGCTCCAGACATCGAGTGGTGGCCGCCATTCATCGTCGATCCGAGTGCGGCTCGGCATGGCGCCGAGGACCGCAGCAGCAACGTTGGACTCCGCCTGATCGAGGAGCGCGGCGGCAACGACGTAGGTCGTCTCTCCGCTCGCCTGATCCTGCGTCTGACTGCTCATCTGGCGTGGTGGCAACAGCACGCTGCCGACGCGCGCCAGAGTCTCGGCGTCGCGAGCCAGCCACCCGACGGTGTCGAAGGTGGGAGCCAGCGGCATCATGCCCTCGACCGACACGGCGCCGTGCGTCGTGCGAAGGCCGTAAAGGCCTTGGTAGGAGGCCGGCACGCGGACGGAGCCGGCTGTGTCCGACCCGAGACCCACGGTTGCCTGCCCAAGGCTCACCGCACTCGCGGGCCCGCTCGTCGAGCCTCCCGAGCGTCGATGCGGCGCTCGGGGGTTCGGCGGGGTGCCGTAGTGGTGGTTGTCTCCGGCGATGGAGTAGGCGAACTCGTCGGTCCGGGCGATCCCCTTGAGGGAGGCACCGGCGTCGAGGAGCCGCTGCACGGCCGGAGCGTTCACCTGCGCCGGCGAGGCCTGCGCGAGTCTGGCGGGGTTGCCCGCCCCGACTGGAAAACCGCGGACTTCGAAGATGTCCTTGATCGCCACCGACTCGCCGGCAAGCGGCCCGTTCTCGCTTCCGTCCGCGCGAACGACCAACGGATCGCCGACGATGCGCCAGATCCTCGAGTCAACGGCCGGCGCCGGTTGATGGACGTGGGCGACGGTCACCTGCCACTCCCCGTCGATGCGTTGCCACAACTGAGTCTGCTGGCCCTGTCCCCCGGCTTTGAACTCCGTGACGGCCACGACCATCGCATGGTTTTCGTCGATCGGCCGTACGTGGACGTCGACGATGTAGCGGCGTGCTGCACCGCCACGTCCGGCTCGGAACGAGCTGATCTGGTGGTGACCGACCAGCAATCCGGCCGCATCGCCTCGAAGCGTTGCGTCGCCGGGAGCGAAGAGCCGATCCAAGCCGGCCAGATCGTTGTCCATGAGCGCACGTTCATAACTCCAGAACGCCCGCATCAGACCGTCCTGAGGAGAACGGGGGGTGCTGTGTATCAACGGTGCCTCGCTTGACGGTGTCGAAGTTGGGTGGGGTCTGGAGTACGGGCCGGAGCCGGGTGAAGGTGAGCCGTCCGTGCTTGAGGCCCCACAAGGGCTCGGAGATGGTGGCGACCGCATTGGCCCCGCTGTCGGTCGGCAGACAGATCAGATCTGCCGGCGCTCCTTCGACCAGGCTTGCCGCGCTGCCGGGGTCGACCACCCGGGCCGCGCCATCGGTCACCAGTGAGAAAGCCTGCTCGAGGCCCTCCCCCGACAGGTGGGTGATGTTGGCGTAGAGGTTGGCCATCCGGATCAGTGACCCATCCCCATAGGGAGTGAAGGCGTTCAGGACGTTGTTGGTTGCCACGGAACACCGCAAGCCGTTGCCTATGAGGGATTTCATGTCGAGCACCCCGCGGGGCTTGGAGTGGCTGGTTGCCCTGCCCATGAGGAACAGATCGGTGGCCGGCAGCACGGTGAAGGCGAGGTCGGCGTCAACGGCCAGCGCCGTGAGTTCGGCGAAGCGTTCCGGCGTCACAAAACTGAGCTGCGTGACGTGCCCCACCGTCACCCTGCCCTGCATCCCGTGCTGGATGGTGCGCCGGCAGACCTCCTCGATGAGCATGCCGCCGGTGGTCTCGGCGAGGTCGAGATGGAGGTCGATGGGGACCTCGAAGTGCTGTGCCCGCTCGAAAATCCAGTCGAGCTGGCCGAGCGGGTCCACGTCGGCGTACGGCGCACCGCCGAGGACTGGAGCACCTTGTGCCAGAGCAGCGTCGAGGAGCGCCTTGGTCTCCTCGGACTGGGTGAGACCTTCTTGAGCGAAAACGCAGACCTCGACGTCGACATAGTCGCGCCAGTCATCGGCGAGTGCGTTGATGGCGCGGAAGGATTTCAAGGAGACGACGTCGTCGACCTCGACCTGGGTGCGGATGCGGGTGGTGCCGTGGGTGACGCAGTCGCGCAGTGTCTGCTCTGCTCGTTGGTAGACGTCGTCTTCGGTGAAGCCCTTCTTCAGATCCGCGGTCTCGGTGATGGCAGAGGCGAGCGTGCCGTCGAAGTGGCGGTAGCGTGGCATCAACCGGGACTTGTCGAGGTGCAGGTGGGTGTCGACGAATCCGGGTGTCACCAAGTTGCCGCCGGCGTCGAGTGCTGCCCGGCCTGCGAGATCGGGTGCCAGGCGACACACGACTCCCCGGGAGATCCCGATGTCGATCGGGGTCTCGCCGGTTACGACGCGGGCGGACTTGATGACCAGGTCATAGACGGTGTTGTCGATCGTGTCGTGGTCGTCGTGACAGCTCATGTTTCCGCGGGCCCTCAGGGTGTCTCGGCGGGTTCGGGGAGCGACCCCGCGCGGTGGTTGTAGCGGATTCGGGCGAACTGGTGCCTGAGACCGGTGAGAGACTCGCCGCGGCTGAAGGCGTCGAAGCCGACCGCAGCGACGATGACGCAGCCCTGGACGATGGATTGCCAGTAGGCGTTGATGCTTGCCTGGTTGAAGAAGTTCTGGAGCACGGCCAGGATCGCCACGCCGGTAAGGGCTTGCCAGACTCGGCCCTGCCCGCCGATGAGCGAGACGCCGCCGATGAGCGCGGCGGCGATGACCTGCAACTCGATGCCGGTGCCGATGTTGGCCTGTCCCGAGCCGACCCGGCCGACGTAGAGAACGCCGGCTACTCCTGCGGTCAAGCCGGTGATGACGTAGGTCAGCGTGCGGGTGCGATCGGTCCGGATCCCGGAGATGTAGCTGGCTGTGTTGTTGCCTCCGGTGGCGTAGAGGTCTTGGCCGTAGGTGCTGAAGGCGAGAACGATCGTTGCCACCAGGGTGAAACCGGCCAGGACGATGGCGCTGACCGGGAACGAGCCGCCGATGCGGCCGGAGCCGAGGTCGGCGAGGAGGCCGTCGTGGACGGAGTAGGTCGCTCCGCCGGAGTACAGCAGGGCAGCGCCACCGACGATCTGTGAGCTGCCGAGGGTGGCGATCAGGGGGTTGATGGCGAGCTTGGTGACCATGAGGCCGTTGGCCAGACCGATGACCCCGGCGATCGCGAGGGTAATGACGATGGCGAGGAGTGGGGGGTGGTGGAGGGCGAGCGCGGAGCTGACGGTCGCTGCGAGCGCGTAGGTGGCTCCGACGGAAAGGTCGAAGCCGCCGCTGATGAGGCAGAAGGTCATGCCGAGCGCCATGACGGCGATGGGGGTCCACTGGTCGCTGATGTTGACCAGGTTGCCGGCGGTCAGGAAGCTGCTTTGCCGGCTGGCGATCACGACCATCACGATGAGGGCGAGGACGATGCCGTAGCGGCGGCCGGCGAAGCGGATGGTGTTCAGGGAGTTCATGGGGCTCCCTCCTCTACGGCGATGGGAGTGGGTTCGAGCAGCATGGCTGCGTACGCTTGCTCGCGGCCTTCGGCTCCGGAGGAGGTCGCGACGACCCGGCCGTGTCGCATGACCAGGACGCGGTCGCAGAAGCCGAGGAGGTCTTCGGTCTCCTCCGAGGCGATCAGGACCGCGGTGCCCTCGGCGGCGGCGGCTTCGACGACGCGGAAGATCTCGTCTTTGGCGCCGACGTCGATGCCGCGCATGGGCTCATCGACCATGAGGACGCGCGGGCGGGCGTGGAGAAGCTTCGCCAGGACGACCTTCTGCTGGTTCCCGCCGGAGAGGGTGCCGGCCGCCGCTTTGAGACGGTGGGCAGGGAGGCTGACTGCGGCACCACAGTCGGCGGCTGCGGCGTAGGCGCGCTTACGTCTGACGAGGCCGCACCGCGCGGGCCGCGTGATGGTGCTGACGGTTATGTTGGTCCAGGACAGTTGACGCAGGATCAAGCCCTGCGTGCGCCGGTCTTCGGGTGCGAGAGCTATCCCTTGGGTGAGTGCCTGGCGTGGCGTGCTGGGCCAGGCCGTGGCGCGCCCGTCCACGCGCATCTCCCCGCCGAGGACAGGCTCCAGTCCTGCGATGGTTCGCAGCAGACGAGTACGTCCAGAGCCCACCAGCCCGACCAGGCCCACGATCTCGCCGGGGCGGATGCAGAGGTGGTCGATGCGCAGCCGGCCTGGTGTCACGATGTCACGCACCTCCAATGCCGGAGCGGGTTTGGTGCTGTCCGGTGGGTGTGAGCGGTTGCGAGTCACAGCGTTGACGGCGCGGCCCACCATGGCTGTGGTCAAGGAGTCCGTGGTGAAGGTCGATGCCCTACCGTGGGCCACGACTGCGCCGGCCCGCAGGACGGTGATCTCGTCGCCGAGCTCGAGCACCTCCTCGAGGTGGTGGCTGATGAGCAGGACCGCGGTTCCCCGGGAGCGAAGCAGTCTGATGATGGCGTGGAGCTTGAGGCGCTCCTCGGCGCCCAGCGCGGCGGTGGGCTCATCCAGGACCAGGACGCGGGACTCTTGCTGGAGCGCACGGATGATCTCGATCTGCTGCTGCACGGCGACCGGCAAGCCCAAGCTGGCGCCGGTGGTGGGCACGTCCAGCCCCAGGTCGGTGCACACCTGATTGAAGGCGGACACCATCATGCGCCGTCTGCGGATGCCCAGGACGTGCATCTGCCGGCCCAGGAAGACGTTGGCCACCGGGTCCAGACCGGGGACGAGGCTGGGCTCTTGGTGCACAGCGGCGATGCCGAGCTTCCTGGCGTGGTGAGGACCGTGCAGGTGCACCTGGTGTTCGTCGAGGACGAGCGAGCCGGCATCGGGTTTGACCACGCCGGTGAGCATCTTGAGCAGCGTCGACTTCCCCGCACCGTTGGCCCCGACGAGACCGTGCACCGTCCCGGCGCGAAGCGTGAGCGTCACGCCGTCGACAGCCTTGATGCCCGGGTAGGCCTTGTGCAGGTCCACCGCAGCGAGCACCCTGCACTCCGGCGCGCGTTCGCTCCCGTCCCGGGCGTGCTTCACGCCCGGGACGGCGCCCAGATCGGGACGGGCGATGCTCATCCCACGCTCCAGGTCGACTTGAAGCCGGCGGCGTTGGCCTTGGTGATGACCGGGTCTCCACCGTGGAACATCGGGTCCTTGAGGACGTTGTAGACCTTCGTCGTGAGATCGAAGCCGGGAACGTCGATCTTCTGACCTCGCATGGTCTGGATGGCGGCTTGGAGTGCGCGGGTGGCTTCTTCCACGGGTAGGCCGGCGATGTCGGCGTAGACCTGCCCGGCCTTGACCATGTCGACCACGTTGGCGGCTCCGGCGAGCGAGACGACCTTGATGTCGCCCAGCTTTCCGGTGTCGATGAGCCACTTCATCGAGGGTGTGGCGGTGTTGTCGTCGCCGAAGACGATCCCGTTGATGTCGGGGTGGGCCTGCATGATGTCCTGGGTGGCCGCGAGGCCGGTGGCTCCGTCCCAGTTGCCTGGGACGGTGGCGACCAGGTCGAGGTTCGGATACTTCTTGAGCTCGTCGAGGAAGCTCTGGGTGGTCAGCTGGACGATCGAGCTGCTGGCCGGCCCCGGAAGATAGGCGACCTTGCCGCCGTTGGGGAGCGCCTTGTGCAGATAACCGGCGAAGAGCCGACCTGTCTCGGATTCCAGGCGTCCGAAGAATCCGATGGTGCCGGGCGAGTACAGATCCTGCACGTGGCCGCAGATCGGTGTGTTGTAGATGGAGACGATCAGGTGCTGGGCGGCGTCGGTCAGCGCTCTGCACACCGACTGCCCGTCGATGGCCTCGACAACCAAGGCCTTGTACTTGCCGCTGGAGACGGCGTCCTGGATCTGAGTCAGTTGCTTGCCGGAGTCGAAGTCGGCGCTGAAGACGTCCATCTTGACGCCGTCCTTCGCGGCCAGCGCCTTGGCGGCGTTCGTCGCCGACTGGAGGTAGGAGTTGCCGAGGCCATCGGTGAAGAAGGCCACCGCACCACTCGAGGAGCCACCGTTCGCACCGGAGTCCGAAGACCCTGCGGAGCTCGACGCCCCGCAGGCCACGAGGCTGAAGGCGGAGAGCGATCCGATGATCGCCGCAGCGATCGGGCGGCAACGAGGTCGAGTCGTCGGCCGGCTTTTCGATCCAGTGATTATGGGCATGGCTGATGGACCTTTCGCTCGCTGAGGAGTCGCGTCTCGACGGTGTGATGGCGCTCAGAGGTGCGCGCCGGCCCTCGTCGGGCCGAGGCTTTGTGTGCGGGGCTCGCGCCGCTCATCGGTGCCAAGGGCGGCGGCCGGCGCGAGCGCTATCGGTGGTTCACAGGGCGGTGTATCCGCCATCGACGGCGAACGCGGTGCCCGTGACGTAGGAAGCTCCCGGGGAGGACAGGAAGAGGACCGCCTCCGCGATCTCTTCGGGCTTGCCCAGTCGACCCATCGGCGTACGGGCGGCCACCTGGTCGGCGTTGTCCTTTCCGGACTGCTCCATGATTACGGTGTCGATTCCTCCGGGGTGGACCGAGTTCACGCGGATGTCGTCGCGGACGTGTGCCATCGCGGCATGCTTGGTCAGTACCGTGACGCCGCCCTTGCTGGCGTGGTAGGCCGCGCCACCTTCGGCGCCGACGAGCCCCCAGATCGAGGAGGTGTTGACGATCGAGCCACCGCCGTTGGCGATCATCGCCGGGATGACGGTGCGCATTCCGAGGAACACACTGGTCAGGTTCGCGGCGATGGTGCGGCTCCAGCCCGGCATGTCCTCCTCCGTGATCGGCGTGCCGTTGAAGACGCCCGCGTTGTTGAAGAGCACGGTCGGCTCGCCGTAAGTCGACCGGCATGTCTGCAGAGTCTCCTGCCACGCGGCCTCGGAGGTGACGTCGTGGATCACGAAGCTGACTTCGAGGCCGCGGCCGGTGAGTTCGGCCGCGGTCTGCTTCCCGACCTCACCGAGCAGGTCGGTCATCAGCACCTTGGCACCCTCCTCGGCGAGCCGGCGGGCCGTGGCCGCGCCGATACCGTTGGGGTGTGCGGTCCCGGTGACGATGGCGACCGCACCGGTCATGCGACCGGTCACGTCACGCTCCCGAAGATGTGGTTGATCCGGAACACGTTGCCCTCCGGATCGGTCAGCACGGCCTGGTACCAGCCGTAGGAGGTCTCGTAGGGCTCCTTGACCAGGGTGGCGCCCGCGGCGACGGCGGAGTCGATCAGCAGGTGGACCTCGTCGTGAGAGCCGGTCTCGAAGTTGAGCAGGAAGCCGGCGCCTTGGGTCTCGCGCAGGGGTTCCAGGTGAAGCAGGTCGTAAACCTCCGGGGAGAGGAACCCCAGGCCGCTCGCGCCGGTGGAGAAGCCGCGGAAGACGTTGTTGCGCATCTGCTCGACCTCACTCAGGCCGAACAGCTCGGCGTAGAACCTGGGCAGGTCCTCAAGATTCTTGGCGAAGACGTTGACCCAGTTCAGGACGCCGGCGCTCGTGGTGGTGGTCACGCGATCTCCTCCTCGTCGATCTGCTGCTGAGCGAACTTGGCAGCGAGGTACTCGCCGTTCTTGATCGGGGCGTACTTCGCCGGCCGGTCCGGGCCCTGGCAGGTGGGGATGCACTCGATGACCGCGTCGTAGTTGGGCTGGAAGAACATGACGATCGAGATGCGCCTGTTGGTGGGAACGACGGTGCGCTCGGGGTTGACGACGCGGTGCATGGTGGAGACCCAGGTGTCGTTGGTCCACCGCGCGAGGGAGTCGCCGATGTTGACCACCAAGGAGTCCGGGATGACCGGAACATCGACCCACTCACCGGCCTTGTTGAGCACCTGCAGGCCTCCGGAGTCGACCGCTTCCTGCCACAGGACCGTGAACGCGGTGTAGTCGGTGTGCTGGCCCACCCGCATCTGTCCCGGCAGTGGCTGCTCCTCCTGAGAGGGGTAGTAGTTCACGCGCATGATGCTGGTGTGCTTGTCGATCTTCGGGAGGAAGTAGTCGGGCTCGAGGTCTAGCGCCATCGCAAAGACCTGGCTGAGCAGCTGAGCGGTACCCGTCATGGTGTCGAACATGTCGGTCAGGACCGGCTTCATCGCGCTCGGCGTCTCCGGCCACACGTTCGGAGCGAACGCCGCACCACCGGCCTCGTGGTAAGCGTCGGCAGGCACATCGGACGGCCCGACGTCGAAGAGCTCCTTGATGTCCGGCGGAGCGGCCATGTTGTCGAGCTGCGCCAGCGACTCCACACCGAGCCCGATGTAGCCGCGGATGTGCGAGGGGTCGGGCCGGCCGGCCGCGGCCTTGGCGGACACGTCCTGTGCGAAGAACTCCAGGCTCGTCTCGTAGGCGGTCTTGATCTTCTCCGGGGCCACGCCGTGCCCCTTGATGACCAGGAAACCGATGTCCCGGCAGGCCCGCCCGACCTCGTCGGCGATGCGCCGGCGGGTGGCCTCGTCTCCATCGCGGAATCCGCTGAGATCGATCAGGGGAACGTCAAGAAGCGTCATCGTGCTCACTCACTTTCTGGCTGGCTGGCCGGATACGTGGCTCGGATGTCTGGTGCTCAGTAGTCGTTCTGGGAGCGAACGAACATCTCCAAGAGGTGCTCGCCGGACGTGGTGGTCGGGTACTTGGGCGTCGCGCCCTCGGGCAGGCAGCTGGGGATGCACTCGATCACTGCGTCGTAGTTGGGGTTGTGGAAGAAGATCAGCGACTGCCGCCGGCTCGTCGACGCCTGCTCAGCCGGGGGGTTGACGACGCGGTGGAGGGTGGACACCCACTCGTCGTTGGTCCAACGGGCCATGAGGTCGCCGATGTTGACGATGAAGCAGCCCGGGAGAATGGGGACATCGCGCCACTCCCCTTCGGCGTTGCGGACCTGGAGTCCGCCGGGGGCGTCCTCGGTGGCCAGGATCGTCAGGCTGCCCCAGTCGGTGTGGGCGCCGGCCCGGATCTGGCCGGGCTCTGCCGGGTTGTCGGTCGCGGGGTAGTTGCGGACGCGGAGCCTGCTGATGTGGCGGTCGAGCTTGTCCTCGAAGTACGACTCTTCCTCGCCCAGGGCCAGCGCGAAGGCCCGCATCAGCTCATCCGCCAGCTCCGACATCGCCTCGTAGTACTCGGTCCAGATCTTCTGGAACTCCACCGGCTCGTCAGGCCAGAGGTTGCGGGCGAAGTGCTGGCCCGCCGCCGGCGCGAACGCGTAGTCGTCTGGCGGGACGTCGATCGGCCCGATCTGCATGCTTTCGTTCAAATCGCCGGCTTTGGCGTTGAGGTCACGAGAGCGGCCGATGGACTCACCCGCCACGCCCAGGTAGCCGCGCAGGACGCCGGGCTGCGGCTTGGCCACGCTCAGCTTCCGCTCCGCGCGGAGGTCGAAGAACTGGCGTGAGATCTCCCTGGTGCGCTCGATGAGCGCAGGGTCGACGCCGTGTCCGTTGATCACGAGGAAGCCGATGTCACGGCACGCGCGGTCGACCTCCCTCGCGACCTTTGCGCGCGCCTCGGCATCGCCGGTGAGGAACGGGTGCATGTCGATGACGGGAACGTCAAGCAGCCTCATGTCTGGAAGCTCCTGTCCGGTTGAGCTAGGGGGCCGGCGGAGTTGCGCGCAGCGCACGCTGTCGCGGGGATCCTGGCCCGGGGGCGGAATGTTCCTGCGAGGAACAGTGGCCAGCAGTTATTACCGGCTTCGTATGCTCGTGTTTCGCGTTGGTGAACTGTTCCCGTGGGGAACATTGGTTGCATGGGCGACGGCGAGCCGGTGAGCGTCCGCCGATATGATCAGGACGACGGGTTCGCATGGAGGAGAGCAGGAGCAGATGGATCAGGGACGCAGTGACCGGATGCTCGGCGCCCTGGGCGCCGGGATCCGGGAGCGTCGGCAGTCGCTCGGGCTGACCCTGAAGGATGTCGAGGGAGCCACCGGGCTCTCGCATCCGTTTCTGAGCAAGATCGAGCGGGGCCTGTCGCGCCCGAGCATGCGCACGCTGACGCTGATCGCGGACGTGCTCGGCACTACGGCACACGCGCTGGTCGCGTTGGGCAGCGCGGAAGACTTCGGCGGAGTCCAACGACGCTCAGCCCTGGAGGTCGAGCACAGCACCGGCATGGCTCGCTTCCTCGTCCGCGGAGCCTGGCCCTTCCTGCCGGTCGAGTACCGCTCAGGGCCCAGTGAGTTCGAGGAGTACTACACACACGCCGCCCGCGAGATGATCTACGTCGCCTCGGGGCGGTGCGAGATGGAGGTCGAGGGCCACGGCACCTTCAAGCTGGGTGCCGGCGAGAGCCTCTTCTACGGCGGCCACGTCAAACACCGATGGCGGCAACTCAACAAGGGCTCGCTTCGCGTGCTTCTCATTCAAGAGAGCCTCGAAGCGACGGCGACTCTCGGGCCGGACCAGCCCGAGCGCAGCCTGCCGCCCAGGTAGGAGACTGTAAAACGTCCGGTGTAACAGCTGATGAGCCGCGCGAAAGCCGGCTGGCTGACGCTGACCGGTGAGGGCGGCGTGCTGCAGCAGCTGACCGAACGGCAGCTGGAGTCCGTGTTGGACGGCGAGATCACCGCCCATGTCGGCAATGACAAGCACGACCCCACCGGCCGCGGGACCAGTAACTCGCCCCAACGACACCGATCCAAGACCGGTGCCCACCGACGTCGTCTCGGGTGCAGACCGGTGTGTCGCGCGGCCGGGATGCCAGCTTCGAGCCCGAGATTCGCGGCCAAGCGGCAGAAACGTGTGGGCGGCGCGGTGATCTCCCTGGCCGCGAAGGGCCTCACGACCGGCGAGATCTGCGCGCACCTGGCCGAGGTCAATGGCGCCGAAGTCTCGCGCCAGACTATCTCCGCCATCACCGACGAGGTGGTCGAGAGCATAGTCGAGTGGCAGAAGCGGCCGCTGGACCCGGGGCGGCTTCTACCGATCGTTGCGAATGATCTTGGCCATGAGTTGGCGTTCCGCTTGTTGCACCATCTGGTGTTCTCTTTGCTGCCGCGCTGCCCGAGTGCGTGCGGGTCGCAGAAGGCGCGCGGTCATTTCCGCAGACGAACAGGCCGACGGCCACGCCGCCATCCAAACTCTGTACCGCTACACCAGCAGCTTCCGCACGTACAACCTCACCATCGACACGACCCACACCTACTACGTACTCGCGGGCAGTATGCCAGTACTCGTTCATAACTGCGAGCCGTGGAGTAGCCCGGGCAGGCTTGCGCAAAAGTATGCGGCCCATGGCAAAGAATTTGGCAGTGAATCAATACGTGAGTACGAAGACGGTGCAATCGATCTAACGTGTCAATGTGACGGAGGCCGCAGAGATGTGCTCCGCAGGGTAAATTCCACCACTGGAAAGACGTATTACTATGACCCCGAGAGTGGTGAATTCGCCATCACGTATACTGACCCCACGACTAGGGCGTGTCTGACAAACATCGTCTGTGGCAGCTGGGATGCTGTCGGTCGTGTCGCGGTTTCAGTTGCTGTCAGACGAGCAGTGGGCGTTGATCAAAGACTTGTTGCCGGCGCGGACCGGTAAGCGGGGTCGTCCGTTTTCGGATGCGCGGGCGATGGTGGAGGGGATCGTCTACCGATATCGGTGTGGGATCGCGTGGCGGGACGTGCCCGAGGTGTTTGGTTCGTGGCAGACGATCTGGACCTGGCATCGCCGGATGGCGGGGGACGGCACGTGGGACATGGTGCTGCAGCGGCTGCTCACCGCCGCGGACGCGGCCGGGCAGATCGACTGGGCGGTGTCGGTGGATTCCACGATCGCGCGGGCGCATCAGCACGCCACCAACGTCAGGCGTGTCACGGGGGGCTGGGTCGAATTACACGGATCTGCTCGCCGAGCCGCCTGATCACGCGATCGGCCGCTCCCGCGGAGGCTGGAGCACCAAAGTTCACCACCTCGTCGACGGCAACGGGCGGCCGCTGGTAGCTCTGGTCGGGCCCGGCCAAGCCGGGGACGCGCCGATGTTTCCGCACCTGATGCGACATCTGCGCGTCGCTCGAATGGGGCGTGGCCGGGCGCGCACCCGTCCCGACCGGGTCCGGGGCGACAAGGCCTACTCCTCGCGAGCGATCCGCGGGCACTTGCGCACCCGCGGCATCACCGCCGTGATCCCCGAACCTGCCGATCAGGTCGGGCACCGCGCACGGCGGGGTTCACGAGGCGGCCGCCCACCAGCGTTCGACCCGGTCGACTACCAAGGCCGCAACGTCGTCGAACGCGGCTTCAACCTGCTCAAACAATGGCGCGGCCTGGCCACCCGCTTCGACAAGTTGGCCATCGTCTACCGCTCCGCAGTAGTCCTCCATGCCGTGATCACCTGGACCAAGGCTTTGTCAGACATGCCCTAGGCGTAACGCGGGGATTCTAAATTACTATCATCTGGATGGTGGAATTCGATCTTTCGACGGGATGCCGGGTGATCTCGAGTGATGTCGCGGATTGAAAGTGAGAGCAAAATGGATTTCGATGAGAGTTTCACGCTTCGTCTACAAGAATTCGGACTTTCGCCGGCATCGAAGGTGAGAGACACGCCTCGAACCCTGGTGGATAAGTGGGATGGATTTGCCAGCGAATGCGAGGCCTCATTTGGTGGATCGCTGGACGAGTACTATGGGCGACTCGGGGTTCGAAGTGTTCTGTCTGGATTGCTCAAACATCGACAAATGATCGCGTTTCGGGAAGTGATCGATATCGCCGGCGACGTTGCTCGAATCGATGCACTATTCGCGCAATGCCTGGATTTTGACCAAAATCCCCGTATTGACAGAAGTAGTATTGACGATGGCACGGCGTGGTACTGGAATCATTTTCCGAAGTACTGTGGTCCCGAGCTCGCGTCTGAGCTGTTCGAGAACTATGGAATTCGGGTGGAAGTAAGGACGAGGTCATGACCAAAGAGGATTGAGATGTCATCGGTCAACTGCCGTCGTCGGAACGGGGCGGCATGGTCGCCGCGTTTGGCGCGACTACACTTATCTACTCCGACGACGACATGGCCGTCGGCTGCCGCGCCTGCGAGGGCAGTGGAGGGTTACACGGGGCGACCGAGAGCGACTGGGGTGTCGCTACCGACGCCGCGACCGGGAAACGGGTTCCCATGTCCTACGCGGACTCGTTCAGCTGCTCCGTCCGCAGCCTGGAGCTCGAAGGTGACGAGCTTGATCTCGTCGACGTTGGGAGGGAGCACTACCTCGACCTCGACACCCCCGAGGATCGCTTCCCGGTTGACGAGGACTTCGCCTACGAGAGCTGGCGCGACGACCGACTAAGTGAGTTGTACAGGACGAATCCCTTCATCTGGAGAATCACGCCACCCTCTCCAGGTTCGGACTTCTGGCCCAGGTACCTAGGCGGTGTGCTGTAAGTTATCGGAGCCAGAGCACGATGGCGGCGATATTGAGTTCGGCGTGGTGGTAGGCGGCGCGTTTGGCGTAGCGGGTGGCCAGGTCGCGGAATTGTGTGCGTCGGTTGAAGCAGCGTTCGACCACGTTGCGCTGCTTGTAGACCTCGGCGTCGAAGGTCGGTGGTCGCTCGCCGCGGGAGTCTTTGGCGACACGGCGGGCGATCTGGTCATCGCGCTGCGGGCTGACGAAGGCGATCTGCCGGTCTCGCATCGCCTGCCGGGTCGAGGGATGCGAATACGCCTTGTCCGCGATCACCGTCTCCGGCCGGCAGCGGGGCCGGCCTGGTCCGGGGCGGGCGACGCTGATGCCGTCCAGCAGCGGCAGCAGCTGCGTGTTGCCTCCAGCTTGGCCTGGGGTGAGCAGGAACCGGATCGGCAGACCGCGCCCGTCGACGGCGAGGTGAATCTTGGTGCTCAGTCCGCCTCGGGACCGGCCAAGTCCTTCTCCGTCGAGGGCGGGGGTTTCGGTGTCGTCGCTGCATCCCCTTTTTTCCGGGCGCCCGCAGCATGCTGCTGCGCCCGGACCACGCTCGAGTCAACCGAGATGATCCACTCGAGGTCGCCGACGGCGTCGTCTTTGACGATCACCCGGTCGAGGATCTTGTCCCAGGTGCCGTCCTTGGTCCACAGCCGCAGCCGTTCATGCGCGGTCTTCCACGGTCCATACCGTTCGGGCAGGTCACACCACGGGGTGCCGGTGCGCAGTTTCCACAGGATCGCGTTGATGACTTGGCGGTGATCACGCCACCGCCGGCCACCGCTTTTGCCGCGGAGGCAGCAGTGGCTCGATCACCGACCACGCCTTGTCCGTCAACTCACCGCGACCAACCACCGCGCATAGTTACCAGACACCGAGGTCACCACTTACAGGACACGTCCTAGGTGTATTTGGCCATCAGGTTGGTGGCAGTCGGCTGGTGGGTGGGTGGCCGTCGAGTGCGCTGTGGCGGCGTTGAGTGTTGTAGTACTCGAGCCAGGGGCAAGAGCAGCGGCTCGGTCGGTGTTGCTGGTGAAGTGTTTCGGACACTCAATTGCCCCATGGGGCGCGGGTGGCTTCGGGTCCAACTACTGAGAACCTGCAGGTCAACCGGGTAGTTGCAAGCGTGTAGATAGTGAGCAAGATCGTCCTCGGACACAGATTCATGGGAGATCTCCCACACCACAGAGTAAGGGACCCGCTACGGCGGGTCTTTCTCACGTCGACGATCACCGCAGCTCAGCTACGCTGATCATGGACGCGCCTTCCCCGAGGGGAGGTGGCGCATGACCGGGCCGCTCAGCTAGTTGTCCCTGCCCGCCCGGTCCCCCGTTCCCGCAGCGGCCGCACCTCCCCTTCGATGCCCGTCCCGCTCGGGCTAGCCCTGCTGACGTCTCGCGACTCGAGCGGCGGCCCGCGCGTGTCGATGGCCGTCATGGACACCGGAGGGCGGCTGCAGGATCGCGGCGCCGTCGAGGCCCTCGGCTGGCGCCCGGCGACAGGCTGCTGATCACCCTCGTCCAGACCTCGGTCGTGATCCACCGCCGAGCGGACCGGGTGTTCGTGATGCCCCGCAAGCCCTACGTCGTCCTGCCCAGGCCCGTCCGCAGACGCTGCGGCGCCCGCGCCGGCAGTCGGCTGCTTCTGGTCGCCGACCCCAGCCACGACGCGCTCATCGTCCACCCCGAGCCGGTCGTGCAGGCAATGCTGCGCACCTCCCACACCTCCCTCGCCGTCACCGAGGAGCCCGCATGAACGCGCCCGCGCCCCAAGAACTCGAAGCAGCACGGCTGCTTCTGGCCCGTCTCGGCGTCGACCCCACTGAC
Source organism: Amycolatopsis sp. DSM 110486 (assembly GCF_019468465.1). Lineage (NCBI taxonomy): Bacteria > Bacillati > Actinomycetota > Actinomycetes > Pseudonocardiales > Pseudonocardiaceae > Amycolatopsis > Amycolatopsis sp. DSM 110486. Next base: position 8,218,985 of record NZ_CP080519.1, on the reverse strand, counting down.
CTGATCACCACCGAGCCCGCGCCCGACACAAAGGAGAACCAGCGACCGATCCCCACGATCAGCGAATGGATCCCCGTCGTGGCCTCGCTCGTCTCCCCCAGCACGGCAGCCTCCTACGGCTCCTACTGGAACAAAGCCGAAGCGCAGTGGGGCGATCGCCGGATGGACACCATCACCGCGACCGAGATCAAAGCCATCTCCGAGACCGTCCGCCGCACCGCCCTGGTCCGCCGCAACCCCCGCGGTGGACGCAACGCCGCCGAGAACATCGTCGCCGCCGTGCGCTGCCTCTACCAGCACCTCGAAAACGACGGCCGCCTCGAGCAACACCACAACCCCGCCCGACGCGTCACCAAACCGCGCCACAACGCCTCCACGCGCCGCGCCCTCACCAACAGCTAGCTTGCCGAGCTCAACGAGGTCGTAGCCAGCACCGGCGACGACCCCGAGCTCGACGCTCTGATCTGTCGCCTGCGCGAGGAAGGCGCCTGCCGGCGAGGCGGCGCCTTGGCCCTCCGGCCCCGCGACCTGGATTCCCAGCAAAGCACGATCCTGCTGCGCGAAAAGGGGAAAGTCTCGGTGAGGTTGTCATGCGGTGATCTGCTGGTGGAGCTGGAAGAGCTCCTCGACGTGTCGCAGCTCGACGACCTTGCCGTCGACGACCCGCATCAGGTCGGTCCCGGTGAAACTCACCGGGCGGCCGGTGGCGGGCGTGCCGAGCCACTGGCCGGTGTGGATGCCGGTCATGCGCCAGTGTCCGACGATCCAGCCTTCGCCGGCCTCGGTGAGGTGCAGCACCTCGTGTCGAGTGGCGGTGAAAGCATCGCGGACGGCGGCGACGAGCAGCCGCATACCTTCGACCCCCGAGGAGGTGCCGGGAATCGGATTGTGGTCCACCAGCTCGGGTGCCAGGACGTCGTCGAGAGCGGCGACGTCGCCGATGTCGAAGATCCGGTAGATTTGCGTCGCTACAGCGCGGGCGTCGGTATTCATGAGTTCTCCTGTCCGGTTGGATTCGGCGGTAGAGCGATCAATTTCACGCTGAGGTCGAGCAAGGGCTTTCTATGGCGGGTAACGCCATCGGCAGCCCGCAGCACCTCAGCGAGATCAAGGTCTGGGCTGACGACCGGAAGCTCGTAGACGGCCGGGGCTGACTGGCGGTGCGAGGACAGGGCTCCGAAGACGACGAGCCGGCCCCCGTGGTGCGAGTGCCCGCACCAGGGTCGCTCCCACGTGCGCGGCAACGCTGTCGATTGCCTTACGCGGTCCCCCCTCGGTCGCCTGCACGAGCCGAGCGACCCGATAGTCGTCCGAAGTGGACAAGACGACGTCAGCACCCAGCGCCACAGCTCAGCGATCTGGTCGCGGCGGCGAACCAGGTTCACCGTGCGGAATCCCTCGGCACGGTGAGCTGCAGCACGAGCCCGCCCACGGCTGAACCGGCCGCGGTCTGGGTCAGGACGTCGCCAGAGCGCGGACGGTGTTCAGACATGGTCAGCATCCCAGCCGCCACCAGGTTGACGATCGCCTGGGCCGCGGTGTCGTCGTCGATGCAGGCAACGCGGGGCGGCGCCCGTACCGGCCGCGCACGAGATGCAGGTCCGAGGTGTGCACCGGAGCGGCGAGGATCCACATGATCACCTCACCGCGCCACGGCCGTGGATCCGGAAGGTCCCCGGAGCATTTCGGCCCGTTCCCCGATGCCCTCGAACACGAACGCCTTCACGATCGTCCTTTCCGGATGTTCATCGGCTCAGACGCCCTGGACGATGCGCGGGCCGCGCGGCGGCTTCGACCTTTCCGGGCTCGCAGCGCAGTTCGACCGGGGACCAGGTCACCGAGGATGGCTCCCTTCGGCGATCTTTCCGGCCACTGTGGACAGCCGGCCTCAGCGGAGGAGTTCGATGACCTTTCCGAACTCCTGCATGGCCGGCTCGAGCACGCTGAGGTAGGTGATGCCATGGGTCTCGCGGTAGTCCAGCAGCCGGTCTGCGATCGTGCGGGCGGAGCCGACCAGCACGCCCGGCAGGGACAGCAGGTGTTCCTCAGGAAGGTCGGGGGCCGCCGCGCGGGCGAAGGACAGGTCGACCTCCCCGGAAACCGACACGGTTGAGACGAAAAGATTGAGCTGCAAGGCGGAGAGTCGACCACCCGCTGCCATCCGGACGAACGAGACGCGGTCGTCCAGCACCTTCGCCGGGTCCGCACCGGGCCGGGTCGCGGACAGGAGCGACAGCCCCACGATGTCGGCTTCCCGCGCCGCGAGCCGCAGCATGCGGTCGCCGTCGCCGGCCAGCAGCAAGGGCGGGACCGGGACACCGACGGCCGCGAGGGCCTGCTTCATTTCGGCGACAGTGCGGGCCAGGCCCTCGACCCGCGCTCCCCCGCTGGGGAACGGCACCCCGGCGGCCTCGAACTCCGCCGCGATAGCGCCGGTACCGAGGCCCACCTCCAGCCGGCCGTCCGTGAGGAGAGCCGTGTCGGCGACGTCACGGGCGAGCAGAGCCGGACGATAAAATCCGGCATTCAGCACGTACGTGCCCACGGTCAGTGAGGTCGCCTCGGCCACGGAAACCAGCGCGGGGAACGGCGCCGGCATACCGAGGTGGTCGGGGACCTGCAAGGTGTCGTAGCCGAGATCTTCGGCCTGCCGGGCCCTGGCCTGCCACGTCGAGCGTGAGCCGGTGGCCAGGAGGCTGACGCCGAAGCGGAAGGGACGGTTCGTCATGAATTTCTCCTTGTTTTGCTGGTGGGCCATGGAACCTGGCCCGGCCTGATGTGGTGGTACTCCCCCAGCGCCTCGGCCCACGACCGGACCTCGATGATCAGGCGGATCTTCTGAACGAGGGTGTCGTCGTCGCTGAGCGGGTGACCCGAAAGGGGTATATGACCGGTCATCTTATGGGGTGGGAACAAAGCCGCACCGTGATCACGTCACGGCTTCAAGAATCTCCTTCTCGCTGCCGGCGAGCGCCCGCTGGTGCGAACCAGCGATCCAGGCGACGGAGAAACCCCGCGAAGTTCTCACGGAACCAGGAATGCCCCGAACCGGCGACCGTCTCGACCGTCACGCCGCGAGCCCGCAGTTCCTGCGCATGCGCTTCGGTGATGTACTCACTGCCGTCGGCACCCAGGACAAGCGCCGGCCACGGCGCCGGTTCCGGGGAGTGGTCGTAGCCGGCACCGGCGGCGAGCCCGGGGATGGCCGCGGGGTCGGTCCGCCACATAGAGTCCCAGCGCAGGGCCAGGTCGTCCCTGGGCCAGCTTTCACCCAGGCGCGCGCGGAGCTGAGCCGGTTCGGTCCACTCCAGCCAGGAACTCCACTCGACCCGGGACCGTTTGTCCTGCTCGGCCGACATCCGCCACGCCGGATCGAGGTACACCGCACTGCCCGGCCGGATGGCGTGCGCCGCCACCGCGAGCGCGAGACCGCCCAGCGAGTGCCCGACTGCGAGATCGATCCGGGTGTGGCCGACCGTGTCGATCAGGTCGAGCGCCCAGTCGGTCGGCGAGTACCGGCCGCGCGGACTCCGGCCGTGACCACGCAGGTCCGGCGCCAGCACCGTGTACCCGCGCTCGGCCAGACTGGGGCCCAGCCGGTGCCACGAAGCACTGTCGCTGAAGAGCCCGTGGACGAGCAGTGCGGTCCTGGCACCTCCCGTCCAGCGGCGAACGTGCAATTCCATCTTCGTCCTGACTGTCGCAAAGGGACGTGACCCCGGAGCCGAGCACCGACGGAGCCACGCCCTCGATCTTGCCCCCGCCGCGGGCGCCGCGAAAATGCCTCTGAAGCACCGCGACTATGCCCGGCGGGCATGGTCGAACGGGTCACACCCAGCCGTCGAGCGCCGCGACGAATCCCTTGTGGTCGTCCAGGTGAAGGAAGTGACCGGTGCTCGGCACCGTCCGGACGGTGAACCCGACGTCTTGGAAGTGGTCGGCGAGAGCCGGAGCGATCAGGTCGCTCGTGCCGGCCCGCACGATCAGCGACGGCACGACCGGGAACACCGGGACGTAGGCGGTCTCGAGGTAGTCCATGTGAGTCGTCTCCGGGTCCCAGGTGCCGAGTTCCGCCACCCTGGCCGCCACCAGCTCGTCACTCCACTGTGGATGTGCGGCTCGCGCGTCGGCGTGCGACCACCCCTTGGCGGTTCGGATCGCGGGCTGCGCCTCGCCGTAGCCGACGCCCTGCCACGGGTACCAGGCCGGATCGGCGTAGATCGCGCGGGCAGGTCGGAGCCGCTCGGCGATCATGGCGAGCAGCACACCGCCCAGTGAATGCCCGATCGCCAGTTCGGGCTCGGCCGGCAAGGTTTCGAGCAGGTCTTCGGCCCACCGCTCCCGGCTGTAGCGGGTGCGAGCGCTACGCCCGTGGCCCGCGAGATCCGGCGCGAGGACCCGATAGCCCGCGCGGGTCAGCTCGGGAACGAGCCGCTGCCAGGTGGCCGAGCTCGACGAGAGGCCGTGGATCAGCACAGCCGTGCGCTCACCGTCGCCGTACTCCTCGACGTGCAATCGCGTCATCAGATCTCCTCCGTGCCGGGAAACCGGCTTGGTGACGGATACTTCTCCAGTCCTGGCTTCACTGGCGGGTCGTCCGCACCGCCACATCCGCGATGATCCTGGCGAGCCGGCCCGGTTGCGACAGCATCGGGCAGTGGCCGGAATCGATCTCCCGGACCGAGTCGAGCCGTGCTGCCAAGGTGCGCTGCACGTCCGGCACGATCGCGCGATCCTGAGTGCACACCACGTAGTGCGACGGCACTTCCCGCCAAGCGGCTCGGGTCGCCCGGGTGGTGCGAGTGTCGTGGAACTCCGGCGTCAGGCTCGCGACCGCCTGCTCCGCCACGGCGGGCGGGCAGTCGTGGTAGAACGCCTCTTTCGCGGTTTCGGGCGCCATGGACAGATAGTCCCCCGACCGGACGATGGCCGAGGCACCCGCGTCGGAACCCGGTTGTGCGTCGTTCACGGCGGCGACCGATTCCCCCACTTCAAGGCAGAACGCCGCCACGAAGATCATCGAGCGCACCGCGGGTACCGCTCGGATCTCGCCGATCACGGCACCGCCGTAGGAATGCCCGACGAGAACCACGTCACCCGCCACTCCGGTGAGCACCCGCTCGAGGTGGTCACGGTGCCCGTGGAAGGTGGCGTCTCCCCCGGCCCGCCCTGGCCCGGGCAGCGTCACCGGCACGCACGGAAATCCGTCGGCCTCCAAGAGCTTCACCACGGCGTCCCAGGCCGAAGCGGCGTGCCACATCCCAGGCACGAGGACGATGGTGGGCAACGACTTCCGCTGTGAGTCCGAACCGGACACCGGGTGTTCCTTTCGAGAACGACTGGTCGCCGGACCGTACCGGCGGCGTCACTTTCCCGCCGTCGCGCGAATTCCACCGGGTGGAAGCGCCCGCTCGGCCCTGCCTGACCCACGGGCGACCCTCACCACACCGCCCCTGGAGTCAACGCCGACAAGGAGCTTGCATGAACGTCCCGTCCCCGAAGCGGACAGCGGCACCGGTCCACCGCGATCCTCTGCAACCGGCAACCGCGATCCCGGAGCTCACCTCTCGGAGACCCCGGCCCCTGCCGGACTTCCTCGAACGCAACGCCAGCCTGTGGACGCTCGGCGTGCTCGTGCTCATCATCGTCGGCTTCGCCGCCACGACCGACAACTTCCTGACCAAGCAGGGCTGGCAGGCGATCTCCGTCAGCGGCACCGAAATCCTCCTCCTCGCCGTCGGGGAGACGTTCGTGATCGTCTCCGGCGGAATCGACCTCTCGATCGGCGCCGTGCTCGGGTTCTCCGGCATGGTCTCCGCCGTCGTGATGCGCAGCCTGCTCGGCACCGGCTCCGGAGCCGGGCTGGTCATGGTCACCGGGCTCGTGGTTTCCCTGACCGTCGGAGCTGTCTTCGGGCTGGTCAACGGACTGGTGATCACCCGCTTCAAAGTCACCCCGTTCATCGTGACGCTCGGGGCGCTGGGTGTGGCCGAGGGCGCGACCCTGCTGCTCAACGGGGGTCAGGACATCTCCGACCTCCCTCCTCGGCTCTCGGAGATCGGCAACCTGCTCCTGGCCGACGGGTGGCTCGCCGTCCCGGTGGCGGTAGCGGTGGCCGTGACCGTCGTCGCCTGGGTGTTCCTGGCGAAGACCCGGTACGGACGCCGGGCACACGCCATCGGGAGCAACGCCCAGGCAGCCGTCCGGACGGGCATCGACGTACGGGCCCAGCTCGTGCGCACCTACGTGCTGTCGGGACTCGTCGCGGGCCTGGCCGGCTACCTCGCGATGGCACAGCTCGGGGTGGCGACCATCACCGCGGGGCAGAGCGACGAACTGTCCGCGATCGCCGCCGTCGTGATCGGCGGGGCGAGCCTGTCCGGTGGACGCGGTTCCATCGCCGGCACCGCGATCGGCGCCGCCATCATCGCCGTGCTGGAGACCGGGCTCGTGATCGCCAAGGCGAACTCCGCGTGGCAGCTCATCGTGGTCGGCGCCATCCTCGTCGGCGCCGTGCTCGCCGACCAGCAGCGGGTCCGCGCCGCCCGCTCCGCGTGACCCCACCCCTTCCGGACCAAGGAGACCCCCATGCCCCGTTGGCGCAGAACGTTCGCGCTCACTCTCTCCGCCGTCACCGCCGCCGCGCTCGCCGCGTGCAGCGGCGGCACTTCGACCAGTGACTCGGCGACGAAAAAGTTCACCGTCGTCTACGTCCCCGGCGTCACTCAGAACCCCTACTTCGACACCATCAAGCGCTCGATGGAGCCGGGCGCGGCCCGCGACGGCATCACCCTGGTCCACCAGGGATCTCCCAACTTCTCTGCCACAGATCAGACGAGAGTGCTCAACGCGGTCCTCACCCAGCGACCCGACCTCCTGGTCGTCGCACCGGTGGACCCGGTCGCGATGCGCCCGCCGATCCAGCGATTCCTCTCCGCGGGGATCCCGGTCATCACGGTCGACGGCACGCTCGCCGACCCCAGCGGCCTGGTCAGCCGGATCCACGGCAACGGATTGCAGGGCGGTCGGCTCGCGGGCCGGCAGATGGCCCAGTACACCGGCGGAACCGGCACCGTCGCGATCATCAACATCATGGCCGGCAACACGAGCCTCGACCAGCGCGTCGAGGGCTTCGAGGCGGGCCTGCGCGAAGCCGCGCCCAACGTTCGGATCGCCCCCGTGAACAACGCCGGCGGGAACCCCTCCGGTTCCCAGGCCGCCGCCCGTTCCCTGCTCGTCGCCTACCCGGACTTGAAGGGGATCTACGGGGTCACCGAGGTCAACGCGGAAGGCGCCGCAGCCGCGCTCACCGCCGCCGGCCGAACCGGATCGGTCCCCATCGTCGCGTACGACGGAACCCCCACCGAAGTGAAGTACCTGCGCGACAAGTCACTGCAGTACCTCGTGGTCCAGAACGCCAAGGCCACCGGGGAAACCGCCATCCGGTTCGCCTCGGCGTACCTGCGGGGCGACAAGGCCGCGGTCAAACCCGAGGTGACACTCGACGCGGTCGGAGCCGATCTCGAGACCATCGACCACCCCGACGTCAAGGAGCTCCTTTATGGACCGGCGATCAACTGACCCCCGCGGGAGCATCGACATGACCGGAACGCACGAACCGATCCTCGTCGCGCAGAACCTCACCAAGATCTACGGCGGCCTGACGGCCCTGGCCGGAATCAGTCTGGAGCTCTACCCGGGCGAAGTGCTCGCCCTCGTCGGAGACAACGGTGCGGGCAAGAGCACCCTGCTCGGCATCCTCTCCGGCAACATCACCCCGACCTCCGGCCACCTCATGATCGACGGGGAGGTCCGGCACCTGAGGCGACCTGCCGACGCGACGGCGGCGGGGATCGCGACCGTGTACCAGGACCTCGCGCTGGCCCTGGACCTCGACGTGGCCGACAACCTGTTCCTCGGACGCGAACTGAGCCCCCGGCAGGGTCCCGGACGGTGGGTCCGGTGGCTGGACCGGCGCCGGATGATGAGCGAGGCGAGAGCGGCCCTCGACGACATCCACATCCGGATCCCGGACCTGCGCAGCGAATGCCGGAAGCTGTCGGGCGGGCAGCGCCAGGCGATCGCGATCGCCCGCGCGGTCACCTGGTGCAAGCGGGCCCTGCTGCTCGACGAGCCGACCGCCGCGCTGGGTGTGGAGCAGCAGCGGGAGGTGCTCGCGCTGATCGACAAGGTCCGGGCCAAGGGGATCGCGACGATCCTGGTCAGCCACCAGCTGCCCCACGTGCTCGAGATCGCCGACCGCATCGCGGTGCTCCGGCGCGGGCGGCTGGCCGGCGTGCTCGACCGGAGTGAGGCCTCGACGGAGCGGCTCATCGCGCTCATCACCGGGCTGGAAACCGCTGCGTAGACCCGGCTCCGGTGCGGCCGCCGTCGGCCGCACCGGAGACACCACCCAGCGGAAGGCACTCCTTCCGCCACCGCCCGCCACACGCCGACGATGGCCGGAAACCGTCTCGGCGAGGACAGGAGAGCACAGTCATGGATCGAACCTTGGCCGGTCGCACCGCCGTGGTGACCGGGGGCGCCCGCGGAATCGGGGCGGGTATCGTGCAACGGCTGGCCGCCGAGGGAGCCACGGTGGCGATCTGGGACCGTGACCTCAGCGGACTCGTTGTTTCCGAGGCGGGCACGGCGTTCCAGGTCGATGTGACCGACGCGGACTCGGTGGCCCGGGCGCACGCCGCCACCGTGGCAGCCGTGGGCGAGGTGGACATCCTCGTCAACAACGCCGGCATCAACGGACCTGTCACCCCCGTGGAGGACTACCCGCCAGAGGCCTGGCGACAGGTGCTGGAAGTCGACCTCACCGGGGTGTTCCTCTGCACCCGGGCAGTGCTGCCCGGGATGAAGGCGCGTCGCCGCGGCCGGATCCTCACCGTGTCGTCGATCGTCGGCAAGGAAGGCAACCCGGGCATCAGCGCCTACGCCGCGGCCAAAGCGGGCGTCATCGGGTTCACCAAGTCCCTCGCCCGGGAGCTGGGCGACAACGGGGTACTCGTGAACTGCATCGCCCCGGCGATCACCGAGACGGAGTTCTTCCGCCAGCTCACCCCCGAGCACATCGCGGCCAGCAAGGCGAAGATCCCTCTCGGCCGATTCCTCACGGTGGCCGAGATCGCGGCCATGGTCGCCTTCGTCGTGGGCCCGGACTGCACCTTTACCAACGGATTCACGTTCGACCTCTCCGGCGGCCGCGCCACCTACTGACGCACCGTCCACGATGGACATCAATCTGGGAGAGCCCGTGCCAGACTTGGCCTGCAGCGCGAACACCCTCCGCCACGCCGATCTCGCCACCCGCATCCGCGCCGCGGCCGGGGCCGGCTTCACCGCGATCGGCCTGCGGCTCGACGACTACCGCAGCTGCGGGCTGGCCGACGAAGCTGTGCGCGACCTGCTCGACGAGCACAGCCTGCGCATCCTCGAGCTGGAGCACACCTGGGACTGGGCGGCCGGCGAGCCGGCGCCCGAGGAAGCGGCGATGTTCCACCTGGCCGACACCCTCGGCTTCCGCCAGCTCAACGTCCCGATGTTCACCGAGCACACCCGGACCGAGCTCGTCGAGTCCTTCGGCCGGCTGTGCGATCGCGCCGCGGATCACGGTGTGCTCGTGGGGTTCGAGTTCCTCCCCTACAGCAGTGCCCGCACGCTCGCGCAAGTCTGGGACGTCGTGGCCGCCGCCGACCGGTCCGGTGGCGGCGTCGTCATCGACTTCTGGCACTGGTTCCGCTCCGACGCCCAAGCGGCCGATCTGGCCGCGGTCCCAGCCGACCGGATCACGTCGATCCAGCTCTGCGACGTCCTGCCCGAGCCGCTCCCCGACCTGACCACCGAAGCGCGGCACCATCGGCTCCTCCCCGGCCACGGCGCCGGAAGCACCGCCGAGCTGCTCGACGCCTTGCGCCGGCACGGGGTCACCGCACCCCTTTCAGTCGAAGTGTTCTCGGACGACCTCGACGCCCTGCCGCCCGCAGCTGCGGCGAAGGCGGCCTTCGCCGCAGCCGAAAAGACCCTGGCCACCTACGGGCAGCTCGCCACCGCGCCATGGACCACCAGCCTCGGGCAGCCCGGAACCCGGCAGTGATCGCGCCTGGAGCTCGCGGGTCGTAACGCCGGGCAGCGTCGACAGTAGCGGCTCGAGCAGGTACATCCAGCTGACGTAGGAAATGCCCGGTTTACATCGCAGCGTCCACTTCGGACTCCTGTGATGCGGACGCGTCGCACCGCGGAGACAACCCGGGGTTCGCCGGAGTGGGTCTCCCCGCGGCTGCTGCGCTGGCCCGACTACATCGACAAACGGCGCGCGAATCCGGTCCATCGGCCTCCCCCTCCCTCGCCGACGAGGCTGGCGGCGCACGATTTCCCAGCTGCCGGTGCACTGCGAGGAGTCGTAAGAAGCGCCCGGTGCACACGCCGTCAACGAGCACACCGTCGACGGCGGCGCGCTGGGAGATGGTCATCTTCGTCTGGGCGATCGCACGGCTGCCCACGCCGTCGCTGGTGTGCCCGCCGAGGAAGATCAGGATGCTCACGCCGTTTTCGAAGCCCGTGCGGCTGGCCTCGATGAACTCACGGCGGACCCTTGAACCAGGTCGCGCTCATCCACCCCCACCCCGGGTGCCACACGGTCGCGAAGCGTTCTCTGTCGCCCGCGTCGCGCCAGAGCGCCCAGTTCTCCACGAGTTCGCGGATCAGCAGGCGGTTGTCGTCGGGCTTCGTCACGTGGTCCTCTTCCTGTGTCGCGGCGACGCCCGTATACCGTCGGCTGAGGGCGATTGGTCGCCGGGCGGCTTCCGCCCGGTGGAACGTGCGGCTGCCGATCCCGCGGTGCGGGAGCAATGCTGTTGGGCGGCGGGCGGTGCGGCGTCCGCGATTTCCGTGCGAAGGTGGTTGGAGTTCCCATGCCCTCTACGAAAACCGGCCCGGCCGAGCTGTTCTACACCGATCAGGGCACCGGCGATCCGGTGCTGCTGGTCCACGGCCTGGCCTGCGATTCGCACGACTGGCTGTTCCAGTTCGACGCGTTCACGGCCGGCCACCGCGTGCTCGCACCGGACCTGCGCGGGCACGGTCGCTCGTCGGCGCCCGCGTGGGGCTACACCCCGCAGGAGTTCGCCGCGGACCTTGCCGGCCTGCTCGACCAGCTCGGCACAGGACCGGTTGTCGCCGTGGGACACTCGCTCGGCGGCAATGTGGTCTCCGCGCTGGCCGTCGCCCGCCCCGATCTGGTCCGCGCGGTCGTCGCGGTCGATCCCGCGTATGGGACCAGCCAAGCGACGGCCGCGGCGCTCGCGAACCTGTCGGAACAACTGGGCACCTACGAGGGCAACGAGATCGCCGCGACCGCGTTCGCCGCGCTGGAGCCGTCCGCCCAGCCGTGGCTGCGGTCCTGGCACGGCCGGCGGATCACGGGCATGGAGCCCCGGGTCCTGGCGGAAGCTTTCCATCGCATCTACTTCGGCGACGGCCAGTTCGGCGTGCGACCCGCCTCGGATGAGTTCCTGGCCGCCCGCAGCTGCCCGGTGCTGGCCGTGCACGGCTCCGCGGAACTGGCCGACTGGGAACGCTCGCTGTGCGCGCACCCGGCCAGCCAAGCGGTGGCCTGGCCGGGTGCCGGGCACTGGCTGCACCAGGAACGCGCCGACGAGTTCACCACGCTGGTGCTGGACTGGATCGCGAAGTTGCCGGACTGAGCAGGCTCACCACTGGTCCCAGTGCAGGAAGTCGCCGCTGTCGGCACGGGAGCCCGGTTTGAAGCTCGTGCCGATCGTGTAGGCGACCGGCGTGAGCGCGGCCTGCACGACGGTGTCGTACGGAATGCCGAGCAGTTCGGCCATCTCCCGCTCGTACGTCAGGTGCGCCGTAGTCCACGCAGTGCCGAGGCCGCGTTCCCGGGCCGCGAGCATGAAGCTCCAAAACGCCGGGAGCACCGAGCCCCAATTGCCGGCCTGGCCGCGGATCGTGTCCAGCGAGGACCGGTCGTCCACTCGCAGGCACGGGATCAGCAGCACCGGCACCTCGTGCAGGTGCTCGGCGAGGTGCCCGAGGCTTTCGGCGATCCGCCGCCACTCGGCCGAGGCGAAGCTCATCCGGGTGGGCAGCGGGCCTGCCGAACCGGAGCCGTCCCCGGCCATCAGCCCGCGCAGCCATATCTCGGCGACGGCCCGTTTGCGGTCCGGCTCCTCGACGAACACGAAGTCCCACTGCTGCCGGTTGCGCCCGGACGGTGCCTGCGCGGCCACGCGCACGCATTCCTCGATCACCTCCCGCGGCACCGGCCGATCGAGGTCGAGGCGCTTACGCACCGAACGGGTGGTGGTGAGGACCTCGTCGGCGGACAGGCCGAGAGTCTGCGGTGACGTCGTCATGACTGCGCTCCAGTGGTCGGGGTGTGGTCGGGGTCCAGGCCGTCGAGCCATCGCTCGACGTCCGCGGTGAACCGCTCCGGTTGTTCCTGGTGCAGCCAGTGCCCGGCGCCCGAGTAAGTGAGGACCTGGTCATCGGCCCGCTCGGCGAACTGTTCCCCCACCACGCCACGGGTTTCGTTGCGGTAGATGGCGAGCAACGGCGCCTGGCGCCGGCGCAGGAACTCGCCGGTGCCGGGGAGGAAGTGGAACGAGTCCGCGCCGAAGGCGAACTCGTCGAACATTTCCCGGAGCACGTCCGGACGCGCCCTTTGCGCGGACGCGCGGTGCAGCCGGGCAAGCTCACGGGGCGTCGACGGGTTGTCGTCGAACGCCTTGAAGTAATCCACGGCCACCTGGACGGGATCGGCACCACTCAGGCTGCGGGAGACGTCGCGGAGCCGGTCCTCGGCCTCCGCCCCGAAACCGTAGGCCGGGTCGACGGTCACCAGCGCCCGCACGTGCTCCGGGTAAGTCACCGCGATCGTCGCGGCGACCTCGGCACCGGCCGAATGACCCGCGACGACCGCCGGTCCGAGCGCGAGCGCGTCGAGCACCCGGACGACGTCTCGGGCCAGCACCGCCGGCGAATAGCCGTCCACACCGGTGCTCGATCGGCCGTAACCACGCAGATCGACCGTCACGACCCGGTGCCGCGGGGTGAAGCGCCCGATGAGCGCGGCCCAGTCCGACGAGTCGCACGCCCAGCCGTGCAGCAGCACGAGCGGGTCGCCGGGTGCCTCGCCCTTCGCGAGGTGATCTTCGAAGTACAGCACCACTTCGGGTGTTTCGAGGTAGGTCATCGGTCTCCCTAGGGGGCGGGCGCCAGCTGAGCACCACCGGCGACGTGCAGCACTTCGCCGGTGATGAACGCGGCGCGGGGCGAAGCCAGGAACGCGACAGCTTCGGCGACGTCGGCGGGCGTGGCCATCCGGGACAGCAGGGTCATCCGCCGGTGCCGCTCCAGATGCCGGGCGAGCTCGTCGCCCGTGCGCCCATCGGTGACGAACGACGTGGCCACGGTGCTCGGCGCGACCGCGTTGACCGTCACGCCCAGCGGTCCCAGCTCGACGGCCAGCGCGCGGGTGAGCCCGACCAGGCCGGCCTTGGACGACACGTACGCGAGCGGGCCACCGCTGAGCCACGTTCGCGACGCGATGTTCACGACCTGGCCGCCGCCGCTCGCGCGCCACAGCGGCGCCGCGGCCTGACACAGCGACGCGGGACCCCAGAGGTTCACCGACAGCACGCTCTGCCACTCATGCTCGCCGAGTTCACCGAAGCTGCTCTTCTGGTTCAAAGCGGCGTTGTTCACGAGCTGATCGAGCCGGCCGTAGGTGTCGCGCACCCGGTCGACGAGTGCGTGGTTGCCTTCGTCTGAGGAAACGTCGGAAGCCCAGCCGACCGCGGCTGAGCCGGTCTCCTCGGCGATCTCGCGGGCGACTGCGGCGGCGTGGTCACCGTCGCGGTCCGCGAGCACGACGGTCGCGCCGTCGCGGGCCAGGTACCGGGCGATGGTGCTGCCGAGCGCACCGGCTCCACCGGTGACCACGGCGACCCGTTCGGGGCTCATCGCGCACCGTCCTTTCCTGACGACACAGGGGTTCTCCTCTTCTTCGGGTTTCTCAGGCGTGAGCCGTCAGCCCGGCTGGCGCAGCAGGACCGGGAGGTCCTCGCGCGCGGCGAGCCGCCGGGAGATCCGGTCCGTGGCCGACCGCAGCGCGGCCTCGTAGCGGGTGAGCGTCACGTGTGAGTACGTCACGACACCGACCGCGGCTCGCAGGGAACCGTCGCAGCCCGTCACCGCGGCGGCGATCGACGCCGCGCCGAGAGCGAACTCCTCGTGAGCAGTCGCAACCCCCACGTCGCGGGCGGCTCGCACTGAAGCGGCGAGCCGGCCAGGCATGACCACCGTATGCGGGGTGTGGCGCCGGAGGCCGCGGCTGCCGAGCTCGGCGAGCAACGCGGGTGAGCTGTGCGCGAGCAGCACCTTGCCGACCGCGGTGGCGTGCAGCGGCAGGCGTTCGCCGACTTCGGCGCGCGTAGCCACCGAGCGGAGCCCGGCCACGCGCTCGACGACGAGGGCGCTGTCGCGATCGAGGACCACGAGGTGGACGCTCGCGCGGGTGGCCTCGTACAGGTCCTGCAAGACCGGGAGCGCTATTTCGCGCAGTGGAGCCGGCGCCGCGGAGCGGTTGCTCAGCTCCCACAGGCGCAGGCCGATCCGGTAGGTGCCCGACGGATCGCGCTCGACCCCGCCCCAGGCCTCGGCGGCGGCGAGGATCCGGTGAGCCGTGGTGAGGGGCAGGCCAGAGCGCTGGGCGATCTCGGCGAGGGTGAGTTCGCCGTCGCCGAGCACCCCGAGCAAGGTGAAGAGCCGGTCGATGGTGGAGCGGCCCGGATCGCGCGCGTTCCCGCTCACAGCAACGCTCCCTGCTGCCGGAGGACCTCCTGCACCTCGGCGCGGTGCACCACTCCCGAACGCGCGAACAACGCGGCGGCGACACCACCCGCGTGCCCGGTGGCGAACGCGGTGCCCATCACTCGCACCGAGCCGTAGGCGCGGCCGTCGGAACTGACGAGCCGGCCACCGGCCCAGAGGTTGCGCAGAGAAGCCGAAGTGATGCTGCCGTAGGGAATGTCGTACCAGCCGTCGTCCTTGATCCCGTGGTGCGAAACGACACCGGGCACGGCATGGTCCTCCATCGGCCAGCCGCCCCGGGCGACGACCTCGTGCGGGCGCTTCCGCCCGGTCGTCACGTCGTCCGCGGTGATCGCGGTGAGCCCGGCCAGGCGGCGGGTCTCACGGATCCCCAGCTCCGGCCCGGTGGCCGCGAGGAAGCTGGACTCCCAACCGCGCATGCCGGTACGCAGCGCACGGAAGTAGTGCATCGCCAGCTGCCGGCCCTCGATCTCGGCTGACGTCGTTTCGGCCACGTCGAGCACGTCGCGGTGCTGGTCGGCGACCAGCACCATGATCTCCCGGGAGACCGGCAGCCGCACCGTCACGCCGTGGTCGCGCGGCAGCGTGACGCCGGTCGCGCGCCGGTAGGCCGACACCGCCGAGCTCATGCCGGCGTGGGTGAGATCGCCGTCCTCGCGGACTCCGCCGACCCGCATCACCAGGGTGCTGGCCTGGCGCTCCTCGGCGGGCAGCACCGTGGCGTCCGCACCGGCTGCTTCCAGCAGCACCCCGTCGCCACTGCAGTCGACGAACGCGTCACCTTCGATGCGCAGTCGCCCGCCGGGGTGCGCGACGGCGATCGTCGTGACGCGGTCGCCGACCGTGCTCGCGGAGAAGACGGTGGCGTGCAGGAACACGGTCACCCCGGCCTCGACGACCAGGGAGTCGAAGACCCGCTTGGTTGTTTCGAGGTCGAGGAGCACGACCTTGTTGCCCGATTCGGCGGAGGTGTGCGTGAGGTAGAGGTCCAGCTCGTCGAGCCGGTCCAGGAACCGCTGGCCCACGCCGGCGACGACTTGCCCGTGCGAGCGGTCGAAGAAGCCGCAGTAGGTCAGAACGGAACTCGCCACCGCTGCGCCACCGAGGTACCCGTGGCGCTCGACGAGGCACACGCGGGCACCCGTCTGCGCGGCACTGACCGCCGCGGCCACTCCGGCCGCGCCTCCGCCCACTACCACGACGTCGAACTTCTCCCCGGCCACCCGGGATTCGCTGCTGCTCACGAGTCCATCGTGTCCCGATCAGCGGTCATCCAAAAAGTGCTTACTGAGCAGCTTAGATATGCCCCAGGGGCATACAATTGCCCGTATGGTCGAACTGAGGCACCTCGAGTACTTCCGCACGGTCGCCGAGCTCGGGTCCATCGCGAAGGCCGCCACGGCCCTGCACATGACCCAGCCGACGCTGAGCCGGCAGATCGCGCAGCTCGAACGGAACCTCGGGTACCGGCTGTTCCAGCGCAGCGCGCGCGGCGCCGCGCTCACCCCGGCCGGCGAGGGATTGCGCGCCCACGTCGGCGCGATCTTCGTGCAGGTGGACCGGATCCCCGAAGTCCTGGAAGCCGCCGAGCGGGCCGAGCGCCTGGTCCGGCTCGGCATCCCGCCCGGTCTCCCCCACCGCTGGTTCGAGATGTTCCGCGGCGCGCTCGCCGAGGCGGCGCCGTCGGTCAAGCTGTCACTGCACGAGGCGACCACCGACGAGCAGCGCCAGCTCGTGCTCGGCGGCCTCGTCGACATCGGGCTCTTGCACGTGGACCCACCGGAGCTGCACTCGTCCCTGGTCGTGCTCCAACGGTTCGGGTGCGCAGTCCGCGACAGCTCGCGGTTCGAGGGCAGGCGGACGATGACGTTGCGCGATCTCGAAGGCATGCGGGTGCTCGCCCACTCCGCTCAGGACAATCCCGGTGAAGAGGTGCGCCTGCGTGCGTCGGTGGAGGCCGAGGACGTGAAGATCACCTGGCTGTTCCGCCGGTTCTCGGAGCACAGCTCCCTGATCGCGGAGACGGCCGGCGCTGATGCCGTACTTGTCGGCGAAACCTCGGCGCGCCGTCATTTCCCCGGCTGGCGCTGGATCCCGCTCGATCCCGCCGACGAGGTCAACGCCCTCGTCCGCACGTGGGCCGTCTGGGTCGACCTCGACCGGCCGGGTGTGCGGGAGTGCCTCGACGCGATGGCCGTGGTCGCGGACCGCGCCGCCTGAGGCGCGTCTGACAAAGGCTGCGGATTGTCGCTGGGATGCTGATGTGTCGCGGTTTCAGTTGTTGTCGGATGAGGCACACGCCGGGGTTCGCGCGGCAGTCGCCCACCGGGATCGGCCCGGTTGACTGCCGATGCCGCAACGTCGTGGGCCGCCGCTTCAAGCTGGTCAAGCAGTGCCGCGGCCTGGCCGCCCGCTACGACAAGATGGCCGTCGTCTACCGCACCGCGGCAGACCTCCATGCTGTGATCACCTGGCCAAACGCGTTATCAGGCACGCCCTAGTCCCGTTCGCCGAAGAAGGCCAGCAGTTCAGCGGCCACCACCGCCGGCTGCTCCTCGGGCACGTAGTGGCCGCACTCGGCCACCGCGGTGCCGCGCACGTCCGTGGCGTACTGCCGCCAGACGCCGAGCACGTCCTTGTCCCGCAGTCCTCCGTCGCCGCCCCAGAGCAGCAGCAGCGGCTGCCCGAGGACGTTCCCGTCGGTGTGGTCGCGCTCGTCGAGGTCGAGGTCCACACCGAACCCGGCGCGGTAGTCCTCGAGCGACGCCCGCAGGTGCCCGGGCTCGCTGAAAGCCGAAACGTACTCCTCGAAGGTCTCGTCGTCGATCGCGCCGGACGCCCGGGGACGGCGGAAGAAGAAGTTCAAGTACGGCTCGACGTTGCCGGCGAGCAGCAGTTCGGGGAGCTCGGGCTGCAGGTGGAAGAACCAGTGCCACATGGCGGTCGCCGAGCGCCGGTCGTAGGTGGTCATCACCTCGCGGGTCGGCAGGATGTCGAGCAATGCCAGCCGCCGCACGTCGCCCGGGTGGTCGAGCGCCCAGCGGTGCGCGACCCGCGCGCCGCGATCGTGCCCGGCCACCAGCGCCGAGCCGTGTCCCAAGTGGACGATCAGCTGATGCAGGTCCGCAGCTGTCGCTCGCTTGTCGTACCCGGTCGCCGCGAGCCCCGAAGAACCGTAGCCGCGCAGGTCCGGGACGACGACCGTGTAACGCTCGGCCAGCGCCGGCAGGACATGCCGCCAGCACAGGCCGGTCTGCGGCCAGCCGTGCAGCAGCACGACCAGCTCGGGGCCCTCGCCCATCGTCCGGTAGCTCAGCCGGACCTCGTCCAGGTCCGCATATCGGGTTTCGACCATGTCCGCCTGCTCCAGTCTCGGTTCACTGCCGACGTTAGGACTCGCCTGCCGGAGACGTCACGAACGGCTTCCGCCGGGCGGAAAGGCGTGGTCAGCCGACTTCCCGGTCCGCGATCACCTCGATGACCTCACCGACGATCAGCCTGCTGTCGGTGCGGCGGATCACCCACGTGGTCAGCGCCATCGGGAGATCGCGCAGCGGAGCCCACGGCCAGTCGGGCAGCTGCTGGCCCGCGGTGTAGGAGCTGACCACGGCGACCTCGGCGCGCGCCGCCTCGGCGGACGCGCGTGCGTGCTCGACGAACTCGCCGAACAGCCACACCGGATGCACTCCGGCCGCGAGCGTCGCGGCCAGCAGGCTTTCCTGCTGGCCGGGTACCTGTTCGCGGGAATGGATCAGGACCCGCCGGCCGTCGAGATCGGCGAGCCGGTGCTCCGCCGCGGCCTCGAGCGGATGCCCGGGCCGCACGGCGATCCCGAACGACTCCTGCCACACCATCCGGCCGACCACGCCTTCGGCCGGCCTCTGGTGGACGATCGCGGCGTCGAGCCGGCCCTCGCGCAGTAACAGGAGCTGGCGGGCGCTGCTCGCCTCCACCAGGTCGAGAGAACACCTCGGCACCGCACGGCCGACCTCCCGGACCACCTGCAGCAGCCACGTCGCAGACAGACCGGGCGGGATGCCCAGGGCGACCCGCTCGTGCGGGGTTTCGTGTTGCGAAACGATCTCGCGCGTGGCCGCCTGCAAGGCCAGCAGGTGCCGGGCGTGCCCCACCAGCGCCTGCCCGGCGGCGGTCACCGTGACCCCCTGCGGCGTGCGCGCGAACAGTTCCTCGCCCAGCTCGTGTTCCAGCGCCCTGATCTGGCGGCTCAGCGAGGGCTGCGCGACGAGCAGCTGCGCGGCTGCCCGGTTGAACGACCCGGCCTCGGCCACGGCCAGGAAGTAGCGCAAATGTCGTAGTTCCACGGACGCCTCCGATCAATGCCCGAGAAGCATAACCAGCCATGTCGACAGAGTCTTGGACATCCGCCGGGCTGCGCGACTGTACTGGCTTGCACATCACATTTCCCTGCCCCCAGACCGGATTCGGTCGATGGGGATAACCCGTTGGAGTACCTGGATGAAGATGGGCATCTGCTCGGTCTGCCTCCCGGATCTAACCCCGGAGCAGGCGGTCGGCGCGGTGCGCGACCTCGGCTACACCGGGATCGAGTGGCGGATCGCGCCGGACAGAGCTGCCGCCGGTGCGCCGTCGTTTTTCGGCTACAACCGGTGCACGGTCGCGCCCACGCTCCACGACGTGGCCCGCGCCGTGGAGCTCAGCCACTCGGCCGGGTTGAGCGTGCTCGGCCTGGACACCTACCTCGACACCGGCGACCACGAGGGGGCGAACCTCGCGTTCGAGCTGGCGGCCGACGCGGACGTGCCCTGGATCCGCGTGCGCGCGCCTTGGCGCGACGGCCGCCCTTACCGCGAACTGCTGTCCGAAGCACTCGGCTTCTTCGCAGTACTGGAGCGGCTGGGCCGCGACCACGGCGTGCGCGCGTTGCTCGAGCTGCACCAGCGATCGATCGCGCCCAGTGCGTCGCTGGGCCACCGCCTGGTCGGCGAGTTCGATCCCCGGTGGCTCGGCGTGATCTACGACGCGGGCAACCTCGCGATCGAGGGCTACGAGGACCACCGCCTTGCCTTCGACCTGCTCGGTCCGCACCTCGCGCACGTCCACCTCAAGAACGTCGCCTACACCCGGCCGGTCGAAGGCGGTCCCTGGCAGTCGCGGTGGTCGACGCTGGACGACGGTGTGGTCGACGTCGCCGGTTTGCTCACGGCGCTGCAGGACGTCGGCTACGACGGCTGGGTCAGCCTCGAGGACTTCAGCACACTGCGCCCGCCCACCGAAACCGCGCGCTTCAACGCGGAACTTCTCACCGATCTCGCCGCGCGGCAGTCCGCCGCTCACTCGCTCTGATCCGTTCGTTCCCTCAACGAGGAGGCCGCGACCCATGTCGCTGAACAGTCCCGCCACCGGCGAGACCGACCACCCGCCACTGACCACGCCGGACCCCGCGGCTCCCAGCCGGCTGCGTGCCTGGACGACCACGGCTGCCGTGGTCGGCGCGACCGTGGTGACCTTTCTGGACAAAGCGCTCGTCGGCCTGGTCGCCACGCCCGTGCAGAAGGAGTTCGGGCTCACCGCCACGGAGTTCGGCACGATCAGCAGCGCGTCGTACGTGCTGCTCGTCGCGGCCTGCCTGGTGATCGGCCTGCTGTCGAACCGGCTCTCGCCGCGAGTGGTGCTCCTGATCTGCGGTGTCCTGTGGGCGGTCGGCCAGGTTCCCGCTTTCCTTGCCGTGGCCGGGTTCCTGCTGGTGCTCAGCCGGCTCGTGGTCGGCGCAGCCGAGGGCCCGGTGGTGCCGCTGTCGCACACGGTCGCGTATTCGTGGTTCCCCAACGATCGCCGGGGGCTCCCCGCGTCGCTGATCACCAGCGGCGCGGCGCTGGCGAAGGTCGCGCTGCTACCGATCCTGACCGTGGTGGTGGTGAGCCTGGGCTGGCGCAGCGGCTTCCTGGCCGTCGGAATCCTGGCGTTGGTTTGGGTCGTCGTCTGGTTTTTCGCCGGCCGGGTCGGGCCCTACACGACCGACGAACCGGCCGCCGAGACCACAGTGGCCGGTCCGGGTCTCTCGTGGAAGCGGCTGTTGCTGAGCCCGACGTTCGTGGTGGCCGCCATCGTGTACTTCGCCCAGAACGCGCTCGCTTCTGTGATCTACACCTGGCTGCCGTCGTACTTCGAGCACGGCCTCGGCTTTTCCGCCGCGGCATCGGGATTCCTGTACACCGTCCCGAGTGGAATGGCGATCATCGCGCTACTCGTGGCCGGTACCGTGTCCGACCGGTTCCTCAGGCGGGGCACCAGTTCCCGCAAGGTGCGCGGCATCAGTGGCGGCATCGTGGTGGCTGTCGCGGGGCTGCTGCTGACTTTGCTGCCGTGGACGACGTCGGCGCTGCCTGCCATTCTCCTGCTGGTGTTCGGGTACGGGATGTCCGTGGTCGTCAACACCGTCACACTGCCCACCGTGGCCGAAATCGCTCCCGCTCGGCGCCGAGCCGGTGCGCTCGCCGTGCTCGCCGCCATCGGCAGCGCCGCGGGGATCGTCAGCCCACTCGTGACCGGCGTGATCCTCGACGCCACCGACACGCCGCAGGGCGGCTACACCACGGCGTTCCTGCTTTTCGGCGGTTTCGTGGCGCTGGCCGGAGTGCTCTTCGCCTGCGTCGCCAACCCGGAACGCGAACTGCGGCGCGCGCAAGCCTGAGATGCCTGAGCTGTCCTGGCCGCCTGGCGCTCAGGACGGCTCGCCGCTGCGCAACCGCGACTGGTAGCGGGCGACCCGGTTACCGCACCACTGAAGCCGGTTGTGATCACGCAGCAGCAGCCGGACACAGCCGGAGCCTGGCACGCGGCCAAGTCGCCGGCGCGGGTGCCAGTGCTCCGCAGCACCGCGTCGCGGGCCAGGCCCGCGAGCACGCGGTCGAATCGACTGCCGCGCAAAGCCGCTTCCGCGCCGCGGCTTCGGCCGAATTGCGCGCAGTTCTACTCGGCATCGCACGCGGCGGGCACCTGCCCGACCTCGGCGATCGCGGCTAGTCACGCCTCACTTTCCGGTCACCCGGCGGTAGTGCCGCATGGACTTCGCCCGGTTGCCGCAGCCGGACATCGAGCACCAGCGACGGGTGCCGTTCTTCGACACATCGTAGAAATACAGCACGCACTCCGGGTTGGCGCAGTGCCGGATGCGCTCAGGCCGATCCCCCAGCAGCCGGAGGTAGTCGTCGACGGCGACCCACGCCGGGCCCCACGATGGATCGTCCAGCCGGAGCGTGCTCACCGGGCCGTCCGGTGAGAGCGATCGCACGAGCCGGCCGTGCTCCAGCACAGCGTTCACCCCGGCAACCGCGTCCGCATCGAGGTTCGGCAGGGCCGCGAGCAGTCCGTCAAGGGCCGACCTTGCCTGCAGCAAGCGGTCGAGCGTAGCGGCATCGACCTGCACTTCGACCTTGCCCAGCGCCTGGCGCACCAGCGGTGCGGTGAACCACGACGCCATGCCGTCGACCCCGTCCAGGAGGTCATAGTTCCCCGCGTCGTCGAGCCAGCGGGTGTTGTGCAGGTCGATCGACATCGGCTCGCCGACGAGCGGGCGGGGGTCGGCGCTTGGGTTTGGCGTCACCACAAGGGTCCTTCAAGGGTCGGGTCGTGCGGGCTACAACACGCAGTCTAACCCTTCATTCAGATATCAGTGGTTGACACCCAGGACTTGTAACCTTTAATGTCACTTTCACCGGTAGCGAGGCTCGTCTCGCTCCGATGTCTACCCCGAGGAAAGTGATGACTTTGAGCAGTGCCACGAAGCTGGCGACCGGCCACATCGGACTGAACGTGACCGACCTCGAGCGCTCCCTCGCCTTCTATGGCAAGGTGTTCGACTTCCAGGTGATGGCGGAGGGCAAGGAGAGCGACCGCCGCTGGGCCTTCCTCGGCCACGACAACCAGCTCCTCGTCACTCTGTGGCAGCAGAGCGAGGGCACCTTCAGCCCGGAGACCCCCGGGCTGCACCACCTGTCGTTCCAGGTCGACTCGATCGAAGACGTCAACACCAAGGCCGAGATCCTGCGCGGCCTCGGCGCGGAGTTCACCTACGACGGCGTGGTCCCTCACGGCGAGAACGGCACCTCCGGCGGCATCTTCTTCGCCGACCCCGATGGCACCCGCCTCGAGATCTACGCGCCCTCCGGCGCCGACCCCGCAGCCGCCCCGGTCGCAGGCGCCCCGACCTGCGGCTTCTTCTGAGCCGCCCCCAGTTAGAGAGAAAGGACTGCCGTGGCCACCTACCACACCGGGGAGATCGCGGTGCAGGACCGAGCCGAGCTCAGTGAGCAGGCGCGGTTCTCCCTCGGCGGCATCGGGAGCGCCGTACCCGAGGTGGCCGCGGCGTTCCTCACGGAACAACCGGCGATCTTCGTCGGCGGCCAGGACGCGGCGGGCCGGGTCTGGGCGAGCCAGCTCACCGGCCCACCGGGGTTCCTGCAGGCGCCGACCCCTCACGTGCTTACCATCAACGCGCTGCCCGAGCCCGGTGACCCGCTCACCGACATCCTGGCCGCCGCCTCCGGGCGACCGGCGCGGCTCGGGATGATCGCGCTCGAGCCCGCCACGCGTCGACGAATGCGGATCAATGGCCGCGCCGTCGCGGCGGGTAGTGGCCTGCGGGTCGACCTCGACCAGGTCATCGCCAACTGCCCCAAGTACCTGCAGAAGCGAACCTACCGATTCCTCGACCCGGATACCGACTCCATGGTCCTGCGCGAAGTCTGCGAAAGCGCTTCCCTAAGCCCGGCGCAGCAGCAGACCGTTCGTGAAGCGGACACCTTCTTCATTGCGTCCACTTCGGACTCCGGTGATGCGGACGCATCGCACCGAGGAGGAAACCCGGGGTTCGTCGAAGTCGTGTCCCCTCGGCTGCTGCGCTGGCCCGACTACGTCGGCAACGCGATGTTCCTCACGCTCGGCAATCTGCTCGTCCACCCGGCAGCGGGGCTGCTCTTCCCCGGCTGGGAGACCGGTTCGGCGCTGCACCTCACGGGAACCGCGCGCACCGTCTGGGATCCCGCGGTGGCGAGCGCCATCCCCGGTGCCCAGCGGGTGGTCGAGTTCGCCGTGGAGTCGGTGCGCGAGGTCCTCGGTTCGAGCCCGCTGCGGTGGAGCACGCCCGCGTACTCCCGCTTCAACCCGCCCGTGCGCTGACCGGGCCCAACGACAACAGGAGTCTTCCATGCGGATCACCGTGGACATGAACGTCTGCGAGAGCCACGGCCAATGTGTGTTCGCTGCGCCCGAGGTCTTCTCGTTCGACGACGAGGACTACCTCCACTACGACGCCGAACCCTCCGACGAACTGCGCGACAAGGTCACGGCGGCCGCAGCGAGCTGCCCCGTCCGCGCGATCACCATCGCCGGATGACGGCACCACTCGCGCGGGTGGTGATCGTCGGCGCGTCGCTCGCCGGGCTGCGCACGGCCGCGGCGCTGCGGGACCACGGCTTCACCGGAAGCCTCACGATCGTCGGCGACGAGCCGCACCCGCCCTACGACCGGCCGCCACTGTCCAAACAGGTCCTCACGGACGAAACGGCACCGGACCCGGCACTGCCCGTCCCCGAGCTCCTCGGCGCACAGTGGAAACTCGGCCGCTCCGCGGTCCGGCTCGAACCGCACGAACGCGTGGTTCTCCTCGACGACGGCACCGGCCTCCCCTACGACGGCGTCGTGCTCGCGACCGGCTCCGGAGCGCGCGGCTGGCCGGAACCCCGTCCCGTGCAAGGCATCCACACGTTGCGCACGCGCGAAGACGCGCTGCGGGTGCGAGCCGAACTACGCCCGGGACGGCGGGTCGTCGTAGTCGGCGCGGGATTCCTCGGCGGTGAGCTCGCCGCGGCGGCCCGTGCCCGAAGCGCCCACGTCACCCTCGTGGAAGCTTCTCGCCAGCCGCTGGAACGCGCCATCGGAGCCGCGCCGGGTGCGTGGATCGCCGGCCTGCACCGGGAAAGCGGTGTGGACCTCCGCACCGCCACCACAGTCACCGCCTTCCGAGCCGACGGCGACCGGGTGCGTGCCGTCGCGCTGTCCGACGGCACGGAGCACGCCGCGGATACAGTGCTGCTGGCTCTCGGCGGCACGCCGGCCACCGGCTGGCTTGCCGGCTCAGGCCTCGACCTCGGCCACGGCGTCCGCTGCGACAGCCGGCTCCGTGCCCTGGACCCGGCCGGCGCGGTCGTACCCGGCGTCGTCGCGGCGGGTGATGTCGCCCGCGTACCCCAGCCCTTGGCCGGCGGCGAGGCCATCGCACTCGGCCACTGGACGACGGCCACCGAGCACGCCATCACCGCCGCACGCACGCTGCTGGATCCCACGACCTCGGCGCCGCACACCGCGGTACCCTCGTTCTGGTCCGACCTCCACGGCGCGCGAATCCGGTCCGTTGGCCTCCCCACCCTCGCCGACGAGGTGCTGGTGCACGAACACGACCTGCCCGGCAGACATCTGAAGGTGACCTACCTTCGCCGGGGTCGCCTGATCGGTGCACTGACGGTGAACCGCACCCGTAGCCTCACCGCGTACCGCCGCGAACTCCACGCCGCGAGCGAGGCGTTCGCGCCCTGAGGCCGAGCGCCCCGGCCCGGCACCGGGCGGGGCGCTCGCTGAGCTCGCCGCCATTGGCAGCGCCGCGGGCATCGTCAGCCCGCTCGTGAGCTCGCTGGACACTGTCGAGGACCCGGACGCGATCCTGTGCCGCACCAACGGCGGCGCGATCGCGGAGATCCTCGCCCTGCTCACCGCCGGCGTCGCCGCGCGTGACCTGCAGGCCGGGCGCCGCACCATCCACCGTGCCTTTCAGCAGGTACCTGTGCCTGGTGGCGCTGCGGTTCCCTTCGAGTTTCGCAATGCCGCCCATACCGCCGGCCGCACGCGACCGGCGGTATCAACTGCGCCTGCGTAAAGGTCTCCACGGAAACGATCTCAGGATGCGCAGGTCGTCGTGACCGGACAACGCGTTCGGGATCCGCGCGCTTGAACCGCACGACGTGCCCGGCACCGACATCGTCGAGCTTGAGCAACGTTTCATGCTTGGTCCAGCGCCCGAAGATCGCGTACCCGGTGTAGCGGGGGTTCTCCAGGGTCGAACGAATGGTGCTGCCCTGCCAGCCATCGGCAAGCCTGTGTCGGTTCTGATTTGGCCGACACTCCGAAGGACACGCCTGCTGATCCAGCACACGGACCAGCCACCGAACCCCGATGTCACGTCAGCTCGCCGACCGGGAGCGCCGCAAGCGCCTTCTCGATGGCGTCCACCACGTCGAGCGGGGTGTGGCTGAGCGGATCGCGCAGCGAACGCCCCGGTGTCCACCTCGTGGCGCGCCGGAACGCGGCGGCTCGGGCGGGATCGATCGCGCTGATCGCCCCCAGCACCGCCTGGTACGCCTCGACGTCGTCGACGATGGTGGCCAGATCGCTGTCGAGGCCGAGCTCGGTGCGGGTCCGCCTGGGCCGGGGGTGCCGCTCGGTCCAGGTGTAGGTGCCGCTGCCGACCTCGTGTTCGGCGCCGGAGGGCAGCCGGACGACCGCGCGGGCGTTGGCGGGCACCTCGATGTCGAACCGCACCAGCTCGCCGTCCCGTCGCCATGCCGAAGACGCGCGCCCGTATGGCGTCTCGTGCCAGGCCGACGCGTCGTCCAGGAAATCGAGCAGCGTTGGCGCAATGCGGATGCGCCGGTATCCGGGCGCCAGCGGTGCCAAGCCGGCGACAACGCGGTGCAGCCAATCCGCGACGGCGCCGAGCGCGTAGTGGTTGAAGGACGTCATCTGGCCCGGGTTGATCGAGCCGTCCTCCAGCATCGAGTCCCATCGCTCCCAGATGGTGGTGGCGCCCATCGTGACGGGGTAGAGCCAGGACGGGCTCTCCGTCTGAGCGAGCAGGCGCGCCGCGGTGTCCACGTGGCCGGTCGCGGTCAGCGCGTCGCAGATGATCGGGGTGCCCACGAACCCGGTCGCGACGTGGTAGCCGTACGCCCGCACGAGGTGGCGCAGCCGCTCTCCCATCGCGGCTTTCTGCTCGCCCTCGACGAGACCAAACACGATCGCGACGGCGTAGGCGGTCGGCGCGTCGGACATCATGCGCCCCACGGCCGTGGTGTAGGTGGCGCGGAACGCCTCGCCGATGCGCGAGGCCAGTTCGCCGTAGCGGCCTGCGTCCTCGACCCGGCCCAGCACCGCGGCGGCCTTCGAGGTGAGATCGGCGGACCGGAAGTAGTAGGCCGTGGCGACCAGTCCGGGGTCCGTCTTGGCGCGGCCAGGCTGGTCCGGTGGGGCGTCCGGGTCGAGCCAGTCGCCGAACTGGACTCCGCTCTCCCACAAGGGACTTCCTCCGGTGCGCGCGGTGACCGTGTCCACCCAGGACTTCATGGCGTCGAAGGAATCAGACAGCGCACCGTGGTCGCCGAAACGTTCACTGAGGACGGTCGGCACCACGGTGATCGCGTCACCCCACGCGGCAACCGGCTCCAGCTGGCCCGGTACCTGGGGGATCACCGCGGGAACCACCATCGGGACCACGCCGTCGGCCGCCTTCTGCTCCAGGCACACGTCCTCCAGCCAGGACTGCAGGAACGCGTTGCAGTCGAAGAGGAACGACGCTGTCGGTGCGAAGACCTGGATGTCTCCGGTCCACCCGAGCCGCTCGTCGCGCTGGGGGCAGTCGGTCGGGATCGAGAGGAAGTTGCCGCGCATCCCCCACACGACATTCTCGTGGAGCCGGTTCAGCAGGCGGTGCGAGGTCGAGAAGCCGCCGGTGCGCCGCATGTCCGTGTGAACGACTGCGGCTGAGATCGCGGACGGCGAGAACTCGCCCGGCCAGTCGTGGATCTCGACGTACCGGAACCCGTGGAACGTCCACTTTGGCTCCCACGTCTCCTCGCCGTCGCCCCGGAGGGTGTAGCGGTCGGTGGCGGCGGCGTTGCGGAGCGGCCGCGTACCGAGTTCACCGTGCTCGAGCACTTCCGCGTGGCGCAGGGTGATGGTGTGCCCGCGAGGTCCGGAAACGGTGAGCCGCACCCATCCGACGAGGTTCTGGCCGAAGTCCAGAACGGTGTTCCCAGCCGGGGTGGTGATGACCTGCACCACGTCGCGTCGTTCGATCACGCGCACCGGCGGGCTCGTCCGGGGTTCCGGCCGCACGTCCGGGACCGCGACGAGAGCCACCGGGCTCCACGCGTCGTCGCCTTCCGCTGCGGAGCTCGCCCAACCCGGCTCGCATAGCCGCGCATCGTAGGTTTCGCCCTGATAGATGCCCGCCGAAACAACGGGGCCGAACGACCACCGCCAGTCCTCGTCGGTGATCACCGTGTCGGCAGTGCCGTCTTCGTACTCGATCACCAGCTGAGCCGCCGCCGCGGGGCTGCCTTCGTAGAACCGCCGGGCACGATCGCGGAACCCGAACGCCTCGGTGTACCAGCCACCGGCCAGTTCGATTCCGACGGTGTTGCTCCCCTGCCGCAGGTGGGCGGTCACGTCGGTGACGTCGAACAGCAGCCGCCATTGGTAGCTCGTCCACCCCGGCTTCAACACCGCCTCGTCCACGACGGTGCCGTTGAGGCGGACGTCGTAGGCGCCGAAGGCTGTCGCATAGAGGAAGGCCCGCCGGACCGGGCCACGCACCTCGAACCTCGTTCGCAGCAGGTGTGGTTCGTCCGAACCGGACCCGACGAACTGGCCACGCCACTCGGAGGAGCCGAGAAACCCCGCTGTCACCTCGGTCGGTGCGCTCCACGGCGACACCGACCCGTCGGTTCCCCGCACCCGCACTCGGACACCGGCGGTCTCGCGCGGATGCAACGGCGTGAACGGCCACGCGACGAAGACCGATTCGTCGCCCTCGATCGTCGCCGTGGTGCGGGCGCCGCCGAGAGCGAGCTCGACCTCCGCGCTCGCCTGGACCCAGTTGCCCGCGCCAGCCATCACCGTCCACGACAGCCGCGGGGACGCGGTCGCCACGAACGGTTCGGCGGACGAGCCGATGCGGGGAGCGTTGACAGTGACGGGAGCGTCACTCGTCATCAAAGAGCCTCCTTGGCGGTGAGGGCACTGGTCTTGGACGGCGAAGCCGGCGCTGGGCCGGACCCGGTGCGCAGGCGGCGGATGATGAGCGTTCCGACGAGGCCGGACACCAGCGCGAAGACAGCGAGCAGGTAGTACAGGCCGGCCGGGCTCCACGCGATCAGCGCGGGCGTGACGAGCGCGAACGCCGCAGCGATGAATCGGGCGATCGCGATCGTGAAGCCCTGCACCGTCGCGCGGGCGTTGACCGGGAACGACTCCTGGGTCCAGATCTTGTAGAGCGCCTCCCCCACAAAGGGAAACGAGACGTTGTACAGCACCAACGCAGCGATCATCGCCGGCAACACGACGCCGCCGGTGACGGCGATCAGGAGCTGGCAGGCGATGAAGACCACCACGCCCGTGGCGAAGAACCGGCTGCGCCACTTCGTGTCCGCGATGCGGGTGAACACGATCGTGCCAACGAGGCCGACCAGGGTGGTGCCGAACGACAGTCCCGTCGCGACGGTCTGGGTCGTACCGCCGACGGTGACGAGGAAGTAGGTCTTGAACGACCCGAAGGTGTTGGCCACCAACGTGAAGAACAGGTAGAAGAGCGCGGTCAGCGCGATCAGCAGGAGCGAAGTCCGGTTGCGCAGCAAGGCTCCGACCGGCAAGGCCTTGTCGGGGTCCACGCCAGCGGTGGTGTACCGGACCTGCGCCTCCTGCTCGAGCCGGCGGAAGGGCGGGTAGAACGAGCGGAACACGAACGTGGCCACTGCCAGCACGGCGAGGATGCCGAAGATCAGGCTGATGCCGGGCACACCCAGGCCGGACACGGCGAAGCCCAGCAGCGTCGCGATCACGACGCCGATCGTCCACATCACATGGGTGAAGGCGACGAGACGGCCCTGCGTTCCTTCGGGAGCCCGCTCGGAGAGCACGGCGAGCGAGGTCGGCAGGTCGGCACCAGCGGCCATGCCCAGCACGATCACGCCTGTCACGAGCACAGGCGCGCTGGGCGCCAGCGCCACGGTCACCGCCGCGGCCGCGTACACCAGGATCGTCAGCGAGAACATCCGGCCGCGGCCCACGAGGTCGGCCAGGCGCCCACCGGTCAGCGAGCCGACGGCGATGAACAGCGTCAACGCGGACCCGAGCACCCCGACCGTCCACACGTCGAGATCGAACGCCTTCTTCCACAGCGCCAGGCCCAAACCCACCGAGATGATCGCCCCGGAGTCCAGGAGCGACGCCATTCCCGCGGCGACCGCGAGCATCCAGTGTCTGCTTTGCAGCACGGCGGTTCCTGCGGCGCTGTTCTCGGCCATGAGATCTCCTTCTTCGTCGAAGCAGCACGCTGTTGGTAATACGTTTTACCTCGGCGCGGGAGGCATCACACCACATGACCTCTGGGTACCGTCAAGGCAGGAGAGCACGATGAGGTAAAACGATTCAATAACGCGATGGCTGGACTGCCCGAAGGCGGACATCACTGCGGGACGGTGGACGCCCGCACGACCAGCTCAGGGGAGAACTCGATCTGCGGCCGGGGTAGCCCGCCGGGCGCGTTGCCGGCCGAGTTCAGCGCGTCGATCTCAGAGAAGAGCAAGTCCGCCACGGCGGTCCCCAGCTCCGCTTGCGGAGTGCTGATCGTGGTCAGCGGCACGATCGTGGACCGAGCGAATTCGATGTCGTCGTACCCGACCACGGCGATGTCGGCCGGCACACGGACGACGTTCGCCCCGACGAAGGCCTGCACGACGCCGATGGCCAGCAGGTCATTGGCGCAGAACAACGCGTCGGGGCGTTCCGTGGCCGGGCGTCTCACGAGCGCCTCCGCACAGGCGATCCCGGCTTCGACCGAGCGCTCCGGCACCGGAATCACCTCGAGCGTGACGCCGGGCGCCGCATGGACGGCGGACAGCGCGCCGTTGAGCCGGTCGGCCACCTGCTTGAGCTCGAGTGACGAGGAGACGAAGCCGATGCGCTTGCGTCCCTGCTCGATCAGGTGCGCGGCAGCCAGCCGGCCGCCGGCGACGTGGTCGATCGAAACCGACGCCTGAGCCGGGGATTCTGCCCTGCGTGCGCTGAGCACGCTCGCGATGCCGATGGCGCGCATGCGGGACAGTTCGGCCTCCACGTTGCCCACGGGGGCGATGATCACGCCACTCACCTGCTGCTTGGCGAACAGCTGCAGGTAGCTGCGTTCGCGCTGCTCGGACCCGGTGTCGTTGGCCATCAGCATGTACATGCCCTCGGCCGACACCCGCCGCTCGATGGCGGCGGCGATCTCCGGGGTGGTGGCGCCGGCGAGCTCGAACGCGATGTAACCGATGACCGGGCTGACGCCGGTCCGCAGGGTACGCGCGGCGTCGTTGGGTACGAAGCCGAGCGTGTCGACCGCCTGTCGGATCCGCTGCCGCGTGCTCTCGGAGAGCTTCCGCGGCCGGTGGAAGTAGTTCGAGACCGAGGCCGGGGACACCCTCGCCAGCTCCGCGACGTCCCGAATGGTGATCCTGTTCAGCCGACTGTTCCTCTCCCCTCACGACCTTCAAGTCCATGTTAGTGCAGGTGCGGGTGATGCCGGCTCGCCCCACACCAGGTCGGCCGGACCGAGCTTGCGTCCGGATCCGGACAAATCCTTGCTCCTCATCCGGACGGTCCTCAAGATTTCCCCTGTCCGCCCGCACCAGGGCGCGGCTCGTTCGTACCGTCCCCACCGATCCCTCCACTCAACGGGGAGAAAGAGGCAGTCGAATTGAAACGATTCACTCGATCGAGAACGTCGTTGCTTTGCCGATGGGCCACCGTCGGAGTCCTCGCCGCCGTCACCCCCGCGCTCGTCACCACCCCTGGTCAGGCGTCTGCGACCGGCTTCCACACCGACGGCGCACCGAGTCTGAACACGTCCGCTTGGAAGTCCTACGTTCTCGGCCCATCGACGCCTGACGTGCACCCGGTCCAGGCCGAAGGCCGCGGCGACGTCACCCACCCGCAGTCCCTGCTGAAGGCGCACGGCCCGGCGACGACGCTCACCACCAAGGCAGGCGGCGCGCCGGCGTCCATCCTGCTCGACTTCGGCAAGGAAGTCGGCGGGACGCCCTATCTCGATCTCACGAAGGTCACCGGCTCCCCCACCCTGACCCTGGTCACGTCCGAGGCCCGGCAGTACATCCGCACGCCCGCCGCGACGACGGTGTCCACGGCTGCGGCCGATGGGGCCACCCAGGTCACCCTGGCCTCAGCAGCGAACCTCGAGGTCGGCAACACGATCACCTTCACCACGGCCGGCGGCAAACCCGTCACCCGCACCATCACGGCCTTCGACAGCACGGCCCGGACCGTGACCGTCAAACCCGCGCTGCCGTCGGATCTCGCCACGGGCACCGCCGTCTCCACCTCACCGGGGGCGCCGAGCTCCGACGAGTCCCGCGGCCTCGCCGGCGTCGGCGGTCCGGACACCTTCCAGCCCACCGGAGCGGGACGGCTCACGGGCGGATTCCACGGCGGCTTCAGGTTCGCCCTGCTCACCGTCTCCTCCCCCGGCAGCGTCAGCCTCTCCTCCCTCGGCGTGAACTTCCAGGCGTTCCGCGCGACGCCGGCGGATTACCAGGGTTGGTTCCTCTCCAGCGACGACCAGCTGAACCGCATGTGGTACTCCGGCGCGTACACGCTGCAGATGAACATGAAGGCGCCCGGGCTCAACAGCCTTCCCGACGCCCGCATCTACGACGGCGCCAAGCGCGACCGCAGCGTCTGGACCGGCGACCTGCTCGTGCAGATCCCCACCCTGCTGACCAGTCTCGGCAACGCAGGGGCGCCGTACGTGAAATCGTCGCTCGACACGTTGCTGGCCACCCAGCGTACGGACGGTGCGTTCCCCGGGTCACCGGACTTCTCGAAGCGCACCTCGCCCGCGGGTTCGCCCCTGTTCTACTCGAACAACTACTCGGGGTACGGGGCTCGCGCGTTCATCGACTACTTCCGCTACACCGGGGACAAGGCCTACATCACCGCGGCGCTTCCCGCGCTGCGCAAGGAACTCGCCTACAACGACACGTTCCTCACGGCCGACAACCTCGTGGTCTCCAACGACCGCGACTACTGGCAGGCAAGCCAGACCGGCGAAGTCACCAAGTACAGCATCGACTACTACATCCTCCTCAAGGAGATGGCGTGGCTCGAACGCTCTGCCGGCTCCGCCGCCCTCGCAGACGCCGATGACGCGAAGGCGGACGCCATCAAGATCGCGGTCATGGGCAAGCTGTGGAACTCGACGCTGGGCGCGTACGGCCAGAGCGGCAGCAAGCCCGACGTCCTCGTCGAAGACGCCAACGCACTGGCGCTGCAATACGGCTTCGTCCCGGCAGGAAAGGAAGCCGGTGTCCTCGCGGCCATGAAGACACTGTGGACGCCGTACGGCGCGATCATGGGCCCCGGGCTTCAGGACCCGACCGGGCACACCATCGAGCCGTTCGCCAACGGGATGGAAACGGCCGGCCGGTTCGCCGCCGGTGACACCGCCGGCGCGCTGGATCTCATGCGGCGCACGTGGGGCCCGATGATCGACAAGAAGAACCCCCTCTACACCGGTGCGTTCTGGGAGTTCAAGAACAGTGCCGGTGGCGTCAACCGCGCGACGGCCAGCCTCGCGCACGGGTGGGCCGCGTCGCCGTCCGTGCAGCTGACCGAGCAGCTCCTCGGTGTGACTGCCGTGAGTGCCGGCTACCAGTCCTGGAGCATCGCCCCGCGCCCCGGGACGGTCCGCTGGGCGAGCGGCGCCGTGCCGACCGCCTACGGAACCATCAAGACCGAGTGGACCTCCGATCCGAAGTCCGGCCGGTTCACGCTCACCGCGCAGACTCCCGCGCACACCACCGGGACCATCACGGTTCCGGTCGGCCGTAATTCGGTGATCACCGTCAACGGCCGCGCTGCCAAGGAACTCGGCTCCCGGGCGAAGACGTCCGACGGCTCCGTGGTCCTGACCGTTCCTGGTGGCACATACCAGATCACGGTGACACAGCGCTGATCGATCCTTCTCGATCCGAGCGGGCCGTTGTGGAGTGCGATCTCCGCAACGGCCCGCTCCACGCCGAAACCACTGCACCAATGGAGGTGTGAAGTGTTCGCAAAACCACCGAAAAGAACGTCGCCGTTGCTGACCATCTGCGTCTCGGCGGTGACCGCTGCCGCGCTGGTCGCTCTCGCGCCCACCGGAACCGCCCAGTCGGACCTGCGCAGTGCCGCACAGGTGGCCACTGAGCTGACGCAAGGAACCGACGGCCTGCAACCTCTGGCGGGCGGCCTCTCCACCGCCCAGTTCGCTCACCCGGACACGCGGTTCAAGCCGGCGATGCGCTGGTGGTGGCAGAAGCCGCTCGACGACACCGAAGCCCTGCGCGAGCTGCAAGTGATCGCCGACGCCGGATTCGGCGAAGTCGAAATCGCGTTCTCCTCCAGCGCTTGGGCCACCGACGAGCAGCGCACGATCCTCGGTCACGTGCTGGACAAAGCAACGCAGCTCGGCATCAAGGTGTCGATGACGATGGGCGCCGCATGGCCCGTGCAGACCCCCGGCACCGGCGTGGGCAGTGGGTTCGCGTCGCAGGAACTGCAGTACGGCCGAGCTCACGTCACCGGCGGACAGAGCTTCTCCGGGCCGGTGCCTCCCGCGATCGACGCCACCCAGCAAACCCAGCCCGCACAGCTGGTCGCGGTCACCGCGGCCCGCGTCGTGTCCGCCGGGCCCGACGTCACCACACCCGGCCAGCCGCCGGCGAAGTCGACGGTGCTGAATCCCGAGTCCCTGACCGACCTCACCGCCCAGGTGAAAAACGGTGCCCTCACGTGGAAAGCCCCCGCCGCGGGCGACTGGGAGCTGTTCGCGTTCTGGTCGCGTGAGAACAAGGGCAACTACACCAACCCCTTCGACGCCGACGCCTCACGCAAGGCCACGCAGGACCTCGATCAGATCCAGATCGGCAAGGACAACGCGCCGAAGCTGAAGAAATCCGGCGCCGACCTTTTCGAAGACTCGCTCGAACTGCACGCCACCTCCATCTTCTGGACCCCGAAGATGGAAAGCGAGTTCCGCGGCCGCCGCGGCTACGACATGGCCAAGTACCTGCCGCTGATGTTCGTGCAGGGCGAGTCGGACTTCCCCGTCCCGCCCAAGGAGC
This sequence comes from Amycolatopsis sp. DSM 110486, assembly GCF_019468465.1. NCBI lineage: Bacteria > Bacillati > Actinomycetota > Actinomycetes > Pseudonocardiales > Pseudonocardiaceae > Amycolatopsis > Amycolatopsis sp. DSM 110486. The sequence goes on along the minus strand of NZ_CP080519.1, from coordinate 8,183,928 downwards.
CGACACCGGACTTCTCCCTCACCGACGGCTCGGCGAGCAAGGTCCGCCACGACTACTACGAGACGCTCACCGACCTGTACATCGCCGATCACCTCGAGGTGTTCCAGGACTGGGCGAAGCAGTACGGCATGCAGTACAAGGCCCAGGCCGCGTATCTGCAGGACCTCGAACCGATCCGCAGCTTCCGCTCGTTGCAGAGCTTCGGGGGAAGGTCGGAGACGGAGTCCCTCGACGCCGGAGAGAACCTGCCGATCTCGCCCGACGACCCCGCCTGGCGGAACTCCCTCGCGTTCCAGCAGACGATCGCGTCCGGCGTGCACCAGGGAGGCAGTGACCTGCTGAGCGTGGAGCTCGGTGCGTTCTTCAAACCGGCGTACAGCATGAACCTCGACGACTACCGCGACCTGATGGGCAAGGAGTGGGCCGCGGGTGTGTCACAGCCGTTCATCCACGGCTTCGCCCTCCAGGCGCCCGACGCCGCGTGGCCTGGTACGACGCGCTTCAACGAGTCGGTCACCGATAGCTGGAACGACAAGAACTTCCCGCAGTGGTCGAGCTGGTCGGCGCTGAACAGCTACTTCGCGCGCGGCACCAGCGTTCTCGAGACGGGCACCGCGAAGACCGACGTCGCGGTCTACAGCGATTCCTTCCTCTCCCCGCGCGGACACCAGTCTCCGTTCGACGCCCAGCGGCTCGAAGAACAGGGCTACTCCGTCGAGTACCTCGACCCCCAGGGCCTGGCCCAGGATTCCCGGCCGGACCACGGTGAACTGTTCGGCGGCACCAGCGGCTACCGAGCGCTGGTGATCGATCAGCGGTCGATCACGCACGATGCCTCGGCCGCCGTGCTGCGGGCCGCGAAGGCGGGCGTCCGCGTCGTGTTCGTGGGCTCGCTTCCCGACCACGACACCACGTACGCCGGCGGCGCCAAGGGCGATGCGGAAGTCAAGAACAACGTCGCCGCGACGCTGAAGCTGCCGTCGGCAACGAAGGTGGCGACCCAGAACGACGTCGCCGGCGCGCTGAAGCGGCTCAGCCTCGTTCCGCGGGTCTCGTCGGGCGGCACCCAGATCCTCTCCCAGTGGCGCGAGGTCAAGGGTGGCGCGTACGTCTACCTCTACAACCCGTCCGACCACCCGGTCACGTTCACCCCGTCGTTCGGCGTCCAGGGTGTGCCGGCGGAGATGAACCTTTGGGACGGCTCGATCTCGCCGATCGCCCAGTACGCCACCGGCAACGGACGCACCAGCATTCCGGTGACCTTGCAGGGTGGTCAAGCCGAGGTCGTAGCGATCAACACGAACGCCAAGCCGGCCGTCCACGTCACCGGAAGCCTGCCCGAGGACGGGAACTTCCTCGTGAGCAACGGGAAGATCGTGTTCCGGGCGACCGAATCCGGCGGGCAGACGTTCCAGCTGTCCAACGGCCGCAAGACCGACGTCAACGCCGTGGTGCGCACGGACGATGACAAGCCGCTGTCTGGCATCCCGTCCAGCCGACCCTCCACCATCGACCAGTGGAGCCCGTGGGGGCTGACCGTGAAGACGGTGACGCCGACGGGCAGCGCGACGGTGTCGATTCCCAGCGGGCTCGGTGATTCGCAGTTCCAGCAGTTCAAGATGAAGGACTGGCGCGACATCACCCAGCTGAACGGCGAGTCCGGCGTGGGCACCTACACCGCCAACACCATCCTGCCCGACGGTTGGCACGCCAACGCCGCCGAAGGTGTGCAGCTGAACCTCGGCCACGTCGACGGAACCGCCGACATCACGGTCAACGGCCAGGTCGTCGGCACGCAGATCACAGACGGCCGTCAGTGGGACATCACCCGCTGGCTGCACCCCGGCACCAACACCGTCCAGATCGCGGTGCACACGACGCTGCGCAACGCAGTGTCGAAGTACAACAAGAAGTCGACAGCGAGCCAGCCTTATGGGCTTCGCGGGCCAGTGACGCTCACGCCGTACCAGGATTACGTCGTGTACAGCGGCAAGTAGTCCACGAAACAGAAGCGGCGCCGAGGAAGTTCCTCGGCGCCGCTTCTGTCTGCTCGGACGGTCAGGACACCGTGATGTGACCGCGCAACGGGAGGTCAGCCGACGAGGTGCCTACACCGACGGTGTAATTGCCTGGAACGACGGTCCACCCCGTGCTCGGGCTCAGCCAGACCGCGAGTTCGTCGCGCGGGACGTCGAGCGTCAGGGTCGTGCTCTGGCCCGGCTTCAGGGTCACCTTGGCGAACGCCTTGAGCTGCTGCGCCGGCTCTTGTGCCGCGTCGGGTGCCGCGACGTAGAGCTGGACGACCTCCGAACCGGCCCGCCGGCCGGTGTTGGTGATCGTCGCCTGGGCCTGGAGTCCGCCCCCTGTGCGGGAAAGACGCAGGTTGCCCAGACGGAAGGTGGTGTAGGACAGGCCGAAGCCGAAGGGGAACAGGGGCTTCTCGCCGGAGTGCTGGTACCAGCGGTAGCCGATCGCCAGGCCTTCGTCGTAGTACACCTGGACACCGTCGCCGGGGAACTCGACGGTGGTCTTGGCGGGCCCCTGCTGATCGGAGGCGGGGAACGTCTCGGGCAGGCGGCCACCCGGCTCTTCGTCGCCGAACAGCATGGCGGCCAGGGCGTTGCCCTGCTCCTGACCGGCGTACCAGTTGGCGATGACACCCTTGACGCTGCCCAGCCACGGCATCAGGACCGCGCCGGAGGTGTTGAGCACGACCACCGTGTTCGGGTTGGCCTTCGCGACCGCGGCCACCAGCTCGTTCTGGTCGGCGGGCAGAGCGAGTGTCGAGCGGTCCATGCCCTCGCTGGTCAGGTCGGCGAGGACCACCACCGCCACGTCGGCAGCGCGGGCGGCGTCGGCCGCCGCCTGGTGGAGCTTGTCATAGCCGGCCTGGTAGCCGAGCACCAGCGACGTGCGCGGCGCGCGGCCCCCGGCCGGCGCGGCCGACACGTAGGTGACCTCGAGGGTGTGGTTGCCCGCGGTCAAGGTGACCAGGCCGTTCTGGACGGCCTCGCGGCCGGGCAGAGCGGTGAGGACGTTCTTGCCGTCGATGCTCAGCATGGTCACCCCGCCGACGCTGAGGCTGAAGCGGTAACCGCCGGCTTCGGCGGCGTTGAAGGTGCCGGTGTACCGCGCGGACCAGCCGTCCGTCTGAGCCGCGACCGCCGCCGGAGTCGCGGTGACGTTCAGGGCCGAGACGGTCTCGGTTCCCAGCGGGTCACCGGTCAGGTCGGTGGCCGCGTAGTAGGTGGCCTTGAGACCGGAGCCGAACGCCGCCACGGGCACGGTCGGCAGCGCGGCGATGCCGAGGGTGCCCTGCGCGTAGGTGACCGGGATGGACCCGGCCCGCGCGCGGATCCCGGCCAGCGGCGTCACGACCGTGCCGTTGGCGTTGACGCTGCCCGAGCCGCCGCCGTGGGTCTGCGCGCCGGCGTCGGCGGCGTTGCCGATGACCGCGATGCCGCGGGGCCGAGCCAGCGGCAGCACACCGTTGTTCTTCAGCAGCACGCTGCCTTCGACGCCGATGCGCCGCGCCAGCGTGAGGTGCGCCGGAGTGGAAACCACGGTGTCGACGACAGTGGCCGGGTCCGGCAACGGGTGGTCGAACAGCCCGACGCGGACCATCGCCGTGAGGACCTGGGTCACCATGGTGTCGAGCTGGGCCTCGCTGACGCTGCCGTTCTGCACGGCTGTCTTGAGCGCGTCGCCGAGGTAGGTCCCACCGGGCATTTCGGTGTCGGAGCCGGCTTTGGCAGTCTGGAGCGTGCTGTGCGTGCCGCCCCAGTCCGACATGACCATGCCGTCGAAGCCCCACGCGTCGCGCAACGTGTCCTGCACGTTGACGCGATTCTCGTGGGCCCAGGTGCCGTTGACTTTGTTGTACGAGGTCATGACGGCGCCGACCTGGCCCTGCTGCACGGCGGCCCGGAACCCCGGGTAGTAGATCTCCTGCAGCGCGCGAGCGGAGACGACGACGTCGATCGAGTTGCGCAGGATCTCCTGGTTGTTGGCGGCGAAGTGCTTGACCGTCGAGATGACGTGGTTGGTCTGGATGCCGCGGATGGTGGCGGCCGCGAGCTGCCCGTTCAGGAACGGGTCTTCGGTGTAGGTCTCGAACGAGCGCCCCCAGTGCGGGAGGCGGAGGATGTTGATGCACGGCGCCAGCGCGATGTTGTGTCCCTTTGCCGCCTGCTCGGCGCCGTAGGCCTTTCCGTAGTCGGTCGCGGTGGCGGGGTTCCAGGTGGCGGCCAAGGCTTTGGAGTCGGGCCACTGCGTGACGCCGGTGGATCCGTTGCCGACCCCGCTGGGCCCGTCGGCCAGCCGCAGGGCCGGGATGCCGAGCCGGTCGTTGGCGGGGATGTGCCCGGTGAATCCCTTCGTGGCCGGAATTCCGTGGCAATAGGCGATCTTCTCGTCGAGGGTCATCTTCGCCACGAGCTGCCGGGCCTTCTTCACAGCCGCCTGAGCCTGAGGCGACGCGGGCGGTGGCGTGGCGAGCGAGCCGGCCGGCGGCGTGGCCGCGGGATCGGCCGCCGCCAGGCCGGCGGGGGTCACTGCCACAACACCGGCGGCGGCGACCCCCGCTCCGGACCACTTCAACATCGAACGACGGGTGACGTCCATCGATTGTCTCCTTCGGGGTGGGGTTTCCAGGGAGAGCTGTGTCCGATGTGGCCGGTCGGCCACATCGGACACAGCCGATCAGCTCGTGGCGGTGAAGGTGTACTGACCGGCACCGACGGTGTAGACGGCTTCGGCGATGCGGCGGGCACCCGGTCCGGAGGCCTGGACGTTCTTGCCGGCCGCGGCCGGGACGTGCACGGTGGCGGTGGCTCCCGGCGGAACCGTCACCAGGAGCCGGAACCCGTGCGCGGAGTTCGTCCAGGCGCTGCTCACCGTGCCGTACGGCGTCTGGTAGCTGCCCTCTGCGTGAGTCAGGCCACCAACGATCGCGGGCGCGATGGTGAGGTCGCGGTAGCCGACCGAACCGTCTGTCTGCTGGATGCCGGCGAGCCCGCGGATGAACCACGCGTCGACGGCGCCGAGGAAGTGGTGGTTCTGCGAGCCGCCACCGTCCAGGCTCTCCGACAGCGTGGTGTGGCCGCTGGCGATCAAGTACCCGTAGCCGGGCGAGGTCGGGTTGACGACCATGTCGTAGATGACGTCGTCACGGTTCCCCGCCTCGAGCGCCCGGAAGAGCGGCCCGAGGGCGACCGAACCGGTCGTGATGTGGTTGCCGGCCTTGCGCACCGACGCGACAAGGCGATCGAGCACCGCGGTGCGGTCGGCCGGGGCGACCAACCCGGCGTCGAGGGCCATGGCGTTGGAGGCTTCGCTGTCACTGCCGTAGTAGACGCCGGTCGCGTCGACGTGGCGGAAGCGCGTGGTGAACTCCGTGGCGAGCTGGGCGGCCAACGCGGTGTACTTGGTGTGGTCGGCGGTCTTGCCCAGGACCTGTGCGACACCGGCCATGTTGCTCGCCGCTGTGTAGTAGCCGGCGAGGATGGCCAGCTGCATCGGCGTGGTGTTGTCCGTCGCGGACCAGTCCCCGAGCCCGGGGATGTCACCGTTGTTCGCGGCCTTGTTCTTCGCTTCGTAGTCGAGCCAGGCCACCATGTTGTCGTAGAAGGTCGCCATCGTCCGGGTGTCGCCGTAGGTGAGGTAGAGCTGCCACGGGATGCGGATGACGGCACCGCCCCAGTTGACTTCGTCGAGGAACTCGATGGTGCCCTGGGGCTTCGTCTGCGTGGTGGGAGCGACGCGGTGGAACTCCGGGGCGATGTTGGCGATCAAGCCCGGCGACACGTCACCCGGCTGCCGCTGCGCGGTGGCCATGTTGCGCACGAGCTGGGGCTCGTAGGCCGACATGTCGTAGTCGGTGAGCAGGGCGTCGAGGTTCTGGAGGTTGTCGCCGGTGTACGGGCCCTTCTCGCGGTCCGGGCAGTCGGTCATGACCGACATCATGTTGCTCTGGATCGCCCGCTCGGTGATCGTGTGGATCTGGTTGAGCAGGTCGCTCGACGAGGTGAAGTCACTCGCGCTCGGGTTCGCCGCGTGGATGACGTCCACGGTCACGGTGTCCTTGGTCGGCGCCGTGAGCAGACCACTCACCTGAAGGTAACGGAAGCCGCTATAGGTGAACTGCGGGTGCCACGTTTCTTTGCCGTGTCCGGAAAGCGTGTACCGGTAGGCGATCTGGCTGCCCGGTTTCGCGCCGGTGCTGGCGACGTCCAAGGTGCTGTCGGCGGCGAGGTTCTCCGCCGGGATCATCGTTACGGTGTCACCCGCTCGTCCGGAGACCGACACGCTGGGCCAGCCAGAACGGTTGGCCCCGAAGTCGAGGATGTACGAGCCGTCGGCGAGCTTGCGGATGCTGGTCGGCCGCACGGTCTGTGCGACGGTGACCGGCGGGCGCGAGTTGGCGCGCAACGGGGTGGTGTCGCGCGGCGTCGTGGCTTGCGTGAGCGTGACCGGGCTCGCCTGCTGCCAGCCCGCGTTGGTCAGCGCGGCGGCCGAGGTCGGTGACTGGCTCGCTCGGCGGGCGTCGTACTCTTCGCCGCTCCACCACGAGGAGAAGGTGGTGGCGCCGAGCGCCGTCCGCCAGGTGCCGTCGCTGGAGACTATCTCCCGGTGCCCATCCTGGTAGGTGATCTCGAGCTGGGCGATGACCTTCGGTTCGCCGTACACCGTGTACTGCTCGAGGGTGCCGCCGAAGAAGTACCGCCCGGGCGTCTTCACGCGCTGGTAGGTGCCGCTGCCGGTTTGCATGCCGATGGTGTTCGTGCCCGACCGGAGTGCGCTGGTGAGGTCGTAGGTCCGGTAGTCGACCTCGGCGGAGTAGGTGGTCTGGCCCGGTTCGAGCACGGCGTCGCCGACCGGCCGGCCGTTGATCGTCGCGGCGTACATGCCGAGCCCGGTCGTGTAGAGGCGGGCCTGCTTGACCGCACCGTGCACGGCGAACGACTTGCCGAAGACGGGCAGCGGAGTTTCCTTGCCGTCCGGCTGGGTGTAGTCGTACGACGGGTTCTCGATCCAGCGCGCCGACCAGTCGGAGGCGGACAGCAGCCCCATCTCCCAGCTCGACGGATCACTCCAGGTCGAGACCCGCCCCGTGGCGTCCCACGTGCGGACCTGCCAGCTCACGTGGTCGCGGGAGTGCAGGGCCGGGCCGGCATACGGGATGTTCGAGGTGCTCGCGGAACGGACTTTCCCGCTGTCCCACAGGTCGCGTTTCCCGTGCTGGGACGGTGACTCGAGGGTCGCGCGGATCTCGTAGGCCGCCTGGCCCGCCGAGCCTTTCCCGGGCAGCCAGCTGAGCAGCGGCTTGCCGGCGTCGATCCCGATCGGGTCGGCGAAGTTCTCAGTCTTGAGTGAGGTCGGCTTCGCCGAGCTGCTCGGTGCGGCGGCAGCGGTTGCCGATCCGGACACGGCCAGCAGCGCGACGGCGAGGAGGGTGAGGACAGGGCGCCGGCGGTTCATCGGAAGTCCTTTCAGCCGGAAGTGGGGACGGGCGGGTTCTTGTCCTGCGGCGCTACGCACGGTTCACGATCCGGACCGGCCCCAGCAGGCCCGCAGGCTTGAGTTCGGTGCCGGCGGAGATGTTCTTCAGCGGCGGCTGCACGTACGCGACCGGCGTGGCTCCGGGCTGCTGGTCGCCGACCAGCCGGTTGAACCAGCTGTTGGTGACCTTGACCTGCAGGGTGTTCCGGCCGCCGCGAAGCGCACCGGTGATGTCGAGCTGGTACGGGGCCCGCCAGGCGATGCCCGCGTCGGCACCGTTGATCGTGACCTGGGCGATGTCGTGCACCTCCCCCAGGTCGAGGATCACGCGACCACCGACCTTGGCCCACTCCGCCGGCGCGTCGAACGTCGTCGAATACGTGGCAGTGCCCGAGAAGTACCTGATTCCGGGGTCGGTCTCCTCGGTGAAGGAGCGGAGGAACGCGAAGTTCGCCTTGGCGGGCGCGCCCCGATCGGCGGGGAAGTCGACCTGCCAGGCGCCGGCGACCGCGCCGATCTGCCGATCCGCGGCCACCGCCACGGTTTTCGACCCGGGCTTGCCGTGCGAGACGACAAGGAAGATCGAGTCGGCGGGTCCGAGGTCGACGGTCAGCTGCGTGGCGCCGCTGGTGGCGTCGAACGTAACGGCGGCCGTCTGGCCCGACACCGGATCCCAGGTTTCCACCGCATTGCCCGCGGACCGCAGCGTCAGCGGAATCGTGGTGCGCACGTTGCGGCGGTTGACGATGAAGTAGATGTCCGCCGAGTCGGTACGGCGATGCGTGAGCCACAGAGGATCATTGGCGGTCAAGGGATCCATGGCGTCGAGCCGGTACGTCCAGTCGGGCGTGACCCCGAGCTCGGCGAGCGCCTCGGCCGCCGTCACGCCGCTGAAAACCCGACCAGCGCCGACGACGCGGTCACGCTGCTCGCCGTCGCCCCACAAACGCGTGGCCAGCTTCTGGAACTCCGCGTCGTCGTCCGCCAGGCTCGGCGACCCGAGCGGTTTCGGCCCGGCGATCGCCGCGCCGGCATCCACGAACCCGGCGAGCTTACGCAGCACCGCCAACGTGATCCGCTGGGCATCGCCGCCGAGCTGCAGCAGCGCGTACGCCTGGCCGGAGCGGGTGACGATCCGGCCGTCGCGCACCGACATCTCGTTCAGGATGACCGTGCCGTTGACGAAGTCGTAGTCGTAGCCGATCGGCTGGTCGGTCTGCCGGAAGCTGCGGCCCCACACGCCGGTCGCGGGGGCTTCCTGTCCGTAGAAGTACGCGACGTCGGCGACGTGCGTGCCCCGCGACAGCAGCCAACTGCACCGCGAGAGGTACGTCGTCCACGGCTTCGCCACCTCGGCCCAGGTCTCCAGCCGGGTGAAGAACGACCCGATGCCGTTCAGCGTCACGCCGGGACCGCGGTCGAGCGGCTGGTGCACGGAGGTGTGGATCATGAACCGGGTCGCGCCCTGGGCGAGCATTTCGTCGGCCAGCGGCTTGAGATCCTTCGGGGTGAAGCCCTGCGGGGTGAAGGTGAAGGCCTCGACCGCCGCGTGCGGCCGGCCGTAGATATGCGCGACTGACGCGGCACCACGGGTGTCGACCCGGTAGGTCTCGAACGACTGGTCCCCCGGCGCGAACGCCTCCCCCGACGCGCCCATCGGGAAGTCCGCGTACTGCCGCATCTCCATGTCGTCGCCGAACCAGCCGCGTTTGTCCTCCTGCGCCTCGGCGTAGGTGCGCTGGATGCCGCGCTTGTGCGCCTCGGCCGGGATGACCTGGTAGTGGTTCTGGGCCAGCAGCTCGTTGAGCGTCCGCCGCCAGTCCCACAGGAACTTGTCGGCGTCGGCGGCGCTGTCGACGGGCACTCCGGTGAGCACCGGCAGGTGCGGAGCGGGGTCGTAACCGCGGCGCTTGCGGAACTCGTCCAGCAGCGACTCGGTCCAGTTCTGGTAGCCCGCTTCGTAGCTGTCGTTGAGCAGGCCGGTCAGGCCGCGGCGGCCGAAGAGGTCCTTGCCGGCCGCGTCGGCGAGCATGTCAAGGTAGGTGTTGAGGTACTTGCGGACGCGGCCGGCGTCGAGCTTGTCGACCTCCAGACCGGTGGCCGCGGTCGACGCCGGGCCGTTCTGGTGACCGGTGAGGCTGTACCCGAGGCGAACCACCACCCACGTACCGGCCGGCGACCGCCAGTTCAGCGTCCCGTCCGGGGCCATCCGACCGGTGAGGTCGACGACGTCGGACCGCCGGACCGCCGCTGCGCCACCCTGCGAAGGGGTGGCGACGTGGTAGTAGTTCGCCGTCTGTCCGAACCCGGCCTTCACCTCGAACTCGTGCACGGTCGCGACGGTGCGCAGGATCAAGCTCGACAGGGCGATCGGAGCCGACGACGGCGCGGTGGAGCTCTGCCCGAACACGACCTTGAAGTACTTCGCCGTGGTCTGCGGAACGAACAGCGTGCGCTGCACCCCGCTGTAGACGCCCTGCGCCAGCAGCGTCCACTGCCGGCCATCGCGGCTGCTGTAGACCTGCGCCGACGGCCCGTATTCCACGACGTCGTTCCACCCGCTGAACGCGGCACCCGCGGCGATCGTGACCCCGGTGACCGTGGCCGGGCGCTCGTATTCGAAGCGCACCCAGGTTCCGGCCGTGCCCGGCGCGGGGAGGTACTGGGCGTCGGCGACCGAAGCGTTCGACAGCTTGGCGACGTCCAGCGGGACACCCTGGTCGCCATTTGACGTCGGGGCCGCTTTCGGGTCGGCCTGCAGCCCACTGGCGAAGACCTTCGGCACGAGAGCCGATTGGTTCTGGGTTCCGTTCGGGACGCGGTAGGCGAACACGCGCGCGTCCCGGTAGAAGGCAGGCAGCGGAGTAGGGGTGGACGAGGCCGCCGCGGAATCCCCGAACTGGCCGGCAACCGCGGGCGGTTGTGGCAGCTTCACCTGGCCCTGCCCGCCCGAGACCCAGGTCTCGGTCCACACGTACTTCTTCATCGCGTCTTCGGCCGTCACCCAGGGTCCGCCGGTCTCCGACCACCCCGGTGAGCAAGCGACGTCGGCCTCGAGGCCGAGCCGGTCAGCCTGCTGCATCGCGTAGCGGAAGGCCGACTTCCAGCCGTCGGACATGTACGGCAACGGATTCGGCACGACCACGGGCACCCGGCCCGCGCCGTCGAAGTTCACCATCCCGCCGATCCCGGCGCGTTTGAACCACTCCAGGTCGGCCTTGATGCCCTCCTGGGTGATGTTCTGGTTCATCCAGTGCCACCACACCCGGGGCAGGACCTCCGCGGGCGGCGTTCTGAACCCGCCGAGCACGTCCGAACCGTCCAGTGCCGAAGCGAGCCGGGGGACGGCGAGACGCGCCGGCTCCACTCCGCCTGCCTCAGCGGCGCGCAGTCCGGTCGCGGCTTCCAGCTCTCCGGCCGCCTCCGCCGCGGTGCCTGGCAACGCCGCGGCGCCCGCCGCGCCGAGCGCGACCACGGCAGCGCCACGCAGAAACCCTCGCCTGCTCGTTGACATCACTGTCCTCGTTTCGTCGAGCTGAAACGATTCATGCGAATCTAGACCTGACTGAGCGCCGCCGACAATCCTGCGAAAGTTCCGAGTTTCGCTTGTACGCCAACGAGTACGCGTCGAAAACCGCGTGCTGGGCGCACGAAAACATCACCCCGCCGCCTGCCTGAGCAAAGCGGTATCGGGGTGTCGCGATGGTGCTGCCGCGCCCTACAAACCCGGCCGCGGTGCGGCGTACCGCACACGAGGCAGCGCCGACCAGTCCCAGCAACCCGTGGGACGGGGAGGCGACCTGTGGAGGCCGGATCTATGGCGCACAGCAGCTCCTCGGAGGCCGGCGGGGTACAGCCTGAGTTCGTCTATGAATCGTTTTACCTCACGGGAACGTTACGAGGGTTTCCCTTGGGGGACAAGAGCTTGTCCGGATTCGGTCAGCCGCAGCGTCGACCACGTTCAGACGAGGCCACGCCGAGCGGCCCACACCACAGCCTGGATGGGAGTGGCGAAACCGAGGCGATCACAGATCGAGCGCATCCGCCGGCGAACGGTCCGGTCGGACAGCTCCAGCCGGCGAGCGATGCTGTCCAGCGGCAGCCCTTCTGCGAAGAGTGCAAGTAAGTCGAGCTCCTCGCGCTCGAGCGTGGCGTTCACCGGATCACCGCCCTCTGCCACTCCGCGACGACAACGCGCGAGGTCCCCGTCCGCCTGAGCCCGCCGACTGAGGCGTCCCGCTCGGATCCTGGCGCGTCATCGCGACCTCCGGATTGAAAGGTTTCACCAATCCTGGCGGTGTGACGCTACTATGGGCCCGCGAGCCCCGTCAACGAGTGCCAAGATCACGCGCGCAAGGCCGTGCCGGCGAAGCAGATGCGACTTATGACGTTTCAATACCACCGGCACATGACCGGCGATCGACCGCCCGGCAGACATCGCACAATCTAGTCGAATCCCGACAAACCGCGATCGTCGGCAAGCCGCCGCCTGGTCGAGTCCAGCGCGAACGTGACCGCCCCGACGACCTCGGCGCGCGTCCCCAAAGACGAGCGCAACAGCTGCAGGCCATCGGTGATCGCCGGCTGCGCGTACCGCCGCACGCTTTCCCCGACGGCGTTGACGAGCACGTCACCGGCGGCGCTGACCAGGCCACCGAGGACGACCGCCCCGGGATTGAGGCTCGCGCACAGGTCGGCGATCGCCCGGCCGAGTGTCCGCCCGGCGTCGGACACGATCCGGCAGGCCAGCGGTTCCCCGTCGCGCACGAGCTGAACGACCCCGTCGAGAGTCAGGGGTTCGCTGCGGGTCGGCTGCAGCAGCTCGATGATGCGCCGGCCCGAGGCGAGCGTGTCGAGGCAACCACGACTGCCGCACCAGCACAGGGCACCGTCCTCGTCGACCAGGACGTGGCCGATCTCGCCGGCGATCCCGGCGGCGCCCTTGTAGAGCTTCCCGTTCAGAACGAGCCCTGCGCCGATGCCGCTGGACACCTTCACGTAGAGGACGTTGTCGATTCCGCTCGCGACGCCTTCCCACGCTTCGGCGAGGGCGCCGAGGTTCGCGTTGTTCTCGAGCCAGACCGGCATGCCGATGCGTTCTTCGAGTTCGGTCGCCGGGACCACGCCCGCCCAATTGTTGAGGACGCGGCCAAGGGTGATGCTCCCCGTCGCGCGATTGACCGGGGCGGGCAGCCCGACGACCACCTGCCGAACCACCTCCCGATCGATCCCCGCCTCGGCGGTCAGCTCGGTGACCAGCTTGGCGGCCGCGGACAACGACTCCGCGGCGAAGTCGTCGACCTGCATGAGCACTTGCTGCTCGGCGAGGATCCGGCCCGACAGGTCGGCCAGCGCGGCTCGGATGTGGGTCCGGCCGAAATCGACGCCGACCACCGCATCGGCGGTCTTGGCGAGCCGCAGGAGTCCGGGCGGCCTGCCGCTGTGCGAACCACGGGCGTCCGGATCGGGCACGTCCTCGACCACGGTGCCGTCGGCGACGAGATCGCTCACGACCGCCCACACCGACGTCCGCGAACGCCCGGTGACCTCGCGCAACCGGGCTCGGCTCATCGGACCGTAGCGGCTCAGCGCGTAGAGGACGTGGTCCCTCTGCGACGGGCTCGGTGCCGGGCCGGATGCCCGGGACGGTCCGTTGGTCACCTCTCCACCCCCATTGGCTTCCCCGATCTTCCAGCGTATCCGCGACGCGGATCGATTGGTCACGTATTCGCCGTGGCGGCCGTCCGTTCGAACACCCCGCGAGCTCGCGCCCACTGCTCGAACTCCGCGAGGTTGTCCACGGTGATCACCTGCGGCTGAAGTCGCCGCTGGTTTCCCTCGAGGCCCGCCGGGGCGAAGCCCAGCAGCGTCAGTGCATCCGCGGTCCCGAGACGAGCGGCGAGCGCGATCGCGGCGGCCGCGTAGTAGCCGAAGTAGTACTCACGGATCCAGATGCTCGCGAAGACGGATCCGCGCCGGATCGCGGCAGCGGTCTCGGGCAGCATGTCGTTGCCGACGATCGCGACCTCGCCGGCACGGCCCGCGTCTTCGACGGCCGCCGCCTGGACGGCGGCGTGGTAGCCGTAGACGCCGTAGCAACCGGCGACATCCGGGTACTCCTCCAGCAGCCTGCGGACGTTCGCGGCAGCGACGTCGATGTGTTCGCCGTCGTCGTCACCGCCGACCACCTCGATGCCGGCTTCGGCCATCGCCTCGCGGAACCCGCGCAGTTTCCCCGCCGCACCATGAGCGTTGGTAGAGCCGGTCTGCGCAAGAACACGCGCGCCGGCCGGCACCCGCTGTGCGAGCAAACGACCGGCCTGGCGGCCCAGCTCGACCGGCGTCGGCATGCCGACGTACAGCGCCCGCCCACAGCCGGGTGCGTCGAGGTCGAACGTCACGACCGGCACCCCGGCACCGGTCGCCTCGGCGACCACGGTGTCGAAGGCCGACTCGCGGGTCGCGACGAAAGCCAACCCGTCCACACCTTTCGCGAGGTGGCGTCGCATCGCCTCCACCTGGTCGTCGACCGATTCGTACTCGGGGGCCTCGAAGACCACGTCGAGTCCCCACCGTTCGGCGGCGTCGCGCCAGCCGGCGTTGACCATGTCCCAGTACGGTCCGCGGTTCTTCTCGATCACCGCGATCGTCAGCCTGCGGTTCCACCCGCCGGCTCGGTCAGGCGTATTCATAGCGCACCGCGGTCGATTCCACGTCGACACCGAGTGCCGACTCCGATCCGATCCCCAGGCCCGGAAGGTCGCTCACGTTCGCCACACCGTCGACGATCGTCACGCCGCCCGAGGCCACGATGTCCTGTTCGAACAGCGTGTGACACGCGACGCCCGTGTAGAGCGGGTTGCGCGAAGCCACCGCGAGGTGGGCGACGGCCGTGTTCGCCACCTTCATCTCGTTGATCTCGTCGACGATGTAGTCGACGTTGTGCGCCTCGGCGACCCGGATCATCTGCTGGCACTTCTGAACGCCGCCGACCCGGCTGATCTTCAGGCTGACGATGTCGGCGGCTTCGGACTCGATGACGCGGTTGAGGTCGGCCACGGTGCGGATGCCGTCGTCGGCCATCACGGGGAACCGGGTCGAGCGCCGGATCTTGGCCAGGCCGCTGAAGTCGTTGGCCAGCACCGGCTGCTCGAGGATGACCTTCTGGCGTAGCGGCACCTCCCTCTCCAGGACTTCGGCGATGAGGAGCGTCTGGTTCACCGACCAGGCCTGGTTCGCGTCCAGGCTCAGCGTCGCGAGATCCCCGATCACCGGCAGCAAGGACCGGACGATGTCGAGGTCGTATTCGGTGTCGCCGCTCATCTTCTGCTTGAAGAACCGGTAGCCCTGCGACATCAGCCGGCCCATGTCGCTGGCGGTGTCCTCGTAGGTCGCCGGCGTGATGTGGGTGGGCACGCCGTCGTGCATTCGGCCGCCGAGGAGCTGGTACATCGGAATGCCGAGGATCTTGCCGGCCAGGTCGTGCAGCGCGATGTCGATGCCGGCCTTCGCCGCGACATTGCCCGCCGGCGAGTAGCGGTCCATGAGCGTGTTCGCTTTGGTCAGCTGCAACGGATCGAGGCCGACAAGCCCCGGCTTGAGCAGGTTGATGCCACCCAGCGTCGACGGCGCAGTCTCACCGTAGAGCCCGGGGCAGTGGGCCGCTTCGCCGATGCCCACGACGCCTTCGTCCGTATGGATCTGCACGATGACGTTGACCTGGGTCTCGTCCTTGACGTAGTACCGCTTGTCCTTCATGTACTCAGGCCGGTAGTCGGCCCGGACTGCGGTGCCGGTGATGTCGGTGATCTTCACGTGGTCCTCCCTGGACTTGCTGCTGGAGTTCGCCGGTTCCGCGATCAGGTGGTCGCGCGCCGGCGGGAAATCGAGTCGACGATCACTGCCGCGACCAGAACGGCGCCGATCACCATGTACTGCAGATCGGACACGAGGTTGAGCAGGTACATGCCGTTGTAGATCGAACCGATCACCAGCCAGCCGATGACCGCGGACCAGGCGCTGCCCCGGCCGCCGAACAGGCTGGTGCCGCCGATGACCGCCGCGGCGATCGAGTACAGCAACAACGTGCTTCCCCCGAGGTCCTGAGAGGCGGCTCCGACGTAGGAGGCAGACAGCACGCCTCCCGCCGCGGCCATGGCGCCGGAGATGGCGAAGACGGAGACGCGGATCCGGTCGACGTTGATGCCGGCGCGACGTGCCGCTTCAGCGTTCCCGCCGACGGCGCGCACGCGCTGGCCGTATCGGGTCTGGGTGATCAAAACCCAGAAGAAGACCGCGAGCACCAGGAAGATGATCAGCGCCAACGGGACACCGACCGCTCGGTTGAGCTCCCACACCACGACGAACAGCGCGACGGCGAGACCAACCACCTGGATCACCAGCAAGCCCGGCGGCGGTGCGCTCACCCCGGCGCGCACGTGCCGTCGCCTGCTGATCAGCCCCAGCGCCAGGAAGCACACCACCGCGACCGTGGCGAGCGCGTAGCCGGCCACTGGTGCGAGGCTGCGGCCCTCCAGCTGAGAGATGGTGCCGCCGAAGGGGAACAGGATCGTGCCGGTCTTACCGAGGAACCGCAGTTGCAGACCGAGGAAGAGCAGCAGACCGCCGAGTGTCACGATGAACGACGGGACGTTGAGCCGTGTTCGGATGAATCCTTGGAGGGAGCCGAGCACTCCCCCGGCCGCGACGGTCGCCACGATCCCCAGGATGGGGTTCCAGCCGTTGTTCTGGACGAGGACGGCGAGGATGGCCGCGCCGAGACCGCAGACCGAGCCGATGGACAGGTCGACCTCGCCGATCAGCAGAACCATGACCACGCCCAGTGAAATCACGCCACCGTAGGAGATCTGGCGCGCGAGGTTGTGAACGTTGTCGTCGGAGAGGAACCGGTTGTTGACGAGCTGGAAGACGATCCAGATCAGGACGAGGCCGAGGTAGACCGACAGGCTTCCCACGTCACCCTTGCGGATCTGCTTCACCCTGGCGCGGATGAGTTCCCCCAGCGTCGGCGCGGCCTGATCGAGCGGTGCCGGCTCTGACGTTGCGGCCGTCGTCTCGGCCTGTGGGAGTTCTTCGACTGTCCTTTCCGGACTCATGCGAGGTCACCTCCGGAGGTGATGCCGTGCAGCTCCCGGCCGGCGCCGAGATCCGCGGACGAGGTCAAGCCGGTGATCGCGGAGACCACCTGCTCGTGGGTGGCCTCCGATGTGGAGAACTCCCCCGCGTTGCGGCCCAGCCGGAGCACGCAGATGCGATCGGCGACGGCGAACACGTCGGCGAGGTTGTGGCTGATCACGACGACGCCGAGGCCGCGTGCCTTCAACCGCCTGAGCAGCTGGAGCACCTGCGCGGTCTGGGCCACTCCCAGGGCCGCCGTCGGTTCGTCCAGGAGCACGACCTTCGGCTCGCCGAGGATCGCTCGCGCGATGGCGACGGCTTGCCGCTGCCCGCCCGAGAGGTCCTCGACCCGGGCCAGCACGTTCGGAATCCGGGCGCCGAGGCCGGCCAGCAGAGCTCGCGCCTGCTTCGCCATGTCGATCTTGTCGAGCAACCTGGCGGTCCGGTACGGACCCGTCAACATCTGCTCCCGGCCGAGAAAGAGGTTGGCGACGACGTCGAGGTTGTCGCACAGAGCCAGATCCTGATAGACGGTCGCGATCCCGAGCTTGGCCGCGTCCTGCGGTGTCGCCACCGTCACGGGGTTGCCTTCGAAGGTGATCTGCCCGGAGTCCGCGGGCGACACCCCGGCGATCGCTTTGATCAACGTGCTCTTGCCGGCCCCGTTGTCGCCGACCAGCGCGACGATCTCCCCCGCCCGCGCTTCGAACGCAACATCCTGCAGGGCGTGCACGGCACCGTAGGACTTCTCGGCGTGCGCCAGCGAAAGCAGGACCCTGCCCTGCCCGTTTTCGTGTTCCGTTGTCACAGCTGCTTCCTTCACCCTGTGATACCGGCCCGAGCACACGCGTCGGCCGCGCCGCCCCCGCACACCTCGGCCGACGTCACGAACCCGTCGGCGATCACCGTCGACTTGATGTTGTCGACGGTGACGGCGATCGGCGGCAGCAGCTGCGTCGGCACTTCGTCGCCGGTCACGTTCTTCACCATCGGCGCGGGCGGCAGCGGCTTGCCGTGGGCGAGAAGGATCGCGATCTTGGCCGCAGCATCCGTCTCGGCCTTGAGATTCTTGTACGTGGTCATGTACTGGGTACCGAGCACGATGCGCTGCAGACCCTCGTCGGTCGCGTCGAGACCCGTCACCGGTGGGATCGGCGAGATGTTCGCCTGCCGCATCGCGGTGACCGCCGCGCCGGCCAGCGTGTCGTTCGCCGCGTAGACGCCGACGATTTCGTGGGCGCCGATCTTCGCGATCGCCTGCGTCATCTCCGTGGTGGCGTTGGTCGGCGACCACCCGTCGGTGTCGTACTCGGCGGCGATCTTGTACCCGGACTTGTCGAAGACCTCGTGCGCGCCCTGCTTGAAGAACGCTCCCGTGGTGTCCGGCGCGCCGTTGATCATGACGATGTTGCCGGAACTGTGGCCGGCCCCCTGCATCGCCTTGATCATGGCGTTCGCCTGGGTCTTGCCGACCTCGATGTTGTCGAACCCCGTGCGATACGCCAGCGGGCCACCGGCCGTGCGGTCGTAGGCGACCGTCGGCACACCCTTGGCCTTTGCCTCCTGCACGATCGCGGCCGAACTGTTCACATTCGCCGCGTCGAGCACGAGCACCTGCGCGCCCTGCGCCAGCGCCGACTCGGCTTGCTGTTGCTGCTTGTCCGCGGCGTTCGCGGCGTTGAAGTACAGCACCTTGCAGCTGGAATCCTGGGCCTTCACGGCATCGAGGAACAGCGGGTGATCTTTTGCCTCGTAGCGCGGAGTCGTGTTCTCCGGCAACAAGAACGCGATCGTGCACCCACCCTCGCTCGACCGAGACGGCTGCACCTCAGCGGCACACGCCGACGCAGCCACCGCAACGGTCAACGCCGTCAACACCGTGGACAAGCAGGCTCTCTTCATTGACAGCTCCTCTGGCTGGCGCATGCTCTGCTAGGGGGAACCGCGCGTCGATTCGTGCACGGCCCTGCTCGCCGGACAGTTTCATCAGCCGAGGCCAGTTCTGTCAACTACCGAACAGAAATATGGGACCTCATCCGAGAATATTCGCCACTTCTGTTCAGATTGGACCATGAGTGAACAGAAACAGCTAACTAGACGGTCGGCGAGATCCCCCTGATCACGCTCTCCGAGCGTGATCGACGGACCTGGGGACCAGATGACGTCGTCAATCTCAGGTCGCCCGCGTCGCAAGTCTCAGGTCAACATCAGGTCGTGAACTACGATGATCGGATCGCCGCCGACGAGCCGATCGCGCAAATGAGCGAATCACAAGAAGCGCGCCAAAACTGATTACCTCGAACAAGCTTTGCGCATTCAGGAAACATCGACCCCCCGGGTCTTTTTCAGCACTGATGGCATTGCCACCCCATTCCGAACGCATCACCGTATCCAAAGAGAAGGTCTTGGCCCCGAACTGCAGCACTGGAACACCGCCAGCACCTGGAAGGACACCTACGCCGGGCAAGCCGACGGGTGTTCTGCATCGCGCAGGACCTCTTCGGCCGCCAGTTCGCCATCACCGGAAACCACGACATCGTCACCTTCGCCCCGAAACCGCCGACCCACCCCCATCGACACCAGCCTCGAGCACTGGGCCGCCCCTACCCGGCGGAGTCCAGGTCCACCTCATGCCCGACCAACCACCCGCCAGCACCGACGAGACCGGCTCGCGTACGCCGAACTCGACGTGTTTGCCGACTACAACAGCTTCTTCGTCCACGCGACGACCTTGACCCGCGCGGATTCAGCTAAGGCACGTACAGCTAACTGCCGTGCTCTCCGGCGAGTGCCTGATACACCGGCCGAAGCAGCTCGGCGACGTCTTCACCGCCCACCGTGATCGCGAACGGCGGGGCTTGGTCGAGCAGCGCGTCGAACGACGCTCGCGGCCCGTGCAATGGCGCCGCGCCGCCCAGGCCCGGGGCCTGACCGCAGTCGAAGAAGGTGTCCATGACTTCGGTCAGGGCGGGAGACCTGTCGTCAGGATCGAGCGGCTCGGCGGAGATGAGCCGGTTCTTCAGCTCCTCGAGCAGGGTTTCGCGGTCCCGGCCGCGCAGAGCGAGGATGGTGAACGGATCGTCGCTGACCTGCGCCACGAGCGCAGTGAACACGGCGTTCAGGTGGCCGCACGGAACCTCGACGTCCGGGCAGGTGCAGTCCAGTGACACCTCCCGCGCCGACGACGGGAACAAGGGCAGCCGGAGCGCTTTGAAGATCTGTTCGACCTCACGGGGCAGCTCGCCGCTGAGCAGCTGGACCGTGGCCGACGCTTTCGCGGCGACGGCATGGGTGATCGCCGCCCAGTCCGATTTCCCGAACGCCGTCAGTCCGATTCTCACCTGGTACGGGCGCGGCCGGCTGTCCTGCACCGTGGCGTCGACGCGCCCGGCACCGACCTCCAAGGACACGACGCGCCCCTGGCCGCGCGCGGGCAGGAGGACACCGATCGCCGTCAACGCCCGGATGAACCGGGTCGGCCACCAAGGGAGTGGCTCAGTCATCGATCGCGTCCTCCCCCAGGGTGAGCACCCCGCGCAGCGCGTCCGTGGACAGTTCGGTGAGCCAGCTTTCGCCCTCGCCGACGACCATTCCCGCGAGCGCGCGTTTCTTGGTGATCAGGGTTTCGATGCGTTCCTCGATGGTGCCCGGGCAGACGAACTTCCGGACCTGGACGTTGCGTCCCTGCCCGATCCGGAACGCCCGGTCGGTGGCCTGGTTCTCCACGGCCGGGTTCCACCAGCGGTCCAGGTGCAGGACCTGGCTGGCGGCGGTCAGCGTGAGCCCGGAACCCCCTGCCTTGAGCGAGAGCAAGAGGATCCGCGGCCCGTCGTCGGACTGGAAGCGTTCCACGATCGCATCTCGCGACCCTTTTGCCAGGCTGCCGTGCAAAAACGCGACTTCGGCGCCGAGCCGGTCCGACAGATGGGGCACGAGCATGTGGCCGAATTCGGTGTATTGCGTAAAGCACAGCACTCGATCGCCCGACGCCAGGATCTCCGCCAGGATCTCTTCGAGGCGGATGACCTTGCCGGAGCGGTGTCCGATCGGGGAGCCGTCGTGCAGCAGGTGCGCGGGGTGGTTGCAGACCTGCTTGAGTTTCGTGATCGCGGCGAGGATGTTGCCGCGGCGCTTGATGCCCTGACTGTTCTCGATCTTCTTCATCATCTCGTCGACGATCGCGCAGTACAGCGTGCCCTGTTCACGGGTGAGCCGGTATTCCTGCCTGATTTCGATCTTTTCCGGGAGCTCGGGGACGATCGCGGGGTCCGTCTTCACCCGGCGCAGCAGGTACGGCTGCGTGAGCCGGCGCAGAGCGGCGGCCGTGGCGGTATCGCCCCGCCGCTCGATCGGGACCGCGAACCGCCGCCGGAACTCGAACCTGCTGCCGAGCAGCCCGGGGTTGAGCAGGTCCAGCACCGACCACAGGTCCGCCAGCCGGTTTTCCACCGGAGTGCCGGTCAGCGCGAGCCGGTGCCCGGCCGTGAACCGGCGCACCGCCTTGGCCGTCGCGGTGTCGGCGTTCTTGATGGCGTGCGCTTCGTCGAGCACCAGGCGTCGCCAGGCGAACGTCTCGAGTTCGTCGGCATCGCGGGCGGCGGTGGCGTAGGTCGTGACGACGAGGTCGGCCGCGGCGACCTGCTCGGCGAGCGCATCTCCGTGCGCCCGGGCGCTGCCGTGGTGGGCGTGGACCCGGAGTCCCGGGGCGAAGTTCGCCGCCTCCCGCTGCCACATGCCGACCAGCGACATCGGGCACAGCACCAGCGTCGGCCGGTGATCGTGGTCTGCCCGCTCGACGACCTCGAGGGCCAGCGTCTGGACGGTTTTGCCGAGGCCCATGTCATCGGCCAGGCACGCACCGAGCCCCAGCGCCGACATGAAAGCCAGCCAGGCGACACCCCGCTGCTGGTAGGGGCGCAGCGTGGCGCGGAACGATGGCGGCAACTCGACCGGCGCCACGGCCTGGTGGACCCGCTCGGCCAGGACGTCCCCGACCCAGCCGTCCGCGCTGACTTCGGTGACCGGGAGTGGCGTCTCCTGCGCGAGGTGGACGAGCTCCAGCAGCTCGGCCGCGGTGGGTCGGTGGGTGTGCCGGTGCGGGTCGCGGCGCAGGAACTCGAGACCGGCGCGGAGCCGGTCGGCGTCGACGCTGATCCACCTGCCCCGCAGCCGCACCAGCGGTGTCTTCGCCGCGACGAGCCTGGCCAGCTCGTCCTCGCCGATTTCGTCGTCGCCCACCGCGATCGACCAGTGGAACCCGGCCAGCTCGTCGCGGCCCACCCGGCTGCGGGCGACGACTTGCTCGGAGGGCGTGCTGCGGACGGAGAGCCGTAGCCCGAGCCGACGCCTGCCGTCCCAGGTGGCCGGAAGCTGCACTTCGAACCCGGCCTCGATCAGCCGGGTCGCGCCCGAGGTGAGGAACTGTTCGGCTTCCTCGACGGTCAGGTCGTACTCGGACGGCTGGGTCCTGCGCAAGGCCGGCGCCAGCATCGGTTCCACCAGCGCGGCCCGGCCCAGTTCGGCGGTTAACAGCCCCTGCGGATCCCTCACCAGCCCGGTCGCCCGGCCCGACCAGATCTGTTCCGCCGACAGCAGCAAGCTCGGATCGGCCGTCGCACGCAGGAGGAACTGCAGCTGCCACTTGGTGCCGTCGCCGGTCTGGTCGGCGGGATCGTCCTCGGCCGGCTGACCCAGTGTGCCGACTTCGGCCAGCCGGAAACACGCCCGGCCGTCGACGACGTCGGTATCGGCGACCTCGTCCCACCTCGCAACCGCGTCGGCCAGGACACCGAGCTCACCCAGCGGCAGCTCGACGCGGGCAACGCCGCCCTGCAAAGCGGACAGCCACACCCCGGCCACGCCCCGGCCTCCGCGCAGGTCGACGGGCGGATCCGCCCGCGCCAGCCGGTCCCGGACCGCCGCGTCGACCAGGGCGTGGAGGGCATCGGTGACGAGCGCGCGGGGCGAGGCCCCGGCGAGCGGCGCGATCTGCTCGGCCCGCCCGACCGGCGGCATGGCCGCGACCAGTGCGTCGAACGCTACGAAATCCACGCCCTGGAGCACCGGGCGCCATCGGGCCTCCGCCGTATCGCCCTGGCGGACCAGCGTCGGCAGAACCCGCCCGCGCCGCACCAGATCCGCGGCCAGGCGGGCCACCGCCCGCAGGTAGGTGACCGAAGCGCCGTACGAGGCCGAGTCGTCGAGGTCGTCCAGTTCGGTCGTGTCCACGATCAACGCCGGCACCGACCACGGCCGCAACGACGGCGCCGAGCCACGCCGCCGGACGCCCGCCGCCGTCTCGGAGGAGGCGAGCGGCCGGTTCGCCCGCGACGGCAGCAGCAACGTCACCGACGTGGGCTTTCCGGGATGCAGAGCGGTCAGCTTCGAGCTGGAGACCGCGAACGGATGCGGAAGCGCGATCTGCGCCGAACGGCTCGACGTGCCGGCCGGGCCTCGGTCGTGCTCCGCCCAGAGCAGCAGACCCCGGCCCGGAGACCACAGAGCGTGCACCAAGGGCAAGGTCTGTGGCTCCTTCGTCCGATCCGGGTTTCCCGCAGATCGTCGCACGGCAGGCGTAGAGGTCCCGCCCGAGACCACGGCGGCGGTGACCCAACTGGCAGTGAGGGATCAAGGGCGTCGCCCTGTGAGGCGACAAACGCCGAAATCCAGCACTCGCTGACTACCCCGTTATACAGTCAGGTGGACCATATTCGCGATCGACAGTGCCTGAAACCTGGCGATTCGTCGGCGACCGCAACCCGAGGCAACTTCGACGAAGCTGCCCGCCCGGGAGGAGTACGCAGGTCGGGTGAAACGACACCTTCTTGCCGCAGTCGAGGCGATCGGCCACTTGAAGGAAGCCTCCGATCGCCTTGTTTCCGGCCGCTTGACCCCCACGGCGCATCAGGCTGGCATAGTGCTCCTGTACGCGATGAGCACTTGGCTCACTGCGGCGTCAGCCACGCCTTAGCGCTGCGGCTCGAGGCGATCGTTCCGGGTCCGATCGAAGAGCCGGTCGAAGCTGAATGCAAAGGAACTGACAGGCGAGAGGGCCAGCAGCAAAGCGGCAGCCGCGGCAGCGAAGACGGATGCACTCAGTGGAGCTTCCCAGCCGAGGAACAGTGCCATCGACAGCCCGAACACCAGCAGCACAGCGCTCGCCGCCCAAGCAGTCCAACGGAGGAGCAGACCGGCCAGCAACATCAGGCCCAGCACCAGTTCCGCGACGGTCGCGACCCACGCAGCGGCATCAAGGAGCGCTCCGGTCAGGTACGGCGTGAGGGTTTGGGTATAGGCGGTGTATGCCGCGAAGTTGCCCCACGCCACAGTCCCGGTGTGAGGCGCGCCCCACCAGCCGAAGCGATCGGCAACGGCCGACAAGAAACCCGCGGCTAAGGCGAGGCGGACGAGTACCGTCGCGGTCGACCATACGCGCTCCCTCTGCGCGATCGATTTCGGGGAGAAGGCCATCGGCGTTCTCCGTCGCGGTGTTTGTTCAGTAGCCTGCGAAAACCCCATTCGATCTCCCCTGTAAACGATTTATGGACACCATCGACATTCAGCGCGCGAAAATATTATCGACGGACGGAATAATAATGCCGAACGCGCAATTGACAGGCTGCCTCAACGGAAACTCGCACTGATCTTCAGAGGCATTCTTGATGCACAGAAGGAACGCTGACTGTCGTCATTCTTTACTCTCCCTCGATGCCGTGGGTAAATGTTGCCCTTCCCAGGTTGCCGGTGAATCCGTAACCCGCGCCACTTAGTTTTGGCCATGATCCACTCGAATCCTGACATGCGTGGAGCAGATGGCAGAACACCGGAGTGACCATAGGTCGGCTGCCGGTCCCAGGTGGTGTCGTCCTCGGCCATGGCGGCCGTCAGACCGCGCTGAAGCCTCGTCTCTGGGCGCACCGACCCCGACGGCAAGTGGCCGGAGTCATGGGCGCAGTTCACCTCGCGCACCAGCCGGGCGCTGGCCCACGCAGCCGCGGGGCCGCCACCGGTGAGGTCATCCTCGTCGTCAGCTCCGCCGGACCAGTCGCGGCGGCAAGTGCCGCGATCGGCGCCGCTGAACAAGAGTCGCTCTTCGAGCGTGGCGCCTACTCAACTGCATCTTTCTCCGCAGGTCAGAGCCGCGGTCCACGATGCCGAGGGCTGAAACCCCTTCGATCAGACCCATGCGGCAGGTCGGAAGGTTCTCTGCGCGGTGTGGTTGCCGACCATCGGCGCTCAGCAACGCTTTGATCCGGCGTCGGCGGCGGCGGTGCGCGTGCGTCGAGTCAGTGCGCTCCGGAGCAAAGACCGCCATAGGAGGCCGCCTGGCGGCCGCGAAGATCTTCCTCATCGCGCCAACCCGCATGCCACAATCGCGGAGATGACCCATGAGGACGCGCCGGTGCCGAGCCGCGCACGACGGGTCCCGCTGTTGGCCGGGATCCTGCCGATCCGGCGGCGTGCCCTGGGTTCCGACGCGCTGGCCGGTGTCACGCTGGCCGCGCTGGCCGTCCCCGAGGTGCTCGGTTACGCCAAGATCGCCGGAATGCCGCCGGTCACCGGCCTGTACACGATGCTCGCGCCGGTTGTGCTGTTCGCGGTGTTCGGCGCGTCCCGGCACCTGGTGGTCGGCGCGGACTCGGCGACCGCGGCGATCCTCGCGGCCGGTCTGGCCAGTTTGGCCGCTCCCGCCTCGGCTGCCTACGTCCGGCTCGCCGGCACGGCCGCGTTGCTGGTCGGCGCGATGCTGCTGCTGGCCCGGCTGATCCGGCTCGGCTTCCTGGCCAACTTCCTGTCGCGCACGGTCCTGGTCGGTTTTCTCACCGGCGTCGGCATCCAGGTCGCGGCGGGCCAGCTGCCCGACATGCTCGGCGTGCCCGCCGGGGGCAACGAGACCGTGCCCAAGCTGGTCAACCTCGTTCGCGCGCTCGGCCACACCGACGCCGCGACCGCGTTGGTGTCCGCGGCGGTGGTCGTCGTGGTCGTCGGCACCCGCCTCGTGGCGAAGAAGGTGCCGGGCGGGTTGATCGCCGTCATCGGCGCGATCGTGGTCAGCGAGCTCGTCGACCTGTCCGCGCACGGGGTCGCCGTGCTGGGCTCGGTTCCGCAGGGCATCCCGCACGTCGCGCTGCCCACCTTCGACCTGCACGATATGTCCACGTTGCTCGGCACCGCGGTGTCGATGTTCGTGGTGATCCTCGCCCAGAGTTCCGCGACCTCACGCGCCTACGCCACCCGCTACGAGGAAACCGTCGACGAGGACGCCGACCTGGTCGGCCTCGGCACCGCGAACGTGGCCGCGGCGTTCACCGGCACCTTCGTCGTCAACGGCAGCCCCACCAAGACGCAGATCGTGGACGGCGCGGGCGGCCGTAGCCAGATCGCTCCCCTGGCCGCCGGGGTGATCGCCGTGGTGGTGCTCGTTTTTCTGACCGGTCCGCTGGGCGCGCTGCCTCTGGCGGCGCTGGCAACCGTGGTGTTCCTGATCGGCGTCGACCTGATCGACATCGCCGGGATGCGCCGCATCTTCCAGGTTCGACGGGCGGAATTCGTGGTGGCTTTGCTGACCGCGGCCGCCGTGGTTTTCACCGGCGTCGAGCAGGGCGTCGTACTGGCCATCATCGTGTCCGTCGTCGATCACCTCCGGCACAGCTACCGCCCGCACAGCGGCGTTCTGGTCAAATCACCGGCAGGCCACTGGCAACCCGAGGCTGTCACGCCCGGCCGCCGCACGACCGAAGGCATGATCGTCTACCGCTTCGGCAGCAGCCTGTATTTCGCCAACGCCATGCGGTTGGGCACCGACGTGACCACCCTGCTCACCGGCGGCCGCACCGTAACCTGGTTCTGCCTCGACTGCGCTGCCGTCGGAGACGTCGACTACACCTCGGCAGGCGTCCTGTCCACGGTCGCCAAACGCCTGGGCACGCACGGCACCCGCCTCGTGCTCTCCGGCGTCCTGCCCGAGGTCCGCGCGCAATTGGACCGGTACGGACTGACCCGAACGATCGGCGTGGACAGCTACTTCGACACCGCGGGGGCGGCTCTGGACGCGTTCGACAATCGAAAGGCCTGACACATGACCACCGTGACCTGGCTCGACGGACCCCAACACCACGACTACCCGGCCGCCGCCTCCTATCTCACCCTGATCGCAGGCACCGACCTCGTCGACCACCTCATCGAAGAGCTGCGGGACAGCCGCAACGCCGCCTTCTTCAAAGCCAAGGACATCCTGCGCGCCGCGCGCCTGGCACTGCTGCCGGTCGACAACCCGCACGTGAGTTCCGATCTGCGCAAAATCCACGACCACAAGGATCTCTCGCCGATCCTGCTGGTGCGCGGCGACCTGCGCCTCGGTATCGCTTTGGAGATCGCTGACGGCTATCACCGGGTGTGCGCGAGCTACCACACGGATGAGAACACCGACATTCCCTGCCGAATAGCCTCGGCCGCCTGACGGCGAGCCGCGAATCACGAGGCGGGTCATCATGGCCGGGTGACCTCCGCCGGCCATCAGCTCGATCACGCCGCGCACGGGTGCGGGTCAGCGTGTCCGTCAGGATTAGCGCAGGTACCAACCGCTGCCGCCGAGCGGGGCGAAAGCCATCGCGAGTGGACCGGACGCTCGTGGGCTGCGATGCATTCCACGTCGGCGGGCGGTGGCTGCGTCAACCACCTCAGCGACAAACTCGCCGACCGCATCCGCGAGGCCTACGGGGAGGCTCGACTATTAACTGCTCGATGGTTTCGGCGTGAGTGCTGTCGCAACACGCGCCCCTCCTCCTGCAGCCTGCAGCTGGCCGAGGAGCTCAATATCGCGTGTGTCACCAGCGGGCGCCGGACCGCCGTCCGGCGCCGACCTCATCACCTGGTTCACGTCGGGGTCGGCGCAGGCGGCAGCGACAGTCCGGTGTAGACCTGGTTGAGGACGGTGGGCAGCAAGGCGACCGCCGTGGTCCGGCCGTCCGGGGCCAAGGTCAAGTTGGCCCAGATGATGAGCGTGACGTCGTTGGTCGGGTCGTATCCCATGAACGAGTTGAACCCGGGACATTCACCGCCGTGGTACCACATCGCGGCGTTCGGCGCGAAGCGCTGGTAGGAGATGCCGTACCCGTACTTCTGCCCGTCGGGCGCGTTCGGGTCCTCGGCTTGCAGGCTGTCTTGCCATTGCCG
Source organism: Amycolatopsis sp. DSM 110486 (assembly GCF_019468465.1). Classification (NCBI taxonomy): domain Bacteria; kingdom Bacillati; phylum Actinomycetota; class Actinomycetes; order Pseudonocardiales; family Pseudonocardiaceae; genus Amycolatopsis; species Amycolatopsis sp. DSM 110486. The sequence goes on along the minus strand of NZ_CP080519.1, from coordinate 8,156,115 downwards.
CTGGAAGTCGGCGTTGAAGACCTTGCCCGAGACCAGCGCCCGGATCCACGTCGCCAAGTCGTCCGAGGTGGAGATGACTCCCCCCGCGGCGGTGGCGTACGAGGGGTTCTGCCGGGTGTAGTCGTTGGGCTGGAGTGTTCCGGCCCGGGCGGCGGCCTGCAGGTCGGGCGGGTACGTCAGGTCGACGAACGCGTACCTGGACCCGCCGTACATGTAACCGTGCGAGTAGCGGTCCGGGATGGAGGTGTCGGTGGCCGCGGGCAGCGAAGTCTGCCGCAGGCCGAACGGGCCGAACAGGCGCTGCTGCATCTGCTGGACCAAGGGCCGTCCATCGACCTTCTCGGCCACCAGGCCCAGCAGCGCGTAGTTGGTGTTGTTGTACTGGTACGCCGTGCCGGGCGGGAACTCCGGCGGGTGCCGGAAGGCGATGGCCAGCACGTCCTGAGGCGTGTAAACCTTCGCCGGATCGGCGTCCAGGGCCGCGGACAGCTCGGGCGCTTGTGTGTAGTCGTACAGGCCGCTACGCATCGTCAGCAGCTGCGCCAGGGTGATGTTGTCGCCGTTGGGCACACCGGAGACGTAGCGCGACACCGGGTCGCTGAACCGGAGCTTGCCGTCTTGCGCGAGGAGCACGATCAGCGCCGACGTCATGGTCTTGGTGTTGGAGGCGACGCGGAAGTGGGTGTCCGCATCGGGCGGCGTGGTGGTGCCCAGTTGCGTGGTACCCACTCCCGCCGTGTAGGTGCCCTGCGGCGTGCGCAGCAGCACCACGGCCCCGGGAACCAGCAGCTCCTTGGCAGCGGCCGCCACGGTCGCCTGGAACGCGGCCGGGTTGATGGGCTTCAGCGCGGACTGCGCCGGTGCGGAACTGGTTGTCGTCCCCGGCGCCGCCGACGTGCCGGGCGGCGGCGTCGGTGCAGACGGGGTGCATCCCGCGATCATCAGGACAACAGCGGACGCGAGCCCGGCGACGCGCCAGGATCTCCGCTTCCTCCAGGGAATTCCTGCGTCACGCCAGCTCCGTGCCGGATGCGCTCGGCATACCCTCATCGTGGGTATCACCGCCTCAGCCCCGGGATTCGAGTACCGCGCCGATGCTGTCGGCACCGGACGGTGGCCGTAGTAGAAGCCGAAAAGCCTATCAGGCCAGGCTTTCCGCGCTCAATCCCAGGTGAAATCATGGCGGGAGCGCCGAAGCCGGGCACCACGACGAGCTCGCCGGCTCACGCGCGGCAGGCCCGTCGGTGGTGAATGCCTGGCCGCTCACGCCGCCGGGTGCGGTCGACCTTGGCAACGCGGCCCCGCGCCGTCCGGCTCAGGGCACCATCCAGGAGAGCACAGGAGTGCACTGCAGGTACACCAGCACGTACACCGCACACGTGACTGGTGCGACGGCCGCCGCTGTAGTCGGGGCAGCGGCAAGGTGCCGTGAAAGGAGTCGCGGACTTCGGCGATGCGGGCGCGCATAGGGCACCGGCCGGGCCGTGGTCGAGCGTGGCGTTCAGCGCGGTCTTCTCGGAGGTGGTGATCGTGAGGCCGTACTGGGTGCTTCGCGTGACCCAGGCCGTCGCGTAGGTGCACCAAATAGCCACGAGCGGCGGCTTCCACTCCTGGGGCGTCGCCGAGGCCCACTCGATGTCATTCGCGCTGCTGGTGTACGCGTCGGTGTGGTTCACGCGCTACTACCACCCCACGGCGTTCTGTGCCGGGCTGAGCGAGCACAAATCCCAGGCCGACCTGCACAAACAGCGCGGCTACGGCCGCGACCCGGACGCCCAGTCGATTCACTGAACCTGGCGCGGTGTTCAGCCGGCCGCTTTCAAAAGTGCGGCTGCCTTGCGGTGCGCCACAGCGGCGGCATCAGATGCCAGCGCGCTGCCTTCGGCGGCCAGGGCGTCCAGCACGAGCGCGCGGCGCTCGTGCCAGGCGGCCCACATGCCCGGTGCGGCGCCGGCACCCGGGCGGGTCAGGTGCAGCGCGCCAAGTTCACTCAAGGTGTTGCGCACCGTCGGTCTTCCTTCCTCGTGCGCTGGTGCTTCGTACCCCTTCACCGTGGCCCGCGGACCTCGGGGTTCGCTTCGGAAGTACTACCCAAAAATTACGTACGGCCGCGCCGGTGTGGCATCACGCCGATCCGGCGGGTGGGCCGAGAACGTCGATTTCCGACAGCAACCCTCTCGGTAAGCACCTCGCAACGACCGCCGCGACTCCGCTCCGGTCACCTGCGACACCGGGGTAGTCGGGCTGGTCGGTAACGAACCATCCGCCGGACACGACTCGTGATTGTTCACAGAACACGCTTCCGTGAGCGACAGCAGGGCTTGCGAGCGCAGAGATCGGAGATTGCCGGTGGCGAATGAAGACAACCCGGAAGACGGCCGGCCCGACGCCACGAATCCGGAGTCAGACCATCCCGCCGCAGGCGCCCCAAGGCGACGACTGATGCCGCAATTCTCCACCACCGACGCCGCGCAGATCGGCGCTGCGATCCAGCGTGCCATCGGCGAAAACCAGCGTGCCATCACTGAAAACCTGCAGCTCAACACGTCCGCTGTGCGTGCGGCGCAGTCGGTGGCCGAGGCCCTGGCTGAGCAGAACCGACAGATCCAAGAGCAGCTGCGTACGGTCGCACGAGGCGTCGACTGGGGTCCGACGATCAACATTCCGGCGATCGACTTCGGCCAGCAATTTCGGTTCTCGACCTTCGATGCATGGCTGAAGCCGTTCACGGAACGGGTCAGCGAGGTTTTCGAGTCGATCGGAACGCTGCGCATCGAGGTTCTCCGCGATGGCGCGCCAGACAACTGGGTGGACCTTCGCGACGACCAAATTCCTTCACTGCTGGAACTGGCACAGGCGGGTATCCCGATCACGTGGGTACCCCGCGCTGCGATCCTTTCGGAGTTACTCGCCGTTGACGAGGGACAACGAAGCCGCGTGATCCTGGCCCACGCACAGGACCTCCTGGATGATTGCCGCGCCGCCGTGGCGTGCACTCACGTAGGCGCGTTCGCTGAGCACGCCGGCTTCCTTCACCAAGCCATCGATGCCCTTGATGCCGGCCATGCCGCCGCGGCCCACGCGCTGAGCGCGAATCTGCTGGACACTCTTCTCCGGTCTGCGGTTGAGAAACCTGTCAAGAGCAGGTACTACGCCAAGGTGCGGCAGACGATCGAGTCCGCCCCGCTCTCGCTGCTTTCGTGGGCGGTCACTCACTGGCCTGTGCTCGAGGCGCTGACCAACTTCGACGGAACGACAGAACCCCTTCCCAGCAGCTTCAACCGGCATGCCACCGCACACGCGGTCGGGTCGGTCCAGTACACCCCCGAGAACGCTGTGATCGCCGTCATGGTGGCCGCTTCGGTACTGCGACAAGCACACGAGTCCAACACAGCCGAATCCGCAGAAGAGAGCAGTCAGACCGCTTGACCCGCTGGGGTCGGCGTCTCATAGACGGGATCTCGCGCGGACTTGGCTGACCAGGGACGTGAACAACGGAGATTCGGCGTTGAGCCGCTTCACCACCGACTTCGAGGACGAATCGGACACGTGTGCGGCCATGGCCGCTCGGAACTCCGCCACGGCTTGCCGCACGTATTTGTCCCCGTCCGGGATTCGCGCGCGCCAGGCCGGGTTGAGCAGACACTGCACGAGTGCGTTGCGGTCCTCGAAGGGAATCGCGTCGATGTCGCCCATCGGCCAGGCACACGGCCAGCCCCACGTCCGACCGGCCGAGGCGAAGCCCGCCAGCTCATCTATCCGGCATACTGTGGCCATCCGTCGGGGCGGTAATGACCTGGATGCTCCTGCCGTGGTCGGCCTGCCACCGGTCCACCCTTTTGGTCGGACCGGCGGCGCGGCAACGGTCGGTTTCAATCAACGTGCTGTCCCGCCGCAGGCAGTCGCGCGACCAGGCGGGCGCCGGTTTCCGAGTCGGCCACCACCAGGGAACCGCCGTGGCGGCGGGCGATTTCCCGTGCCAGCGTGAGGCCCAAGCCGGAGCCACCGGCGTCGCGGGTGCGGGCGTCGTCGAGGCGGGCGAAGCGGTCGAAGACGCGTTCCCGATCGGCCGGCGGAATGCCGGGGCCGTCGTCGAGCACCTCCAGCACCACAGAGGTGCCGTCGCGACCCACGGTGACGGTCACGGCGGAGGTCGCGTGGCGGACGGCGTTGTCGAGGAGGTTGCGCAGCAGGCGTTCGAGTTGCACGGGTTCACCGAGCACTCGCGCGGGACCGTCCACAAAGGATCGCACTGCCGGGCGGCCGGGCGCGGCCGAACGTTCGGCGACCTGCTCACGCACCACGTCCGCCAGGTCGACCTCCACCGACGCGAGGCGACCGGGGTCGACGGCGAGCTGTAAAAGGTCGGCCGTGATGCGGTGCAGGCGCCGGACGTCGAGCAACGAGCGTTCGGCGACGGCAGGCCAGTCGGCGCGCTCCGGGTGTGCGAGGGCGACCTCCAGGCCGGTCCGCAGGTTCGCCAGGGGGCTGCGCAGCTCGTGGCTCGCGTCGGCGACGAATCGTTCCTGTTGCTCGTGGGCGTGCTGCAGGCGGTCGAGCGTGGCGTTGGTCGTGTGCGCCAGGCGTGCGATCTCGTCACGCGAGCGCGGCACCGGGACGCGGCGGCCGAGCTGGCTGCCGCTCACTTCGGCGAGCTCGCCGCGGATCGCCTCCACGGGCCGCAGCGCGCGCCCGGCGGCGAACCAAGCGACGAGCGCCGTGAGGAGCACGGCCAGCGGCACGAACACCTCGAGAGTGTCGTCGAACAGCGTCAGTGTGGAGAGCGTGTCCCACGGGAGCACGAACAGGTAAAGCGTCAACCGGTAGTGCGTGCTCGAGGCGGCACGCGACAAGCCGGTGTCCACAGTGGATCCTTCACGGCCGAGCGGTTCCACCAGGGCGGCCGGCACATCGTCGACGACCGTGCCCACCACGGTGTAGGTGCGGTACTCGCGCCACTGCGGGTGGGTGCCCGGGTGCAGCGCGGCGGTCGTGGTGGTCGTCCACCCGTGCGGCGCGGCGCGAGGGGCCGGCGGCAGCGGCCGCCAAGCGGGATCCAGCCGGGTCAGGTTGCCACTGTGGACCACGGCCCGGCCGTCGTCGGCGACCACCTCGAACATCGCGTCGCCGTTGAGCGCCGCCGAGTCGATCACGCCCAGGTGGTACGCGTCGGCGACGCGCTCGAGCTGCGCCCGGGTCGCCTGCACGGCGTTGCGCGACAGCTGCGTCGCGACGAACTGGCGGATCCCCCACCAGCCCAGCCCGAACACCAGCACGCTGAGCAGCACCGCCGCGAGCGCCGTGCTCCGCCGCACGGACTCGGGCCACCACCTACTCATGCGACGCGCCGGGTCCGTCGGCGACCAGCCGGTACCCCACGCCGCGCACGGTGGCGATCGTGCGCCGCCCGAACGGCGCGTCCAGCTTGCGCCGCAACGCGCTCACGTAGACCTCGACGATGTTCGGATCTCCCTCGTACGCGACGTCCCACACCTGCCCGAGGATCTCGTGCTTGGCCACCACGTGCCCGTCGTGGCGCAGCAGGCATTCGAGCACGGCGAACTCCTTCGTGGTCAACGTGACCGGCGTGCCGCCGCGCCGGCACGTGCGTTTCGCGGGATCGAGCACCAGGTCGCCGAACGTCAGCGTCGCCGCCGCGCCCGCCCGGCCGCGGCGGACCAGCGCGCGCAGCCGGGCGGTCAGCACCACGTAGGAGAACGGTTTGCTCAGGAAGTCGTCTGCGCCCGTGTCGAGGGCCTCAGCCTCGTCGTACTCGCCGTTCTTGGCCGTCAGCATCAGGATCGGCGTCGTCACCCCGCGCTCGCGCAGCGCGGCGCACACCCGGTAGCCGTTGAGCTTCGGCAGCATGATGTCCAGCACGATCACCTGGTACGGGTGCAGCTGCCCCCATTCCAGCCCCGTCTCGCCATCGTGGGCGAGGTCCACGGCGTACCCGTCGGCCTCGAGCCCCCACCGCAGCGTCTCGGCCAACCGCTTCTCGTCCTCGACCACGAGCACCCTCATGAACCCGATCTTCCCAGAAGCCCGCGCGGGTACCTGAAGCGATCTTCAGGGTTCTTCAGGACCGCTTCAGCACGGCCTCGCCAAGCTCGTGCCGAGGCGCCGAGTGCGGCGCGACGAGGCCGGGGAGAGAGCGGATGCAACCAGACACAGTGGACAGTCCCGTCGCAGCGGGAGTGCGGCAGGTCGTCAAGATCCACGGACGCGGCGACACGGCGGTGCGGGCCTTGGACCACGTGACCCTCGACTTCCCGGCGCGGCGGTTCACCTCCGTGCTCGGGCCGTCGGGCTCCGGCAAATCCACGCTGATGCATTGTCTCGCCGGACTGGACACCGTGGACGCCGGCAGCGTCCGGATCGGACGGACCGAGCTCACCGGGCTCTCCGACTCGGCGCTCACCCGGCTGCGCCGCGACCACGTCGGGTTCGTGTTCCAGTCGTTCAACCTGCTGCCGACCATGACGGCCGAGGAGAACATCCTGCTCGGCCTGCGCCTGGCCGGCCGCAAGCCCGACCCGGCGTGGTTGCGTGTGGTCGTCGACGCGCTCGGCCTGCGGCAACGCCTGCGCCACCACCCTGGGGAACTGTCCGGCGGCCAGCAACAGCGCGTGGCGTGCGCGCGGGCGCTGATCGGGCGGCCGCAGGTCGTGTTCGCCGACGAGCCCACGGGCAACCTCGACTCGCGCTCTGGTGCCGAGGTGCTCGGTTTCCTGCGCGCGTCGGTGCGCGAGCTGGGCCAGACGGTGGTGATGGTGACGCACGATCCCGTCGCTGCCTCCTACACCGACCACGGCGTGCTGCTGGCGGACGGTCGCGTCGCCGCCCACGTGCCCCGTCCGACGGCCGACTCCGTGCTGGCCGCGCTGACCGGCCTGGGGGTGTGATGCTGCGCGTCATCGCCGCGGGGGTCCGGGCCCGGCCCCTGCGCCTGCTGCTCTCAGCCGTCGCGATCGCCCTCGGCGTGGCGTTCGTGTCCGGTTCGTTCATCCTGTCCGGGGCCGTCGGAGCCGGGCTCCGCGACGCCGTATCCGTCCACCTGCGCGGGGTCGACGCTGTCGTCAGCCAGACCCGCGGCGCGGCCCTGGACGACGCGCTGCTCGCGAAGGTGCGCGCAGCGCCTGGCGTCGCAGCGGCGGAGGGCCGCGTCACCGTGAGCGCGCCGATCCGCGACGCCTCCGGGCACGCGACCGACGCGGCCGCCACCGCGCTGCCCGCCGACGCCGCGTTGCGGCCGTTCGACCTGGCCGGTGGCCGGTTCCCTCAGCAGCCCGGAGAGCTCGCGATGGAAGAAACCACCGCCCAAGACTTCTCGCTCGGGCAGCAGGTAACGCTGTTCGATCAGCAGGGCAAAGAACACGCCTACACGCTCGTCGGCACCTTCAGCCGGCCGACGGACGCCGGGATCGGGGCCGACGACCTGGTCCTGACACCCGAGGGGCTGCGCCAGGTGGCACCCGGCGCGGAGTTCGACGAGATTGTGGTGCGGGCGGCGCAGGGGGTCGCCCCGTCTCAACTCGTCGCCGACCTCGACCAGGCGGTCGGTGGCAACGGGATCTCTGTGACCACCGGCAGCAAAGCCGGGGCCGAACTGCTGAGCACGACCGCGCCCGATTCGGCGGAGCTCACGAAGTTCTTCACCGCGTTCGCCGTGCTGGCGATGGTCGTGGCCGCGATGGTGATCGCCAACGCGTTCACCATCCTGGTCGCGCAGCGCGCGAACGAGCTGGCGCTGCTGAGGTGCGTGGGCGCCGGGAAGCGGCAGGTCTTCGGCGCGGTGCTGGCCGAAGCGGCCGTGGTCGGGGTGGTGGCGTCCGTCGTGGGCCTGTTCGGCGGACTCGGGGTGGCCGCCGCACTGCAGGTGATCACAGGCTCGCCCGGGGCGCCGGTGTACGTCCCGCTCACCGCGCGGACGGCGGTGCTGGCGCTCGTCGTCGGCGTGCTGGTCACGGTGCTGGCGGCCGTGCCCCCGGCTCGGGCCGCGACGCGGGTGGCGCCCGTGGCGGCGTTGCGAAAGCCGGTCGAAGGGCGTCAGGCCCGCGCGGGACGGCCCCGAGCGATCGTCGCGGCCGTGCTGTTCGTGGCCGGAATCGGGGCGGCGGTGGCCGCGCTCGCGGCGGAGGCCCAGGACGGCGCGGTGCTGGCCGTCGCCGCGATGGTCGCGTTGCTCGGCGCGCTGCTCGCGGTCGGGCCACTGCTGGCCGGACCCGCCGTGCGAGCGCTGGGCGCCGTCACCTCTCCGGTGCTGGGTGAGCCGGCGAAGCTCGCGGCACTCAACGCCGATCGCAACCCCCGTCGGACGGCCGCAACCGCTGCGGCGCTGACCATCGGGCTGGCCGTCGTCGCGCTCGTGACCACGGTGACCGCGGGCGTCGAGGCCGGCCGCGGCCAAGGCGTGGAGGAGCAGCTGCGAGCAGAGTTCACGGTGACGTCGGTGGTCAACGGGCAAGGACTGCCCGCGACCCTGCCTGCGACGCTCGCGGCGGTGCCGGGGGTCGCGGCCACGACGTCGGTCACCGAGTTCACGGGCGACCTCGGCTCGCTCGGTGGCTACGGCATGACCGCCGTGCGCGGCGACTCGCTCGGCACGCTGCTGCGGCCGGTGGTCGTCTCCGGTGCACTCGACCGGCTCGGCCCGGGCGAGCTGGCCGTGAGCCGGCAGCTGTCCGAAGAGACCGGGCTGGCGGCGGGCGCGACCGTGCGCACGGCTTCGGGGTCGTCGCTGCGGGTCGTGGCCGTTTACGACAGCGTCGACGCGCCGGGCGCCGACCTCGGCCTCGCGCTCGTCGACCTGGGTGAGCTGCCGAAGATCGCGATGCCGGACAGCGAACACGACGGCAGTGTGCTGGTGAAACTCGCTCCGGACGCCGACGCCGACCAGGTCGGGACCGCGCTGGATCGGGCGCTGGAACCGACTCCGCTGGCGAAGCTGAACACGGTCGCGGACCTGGAAGACCAGCTGTCGGCGCCGTTGCGCAGCACGCTCGACCTGCTGTGGGCGCTGACCGCGCTCGCCGTGCTGATCGCGTTCGCCGGGATCGCCAACACGCTGTCGCTCTCGGTCCTCGAACGCACACGCGAATCGGCCCTGCTGCGGGCTCTCGGCCTGACGAGGGGCGGCCTGCGTGCGGCACTGGCAGCCGAGTCGGTGTTCGTCGCCGTGTTCGGCGCGACCTGCGGCCTGCTGCTTGGGATCGGCTCGGCGTGGCTGATCGCCCGCGTGGCCTCGACCGACGCCGAGCCCGTGCTCTTCACGCTGCCCTGGGCCCGCCTCGCGGTGCTGCTGGCCGCCGCCGTGCTCGCGGCCCCGATCGCAGCGGCACTGCCGGCCCGGCGCGCCGCCCGGGGCTCGCTCATCGCCGGGATGGCCGAGCAGTGACCTTCGCTGTCCACTGAGAACGTCCGTTTTTTACGCCCGCCGGCGGCAAATCGGGAAGGCGCCGCCCATGAAAATCGGCCCGCCGGCGGATTCCCCGTGTCCGATAAGGGAGATCCGGCGAACGACACGCAGTCCACGGCGCCGGACACGGAGGTTTCACCGCCGCGGGCCACTACACGCGGCGCACCTCTTCGCCGGCGCCAAAGCCAACGGCCTGTCGGACGATATTCAAGATCATGACCGGAGACCATAGAAACACCACACGGCCTTGGGTAACCGTAAACACCCTGCCCCCACGCTCAATCGGCGCGGATCACCACACGAAAACCAAGCGGAGATAATGCGTCGAAATCCCGAACAATGTCGCGCTTAACCTGGCAGGAAAGGCCCCCGCCGAGCAAGCAGAGCATGAATCCCACCTGCACGGCGGCAGTTTGCGTAGACTACTAGCCGAACGCCCACAACCCTCCCAAGGTCGGTTGACAGAAGACCACCGTCTGTCGACGATGGAATTCGCAACACGACTGACAACGTTGTCAACACAACGCATCGGGAGCGACGTGACCCAGGTGAATCGCAGACGTTTCCTGTCCGGTGGAATCGCCGTCGCCGGTGGGGGTGTGCTCGGGGCGTTCGGGTTGAGCGGCGTCGCCGGTGCTGTTCCCGGCGCGACCGCGGGCGGCCATCCGTTCCGCGTCGACGGGCGTGAGATCACCGGCGGCTGGAGCTTCGCGGCGGCCGACGGTACGCCGGTGACCGGGGCGCAGCTGGCCAGCGGGCGGCAAGTCGCCGGGTTGAAGCCGGCCGTGGTGCCGGGAACACCGCTCACCAGCATGATCGCGAACGGCGAGTACCCCGATCCGCTCTACGGCCACATCGTGACCGACACGGTCCCGGACACGCTCAAGGACACCGGCTACTGGTACCGGGTCGCGTTCCCCGTGCCACGGCTGGTGCCGGGCCAGCGGTTCTGGCTCCAGTTCGACGGCATCAACTACCTCGGCACCATCTGGCTCGACGGCGCCGAGGTCGGCACCGTCGAGGGCGCGTTCAAGCGCGGCGTCTTCGACGTCACGGACATCGTCGCGAAGGCGGACGGCACGGCGCACCTCGCGGTGCTCGTCGGCAAGCTGGACCACTCCGAACAGCCGTCGTTGCCGAGCTACGCCAGCGGCGTGACCCGCGGCGGGCGCAACGGCGGCAAAACCGGGATCACCTTGGAGAACGGGCCGACATTCTTCTGCGCGGCGGGCTGGGATTGGCTGCCCACCATCCCCGACCGGGACCTCGGCATCTGGCAGCCGGTCACCTGGTCCACCACCGGCCCGGTCCGGCTGACCGACGTGCGCGTGGACCCCACTCTCTCGGCCGACCTGGGCACGGCCGACATCACGATCGACCTCGGCCTCGACAGCGCCTTCGGCACGTCGAAAACCGTGGTGGTGAAGGGATCCCTCGACGGTCGCGACTTCGAAAAGACCGTGACCGCGGCGGCCGGCGCGTCCTCGGTCACGCTGACGTCGAAGGACATCGCGGCGCTGCGGTTGAGCCGCCCGAAGCTGTGGTGGCCCAACGGGTACGGCGACCCCCACCGCTACCGGCTGACGATCGCCGTCGAGGCCGGTGGTCAGGTCCACGACGAGCGGACGGTGGACTTCGGCGTCCGGCGGATCGAGTACACCAAGCCGATCCAGTCACCGTCCGGTTCGCCGGCCGACTGCCTGGCGATCACCGTCAACAACCAGCCGATCATGGTGATGGGCGGCAACTGGGGCCTTGACGAAGCACTCAAGCGCATCCCGCGCGAACGCCTGCGCGATCAGGTGCGGCTGCACCGCGACGCCAACCTCAACCTGATCCGCAACTGGAACGGCCAGAGCAGCACGGAAGATTTCTTCGACGCGTGCGACGAGTTCGGCATCCTCGTCTGGCAGGACTTCTTCTGCTCGACCGAAGGCCCGCCGCCGGAGAACTTCGCCCGCGACCTGGACAACATCCGCGACTGCATCGTGCGGTTCCGCAACCACCCGTCGATCCTGCTGTGGTGCGGGGGCAACGAAGGCCCGCCGCCGCAGCCGCTCATCGACGGCCTGGACGCGCTGGTCGCCGAGCTGGACCCCCAGCGCGCCTCGCTGACCAGCTCGGCCGGCGACACCGGCAAGGACCCCATCGGCGGGTACAGCTCGGGCGGGCCGTACCACTGGGTCACGCCGAGCACCCACTTCTCCCTCAACGACGGCACGCGCTGGCCGCCGTTCCACAATGAGGTGGGCTCGTACTCGATCCCGACGCTGGAGTTCATCAAGAAGATGCTCCCCGAAGCGTCGTGGGAGCACCCGGACGACTTCTGGGCCGATCGCGACGTCAACGGCAACGGCGGCAACGGCGGCGGCGCGGGGTACCTCCAGCTCACCGCCCAGCGCTACGGCGAACTGCGCAACCTCCCGGACTTCGCCCGCAAGTCCCAGCTGATGAACTACGAGTGCATCAAGGCGATCTACGAGGCGCACGCCGCGAACATGGCCAGTGCCGCGCCGGGCAAGCCGTACCCGCGCACCGGCGTCATCATGTGGATGACCAACCCGGCGCAGCCCAGCTTCGTCTGGCAGATGTACAGCCACGACCTCGAGGCGCACTCGTCGTTCTACGCGGTGCAGCACGCGTGCCGCAGGGTCAACGTGATCCTCGACAGCCAGACCCTCGACGTCGTGGTGGCCAACCACACCCGGACGGCGGTGAAGGGCACCGTCGCCGCGACTCTCTACGACTTGACCGGCGCGGAGTTCGCGAGCACGTCCTTGCGCGTCGGCGGGGCGGCGGCGTCCGACCACACCGTGATCGGCGGCATCGCCGAGCAGCTCAAGGGCACGCCCTCCGACATCGCCTTCGTCCGGCTCGTGTTCGAGGATTCGCGCGGCGCGGAACTGGTCCGCAACTTCTACTGGCTCGAGAACCCGGCCCGGCCCGCGGGATTCACGAGCCTGGACGACGCCCCCGCCGCCGCCGTCTCCGTCACGGCCGACGCGGACCACGGGCGCGACGGCCTCGAGCTGACGGTGGAGGTCGAGAACATCGGCGAAGCCGTGGCGCTGATGGTGCACCTCCAGGTGTACGACACCCGGACCGGCGAACGCGTGCTCCCGGCCACCTTCAGCGACAACTACCTGAACCTGGCGGGCCGCGAGTCGAGGTCCGTGCGGGTGCGGCTGACCGACGAGCAGACCCAGCACCGGACCGTCGGCGTTCGGGTCGACGGCTGGAAGATCGACCAGCGCGCCTCGCGGCTGCGGGGCCACGGCGTGGCAGTCACCTTCAACCAGGCGGCGTTGTCTACCCACCCGTCGAAGAACACCTTCGGCCGGTAACCGTCCGACGGTCCCGGTGGTGGGCGCGACCCCCAAAACGACGCGCCCGCCACCGGGTCTCCCCCGGCGTTCCCCCTCGTTCGCCGTGACCCCAGGGTCGCCTACGCCGTCCTCGTTTCGTCCTCGCCTTGATATCTGCGGCTCCAACCTGCGCGTTTCGGATCGGGCGCCGGGCGCTAGCCTTGAGACCGAGGGGGGATGTGCATGAGGTTCCGGATTCTCGGGACGCTGGAAGTGCGGGCGTACGGGGACCGGGTCCTCCTGGTGAGCCCGCGTCAGCAGCGGGCGCTCGCCGCCCTTCTGCTCAGTCCCAACTCGGTCGTTCCGGTGGAGCGCATGATCGACGCGCTGTGGGAGGACGAGCCACCGACGACGGCGGTGAAGCAGGTGCGCAACTGTGTTTCCGCGCTGCGGGCCCGGCTCGGTGAGACCGGCGGGGTGATCGTCACCGACGGGCCCGGGTACCGCCTGCAGACCGACGCCGACGACCTCGACTCACTCCGGTTCCGCCGCCACGTCGCGACCGCGCGGGGGCTCGCCGGGCAGGTGAAGCTCGTCGACGCCGTCGAGGAGATCCGCGGCGCGCTCGCCCTCTGGCGTGGCCCGGCGCTCGACGGGCTGCGGACGACCACGCTGGCCGGTCGGGCCGCGCTGCTCGACGAACAGCGCGCCGACGCCGTCGAGCTCTGCGCGGAATGGCAGCTGCGGCTCGGCGAAACGGGCGAGGTGGTCCGCGAGCTGAGCGCGTTCTGCGGTGAGCACCCGATGCGCGAATCGTCCCACCTGCTGCTGATGCGCGCGCTCGCGGAGGAAGGCCGCTACGCCGAAGCTTCGACGCTGTTCCACGGCCTGCGCCGGCGGCTGGCCGACGAGCTCGGCGTGGACCCGAACCCCGACCTGCGCCGGCTCCACGAGCAGATCCTGGCCGACGCCACGCCCACCGCCGCGATTGCCGTCACTCCCGTCCCCGAGCCCGAGCCGGAATCCCCGCCGGATCACCACTTCGGCCATGCGGTCACGGAGCTGGCCGAAGCCGTCACGTGGCAGTGGCGGGCCGAAGCCGAGCTGCGTTCACTGCACCGGCCGCAGCCGATCACCCTGCGGTGGTCGGCGGGCACGCGGCCGGGAAAGCCGGCTCTGCGGGGCGACCTCGACGACATCGCGGAGACCTATTCGGAGCTGCCGGTGCGGCAGCTGGTCGTGCTCGGCGATCCCGGCTCCGGAAAGTCGGTGCTCGCACTGGTGCTGACGCTGGAGCTGTTGCGCACCCGGGCCCCGGACGCCCCGGTACCGGTCCTGCTGTCGCTGGCTTCGTGGGACCCGCGGCGCGAACACCTCGACCGGTGGCTGGCGGGGCGGCTCGCCGACAACCACCCGGCCCTGCTCAACGCCCGCGAGTACGGACCCGACGCGCCCACCCGGCTCGTCCTCGGCGGCCACGTGGTCCCCGTCCTCGACGGGCTCGACGAAATGCCGGCCGACTTGCGCGTCGCGGCGCTCGACGCACTGGACCAGACCATGGCCGTGGGCCGCTCACTGGTCTTGACCTGCCGCTCCGCCGAGTACGAGCAAGTGACGCGCGAGTCCGGCACCGTGATGAGCTCGGCCACCGTGGTGCGGCTCGAACCCGTCAGCCGCCAGGAGGCGATCACCTACCTGTCCGCGCGGGAAAGCGCCGGGTCCGACCGCTGGCGTCCCGTGGCCGAGCGGCTGCGCCGGGACCCCGACGGGCCGCTGGGGCGCGTGCTGCGGACACCGTTGATGGTCGACCTTGCGCGGATCGGCTACGGCCGCCCCGGCGAGGATCCCGCGGAACTGCTCGCCGCGGAAGACGCGGCGGCGCTGGAAGCGCAGTTGCTCGACTCGTTCCTCCCCCACGCCTACGCGCAGGTGCCACAGCCGCCGGGGCGGAACCCGAAGACCAGCCCGTCCGGGCGGTACACGGCAGCACAGGCGAACCGCTGGCTGGGTTTCCTGGCCCGGCACCTCGAGCGGGCACGCAGCCGCGACCTGGCCTGGTGGCAGCTCCACCGGGCGGTTCCCGCCGGGACCCGGGCCGGACTGGTCGGTGTGCTGATCGCGCTGTTCTTCCTCGCCACCGGCTGGTTGTCCGACGGGCCGGCGCTCGCCGCGATCTACGCCCTCTCGTTCGGCGGCGCCGGTTACCTGACCCACCGCTTCGGGCGCCCGCCGGAGCCCCTGCGCACCGAACTGCGTTTCGCCGGCGCCGCGGGCAAGTTCGCCGGCCGGTTCGCGGTCGGCGCGGTGGTGGGCGTCCTGCTCGGGCTGGGCTGGTCGCTGGCCCCCGGGCTGGTCGTCTTCCTGGCGCTCGTGTTCGGCGTGGTGTTCGCGGTGCACGTCTGGCTCGCGAAACCCGTCGACGCCAGCCGGGTGTCGAGCCCGGCGACGATCCTGCGCAACGAACGGACCGGTGCGATCGCGCTGTCCGTCTCCTTCCTGGTGTCCGGGGGGCTGTTCGACGGGATCGCGTTCGCCTTCACCGCGCAGACGCGGTTCCTGCCGGTGCTGGGCGGCCGGTTCGACCTGGCGCTCGCGATCGCCGGCGGGCTGGCGGGAGCGTTGTTCGGGTTCTTCATGGCCCGTGGCGTCGCCGCTGTGTGCTACGGCCTCGCGGGCGCGATCGCCGGTGGGCAGGTGTTCCCTCCGGCGACGGACCCGGTGCTGCCGTTCGTGGTCGGCGTGTGTTTCGGCGGGGGCATCGGCCTGGCGGTGCTGGTGACGCGCGCCTGGGGGAACTACTTCGTCCACCACCTCTGGCTCGCCACGACCGGCCGGCTTCCCTGGCGGCTCATGCACTTCCTCGACGACGCCCACCGCCGCGGTGTCCTGCGGCAGGCCGGCGGCGTCTACCAGTTCCGCCACGCCCGCGTGCAGGAGCGGCTGGCCGACGCCGAGCACGACCGGTAGATCCCTCCGGCGGTTGTACATCGGGACCGCGGTGGCGCAGAGTGCGTAGCTGACGAACCATCGGCCAGGAGGTGTCATGACCGGCGAGGAAATCGTGCTCGGTCCCCTACCGAAGGGGATCACGCTCGCCCAGGAGGGCATGCGCGACAAGGTGTGGAACGTGCTCGGGCACACCTACTCCATGAAGGCGGCGAGCGAATCGAGCTTCGCGTTCGAGACCCTCGACCCGCCCGGAACCGGCGTCCCGCCGCACGTGCACCCGACGCAGGACGAGCACATCTACATCCTGGAAGGCGTGTTCACCCTCTACCTCGACGGCGCGTGGGAAACCGCGGGCCCCGGCGACACGGTCCGGATGCCCAGGGGCCTGCCCCACGCGTACTACAACCGCAGCGAAGGCATCACCCGCGGACTGTTCTGGGTGAGCCCGGCCGGGCGGCTCGCCGAACTGTTCGACAAGCTGCACAACCTCGAGGACCCGGCCGAGGTCGTCCGGGTGTCGGCGCTGCACGATGTCAACTTCCTGCCGCCGGGTTCGGTGGAGGGCGCCTGAACCCTCACTTGTTCACCTGCTGCTGCGAGCCACCCGAAGCCTGCGCGTAGCCGGTGACGATCGCCTCGAGCGTCGCCGCGTCGATCACGTCTTCGAGGCGGGAAAAGCCGCCCGGAGCGCGACGTTCGACCTCGTCGATCACGTTCTCCGGCCCGCCCTGGCGGTTGCGGAGCACGATCTCGCCGGTGGCCGCGAGGCGATCGGCCTGGTACGCCGCGAGCGCCTCGGCGGGATCGGCGTGCCGCGCCAGGTTGTGGCCGAGACTGGTGGCGTCGAGGATCGCCTGGCCGGCGCCGTTGGAGCCCATCGGGTACATCGGGTGGGCGGCGTCGCCGAGCAGCGTCACGCGTCCGTGCGACCAGGCGGGCAGCGGGTCGCGGTCGCACATCGGGAACTCGAAGATCTCCTCGGTGGCCTCGACCAGCGCGACGTGGTCGACCACCAGCGACCGGAATCGTCCGAGGTAGCGGGCGAGCTCGGCCCGGTCGCCGGGTTTGGCCCAGTCCTGCCGCTCCGGCGGGGCGGCACCGGGCTGCCCGGTGCGGATGCAGACGGCCCAGTTGGTGAGCCGGGTGCCTGTGCTCAGGCCCGGGGCGATCGGGTAGATCACCAGCTTCGCCGCGGTGCCGCCGGCGACGATCATCGATCGTCCGCCGTCGAACTCCGGCCAGTCTGTGGCGCCGCGCCACATCATGACGCCGTTCCAACGGGGCGGGCCCTCCGCCGGGAACAGCAGCGACCGCACGGCCGAGTGGATTCCGTCGGCCGCCACCAGGATGTCGCCGGGAACCGTGATCTCCGTGCCGCTTCGCCGGTCGGCGAAATGCGCGCGGACGCCGTGGGCATCCTGGTCGAACCCGGTCAGCCGGTGCCCGGTCCGCACCGCGTCGGGGCCGAGCCGGTCCCGGACCGCGCGTAGCAACATGCCCTGGAGCCGGCCCCGGTGCAGGCAGAACTGGGGAAGCGTGAAGCCCGCGTCGAGCCCGCACGGCCGGCGCAGGATCACCTGCCCGAGCCGATGGGTGTAGAACAGCTCGCGGGTGCGGATCCCGACTTCGTCCAGCGCGTCGAGCAGCCCCAGCGCGGCGAGCTCCTTGACCGCGTGAGGCAAGGCGTTGATCCCGACACCCAGCTCGGAGATCCGCTCGCTCTGCTCGTGGACGACGCACTCGATGCCCTCGTGGTGCAGCCGCAACGCCGCGGTCAGCCCCCCGACCCCCGCTCCGACGATGACGACCTTCACGGCCACCTCCCCTGGTTCGACCCCGAGTGCCAGCATCACGGAGACGGGAGATCCGCACCACCCCCCGAGCGGTGGTGGTGCGGTGGCGGGTCGAGTTCCCGGGACCAAATCTCAACGATCTTGGCTATCAATGGGCCGTTGGATGGAGATTGGGCATCGCTGGGCCATTCGAGTGGGGCTCTGCGGCTCGCCGGAGCTCCGTCCGGCCAGGAAATGGTGATGCCGTGCAGGTCTGGAAGACATCCGGCGGCTTACCCGCGGCGGGAGCAGCCCGTCGATGGCGTGCACCACCCGGCCCGCCAGAAAACGTGGCGATCCCCCGGCGACGGCAACCCGAGGCAACAGCGCCGAACCCGCCCCTACGGGAGGAACCCGAACCCATGACCTGCGATGGCGCTCGTTCGGCCAGGTCAAGCGATGTGCCGCACTTCCCTGACACGGAAGCGGTCACTAGTGCCAGCCCATTACCGCGCGCCGACTGAAACCGAAGGTCAGAAGCCCTGTTCCTGCATGCGGGGCAGAGTTTCTGTCGTCAGATGGTGATCAAATGGCGATGGCCACAGCCTCGGTCGAGCCGCTGCGGGAACCACGACACCAGCTTCGCCTGCTCCCCGGGTACACCGCAACTGCCCTGGTTCAGCTCTAGCGCATCGAGGTTGAACGTCACCCGGCCGACTTCACGGATCTGCGCAGCAGGCGGCGGGGCGGGCACTCCCGCGCGG
The DNA here is from genome assembly GCF_019468465.1 of Amycolatopsis sp. DSM 110486. Taxonomy (NCBI): domain Bacteria; kingdom Bacillati; phylum Actinomycetota; class Actinomycetes; order Pseudonocardiales; family Pseudonocardiaceae; genus Amycolatopsis; species Amycolatopsis sp. DSM 110486. Next base: position 8,137,907 of record NZ_CP080519.1, on the reverse strand, counting down.
TCGGCGAGCCACCCGGCCGAGCCGCCCAGGCGATGGGGCTGCCGGCCCACGACGTGACGGCGCTGCGCAAGGCCGGCCCCTCCACAACATCGGCCTGCACGGCGTGCCGGCGAGCGGCCTCGACAAAGCCGGGGCCGCTCTCGGTGACCGAATGGGAACGGATCCGGCTCAGCGCGTGCTACACCGAGCGGATACTCAGCCGGCCGGGCTTCGCCGCGAACGCCCGCTGCGTGTCGCCGGCGACGTCCAGCTCGTCCGGTACCTCGACCGCGTCCACGCCGAACGTGTTCGGCCGACGGTGCGAACTGTTCGCGCGGTCCCGGCGCCATTCCGCATTGTCGAACTGTCTGAGCTTCGGAACGCCGCTCACCAGCTCGGCCTCGTCTGTTACCCGTCAGCCAGCCCGAGCTGCCGGAGAAGCCCGAGGTCGTCGAGCCGGCCCCAGCGCTCGACGATCCGGTCACCCGAGATCCGGAAGACGTTGATGCCGCGCAGCGTCAAGGTTTTGCCGGAGCCGGGCACACCCATCAGCTCGCCACGGTGCGTGCCGCTCGCGGTGAACACCTCGACCACGATGTCGCCCTCCGCGATCAGCCGGTCCAGGTCGCTGTGCCAGTCGGGCAGGGCCTGCCGGAACATGGCGGCTGCCATGCGCATGCCCTCGGGTCCCTCCGGGGCGCCGGGGAACGGCGGGTCGTGGTTGACGAAGCTGGGGTCCAGGTAGCGATTGACGGCGCTGAGGTCGCCCTTGGTGAACAGTTCCTGGATGAACGCGTCTACAAGATGCTTGCTGTGTTCTGTAGTCATGCCGCTCATCGTCTGGCCCAACCGGTACCCAAACCATCCCAACGATCTGGGATTTCCATTTCCGCCGCTCGCGAGTGACACTGTGGACATGGCGAGATCCGGCCGCGCCGAGCAGGACCTCCTTCGGCTGTGTCACGGTGGCATGGACCGCGAGGGCGTGCGGCGCGAGGTACTCCGGGCGCTGCGCCGGCTGATCCCGAACGACGCGGCATTCCTGGCGACGGCGGATCCGGAGACGCTGCTGCTCACAGGCGCATGGCCGGACGAGCCGCTCGGCACGGTGACGCAGTTGTTCCTGGATAACGAGTTCGGCCGGGACGACGTGAACAAGTTCGCCACCCTGGCCACCGCCGCGCGGCCGGTGGCCAGCTTGGACTCGACGACCCGCCGCGACCGGCCGGCCAGCGAACGCTACCGCGAGATCATGCGCCCGCTCGGTCTCGGCGATGAGTTGCGGTCCGCGTTGATCGCGGGTGGCCAGTGCTGGGGCTACCTGTGCCTGCATCGCGAAGACCATGAACTTGGCTTCACCGCGGCAGAAGCGGCCACCCTCGCCCGCGTTTCCCCACACATCGCCCAGGCCCTGCGCAACACCATGCTGCTGCCGGGCTCCCCGGCCGCCGACCCCGCATTACGGCCCGGAGTCGTGCTACTCGCCGACGACCTCAGCACGATCGCTATGACCCCGGAGGCCGAGCACCTGCTCTCGTTGCTCGAGCCCGGCCAGCTGCCGCTGCCCGTGGCCGTCTACGGCGTCGCGGCGGCCCTTCGCGGCCTCGAGCGGCACCCCGCAGGCCCGCTACCCAGCACCCGGGTCCGCACCCGCGCCGGACCCTGGCTCAACCTGCACGCCTCCCGCCTTGCCGGGCCGCCCGACGCCGCGCACATCACCGTCGTCGCGGAACCCGTGGAGCCCCGCGCCGCCGTGCCGCTCATGCTCTCTGCGCACGGACTCACCGCACGCGAGGCCGAGGTTGCCACCCTCGTACTGCGCGGCAACCCGACCCGCACGATTTCCGCGACCCTCCACATCTCCGCGCACACCGTGCAAGATCATCTCAAGGCCGTCTTCGACAAGACCGGCGTCCGCAGCCGACGCGACCTCGTCGCCCTCCTGCTGAGCCCGCCACCGCCCTGACCGGGCCATCGCGTGCATCCATCGACGAACCCCTCACGCTCCGTCCGACGCGCCTTGATCAGCTCCTGAGTTCGCCATCGCGCCGGCCTCCCACAACTCGAGTCGCCGCGACAGTCGGTGGCCCACAACGGCGACCACCATCGGCACTGCGACCGCAGCCCGGGTTTTGAGGAAATCGAGCACAACGGATTACCGGCCATGACCGATACTGACATCGGCGCCCACCGAACCGCCAACGCGACCACTTCTCACCGATATTGATCATGAATCGGGAATAGCGACGTGTTGATGGGCGCCGCGGTGTGCTGGGGGACGGGTCAAGCTTGCGCAGCGCATTGGAACATTTTCGCTGCCCGAGGGGCGGCTGAGGTCAATGCTGATCGATCGCAGCTGCAGGGCGCGCGGTGGGTCGGACGTCTCCGACCGCAGATATCGAATGCGTGGATAGTCGTTGAAGACTGCTGGAGTTCATGAGGAGCAGCTCGAGGCGTTGACCACCGTGGTAACCGAGCGATTGCCGATGCGTGGCACCCTCAGTGCAGCTTGGCCCACGCTTCGTTGATCATCGCTGCGCACGCCGCCGGGTCGTTGTATTCCTTCGTGTCGTCGCCGAGGGGCTTGAGCTGGATCGTCAGGACGGCATCCGTTCGTTGGCACACCACGACCGACGTCTTGTCCGGCGAGAGCTGCTCGGACGGCGCCAGGTTGTTGTGCAGAACGCAGGACACGTCGCCTACTTGGCGGAGTTCGTTGATGGGGCCGGCGAGGCCGCTGTTCTTGTCCTCGTACGGGATCGCGAGTCCCGGGGCGTGCGCCCGCACCGCGGTGATCTGAAACGAGTGTGTGAAGTCCACGGCGGTGTAGGTCTGCACCAGCGCCGGCGCACCGTAAGCGACGGAAATGCGGTTGCCGTTCTCCCGGTCGTTGGTGGCGTTGCGCTGGGCGAACTGGCGGTGGGCGTAGTCGTCTTTGACCTTGACCGGATAGACATCTGCCCGGTCGACGCCGCCCAGCGTGTCTGGCGCCTTGAGCGGCAGTCCGCTGACCACGCCGGAGTCGTGCGCGCTCAGGAACCACGGCACGCCAACGCCGGCCGCACCGACCACGAGACCGATCGCAGCGCCTATCGCCAGAAAACTCCAGCGGGAGCGACGCGGTGGTGCGGCGACGATGGGTGTCTCCACGAGTTCCGGTACATCCTCGGTCACGAGCAATCCTTCAAGAGACAACGGCGATGTCGATCACTGAATCGACGGACGGCTGATGTTCGTTACCGGGGCTTTGTAACGTCTTGTGGACGGTCTGAACCAACCGGAACAGCCGTTGGTCCGTTCGGCAGACTCGGTGTTGCTGAAGGTCAGCGGCCTACCGCGACAAAGCAGACATAGTGCCGCGGTTGTATGTCGCTTGTGGCGACCCTGCCCGTGTCACCCTGGGTGGGGACTCCGCAGGCACAGTCGCCGCCGGTCTTCGCGGGGTGATCGGCTCCGGTGGAAGGCCTGTTCCGCCAGCTGCTGCTCCACAGTGGAGCCCTGCGCACGCGTCCCGCCGATACCGCGGCCGACTCCGTCGAGCAGCTGGCGCCCCGGCTGCGGGTGCACGTGCGAGCCCTCCGTGTCGTCGGCGCGAGCGAACTGGTCGCCGCGATCTCCCCGAAGTGGCGGTTCGGCCCGTCGCGACGGCGTCCTCGAGGCCGCGTTCCGCACACACGCCCGCGACCAAAGTGGCCGCACCACCGCGCAAAGCGAGTTTCACCTGAGTCGAGCGAATGAACGACGGCGACCGGGCGTCCCCAATGGACAAATCGTGGCAGGTGCCCTCACCAGTCCTCAATCCTCGTTAGGGTGGTGGTCATGACGTCGCGATCGGCTCCCATGACCTTCGTAAGGCGCTTCGACCATGTCGGCATCACCGTCGCCGACCTCGACGCCGTGACCGCGTTCTTCGTCGGCCTCGGGCTGGAGGCCGACCCGAAGATGGCCGTCGAGGGCGAGTTCCTGGACACGGTGATCGGCATGACCGCCGCCCGCACCGAGATCGTCATGCTGCGACCGCCCGGCGGAGGTACGACCTTGGAGCTCTCGAGCTTCACACGGCCGGACCATCTGCCGGGTTCGCCTGCCGCGCCGGCCAACGAGCTGGGCCTGCGCAACGTCGCCTTTGAGGTGCACGACCTGCACGCCGCAGTCGACCAGGCCGCAGCCGACGGCTACGGCCTGGTGGGCGGCATCGGCGAATACGAGGGCGTGTGGCGGATGGCCTACATCCGCGGGCCCGAAGGAATCATCGTCTCGTTGGCCGAGCGCATCGAGAAGTAAGGAGACATCATGAGCACGACCGTGACCGACGAACAGATCCAGGCTCTGGCCGCGACCGCGAAGCCCTACAGCTTGGTGCTCCTTCAGTGGGGTCCGGAGCGGACCACGGACGGCGCGGACGCGATCGAACTCGAACACCAGCGACGGATGGTGTCGCTGCGCGCTGAGGGGGTGATCGCGATCCTGTGCCCGGTCGCCTCCGACACCATGGCCGGCGTCGCGATCATGACCGTGCCGGCCGAAGAAGCCACGGAGATCATGGCCAAGGACCCCTGCGTGCGAGCCGGGATGATGCGCTGCGAGGTTCTCCCGTGCCACGGATTCCCCGGAGACGCCCTTCCCGCATGAACGATCCCGGCCAGGGCAATCAGCATGCCCCGGCCTACGCGTGGCGGCAGGCAGTGCGACCGCGCAACTACGACCGCGGCAACGTGACGACGATGTGCTGGCGACCCGCACGCGCGTCGCCGAGGCCGCGGCGCAGCTGCACGACAGCCTCGGCCCGGTTCGCACCACCATCTCCGCGGTCGCCGAGCTCGCCGGCGGCCGGCCCAACCCGAAACCGCCGACCGCACCCAGATCGGCACCAGCCTCGAGCACTGGACCGCCTGGCTGCTCGCCGACCCCGACGTCCGCGGCGCCCAGGCCTTCGCCGGCGCCTGGCATCTCATCGCCAAGGACGCCGTCACCTGCCATGCGCGCCGGAGGTCCCCTCGCCCGCACCATCCAACACTTACCCGACGGAGCCCAGGTCCACCTCATGCCCGACCAGTCACCCACGAGCGCCGACGAGACGTGGCTCGCTTATGTCGAGCTCGACGTGTTCGCCGACTACGGCAGCTTCCTCGTCCAAGACGACACCGCCCGCCCCGACACCAACCGCGCCTTCATCACTGACCTGATGAACAACCTCGTCGCCGCCACCGACGGCGCCATCGGCGTCGGCACCGCCCGCCGCCGCACCCTGCCCGTCATCCTCGACGTCCGCACCACCCCGCCCGACGACAACCTTGACGACTGGGACCACGTCACCGAAGCCGGCCTCCGCATCACCAGCGGCCGCATCGTCGTGTCCAAACTCGACTACCGACCCACCACTCCCCGCACCGCCGTCCCACCCGGCAACTACACCGCCCACACCTACGCCAAAGGCTTCGACACCATCTCCGACGACCGAATCCACGGCGACGACACTTACCACGTCGTCCTTTGGCCCGGCCCCGTCGCCGAACCCCACGTTCTCAAGCGACACCCGCGCCTTCCCATCCCTGGCTGAACAAGACGCGGCCGCACCGCTCCGCGTGGTGGCCAGTACGAACCGCAACATCGGCCGCCCGAACCGGTGCCGGCGCTGTGGATGCCACTGACTGATGCCGGCCGATAGAACGGGATCTCTTCGCGGAACACGCCGGTCAGCTGCCGCGCCAACGGATCGGCCCGGTCGGCCAGGCGGTTCGCCAGCTCGGGGATGTGCCGGACGGCCCTCATGGGACCGCGACGAGGGAACCTGCTCGTCCGCCTCATCAGAAGAATCGCACACAGTGCGTTCGATCCCCTTCCCTTGCGGGCCGGGCTTCGATCGTCTCGGCGGCCGTATCGAGCGCCGCCTCGCGAGATGGGACGTCACGCACACTGCTCGTTGTGCGCGGAGGTGTCGGCCGAGGCCCACCTGCGGGCCCCGGCCGACACCCAGTTACGGCAGACTATTTACTGGTTGTCGTCGTTGAACAGGTAGCGGCCGGGAACCTCGTCAGGCCGCAGGATCTTGTTGTCGCCGGGGAACGGCTTGATCCACCCGGTCGAGGTGTACCAGTCGTACCGGCCCAGCTGCGGCTGGTTCACTCCGTCGACCTGAGCGTGTTCTCCGGTCAGCTTCGGCATCGCCACGTTCTGGTGCCACTGGGCCCAGGCATCCGCCGTCTGCTGCTGGTCGGCGGGAGCGGCCGGGGCCACGCTCGCCTGAGCCGACGGGGAACCCGAGGCCGGAGTCACCGGGATCAGGTTGCTCACGCCCTCGGTGAGCGGGATTTGGTTGGCCACCGTGGTGTAGGGGGTGACGTTCGGCGTGTCGGTGAACGCGCTGAACATCGGCGTCGCGGCGCGGTCCTCCTGGTTCAGCGGCTGCATCCCGAGGATTTGTTCGATCGTCTTCACCGCGTTGACCTGCGTGAAGTACTCGCTGTTGACGACGCCGCGCTTGGCGTACGGGCTGGCGATGAAGAACGGCGCACGGTGCCCGTCGACGTGGTCGGTGCCGGCCTGGGTGTCGTCCTCGAACACGAACACGGCCGAATCCTTCCAGAACCGGCTGTGCGAGATGTCGGAGATCATCCGGCCGACGGCCAGGTCGTTGTCGGCGACCTGGGCCCGCGGGGTCGCGGGTCCACCGGTGTGGTCGTTGGGCAGCGACATGGTCGTCAGAGCCGGCAGATCACCAGTCTGTTCGGCCTTCTTGAAGTCCTGCTCCCAGACGTCGACCTTGTACTGGTCGGGGATGGCCAGGTTGAACTGAGGGAAGTTCGGGTTGCTGATGGCGTTGTTCGACGGCACGTCGGAGTACGACTTGTACGCGTCCATCGCCACCGGGAGGCTGCCGGTGGCCTTGCCCTCGAGGATCTGCGAGTCCGCGTAGTACTGCTGCCACGAGCCGGGGGTTCCGCTGGCGATGGCCTCGTATTCGCCGTAGTTGCGCGCCGACTTGCCGGCGCGTGCGGCGGCGTCCCAGATGAACCCGTCGCGCTGGTAGGCCAGCGCGTCCCGGGCGTTGTAGGGGTAGCTCCGGGCCCAGGCGCTGGCCGCGTCCTGTGCCAGGTAGTCGTTGGGCTCGGCCTGCGTCAGCCAGTTGTGCCCGTCCGCCGACAGCATGCCGTTGTCGTAGAAGTTGTCGAACGTCGTGAACGTGTTCGCCATGCTGTGCTCGTTCGGCGTGACAGCGGCGCCGAAGCTGGTCCGCGACGGGTCGCCGTTGCCCTTGCCCAGGTCGCCGAGGATCTGGTCGTAGGTCCGGTTCTCCTTGATGATCATGAACACGTGCTTGATCGGCGACGTCTCACCGTGCTGCCGCGGGATCGCTGTCAGCCGGCCGTGACCGTTGGCGTCCGACTGCTCGTTCCCCGCCTGCGCCGGGCGGTCCCAGGCGTTGTTGCTGAACACCTGCCGGGTCGTGTCGGCGAGCTGCCGGCCGTCCGGCATGGCGAAGGAGGTCAGCGTGCCCTTGTAGGCATAGCTCTGCGGAGCGCCGTCGGTGCCGATGCCCTGCTGGTTGCTGACGATGACCTTGCCCAGCCTGGCGTCGAACTGCACCTGGTTGGGGTACCAGTCGGTCGGGATCAGGCCCTGGTACTTCACCGGTCTGCGGGGGCCGTCGTATTCGAACTGCGCGAGCGCGTTGTCGCGGCCGACACTCACCAGCATGTGCTTCGCGTCGGTGAACGCGATCGAGTTCGGCGACGAACCGACCTGAATACCCGGCAGCGGTTCCACGTTGACGGTCTGCGTCACCTTGTGCGTGGCCGCGTCGATCACCGAGACGGTGTCGCTGTTGGTGTTGGTCACGAACACCGCGCCGTCGTGCTGGGTCAGCGACGTCGGCTGGAGACCGACGTTGACGGTGTCGACGACCGTGTTGGTCGCGAGGTCCACCACCGAGACCGTACCCGTCGCCGAAGCGCCGGTCACCGGGTCGGACACGATGTTCGTGCCGTCGGACTTGTTGGTCGTGTCGCCGGCGACGGCGGTACGGCCACCGCGGTTCGACACGAACGCCTTGTTCCCGGCGATCGTGACGGCCTGCGGCGCATTCCCCACCGCCACCTGGGCCGTGAGCGTGTTCGTGGCGGTGTCGACCACGCCGAGCTTGTTGCTGCCGCTCAGCGCGAGGTACAGCTTCCCGCCGTCGGCCGACAGCGTCAGCCCGTACGGCAGCGACCCGCCCGGCAGCGCGAGCTTCGCCGGCGCGGTCGGGTTGGTGATCATGCCGTTGGAGCCGACTGCGTACTTCAGGACGCTGGCAGTCGTGGCGGCATACAGGGCTGAGCCGTCGGGCGAGTACACCGGTGCCGCGACACCGGTGCCCCCGAACGTCTGCAGCACCGAACCGCTTGCGGCGTCAAGGATGGTGATCGACGGCGTGCCGGAGTTGGTGCCGCCTGTCTGCACCGCCACCTTCGAGCCGTCCGGGCTGATGGCGCTACCGATCGATTGCGCGGAGAACGTGGCCGCACGCGCTCCGAACGGGGAGATCCAGTGGTTGTCCGACGTCAGGATCCGCCCGGCCGCGTCGTGCTGGCCGAGCATGCTCGTACCGAACGGGTTGTCCGGGACGTGGGCCACCGCGGCGGACGCGACGCCGCCGACCGTGAGCATGACCACGGCAGAGCCAGCGATCGTCCAGCGCTTGCGCGCGGCAGACCGTCGTCGTTGAACTTGCACCATCGATCCTTTCACAGAACAAATGTTCGGAGGGGACTCCGGGAACTAAACAACCCCAAGACGGCGCCGCACCGAACGCGCGATTGCCCTGGCGGAGTAAAGGGATGGCCAGCGGGTTACGGGATGCCATCAGAACAGGGTCAGACGAGCACCTGTCACATTCAAAGGCGACGAACCAAACAATACGGTTAAATCGACGATTCCCGTTAGGTATGTCCGCTGCCCATGTGAACTCGACCGCCGATCGAGCACAGTGCCCGTCCACAACTTTTTCGACGAGCTAGCAATTTGCCCATAGCTTACCTGGTTAACTTCTGGATTACCTGTTTAACTCATCACTTTGCTTTTCGGCGATTGGTCGCTGGCGGCTTCAGGCCCGCCGGACGACGATCGCGAAACTGACCTCCCTGATCGCCTGCATCGTGTTCGGCTTGCCGCCGCAGCAGCAGGTGAAGGCGTTCAAGGTGTCGTGCGGCGCGATGCTGGCCGCGCTGCTGCTGACGGCCGGCTTCACCGCGTCGCCTGCCTCGGCTCCGTCGCCGACCACAAAGCCGACCGCAGGGACGACCTCTCCCGCTGTTGCCCTGCAGCAGGCCACACCAAGCTGGGGAAACACCCACCCCGCCCCGCCCACGCGATCGAAGGCTTCGCCGACCACATCAGCGTGCTGCCCGGGGCGACCGTGCGCCTGTTCGTACGCAAGGACACCCGACCGACAATCGCGTGGTCGAGGCGCCGTTCTCGGCGATCCAGACGCTGTTCGCACAGAACGTCGCGGGGTTCGTGGGCGCCAAAACCCAACTGCGCGGGCCGCCAGCAGATGCTCCGGTCACCGTCTGATCGCCGGCGCTGGGCCCTGTCGGCCCTCAGGACGGCGACCCAGGCCGGTGGCCCGTGTCGCCCGCGGCGCTGCGGCAGGGAGGAGACACGGGCCTCCACTGACCGCGAGGCACAGTTCGCTGACGGTGAACCACGGAATCGGACACGCGGCGAGACGCGTTGGTAGAGCATGAACAACGACAAGGCGGAGCCCGACCCACTGGACGCCTACTCGGCCATCGTCACCTCCGTCGCCGCGCAGCTCACACCGCGCGTCGCGGCATTGACCGTCCGCTCTCGCAGCGGAGAGTCCACCGGGTCGGCCGTCGTGCTGACCACCGAATCCCACCTGATCACCAACTCCCACGTCATCTCCGGCGGCAACCACGGCACCGCGGAATTCGCCGACGGCACCGAAGCACGCTTCGACGTCGTAGGCAGCGATCCGCTCTCCGACATCGCCGTGATCCGCGCCGACCGGGAAATCCCCGCCCCACCGGAATACGGCGACGCCGACAACCTTCTCGTCGGCTCCCTCGTCGTCGCCGTCGGCAACCCTCTCGGCCTGGCCGGCACCGTCACCGCCGGAGTGGTCAGCGCGCTCGGCCGCAGCATCCCGGCCCGCACCCGCACCGCCGCACGGCTGATCGAAAACGTCATCCAAACCGACGCCGCGCTCAACCCCGGCAACTCCGGCGGCGCACTGGCCGACAGCCACGCCCGGATCATCGGCATCAGCACCGCCGTCGCAGGCTTCGGTCTCGGGCTGGCCGTCCCCATCAACGCCACCACCCACCGCATCGTCCACGCACTGATGCACGACGGCAGAGTCCGCCGCGCCTACCTTGGCCTGGTCACCGCCCCGGCACCCCTGACACCGGCCCAAGCCGAACGATTCGCACAGCGCACCGCCCTGCGCATCGTCGAGGTGGTAGAAGACAGCCCCGCCGCACGCAGCGGACTCAAGCCCGCCGACCTGGTCCTCGCCGTCGACGGCACCCAGCTCCCCAACGCCCAATCACTCCAGAAACGCCTGTTCTCCGACGCCATCGGCCGGCAGATGGAAGTCACCGTCCTCCGCAACGGCGCTCTCGTCGACGTGATCGCCGTACCCGCCGAACTCCCGGACTGACCCCGGGGAGCACGGGACGACCACTCACGAGGTGCCGGATCAACACGGAGACCGGCACAACGTCCTCTGGCGACGGGCTCGGCCGATTCACCGAGAATCTACTCCGGCACGAGGGGGCTCAACCTCGTGCGCGCGACCCCAGCGGAACGCACCCTTTACCCGTTCACCTACCGCGAGTAGATCAGCAGCACGACCGACGAGGGCCGTTACGCCCTTGCGCTCTGGGAAACGAACCCGGGCCTAATCCGATTGCTCGTAGCCAGCGAAGGCGACAGCACCAAAGCTGCCCCGACGGGAGCAACACGAGCCCGTGACCTGTAGTAGCGCGCGTTTCAGGCGCAGCGCGCGTTTCAGGCGCAGCGCGCGGGTCAGGCCGCGCAGTACCGACGACGTCGGTTTCGGAGCACGGGCCCGTTCCAGCGGGTGTAGTAGTCGGTGCAGATGCCCGCGCGGGCGGCCACCTCCTCCCCGCGCAGGCAGGGGGTGAGGCGCCGCGTCGTGGACCCCAGACAGGGGCCGCGCCCCGCACCTGCCGGCCACACGACCGACCCGAGCCAGCACGGTGTCCTGGGCTTCCGCAGCCGAGCCAGCGATACGTGACGCCAGCCCCGTCGTGACCGATGGCATGGTCTTTCGACTCTTTCGTTCTTCCGTCCGGGCGGGGTGCACTCGAGTCGAGGGAACGAGACGAGGGTGAGGGGGGCCATGCCTGAGCGACGAATTCCGGACGCCGTCACGGTCAAGACCGCCGTGGCCGCCGCCGTCCGCGCACCGTCGGCGCGCAACACCCAGCCGTGGTCCTGGCGCATCGGGTACCGAACACTGCACCTGTTCGCCGACCCGCACCGACACTCCCCCACCACAGACGCCGACGAACGCGACACGGTGCTCAGCTGCGGCGCGGCCCTGCACCACCTCCGAGTCGCCTTCGCAGCCCTCGGCTGGGCCACCGACGTCGACCGGATACCCGACCCAGCACAACCCGACCACCTGGCCGTCGTCACTCCGCATCCGAGTGATCCGACTGCGAACGAGCTCACCCTGGCCGCAGCCATCCTCCAGCGGCGCAGCGATCGCCGAACTCACACCGGACCGGCCCTGTCACCCTGGTACCTCGACACGCTCGCGGCCACGGTGGCCAAGGAAGGCGCGCAGCTCAAGATGGCCCGCTCGGCGGCCCTGCGCCACTTGGCCGAGGCGATCGAAACGGCTTGGGCGGACCCTCCTTCAGAGCGTGTAACTCCACGACCCGTCGTCGCCCTCAGCTCCGACGTCGCGGGTGCCGCCGCAGGAACGCGGCTGTCTGCTCGGACCGAACGCGACAACGCCGTGCTGCTCGTCCTGAGCACTCCTGGTGACGATCGAAGGTCGCGCTTACGCGCCGGCGAAGCCACCAGCGCTGCGCTGCTCGCCGCGACCGCGCTCGGGCTCGCCTCCTGCGCCCTCACCCAGCCGCTGCGCAATGCGGCAACACGTAGCGAGGTCAGTGCCCGCGTGACCGGAAGCCTGTGTCCCCAGGTACTGCTGCGCCTCGGATGGGCGCCGCTCACCGCCGCCGCGCTGCCACAGACATCACGACGCGCGCTGACCGACGTCCTGCAACCACTCGAAGCGCCTCCGTGCTGACCAGGATGCCCACCGCGCCACAAGAAGGATTGAAGGGCGGTCGCCCACTGTCGTTCGCCCCTGTGATCGACCAGCAGCGGCAGACAATGAAATGTGGCATCAACCGGCTCAAGTGACGCGCCGGCCGGGGTCCGCGTCGCGCTCACCGGCGGAGCAACGACATGGATATGCGTCCAGGAAATCCCCAGCACCAAGGCGAGCTGCAAGAAGCGGCTACGCCATCATGCTCTGTGCCCGGTCTGTGGCGGTGTGTCCGGCGAGGCGTGTTCGGCGGCCGGACACTGAGCTCGCCGCCGGACGACGGTCGCAGTGAAGGCTGCGGCTGCGGCAGCGGTCGCGGCGAGCAACACAAAGCCGAGCAGGTAGGAGCCGGTGGCGCCGAAGACGACGCCCATGACCAGAGGCGGGAAGAAGCCGCCCAGGCCGCCGGCTGCACCGACGAGTCCGGTCACAGCACCGACCTCGCCCGGTGCGACCAATCGCGCCAAGAGCGCGAACACCGCGCCGGTTCCGGTGCCGAGGGCACCGGCGATGCCGAGGAAGAGCAGCGTGCCGACCGGCATAAGAGGCGGTTCGAACGCGGCGGCGAGCGCCAGGATGCCGACCACCACGAAGGCCGCGACGAGGATTTCACCGGATCCGCGCGATCGGACAGCCAGCCGCCGACCGGCCGCATCGCGACGGCGAGCACTACGAAGCCGGCGGTGCGCAGAGCTGCGTCTCCACGGTCGAGACCGAACGAGGTGACCAGATAGGTGGGCAAATAGACGCTGAACGCGACGAACCCGCCGAACGCCACCGCGTACAGCGCGGCGAGCTGGCTGGTCGCCGGCATCCGCAGGGCAGAACCCGGTGTCCGTCGGCACTGTCCACAACCTCCTAGCAGACCACCGCCGCCGACAACTGATCACTGCTGGTTCGGCGGGTACTGCGGGGACCCGTACCTCGGCTCCGCGCTCCGACCAGCTCCCTCGCAACCTCAAGCTGCCGACCGAACACCTCGCCGATGATCGCGAGCGCGCCCGAGCTTCGCGGTGATGGGCAGGGCGGCGATCAGGCCGCCGAGGGCGATGGTGAGGCAGAGCCAGGCGAACCAATCGCCGAGACGGCTGTAGGCCGTCGCCGCCGGGCCTGCGACGTCAGCCACGATGGTGGTGAACGCGGCCGGCCCGCCGGTGTGTGCTTGCGCCAGCACCCGTCCCCAACCGTCGGTGATCATCAGCGAGCCATTTTGGCCCGTCCATGCCACGGGCATCCCGTTCTCCACGCCCCGCAGCAGGCCGGTGCGGCTGTGCTGCCAACCGTTCTCGTTGTTGTCCGAGGCGGGAACCGCGAGCAGCGTGGTGCCCGCCGTGCCATAGTCGCGACTCGGCTGGGAGAAGTCGAGGTCGGCACAGATCTCGATACCTGTTCGGGTTCCCGGAGCGAAGATCAGATCATGTCCGTGCGGGTTTACGCGATCGTGCTGCTTGAGGTATCGCACCGGGTTCCCGCCATTCGCGGGAAAGACCAGGGCGAAGTTGTCATGCGCGTGCCCCTCGGTCTGGACGAACCCGAGCACGATGTCGATGTCGCGCGCCTGAGCGGCCTGGCGCATCGGCTCGATGAGCGGGGCGGGGGCAGCCCCTTCCACGCCCAACGCACCTTCCGGCAGCACCGCGGTCCGCACCCCCGCCGGCAGGTTCTCGACCTCGCGGACATAACCGGCTACGAGCGCTTCGCTGACCGGCGGCGCCCAGGAGTATTGATTGGGTGCGATGGCCGCAACACGTTGTGGTGCGCCACCCGTGCCCGCCAGGCGCAGTGCACCGAACCCGAGAGCGGCCACGACGACCACCACGGCCACGGTCGCCGTGCGCAGGCGGGCTCCTCTCAGCACACCGGGTGCCGCCAGCACCGCGACCGCGCAGGGCACGAAGATCACCAGGAACTCGACCATCCACATCCCACCGATGGCCGCGGTCTGCAGTACCAACGGCACGTCGCCCTGATCGTTGGCGCGGGTGCCAACCAGCCCCATCGGGTTCGTGACGGACACGATGTACAAAACACCCGTCCACGCGGCGGGGGCGGCCACTGCGGCCAGCAGAGTACGGCCACGCACCACCAGCGCGCGGAAAAGACAGACGACGAGCATAAACGTCAGCGACATGCCTAAGATGATCATCAGGCCGACCGGGAGCATCGGTTCGTCATGGGAATGCAAATGAAATCCCCAGCTGTTGCTCGTGCCGAGCAGGTACGCGCCGAACGCCACCCCCAGCGCGCTCGCCTGCCGCACGCGCGGGGCGAGCAGCAGCACCGGCAATGGCGCGAGCCAGGTCAGCGCGGCAACCGGGGCGAGCCCGGTGCCAAAGTAGAACAGAGCCGCGGAGCCTGCCAATCCGGCCAGGAGGGCGAAAGCTGACTTCATCCCTGCCCCTCTCAGTTCCCGCTGACTTTCCCAGCAGCCCGGCAGCTGGGCACTGGGCCAGACCGGAGGAATCGGGGTAGGGCCAACCCCACCTCCGCGCCTTGCCAGGCGCCGACGACCAGGAACCGCTCGTCAGCAGGATCGCCGCGAGACAGAGAGCACGCCGCGGGTCCAGGCCCGATCGGTGATTGTGAACAACGTCGGGCGCGGCAAACGCAGTTGACGCGGTCACACCGGCATCGCGGGTGAACGGCTCGACGGGCCCGGCACCGGTGCATTTTCACGCTGCCGTAGCCGAGCAAGCCGGTGAGCACGCTTCCAGCGACGATGCGGGCGATGGTGTTCCCTCGACCTACGGCATGTCTTCGATGGTGACCGCCAGCGCGTTGCTGGCCGCTGCGACCCTCGCGGCGGGGCGGGTCTCAGAAACGATCGTTCGCGAGACACACGCGGCTGATCGGCGTTTCCGCAGGAGCGATCTGTAAAGGTTGCCGTGTCCGCGCCAATGTCACGTTCTCGGGGGGTCACGGCCTGGACCATGCGGATCGGCTACGGGCGGGCGTCTGGCCCGCAGTCCCGGCTACCACCAGCACACTCGACCAAGGGATTATGACTTGTCCAGGCGCTTCCTCCTGCTCACCGCCACGACGGTCGCCGCGTTCGGCCTGACCGCATGCGGCACCAACGCGACGCCCGCCACCCACGCGCCGCCCGCCACCACGCCCCACGCCCATGCTGAGATCGTGCCCATCACACCGCCGGAGGCCGCACCGGCGCCTGGGGCGGCGGCCACCTACCTGGCGAAGAAGGTCGGGGAACGAGTCGGAATCACCAACAGGGACGGCAGCAAAGCGGTCGACTTCTGGATCACGAAGATCAGCGTGGACCCGAAGTGCGACCCCTACAGCCAGCGCACGGCGAACAGGGACACGGTCGTCCTGGACATCACCGTGAAGACCTACACCGACAAGGTCGCGGGGCAGCGCTTAAGCCCGTTCACGGTCCTGCCCGGCAGGATCAACCCGTTCTCGTTGTCGACCACTGGCACTGTCGGCACGAGAGTGATCGAGACGGACAAGTGCGTGACGACGCCGAAAAAGCTGCCGTCGACCTACGTGCCTGGCCACGCCTACACGGGGCAGATCGCGTTCGCCACGCCATACAACACCGGCAAGGTCCAGGTGACCCAGAGCTCCGGCTACTTCCCGAACGGCAACGTCGGGTGGGAATGGTCGTACTGACCACCCGGTTGGCGGGGCTCCACCTGGGAGCGCGTGACCGAGCGGTACCAGGCCAGCGAGGCCGAGCGGCGCGCACGGCGACCGCTGGGCGAGGTCGGCGATGAGCCCCAGCACGTCGAGGGCCGCGCACGCGCAGTGGCGCCGGCACCTGGCGCAGCGGCGAACCAGACCTGCGTTGATGATATTTCCACCTACTGGATTCCCTAAAGGATCTGACCCGATGTGGAACGACACCATCGAACTTGCCCGAGAGTATTCACGGCAGGCCGAACACGTAGACCCCTCTGAGGCCTGGACGCCGCAGGACTCGAGCCGCGCTGCCGATGCGCTTCTCATGCTTGTGCAGGCTGAAACCTTGCGCCGGACCTCCCGGCTCACCGTCGATGCCGACCGCCCGAGACTCGCCGCGATCGCCCGGAATGACAACTGAGCGCTGATTCCACGCGAAATCACCTCGCGCTCATCGACACTGAGGTGGTCCGCTCGGGAAACCGGCCGCTTGGGGGCGATCCCGCCATGATGCTTGAGCACGGTGAACACCGACCCAGGCGGCTTGTCCAGTGCACGTCCGATCACGCTGATCGACTCTCCGGCCCTCCACCGCCCCCACAACTCCTCCTTCATCGGATCCGACATGCCCGGCCGACCCAGACGCGCCACAAACCCCTCCTCAACCAGCCCCGATGCACCGACCGGTTGAATCTAAGGCGTCTTTCTTCGCAGCGGAGCTGGACCGTCCGTCGCGATGAAGGTCGAGTTCGTCGACTCCCAGCCGGAGGAACACGGTGTCCAGCCGGTCCTGGAGGCACTCAAGCAGACGCCTGCCGAGATCGCGCCGTCGACGTACTACGCGGCCAAGTCCCGTCCGGAGTCCGCCCGCGCGGCATCCGACCAGGTGCTGGCCGAGAAGATCGAGCAGGTGCACGAGGCCAACTACGGCGTCTACGGGGCCAGGAAGGTCTGGGCCGAGCTGAACCGCCATGGCGTGGATGCGGCCAGGTGCACGGTTGAGCGGCTCATGCGCGAGATCGGGCTGCGGGGCCTGCGCCGCGACAAGGGCCCGCGCACGACACGGCCGGCGCCGGAGACAGGCAGACCGGCTGACCTGGTGAAACGTGACTTCACGGCCAGGCGCGTGAACGAGATGTGGGTCGCGGACATCACCTACGTGCGCACCGCCGCCGGCGGTGCAGGTGATCGAAGGTAGTGGTGCACACCGGGAGGTCGGGTTGATCCGGCTGCCGCGGTGGGGGCGGGTGGTTCCCGCCGACGGTCTCGTGCCGTGGCTGGTGGTCGATAACGGAGGCGCGCCGGTTGAACCGGTCCGGCTGTTCTTGCTCGACTTCGTCGCGCGAGACAACAGCGCGGGATCTGTGCGCAGCTACGCCTACGCGTTGTTGCGGTGGTGGCGGTGGTTACACGCGGTCGATGTGGCGTGGGATCGAGCCGGCTCGGCCGAAGCGCGCGACCTCGTTCTGTGGCTGAAGCAGGCGACGAAGCCGTCGGCGCCGCGCCGGTCAGCATCTGCTGCGACGGCGGGGACGATCAACCCGATCACGCGGAAGCGTCACCTCGTGCCCAGTACGAGCCGCGGACGATCCGGCACTCGAACGCGGTGGTGCGCAGCTACTACACCTACTGGATCGACCTTGGCGAAGGCCCTTTGATCAACCCTGTGCAGCTGGACCAGCGGGGCCGCTCGGGAACGTGGCCGAGACCGACGGAGCTCGGGCAGCCGCGCGGGCGGCTGCGGTACAACCCGAAGGTGCCGCGGCACAGACCCCGGGCCCTCTCCGACGAGCAGTGGCGGCAGGTCTTCACCGCGCTGCGCTCGCATCGAGACCGGGCGCTGCTCGCGTTGGCGGTCAGCTGCGCCGCCCGCGCGCAGGAGGCCCTGGGTCTTCGAGGGGTGGACGTCGACTGGGGTGAGCAGTTGGTCCGGGTCGTGCGTAAGGGGTCCCGTGCGGAGCAGTGGCTTCCGGCGAGCGCCGAGTTTTTCGTCTGGTTGCGCCTCTACCTCGCCGAGCTACAGACACCGCTGCTCCCACAGGATGCGCTGTGGTGGACGCGGCGCCGCCGTGACCACGGCGATGGCCTGCAACGGCAACCGCTGCGCTACGACGCGCTGCGCGCGGTGTTCCGGCGGGTCAACACCGAGCTGGGCACCAACTGGACCATGCACGACCTGCGCCACACCGCGGCCCTGCGGATGGCCGGCGACACCAGCCTGTCGTTGATCGACGTGCAAACCATCCTCGGCCACGCCCACCTGTCGACCACAGCGGACGTCTACCTCATCCAGGAGGAAGCCCAGGTGATCAACCGTGTCCGCGAGCACCTCGATGAACGCCGGCAACGGTCGGTGGCCGCGCCGCCCGCACCGGCTTGCGAATACCGCGCGAACGACCTGGAGATCCTCTTCGAGACGGGGCTGTCGTGACCACACCCGCTCCCACCGCACCAGCCACCGCCGACACCGTGCCCACCCCTGCCGATCACCGCGAAGGACCGGACGATCGTGCGCTCGTGAACGACATCCTCGCGCGGTTCCCAACGTTGGCGAACTGGCCCTCAGACGCAAGCAAAGATGCTCGTGTCCGCCACATCCACGGTGGCCGGAAGGTCCTGAACTGGCTCGCCGAGCATCCCGGAGAGACCTGGCAGGAACGCTGGCTCGTGTCCGGTGCCGACCGCGACATCGCGTGGGTGGAGATGATGGTCGCGCGCGATAGCCGCCGCCCGCACACCGCCCGGGACGAACTCACCCGCGGGCTGAGCAGCCTGCTGCTGGGCCAGCTGATCCGACCCAGCTACGCCTTCATTCACGCCTGCCGCCTCACCAGCCTGCCGCGCTGGATCCGGCAGTCACGCCGCCCGGAGCTGTTCGCACAGTTGCAACAACGCGGCAACGAACTGGCGACCCGCAGCGAAGAGGTGGCCAACGCGCTGACCGTGCTCAGCTGGATCGTTCTGCACACCGGCCGCGAGGTCGACCAGTTGACCGCGCAGGACGTCCTGAACTACCGGGCATGGCGTCGTGGCCAGGCTCAAGGCCGGTCGAGCGGCGGGATCGGCGGGCTCGCGTTGAGCTGGGTGCTGCTGCGCGAGGTGGCCGACCTCGGAGACCACCTGACGCTCAAGGACGCGCTACGAGCCGGGCAGCGCCCCACCGCGGAGCTGGTCGACGGCTACGGCATCCGCACCCGCGCCGTCCGGGATGTGCTCGTGCGCTACCTCGACGAGCGGCGCCCGGCGCTGGACTACGCCAGCTTCCGAATGTTGACCGGCAGCCTGGCGGGACGGTTCTGGGCCGACATCGAACGCCACCGTCCGCAGGTCGACTCACTGAAGCTGTCAAACGAAGTCGCCGCGGCGTGGAAGCACCGTCTGAAGACGGTCACCGGCCGCGACGGCCGTAGCCGGCCCCGCCAGGACTACTTTGCGCTGCTCAACCACGTGCGCTCGTTCTACCGAGACCTGCAGGAATGGGCCCACGACGACCCGGCGTGGGTGGCGTTCAGCGTCCCCAGCCCGATCCGCCGCAGCGATCTTGCCGGGCTCGGCAAGCAGATAAAGCAGACCACAGCGCGGATGCACCAGCGGGTGCAGGAGCGGCTGCCGCGCCTGCCGGACCTCGTCGACTCCGCCGAACAGCACCGCCTGGCTCAGACCGCGTTCCGCGACGCGGCGACGTCCGTGCCCCTCGACGGGCTGTTCGATCACCTCGGCTGTACGTATCGCCGTGTGCTTCCCCGGTCCTACATCGGCGGGCACGACCGTTCGCTGGTGCCTCGTGTCCGCGTGCAGCGCACCGGCGACGACACCGTGATCGACCTCGACCGCGTTGAACACGACGCGTTCTGGGCCTGGGCGGTGATCGAGACCCTGCGGCACACGGGCGTACGCGTCGAAGAGCTGCTCGAGATCAGCCACCTGGCGCTGATCGCCTACACCTTGCCCGACACCGGCGAAACGGTGCCGATGCTGCAGATCGTGCCCTCGAAAAGCAACGAGGAGCGTCTCCTGCTGGTGAGCCCGGAGCTGGCGTCAGTGCTGGCCACCATCATCACGCGGCTCCGCCGCGACAACGACGGCGCCGTGCCCCTGACTTCGCGCTACGACAAGAAGGAACGCGCCGTCGGGCCCCGACTGCCGCACCTGTTCCAGCACCGCATCGGATCGCAGTGGCACACCTTCTCCGAAGCCACCATCAAAGAGCTGCTGCAGGCCGCACTCGACCGCGCCGGGCTGGCAGATCCTACCGGCCAGCCTCTGCAGTACACGCCGCATGACTTCCGCCGCATCTTCGCCACCGACGCGGTCACCGGCGGCCTGCCCGTCCACATTGCCTCACGCGTGCTCGGACACGCGAACCTGCAGACCACCCAGGGCTACCTCGCCGTCTTCAACGACGACATCGTGCGTTCCTACCGATCCTATTTGGACAAACGCCGGGCGACGAGGCCGCAGGCGGAGTACCGCGAACCCACGCAGCAGGAATGGGCAGATTTCCAGCAGCACTTCCAGCTGCGCAAACTTGAACTGGGCGACTGCGGCCGACCCTATGGCACACCCTGCCAGCACGAACACGCCTGCGTTCGCTGCCCGATGCTGCACGTCGATCCCCGCCAGCGGGGCCGGCTTGTGGAGATCGTGGCGAACCTGCGCGACCGCATCGCTGAAGCGCGCCTCAACGGCTGGCTCGGCGAGGTCGAAGGCCTCACCACCAGCCTCACTGCCGCCACAGCGAAACTGGCCGACCTCGACCGCACCCGCAATCGCCACCTCAACAGCGAGCCGGTGACGATCGGCATGCCCGCCCTGGGACGCTCGCCGTCACTGGAATGACGACGGCCGCGACATCGCCCCGATCTTAACGTCGGGGCCCCGTCGAGGACTACCAGATCTCCGTGTGGCCGGTACCAGAAGGACCCGACGCCGGGACGAAGGAGACTGTGACGCTTGACTGCGCATGTGTTGAATAGTCGCGGTTGGCGCATGAGGAGACGGGGGTTGTGCAGTGGGTGAGGTTCGTCGGGTCACACTTGATCCCTCGCAGGTCAGTCCGGGATCGACGTTGAGGCCGATCGCGCGTTTTGTGGTGGAGCGCGACGGTGTGGAACAGGCGTCGGCGGTGTTGGGGCGGGCGGAGATCTTCGAGCGCGAGCCCCTCGAGTACGCGGTGGCTCGGCTGTCCTGGGCAGAGGGCGGGCTGGGTGCCGCACGGGCCGCGGTGACCGCAGCCGTGGACGCGGCTCCGCAGGGCGTCTCGGTCTACCTGCCCGTCGCGGTGAGCTCCGACCACGCCGCTCGCCGCGACGTCGCGCAGGCGTGCGGGTTCGAGTTGTTCCAGGAGAAAGAGGGCTTCCGGTGGGCCGATACCGGCCAAGCGCTGCCCGAGCCCGTCGGCCTGCGACTGGAGCCGATGTCGCGGATCGGGCAGGAGGCGTTCATATCCGTGATCGGGCGGTGCGTGGTCCAGACCCTGGACCGAACCGACGCCCTGGTGTTCGGCCGGCACCAGCCCCAGCAGTGGGTCACCACGTTCCTGGACCACCACGCTTCTGCCGCGGACGCCCAGTCGTGGCTGTACGCCGAGACGACCGGCGGTGTGCCGGTCGGGTTCGTGGGCCTGGCCCAACGGGAAGGTGATCCAGGGGTGGGCATGATCGTGCTCATCGGTGTCCTACCTGAGCAGCGCGGTCACCGCTACGTGGACCAACTCCTGCTCGCGGCCTACCGCGCCGCCCGCGCGCGCGGCTTCGCGGCGGTGCTGTCCCTGGTCGATGTGGACAACCACCCGATGATGGCGGCGATGCTCCGCTCTGGCGCGGACCCCCACGCCGATCCATGGCACAAATGGCTCTACACCACGTCGCCGTCTACGGGGGAGTCTTCGTCGCCGGTGCCCTGCTCCGGGGCGTCATCGCCGATGGCTACCGACCCGGCCGATTCGACGTCATCGGCGCAGGCCTAACAAGATGTAGGTGGTGGCGTGGCCGTTGGTGGTGGTGTCGTCGCCGTAGCTGTAGTTGGTGACGCTGCCGACGCCGGGAAGTGCGCGATCGATGGACGGTCTGGCGTCGCTGGCCGGTCGTTTCGGCTAATGTCGTCGCTCGTGATCGATGACGTGGAGGTGCGGTCCTCCGGGCTTCTTCCGGTTGGTGGCGGGCATGAGATCTACTGGGAGGAGTCGGGGAACCCTGACGGGATCCCTGCCCTGTACTTGCACGGAGGCCCGGGTGGCGGGCTCGGCACCGGCAAATACCGGAACAAACTCGATCCGAAGCGGTTCCGCATCATCGGTCTGGACCAGCGAGGCTGCGGACGTTCGACGCCTCTTGCCACGGCGGCCGGCTACCGGCTGGAAGACAACACCACGTCCGATCTTGTTGCCGACATCGAACGGGTCAGGAAGCACCTTCACGTCGCCGAGTGGCTACTCAACGGTGTTTCGTGGGGTTCTACGCTCGCCCTTGCCTACGCCCAGGATCATCCGGAAAGGGTGCTGGGCGTTGTTCTCATGGCAGTCACCACGACCGACCGGTTTCAGGTGGACTGGATCACCGAGACAGTCGGGGCTGTTTACCCCGAAGCGTGGGACCGGCTGGCGACGCATGCCGAGCAGGCGGGCATCGGTTATCGCCGACACGAGGGCCGTCTCATCGAGGCATACGCCCGTTTGATGACCGACGCCGACCCCGAGGTTCGTGACGCGACGGGCCGAGCGTGGATGGACTGGGAAGACCACCACATCTCGATCGGCTCTGGCCATGTCCCGCCACGCACCGACTGGAGCGATGATCTCCGTGTTTTCGCCACGCTCGTCACGCACTACTGGGCCAACGACGCGTTCCTGAATCCGCCGATTCTGCAGCGAATGGATCGCCTGCATGGCATCCCGGCCACCCTCATCCACGGTCGGCGCGACGTCAGCGGCCCGGCGGCCTTCCCCTGGTTGCTGCACCGTGCCTGGCCCGGCAGCGAGCTGATCATCGAAGAGAGCGAAGGCCATGGCGGCGAGCTCATGGTGACGGCGTGGCGCTCGGCCAATGACCGCCACGCCGATCGTATCGAGGCACGTTGACGAGTGCCGCGTTCCTGCTCGCGCCGTCAGGTCAAAACAAGGTGTCGCGCACACGTAGCGGCCGGTAGCCGGTCGGGCCGAGCTGGGCCAGCTCGCCTTCGATGTCGACCTCGATGGCGCCGAAGAAGTTGATGTTCTCGCTGGTTGGAAGGCGGCCTGCACTAGTTCGGATAATGGTGCGCTTCCCCGACGGCACCGGCGGGGAAGCGTTCTTCGAGAAGAACCTCCCGCGCGGCGCCCCCGACTGGGTCCAGACCGTGACGCTGCCCAGCTCTGGATCCCGCGGCGGCCGCGGCCCCGGCACGATCACCTACGCGCTGATCGAGGATCTGCCGAGCCTGGTGTGGGCGGCCAACCTCGCCGCGCTCGAGCTGCACGTGCGCCAGTGGACCGTCGGGCCTGGCCCGAAACGCCTGGCCCCGGACCAGCTCGTGTTCGACCTCGATCCTGGCGAGGGCGCCAGCGTGGTCGAGTGCTGCCGTGTCGCCGAGCGCCTGCTCGAGGTGCTCACCGCAGACGGGCTCACTCCGCTGCCGAAGACCAGCGGTTCGAAAGGCCTGCAGGTGTCCTGCGGTGTCCGTGTCCGCCGGCCCGAGCGGACCTCCGCCTACGCCAAGGCGATCGCCGAACAGCTCGCCGCCGAGATGCCCGACCTCGTGGTCTTCAAGATGGCGAAGAACCTGCGCACGGGCCGCGTGCTGATCGATTGGAGCCAGAACCACGTCGCGAAGACCACGATCGCCCCGTACTCGCTGCGCGGCCGCGCCACCCCCACCGTCTCCACCCCGATCACCTGGGACGAAGTCCGCGCCTGCCGCACCCCTGCCGAGCTCACCTTCACCGCCGACGACGTCCTGCACCGCGTCGACGACCACGGCGACCTGCTCGCCGAGCTCGACGCCACCCGCGTCGCGCTGCCAAGCCGGTGAAGCTGCACTCACCGGACTTAGAGCGTGTTTGAGAAGGCTTGGCGTGCCTGCGTGGCCTTGTCGGCCAGGTGATCAACAGCGCCGGAGTTGCACGACGCGTGGTACTCCTCGCACACCAGCGACCGAACAACGGGCTCTGACCGAGCCGCTGCTACCGGAGGTGAGGACCGGGTGCCAGCCGGACAGGCATCCCGCCGCGCACTGGTGGACGCGATCCTCCACATCGTGCGGACCGGGTGCTCGCGACCGCAACTTCCCGCGGACTTCCCGCCCGGACAGTCCGGGGTTATGTTGGAGTAATCACCGCTGGTCAGGCCGGTTGTGGCGAGGTGATCGGCGCGGCCGGATCCGGCTAGTGGCGGTGGGTGGCTGGGCATGTCCACCCGGACGGTTCCTGGCCAGCCTTCTGGCTGTGAGCGTGCGGGCGCTGGCGGGCGTCTGGTGAGGAAGCGGCGTGGCTGCCGCCGGAGCGGAGGCCTGATGGTTACTCAGCGGAGCGACCGGATCGCCAGGGAGCAGGCAGCGCTGCGGCGGGTGGCGACACTGGTGGCCCGCGCGACACCGCCGGAGGAGGTGTTCGCCGCGGTCGCTGAGGAAGCCGGGCGGCTGCTGGGCGCCCACCACGCGTGGATGACCCGATACGACCCCGATGGCGCGGCAAGAGTGGTCGCCACGTGGAGCAGCACCGGCGCCGCTGTCCCCGCCGGGACCCGATTGAGCCTCGGAGGGCGGAACGTGCGCACGCTGGTGTTCCAGACCGGCCGTCCCGCGCGCATCGACCACTCCACCGGCACCCCGGGCCTCGCCGCCGACGACCTCGCCCGCAAGTTCGATTACGGCGCGGCCGTGGGCGTGCCGGTCAGCGTCGAAGGCCGCCTGTGGGGCGTCATGGTCGTCGCATCCTCGCAAGGGGAGCCCCTGCCGGCCGGCTCCGAGGCGCGGCTGGCCGGGTTCACCGAGCTGGTGGCCACCGCGATCGCCAACTCGCAGGCGCGGGTGGAGCTGCGCCGGTTCGCCGAGGCGCAGGCGGCGCTGCGGCGGGTGGCGACACTGGTGGCCCGGGCGCCTCCGCCGCAGGAGGTGTTTGCCGCGGTCACTGAGGAAGCCGGGCGGCTGCTGGGCGCCCACCACGCGTGGATGACCCGCTACGAACCCGAGGGCGCGGCAAGATTGATCGCCACGTGGAGCAGCACCGGCGCCGCCGTCCCCGCCGGAACCCGGCTGCCCCCCGGAGGGCGAAACGCGTACACGCTGGTGTTCCAGACCGGCCGCCCCGCGCGCATCGACAGCTCCACCGGCACCTCGGGCCCGGACTGCGATATCGCCAGCGAGCTGGGCGTCCGCTCGGCCGTCGGCGTGCCAGTCAGCGTCGAAGGCCGCCTGTGGGGCGTCATGGTCGTGTCATGCACGCAAGAGGAGCCGCTGCCGGCGGACACCGAGACGCGGCTGGCCGAGTTCACCGAGCTCGCCGCCACCGCCATCGCCAACGCCGAGGCCCATGCAGAGCTAGCCGCCTCCCGGGCACGGATCGTGACCACCGCCGACACCACCCGCCGCCGGATCGAGCGCAACCTGCACGACGGCGCCCAGCAGCACCTGATCTCGCTCGCCCTGCAGCTACGAGCCGCGCAGCTGGCCGCGCCACCCCGGACCGGCGAGCTGATGCGGCAGCTGGACGAGGTGGCCACTGGGCTGGTCGAGGTCCAGGAGGAGCTACGCGAGATCGCCCACGGCCTGCACCCGGCCACCCTGGCCGAGCGCGGACTGCGCTCCGCGCTGAAGGCGCTGGCCCGCCGCTCCGCGGTCCCCGTCCGGCTGGATGTCCGGGTGGAGGGGCGGCTGGCCGAGCCGATCGAGACCGCCGCCTACTACGTGGTGGCCGAGGCCCTGACCAACGCGGCCAAGCATGCGCACGCCACCACCGCCGAGGTCCAGGTGGCCGCCGATAAAAGCGTGCTGCACGTGCGCGTCCGCGACGACGGCTGCGGCGGGGCCGACATAACCCACGGCTCCGGTCTCGCCGGCCTCAAGGATCGGGCCGAGGCGCTCGGCGGCCGCCTGACGCTGCACAGCCCGCCCGGAGACGGCACCACCGTTCAGGTTCAGCTCCCGGTGGAACACGTGCGAAGCCGACCAGCTGTGAGCATGTCAGCGATCAAGGACGATCGATCTTAGTCCGGAGAAGCACATCGCCGGGGCCAGTCGAGTACGACGTCGCGGTCGGCTCCGCCGGCCAGCTCCCGCGCCGCGGCGGCGTCCTGCTCGCTGTGACGCACCCGATCGGCCAGCTCGGCGACCTGCGTCTCCAGGGCCGCCAGGCGGGCCTGCAGCCGGTCCAGCCATGCCGAAGAGCGTACCGGCTACAGGCCAGTGTTCGGCGCGTCGTAGTCACGCGGGCGCATGGCGCTCGGCCCCGGTGAAGGGCCAGGTGAGCACGAGCCTCACCGAGCACCACGGTGAACGAGGTCTCCGGGCCGCCGAACACCAAGCCGTGCTGCGGTCCCCGATCAGTCGTCGCGTCCAGCCGGGTCGCGCACCGCGAAGAGTGTTTCGTCGCGGGGCGATTTTCTACTGCCTCGTGCTTTTGCCCGGTATCGCGCCGCGCAAAGATCGTCAGCTTATGTTGACGAAAGCGGTTCTGTCAGAAGGATTCCGGCATGGCGAACGCGACCTTGTAACCGGCTCGGCGCGGCGTAGGCATAGGCATAGGCATAGGCATAGGCATAGGCATAGGCGACCATCGACCGGAAGTGGCCGACATTGGCCGTGCCGATCATCAGGATTCACATGATCCGGGACCAGCGGAAAGGCGCTGGATCAAGAGGCCGCCTTCCGCCGGCGCCGCCCACCACGCCGTGACCGCTCAGCGCGACTCATCCGTCCCCGCCCACGACACCACCGACAGCACGAGCCCTCCTCGACGGCGACATCGCAGCCGTCGGCTGGTCACAGGGCCCTGATCGCCCCGCCGTCGATGGAGACCAGGCTTCCGGTCACATAGGACGCCGCCGGCGACAGCAGGACCGCGGCCATCCGGCCGAACTCGGCCGGATCGCCGAGGCGGCGCAGCGGAATGGCCGCCTCCGCCCGGGAGCGCGCCTGCGGATCACCCTTCTCGAGCGCGAGGGTGCGATCCGTGAGGACCTTGCCCGGCAGGAGACCGAGCACCCTGGTGTCCTGCGGCCCGAGCTCGTCGGCCAAGTCCTTCACCAGCATCCCGAGTCCCGCGCGCAGTCCGTTGGACACCGACAGCCGCGGCAGTGGCGTCTTCGCCGAGCTGGACAGGACGAACGCGATCGCACCGCCGTCGGCGCGATTGTCTCCCTTGGCCAGGAGCGGAGCGAGGTGGCGCACGAGCCGGACAGTGCCGAGGAAGATGCTCTCGAACGAGGACCGCCACACCTCGTCGGACACCGCTGTGGTGACGCCTGGCTTCGGGCCACCCACGCTCACGAGCGCGCCGTCGACTCGGCCGAACGCGGCCAGCGCGGCTTCCACGAGCAGGCGCGGAGCCTCGGGATCGGCGTTGTCGACCGCGACGCCAGTGGCGCCCTCCCCCAGCGATGCGGCGGCCTTCGCGACCTTTTCCTCGTCACGAGAAGACACGACGACCTTCGCCCCGTCCCGGACGAGCGCTTCGGCGGTGGCGTAGCCCAGCCCGCTCGTACCGCCGGTCACCAGGTACACGCGTTCCGCAAGACCGAGATCCATGGGCACCTCTCAGGTAGAGAACAGCGGATAACATATTCGCTGTATGAAGTTCCGTCATGCTAGCCTTGGGTGGTGCACGATGTGAAGCTCGCGTTTCGCGGAGGTTTCGTGACTACGCCCACGGGCACGTTGCGGGCCGACGTCGCGGTCGCCGAGGGGCGAATTGTCGGAATCGAAGCGCCCGGCACTGTGAGCGCCGAGCAGGTTGTGGACGCCGACGGCCTCCACGTCCTGCCGGGCGGGGTCGACCCGCACTGCCACCTCATGGCCGGTCTGGCCGATTCGACGCGCGCCGCCGCGCTCGGTGGTACCACCACCGCCCTGTCGTTCTCCCTGCCCGACGACGGCGAGGAAACCGTGGCGGCGTTCGAACGTGCCCGGGACCTCGTCGCCCAGGGCCTCTCGGCGGTGGACGTCGGCCTGCACGCGATGTGTTACCGCCCCAACGAGCTCACGACCGAAGACCTGACAAAGCTGGCCGAGCTCGGCGCCGACGCGGTCAAGGTGTTCCTCGCCTACCCGGAGCTGGGGATCATGGCGACCGGCGACGGGCTGTACCGCACGATGCTGGCGGCGAAAGCCGTCGGCCTGCCGGTCCAGGTGCACTGTGAAGACGGTGAAGTCGTGGAGGCGCTCGTCGAGGAGGCTTCGGCCGGCGGGCGCACGGGGGCGCGCACGTTCGGCGGGGTGCGCCCGCCCGTGCTCGAGGAGATCGCCGTGCGCCGCGCGCTCGGCATCTCCGGGCTGGCCGGCGCGCGGCTCTACGTGACGCACCTGTCGAGCCGCGAAGCGATCGACCACGTCCGGATGGCCCGCGCGGCCGGCGAGACCGTGGTGACCGCCGAGGCTTGCCTGCACCACCTCCTGCTCACCGACGACGAGTACGACGGTCCCCGCGCCGACACGCTGCTGGTGGCACCCCCGCTGCGAGCGCAGGACCACGTGGCCGCGGTCCGCGAGGCGTTGCGCGACGGCACGCTCGACACCGTCGGCTCCGACCACTCGCAGGAACGCACCGAGGTCGACCGGCGGATCTCGCCGTGCGGCGACACCCACTACGGCATCCCCGGGATCGGGGCACGGCTGCCGCTGCTGCTGTCGTGGGGCCTGGACAACGGCATCCCGCTGGAGCGGCTCGTGCACGTGCTGTGCACGGGGCCGGCCGACGCGTTCGGCCACCGGAGCAAGGGCCGGATCGCGCCGGGCGCCGACGCGGATCTCGTCTTGTGGGATCCTGCTGAGACCTGGGTGGCGGACGAGAGCTCGTTCGCCGACGGCACGGGCATCAGTCCGTACTCGGGCACACCCGTGCGGGGTGTGATCCGCTCGGTGTGGGCGCGGGGGCGGGAATTGGTACGCGAAGGGGAGTTCACCGGTACCGGTGAACCGGGGCGGCAAGTCATTCCGGAGAGGGACGGGCAGGCGCGATGACGGAGACCACGCACAGAACCGGGACGAGCGGATCGGACGCCTCGCTCGGCCTGGCGCCTCGTCCGGACAGCCTCGCGATGTCGGTTTACAACACGATCCGGCAGGCCATCGTCGACGGCAAGCTCGCCGCGGCGAGCCGGGTCACCGAGGCCGGTCTGGCCAAGGAACTCGGGGTCAGCAAGACCCCGGTGCGCGAGGCGCTGCTGCGGCTGAAAGAAGTCGGCCTCGTCGAGTCCGACGGCCCTCGCGCCGACCGGATCGTGACGCCGTCGGCGGATCGCCTGCGCGACGCGTACGAGGTCCGCGAAGCGCTCGAGATGAAGTCCGCACGCCTGGCGGCCGAACGCGGTGACCGTGAAGTGCTCCTCGCCGCGCGCCACGAAGCCGAGCGCACCGTGGTGGCGGCGGACCAGCGCGATTTCGGCGCGTATCGCGCGGCTGACGAGGCGTTCCACACGACCATCGCGAAGGCCACGGGCAACACCCGGCTCGCCCGCCTGATCGACGACGCGAACGCGATGATAGTCGCGCTCCGGCAGCGGGATGTCCCCGGAATCGACGCGTCGCCGCTGTGCGCGAGCCAGCACATGGCCATTTCGAAGGCACTCCTGGACGGCGACGGCGCGCTGGCGAGCCGTCTGATGGAGGAACACGTGCGGTCGGTCGGGGACAACGTGGTGGCGTACCTGACGGATCCGGGAAGCGCGCGGCGCGGCTGAGCGCGTCCCGGATGAGGTGGGCCGGTGGCGCGACGGGCTGATCGCCGCGCCACCGCGTCGCCTCAGCGGGCGGTCCAGCCGCCATCGACCATCAAAGTCGTCCCGGTGAGGTAGGTGGCGTCGTCACCGGCCAGGAAGAGCGCCGCGCGAGCGACGTCCTCGGGGCGCCCGAGCCTCGGCCACGGGGTGCGGCTGGTCCAGTACTCCAACCAGGCGGGTTCTCCGGCGCGCGCGCTGGGGCCGGTCTCGATCTTGCCCGGTGCCACGGCGTTGCAGACCACACCCCGCTCGGCGTACTCGGCCGCGATCTGCCGGGTCAGCTGGCTCAGCGCGGCCTTCGACACGCCGTACGCGGTGTCCTCCCGGGCGGCCACGATTCCGTGCTGCGAGGTCACGTTCACGATGCGGCCGCGCACCTCACCACGGGGTTCCTGGGTGAGCATCTGGCGCACGGCGGCCCGGCTGAGCACGAACGGCGCGGTGAGGTTGACCGCGAGCACCTGGTGCCAG
The DNA here is from genome assembly GCF_019468465.1 of Amycolatopsis sp. DSM 110486. Taxonomy (NCBI): domain Bacteria; kingdom Bacillati; phylum Actinomycetota; class Actinomycetes; order Pseudonocardiales; family Pseudonocardiaceae; genus Amycolatopsis; species Amycolatopsis sp. DSM 110486. Next base: position 8,107,595 of record NZ_CP080519.1, on the reverse strand, counting down.
TCGTCGTCGGTCGTCTCGAGCAGTTCCCGTCCGACGCTCGTGGCGGCGTTGTTCACGAGCACGTCCAGCCGGCCGTGGCGCTCGGCCACCGCCGGGATGAGCGCCGCGACGGCAGCCGGGTCGGCCAGATCGCACTCGACGAACGTGGCGCCTTCAGCTAGCTCGTCGGTCGGCGCACCACCGTGCCACGCGTCGCGCTGCCGGTCCGCCACCACGACTTGGGCACCCGCGTCGGCGAAACACAACGCGATGGCCCGGCCGATGCCCGATGCGGCGCCGGTCACCACGGCCACCCGCCCCTTGAGGTCACTCACGCGCGACTCACCTCCGCCAGTTTCCTCAGGTGAACGAGGTCGGCCGCCAAGCTGCCGGGCTCGTGCGAGCTGAGGTGGTCCAGCACGAACCAGCCCGCGTAGCCCGCCGCGTCCAGCGCCTCGGACACCCGCGACCAGTCGACGATCCCCGTGTCCAGCCCCGTACGCTGCCAGACCCACGAACCGTCCTCGTCGCGCCGCGGCGCGACGTTCTTGACGTGCACGTGCCGCAGCAGCACGCCCAGAACCCCGGTGGCGAGGAACGGATCCTGCCAGCCTTCGCGGGCCAGGCTGCCCGGGTCGTAGACCACACCGACGCGGTCACTGTCCACTCCGGACAGAGCGCGCCGGGCCAGTGCCGGATCCGGTACGAGGGTGGCGGGCGCGGGTTCGAGCAGCAGCCGCACCCCCCGCTCCGCGGCGGCTCGCGCCTTGTCCGCCAGCAGCTCGCGCAAGCCGGCGAAGCCACTGTCGAAATCGGTGTCGTGCCCGGTCGCGTACACCCGCACGTGCGGAGCTCCCAGGACCACGGCCAGATCACAGATTCGCTGCCACAACGCGGCCGGATAAGCCAGCGCCTCGGGTTCGTGCACGGCCAGGCCCGCACAGGCGAGGCCGTGGCTCGCGGCCGCGGCGGCCACGTCGTCGAGCTGCGCGTCGGAAACCGTGAGCGGCAGCGCCTGCCCCACGCCCACGCCCCACTCGACGCCGTCGAGGCCGTGCTCCGCGGCGAGTGCGCACACCTGGCCGGGATCGAGGCCCGGCAAGGCGGCGCTGGCCACGGCGAGCGGCGCCGTGGTCATCGGCTCCCCGCCCACTCGTGGTGGTGGCCCAGCCACCAGCGCGCGATGTCGAGGCGCCGCATGAACGAGACCCCCTTCTTCTCCGACACGTACTCCAGCAGGTCCCGCACGGCGCTGGCCCGGTTCGCCTGCCCGCTCCAGCGCGGGTGCAGCCCGACGGTGAGCATCCGCGGACCCAGCCCGTGGTCGATCTCGTCGCACAGGTAGTCGATGCCCAGCCGCATGCTCTCGAAGAACTGCGCCGGCGACCCGTACGTGGGATTCAGCAGGTAACGAGTGTCGTTGTAGACCTTCGAATACGGAATCATCAACACCTGTTGACCCGACACGTCCGTGAAGTACGGCAACTCGTCGTTGCACGCGTCCGAGTCGTAGAGGAAGCCGCCCTCTTCGACCAGCAGCTCGAGCGTGTTCTCACTGGGAAACGAGCGCAGGTACCAGCCCAGCGGCCGCTCCCCCGTCGTGCGTTCCAGCGACGCGATCGCGAGCCGCAGGTGTTCGCGCTCCACCTCACGGTCGACGCGGTTGTATTCGAGCCACCGGTAACCGTGGCCCACGACGTCGTGCGGGCTTTCGCGGATCCATTGCGCCACTTCGGGGTTGCGTTCGAGCGCCGTGGCGCACGCGCCGATCGTGACCGGCACCTCGAAGCGGTCGAACAACCGCGCCAGCCGCCAGATCCCGACCCGGCTGCCGAACTCGTAATGGGTCTCGCTGCCGAAGTCCCGGATCGCCGGGTCGACTTCGTAGTCGTACTCACCCCAGCCGTCGTTGTGGTCGTCGCCGTCGAGCACGGAGTACTCCGAGCCCTCCTCGTAGTTCACCACGATGTTGACGACGAGCTTCTCCTCGCCGGGCCACCGCACTCGCGGCGCGTGCCGCCCGTACCCGACGAAATCCCGCTCGCGCCGCGTGGACTCTGCCACTTTCCGCTCCCTCTCGTGTTTCACCCTGCGGTCCAGCCGCCGTCCACGGGGACGACAGCCCCGGTCATCGAAGCCGAACCCGGGCCCAGCAGGAAACCGATCACCTCGGCCACCTTCCGCGCCGGCGCCGGCGTGCCGAACAAGTTTCGTTCGCGCACGCGCTCGGCCTCACGGCCGCCGGTCTCGTCGCGGCCGCTGCGCGCGAGCATCGGCGTGTCCGTCGGTCCCGGGCACACGCAGTTCACCCGGATCCCGTCCGGTGCGTGGTCGACCGCCATCGCCCGGGTCAGGCCGATCAAGCCCGCCTTGGCCGCGCAGTACGCGGGAAATCCCGCGCCACCGACCATGCCGTACTGCGAGCTCACGTGGACGACGGCTCCGCTCGACCCGCGCCGCATCACCGGCAGGACTTCGCGGGAGACCAGGTACGCGCCGGTCAGGTTCACGTCCAGCACGCGGCGCCACGACTCGGGAGACGTCTCGGTGACGTCTCCGGTGTAGCCGCCGATGCCGGCGCAGTTCACCAGCGCGTCGACGTCAGCGAAGTTCTCGACGATCTCGGCGACGGCCGCGCGCACCGAGTTCTCGTCCGCCACGTCGGCCGCCACCGCGATGAAGTTCCCGGCGTCCCGGGCGGGCACGCCCTCGACGTCGAGATCGATCCCGGCCACGCGAGCACCGGTGGCGAGGCACAGGTCGGTCACCGCCTGCCCGATTCCCGAGCCGGCACCGGTCACGACGATCGTCCGTCCGATCACGACACCACGACCGCGCTTCCGGTCGCGAGCGCTTCCTCACCCGCGAGCGCGACTCGCAAGGTGGCGAGCGCGTCGGCCGGTGTGCACGCCACCAAACCCCGGTCCCCGGCCCCCACGGCCGCGAGGAAACGGGAGTTTGAAGCGCTGAACGGTTCTTCGGTCACCGACGCGGACACTTCCTGCCCGCGGTGGTGACCCGTGAGCCGGAAGTCGGGGTCGAGGGCCATCCTCAGCACTCCGGCGCCGGACACCACGTCGAGGCCGTAGCGGCCGGGGACATCCGCCGGGGTCCAGGCGATCACGATGGTCGCGACGGCGCCGCTGGTCATGCGCAGCACCAGGGTGAGCGCGTCGTCGATGTCCCGGGCGGCGACGCCGGGCCGATCGACGCGAACCGTGCTGCCGACCGCCAGGACCGACTCGACCTCGCCGGCCACCGCGCGAACCAGGTCGATCTGGTGGCTGCCCCGTTCCAGCAGGTTGCCCCCGCCTTGAGCCTGGTCGAGGAACCACGGCCGGGCCGCGGTCGGGCCGACGCTGTAACCCGACAGGCTCACCACGTTCTCGCTCTCCAGCTCGGCACGCAACGGGTCGAGAAGCCCGAGCGCGCGCCACTGGTACCCGACCGCGCACACCACACCGGATTCCCCGGCCAGCCGCGTCAGCTCCGTCGCCTCGGCCAAGTCGCGGGCCACCGGTTTTTCGAGGTACACGGGGATTCCCCGGGCGAACGCCTGCCGGGCCGGCGCGAGGTGGTGCTGGGGCGGCGTGCAGATCCAGACGGCGTCGAGGCCCTGGTCCAGCACCTCGTCGACGTTCGCGCACCCGCGTGCGCCGAACCGCTTGGCGAAGTCGGCCGTGCGCCCGGTGTCCAGGTCGTGCACCGCCCTGATCTCGACGTCGGGGCGGGCCGCGAGGTCCGTGAGGTGGCTCTCGCCGATCCAGCCGAGGCCGATGAGTCCGACGGCCGTGCTCATACCGCGCTCCACAGGGTTCGAGGGTCGAAGTGGTTGGCGGGGCCTTCGGCCAGCCCGCCGATGGACACGCCGGTGACACGCAGGTTCTTGATCCAGTAGCTGATGATCCCGGGCACCTGATCGTGCTGGATGGCGGCCATCTTCGCAGCGGCCTTGAGCCGGGTCTGCTCGTCGAGCGAGCCGTTGAGGTCCGCGAAGGCGTGGTCGAAATCGGGGTTCTTCCAGTGGGCCGAGTTCCAGATGCCGCCGGAGGTGTAGGCCGGCAGGATCGCCTGGCTCGGCACCCCGCGAGCACCCCAGTCGACGATGCCCATCGGCACTTCGAGCCACGGCTGGCTGTTGCCCGTGCCGTAGTAAGCGCTCTGCTGCTGCACGTTGAGCTGCAGGGTGATTCCCGCCGGCTTCAGTGCCTGCTGCGCGAGAACCGCGTACTGCGGGATCTCCAGGTACTGCTCAGTGGTCAACGTGACCGAAAAGCCGCCCGCGTGCCCGGCGCGGGCGAGCAGCGACTTGGCCAGCGCGTAGTCCTGCTTGCGTTGCGGGACTTGGGCGATCGCCTGCTTCGACACCGGGAACACCGGCGCGAACGAGTGGTCGTTGCCGATCTCGCCGTCACCCCCGAGCAATGCCTGCATCAACGCCGGCCGGTCGAAACAGGCGGCGACCGCCTGCCGGACCAGCGGGCTGTCGAACGGCGCCTGGTCGGTTCGCATGTGGAACCCGCGGTACTCGCTGGACGGGCTCTTGATGATCTTCAGGTTCGGGGTTTCCTGGAGGGCTTGCGCGCTCTGGTGCGGCGCGATCGGCCACACGTTCTCCCGCCCGCCCTGCATGTTGAGCGCGATCGTGCTGTCGTCGGCGTAGTAGGTCAGCCGCAGGCTGTCCAGGTACGGATACCGCTTGTCCCAGTAATCCGGGTTGCGGGCGAAGGTGGCGCCGGTCTCGGGCTGGTAGCCGGTCATGATGAACGCACCGGTCCCGACGCGGCCCTTCGCGAAATCGCCGATCTGGTACTTGTCCGGCAGGATGATCGCGTTGAAGTTGAAGGCGGACACGAGGTACGGGAAGTCCACGAACGGCTGGTCGAGGTGGAACGTGACCGTGTGGTCGTCGACCTTCTCGATGTTGCCGTGCGAGAAGATCCCCTTGAACGCCGACAGCGCCGAGGAGTTCACCTTCGGATCCGTCAGCAGGTTCATCGTGTAGACGACGTCGTCAGCGGTGAACGGCTTGCCGTCGTGCCACTTCACGCCTTGGCGCAGCACGAAGGTCCAGGTGTCCGGCTTGGCCGCCGACCAGGACACCGCGAGCCGCGGGTCGAGTGTGTAGTCCGCCCGCGGGAAACACAGGTACTCACCGGCGATCTGCGCCGTCGTCTGACCGCCCTGGTTGTAGAGGGTCACCGGGTCCACCAGCGAGGCCGGCCGGGTGATCGCGACGTTCGCCGTGCCACCACGCCGCGGCGGGCCCGAGGCCGGCACGGAGTTGATGCCACCGCCCTGTCCGCAGGCCGCGAGGATGACCGAGGCGGCGGGCAGACCGAGCCCGAGCACACTGGCCCGGCGCAGGAACCCGCGCCTGCTCAGGCGCCGGGCTCGCACCTCTTCGAACAAGTGGTATTCGTAGTCGTCCATCGGCAGTTCCTCCACACGGGACACGCCGAACGGGTGCCGCCGGGTTCCGACCCTCAGACGCTGGGCCGAGATTTGATATTCCAAATACGCTAACCCGCCTCACGGGCCGAGCACAATCCCCGTTCGCCCTCGGATCGCCCTCGTCCCTGCCAGACGCGCTGATCAGCATCAATCTCCACGCTCAGCGACAGGTCGGTAACACGACGACATCAAGCGAGGACGTAACTTCCCTTCGCGCGACAGATACGCTATACCGAATATCTACGGGCGTCGGCATGAGCGGCCCGCAGACCATCTCCCCGGCGTTCTCCCGGATGCGCCCCACCAGACGACAGGGCTGGGCTCAGACATGATCGGATTCATCACCAAACGGCTCGGGCTGAGCGTGCTGACGCTCCTGCTCGTGTCGATCATCGTGTTCGCCGTCTCGCAGGTACTCCCCGGCGATGTGGGACGCACGATCCTCGGGCCGTACGCAACCAGCGACCAGGTCGCGCAACTCAACCACTCGCTCGGGCTCGACCGGCCGCTGCCCGTGCGCTACTTCGACTACATGTGGGGGTTCCTCCACGGAGACTGGGGCAAGTCCTATCTCCTGCAGGAACCCGTCACCGGTCTCGTGCTCGGGCACCTCGGCGACTCGCTGATGCTCGGCGGGTTCGCACTCGTCATCGCGGTGCCGATCTCGCTCGGGTTCGGTGTGATCGCGGCCCTGCGGCGCGACCGGTTCGCCGACCGCGCGATCTCGGTGACCGGGCTGTCGCTGATCGCCCTTCCGGAGTTCGTCGCCGGCACCGTGCTGCTGGTCGTGTTCGGGGTGTCGCTCAAGTGGTTCCCGGTCTCGTCCTCGGTGCCACTGCCCAATGTCGTGGACGTGTTCCGGCAGTTCATGCTGCCGGCGATCCCCCTGATGTTCGTCCTCTTCGGCTACATCTCGCGCATGGCGCGCGCGGGCACGGTCGACGTGCTCGAATCCGCCTACGTGCGCACGGCCGTCCTGAAAGGACTGAAACCCGGCCGCGTCATCGGCAAACACGTACTGCGCAACTCACTACTGCCCGCGATCACCGTGGTGAGCGCGCAGGTCGGTTACGCCGTCGGCGGCCTCGTCGTCGTGGAGAAGCTCTTCAACTACCCCGGCATCGGCCAGCTCATCTACACCTCGGCCACGGGCCACGACCTGCCGGTGCTCGAGGCGGCCGTGCTCGTGATCGCCGTGATCTACACCCTGGCGAACCTGTGCGCCGACCTGCTCTACGGCGTGCTCAACCCCCGCATCCGCCTGGCTGCGGCCTGATCCGGCCGGACGCGAAGGAGAACTCCCCATGACGTCGACGGAGACGATACCCACGCAAGCGATCGGCGGCGCCGCGCCCGGTGGTGCGTCCGCCGCCGCGAAAGCGCGCCGCAGCGAGGTCGCCCGCGGACTGCTGCGGTCCCCCACCTTCCTGATCGGCGCGGTGATCCTGCTGTTCTGGGTCGTCGACGCCATCTTCTGGCACGCCTTCGTGCCGCATGACCCGCAGCAGATTTTCCCCGACACGCTGAAAGGCCCGTCGGGCTCGCACCTGTTCGGGACCGACAACCTCGGCCGCGACGTGTTCTCGCGGCTGCTGGCCGGCGCCTCGCCCGTGCTCACCGTCGCCCCGGCGGCCACCGCGCTCGGCCTCGTCGGCGGTGCCGTGGTCGGACTGTTCACCGGGTACTACCGCGGAGTGCTCGACGACGTCACGATGCGGATCGTCGATGCCGTGCTGGCGTTCCCGCTGGTCATCATCGCCGTTCTGGTGCTGACGGTGCTGGGCTCCGGTGAGCTGCCGGTGATCCTCCTGATCGCGGTCACGTTCGTCCCCGGCGTCGCCCGAACGGTTCGCGCCGCGGTGCTCACCCAGAGGGAACTCGAATACGTCGCGGCAGCCAAGCTCGCTGGTGCGTCGGGCCCGAAGATCATGTTCACCGAGATCCTGCCGAACGTCACCGGGCCGATCATCGTCGAGGGCACCGTGCGGCTCGGCTACGCCATCTTCACCTCGGCGACGCTGTCCTTCCTCACGCTCGGCATCCAGCAGCCTTCGCCCGACTGGGGCCTGACGATCTCGCTGGGCCAGGTCTACCTGCAGGTCGCGCCATGGATCGTCCTCTTCCCCGCGCTGGCGCTCGCGACGCTGGTCGTCGCCGTCAACCTCGTCGCCGACGGCCTCCAGCGCGTGCTGGACGCCTGATCACCCCCGGAAGGCACCGAAATGACCACCACACTGGAACAGCCGACGCTGGCCGTGCGCAACCTGGACATCAGCTACCGCCGGGGCACACAGGAATCGCCGGTGGTGCGGGACGTTTCGTTCACGATCCGCCCCGGCGAAGCGTACGGCCTCGTCGGCGAGTCCGGCTGCGGAAAGACCACGGTCGCGATGTCGATCATGCGCTACCTGCCGGACAACGCGACGGTCGGCGACGGCAGTGGCATCAGCTTCTCCGGCGAAGACGTGCTGGGAGCGGGCAAGACGGCGCTGCGCCAGTGGCGCGGTGGCCGGATCGCGATGGTGTACCAGAACCCCGGCGCGTCGCTGAACCCGTCGATGCGTGTCGGCGCCCAGGTCGCCGAGGGCATCCGGGTACACAGTGGACTGTCCGGCTCGGAGTGCAAGCGCAAGGCGCTGGAGATGCTCGCGAAGGTACGGATCCCCGACCCGGAAGCCGTCGCCGCCCGCTACCCCCACGAGCTCTCAGGCGGGCAACAGCAGCGCGTGATGATCGCGATGGCGCTGTCGGGCAACCCCGACCTGCTGGTGCTGGACGAGCCCACGACCGGGCTCGACGCCACCGTGGAGGCCGAGGTGCTGGAGCTGATCCGGCAGCTGCGCGAGGAGTTCCACACCGCCGTGCTGTTCATCAGCCACAACCTCGGCATCGTCGCGCAGATCTGCGATCGCGTCGGCGTGCTCTACGCCGGACGGCTGGTCGAGGAAGCACCGGCCGCGGAACTGTTCGCCGCGCCGCAGCACCCGTACACGCGCGACTTGCTGCGTTCTGTGCCTCGCCACGGCGTCACCAAAACGGCCGGCATGCTCGCCACCATCCCCGGTTCCCTGCCCGCACCGGGCACTGCGTTGAGCGGCTGTCCGTACGCCGCGAGGTGCGAGCTCGCCACCGAGCGCTGCCACACCGAAACGCCTCCGGTGGAGACCGTCGGCAGCGAGCACGCCGTGAGCTGCTTCCACCACGACGAAGTGGCGCAGGATCGCGCGGTCGAGCGGTTCCAGGATTGTGCACGAGAGACCGAAGTCCTGCTGGAGGTCCGCAACCTGACCAAGCGGTACCGGACCGGCGGCCGAGAGTTCACCGCGGTGTCCGACGTGTCGTTCGAACTGCACCGCGGCGAGGTGTTCGGCCTGGTCGGTGAATCCGGCAGCGGCAAGACCACCATCGCCAAGTGCATCGCCGGCATGACCCGGCCGTCGGAGGGCGCGCTGCGTTTCGAAGACGTCACGCTCACGAAGCGGCCGGGCCGCGAAGAGCGGACATTGCGCCGGAAGATCCAGATGGTGTTCCAGAACCCGGACAACGCGCTCAACCCGCGCCATCCCGTGCGCCGCATCATCAGCCGCGCGGTCACCCTCCTCAACGGCCGCTTGCGCGGGCAGGCCCGCGAAGACCGGGTCGAGGAGCTGACGTCCGCGGTCCGCCTCGAGCCGCGGCACCTCGACGTCCGCCCGCGCGCGTTGTCCGGTGGCCTCAAGCAGCGCGTGGCGATCGCCCGGGCCTTCGCCGGAGAGCCGTCCCTGGTGCTGTGCGACGAACCCGTCTCCGCCCTCGACGTCTCGGTGCAGGCGGCGATCCTCAACCTGCTCGTCGAACTGCAGGTGGCCAAGGACGTCGCGTACCTGTTCATCTCGCACGACATGTCCGTGGTGCGCTACCTCGCCGACCGGATCGGCGTCCTCTACCTCGGGCAGCTGGTCGAGATCGGCACGGCCGACGCCGTTTTCCAGCCACCGCACCACCCCTACACCGAGGCACTGCTGTCGGCCGCACCCGACCTCGACCCCGGGCAGACGCGCGAACGGATCCGCCTCGACGGCACCTACCCCAGCGCGTCGGCCCCGCCCAGCGGATGCCGCTTCCACACGCGCTGCCCGCGTCAGCTGGGCGAGATCTGCCGCACGCAGGAACCACCGTGGCAGGACACTGGGAAGGGCAACACCTACCGCTGCCACATCGCCCCGCAAGACCTGCTGCGGCGGATCAAGTCCGAATAGGACTCGCGTCCACCAAGCCGGCGGTTCTGGCCGGAGCTCCCCCACTCGGGCCAGAACCGCCATCCATCCCGGCCAGCCGGAGCACCGAATCACCCTCGATCCCCCGGCGACGTCCCGGTGGCAGGCGTCAGGTCGTGGTGCGACGACCGGCCACCCGGGCCCGGTCGGGCCGTACGAAGCGGCCGTGCCCCGGTTCGCCGACGATGTGGCCACCGTCGAACACCCGGTGCCCGCGCGAGAAGGTGGTCACCACACCTCCGGTGAACCGGGCTCCTTCGAGGAACGTGGCGTTGGCGGCGGCCTTGGAGAACCCCTCCGGGCGGAAGGTCCACTGCCGGCAGGTGTCGACGAGCACCAGGTCCGCGTCCGCTCCCGGTGCGATCCGGCCCTTCGCCGGGAGGTCGAAGATCTCGGCCGCGCGGGCCGACGTCAGCCGCACAACGTCGGGCAGGGTGAGGCGGCCGTCGTGCACGGCGGTGAGCAGGATCGGCAGCATGGTTTCCAGACCGGGCAGCCCGGGCGGTGACACGAAGATGTCCTGCTCGCCGGCCGCGATCTCCTCGGGCCGATACGGGCAGTGGTCGGTGCCGATCACGTCGACCCGGCCGGCCCTCACCTCGGCCCAGAGCCGTTCGACGGTCGCGGCGCTGCGCAGCGGGGGGTTGCACTTGGCCCAGGATCCGAACTCGAACAGGGTTTTCTCGTCCAGCTGCAGGTAGTGCGGACAAGTCTCCACGGTGACCTGAACGCCACGGGCCCGTGCTTCGGCGGCGAGCACGACCGATTCGGCGCTGGACACGTGCACCGGCTGCACCCGGGCACCGGTCGCTGCCGCGAGAGCCAGCACGGTCGCGACGGAAGCGTCTTCGGCGACTTGCGGCCGAGCCGCCGCGTGGACGGCGCCGGGCACGCCGTGCTGGTGCCGGGCATTTTCCCCTGCGACAGCAAGGATCTGTTCGTGTTCGCAGTGCAGAGCGTGCACCAGCCCGGTGCGCGCGACCTCCCGCATCACCTCGTGGAGCCGCCCGGTGTCCGGGCAGGACAGTCCGGTGAACTCGGCCTCCCGGCCGAGCGCCGGTGCGTGCAGCCAGGTTTTGAACGCCACCGCGCCGGCCTCGGCCATCGCGGCGATCTCGTGGCGGTTCTCCCACGCCGCGCCGCCGTAGAGGGCGTAGTCGACCAACGCGTCGGGCTGCAGCCGCACAGCTCGGTCCGCGAGTGTCCGGCCCGAGTTGACCGGGGGTTCCGAGGTCGGCATCTCGCAGATCGTGGTGACTCCCCCGGCCGCCGCGGCCGCGGTTCCCGAGCGGAAGGTCTCACGGTCGGGCCGAGCCGGTGCGCGCAGGTGCACGTGGGTGTCGACGAGCCCGGGGAGCAGGTGCAGCCCACCGGCGTCGAGGTGTTCGGCGGCGGAGGGCCGCGTGCCCGCGTCGAGGACGTCGGCCACCTTTCCGTCCGCGACGGCCACCGTCGCCCGGCGCACTCCCTGCGCACTCACCAACTGCACGTCGTGCAGGACCAGGTCGTAATCCACAATGCTCCTCGTCGATTTGGCAAACGTCCCCAGCAAAGAGGTCTCGCGCTCACTGCGCGATATAGCCCCCGTCGACGACGAGGGTGGCGCCCGTGATGAACGACGCATCGGACGAGCACAGGAAGGCGGCCGCGGCCGCGATCTCCTCCGGCTGCCCGAACCGGCCGAGCGGCACCCGGCCCAGCGCCGCGGCGCGCGCGGAATCCGCGTTCCCGGTGCGTTCGAAGCTCCTGCGCAGAAAGGGGGTGTCCGTCGGGCCAGGGCACAGGCAGTTGACCCGCACGCCTTCGCCCGCGTGGTCCAGCGCAAGGGACCGCGTCAGGTTCACCACGCCACCTTTGCTCGCCGTGTAAGCGACGGAACCGCGAGTGCCGACGAGACCGAGCTGACTCGCGATCAGCAGCAACGCCCCGCCTTCGGCGCGAGCCAGGTGCGGGATCGCGGCCGCCGCCAAGTGGAACGCGGCAGTGAGGTTCACCGACAGCACGCTGGCCCACTGGTGCGCCGTGAGTTCCGGGGCCGTCCCGCCGACCGAGGTCGCGGCGCTGTGAACGAGCACGTCCAGCCCGCCGGGTGCGGCCGCTTCCGCCACCGCCTCCCGCGTCGCGGCTCCGTCGGCCAGGTCGAGCAGCCGGCCGTGGTGACCGTCGCCAGGCAGCGCTCGTACCGTCTCCCGCAGGTTTTCGGGGTCCCGGTCGAGGATGGTGACCGCGGCACCCTCGAGCGCGAGGCGTTCTGCGATGGCCCGGCCGATGCCGGCCGCGCCGCCGGTCACCACGGCACGACGACTGGCGAATCTGGCCGCCCTCGGCGGTTCAGTAGTGGTGTTCACGCAGCCATCCCAGGTAGGTGGTCAGCCCGACGGCCAGAGGCGTCGGTTCGCGTACCGACAGCTCTCGCAGTCTGGTCACGTCCAGCGCACCGGTGCGGTGCCCCGGTGGCAGCCGGAGGAGCAACGGGTCCCCGCCGGCGTGGGGCGCACCCACCACCGAGTTCACCGTGTCGGCCAGCTCGGCGAGCGTGACGGCAGTGCCGGAACCGATGTTGTACAGCCGGTGCGGCGGGCCTTCGGCGCCGGCGAGGGCGGCGACGCCTTCCGCGATATCTGCGACCCACGTCGGATCGAAGGACTGGCCCGCTGCCTCCGCGGCCACGCGCACCAGCCTGCCGCCCAGCGCGGCCCGGACCGCGGTGTAAGGCAGTGACATGACCTGCCTCGTGCCGGTGTCCCGTTCGAGCGGGCCGTAACACGCGGCCACCCGGGCGATCACCGCTCCGGCTTCGGCCGCCAGCTGCTCGGCCGCGAGTTTCGAGGCCGGGTAGTCGCCGGGGTCCGTCCGCACGGGACTCGCCTCGTCGAGCACACCGGCGCTGTCCGCGTAGACCGAGGCCGAGGAGACGTACACGACCCGCGCCGGTCCCGCGGCCGCCAGCACCGCGGCGGTACCGTCCACATTGACCTGACGCAGAGTCGCGCGATCCCCGTTCGTCACCGCGGCCGCGTGGATCACCACCTCGGGCCGAACCTCGGCGAACACCGCGCCAGGATCACGCACGTCGAGCTTCCGGTACTCGACGGGCCGGCCCGCCCACAGGGCCAGCACGTCGGCCGGTGGCTCCGCCAGGTCGGCGGCGACCACCCGGCCACCTCGGTCGGCGACTGCCCGGACGAGGTGTGCGCCGAGGAACCCGGCGCTGCCCGTCACGATCGTGCCGGCCACGGTCACACGGTCCACGACGAACGGCGGACGTGGTCCAGAAATGCCTTCGTGCGTTCGTGACTCGGGTTCTCGAACACCGCGCGGGCCGGTCCTTCTTCGGCGATGACCCCACCGTCCATCATCACCACGCGATCGGCCACCCGCCGGGCGAAGCCCATTTCGTGCGTCACGACCAGCATGGTCAGGCCGTCGTCGGCGAGCTGCTTCATCGTCTCGAGAACCTCGCCGACGAGCTCGGGATCGAGTGCCGAGGTCACTTCGTCGAACAACACCAGCCGTGGTTCCATCGCCAGCGCGCGCGCAATCGCCACACGCTGCTGCTGACCGCCGGACAGCTGGCTGGGGTGGCGGTCCGCGAACGTCTCCATCCGAACGCGGGCCAGGTATTCGCGCGCGTTCTTCTCCGCTTCCCGCGGGTCCGTGCCGAGCACACGCACCTGTCCCTCGGTCACGTTGCGCAGCACGCTGAAGTGGGGCCAGAGGTTGTACTGCTGGAAGACCATCCCGACGCGGCTGCGCAGCGCGCGCATGGCCTGTTGCTCTTCCCGGCCCGTCATCTCGGCGTGCAGGCGCACCCCGTCGAGCGTGACCTCACCGCCGGTGGGTTTCTCCAGCCAGTTGACGCTTCGCAACAGCGTCGACTTGCCAGTGCCCGACGGACCGATGATCGCCACCGTCTCGCCGGCGCGCACTTCGAGGTCGATGCCGCGAAGGACCTCGGTGGTACCAAACGTCTTGCGCAGCCCGCTGATGCGCAACAGCGGGAGCACGGCCTCGGTGGTCGGCTGCTGGGACATGTCTGCTCCGGTCGATCGGCTCATCGGTCAGGGAGGGCGAAGCGTCGTTCGCTGTAGCGCTGCGCCAGCATCAGCAGACTGGTCACGACCAAGTACAGCAAGCCCGCGGTGCCGAGGACCTCGACGGCGCGGTAGGTGCTCGACACTGTCTGCTGCGCGTTGAGCATCAGGTCCGGCACAGTGATCACGGAGACCAGCGCACTGTTCTTCACCAGCAGGATCGCGTTGTTGATGTAGGGCGGGATGACGATCCGCACCGCCTGCGGCAGCACGATCCGGTGCATCGTCTGCACGTAGGTCATGTTCACCGCGAAGGCGGCCTCTGTCTGCGTACGGGGGATCGCTTCGATGCCGGATCGGATGATCTCCGCCTTGTACGCGGCGGAGTTCAGCGTCATGCCGATCACGGCCGCGGCGAACGCCGGCAGCTGCAGGCCGAAACTCGGTGCCGCGTAGTAGATGAAGAACAGCACCAGCAGCACCGGCGTGCCACGCATGATCCACACGTAGATCGCCGCGAGGACCCGGAGCCACTGGCGGTGCGAGATCCGGGCCATGGCGATGAAGGTGCCGAGCACGGTCGCGAGGACCAGGGTGATCGCCGAAACCTCAACGGTGACCAGCAAACCGTCCAGGAGCAGGGAAAGTACTGTGCCACAACGGAGAAGTCGAGATTCATGGGGTTTCCCCTTCGTCGCGCTCACTGCTTGAACGGTTGGCCGAGCCACTTCTGCGCGATGCTCTCGTACGCGCCGGTCTTCTTGGCGTCGTCGATGGCCTTGTTGACGGCCTGCAGCAGCGCGTCGGAGCCCTTGGGCACGCCCACGGCCAGCGCCGTCCCGTCCGTGCCGTTCTGCGACACCGCGTAGCCGGCGCCGTCACCCGACTTGATCCAGTACAGCGCGAGGATCCGGCCGGTGACCATCAGGTCGCAGCGGCCGTTCTTCAAGTCGGAGAACGCTTCTGCCTGTCCGGGGTAACGCGTCATCTTCGCCGCGCCGCCGATGCGCTGCACCGGTGCGTCGCCGTTGGACGAGCCCGCGACGACGCAGACGCTCTTGCCCTTGATGCTTTCCGGCCCGGTGATGCCGGTTTCCTTCTGCGGGTACACCGCCACGGCGTCGTCGTAGCCGATCGGTTCGGAGAAGTCGACGACCTTCTGGCGGTCGGGCGTCACTCGCAGACCTGACATGGCGATGTCGAACTTCTTCGCCTGCAGGCCCGGGACGATCCCCGAGAAGTCGAGCGTCTTCCACTCGACCTTGGCCCCGAGGCTCTTGCCGATGATGTTCGCCCAGTCGGCGTCGATTCCGACGAAACCGCCGGAGGGGTCACGGAAGATCGTGGGCGCATTGTTGCCCGACGTGCCGATGGTGATGGCGCCGTTGGACTTGATGTCGTCAAGGCTCGATCCGCCGGGCGAACAGCCGGCGACCGACGCGAACGCCAGGCCCGCAGTCAGAATCGAGAAGCTGAGCCGAAGAATGCGGCGTGATTTCATGGTCGTCTCCTCGACGTGAGGATCGGGGTGGAAAGCGGGACGGGGAACGGAAACGAGAGTGTTCGAGCTGTCGGACACCCGACGTCGTCCAGGCGCACGACAGGTTCGAGACGCCAGGGTTCAGCGCGGGTGGGTGGTGCCGAGCCGGCGCGGTAAGGGCCACCGAGCCGCAGGGAGGTTCGGACCGCGGATGCCGTGCTGCCCGCGGTCTCAGCCGAAGATCGCCGCCGGCTGCGAGGTCTCCAGCACTGCGAGAACGCGCTCTCGCAAGGTGTCCAAGTGCTCCGCCATGGCTTCGTGCGCGGCCGGCGCATCGCCGTCGGAGATGGCGGCGGCGACACGCTGGTGCTGTTCGCCGCAGCGGGCACTCTCAGACATTTCCGGAACGTCGCGCTGTCGCAGAGCCCACGTCAGCACGTAGTAGTCCTCGATGTCGGCCGCGAGCTTGGCGTTACCCGATCCGGTCGCGATCAAGGTGTGCAGGATCCGGTCCGCCCCACGGCGGCCGGGTTCGTCACTGGCGAGAGTGCAGGCGAGCCCTTCGTCGGCGGCCTTGCTGATCTTCCTTCGCACGTCGCCACTGGCGCGCTCGGCCGCGAGCCCGGCAGCGAAGGACTCGAGTCCGCGGCGCACTTCGTAGGCGTCCTGCACAATCGTGGCCGAGGGCTGGACAACCCGGAGCCCGCTGCCTGACGCCGGCTCCACGAGCCCCACGTGCTGCAGGCGGATCAGCGTTTCGCGCACGGGAGTCTTGGAGACTCCGAGCATTGTCGCGAGCCTGGCTTCGGACAGCCGCTGCCCCGGCTGCAGCCTGCGTTCGACGATCGCCTGCCGGATCTCGTCGAAGACACGGTCGGTGATGCTGTCCCGCTGCACATCGAGTGGATCAAGCATCGCCGGCTCCATATTCCATATCCGTATCTCGTATATGGATACGGGACTATAAGGTCGGCCACTGCGGCCGTCAAGAGAGCTTGACCTGCATATTCAGCAGTCATGGTGGTATTCGGCCGCGAGAGCGCAGTGGCCGACAACCCACTTGACTACGCCGAACGGGCCACCAGCCCTCGTCGGCCCGTCTCCTCCTTCCAACGCGGCGAGGACACCACGCAGGTGGTGCCGCGTGACCTCGGCAGCCGTATCCAGGCTCGCTGGAGCAGGTCGCGGTGACCATCGCGAGGTGTTCGGCAAGAGACTCGCGGCCGCGCCGCTGCATGAGGTGGAAACAGTGCGGCGACTCGGTAGCGCGGATCAAGCTGGAGGTCTTCGGCCTCGCCCAGTACCTCGACCTGGAGGCCAGCGCGTTCGGAGATGACAACGCTGAGCGGCCCAAGTTTGTGACGATTGCACAGCAGCGGGCCGAACAGCGCACGGGAACACGCTTCGCGAACGCCGACACGGTGCTCGTCGGTGACACGCCCAACGACGTGAAGGCCGGACTCGCCGCGGAGGTGAACGTCATCGCCGTAGCGACCGGAAAGAGCACGCCGGACGAGCTCCGGACCGCCGGCGCGGCACACGTCATTCACAATCTGAGCGAGTTTCCCTCGCTGTGAAGCCGACTTCAAACGGGCACGAGTGAAAATGATGGCAGCCGCAAGATCCGCGGTGACCACCCCAGCTAGGGTCACGGCATAATCGCCACGGTGTCGAATGGTCAATTCGAAGCTAGCCGGCGACGTCCCGCCGAGATGCTCACTACGATCGCCGCACTTCGTACCCAACATCCGTGCTTCCTGTACCAACGCCACCGTCGAATAGCGTTTCCCCAAACTATCTCGCGACCCAGGCACGCCGTGGCCTAGGCCACCAACTTCCGTTCGAGCAGCATTTGATGAACTGGGAGTTCATGCAGGGCGGAATCCCACCATCAGCCATTGCGGAGGTCGGATCCCTGGTTGCTCAAGGTACACAGCCATAACGACCGGCGGACGGAACGAGGTACTTTCCCGATCTGGCCTGTAGGTGGACCAGCGGTCGCGGCCCGGAAAGTCGGGGAGCGGAGCCGCAAGAACTCTGAGCACTTACAGCCAGTAGTCCGCAGGGCCGCCTAGGTAGCTGCCATGAGTGCCGACAGCCCTGGAGCAAAAGCATGCGATCAGCGACGATCAACACCGCCGAACTGCGCCCAACTGTCGCCAACTGCGTTCGCTGACCAGGCATTCCTCCGTATCCGCAGGTCAGCGAATTGAGCGCACCTCACTGGCAGTGAGGGGGTCAACCGCCGCATCGACGCAGGGCCGGGGCAATGGCGCGGCAGCTACGCCGGAGTACCGTCAGCCCAGCGCCGCGCCTTGCCTGCCTGGCCCTGATTCAGGTCCGAGACACCGAGGTCGGCCGTCATGCAAACGTGCCCGTCATTCGAAAAGTCACGATGATCCGCGGCCTAGCCACTCAGGTCGCCAACTCAGCGGACCCCGCGCGACCACCAAGCCTGGCTCTGTCACAACACCAGAAGCCGCCGGTTCATCGGGCCAACCTCGGCGCTCAAGGACTGAACTCGACGCCAACCTCAGCTTCGTTTCCGTGCAGCCGCGACCTTCTTTTGTGCACCACGCTTGCGCGCACCCTTTTCAGCCGACGCGTTCGCCACCTGCTGAGCCGCCTCGAAGGCGGCAACGATCTCGGACGAGAGCCGGCCGCGGTCGGATACCGCATAACCATTCTCGACAGCCCACGCGCGAATTGCCCTCGAACGTTCACGATCCGCCGCAGTCACGCCGGTCGACTGCTCGGCCACGATGCGAGTCTTCCTGCCACCCGCTCGCCGTCCCGCGGCGATGTAGCCGGCGAGTTCATCGCGCAACGCAGCAGCGTTTCGGTCCGAGAGGTCGATCTCATACGCGACCCCGTCCAAATCGAACGGGACCGTCTGACTCGCCACGCTGCCGTCGATATCGTCGAGCATCTCGATCAAGACTTTCTGCGCCATACCACACCCCTCGAAGATCAGATCATCAATACCGGAACTACCGGGCTAGATAATAGAATTGTCCACAATGGGCCACACCATATCATTAAGTGCGCCACGTTAGCAGGGAACAGTAACTCGACCACTCCAAACGTAAACCTGGCCAAGTGACTTTTGCCCGGCGCCGGAGACCGAGGCCTCAACAGTCACTCGGCAGCCCACCAGGGCGGCCGAGCTCACCGGCCCAGACGCACCGGCGTACTCAAGACAATTCGCCGACACCAAGCCCCGAGAGGTGCGTGGCGCGCCGACCCCCGCACACCTTGGAGTGCGTCCGCGACGCAACCGCGTCGACAACGCCGCAGGCGGCGCCATCGACGACACGGTCGGCGTTACCGCCGAGGCGTCGGACGACGCCAACTTTGGCCACCCAGCCGTGCGACCGCCTGCATCACCGGATGCCGACACGTGATCGCGCTGATGGCGACCGCGGCACACCTGCCGCGAAGAGCGCCGGCACCGGACCCCCGCGGGTTCGGCAGCTCAGCTCGCCCCTGACTCGGCGGCCAGCCGACGCAGCCGCCCGGCGCACCCGCCGAATGATCCACCGGCCAGGATCAAGCGGACCACAGAGGGGTATTCATTCGTTACCGTCGGCCCGAACATCCAGTCGGCGACCAACAGCAAACCAGCACTGGACCGCGGAGCTTTTGTCGCCCTTAAATCGCCCCTACTCATGGGTAACAAAAAAGCCCAGGCCGCCGGCCTGGGCTTTGCTCCCCCGCTTGGACTCGAACCAAGAACCCTCCGGACAACAGCGAGGGGCGGACTTCCTACTCAAACCGGGTTGGTCAGTCGAGCGGACCGCCTACGAAGCCGACCCTGCGACGCCCGCGGTCTCGTGCTGCCACCACGGGGACTCAACCGGTTACCGTAGCCGCTGTAGGTGCTGCGAAGTTCGTCGGCAGTGGACAATGCCCGCGGAGACGTGCGGGGCCGAGGACTCCAGACCCGGGGTTGAGCCCCGGCGAGACCGCAGGTGCGGGACACCGGCTTCGCCCGCTCCCCCGGGTACAGCTACCGCTGCAACCGTTCTTCGAGCGCGTCGAGGATCTGGTTCACCATCGCCTGGGGTCACCTGTTCGTAGACCGTGCGATGCCTTTCATCTTATGCCCCCGCCGCCCCCGCCGCGTGACCTCCGGGATCGCGTCCTCGGCGAAGCAGGTGCTGTTTCTGTGGCGGCTCTCGTGGAAGGTGAACGTCGGCAGAATCGCCGGGCGCCGCTCCCCCGCCCCGGAGTCGTCGACATCGACCCGGTCCCGTGGCGGTTCGTGGCGCTGCCGTCGGGGGTCGCGGTGGCGATGGACTGACTTTCCGGATCCGGTTCTGGCCGCCGGATTCGTTCTCGTGCCGCTGCTGCCGGCGACCGTGTTCAGCTCCAGCCGTGGAGACACAGCATCCAGCCGCTCCTCGGCCAAGTCCTCAAACCCGGTCTCGCCATCACGCGGATCCAGCCACAGGTTCCGCCGGATCAAAGCCTCCTGCTCCCCGCCCCAGCCCTCAGCAGCCTTCCGGTCAAGGTCCTCAAAGGACATTCGCCGCCGTGCCGGCTTCGCCGAGTCGCACGATCTCGGCAACATCGCCTCGGGTGAACCGGTAGTGCTTGCCAAATCGGTGATGTGGCAGCACGCCAGCGGCGGCCTGGTCCTTCAACGTCCTCGGCGACAGCTGCAGCAACCCCCCGATCAGCACGCGCGACCACATCCGTTCTGCCAGCACGCCTGGCCACAATGGCCGCATCGACGTCGAACACGCCGACGCGCACACCTTGGCAGCCGGCCGAAACGGTCGTCAACGCCCTTGTCCGGTCGACGAAGGTCGTCCGTGACGCCCGGTCGCTCTCGACGACGCCCAGCGCGCGACCAGCAGGGCGATGCCGATCACAGTGATCGCTCCCGCCGTGCGCGGAACCCAGTCGCCCCACCGCACGTAGGGAGTGATCTCCTCGTACAGCGGCACATCGACCACGAAGATCCCGCGCTCGTCCGGCGGCATCCAGGCCAGCTGCCTGCCCCGGGCGTCGAACGCCGCGGACGTTCCGTTCAGCTCCACCAGGACGGCGGACCGACCGGACTCCACCGCCCGCACCGCCTCGGCACTCGCCTGTTGCGGTTGCACCCAGGTTCCGTGGAACGACGTGAGCGAGCCCTGCACCACCGTGACGTCGGCGTGCAGCCGAACGAGTTCCCGGCGCAGGTCGGGAAAGATCGACTCGTAGGAGATCAGCGGGCCCACCCGTGTCCCGCCGACCCGCAGCACCACCGGCTCTCGGCCCGGGGCCCGATCTTCCTCGGCGATGGCGGTGCCCTGAAGCACCTTTCCCAGCAGCTGCCGCATCGGCACGTACTCGCCGAACGGCACCAGCCGCCGCTTCTCATACGTACCAACCAAACCACCGGGTCCATACTGCTGAGTCGTCTTCCTGATCCGACCGTCCGCTGCTCGCGCGTCGACGTTGACCAGTACGTCACTTCCCGCGATCGCCGAGGCTTGGCGCAACCGGCCCAACACATCGGGACGGCGAGCCGGGTCGAACGGCACGCTGCTCTGGCCCCAGACCACCATGTCCTGCCCCAGACCGGCGGCCCTGTGGGTCAAGTCCAGATGCGCCGCCAAACGCTCGTCTCCTCCGTACACGACGCCAGGCTGCACCCCCACCACGCGGACGCTGCCGGTCACCACCGGTTCCGGCCGGAGCAGCCCATAGCCGATCGCGAGCGCGGCGAGCACGACAGCGAGTCCTCCCCCGAGCAATCGCGCTGCCCGGCCGGCGCCGGGAAGGAACACGGCAGCAAGCCCGACGTTGACCGCCACCAGCACGAAGCTCAGCAACCACACCCCACCCAGCGACGCCACGGCCAGCACCGGCCGCACCTGCCACTGCGTCAGACCGACAAGACCCCAGGCACCGCCCAGACCTTCCCAGGAACGCAGCGCCTCGACGCTGACCCAGACCGACGGCAGCACCACCACCGCCAAGGCCACCCGCGCACCGGAAGGTTCTCGCAGCAACCCATACGTCGCCAGCCCGAACGGCACCCAGAGGGCGGCGACCACAACGCCCACCACAAGCGCCAGCATTCCGATGTTCGGCAGCAGCCACTGCAGCGCAACGAGAAAGAACCCGACCGCGGCAAGTGAACTCCGCCAAGCCGCCTCACCGTACGAGCCCGCGCGCCCGAGCAACAACACCAGCGGGACCAGCCCGACCCACCCCAGCCACCACGCATCGGCAGCCGGGAAGGCCAGCGCCACCACGCCACCACACGGCAAAGCCAGCCCACGCACCGCCCACCGACGCACCCGCACGGCAACAGGCATACAAGCACGCTACTCCCCGCCAGGCGTGGGTCGGGCCAGGTCACCGCACCTCCCGGCCCGCCGAGCATTCTCGGCGCGCCCACCCCTACCAGGCAGTACCGAGCCGACCAGGACTACGTCAAACGGGTTACCGCCGATGCACGGTCCGACCTGAGTCAGGCGTGGTGGAACCCGGGTGGGCACTTCTCGGTGAACGCGGCCATGCCTTCCTTCTGGTCACGGGTGGCGAGCAGAGCGTGAAACGCCCGGCGTTCGAACAAGACGCCGACCGTCTCCACCCCGACCTTTCCGGCGCCCTTCCGCTCCGGGACTGGCGGGATCGCTCGGAAATCGCCTGGAGCATGACCTTCCCCGCGACGCCGACGGTCGCCTCTCAAAGGCCGAGCGCGCGACGGACCTCGGCCAGATGCCGCCGCGACACCGCGACGGTCTCGCGATCGGGCCCGTCCAGGACGAGTGCGAACCTGCCGTGGAAGGTCGGGGCGATTTCGCGCACCCGGTGCAGGTTCACCACGCAGTGTCGGTGCACCCGCAGGAATCCGTGTGGTGCCAGCCGCGTCGCCAGCCGGCTCAGGGTGTGGTTCAGTGCCCGCAGCCGGCCCCGGTCGGTCAGCAGCCACACGGTCTTGCCCTCGGCCTGCGCGACCCGGATCTCGGCCGGGGCCATGAGCAGGATGTGCCCGCCGTGGATGCCGGCGACCCGGAACACCGGCGCTTGGGCGGCCTCGATCGCCGGCGGTGAGTCCGTACTGGTGGTGAGGAGCGTGCCGATGAGCTGCCCGTCGTGCTGGATGGGCTGGACGGTGATCGGGCACCCGTCCTCCGTGCAGGCGGCCAGCCTCAGCGCGCCGGCACGCGCGCTTGAGCCGAGCACCGCGCGCCCGACCTCGTTCGCCGTCACCAGCCGCCCGCGCCGGTCGATGACCGCCAGCGGTCCGGCGTCGTCGGCCGCCTGCGGTAGCAGCGATCCGGCCAGCTCGGTGAGCACGTCGTCGTGCCGGCGACGCAGGCCGAGGCCCAGTTCCTGGGCGCAACAGTGCAGCCGCGCGATCGCGAGCGCCGGCAGCGGACGGCGGTGCACCAGGAACGCGAGGACCGCGCACGGCCGCGGACAGTCGGGGCCGGCCACCGCGACACCCGCGCCGGACCAGTCGGCCAGGTCACCGCGCCAGTGCTCGGAACCGGTCACCTCGGCGTGTCCGTCGAGCAGCGCGGTGCCGAGGGCATTGGTCCCGCGGCTGTTCTCCGACCAGTCGTGCCCGGGCGCGAGCTGGTGTGCGCCCGCGAGCGCGACGGCCGAACGGCTCCCGAACACCGCGGCGACCCGCCCGTCGCCGGCCGCGACCGCCACCACCCCGTCGGTTCGAGTGATGTCGGCCGCCAGTGAGCGGGCGGCCGACACGACGGTGCTCGGCGCCGCAACCGAGTCGGCAGACGGGTCGGGCGGCGGCGTGTCGGGGGCAACACCGTAGACCTCGCGGCAGCGCTGCCAGGACGCCTGGATCGCAGGCTGGATCGCGGCGGTGCCGTTCGTTCCGGGTTCGTGCCCGCCGGCGCCGGCCGACTGACCGTCCATGCCGACCTCCTCGCGTTCGGGCGGCCCCCTGAACAGACTAGGACCGACGTGGCCGGCCGGGATAGCGTCCGCGTGCTCCTCACCCGGGCAGATCGACGATTCCGGCCGATCCGACGACCCGATTGCAGGGAGGTTTCGTCATGGCCATCGACTTCACCCTCACCCCGGAACAACGGGAACTCCAGGCGAGCACCCGCGCCTTCGCCCGCGACATACTCGCGCCGGTGGTCCGCGCGGCCGACGCCGAGACGGACCCGTTGCGCGCCTTCCAGATGACCAAGGACGCCTATGTGCAGGCCTACCGCGCCGGCATCGCATTCTGCATGCTGCCCACGCAGTACGGCGGCGGCGGGGTGTCCAATGTGGACCTCATCCTGGCCGCCGAGGAAGTGTGCGCCGTCGACCCGGGTTTCGCCTGCACCATCCTGGTCAACGGGCTGGGCCTGATGCCCGTCTGGTACTGGGGCAGTGACGAGCAGAAGGACCGCTTCCTGCGCGCGGCCACCTCGGACCCGACCGGCGAGTACATCGTCGGCTACGCGGTGAGCGAGCCGGCCGGCAGCCCTGGCGGCACGGCGAACTTCGACGCACCCGATGCTTCACCCGTCGGAATCGGTGTCACGGCCACGCTCGATGGCGACCACTACGTGCTCAACGGCCGCAAATACTGGCCTTGCAACGTCGCGGGCTGGGACGGGCAGGGTGCCAACGCGAGCATCGTCGTGGTGCGCACCGACCCGTCGAAGGGCGGCACTGAGGGGCTTTCGGCGATCATGATCGAGCGCGGCACCCCCGGTGTCAGCTACAACCTCATCAGCAAGATGGGGCATCGGCTCACCCCCAACGCCGAGATCGTCTTCACCGACGCCCGGGTTCCCGCGAACAACCTCGTCGAGGGCACCCGCGGCAACGGCGACCTGCTGATCAACCGCAACTTCGCCTGGTCGGGGCCGGTGGCCGGGATCGCGGCGGTCGGTGTGGCCCGGACCGCCTACGAATCCGCCCTCGAGTGGGCGCGGACCTACACCGCCGGTGGCCCGAGCCCGATCATCAACCACCAGAACGTCGGTTATGTGCTCGGGGACGTCGCGGCGCGGATCGAGATGTGCCGCTGCTTCTGCTGGAAGACCGCGCACTTCCTGGACCAGCACGACTACCACGGCGAGCTGATCGGCGCGATGTGCAAGATCCAATGCACGGAGCTGATGTTCGACGCGGTCTACAAGTGCATGCAGGTCGTGGGCGTGAACAGCCTGGACAAGCAGCACGAGTTCGAGAAGCTGCTGCGCGAGGCCGCAGTGCTGCCGCTCTACGATGCCGGCAACTTCGGCATGCAGCGCCGACGCGTCCACGGCGTGCTCGCCAGCCCGGACTACAACCCGCGGGCGCTGATGGACGACGAGTTCGTGCCGTTCACGAAGTTCATGGAGACCATCGACACGGTCCCCACCTACCAGGAGACGCCGCTTCCCGTGTGACGGGCGAGCGCCCGGGTGCGCCCCTCACCGGCCGCACCCGGGCGCTGGGCGCCGGCCTCGCGGAACCGGTACCCGGCGACGTCGACCCGCGCACCGCAGCGCGTCCAGAAAAAACAGCGACGCTCTCCTCTACCCCGGCATCGAGTATGGCCGAGCGTGCCCGGCTGTCCGGACTCCGGGCCGTGCCCGATGAACCGGTCGGCTTCGGCCGTCGAAGACCACCGCGTCGCGGTGCGCTCCGGGTAGCGCTTGAGGCCCGTCATCGGACACTCCCCACAGGCTGGGATTCGGATTCCCCGGCGTAGGCCGGGTAGTCGGCGTAGCCGCTGGTACCACCTTGGTAGAAGGTTTCGCGATCGGCGACGGCGAGCGGGTGGCCGCGCTCGAATCGAGTGGGCAGATCCGGGTTCGCGATGAACAGTTGCGCGAAGGACACCAGGTCGGCCAAGCCTTCCGTGATCACCAGGTTGCCGGACTCCTGGTCCATGCCGGCGTTGGCGACCAGCGTGCCGCGGTACCGCGGGCGGAACCGGACCAGCGAAGCACGGCGCTGATCCGGCGTGACGAGCTCGTTGGGCCGCCTCGTCATCATGAGGTGCAGGTAGGCGAGCGGGTGGTCGTTGAGCCGCTCGGCGACGTGCTCGTGGCCGGTCAGCAGTTCCGGTGCCACCCCGGTGGTCGAGCCGATCTCCTGGTAGGGCGCGAACTTCACGCCGACGCGGTGCGGACCCCAGACGCCGGTCACCGCCTCCAGGATCTCGAACAGGAACCGCGCGCGGTTCTCGGCGCTGCCGCCATAGGTGTCGGTGCGCAGGTTGAGCGCGGGGTTCAGGAACTGGGCGATCAGGTAGCCACGCTGGGCGTGGATCTCGACACCGTCGAACCCGGCGCGGCGCGCGTTGGCCGCCGCGCAACGGTACTGCTCCACGATCTCGGCGATCTCGTCCACGGTCAGCGCCCTCGGCGTCACCGTGTCGGTGAACCCGCCGGCGGGGGTGAACACCCGTCCCCCGGGGTTGACCGCGGACGGCGCGACCGGCAGATGCCCGCCGTGGTAGTCCGGATGCGAGCTGGCGCCAGTGTGAGCGAGCTGCGAGAAGATCACCCCGCGCTCGGCGTGCACGGCACCCGTCACCTCCGTCCAGCCTGCGACCTGCTCGTCGCTGTAGAGGCCGGGAACATTGACCGAACCGATGGCGCCGGGGCTGATCCACGTGCCTTCGGACACGATCAATCCGGCGCCGGCCCGCTGCCGGTAGTACTCGGCGTGCATCGGCATCGGCGCGAGATCGCGGTTCTCCGCGCGCGCCCTGGTCATCGGGGCCATCACGACGCGGTTGCGCAACCACAGATCGCCAAGGTCGTAGGGGCGGAGTAGCGGCTGCTGCACCGCCGGTGACGAGCCGGACACGTGCGCCTCCTCGGTTTCGTGTGTGGAAGAGAAGATCTTGACCAGTTCACCTTCTCTCCGGACCTGAATCATGTCCAACGATGACTACAGATTTCTTCCAGCACCATGAGTGATAATCGGGTCGTGGAACTACGACATCTCGAGCACTTCCTCGCTGTGGCCGACACGGGCGGGTTCACCCCGGCGGCACGCCGTCTGCACGTCGTCCAGTCGGGGGTGTCGGCGACGGTCAAAGCGCTGGAACGCGAGCTGGGCTCCCGACTGTTCGACCGTGGACGCGACGAAGTGACGCTCACCCCGGCCGGGCGCGTCTTCCTGCCCCGGGCGCGAGAAACACTGGACTCCGCCCGCGCCGCCAAGGACGCGGTGCAGGAGCTCGGCGGCACGCTTCAGGGAACCGTCACCGTCGGCACGCTCACCTCGGTCAACCTCATCGACACGCCGGGCATCCTCGCCAAGCTGCGCGCCCGCCATCCAGGAGTCACCGTCCGGCTCCGGGCGGCGCTCGCCGGATCGACGGGGCTGGCGCAGGAACTGCGAGACGGCCAGCTCGACGTCGCCTTCCTCTCCCTTCCCGGCCCGGCGCCGGCCGGGTTGCGGGTCAGGGTGCTGGAGATGACCCCGCTGGTGCTCTACGTCCCTGCGGAGCACCCGCTGGCGGGCATGGGCCGGGTCTCGCTGTCGCAGCTCGCCGAATTCCCCTTCATCGACTCCCCGCCAGGCTTCGGCAACCGCATCATCGCCGATCAAGCCTTCGCGAGCGCCGGCATCGAACGGGAGGTCACCCTGGAGGTCGCCGACATCGGGACAGCCGTGCACTTCATCCGCGCCGGACTCGGAATCGGTTTCCTCGGCCGATTCCTGGTCGACGACCCCGCCGGGCTGGCCACCGTGGAGGTCGCCGATCACGAACTCCTGTGGCAGCTCACCGTGGCGACTTCGGCAACTCGACGGCCCAGTGCTGCCGCGCAGGCATTTCTGGAGCTGCTCGACGAGGTACACCCGACACCGAATCGCCGGCAGGTACGCGGTTGACCCGAGTTATGGACAGCCGACCGCGTACCCGCACCGAGATCACGTCGGTGACCCAAAACCGGCAGCACGAGTTCCTCGCGCGCCAGAACCGGATCCGGAAGTTCGACCGCCGCCACGAATGCCCCGCTGACATGGACAGCACGAAGGGCCTGTTCCTGCGATGGGTGCCCAGCATCGTCCACCGTGGACGGACGGTCAGACCAGCGCTTCGATCCGCACCGCGGCGCCCGACGGGTCCACGCGGGCGAGCCAGGAGGCCGGCAGCAGCGCCGGGCGGGACGGGACGAATTGCGGAAGCCGGCCCTGCCAAAGGACCCGGTCGCCCTGGCTGACCCGCACCCGCGGCAGGCGGGCGAACACGCTCGGCCGCAGGATCACCCGGCCGCGCGCCGGGAGGTCCGCCGACGACGAGATGCGTTGCGGACTGGTCCAGGCCAGCGGGCCGTCGACCTCGATCGGGACCCCGGCGCCGGCCGCCGAGGCCGCGCGGCCGGCCAGCCAGCGGGCGATCGAACGGCCCGCGTGGCGGCCCGACAGCGCCGCGACGTCCGCGGTTTCGACCGGGTGACAAAGGTTTCCGGCGGCGAAGAGCCCCGGCGTGCTGGTGGCCCCGGTCGCGTCGATCACCGGCCCGAGGGTGCGCGCGTCCATCCCGACGCCCGCCGTCCGGGCCAGCTCGTGGTCCGGCACCCAGTCGCCGGTGAACACGACGGTGTCGCAGGCCTCGGTCCACCGGTGCCCGTCGGCGACGCGCTCCAGCTCGACCTCCGCAAGCCGCGGCTTGCCCCGCACCGCGACGACCCGGGTGCCCGTCAGCACCGGGACGCGCAGCATCCACCGCGCGCCGAGGTGGAACGGCAGGTAGCTCTGATGCCGCGGCAGCTCGGTGGTCAGCGCCGCGACCTCGACCCCGGCGTGCCGCAACGTCATCATCGCCGAGAAGCCGACGTGCTCGGCACCCACCACGATCGCGCGCCGTCCGACCGGCCGGCCGTGGAGGTACACGGTCTGCTGCAGCTGCCCGGTGGTGTACACGCCCTGGCCACGGTCGCCCGGCACCCAGCGCGCCGGGCGCGGGCGCTCCCGGGCGCCGGTGGCCATCAGCACCGCCGAGGCGTGCACGACTGACAGCCCGTCCGGCGCCGTCACCTCGAGCCCGCCGTCGCCGGACCAGCCGGTGACCATGGTCGTGGTGCGTACGGTGACGCCGGCCACCGCGGCCAGCGCGGCGTACCGCCGGGCGTAGGCCGGCCCGGTCATGATCCGCCGCAAGTCCCGCAGGCCGTAACCGGTGTGCGCGGAATGCCGTGGAATCCCGCCGGCGACGAGCTCCCGCTCCAGCACCTCGACCCGCTCCACCCCGGCCTGGCGCAGCGCGACCGCCGCGGCGAGCCCGGCCGGCCCGCCGCCGATCACGGCGACGTCGACATCGTGCCTGATCCGCTCGTTCACTTCACGGCCTCCGCTTTCACGGGCGCGTCCGCGCCCTCGTCGACCATGCGCGAAACCACCGCCCCACAGTAGAAACCCTGACACCGGCCCATCCCGGCCCGGGTACGGCGGCGCAGCCCCTCCACAGTGGATGGTGCGATTTCGCTGTGCAGCGCGTCGCGGATCTCACCGCGGCTGACGCGTTCGCAGAAGCAGACGATCTCGCCGTAGGCGCGGTCCTTCGCGATCAGCTCCGCGTCCTCGGCCGGGCGGACGTCCACCTGGCCGAGATACGGCATCTGCGGCGGGACGACGTCCGCACGCGGCCCCGGCATAGCCTCGCCCGGCCAGCCCGCCAGCTCAGCCCCGACGTACTCGGCGATCGCGAGCGACGAAGTCAGCCCCGTCGACCGGATCCCACCCACGCACACGTACCGCTGATCGGGGTGGAACGAGATCTGGTAGTCGCCGAACTCGGTCGCCGCCCGCAGGCCGGCGTAGATCGTGGTGACCTCCTCGCGCAGCAGCGCGGGGACGATCCGGTTTCCCTTTTCCCGCAACATGGCCAGGCCGTCCTCTGTGGACTCGGTGGCCGAGCGGTCGGTCAGGTCCTCCGCGGTGGGGCCGAGCATCACGTTGCCGTAGACGGTCGGGCTCACCAGCACGCCCTTGCCCATCTTCGTCGGTACCGGCAGCAGGATGTGGTTCACCAGCGACCGCGCGAGCTTGTCGAACACGATGAGCTGGCCGCGGCGGGGGGTGATCGTGAACGACTCGTGCCCGAACATCGCGTGCACGTGATCGCTGCCGAGGCCGGCGGCGTTGACCACGGACCGGGCCCGGACCGGTCCCCGGTCGGTGTGCAGCACCGTGTGGCCCGCGCCCGGCTCGGCGCCGGTCACGGTGTGGCCGAGCAGCAGTTCGGCACCGTGGCGCACCGCCTCCGTCGCGAACGCCAGCGTGGTCGTCCACGGGCAGATGATGGACTCCCCCGGCACCTCCAGGGCACCCAACGCGCCCGGGCCGAGGTGGGGCTCGCGCCGCGCCAACTCGGCGGGGTCAAGCAGCCGGGTCTCGTGGTAGCCGTTGGCCGCGGCCTTCTCGGCCAGCCCCGGCAGTGCCGCCAGCTGCTCGTCGTCCCAGGCGACCAGCAGGGCGCCCAGCGGCTCGACCGGGATCCCCGCCTTGGCGGCGTAGTCGGACAGCAGCCGGTACCCCCGGGCGACGAGCCGCGACTCGGTGGTGCCGGGCGTCGCGTCGAAGCCGGTGTGCAGGATCGCGGTGTTGGCCTTGCTGGTCGCGTCCCCGACGTCGGAGCGCGCGTCCACCAGCGCCACGGACCGGCCGCGCAGTGTGAACTCGCGCGCCAGCGCGGAGCCGACCACTCCGGCTCCGATCACGACCAGGTCGTACTCGGGCACTGGCATCAGGAATCAGCCCTTCCGGGAAACACGCGGCCTTCGCCGCTGAACTGCCGGGTCGCCTCCAGCGCGGACCGCCAGCGGCCCAGCTGCTCGGCGGCCCAGGCGGGCGGCCGGCTCGGTTCGACGACCGTGCCCGGCCGCGGGTCGGGCAACGGGCGGCCGACGGCACCGCGTTGCGCCAGGTCGGCGACGCCGAGCGCGGTCGCGTGCGGGGCGGCGGCCACCTCCACCGGTGCCTGCAGCAAGTCGGCCTGCAGCTGCACCAAGACTCGCGACCGGGTGAGCCCGCCGTCGAGCCGCAGCCTGGGCGCGGTGCCGCCGAGGTCCGCCGCCGCGGCGTCGACGAGGTCGACGATCTGCGCGGCGATCCCCAGGCAGACCGCGCGGGCCAAGTGCGCCCGGGTCGCCGCCAGGTTCAGTCCCAGGAAGCCACCGGTCGCGCCCGGCTGCCAGTGCGGCGCGGCCAGCCCGGCGAGCGACGGCACGAAAAAGACCCCGCCCGTGTCGTCCACTGTGGACGCCAGCGCGTCGAGCTCGCCGGCCGAGCCGAGCAGGCCGACGTCGCGCAGCCAGGACACCGCTTTGCCCACGGTGTACACCTGCCCGTCGAGGCACCAGCGCCGCTGCCCCGCGATCTGCCACGCGATCGACGGGGTCAGCCCGGCTTCGCTGCGCTGCGGCCGGTCACCGGTGTTGACGAGCAGGAAGGCGCCGGTGCCGTACGTGCACTTCGCCTCGCCGCGTTCCCGGCAGCGCTGCGCCCACAGCGCAGCCTGCTGGTCGACGATCACCCCGGCCACCGGGACCTCGGTGCCGAATGCGCTGGTAGTGCCGACCACTTCGTCGTTGCCGGCCAGCCGCGGACGGCGCTCGGTCAGCCCGAACAGCTCCCACGCCTCGTCCGACCAGGTGCCGGACTCGAGGTCGAGCAGCATGCTGCGCGACGCGGTCGCGACGTCCGTGACGAACTCGCCGGTGAGCCGATGCAACAGCCACGTGTCGGTGGTGGTGACCACTCCCCCTGCGCCCACGCGCTCCCGCAGCCAGCGCATTTTCGGGGCGGAGAAGTACGGGTCGAGCGGCAGGCCGCTGATCTCGCCGAGCCGGTCGGCGACGTCGCGCAGGGACTCGCACACCTCGACGGCCCGGCGGTCCTGCCACACCACGCACTGCGAAAGGGCTTCTCCCGTCGCGGGGTCCCACGCCAGCACCGTCTCGCCCTGGTTGGCGAGTCCGACGACGCCGGCACCCACCCCGGCCGCCGCGACGGCTGCGCGGCCCGCGTCGAGAACCGACGCCAGCAGCTCGCCCGGATCGACCTCCACTGCACCCGGTTTCGGCGTCCGCACGGACAGTGGCCGGTCGACCTCGGCCAGCACGGAGCCGTCCTCGGCGACGACGAGCGCCTTGGTCGCCGACGTGCCCTGGTCGATGGCGAGCACGGCTCCGGTCATGAGGCCGCGTCCTCGGCTCCGGCCACGGCCGGCTGCACGACGGTCAGCCCCGCGTCGCGCAGCTGCGCGACCATTTCGGGGTCCGCTGAGGAGTCGGTGATCAGCGCCGTGATGCGGTCGAGCTCGCAGACCTTCCGCAGCGCGACGTGCCCGAGCTTGCTTCCGTCCGCCAGCACGTAGACCTCGGCCGCGTTGCTGATCATCCGGCGCCGGACGGCGATCTCGTCGAGGTGGTAGTCGGTGAGCCCGCCGGTCGCGTGGACCCCGCCGGAGCCCAGGAACGCCTTGTCCGCGAAGAAGTTGCTGACCTGATCCTCGGCGTCGGGCCCGGAGCAGGTCAGCTCGTCGTGCCGGACCCGGCCGCCCACGAGGTGAAGGTTCACCCCGTCCCGGCCGGCCATCGCCAGGACCGCGCCGAGGTTGTTGGTGACCACGCGGCCGCGGAACGACTCGGGCAGCGCGCGGGCGGCGGCGAGCACAGTGGTGCCCACGTCGAGGAACACCGTGTCGTCGTCACCGACGATCGAGGCGACCACCTCGGCGATCTCCGCCTTGGCCTCCCGCTCGATGTTCTCGCGCTCCACCCGGCCGGGCTCGGCGCTGCGGGACAGGTTCTTGGCCTTGGCCGCACCCCCGTACACGCGGCGGATGGCGCCTTCGCGTTCCAGCAGCACGAGATCGCGCCGGATGGTCTCCGGCGACACGTCGAGCTGGACCGCCATGTCCGCGGGCCGGAGCACCTCGCTGCTGTTCAGCAGCGCCAGGATCTGCCTGCGGCGTTCGTCGGGAAGCACGTTTCCCCTACCTTCCTCAAATGCACGAGCGAGCCAGGCCCATCACGTTCTCCGGAGCACCCGGCGCAGAGCGCCGGCCTGCTGCCCGAGTTCGTCCAGGCCGGCCGCGACCACGAGGGCCGCGCCGGTCGCGATGGCCTGTGCGAAGTACGGCACGTTCATCAAGGTCATACCGTTGTTGAGCACGCCGAGGAAAACCACCCCCAGCAGGACACCGAGCATCGTCCCCCGGCCGCCGCTGAACGCGACCCCGCCCAGCAGCACCGCGGTGAGCACCTGCAGCTCGAAGTTGGCGCCGAGCGTGCTCGGCGGCGCGGAGTCGAGCCGCGCCGCGAAGAGCACCCCGCCGAGGCCGGCGGCGAGACCGGTGACCACGAACACCAGCAGCGGCAACCGTTTCGTCGCGATCCCGGAGAGGAACGCCGCCTCCCGGTTGACGCCGATCGCGTAGACCTGGCGGCCGGCGGGCGTGCCGTAGAGGAACAGCGCGCCGAGCCCGAACACGATGAACGCGATCCACACCGGGACCGGGATGCCGGCGTAGATACCGCGCCCCAGCAGCGACATCCCCGTGCCGAAGTCGGCCGGCGGGTCCGAGCGCAGGAACTGCGCGATCCCCCGATACAGCTGCAAAGTACCGAGCGTGACGATGATCGGGCTGAGCCGGGTGTAGGACACGAGTACGCCGTTGACCAGACCACCCACGGCGCCGACGACGAGGCCGGCGAGCACGGCCAGCCCCCAGTTCAGGTGATGGTCGACGATGAGCAGCCCGGTGACCACCCCGGACAACCCGACCACCGACCCCACCGACAGGTCCACGTAGCCCATGATCACGAGCACCGCCTGCGGCACCGCGACGATGAGCAGCACGGCGCCCGACAGCGCGATGTTCTTGATGTTCCCCACGGTGAGGAACAGGTCCGACCCGCTGGTGAAGAAGCCGACCAACACGAGCAGGCCGATCAGCAGTGCCGACCGCAGGACGAGCTCCAGCACCGGCGTGCGCCGGGTGGTACTCCCCTCGGGGGTGACGGTTGCCGTCGTCATGGGCGTACCTCCGGGAGGGTGGCTGCGGCGTCGTCGGGCAGGTCAGTGGTGACACCGGTGAACTGATGGGCTTCGGCGAGCAAGGCGGATTCGGTGATGTCCTCGCCGGTCAGCTCGGTGGTGAGCCGGCCGCGGTCCATCACGACGGCGCGGTGCGCGAGCAGGGCGACCTCCTGGGCATCCGAAGACGCGAAGACGACCGCGAGACCGCGGGCGGCCAGCTCCCGGCACACCTGGTAGATCTGCCGCCGGGCCCCGACGTCGACGCCCTGCGTCGGCTCGTCGAGCAACAGCACACCGAGCTCCCCGGCCCGCGCGAGCCAGCGGCCGAGGACGAGCTTCTGCTGGTTCCCGCCGGAGAACTGGCCGCCCTTGCGTCCGCCGTCGGGCGGCTGGAGGTCGACCTGCCGGGCGGTCTCGGCGAACAGCCGCTTCTCGCGACCGTGCCGCCGAAGGCCGAACCGCGCGAGCCGCCGGTACGACGGGAGCAGCAGGTTGTCCGCCGCGTTGCGGGTCGGCCACAGCGCCTGCCGGAGCCGGTCCGACGGGACGAGCGCGATCCCGCGCCGCACCGCACCCGCCGGGGTGCGCGGTGCCGACCGTTCGCCGTCGACCTCCGCGCTGCCGCCGGCGGCGCGGTAGCCGCCGGCGAGTGTCTCCAGAAGCGACGTGCGGCCGGAGCCGAGCACACCGTAGAGACCGAGGATCTCGCCGGATCGCACGTCGAGGTCGATCGGCCCGAACCGCGGGCCGGCCAGGTCCCGCAGCCGCAGCCGGACCGGACCGAGGTCGGCGGGCTCGGCCGGTGCCGTCGGCGCGCCGGTACCGCCGGAGATCACCTCGACGATCCGCTCCGGCGCGACATCGGAGACCTTCTCCCGCAACGCGACCACACCGTCACGAAGGACCGTGACCCGGTCGGCGATGCGGAAGACCTCGCCCAGGCGGTGCGTGGTGTAGACGATGCGCGCCCCGCCGTCCTTCATCTTCGCGATCTCGGCGAAGAGCCGTTCCGTTTCGCTCTCCGACAGCGACGCCGTGGGCTCGTCGAGGATCAGCACCCGCACGTCGGTGCGGTGCCACGCCTTCGCGATCTCGAGGAGCTGCTTGGTGCCCATGGGCAGTCCGCCGACCTTCGTCCCCGGCGCGACGTCGAGGCCGAACCGGTCGAGCAGCTCGGCGGTGACCCGCCGCTGGCCGGCCCGGTCGAGCACCCCGGCGACGGTCTTCTCCTGGCCGAGGAACAGGTTGTCGCTCACCGACAGCACGTCGATCAGCGAGAGGTGCTGGTGGATGGTGGCGATCCCGGCGGCGAAGGCCCGGTTCGGGGTGAGCTGGCCCAGCGACTCGCCGTCGAGCGCCAGCTCACCCGCGTCCGGGGTCACCACTCCGCCGATGCACTTGATCAAGGTCGACTTTCCGGCGCCGTTGGGGCCGAGCAGCGCGTGCACCTCTCCGGGAGCGATGTCGAGATCGACTCCCTTGAGGACGGTGGCCGCGCCGTATCCCTTGACCAGGCCTCGAATGGTGAGCGTCATCGGGTTCCTCAGCTGTAGTCGCTCAGGTAGTCCTTGAGCGAGGGGGTGCTCGCGGTGAGCGCAACCGGCGGGACGTTCACACCCTTGTTCGGCTTGCCCTCCAACAGGTCCGCCGCCACGTCGGTGACCGCGAAGCCGATGTCACGGATGCGCACCGCGACCGAGACCCGGTAGATCCCGCCCTGCGACACCGCCTGAAGGCCTTCCTTCGACCCGTCCTGGCCGCCGATGAAGATGCCCGGGTCCTTCGGGTTCTTGCCCGCGTTGAGGAACGCCTGCTGCGCGCCCAGGGCGACGTCGTCGTCGTACCCGAGCACCATGTTGAGGTCGGGGTGCGCCTGCAGGACGGTACGGGCGATCTGCTCGCCGTCCGCGCGGGTGCCGGCTTTCTGCGTGGAGACGATCTCGACGTTGCCACCCGCGGCGAAGGACGCCTTCAGGCCGTCGTCGCGCTGCGCACCCACCGCGAGGTCCCGGTTGTTGAGCACGAGCACCTTCACCGGTCCCTGGTGCTGTTTGGCCCACTCGGTGGCCGTCTTGCCAAGCGCCTGACCGCTCTCGAGGCCGCTGAACAGCACCGAGGCGTCCTGGTTCTTCAGCGGCGAGGCGTAGGAGACGAACACCGTGCAGTTGCCCCGCGCCTGCTGTGCGAGCGGTTCCATCGACGCCGGCTCGAGCGGGTAGGACACGATCGCGGGGATCTTCTGCGTGACCCACGTTTGCACGTTCTGGGTCTGCTTCTGCAGATCCTCGTCGTCGGCGGTGTACTTCAACTGGTACCCGCGCGCGGTGGCTCGCTGCTCGGCGAACCGCTTGAGGTCGCCGTAGACCGACAGCGACGTCAACGGGTAGTCGAAGCCGATCACCTTGTCGGTGGAGCGCTTGCACGACTGGCCGCCGGAGGCCGAGCCGCTGTCCTGGGTGATGCCACCGCAAGCGGCCAGGGACAGAGTCAAGAGGGCCACCGCGGTGGCGCCGGCCAGCCGGCGGAACGGGACGGGGTGTTTCATCGAAATTCTCCCTGCAATCGGGATTCGGGGGGACCGATTTTCAGACGCGGGCGCCGAAGTTGCCGAGCACGTTGTTCAGCAGCCGGGAAACGTTGTTCTCGTAGCCGTTCCACGGCAGGCAGCCGGTGAAGCAGATGGAGCCGACGGAGAAGACCGCACCGCCGCCCGGGCGCTCGACGATCACCATGTCGGAGCGGACGAGATCGGACTCGCTGCCGCCCAGCCCGGGGGCGAGCATCAGCACGTCCTCGACGGCGAGCTGGTAGAAGTCGCTGTGGCGCTGTGAGGTGGCCAGCACAGCCGTGTTCGGCGGGCTGCCCAGTGCGAAGTCGCAGCGGTCGAGTTCGTCGCCGCTCGCGCCGTTCATGATCAGACCGAAGTCACCGATGAGATGGTCGTCGATGCCTTCGAAAACCCAGGCCCATTCGGGCTCGTAGGACAGTGGGGTGCGCTCGAAGGGCGGGGCCTTCTCGTCCCAGCCCTGGCTGCACATGCCGACTCCGGCGAGCTTGTTGGGCGACCGGCCGCGCCAGCGCCACAGCCCACCCGGCTCGCCGGTGGTCGAGTGGTGGCCCTCCCCCGGCTGGATCTCCCAGGTCCGGATGCCACCCGAGCGACGCACCTCCAGCACACCCGGCTGTCCCGGGTCCTGCGAGGTGACCCAGTAGAACCCGTTGCCGCCCAGGTACATCAGGCAGTGTCCGGTGTCGACGTGACGCTGCAGCGCGTCGAGCATCGCCCCGCTGTAGTACTCGGGGTGCGAGCCGGTGAGCACCACCTGGTAGCCGTCCAGCGCGTGCTCGGGGTCGGCGTGCAGGTCGTGGTCGCTGAGCACGTCGTGCTCGACACCGCTTCGGACGAGCCAGTGCTCGAGGTAGAGGTCGGCACCCAAGCTGCGCGGCGCGTTCTGCAGCCACATGCGGTAGTCCGGGCGCAGGTTGAGGATCGGCCGCAACGCGCTCGTGTAGCAGATGCCGGAGCCGTCGCTGTGCAGGTCGTAGAGGCTGGCTCCGAACTCCGGGTGCTCGGCGAGCGTCACGTCGTGCAGTCCCGGCGTGATCGGATGATCGGTGATGCCGGCGGCCTCGTAGTCGAGGCGGTGCTGGAGGCGTTCGTTGGCGTAGGCCAGGTAGGTGAAGGTCGGGATCAGGTAGGCGACCTTCGGGCGGGGCGCACCGGTCGCGGGCGCCACCACGACCGGGATGTGGTCGGTTTCCTCGCCGTCCCGGGTGGTCCCGCGGAGCCGGACCGCGTAGATGCCGCTCGGCAGGTCGGCCGGCAGGTCCACCCGGGCCGTCTCGGGCCAGCCGGCGTCGATCAGGTCGTCGTCGTGGAAGTGGATCGCGGCGTACTGCTCCGGCGCGGCGGCGCTGTCGTGCACCTCGCCGGTCCACGTGTGCCCCGTCATCGCGCGCGCCGGTTTGTTCACCAGCAGCCCGTGCCGGCCCCGTCCGGAGACGTCCTCGGCGGTGTCGGTGGCGAAACCGCGTTCGAAGGCCCACTCGGCGAGCGTGTCTTCACCGGAGGAGAGCACGGGATGCTCGACCTTGCCGTTGAACACGCCGGCGGGGAAGTACCGGGGGCCCTCCGACGGGCAGCGCAGCGCGGCGACCACCACCCCGCTCGCGGCCGAAAGGTCCACTTCGGACTCACCACGCAGGCTGACCGGCTTTTCGTCGCCCGGGAACGGTTCCAGCGGCACGATTTCCAATGCCACACCACCGGCGCCGACCTCGGCGGAGACGCGGTACCAGCGCCGGTTCGCCAGCGGCCGGGCGGCTTCGAGCAGCACCGCACCGGCACCGGTGCACAGCCGAAGGCGGCCGGATTCCCCGAGTGTCACCGCGACGACCGCCTCTCCCCCGGCGTCCACCACGCTCAGCACACCCTGTTCCCGGCCCGCGTCCACAGTGGTCGGCCAGATCACCACGCCGGCGCTCAGCCGGGTGGTGCCGGCCGGGACGACGTCGTCCGCTCGCAGGCACGAGCCCACCGGCGTGACCTGCTCCCCCGCGACCACGACCTGGCTGGGGACGGAAGCCACGTCGGTGCTGAGGAAGCCGGGGCCGAGCGGGTTCGTGTCGCCGTGCAGGAGCCGGACGAGATCGACCGTGACCTGCCCGCCGTCACCGCTGATCCGGACCGGGAGCGAGTCCCCCGGCCGGGCGGACAGCTGGTCCAGGTAGCCGATCAACCTCATGAACGCTCTCCGCCCAATCGCCTAGTGCCCGAACTTCCACAACAACGGTCGGGCCTGCCCTGCGGTTTCTGATTGCGAGGACCGTACCTGTGACCGAACTTCCACGCAATACCTCGTATTTACGAGGAGGTTTCCGCTCATCACGTTCTCGTTACAGCGCCGGCATGGCGCGCGATCCGGGGACGACGGCGTTCGTCGGGTACCGCCGGGCCACCGTCAGCCGTGAGCCGCGGTCCAGGCGTGGTAGCCGCTGATCGCAGTGGGCAGGGTCGGGAAGAGTGGCGGGCAGGAACATCACGGCCGCGCGCGTGCCGCAGGTACCCGAGGAGTCCGGCCGCGACGTGCGCATCAACTCCGCCGCGGTGCCGTGCTCAACCAGGAGGTACTGCAGGCGCAGAGCACGCAGATCGACACCGTCAGCGGCGCGACCTACACCTCCAGCTCATTACTTGACCGGTCATTCCATAACAAGTACGGTCGCTTCGTGGCACGGACGAGAGAATTCGACACCGACGCGGCGATCGAGACCGCCATGTCGGCGTTCCGGCGGGCAGGCTACGCGGGGACGTCGATCCAGGACCTCGTGGACGCCACCGGCGTCGGCCGAGGGTCGCTCTAC
This sequence comes from Amycolatopsis sp. DSM 110486, assembly GCF_019468465.1. Lineage (NCBI taxonomy): Bacteria > Bacillati > Actinomycetota > Actinomycetes > Pseudonocardiales > Pseudonocardiaceae > Amycolatopsis > Amycolatopsis sp. DSM 110486. Next base: position 8,069,058 of record NZ_CP080519.1, on the reverse strand, counting down.
GCGGCATTCGGCAGCAAAGAAGGCCTCTACCTGGCAGTCCTCGACCAGTACCGAGAGCGGTACGCGGAGCCGATCGTCGGCCTGCTCAAGGAAGGCGTGAACACCAAGGCGGTCATTCGCGAGGTTCTGGTGGGCGTGGTCGACGCGACCGTCGAGGACGGTAACCGTGAGGCCTGCCTCGTGGTTGGCGCGGCGACCGAGCTCGCGCACCGCGATCTCGCCGTGCGTGATCGTCTGCAGGGCACCATCCAGTCACTCGAGGATGCACTGTTCGAGCTGATCGTTCGCGGCCAGGCCGCCGGCGAGCTCCCCGCCGACCGCAGTGCCGCGACAACGGCGCGACTGCTCGTCACCACCATCCAGGGACTCCGGGTCGTCGGCGCCATCCGACCCGACCGCGCCACACTCATGGCGACGGTGGACCTCGCCCTGACCTGCTTCTGCTGAGTCCACGTCCCGGAACGGCAACTAAACCGTGATCGCGCCTTGATTCAGGAACGATCAGTCATTATAGAAAGGCTGGTTGTGCCCGTCTCTCGCGCGGGTCCGGCATCCACCAGGCGTTGATGCCAGAGATCGAGTTCGCAGGCGAGGAAACCACTCGATACCCGGTCCAGAAATCCCACCAATCCCCACCTTCAAGTCAGAGGAGAAGCAAACCGATGAATCAGATCGGCGTCGGCATCATCGGTGGCGGCACCACCGGCTGGGCTGCCATCAGTCACGTTCCCGCACTCGCCGCCCTCCGGGGTTTCGCCCTGCGGGCCGTGAGCACCTCCAGGCGCGTGTCCGCTGACGCGGCAGCCGAGGCGTTCGGCGTGAAGGGCTACGACAACCATGCCGACCTCATCGCCGATCCGGACGTCGACATCGTCGTCGTCGCGGTCAAGGTCGCGCACCATCGTGAGCTGACGACCGCCGTCGTGGCCGCGGGCAAGACGGTTTTCACCGAGTGGCCGCTCGCGATCGATCTCGAGAACGCCGATGAGCTCACCCGCATCGCCGCCGCGAAGGGCGTCAGGACGATCGCCGGCCTGCAGGGCCGGTTCGCGCCCGAGGTTCGCTACGCCCGCGATCTGATCGCAGACGGGTATGTCGGCGACATCCTCGGCACCACACTCGTCGGCTCCGGTGCCGCGTGGGGGCCGACGGCCACCAAGGCGAACTCCTACTGGTACGACGACACGAAGGGCGTCACCACGTTCACCGTCCCGACCATGCACGCGCTCGATGCGGTCAATCACGTCGTCGGCGACTTCGCCGGCATCACCGCGGACCTCGTGCGCCGCCGCGACCAAGTCACGGTCGCCGACGACGGCAGCATCCTCACCGTCACCGCTCCCGACCACGTCGCGATCAGCGGTGTGCTCACCAGCGGCGCCGCGGCTTCGATCTACTACCGTGGCGGCGTCTCCCGCGGCGACAACCTGCGCTGGGAAATCAACGGCACCGCGGGCGACCTTGTCCTTACCTCCTCCAACGGCAACTTCCAGGTCGCCGATCTCACCCTCTCCGGCGGCCGCGGCGACGACACCACGGTGCACCCCCTGACGGTGCCCGACGCCTACTACACCGATGTCCCTCGCGACCTCTCCGGACCCGCGCACAACGTCGCGCAGCTATACGCGCAGCACGCCCGCGACCTCGCGGAGAACACCTCACTCGTCCCGGACTTCCGGCACGCACTCCACCGCCACCGCTTCATCGACGCCGTGAACCGCGCAGCCTCCACTGGCGTGCGCCAGCTCATCCCGGCAGGCGGAGTCACGCGGTGAAGGCAGTTGGCATCCTCGTCACGGTGGACCCGAAGTGCTCGGCGCAATCGAGCGGCCGACCCCGCAAGCCAGCCCCGGCGAAGTCCGGATCCGCATGCACGCGGCCAGGGTCAATCCTGAACAAGCGGGCAGCCTCTTGTACTTGCGGTTCACCAGAACCACCGTGCCGGCCGACCTGGACCTCTCCCGAGGTCTGATTCACCACCCCGCGGCCGCGTTCCCCGATGCCTCCGCTGCCACCCGGTTCTGAACCTTGAACACGAGTGCCTCGACGGCCAGGGCGTAACCGTGCCAGCCCGCGCCGGCGAGGTATACCGCGGCCAAGGGGGCGAAGATGTCGTTGCGGTCCTTGCCGTCGAGGGCGTGCCACTGAGAGATGTGCACGACGGCGAACGGCCGGTCGGTGTCCCGGATGGCGTCGAGGAGCGAGTAGGCAACCGGGGTCAGTCCGGCCGGGTTGATCACGATCGCGTCGACCGCGTCGCGGTGGGCGTGCACCCAGTCGACGAGCGCGCCCTCGTGGTTCGACTGGTAGTGAACGGCCGTGGCGCCCCACTGCGCCGCGGTCTGATCAACGTCGGCGGTGATCTCGGCGAGTGTGGTGGTCCCGTACTTCTCCGGCCGGCGCGCCCCCAGCAAGTTGAGGTTCGGACCGTGGAGGACGGCGATTCGCATCAGTTTCCCGTCTCAGCGGTAGGTGGGCAGGATCGAGGTCGGCATCGGGCCCTTGTTGCGCCGGCCGGAGTTCGTTTCCTCCCAGGCGTGGGCGAGGATGCCGACGCTGCGGCTCAAAACGAACAGGCCCCGCGCGAGCTCGGGCGGGAACCCGAGTTCGGCGTAGATCACGGCGGTGGCTCCGTCGATGTTCATCGGCACGGGCTTGCGGCGCCCTCGGTTGAGCTCCGTCTCGACCGCCCGGGCTGCCGCGGCGTGCCTGCCCTCGACAACTCCCGCCGACACCGCCTTGTCGACCAGGCCGAGCAGCGGGTCGCGCCGGGGATCGACCGGGTGGAACCGGTGACCGAACCCGGGCAGGTACGGGTCGCGCGCACGGTACTCGGCGACCACTTCCGCCGTCGCGGCGTCGAGGTCCACTCCCGCCGACTGACGTTCCACGATGTCGGACAGCAGTTCCACGCACTGCTGTCCGGCGCCGCCGTGGGAATCGCCGAGGGCGTTGACGCCGGACGCGATGGCGTTGTTCATGCCGACGCCGCAGGTGGCCGTCATCCTGGCGATCGCGATGGAAGGTGCCTGCGGGCCGTGGTCGACGGACGCGACCATCGCCGCTTCCAGCAGTGCTTCCTCGTCGGTGGTCGGGCTGCTGCCGCGGACCATCAGCCAGATCGTCGACACCAGGCCGCGGTGGCCGATCAGATCCTGCACAGGGACGCCCCGCAGCTCGACCACGCCGGGTTCCATGCGGCAGATGCTGTTGGCCCACCAGTCGGCGACATCGTCCACAGTGGTCTGTGCAGGTGTGACAGCCATGTCAGTCCCTTTCGGTTCGGCCGGGCGACACCTGGTCGGGGATCGGGCGTGCCGGCGACGGGATGCCGGTGGCGCGCCAGCGCCGGACGAGTTCGGCGGCTTCGTCGTTGTGCTGCCCGAGCCACGGTGGCGCAGCGGTCGGTCGGAGTGGTTCACCGTCGACGAGCACGCCGTTGCCGCTGGCGCGCAGGGTTCGCTCGGGATCACTGGGGAACCCGATCTCGGTGAAGAATCCGCGGTGCGCGAGCTGTTCGGATTTCAGTGCCTGCGGCACCGTCAGGATGCGGGCGGCGGGCACTCCGGCAGCCGACAGCTCCGTCTCCCACTCCTGCGAGTTTCGAAGCCGCAACGCCCGGTTGAGCTCGTCGCTGAGTTCGGCGCGATGGCGTTTGCGGTCTTCTCGATCGGCGAACCGCGGGTCCGCCACCAGATCCGGCCGTCCCACCAGACCGCACAGCGTCACGAACTGCTCCTGCCGGTTCGCGGCGATGTTGAGGGGGCCGTCCGCGGCGAAGAAGGTCCCGGACGGCGCGGCCGTCGCGTTCTCCCGTCCCATCGGCTCCGGAGGGATTCCGCTGATGACGTAGTTGGACACCACCCAGCCCATCGCCGAAATGGACGCCTCGAGCATCGACAGGTCGAGGAAACAGCCCTCGCCGGACCGCTCACGGCCGACCAGCGCCGAGGAAATCGACAGCGCCGCCATCAGCCCGCCCACGGTGTCCGCGACCGGGAAGCCGACCCGCAGGGGGGCGGTGTCCTCCGTGCCGGTGACGCTCATCATTCCCGACAGGCCCTGGATGATCTGGTCGTAGGCGGGTGCCTGGCTCAATGGTCCGGACTGCCCGAACCCCGAGATCGCGCAGTAGACGAGCCGGCCGTTCAGCTGCCGCAACCGGTCCCAGCCGAAGCCGAGCCGCTCCAGCACTCCGGCGCGGTAGTTCTCGAGCAGGACGTCGGCCCCACGGACGAGGTCCTCGAACAGCGCGCGCTGCACCGCGTCCTTCAAGTTCAGCTCGATCGACTTCTTGCCGGCGTTCTGCGCCAGGAACGAGGCGCCGAGGCCCGCCCGGTTGAGCTCCGCGTCCGGTCCCAGGCTCCTGGCCAGGTCCCCGGATCCGGGGACCTCGACCTTCACCACCTCGGCACCGAAGAGCATCAGCTGGTAGCTGCAGTACGGACCGGCGAGAACATTCGTCAGGTCCAGTACCCGGATGCCGCGAAGCGGTCTCCTCTGCATTCCCTCTCCTTGTGCGCCGCCCGCATCAGCGCGAACGGCACGTCGTGTCGGGCCGGCTTCACCCGGCGAAGGGATGGGCGAACCCCCGCTCCGCCATGCGCGCGGCAACAGATTTGAGATCGTCGACGAACTCGGAAATACGGTCGTCGGGAAAACGCACGGTCGGCCCGCTCAGCGACAACGCCGCCACAACAGTTCCCGCCGCACTGACAATCGGAACCGCCACCGCCGAAAGACCTGCTTCGCGCTCGCCGTGGCTGAACGCGAAACCCTGCTCGGCGGCCTCCGTCACCGTCGCCTGCAAAGCAGGTAAGTGCTCCACTCCGTCGGGCGAGCTGCGGGCGATGCGCGTCAACAGGGCGGCAGACGCGTCGCGCAGCAGCACCTTCGACGACGCACCCGCCCACAGGGGAAGCTCGTCTCCGACGCGCACGACGTGCCGCAGCGATTGAGGACTCTCTTGCTGAGCAACACAAACCCGGTAAACATCACGCAAGACGTAGAGGTTGACGGTCTCCCGCTGACGATCCCCCAGCTCGCGCATCAGCTGCTTGGTTTCCGCGGGAAGCTCCCAGCTCTGTTTGGCCAGATGTGCCCAGCGCCAGAGACCCGGCCCCGCCATGTACCCCTTGGGCGTCGCCCACAGGAGGCCATTCTGCTCGAGGGTCTGCGCCAAGCGGATCACCGTCGTCTTGGCCAGACCGGTTTCCTTCACGATGTCGGAGATCGACACCGTGGGCTGAGTTTCCGTCAGCAGCGCCAGAATGTCCAGTGCCCGTTGGACACTGCGCACGCCCTGCGACTCGCCGCTTTCCTGCGACGAGTTTTCCGTCTGGTCGACGGCTTCGTCGGCACCGGCCCGCTTCATGACCAACTCTCCCCTTGCCCATTGTCGTAATCGTTTTGCCCAGCATCCTCGGGTTTCGACCCGGATTTCGAACCGGGTGGCCACCCTGGGCCGGTTCGTAACTTCTTCGGCTCGAAGTCTTGCCAGCGCCTGTCGCCAACCGTACGTTACACGGAGTCCGCAGAGTGGTCCAGATGTACCGTTTGATGGTTCACAAGGGAGTGTGGCGGTGCTGCAGGAGATTCTCGAATCCTCGACATCCGATGACGCCATGGAGGCCGCCGCGTTCGTCGGCGGCAAGTGGACACGCGACGGACCGCCGACCGACCGGATGGGCCCGTACGTCCGCAGAGTGGTGACGAAGTCGTACCCCGCGTCGGAAACCCAGGTAGCCGACGCTCTGGCCTACGCCGCGGAGAACGCGCCCGTCGTCGGACGCCTCGCACCGGCGACCCGGGCCGCGATTCTCGAACGTGCGGCACAGTCGGCGATCGAGCACCGAGACGCGATCGCCCGGCTGATCGCACTGGAGCTCGGCAAACCGCTCAAGGACGGGCGGGGCGAGCTGGACCGCGTGGCGGACACGTTCGCCGTGTGCGCCAACGAAACCCGGCACATCGGCGGCGACATGCTCCCGGTGTCGGGCTGGGACCGCGGCGTCGGCAACACCGCCATGACCTTCCGAGCCCCCGCCGGTGTCGCTCTGGCGATCACACCGTTCAACGCCCCCGCGAACCTGCTGGCCCACAAGCTCGGCGCGTCGTTCGCGGCCGGCAACACCACGATCGTGAAGGCGCCGCCCCAGGCTCCCGCGACGACAGCCGCGATCGTGGCCCTGCTCCTCGACGCCGGCATGCCCGTCGAGGCGGTCCAGCTGCTGCACGGCGGCGGCGAGGTCGGAGCCGCGTTGTGCGCGGGCGACGCCGTCGCCGTCATCAGCTTCACCGGCAGCGCGGAGACCGGGGCCGCGGTCGCGCGGGCAGCCGGCGCGAAACGCCTCGTCCTGGAGCTCGGCGGCAACGCCGCCACCTTGGTGTGCGCCGACGCCGACCTCGCGCACGCCGCCCGGACCTGCGCCCGGACCGGGTACAGCAACTCCGGGCAGAGCTGCATCTCCGTACAGCGGGTCTACGTCCACCGAAGCCGCTTCGACGACTTCCTGACCGCCTTCCGCGACGAGGTCGCCCAGCTCAAGGTCGGGGATCCACTCGACCCCGCGACCGAGGTCGGGGCGATGGTCGACGAACAAGCCGCCGCGCGCGTGGAGCAGTGGGCTGCCGACGCGAGCCTCGGTGGCGCGCGGGTCCTGCTCGGCGGGACCCGCGACGGCGCCACGCTGCTCCCGACCATCGTGGCCGACCCACCCGGCGACGCCGACGTCGTGGTCAAGGAAGTCTTCGGCGCCCTCGTCGCCGTCCTGCCGTTCGACGACCTGGACGACGTCATCCGGGCCTGCAACGCGAGCCGGTTCGGCCTGCAGGCCGGGATCTTCACCCAGGACATCCGCACGATCTTCACCGCGTGGCGCGAGCTGCAGGTCGGCGGGCTGGTCGTGAACGGCTCGTCGAACTACCGGCTCGACCACATTCCCTTCGGCGGTGTCAAAGACTCCGGCTTCGGCCGGGAGTCACCCGCGCACATGATCGACGACTACACCGTCGTGAAGACCCTGATCCTGCGAGGCACCTCGATCTGGGGCGAGCAGTGACCGAGACCCGTGACAAGAGGAGCGACGCACCGATGACCGCACCCGCCCCGACGACGACCGCAGCGGAAGCACTCGTCCGGCAGCTGGAGTCCTACGGCGTCGAGTACGTCTTCGGCCTGTGCGGCCACACCAACATCGCCTTCCTGGACGCACTCGGGCGCAGCAGCATCGAATTCGTCATGGCCCGGCACGAGCAAGCGGCCGCCCACGCCGCCGACGGGTACGCCCGCGTGTCGGGCAAACCCGGAGTCCTGCTCGTGCACGCGGGTCCCGGCATGATGAACGCGGTGACCGGTGTCGCCACCGCCGCACTCGACTCCGTCCCGCTCATCACGATCTCCGGCGATGTCCCGTCGTACTACCACGGTCGCCACCCCCACCAGGAGGTGAACCTCCACGCCGACGCCGACCAGACCGCCATCTACCGCCCGTTCGTCAAGCGCGCCTGGCACGTCCACCGCGCCGAGGACCTGACCAGGTTCACCGAGCGCGCCTTCTGGACGGCGACGTCCGGCCGCAAGGGCGCGGTTCTGCTCAACGTCCCGATGGACCTGTTCTCCCGCCAGGTCCGCGTGGTGGACTACCCGCTGGTCGAGCAGGTCGCGACGCCGGCGTTGAGCGACGCGGACGCCGCGCGGATCGCCGAGCTGCTCGTCAACGCGAAGCGTCCGTTGATCTACCTCGGCGGCGGTCTGCGCGGGCCGGCCGGGCGGGCGGCGCTGCTCGACCTCGCGGAGCACCTCGACATCCCCGTCGCCCACTCGCTCATGGCCAAGGGCACGCTTCCCGACCGGCACCCACTGGTCATGGGCATGACCGGCTTCTGGGGCCTGGAGCTCACGAACGACTACACCCGCGACACCGACCTCGTGCTCGCGCTGGCGACCCGCTTCGCCGAGACCGACGCCAGCTCGTGGGACTCCGACTACACGTGGCGGTTCCCGCCGGCACAGCTGATCCAGATCGACATCGACGCCGCCGAGATCGGCCGGAACTACCCCGTCGCCCTCGGAGCCGTCGCCGACGTCAACCACGCGGTTCCGGCGATCACCGCGGCGGTGCGAGCCCTCGCCCCCGAGCGGGTCTCCAGGCCCGGCCTGCGGGAAACCATCACCACCGCCCGGACGACGCTGTTCGAGTCGAGCCAGGAGCGCGGCCGCAGCGACGATTTCCCCCTCCGGCCGGAACGCATCCTCGAGGACCTCCGCACCGTCCTGCCGTCCGACGCCGTCCTCGTCACCGACGTCGGGTGGAACAAGAACGGTGTGGCCCAGTGCTACGAACTGCCCGAGGACGGCCGGTTCATCACCCCTGGCGGAGCGTCCACAATGGGCTTCGGGCCGGCGGCCGCGGTCGGCGTGCAGATCGCCGCGCCCGAGCGGGTCGTCGTCGCCCTGGTGGGCGATGGCGGGATGAGCGCGCAGCTGCCCGCCATTCCGCTGGCCGTCGAGCAGGGCCTGCCCGTGATCTTCGTCGTGATGAACAACCGGGCCCACGGCACCATCGCGGACCTGCAGGCCGGGAACTTCGGGCAGAGCTTCGGCTGCGAGTTCCTCGACCGCGACGGCAATCCCGCGTCGCCCGACTTCGCCGCGCTCGGCCGTTCCTGCGGCGCCGACGGATACCTGGTCGAGACCCCGGAGGGCCTCGGCGAAGCACTCCGCGACGCGGTCGCGCGCCGTCGGCCGGCGGTCCTCGACGTTCCGATGGTCAACGAGCCGGTGCCGACTCCGGGGCACTGGAACATCAAGGACATCTACCAGGGCGTCTTCGAATAACTCCGCACTCCTGACACAACGAGGTGGCATTCATGATCCGATTCCGACGTGGGCGCGTGGTGGCGTCCGCATTGGCGGTGCTGGCGGTGGGCGTCGGCAGCGCCTGCAGCGCGCCTGGGAGCTCGTCGAACACCAACGCCTCGACGACCGGTCCCATCAAGATGGCCGTCGTCGACGCCCAGAGCGGCCAGCTCAGCTCGCTGGGCGCCTGGGAATACAAGGGCGCGAAGCTCGCCGTCGACCAGTGGAACGCGAAAGGCGGGGTCAACGGCAGGAAAATCCAGCTCGATGTGTTCGACGACACGGGCGACCCCACGATCGGCACCAACCTCGCTCGCAAGATCGCCAGCGAGGGCTACGTCGCGATGATCGGCACCGCCGAAAGCGCGGTCACCGTCGCCATGGCACCCGTCCTGCAGCAGGCCAAGATTCCCAGCATCACCTCCGGGCAATCCCCCTCGATCACCGCGGTGAAAAGCCCGTTCCAGTTCCTCAACGGCCCGACGAGCACGACCTACGACGAGACCCTGGCCAAGTACCTCGTCGACCAGAAGGACCTGAAGAGCATCGCCTTCATCAGCAACAACGGCTCCTACGGCAAGGGCGAGCACGACGCCTTCGGGAAAGCATTGGCCGATCGGGGGATCAAGCCGGTCGACGACCAGGTGGTGACCACCGACCAGAAGGACTTCAGCGCGGCGCTGACGTCCATCCGGCAGAAGAACCCGCAGGTGCTGTTCGTCGGCACCGAGGAGGTCGAAGCCGGGCTCATCGTCAAACAGGCGCGCGAGCTCGGGCTGAACGCCACCGTGGCCGGCGCGGCACCCATGGGAACGACCGTCTACCTCCAGACCTCGGGCGCCGCCAACGCCGAGGGGACCGTGGTGAGCAGCCCCTACCTGAGCAATGACACCAGTGACGCTTCCCGCTCCTTCGCCCAGGCCTACAAGACGGCCTACAACGAGGACGCCGAACTGCACGGCGCGAAATCCTTCGACGGCACGAACATTTTCCTGACCGCGATGAAGAACAGCAACGCCGCGACCGGTCAGCAGCTGGCCGATGCGATCCGCGCCACCAAGTACCCGGGCCTGCTCGGCACGTTCACCTTCGACCAGACCGGCGTCGGCATCCACGCCACCTCGATCGGCGTCATCACCGGCGGGAAACTGATCGCCACCGCCACCAGCTGATCCTGCGGGGGCCGCGCCCGGCGCGCGGCCCCCGTCTGTGAAAGGACTTTTCATGCAAGTCTTTCTCCAGACGCTCGTGGGCGGGCTCAGCTTCGGCGCTGTCTACGCCCTCGTCGCCATGGGCTTCTCGATCGTCTATCGCACCATGGGCCTGGTGAACTTCGCACACGGCCAGGTCGTAATGGTCGGCGCCTACGCGGCATCGACCTTCTACATGTCCTCCCGGCTGCCGTTCGTCCTCGCCATCATCGTCGCCATGGTCGTCACCGGCCTCATCGCGCTGGTGATGGAACGGGTGCTGCGTCCGTTGGAGAACAAGGACTTCGACCTGATGCTGATCGGCACGATCGGCTTCGGCGTCGTGCTGGAGTCGCTCGCCACCATCATCTGGGGTGCGACCGGCCGCGCCGTTCCCACCCCGGTGGGCTCCCAGCCGCTCGACGTCTTCGGCGTGCGCATCCGCACCTACAGCCTCGTCGTGCTCGGGATCGCCGCGGTCGCCACGGTGCTCCTGCTCATCTTCCTGCAGCGGACCAAACGAGGTGCCGCCATGCAAGCCGTCGCCATGGACCACGAAGCGGCCACCGCGGTCGGCATCCACGTCGGACGCAGCAACGCCATCGCCTTCGCGATCGGCGCCGGGCTGGCGGCGCTCGCCGGCGGCCTCGTCGGCCCACTTCTGTACGTGAGCCCGACCATGGGCGGGGCCCTGGGCATCAAGGGTTTCGCCGCCGCTATCCTCGGCGGCTTCGGCAACATCACGGGCGCGATCGTGGGCGGGCTGGCCATCGGAATCCTGGATTCCTTCGCCGCCGGCTGGTTCCAAGGCTACTCGGACCTGGTGGTGTTCCTCGTGTTCACCGTGATCGTCATGGTCAAACCGACCGGCCTGTTCGGCGAGCGGACGGTGAGCCGGGCATGAACCTCCTCGTGCGCAACCGCGGCCTGAGCACGCGGATCGCCGGAATCATCCTGCTCGCCGTCCTCGCCTGGCTCCTGCCCTACGGACTTGACGGCTACGGCATCCACGTCGTCAACATCGCGATCGTGTTCGCCCTGCTGGCGGTCGGCATGGGCATCGCCATGGGCGTGGCCGGGCAGATCAACCTCGCGCAGATCGCGTTCTTCGGCGTCGGCTCCTACGCCCTCGCCATCTTCACCACCGCCTCCGGGCTCGGGTTCTGGGTCTCCGCCGTGCTGGCCGTGATCGCCACCGCGGCCGCGGGACTGGTCGTCGGAATTCCCGCCCTGCGCGTGCAATCGCACTATCTGGGCATCGTCACGCTGGGGCTCGCGCTGGCCTTCACCAACTGGGTGACCAACGCGCACATCGCCGGCGGAGCATCAGGTATCAGCGGCATCCCGGTTCCGCCTCTGTTCGGCATCGACCTGACCAACGAGTACCTGTACTACTACCTCGAACTCGTCGTGTTCGCGCTTGCCGTGGCGTTCGCCGTGTTCGTCGTGCGGACCGCACTGGGCCGGCGCCTGCGCGCCATGCGCGACGACTCCATCGCAGCCGGCGCCGTCGGGGCGCCGGTCCCGGTACTGCGCATGACCGCGTTCCTCGTCTCGAGCGTGTACGGCGGCGTCGCCGGAGTGCTCTACGCGGGGCTCATCCACTACATCGCGCCCGAGACGTTCAGCGTCGCCAACATGTTCCTCCTGCTGGCCATGGTCATCATCGGCGGTCGGCAGAGCATCCCCGGGTGCATCGTCGGCGCGGTCGCCCTGTCCCTGGTCCGCGAAGCGCTCACCGACTTCTCCGTCTACGCGCAACTCGGCTACGGCGCGGTCGTCGTGCTCATGGTCGTCTTCGCACCGGCGGGGCTGGCCGGACTGCCCACACAGATCCGCCGGGTACTGCGGCGGAGGAAACCCGCCGACCGGGCCGTACTCGGGCCATTCCTCCCCTACCCGCCCACCGAGGGGAGCCGCCACGGCGCGCCACTCGAGATCTCCGGGATCAGCAAGCAATTCCGCGGGTTGAAGGCGCTCAAGGGCGTGTCGTTGTCCGTCGAGGCCGGTGAGATCCGCGGCATCGTCGGACCCAACGGTTCGGGGAAGACAACGCTGTTCAACGTGATCAGCGGGCTTTACACCGCGTCGACAGGCACAGCGGCCATCGGGGACCTGACCCTCACCGGGCGCCGGACCCACCAGCTGTCCCGCGCCGGCCTCTCGCGGACGTTCCAGAACCTGCGCCTCTTCGGCCAGCTGACGGTCGAGGAGAACCTGCTGGTCGCGCTGGATCACTCGTCGATGCGTTCGCTCTGGCACTACGTGGTCTGGCCAGTTGGTGTCTGGCGTGCCGAACGCGCTCTGCGCCGGGATACCCGCGCTTTGCTGAGCCGGTTCGGCCTCGAGGACTTCGCCGACGCGGCCCCCCGGTCACTCCCGTACGGGATCCAGCGCAGGGTGGAGCTGGCCCGGGCCATGGCCGCCGACCCGAAGGTGCTGCTTCTCGACGAGCCGGCCGCGGGTCTCAACGGACAGGAAGTGGGCCAGCTCAAGGAGATCGTCCGATCCATTCGCGACAGTGGCGTCACCGTCGTGCTGATCGAGCACAACATGAGCCTGGTCATGTCGCTGTGCGACCGCGTCACCGTCCTCGCCGGAGGCGGCGTGATCGCCGAAGGCACTCCCGCCGAAGTCGCGATCCGGCCCGAGGTCATCGAGGCCTACCTCGGAGACTCGTTCAGCGTCGCCGAGGTCGCCCACGCAGTGGAAACAGAGGTCATGCCGTGAAGACCGAGCAAAGCGGACACCAGCGCGAGGCCGGCCACGGCCTCGCGGGCGACCTTCGCGTCGAGAACCTCTCGGTGCGCTACGGCGGAGTCCAGGCCGTCAGCTCCGTCGGGTTCACCGTCGCAGCGGGGTGCTGCATGGGCATCATCGGGGCCAACGGAGCAGGCAAGACCTCGACGTTGAAGGCACTCATGGGTCTCGTCCCCCGGTCCGTCGGCGGCTTGTGGTTCGGCGACCAGGATCTGACCAAGGTGAAACCCAAGGACGTCGTGCGCCACGGCATCGGCTACGTCCCCGAGGGCCGGCACGTGTTCGGCGGCCTCTCCGTGGAGAAGAACCTCCTTCTCGGCGCGTACCTCAAGCCGTGGCGAGGCCGGACCCGACAAGTCCTGCACGAGGTGTACGAGATGTTCCCCGTGCTCGGCGAGATGCAACACCGCCTCGCCGGCGCCCTGTCCGGGGGCCAGCAGCAGATGCTCGCCATCGGGCGGGCCCTCATGTCCGAACCCAAGCTGGTCTTGCTGGACGAGCCGTCCATGGGGCTGTCCCCCAAGCTCGTCGAGGAGGTCCTCGCGAGCCTGCAACGCCTCTCCGAGGCCGGCCTCGGGCTGCTGCTGGTCGAGCAGAACGCGAAGCTCACCTTCGAAGCCACCGAAACCTGCCTGGTCATGGAGAACGGCCAGGTTGCGATGACCGGCAGCTCCGCGGACCTCAGCCACGACCCGCTGGTCCGGCAGATCTACCTCGGCCTCTGACGAGCGCACTCACGAGAGAGGGCCCCGGCTTCGTCGAAGCCGGGGCCCTCTCTCGTCGTCAGCGGCAGAACGGCGCCGCACCCGCTGCGGACTTGATCCCGCCCACGATCAGCGACTGGAAGTACCGCGCGCCGTCGGAGGTGGTCGAGTTGGTGTAAGCCCAGTCCTCGTGGCCGAGCGTCGTCACCCACGACCTGCCGCCGTCGTAGTACTGGCACCAGGCCACCGGGTGGTTCGTCCCGTGGCCGGGGTGCCCCATCGAGCCCTTCACGCCCTCGGCCAGGCTCGACTCGTCCACCTTCGCGAGGAAGCGGACGTTGCTGGGGAAGGGATCCAGGTTGTACCACTCGTCGGTGAAGGCCCAGCGGTTCGGAAGGTTCTTCGTCGAGACGTCGTTGCGCTCCACCGTCTGCACGGTGCCGGCCTGCGCGGGGCCGTGGTCGTAGTAGTTGGTCCCGCCCAGCAGTCCCTCGTACCAGGGCCAGTTGTACTCGGTGCCGAAGGCGTTGTGGATGGCCACGAAACCACCGCCGCCGCGGATGTACTGGCGCAGTGACGTCTGGGCCGAGTCGTCGAGCGCGTCACGGCTCGTGCTGAGGAAGATCACGGCGTTGTACTTGAACAACGTGTTCGGGCTCGCCAGCTGGGTGACGTCCTCGGTCCAGTCGACCGCGAAACCGTTCTGCTGCCCGAGCTTCACCAGCGCCTTCTGCGCGACGTTGGCGTCGGCCAGCGGCGGGTTCATACCGGGGCCGAGCGCGGGACCGAGGTTGGCGTGGCGCGGCCCCGCCGTGCGCGAGTAGACGAGGACCTTGATCCCCTTGGAGAGGTCGAAGTTGCCCCAGTTGTGGTAGCAGCTGGAGTCGAGGCCGCGGCACACCCCGTATTGGGGATCGCCCAGTTGTTGCGCACCCGTCTTGCCACTGCCGTCGTGGGCCGACGCGGGCATTCCGAAGGCCAGCATGGTCGCGAGTGCGGCGGCGGACGCGCTCGCCAGAGCTGTCAGCACCGTTGCCGAACGTCTCTTCATGGTTCTCCATCCTGTTCTGGACACAGTGGACCTGCCGTCGAAGCCGGCAGGGGAATCGGATTCAGAGTTCGAGCAGTTGCCCGTCGAACGCCACAGCGGCGTTCACCTCCGCCAGCGCGGACGCCTCGTGGGCGTCCGGAAGCACCAGCGGATTGGTGTTGTTGAGGTGGGTGAACAGGTACCGGGGTCCGGGATGCCCGGCCAGGAAAGGCAGGGCCTCGGTGATGGCCAGGTGCCCCATGCCCGACGCCGGACGTCCTGGCCCCATCTCTTCCTCGGTGAGGAAAGTACCGTCGAGCGCGACGACGTCCGCACCGTCGATCACCGTGGCGAACTCGTCGGTCCACGCGGCGAGGCCCGGCGCGTAGACGAAGGCTCGCGTGCCGGAGCCGGAATCGAAGCGGCACGCGCTGACCCACTCGCCCGACGGCGCCGTGCCCGCATACCTGGGCCTCTTGCTGCTCAGCACGGTCAAGGTGACACGGAGCCCGCCTTCGAGCTCCACCGGCGTTCCGGGTGCGAGGTGGTGTTCGCGAAGCTGCGTGTACGAGCCGATCGTGGTCTCGATCGGAAACCCGGATCGCAATGCCTTGTGGACGGTCGCGGTGGCGTAGACGTCCAGGCTGCCGGCTTCGCGGAGGGTGAGCAGCCCGAGGGTGTGGTCGAGTTCGGCGCTGGTGAAGACCACCCCGCGGACAGGTGATTCGCGCGATCCCGCGGCCGGTGCCAGCTCCGGTGTCGCGAGCAGTTGCGTCCGCAGGTCCGGCGAGGCGTTGGTGAGGTACCACGACTCGCCGTCACCGCTGACGGCCAGGCAATCCTGGGTGCGCGACACCCCGGCTCGGCGCGCCCGCACACAGGTTGCGCAGCCGCAGTTCCATTGCGGGGCACCACCTCCCGCCGCGGTGCCGAGGAAGCGGACCTTCATCGCATCCGCCGGGGCACGGCCGGCGCAGGACCGGGGTCCTCGACCTGGTCGAGAACCACCTGGTGGTACTCCGAGAGGTCGCAGACCGGATCGGTCGCCGCGGCGTCGCCAGTGACCTGGTACGCCTGGCAGCGACAGCCACCGAAGTCGACTTCCTTGAGCACGCAGCTCCGGCAGGGATCCGGCATCCAGTCGGTGCCGCGGAACCGGCGGAACGCCGGCGAGTCGTACCAGATCGAGGCCAGCGCTTCGGTGCGGACCGAGGGCACCTGAAGGTCCGGCAAGGTCTCCGCCGCCAGGCACGGCAGCACCCCGCCGACGGGATTCACCACGAGCTGGCGCGAGCCCCAGCCGTAGTTGCAGGGTTTGGGCCGGGGACTGTAGTAGTCGGCCGCGACGTGCACGACCTCGAGCCCGGCCCCGAACCGGGCCCGCACTTCGGCGACATCGGCGGCAGCACGCTCCACCTGCTCCCGGCTCGGCAGCAGGGCGCCGCGATTGCGCAGGGCCCAGCCGTAGAACTGGGTGTGCGCCAGCTCCAGCCGATCCGCGCCGAGGTCCACCGCGAGCGCGGCGATGGCCGGGATCCGCCCGACGTTCCCCCTGTGCAGCACCACGTTGATCGTCAACGGGAGTCCGGCTTCGCGCACGGCCTCGGCGACGGCGAGCTTGCGCTCGTGTGCCCGACGCCCCGCGATCGCATTCGCCGGTGCGGCTTCCGCATCCTGCAAGGACAGCTGGAAGTGGTCCAGTCCCGCCTCGGCGAGCTGTCCGATCCGCGCGGCGTTCAGCGAGACGCCGCTGGTGACCAGGTTGAGGTAGAACCCGAGGTCGTGCCCCGTCGCCACCAGCTCGACCAGGTCCTTCCGGAGACCGGGTTCCCCTCCCGAGAGGTGCAGCTGCAGCACACCGAGAGCCCTCGCCTGCGCGAAAACGTCCTGCCAGCCGGCAGTGTCGAGCTCGTCGCGGTAGTCGCCGAGGTTCAGCGGGTTGGCGCAATAGGTGCACTGCAGCGGGCACCGGTAGGTCAGCTCCGCGAGCAGCCCGAGGGGCGCCGGTGATCGTGGCGCGGCCGCCGTCACCGGCTTTCCGGCGGGTACCGGACGCGCCGCGCGCACGTCCGGCCCGGTGCCCACCAGCCCGCGGGTCTCCAGGTCGGCCAGCGCCCGCAGCACCGAACTATTCGTGACGCCGGAGTACCGCTCGCCCAGACAGGCCACGATCTCCGCCACGGTGCGCCGGGTGTCGCAGAGCTCGACCACGGCGGCCGCGGTGTCGTTGAGCACCAGAACCCCTTCGGGGAACAGGAGAACCCGGCTCTGCCGCACCGGGTCGAGCTCCAGGCGCACGCCCGGGCGCACCCCGGGCCTGCTGCCGGTGTCCAGCGTCATGAGCACCTCGCATAGTCCACTGCGTCGAGCACGCTCCAGAGGACGTCGCACTTGAACGACAGCGCCCGGATCGCGGCTTCCTGTTCCGCACGGGTGCGGCAGTGCGTCAGCACCAGCTCGAGGGTGAACGCGCTGTCGTCGCGAGCGGCCGGAATGCGCCGGTCGAAGTACGCGAACCCGTCCGGCTCGATCCAGCCGTAGTGGCGGCGCCACGCGTCCATGCGGTCGCTCATGTGGTCCGGGGAGAACAGCTCCGTCAGCGCGGCCGCCACGCTTTCCTTCCACGGCCGGGTGCGGCAGAAGTCGAGGTAACCGTCGACCGCGAACCGCACCCCGGGCAGCACGTGCCGTTCGTCGAGCACCTCCGCCCTGCTCAGCCCCACCGCTTCCGCCAGCCGCAGCCACTCGTGCATGCCACCTTCGTGCTCGTGCTCCCCGTCGTGGAACACGATGCGGCCCACCCACGCGCGGCGAACCTCGGGCAGCGGGCAGTTCGCGACGATCGCCGCGTTCTTGCGCGACAGGCACTTCTGGTAGTACCAGCGGTTCGCCACCCAGCGGCGCAGGTCCGCCGGCTCGCAGCCCCCGTCGTGCAGGCGAAGGTGGAACGGGTGGTGCGCCCAGTAGCGTTTGGACAGACCGAGCAGGGCGTCGGTGAACTCCGCCCTGGTCAGCGGGCGTTCCACGGCCCGCTCTCAAGCGCGTAGGCCGTCACCTCCGGCCGCGTTTCGTATCCCTCCAGCACCGGGTCGGTCCACGTGGGCAGGACGGACTCGACGAGCTTGGTGCTGGGCGTTTCCGGTACAGCGGACATGGCTTCGCTCCTCTTCACAACAGTGGGACAGAGAAACCAACAGGTCCATGTAGCGGACCGATTGGCCCACCTGGCGCTCCGGACAGTACCTCCTGGACCCAAGGTCGAACAAGAGGCGACTTGGCCGCCGCGCAGTCTTGTGGACCACTCCGGAAGCCTTTAAGCTCAACCGACCAACGGACTTGATGGACCACCAGGTGGACCACGTCCTTCGGGTTGAGTCACTCCTCGCAGCGCTTTTCCTCAATGAAGAGAGGGCAATCGATGGATCGACGCAGATTTCTGTCCGGTGCGGCCACCACGGCGAGCGCGGCGGTGGTGGGCACAGTGCTCGGCACGGCGCCGGCGTCGGCAGGGGCCCCGGACACGCCGAAGCAACCCGATGCCTTCGGTGCCACCGGTGCGGATTTCCCGAAGGTCGGCGGAAACCTCGCCAACCAGAACCACTCACCGCTCAAGCAGATCAACCGCCGCACCCTCGACCGGCTCGGCGGCGCCTGGCACGTGAACCTCGAGGGCGGCGACACCTCCCGCGCGCAGCAGAGCACGATCGTCGCGCAGGACGGCGTGCTCTACGTCCAGACCACCCAGCAGAACGTGTTCGCCGTCGACGGGAAGACCGGCGCCATCCGGTGGAAGTCGAACGTCGGTTCCGAAACCACCAACATGCGCGGCGTCGCACTCGGCCAGGGCAAGGTCTTCTCGACGTCGGGCGCGAACATCGTGTATGCGCTGAACCAGAAAACGGGCGCGGTGTTGTGGAAGCGCCAGCTGCTGACCGAAGACCCGACCCAGGGCACGCCGGAGGAGTGCGACCCGGCCAACGGGCAGTGCGGCGGCGCGACCGGGACGCTCGCGGGCGCCATCGTCTACTGGGACGGGCTCATCTACGTCGGAATGCAGGGCAGCACCGCCGGCGCGCGCGGGCGTGCGTATGCCCTCGATGCGGCAACCGGGAAGATCGCCTGGACGTTCTGGTCCGTGCCGGGCCCCGGCGAGTTCGGCAACGACACCTGGGAAGGCGAAAGCTGGAAGACCGGTGGGGCCGTGCCGTGGATCCACCCCGCGGTCGACCCCGACCTCGGGCTCGTCTACTGGACGTTCGGCAACCCCTACCCGCGCACCAACGGATCCACCCGCGGCGGCGACAACCTCTTCGCCAACTCGCTCGTGGCCATCGACGCCAAGACGGGCAAGCGGCGCTGGCACTTCCAGTCGGTACACCACGACATCTGGGACTACGACAACGTGATGGCGCCGGTGCTGATCGACCTGCGCATCGACGGGAAGCTGCGCAAGGTCGTCGCGTACGGCTCCAAAGTCGGCATGTACTACATCCTCGACCGCACCAACGGAAAGCCCGTGCAGGGTGTCGAAGAGCGCCCCGTGCCGCAGGACCCGCGACACAAGACCTCGCCGACCCAGCCGTTCCCGAAGGGCGACCCGTTCGTCCCCCAGGAACCCCGCCTGGACAACTCCACCCGGCCGGTGCCGTTTTACCCCAACGGCGGGCTCTTCGCCACGCACTGGGACCGCGCCACCATCATCTTCCCGGGCGCGGGCGGCGGCGCCGACTGGGCGCACGTCTCGTTCAACCCCGAGACCGGCTACGTTTACGTCGGCTACGGCCTCGTCAACTCCGCGTACTCCAACACCACCGGAGGCCGGGTCAACACCGCCCGCCCCTACGGCGAGTACTTCGCGGGCGGCCTCGCGGCGATCGACCCCCGCACGAACAAGCTGGTGTGGAGCAAGGACAGCGAATGGTCGCTGGCGCACGGCAACGGCATCCTCACCACCGCGGGCGGCGTGATGTTCCAGGGCGGCCCCGACGGCGTCCTACTCGGCATGGACGACACCGACGCCAAAGAACTGTGGCGATTCCAATGTGGAGCGGGCGTGCACACCAGCCCGGTCACCTACGAGATCGACGGGCAGCAGTACCTCGCCGTGTTCGCCGGCGGCAACGGCCTGCCTTACCCCGACATCCCGAAGGGCGACCACCTGTGGGCGTTCAAGCTCGGCGGCCGGGTCGCCCCCGCCACCGCGCCCACTCCCCCGTCGAAGCGCAACCAGATCCGCACGGCGGCGGTGACCGCCGCGGCGGCCGGCTACACCGTCACGCTCGGCCGGATCTGGGACGCCGGCGCGGGCACGCCGGGCGCACAGGAGAACACGGTGACGCAGAACGCGATGTCACCGCAGAACCTGACCGTCCCGGTCGGCACCGAGATCACCTTCGTCAACCCGGTCGGCAACGCCACCGCACACGGCGCGGTCTCGTTCTTCGAGTACGAGTTCGACAGCGGGACCCTCATGCCGGGGCAATCCTTCAAGCACACCTTCGCGAAGAAGGGCGAGTACTTCTACAACGACCCGATCTACCCGCAGAACACCGGCAAGATCGTCGTGATCTGACCGCTCCGCCGCGGCCTCCCGGCGCCACTCAGGGAGACCGCGGCGGAGCCTCATCAGAAGGGACCACAGCGTGCCCGACGAGCGATGGGACCACGAGGTCGACCTGCTGGTACTCGGCTCCGGCGCGGCGGGGCTGTGCGCGGCAACGGTCGGCGCGCACGAGGGGCTGTCCGCCCTGGTGCTGGAGAAAACCGAGTGGCTGGGCGGGACCACCGCCCGCTCCGCCGGGACCTGCTGGATTCCGGGGCACCAGTTCCAGGACGACCCCGTCGCCGATACCGAGGCCGCGGCGTCCTATCTCGACGCGCTGGTCGGTGCCCGCGCAGCCCGTGAACTCCGGGAAACATATCTCTCGCACGGCCCCACTGCGATCGACTACCTGGACCGCATCGGAGTGCGGTTCCGGCATTCCGCGACCGTCGTCGACTACCATCCCGAACTCGCCGGATCCGGCGTGGGCCGAGCACTCGAGCCGCACGTCTTCGACGGCCGGCGGCTGGGCAAGCGCGCCTTCGCCCGGATCCGCCCGCCGATCCCGGAACTCGCGCTCTTCGGTGGCACCCTGATGGTCCGCCGCCTCGAGGTCGACCAGCTCCTCACCATCTTCGATGGTTCGGTGCGGGGCGTGGCCGTCGCGCTGCGCCTCGGCCTGCGCTGGGCGATCGACCGGCTCCGTTACCCACGCGGCACCCGGCTGGTCATGGGCAACGCCCTCGTCGCGAGCCTGTATCACCAGCTGCTTCTGCGTTCGGGCGAGGTTTGGTTCACCGCACACACCACCGACCTCGTCACCGACGGCGCAGGCCGCGTCGTCGGAGCGGCCGCCCAGCATCGCGGCCGGACGGTCCGGATTGCCGCACGTCGCGGAGTCGTCCTCGCCGGCGGTGGCTTCCCCGCCGACCCGGAGCTGCGAGCTCGGCACCTGCCCCGGCCGACGCCACAGTTCACACCGGCAGCCGAGGGCGCAACCGGCGACACGATCGCCCTCGCCCAAGCTGTCGGCGGCGCGCTCGGCGAACCTCGCGACGACAACGCATGGTGGTTTCCCAGCTCGATCGGCCGTCGCCGAGACGGGTCGACCGCGGTGTTCCCGCACATCTGGGACCGCGCCAAGCCCGGCATCATCGCCGTCAACGCCGCCGGACGCCGGTTCGTCGACGAATCCGTTTCCTACCACCGCTTCACCCGCGCGATGTACAACTCGCACCAGTCCATGCCGACCATCCCCGCGTGGCTCGTGCTCGACTCCCGGACTCTCTCCCGGTACGGGCTCGGCATGATCCGCCCGCACGCGCCCAAGACCGTGCTCCGGCGGCACACCGCGGCCGGCTACCTCCACACCGCACCGACGGTACGGGAGCTCGCCACCATGATCGGCGTCGATCCGGACGGCCTCGAGCGCACAGTCGCGGCCGCCGACCGGCACGCGCGGACCGGCGTCGACGACGAGTTCGGAAAAGGACGAAGCCCCTTCGGGCAGCGGAGTGGCGACCCCCGCCACACACCCAACGCCAACCTCGGCCCTGTTCGAACGGCCCCGTTCCACGCAATCGCCGTCGTTCCCACCCCGCTGGCCACCTCACTGGGCCTGCGGACCGATCCCGACGCGAGAGTCCTCGACGAGCAGGGGACCCCGATCCCGGGCTTGTACGCCTGCGGCAACGACGCGGACTCTCCCATGGCTTCCGAATACCCCGGCGCCGGATGCCAAGTGAGCGCGGGCCTGATCTTCGGCTACCTCGCGGCCCGCCACGCCACGACTTAGACGCTCTGCTACTCACATCCGTTTGGCAGTACCGCGACCAGATCGCGACGTCAGCTGTCCGAGCACAGCTGGTTGACCCGCTTTCCCGAACTGGAGGGCACTGCCGGCGTGACCGGAGGTGCTCACTTGGCAAGCACTCTGGCGGCTGGCCAGTGGTGACGGCCGCGCCGGCGCGGGTGGTGCCTCGATCCCGCGGCAAGTTCGCAATGGGTTGAGCAGCGGCTGGAACTGGCTGTGCTGTCGTGGCCGACTGCGTGCAGGTGGGGGTGCGATGATCGCGGGATGAACGACGCGGACTTGGTCGGCAAGTGGAGCGACGCCCGCATCTACCCGGGCAGCATGGAAGCGACCGATCTGGTCTTCCTGGCCAACGGCCAGGGCTGGTCCGTGTGGAGCAACGCCCTCAGTTCGGAGCAGGTGCTGTTCCAATGGTCGACCCGGGCGCAGCGACTGGTCATCTCAGGTCGGCGATACGCCCGAATCGACCACGACGCGAAGTGCCGGGTCGTGGTGGACGAGCAGCCCTGGCACGAGGAAATAGACACCGGCTATCGCATCGGTCCTGGCCGCAACGCGGCAGGCGGCGCAGAGACAGTGCTGGCGGTGGATGAGCGCATCAGCTTCGCTGATCGGTTCGCGCTGGAACGTCATGAGCTGTGGACAGAGGATGACCCGGCCGGCTGGACGTTGCGCTGACGCCGGCGCCGACCGTCGAGACCGCACGTTGGCAGCACTGGTGACGTTCGCTGCTGTCGGCGTGCGTGAGCGACTTGGCTTCTGGCGGTCAGAAGCGGTCGCGTTTCCGCTGGCGCATCGTGTTGTGGTCGGCGGCTATCCGCGCGCGGTGCTTGACCTGCATCCGGGTGCGCGGCCGAGATCCCGCGTCACGGAGTCATCACTGGGTGGGGTGCAGGAGCAGTTCGGCGATCGTTCGCACGCGGGCACGGGTGATACCTGTGCGCTGTTCAACCGCCAGTGGGTGGTCGGTGGGCTCGAGTTCCACGGTTGGCCGGACGCCGACCGGCTGGCTGTGCAGGTTGGTTTTCAGGTTCAGGGTTGTCGGCTCGTAGGTGGGGAGTTCGGTGGCGAGCCATCCGAAATAGGGTGCCTCCTGCACTCGTTCAGGCTTGTCCCACAGTTCGGTGACGCGGGCAAAGTTGGGCTCGCTGAGCGACACCCACACGCCCCATTCGAAGTCATCGCCGGCATCCAGGGTCGGCAGGATCAGGCGAGCCCTGATGAAGAAATGCTCTCCATCGATCATGCATTGCTCGTCACCGAGGATGCTGTCAGATTTGCCGGCCAAGCCGTCGTGCCAGTAGGCAGGTGCGAATGTGCCATAGCCCAAGGGGAGCTCGTCGTGGTGCCGGCCGCAGCAGGAACAGTCGAACCCCAGGTCGGTCGTCATGGCGCACAGCATAGGCATGCCTCGAACGGCCTTGATCGATCTGGTCTCGGACTGGCTGAGTGGCGGGAGCCGGTTCTCGTGCCGGCTATACGCGAGGTAGTTCCCGTAGGCGTGGTGGACACCAGGCCGATGATGATTGCGCGGAGGCGGTCAAGGCTCACCACCTCGTCACTCGACGTCCGCTGAGCACCGAGGACAGGCGGAGGGCCGCGAGGCCGGCGTGTTCGCCCAGAGGAATATCGTGTCAAGGAAGGAGCGTCAACCGTGGAACTCATGTCAGATCCCGTTTTCGGAGAAGTGGATATCACCGCGACCGCGAGAGAACTGGCGTGCTTGGCGAGCGCGATCGCCGAAGGGACCGGGTTCATCAGCGCCGCGTCCGCTTCTTCACCCAACGGCCACACCCTGACGGGGATCGAAGTCAAGGCGACAACCGACTCCGCCGTCTGCATCCGCGTCGATGCCCCGACGCAGGTTCTCGTGATCAGCGGCAATGCCGATTCCAGGGCCGTCCTGGCCGAAAATGTGCATGCCATGGCCACTGCCGATGACGGCGGCCATCTTCACGTCGACTACTTTCCCGGGCACCCCTACCTGGCTGACGGATCCCTACCCTTGGTGATCAACAGCCCGCACGGAGGAATGCCGACCCGGTGAACGCTCTCGTGTTCGGCAAGCGCGGACGTCTTCGCGTAGCAGCCGACGTGCTGTGGATCTTGCTTTCGGGGGCCGAATGCAGCACCGGATGGACGATCGCGTTGAGCTACGCGTTGTCGGTCAAGTATTCGGTGGGAGTGCAGCCGGTGAGGCTACGGAAATCGCGGCTGAGGTGGGACTGGTCCGCGTAACCGCAGCGGATCGCGAGGTCCGCCCATGAACGTGCCGAGGGGAGGAGGGACACCGCGCGGTGCAGGCGGGCGATCCGCCCGACAGTCTTGGGCGAGAGGCCGATGTCTTCGCGGAACCGGGCCGTCAGGTGCTGCCGCGTCCAGCCGATCTCGGCCGCCACCGCGTCGACCCGGACCGGGCCGGACGTCAGCCGCTGCCACGCCGCCTGCACCGACCGGGGCAGGGCCGGGCCGGCCAGCACCCGGGGCCGGAGGAAGTCGTCGAGCAGGTTGAACCGCGCGGACCAGCCGGAGGTGGCGGCGAGCCGTTCGGTCAGCAGGCCCACGTCCCGGCCGAGCGGGTCGGTCGCGCCGACGCTCGTGTTGGCCGGCGGCGCAGCGGCATCCCGAACAACGCGTGCGCGGCCGGCGGTGACAAAGCGATCGTGATCCCTCGCGCCCGTCCGCGTTGCGACACGAGCAGGGGGCGGTCGCGCAGCCCGAGGACCAGCGACGGCGGCAGCGTCCGCACTGGCGCCTCGAGGTCGAGGACCACCGTGATCGCGCCCAACGGCGTCACCCGCCACGGCATCGCGTCCGCGTCGGGGACGTCGTGAGCCGCGTACGTCAAGACTCCCGGGACACGCGAAGCCCCGAAGACGTGCCGCCCCTGCGCTCTCGTGACCTCCCCGCGTGGCACGACGAGCGACCACTCCGTCATGCCGCCATCTTACTTTCGTCCAAGACCGTCGGGGCCTCGCGAAATAGCGTCCCCGTCATGAAGGGCATCGGCAGGTTCAAGAATCCCGAAGCACAGCGGCGTTACTTCGACGTCTACGAGCGCGCGATGGGGCAAACTCCGCCACCGGACGAGGTGTACGACGTCCCGTGCCGCCACGGCACCACCCGCGTCTACCGCTTCGGCGCCGGCGAGCACCCGATCGTGCTCCTGCCGAGCCTCATGGGCACCTCCGCCTGCTACGCACCGCTGATCCCCGGACTCGCGCAACACGGCCCGGTCTACGCCCTCGACACGCTCGGCGAAGCCGGGCGCAGCGTGCAGACCGCGCCGTTCACGAGCATCGGCGATCGCGCCCGGGGCCTCGACGACGTCCTGACCGCGCTCGGACTGCGAAATGTCCACCTCGTCGGAGGATCGACCGGTGGCTGGCACGCGGTCAACCAAGCCATCCACGCCCCGGCCCGGCTCGCCGCGATCTCCCTCCTCGACCCCACCACCGTCGGCGCCAAATTCTCGCCTGCCGTCCAGTGGCGCGGCCTCACCTCGGCGGTATTGAACCGCGACAGCGCCTGGCGACGCTTCCTGATCTGGTCGGCGGGACAGGACATCTTCGACCAGCCCGCCGCACAAGTCATCGTCGCCGGGATCCGCACCTACCGCGCCCGGGTCCCGTTCCAGACCTGCCCGAGGGAGGAAGACCTGCGAGCGATCCAGGTACCCGTCCTGGCGCTGTTCGGCGGTCGCAGCGTCGTCCACGATCCGACCGCCGCCGCGACGAACCTCCGGAGACTCCTCCCCCACGCCGAGGTCGACGTCCTACCCGAAGCCGGGCACTACCTGTACCTCGGGCCCAACGATCGGCAGCGGATTCTCGAAGTGATCAACACTGCCCGTCTTCGGTGACCAGCAGTCCGGCGTGTCGCGCTGCGGATGGCCGCAGAAACCGACGAGTGGCCGGACGCGCTCGGCATCGACACGAGCGGCACCGCCGAGCGGTCCCGAGCGCGGGCGCTCGCCGTGCTCGCCGAGGACCGGCGAAAGTCCCTCCACCCGGGGAACTCGGACTCTCCAGCGGGGCGGCACGCGAGTGGCAGGGTCAAGCCGACGACTTCACGACTCGGCTAGGCAGGGCCCGCCATGGAACGTGGACTTCCCGACGACTTCACCGTCAAAGCCGCGGTGGCGATGGCCATCCGCGCACCGTCGGTGCACAACTCCCAGCCTTGGCGGTGGGCAGTGGGCGCCCGGTCGCTGCACCTGTATGCCGATCCGTCCCGGCAGCTCGCGCAAACCGACCCGGACGGACGCGACCTTCTCATCGGCTGCGGTGCCGCCTTGCACCACCTGCGAATCGGCTTCGCCGCGCTCGGCTGGCAGGCCGACGTGCACCGGCTGCCCAATCCTGCCGAACCCGACCACCTCGCCGCCGTCGAGTTCCGGCGGAGCGAGCCCAGCGCATCGGAGATCGCGCTCGCCGCGGCCATCCCGCGGCGCCGTACCGACCGCCGCCGCCACAGCTCGTGGGAAGTCCCGCGCGGGTACCTCGAGTCGATCGCCGAGGCCGTGGCCGACGAGGGCGTCGTCCTGCGCGTCGCCGAGAACGCCGAGCGCCACTACCTGGTCGCCGCGATCAGCGAAGCGAACCGACGCCACCAAGCCGATCCCGCATACCAGGTCGAACTCGCCGCCTGGAGCGGCCGGCGGGCAGCCCCCGACGGCGTCCCGTCGAAAAGCACGCCGGCTCCTGACGTCACGCCGGGGACGTTGCCTACCCGGCGCTTCGCCGACCCCGAGCTCTCCGAACCGGTCGGCGCCACCGGCGAAGACGACGAGACCGTGCTCCTGGTGCTGAGCACGGCGTCCGACGACCGGATGTCCCGCCTGCGCGCGGGGGAAGCGACCAGTGCGGCCCTGCTGACGGCGACCCGACTCGGGCTCGCCACCTGCCCGCTGACGGAGCCGCTCGAACTGCCCGACGTCCGGCGCACGGTAGAGAACAAGGTCTCGTCCGGCACGTTCCCGCAGATGGTCGTGCGCCTCGGCTGGGCGCCCGTGAACGCGGATCCACTGCCTGCGACCCCACGCCGCGACCTGCAGGACGTACTGATTCCTCTCGACACGGCCGAAGCGCCCTTCGGCGGCGACCACCAGGAGCACTGATCTGAGCGAGGTGGACAACATGCCGTACTGGCATTACGGAACGACAGCCGGCTGGGTCGTTCCGGCGCTGGTCATCATCGGGCTGCTCGTGGTGCTGGCCGCCGCCGCGATCGTTGCCGCGCTGCTGATCCGGCGCACTCCGAAGACCACATCGGTCGAAGACCGCGCCATGAGCATCCTGCGCGAGCGATTCGCGCGTGGGGAAATCGATCAGGAGGAATACGAGCGCCGCCGCACGGCGCTCGGGCCCTGACGCCCGGGGCGGAACAGGTCACCGTCGTGAAGGAAGTTCCCATGACCGTCGCAGAGCACCTCGCCGCCGGCGCCCGCAAAGTGATCGTCTCCGCGCCGGACAAGGGCGTGGACGCGACGATCGTGCTCGACGTCGACGAAAGCACCTACGGTCCGGAAGCGCACCACGTGATCCGCACCGCCAAGGTGTTCGGCTGGTACGACAACGAATGGGCCTACGCGTGCCGCACCGTCGAGCTCGCCGAGCTGGTGGGCCGTGAACTCACCCCGCGCTGATCGCGCCCGCGGCCGCAAGTGGGCCGATCTCTCCGCCACCGAACGCCAGGTCGTCGCCGGCGCGGCCGTGGTCCAGGCCACGCTGGCCGCGACGGCGTGGTGGGACCTCGCGCACCGGCCGGCAGATCAGGTTCGCGGGCCGAAAGCGTTGTGGGCGGCGGTGATCGCCGTCAACTTCGCCGGGCCGCTCGCGTACTTCGGATGGGGCCGGCTGCCAAGGACCTCCGCGGAGAGGACCTTCGGCTCCAGAGTCATCCACCGTCGCGCACGACACTCGGAGTGACCGACGAACGGAGAGATCATGTCCATCAAACCCGAGCATGAAAAGCCTTCCGACACAAAGGTTCCCGCGCCTCACGAGCCTCGGCGGCCCGCGCCGCCCCGCCACCGCCGGGCCGACGGCGGCCGTGCTCTGGCCCTGCTGCGGATCGCCATGGGCGTCGTCTTCCTGTGGGCGTTCGCCGACAAGCTGTTCGGCCTCGGCTACTCCACCGCCGCCGCGGGTGCCTGGATCCGCGGCGGCTCCCCCACCCGCGGCTTCCTGGGCTCCGTCGACGTGGGTCCGCTCGCCTCGACGTTCCACGCCTGGGCCGGCACGTGGTGGGCCGACTGGCTCTTCATGGCCGGCCTGCTCGGCATCGGCCTCGCGTTGCTGGCCGGGGTTACGCTGCGGATCACCGCCGTCGCGGGCACGGTCATGCTTCTGCTGATGTGGGCCGCCGAATGGCCTCCGGCGCGGTTCACCGTCGCCGGTCAGGCGACACACTCGACCCACCCGTTCCTCGACTACCACATCGTCTACGCACTCGTCCTCGTCGCACTCGCCACGACGCTCGCCGGCAACACCTGGGGGTTCGGCCACCGCTGGGCCACCTTCACCGGCGACCGTGCCTGGCTGCGCTGACCCGCCCACCGCGACAAGGGCGCTGGCGACGAGGTCCCCGGCCGTGAAAACCGAAGCTCTCACGCCGGCGCTGTTCTTGAATTGAGCCCCGCTTTCGCATGGCATCACCACGCGAAGCACGACGGCCACCGTCCGATCAGGACGATGGCCGTCAGCGGCGATGGTCGTCAGCAGCGGGGGTCAGGGGCGGTACGGCGACCGCCTGCCGAACCAGCCGCCGCCACTGGCTCGTCCGGGTGGATGTCGCGATCGTCGAGCTCGACCTTGAGATGCCCGCGCACTTCGACGACCCCGTCGACGCGGCGGACGAGCGCCTCGACGAGCGAAATCATGCCGTACCGCTCGACCGTACCGCTGAGCGACACGATCCCGTCCTGCACCGCGACGTACAGCGACCGAGGATCCACGTACATCTCCTTCGCGAGCACCTCGTCGCAGACCTCCTCGCGGATGTCCTCGTCCGGGCGCAGGAACACGCGCAGCAAGTCTGCTCGCGACACGACGCCGGCGAGAGCGCCTTCGGCGTCGACGACCGGCAGCCGGTGCACGCGGTGGGACTCCCTCAGCCGTGCGGCGCGGACGACGTCCTCGTCGGGTCCGATCGTCACGGCCGGGCTGCTCATCAGGTCGGCGGCGAGCACCCCTTCGGCCTTGCGTCGCACGCGCCTCGCCCGCGGGCCGAAACTCCGGTGCCCGACTTCTCGTTCGAGCAGATCGCCGCGGGACACGACACCCGCGACACGACCGTGCCCGTCCACGACCGGCGCACCGCCGACGCCGCGCTCCTCCAGCAGCCCGGCCACCGTCTTGAACGGGGCACCGAGCGGGACGCTCACGACGTCCGTCGTCATGACGGCACTCACCTTGCGCTGTCCGGTCATCGTCGGCTCCTCACAACAGCGGGCCGGGCTGGTAGGTCGCGACCGTGTCCGCCTCCGGAACCGGTCCCCGTTCCTCCGCCGTGCGCACCGGCACGACGACAACAGGGCAGCGGGACTCCTTGAGGCAGTACGCGGACACGGACCCGACGAGCAGTCGCAGCAAGCGGCCGTGGCCGTGGCTCCCGACGACGAGCATCGCCGCGTTCTGCGAGACTCGTACGAGAACCGGGCCGGGGGCACCATCGACCGGTTCCGCGCGGACCGGCACCGGGTCGGCGCCGGCGAGTGCGTCGGCGACGGACCGCTCCAGCTGCTGCCGATACCGGATTTCCATGCCCGGCAGCGACTGCGTCGCCGCCGACTCCAGATCGGCGGTCGGGTCGAAGCTCCACGCTCTGACCGCCACGACGCGGCGGCCGCTCGCCCTCGCCTCGGCCATGGCCCAGCGCAGTGCCGCGGCGCTGCCCGCCGAGCCGTCGACGCCGACGACGATGTCGTCCTGGTCTGCCGTGGTCACGGTGTTCTCCTCTCCCGACGGGAAACGACGGCGCCGGCGCGCACCTCGCCCCTCGTGCCATCGACCGTCACCAGAGCCCGGTCCGCGAGCACGCGGGTGGCGTCACCGGTCCCGACCACGCAGGACACGCGCAGCTCGCGCGCGACCACCGCCGCGTGGCAAGTCATCCCGCCTCCGTCGGTCACGAGCGCGGCCGACCGGCGAATGGCGGGCACCCAGTCCGGGTTCGTCATCGGCGCGGCCAGCACCTCGCCTTCGAGCAGCTGCGCGGCTTCGGCCGGAGCGAGCGTGCGGATCAGGCCGACCTCGCCGTCGGGCAGCAGCGCCCTCACGGACGGGTTCGCGGTCATGATTCTCCTCCGAAAACGTGATGGCGGGCGCGGCCGCCGCTCGGGCGATGTTCGGCAACGTCGTCCGGTAACCGATGCCGTGACGTCGTCCACGCGGCGCGCCCGGCGAACGGACTGCCTCCACAAGCGACACAGGCGGCGAAGATCGGGTGCGACAGGGCCGAGACGTCGCTTCACGAACCCGAACGGGCATGACCGCGGCTCTTCGGGACTCGCCCTGTCATCGCCGGCCCTGTCGCTCCACGGGCGCCGTGGCCAGTTCGCCGGCGATGGTCCGCGCCCAGGCCCGGATCATCGGCCACTCACGGTTGTCGCCGTCCGGTACTCGTAACGCGGCGACCACGGCCCGCTCGGGGAAGCGCAGCTTCGCGCGCTCGATCCGGCCACCGAAAAGCCGGTGCTCGCGGGCACCCGAAGCGGCCAGCACGTCGGAGACGTCTACCGGATCCTCGCCCGGGTGCGCCTGCTCCCCCGCCGGCCCGCTGGAAAACAGCCACACGGGGACGTGGCGCAGTTCCCCCTGGTGCTCGTGCACGAGACGACGTGCGCTGTCGAGCCAATGCCCGAAGTAGACCGCGCTGCCGAGCACCACCGCGTCGTACCCCACGAACGACGTGACGTGCTCGGCATCGCGCACCTCGGTCTCCGCCGCGACACCGGTTTCCTCGAGCGAAGCCGCGGCCGTCGCGGCGATCTGCTCGGCGATTTCTCTCGTGGCCCCGTGTCTGGTCGCCACCACGACGAGAATCCTCATGGCAAGCCGCCTTTCGATCGACACTCCTCACCGTCGCGTTCCACCACAGCCCGCGGCAGGGCACGAAGTCACTTCCGGCGATGACGAAATCAGCCACGCACATACCGTCCGCTCCTAGCGCACGTACGCGGGCGCGCCCAGCCTGGAAACTCCACACCCGCCCGAAGAGGAGGCACCATGACGGATTCCCACCCGCAGGCACCCGATCTGCTCGTCGACCGGTTCGCCCCGCACCCCCATTTCTCATTGGTGCGCCACGAGATCGTCGACGCACCGGTCAAAGAGACGTACGCGGCGGCACGCGACCTCGACCTGACGGATATCCACAGTGGTCTTCTGACGATCGCGGAGCGGCTTCGCGAGCTGCCCGCTCGCTGGCGCGACCGGCGGCATGGGCCGCCGCGGCAGCCCACCCGCCTGACCGTCGACGACCTCGACAGCGGTTCCGACTGGGCGCTCCTCGGCGAGCACCCGGGCACCGAATTCGCCGTCGGCGTCGCAGGGAAGTTCTGGCGCCCGGTCATCACCTGGCGCCGGGTCGACCCGGACGACTTCGCGGCTTTTTCCGAACCCGGATACGGAAAGCTGGTGATCACGTTCGGCGTGCGGCCTTACGGACTCCATCACAGCCTGCTGACCGTCGACTCCCGAGTGCAGATGACGGACCCGCAGAGCTGGCTGAAGTTCCGCCGGTACTGGCGAATCGCCCGCCCCTTCGCCCGGGCGGCCCACACCACGCTGGTGCGGACGATCTCCCAAGAGGCACGGGACCGGGCTCTGGCCGCCTACAGCCGACCGGAATGAACGGCCGCTCGAGCCGGGTCCCGCCGCGACTCCGGGAACCGGCTCAGGCTCGCCCGTCAGCATCCGGACTCGGGTGCCGATTCGGGCACCACGTCCTTCTCGTTCTCCTCGATCGCGCGCCGTTCACCCACCAGCAGGTACCGGCGGATCGTAGTAGTGCGCCGGCCACGCGCGGCGACCTCGCGCCGCGCGTCTTCCTCGGTCAATGCCTGTTCCTTCTCGTCCACGATGCTCCTCCTTCCCGCTGCCAGAGACCTTCCCCCGAGGTCAGAGGCGGCCGTGATCGCGGCGCTGCGGCCGGACGTCGGCGGGCCTGGAGTCTTTGGTCCCTCCCTCCGGTGCGGTGTTGCCCTGCTCCGGGCAAAGCGCACAGCCGCACACTCGGGCGATGACCCACGCGCCGCTCCCGCTCGGCGGCGTACGCGTAGGCGCGGCGCCTTGCGGTTCCGGCCGGTTTCGCCGGCGTGATCGCCGTAGTGTGCTTCCACAGCCCGGCCGAAGCGCCCATCTGTGCGCCTGCGGACCGGTGGCTGGGCACCCAGGGACGCCCGACCCTCAGCCGCGGCCGGACCCGGTCCGCTGCGTCCGGGCGAGGGACTCGCCCCACTCCCGAGCTCGTGCTCGTTCTCCGTCCACCAGCCGTGTTTCGCCGTCCACCACCTCGACGAAGAAGCTCGTCGCCGGGACCACCGGCGGATGGCCGAGGCGGCGCAAGAACTTGCCGGCCGCCCTCGCGGCGGAGCCGGTGAGCCAGACAGGTTTGCGGAGCCTGGTGTCGAACGCGGCCGTGGTCGTTCCCGGAGGCAGGACGTGAAAGCCGCCCAGCCACTCGCGCATCCCCGGCTCGTGCGTGCGAGTCCCGTCCGGAGCCTGCTCCACCGCCGCCTTGCGCGTCGACGGCCGGCTCAGGCCGTGGACGTGCGTCGGTGCGCCGACCACGAGCAGGTCGCACCCCATCAGATTGCGTGGCGCGAGGTCGACGGGGACGACCTCCGCCGAATCCAGCCCGTCCGCCACCGCTCGGGCGACCTCTTCGGTGTCGCCGAACATGGACTCGTACACGACGATCGCGTGCATCCCGGCCACCTCCTCACCTGTCGAGCCGAGCAGGCTCGTGGGTGATGCCTTCGATGTCCTCGGCGGCGACGTCCAGCAGCCGGTGCGCGAGCGCGCTCAGGGCCCGGGCGGCGGCGAGCTCGTCCCCGATCTCCGGGACGTCGCGGTCAACCGGGTTGAGCCTCGCGGTGCCTGCCGCGTCGAGCGTCGCACCTGACCCGGTGTCCAGCCGGGCCGTGGCGTTCGTCCGCCCTTCGTTCTCGCTGAGGAACACTTCGACGTGCCATTGCCTGGTGTGCATGACTACCTCCTGTTCCGCCGACGGTTCGGCCACGATCCTCGAACCCTCGTCGGCACGCGGTCGTCGATCGGTCGCCCCGAGCTCACGAGCGCGCTTTCTTGCTCACGAAGGCGAACCACTCCTGCTGCCACTTCCCCCTGCGGTAGCGATTCAGTGCGAAGACAGCGATCCCGTAGACCAGCGCCAGTCCGAGGCACACCGCGAACAACAGCCCGGCCGCGGCCGCGGCCGCGTTCACGACGGCGGCGACGGCGCTCAGCGGCGGTTCGACCACGACGCCGGTGTGATCCACCCAGATCTGCACGGTATCGCCACGGTGGGAGCCTCCGTTCGCACCCACTTTCCCGAAGTAACGGACGCCGCCGGCGGAGTCCCACGTCGCGTCGGTCGGCATCGGGCTGCCGACGGCGCCGCTGCGGCCACTCACGGAAATCGGCGGGCCATCGGCGAGGAGCGTCGCCGTCACCGGCGCGCGCTCGGCGAGTTCCCGCACCGAGACCGCCTTCTGCGAAGCGTAGACCGACGAGCCGACGGCCGCCGAGAACGGGACCGCGGCGAGGGCCACGAGGATCACCACGAGCACCAGACCGGCCTGCAGCCGGTCCGAAGTCCGCGCGACGGAGCCGCGAGTGGGAACGAGCAGGTGCCACCACCGCGGCAAGCGGTTCGCCGACGGAACCATGTCTCGCGCCTTTCGTTTCGACGGACCGGTCCGCTCATAAGCATGGGCCGCGCGCCGGCTGGTCCGAAGAGGCCTTCTGCCCGATTCGCCGGGTCACCGGTCCCCAGCGCGCGCCCCGCCCGGCGGCCGGCCAGGGACCAAAGACCCTTGGCCCGCCCGGGCCGCCGGCATCAAGGTCGGACGAGGCGCCCACACCCGGCCGGAACGGAGAACGCCATGCGAACGCGTGACATCATGACGACCCCCGTGATCAGCGTGACTTTCGACGCTTCGCTCGCCGAGGCCGCTCACCTGATGACGCGACAGGGCTTCACTACCCTGCCCGTGGTCACCCGTTCGGCCAAGCTCGTGGGCCTGATCAGCGAACGGGACCTCGTCCAGGCCGGATTCCCCGGCGACTCGGCCACCGGGGACCCTGACACGGGCGTCCTGCTCGGCCGCCACCGCACCGTGTCCGCGGTCATGCGCACCCCGGCCCCGACCGCGACCCCAGAGCTCGACGCCACCGCGCTCGCGCACCGCATGACCGAATCAGGTGTGCGCGCGCTGCCCGTGGTCGACGACAACGGATTGCTGGTGGGCATCGTGACGTATCAGGACCTCCTGCGCGTCCTGCCCGCCGAGGAGCGGTCCTCATAGGACACCGAGTCCGCACCAGGTGGTCAGCGAGCAGGCACGTCAGGGGCGCGCACGGTCGTCACCTCCGCCACCGGACGCCGCGCTCGGTGAGTCCGGGATGTCCGGTGGTGGGCCGAAGGCGATCGTCGGCACCCCGTCCGGGATATCCGGATCACGGCCCGTCCACTGGGCAGCTTCAGCGCGAAACGCGGCGTCGGGCGACTGTTCGGCCTCCGCCCGGCGGACAAGCGCGGTCACACCGCCGCCCCGCACGAGAGCCGCGCCTCGCGGGGGGTCCGGGTCGGCAACTGTCAGGACCGCGGCCGACAGGGCCTGCTCGACGAACGGGGAAAGCGCTGCGGTCATCACGGTCTCCTGGTCGAGCCGGCCCGGTTCAGTCCGGAAGCAGATCGGCGAGGAGGCGGCGAGGCGAAGGTGGCACGGGATCCACCGGGTGCCCGTAGCGGAAGATCACCTGCGGCAGTCCGGGCAGTTCCAGCCGCTCGGCGAGCAGCTCGCGGAAGCCGCACAGGTGCAGCGGCTGGGTGAGGACCGACCCGGCGAGACCGCGCGCGGTCGCTTCCAGCCACGTCCGGGCGCACACGGCGCCGGCGGCGAGGTGCTCGCGCCGGCTGTCCCCCTCGGTGCAGAAGACCAGGAGGTGCTCTGCTTCTAGCCGCGCGGTGAGCCTGGCGTCGTCCGGCACCGGCGTTTCGCGGCGCACCAGCCCCGCGGCAGGCAGCGATTCGCGGCCGAGCGCCGCCTCGGGCACGCCGTCCTCGGCGCCCGACGCGTGGGCACCGCTCGTGCTCGCGGTCCACGCGCGCAGCTCACGCTGGTAGGCCGGGTCCGCCCGGAAGACCCGGGTGGCGAAACCGAGCATCGCCCCCAGTTCGCCGAGATGACGTGGCACCACCGCGCGCACGCACGCCTCGCCGCCCGCCGCGGACACCGCCGCCTGGTCCACTTCGGACACAGGCTCGGCCGAGAACCAGCGGCGGTGGGTGCGCCGGCGCCCGATGGCGTGGTAGCGCGCGAGCTCGGCGTGGTCGGGGCTCAAGCCCGGCTCGGCGTGGATGGTGGCCACGACCGCACCATCGGCGGGGTACGACGTGGTGGCCGCCCGGCACAGCACCCGCGCGGCCACCTGCAGGTGCGCGAGCGCCGCGCCGCAGGACACCATGCGGTCGCGGCCCTCCGGATCGTGGTTCGGCAACGCCACGGAGGCTAGCTCGATCAGGTCGATGTCGCTGCTCCGGACGCGCATGCGCCAGGGTTGCGTGTTGTGCACCGACGGAGCCCGACTCATCGCCCGGGCGAGCACCACGATCTCGGAAGCAGCGAGCGCCTCCGCCTGTGCCGAGGTCCGCATATTCCACTCCCGTACCCGGAGACGGTCACTCCGGCAAACCCCATGCTCGCCGTCGTGCGATCCCGCCGATGCGGCCCAAAGTCACCGCGCCCACGGCAGACGTCCTCGCCCGCACCGGCGACCTCATGCCCTGGCCCCCGCACGATCTCCTCCACGACGCTCGACCCGTAACCCGAGGAGAGGCGTGTGCGATGAATTCCGCGAACCCGGCTTCCGGCCGCTTCATCATCGTCGGCTTCTACGGCTCCCCTCAGAGCGATGCGGCGCTGCGCTGGGTACTCGGCGTTGCCGCTCAGCCCGATGACTCCATGCACGCCGTGCTGGTGCGGCCGACGGAAAGCCTGTTGTCGGAAACGTCTTTCGCGCTGCAGCGGCGCGGTCGGCATCCCGCCGGTGTGTATGCCCCGCACGACGACATCGCGCGCATCCGCGCGGAGTTCCCGTCCGCCGCGGACGTCACGATCTCGACGCCGCGGGGCGATCCGGCCACGGAGCTGATCGCCGCGTCCACCGACGCCGATCTCCTCGTCGTCGGCGCACACGGCGCCGGCCGCACGCGGGAACTGCTGCTCCGCAGCGTTTCGTGCGACTTCGTGCGCTACTCGCGCTGCCCGGTCGTGGTCGTCACACCCGGGGCCGCGCGCCGCCTGGTCCCGGCCGCGTCCCCCTGGCCGCTGAGACGTTCCAGACTCAAGACAACGGCGCAGTCCACTGAATCCGCACGCCGCGGCCAGGGTGCGAATCGAGCGTGAACGTGCCGCCGGCCGACTCCGCGCGGTCGCGAAGGTTACGCAGCCCGCTCGCCGCGATGTCCACCGGCAAGCCCGCTCCGTCGTCGGCCACCACGAGCACCCGTAGGGCAGCATCGTTCGTCGAACAGCTCTTCGGGCCGGTACGACCGCAACCATGTCTCCAGCACACTGAGGTGCTCGGGATCCTCGCGCACATGCGCGACCGGCACCTGGTGGGCACGCCAGGTGCCTTCGACCTGCTTTCCGTCGAGAGCGGCCGAACCGGTCACGAACATCGCGGCCAGGTCGTGGGTGAGGATCGCACGGTCGTGGTGGGCGTGGACGAAGCTCAGCCCCGGCGAGGTCCCCAGTGCCCGAGTAGGCGCGGCTTGACCTGCCCGGGCACGAGCGGCTCACGCAGCAGTGTGTTGCTCACGAGGTAGATCTGGCCCACGGCCAGGTAGTTCGCCGCTCGCCACTGTGCGTCGACCTGGGCCGGCTCGACCGGCGAAAGAGTCGAGGCAGTGGCCTCGAGAGCCGTCACCGCTTCGGCTCCGGCCGCACCACGAGCACGGGGCAGGACGAGTGGTGGATCAGCGCCTGGGCGGTCGAGCCGAGAAGCATGCCTGTGAAGCCGCCGCGGCCGTGGCTGCCGACCACCACCAGCTGTGCCCCGTCGGACTCGGCGAGCAGCGCGTGCCGCGGCCGGTCCTGGACCAGAGCCCGGCGGACCGCCACTTCGGGGAACTTCTCCTGCCAGCCCGCCAGCCGCTGAGCCAGCAATCGCTCCTCCGTCGGCTCGAGCGATTCCGGCTGGGGCATCAGGCGGGCCGTGCTGTCCGTGGAGTCGTACGTGACGTCGTTCCACGCGTGCACGGCCACGAGCGGCACACCGCGGAAACCCGCTTCCTCGAAGGCCGCCGCGATGGCGGCCTCGCTGTTCGGAGTGCAGTCCACGCCGACCACGACCGGCCCGTCGAGCGGAACCGGGCCATCGCCGTGTCGCCCACGGACCACCGCGACGGGGCACTCGGCGTGGCTGGCCACGGTGGCGGCCGTGGAGCCGACCAGCATCCCGGCGAAGCCACCGGTGCCGGTCCGGCCGACCACGATCAGCCGAACGCGCCTCGACAGGTCGAGGAGGGCGTTGGTTGAAGCGTCGAAGACCACGCCGGTTCGCACGGTGAGCGACGCGTCCACGGACAGAGCCAGCTCGCGAGCCGCGGTGACGAGGCGATCACCTTCCCGCCGAAATTGCTCGAACAGCTCGTCACTTCCGGCCAGGCCGCCACCGTAGTAGAGCGCGGCGCCCTGCAAGCAGTTCACCAGTTCCAGCTCGAGCCCCCGTCCGGACGCGAGCCGCGCGGCCCAGCGGACCGCCTCGTCCGCGCCTGCCGAACCGTCGACGCCGATCACCACGGTGTTGCTGTTGTGCGTTGTCATGACCACGGGTCCTCTCTCGACGAAACCGTCTCGGCACCGACGACGCCTGGCACAGCCAGGGCAAGCAGGCTCGCGACGTGGCGATCGGTCTTGTCGTCGTAGCGGTCGACGATCCGCACGACCCCCTCGTGCACCTCGACCTTCCAGCGACCGGTGCCGCCGTAGATCTCCAGCCGGTGCCGCACGTCGGCGGAGATCGCACTGTCTTCCCGGGCGAGCACACGGACCACGTCACCACGCGTGACGATCCCGACCAGGCGGCTGCCGTCGACGATCGGCATCGCGCGGATCTTGGCGTCGACGAGGGCCTGGCAGAGATCGGCGACGTCGGTCCCCGACGACATCGCGGTGACCGGCGTGGTCATCACCTGCTCGACCGACGTCTCCGCCACCGAGGGGATTTCCGGGCGTTGATGGGCCGTCCGCGCGTCGGCCGGGATGCGCCCGCGGATCAGGTCGGCTTCAGTGACGATGCCGATGAGGCGTTCGTCGTCGTCGACCACCGGCAGCGCGGTGAACCCATGTTCGGAAAGCACTGCGGCCGCCTCCTTCACCGGCGCCCACGGGTGCACCGTCACCACCGGCGCGGACATCAGATCTCGTGCACGCATGGAGTTCGCCCCTTCCGTTCGCTGCACCGAAAGTAACCACCGGGCAAGGCCGGCCACGCCGGTCCGGAGTCACCATCGCGAAGGACCAACGTCACCGTCTGCGAGCCGATCCGAGTCCCCGGACCACGGCTTCCCGCACCGCCGGCGCTGTGCCGGTTCCCGCCACGACTGTCCACAAGAGACGTTTCCTGCCACGCGGGTTAGTGGATCCCGATCACCGCGGACCGGACCGCAAGCCGCCATGAGGGCATGGCGCGAACACCGTCTCTGACACGGCGAGCGACCTCGGCGCCGTGGTGCTGCGACGGTTCATGACGGTTGCCTGCCCGGGCGGACGACCGCGACCGGGCACGCGGAGTGCACGAGCAGCGCTTGGCTGGTGGAGCCCAGCAACATCCCGGTGAACCCGCCGCGGCCACGGCTGCCCACCACGACGAGTTGCGCGTCCGCTCCGAGCTCCAGAAGAGTCCGGACCGGCCGTCCTCGGACCACCACGACGTCGATCGGGAGGTCGGGGAATTTTTCACGCCAGGGCGCGAGCTGCTCGTCGACCCGCCGTCGTTCGGTTGCGGCGACGTCCTCCGGGCGGGTGCCCGCTGCCCGCAACTTTCCCTCCGGCGTGATCTCGTTCCAGGTGTGCACCGCCACGAGTGCGGTGCCGCGAGCCGCGGCTTCTTCGCACGCGTAACCCAGAGCGTCGTTGCTGTCGGGAGACCCGTCGAGCCCGACAAGCACCGGGCCGGCCACCGGCGGCGGGTCGTCCGGCCGACGCCCGCGCACCACGACGACCGGGCACGGCGCGTGGGCGGCGAGTGAGACCGCGGTCGAGCCGATCAGAAGCCCGGTGAACCCGCCCAGCCCGCGCGAGCCCAGCACCACCACTTCGGCGTCCGCACACTCTCGCAGCAGGACGCCCACCCGACCGCCCTCCACGACGGCCCGCTCGATCCGCACCGACGGCCACTTCGCCAGCACGGCCCCCTCGGCCTCGGCCACGCCCGACTCGGCGAGGGACCGGAAGCCTTCGCGCACGGCTGTCACAGCCATGCCCGAGACTCCCGGCGAGGGAACCACGTACGCCTGCACGAGTCTCAGCACCGCGCCCCGGCGCACAGCCACCTCGGCTGCCCAGACCGCAGCGTGCAGGGCCGAAGCCGAACCGTCCACGCCGGCCAGCACCACGCGGTCGTCACGCCGGGACACTGTGCGCACCTTCGCCCGACTGTCGCAGCACCCGCAACCGCTCGAACCGCGCACGGTCGTCTTCGTCACGCGCGGTGATCTCCGCTTCGGTCAGGACGATGGCGTCCGGGCCGGGGAACACGATCGACACGTGGTCGTCGGCCGGCCAACGGACGCTGAACGGAGGGGTGCCGTCCGGCCCTCCGACGGCGAAGATCAGGCCCCGCTGTTCGGGCAGGTCGACTCGAACTCCCTTCACTACGAGCCAGTCGCCGGGTCGTGCGTGCATCACTCCTCCTCGAGATCAGGTTCGGCGGCGGGAATCGCGGCCGCACAAGTCAGTTCTTGCCGGCAAGTTCCACCGCGGTGACGCCCTCGACCGTTTTCGCGAGAGCGGCGACGAGCCCTCGTTCGGCTTCGTCGGCGAAGGTGCCGCGGACAGTCACCAAACCTGCAATGACGGAGACAGACCACAGGTCGCGGTGCCCCGTGTAGTCCTTGAACAAGCCACGGACCTGCGCGGCGATGGCGTCGTCGTGCCGCACGAGCGGGCGCAGCAGGTCTCGCCGGCTGACAATCCCCGCCAGACCGCCCGCGTCGACGACCGGGATGCTGCGCAGCCGGTCGACGAGCATGCGGGCGGCGATGTCGCTGACATCGGTGTCAAGCTCGACCACGACGACCAGCCTGGTCATCACGGATTCCACGAGCCGGCCCGGCGCGACCGGCTCTCCGGTCAGCACCCCGCTCAGCGCGTCGGCCTCCGTGAACGAACCGACGACGCGGTTTTCCTCGTCGACCACGGGCAACGCGGCGATGCCGTGCTCCATGAGCAGCACGATCGCCTCCCGCACCGGCGTCGCCGGCCCGAACACGACCACCGGCCGCGTCATGATGTCCCGTGCGCGCACGGCTCTCCTCCTGATGTCTCAATGAACGACGGCGACCGGGCACATCGCATGAGCGAGCAACCGGTTCCCGGTCGAGCCGAGCAGACCGCCCGAGACCGACCCCCGGCCGCGACTGCCGATCACGAGCAACTGGGCGTCCTCGAAACCCAGCAACGCGCGCGCAGCCGAGCGTTCGCGGATTGCCCGAGCCAGGATCGTGACACCGGGACCGGTCCGTGCCAGGTCGTCGCCCCGGCGTCGGAGCGCTCGCTCTTCGCCCTCCGCGGCCGCTTTGACCAGTTCCGGATCGTCGAGCCGTCCCCCGTGCCACGCGTGCACCAAGATCAGCGGCACCTGGCGGTCGCGGGCGGCCTCGACCGCGAACTTCAGCGTGCGACCGTCACCATCACCGACAACACCCGCGACCACCGGCCCGCCCTGCTTGTCGCGGCCGCGCACGATCACCGCGGGGCAGCGCGCGCTCGCGGCGACTCGCAACGCCACCGACCCGATCGCGGCTCCCCGCAGCCCGCCGATTCCGTGCGAACCCAGCACGATCAGCGCTGCCTCGTCCGACAGCCCGACGAGCAAGTCGGCGGCGAGCCCGAGCCGGACCAGGTACTCGATACGCACGCCCGGCGCGGCCTCCTGCGCGACCTGCGCGGCTCGTTGGATCCAGCGGCGGGCACGCTCCAGCAGCAGCGGTTCTTCCCACGACCGTTCGCGGCCGCTGAGGTCGGCCGTGTCGAACAGCCCGGCGTGGAACAGCCGGAGCACGCAATCCCGGCGCACCGCTTCTTCCGCCGCCCACCGGGCGGCGGCCAAAGCCGCCTCCGATTCGTCGACACCGACCACCACCGCGGCGCGGGCTGTCGTTCCCGTCACGACATGTCTCCGTTCCCGCCACCTCAGACCGGTGACTCATTCCACCGTCGCTCAGCCGCGATGAGCACGGTCAGGGGAGGAAGTCCCTTCCGGACGGGACGAAAGCGCGGAGTGCTTCATCAGCGTCGCCGCGTAGTCGGGGACCTCGCGCTGCAACCGCCGGTCCGTCCGCGCGTACCCGCCGTCGCTCGGCCGCGGCGGAATGGTCACGGCCTCGCGGGGGATCTCGCGATAGGGGACGCCGGCGAGCAGGTGCGCGATCATGTTGATCCGCCCACGGCGCTTCTGGTCGCTGTCGACCACGTACCACGGTGCTTCGGGGATGTCGGTGTGCACGAACATGTCGTCCTTCGCCCGGGAGTAGTCCTCCCATCGCGACACCGATTCCAGGTCCGTCGTGGACAGCTTCCAGCGCCGGAGCGGGTCGTCGATCCGCGCCCGGAACCGGCGCTCCTGCTCGTCGCGGCTCACCGAGAACCAGTACTTGTGCAACAGGATGCCGTCGCCCACGAGCAGACGCTCGAAAATCGGGCACTGCTGCAAGAACCGGTGGTACTCGTCGGGT
Organism: Amycolatopsis sp. DSM 110486; assembly: GCF_019468465.1. Lineage (NCBI taxonomy): Bacteria > Bacillati > Actinomycetota > Actinomycetes > Pseudonocardiales > Pseudonocardiaceae > Amycolatopsis > Amycolatopsis sp. DSM 110486. The sequence goes on along the minus strand of NZ_CP080519.1, from coordinate 8,026,966 downwards.
GTGCAGAACCCCAGCACCCGCTCCACGCCCGCGCGGTTGTACCAGCTGCGGTCGAACAGCACGATCTCACCGGCGGCGGGCAACAATTCCACGTACCGCTGGAAGTACCACTGCGTGCGCTCCCGCTCGGTCGGCTTCGGCAACGCCTCGACCCGCGCCACCCGGGGGTTGAGGTGCTCGGTCAGCCGCTTGATCGTGCTGCCCTTCCCCGCCGCGTCACGGCCCTCGAACACCACGACGAGCCGCGCGCCCTCTGCGCGCACCCACTCCTGCAACTTCACCAGCTCGATCTGCAGCCGGGCGAGCTCCTTCTCGTAAACCGCGCGCGACAGCCGCGCCGCGGGGTGCTTTCCGGTCATCGGGTCACGTCGTCCCACACGAAGTCGAGGCCGTTGCACACCTCGACCACCCCGGACACCGCTTCGATGCGACTGGTCACGGACGCGATCTCGCTGCGCTGCTCGACCCGGCCCGCCACCGTCACCACACCGGAGTGGACCATCACCCGCGCACGATCCGGCCCGATCCGCAGGGACTTTCTCAGCAGGACCGTCACCTCGCGGGCGATCTCGGAGTCCGAGCGCGAGATCAACCCGACGAGGTCGCGCCGCGCGACAACACCCACCGGCCGCCCGGCGGCGACAACGAAGAGCCGTCGCAGCCCCGATTCGGCCAGCCGCGCCGCGACGTCGGCAACCGGCGCACCGGCAGCCACGGTCAACGCCGGGCTCGTCATCACGTCCCGCGCCGTTCGCGGCGGCCACGCGTTGCGGCGCCACCAGCCGCGACGGCGATCCGAGCGCAGCAGCGGCAGCAAGTCCCGTTCGGACACCACACCGGCGATCGCACCTTGGCGATCGACCACGGCCACCGCGCTGATCCCGCGGCGGACCAGGACGTCCGCGATCTCCTTGACCGGGGTGTCCAGCCGCGCGCACACCGGACTGGGCGTCATCACCGCTGCGACGGGTGTCGTGCTCGTGTTCATCGTTCCTCCCCTGTCGAGGTTTGTCCGTTCCGCTCCCTGCTGACCACCAGCACGGGGCAGTCGGCGTGGTGCAGCAACGCGTGGGTGGTGGAACCGAGCACCATGCCCGTGAAGCCGCCTCGCCCGCGGCTGCCCACGATCACGACGGCCGCGTCCTTGCCGTATTCGATCAGCCGGTCGCTCGGCCGGTCCCGCTCCACAACGAGCTCGACGTCGACGTCCGGAAAGCGTTCGCGCCGACCGGCCAGCCGCTGAGCGAGCGCGCGCTCTTCCGCTTCGCCGACGTCGATCAGTGGGGTCGCGTGGCTTTCCCCGAACGGCCGGCCGCTGCAGCTGTCCTGCCACGCGTGCAAGGCCACCAGCCGGGTGTGTCGCCGCGACGCCTCCTCGAACGCCCATCCGATCGCGGCGTCGCTCGTCGGGCTGCCGTCCACGCCGACGATGACCGGCCCGTCCACCCGTGTGGCGCCACTGCCGCGGACGATCGCCACCGGACAGCCGGCGCGGGCGATGAGGTCTGCGTCAGGTGAACCCGCCAGCAAACCGGACAGTGTTCCGGTGGGCGGGCCCAGCACCAGCAACAGCGCGCTCTGGGAGGCCTGCCGCAAAGCGGCCTCGACGCCGGCGCCGCTCGCCTCGGTGGTGATCGACACACCGGGCTCGGCCACCGCCAGCTCGTCACGCGTCGTCCGCGCAACCTCCAGCACGAGCGCCTCCTTGGCCGCACGCCACTCGGCGCCACCGACGGACGGACCGTCGACCCCACACACGGTGAGCACAGTCAGCGACGTGTGCCACCACGCGGCTTCCCGCGCAGCCCAGCGAGCAGCAACCGCGGCCGGTTCGCTGCCGTCGACACCCACGACCATGTGATCGATCACGACTCGCTCCCCCGCTGCCCGATCAAGACTTCACCCAGGCCCCTGCGGACGCTCGGCGGCGCGATGCGCGACGTACGGCCCAGCCGCATCAACGCCTGCGGGAAACCGGGCAAGCCGCGGTCCTCGCACAGTGCCGATCGCACCTCCGGCACGTGCAGGGGCTGTGTCAGCACCGCCACCGCCAGCCCGCGAGCGATCGCCTCGAGCCAGCACTGCTCCAGCGCGTAGCCGGCGTGGACGTGATCGGCGCGGCCGTCATCGGTGGTCAGGAAGAGCAGGAACGTCTCGCCCGCCAGCCTGGATCGCAAGACGGGCAGCTCCGGTAGGTCGGTGGTGCGTCGGACCAGCCCCGCCCACGGGAACTCGCCGCCCGGAACCACGGTGCGGCCGAGCCCCGCTCCGTGGCGGTGACTCGCTTCGTCGCGAATCGTCCACAAGGCGATCTCACGTTGATACGCGCCGTCGTCACGGATCGCGCGCGCAGCGTGGTCGAACAACGCCGCCAGCTCACCGGCGTCGGGCAGCGGCACCGCCTGGGCTCCGGTCGTCACCGCGGCCCGCGCCACCTGCTCGGCCAGCCTCCGCCCCACGGGCGTTCCGGTGAACCGCGCCCGCTGACTGCGCCGGGTCGTGGTCGCGGAAAACCGCCTCAGGTCCGCGTCCGACGGCTGCGCCGGGACTGTCGCATCGATGCGCGCCACCACTTCCGGATGGGCCGTGTCGGGCAGGATCGTGACGTCCGCTCGCCGGCCGAGCACCCGCACCGCCAGCTCGAGGTTCGCCAGTGCAGCCCCACACGACATCACCAGGTCGCGCCGATCGGGATCGTGCCGCGGCAACGCGACATCCGTCCGCTCGCGCAGCACGACCGCTCGCCCGACCGGCTCGACCGTCCAGGGCTGGGTGTTGTGCACTGACGGCGCGCGCAGCACCGCGCGGCCGAGTACCTCCACCTCGGCGCCCGTCCAGGCACCGCCCCGCGGTCCGGGTGCCGGATCGGCTTCGCTGGTCACGGCTTCTCCTGAAGGTGTCGACTGGCCCGACTCCTCAGCTAACCGCCGGCACCGGGTTCGGCGCGCCGGCCACAAGGCATCGCGGCGAAGGACCAACGTCACCGAAGCGGCGATCGAACCTCTCGACCCGCAGCGAAACTCGCGGGCTCTCGGTCCGCACACCTCCGCCTACCGCAGCCCTGCAGACCGGTGCACGCTGCCCGATACGTCCCCCAGCCCATGGAGACGGATCCTCGTGACACCGTCGGCCACCCGCACCGCAGATCACCATGTGACCTCGGCCCTCGAACAGCGGTGTTCCTTCTACCGCAGCGAATGTCGGCTGCTCGCCGCCGTCGATGAGCCGACCCGACGGATCCTCACGCCAGACGGTGGACTCGTCGGGGCCGTGGCCATGCCCCGCGAGCTCGGACACCAGGTGCCGCCGATGAGGCTGTGGCTGCCGGCGGTCGAAGCCAGGGTGCGTTCCAGGTGCCGCCGTCGGTCCGGGGGCAGGTGCGCGCCGCCCATGGTCCAGTCGAGACAGTTGCGGATGGCTTAGTCGTCGCGGTGGCGGGTCTCGTAGTCGTCGCGGATGCGGGCGGCGTCGGTGTCCGATTCGCCGAGGATGACGCTGGCGGACATCCACACCCGGATCGCTCGGTTCTCCCGCGCGGCCAGGCTGCGTAGTTCCTGACTCTTCTCGCGCGCAGCCGCGGGGTCGCGGCGGATTCGAACCCGGCGGCCTCAGCCGCGCGGACCAGCTCGACGTTCTGCGCCCAGCTGATCTCGTGGCGATCAGGCGATTGGCTGATCGCGCCGGCCGAGCTGACGTTGAGCCCGAAAATCTCCAGTTTGAGACCGGTGTCGGCGAATAGCGCCCGCTCTCGTCGCAGGGCCTTGCAGCAACGGTCTCCGACCGTTGATGGGAGCCGTCGGCACCGTCAACATCCGCGGCGCTCTGCAGCGTCCTGCCTGCCGCCGTCGCCGCAGACTTCTCGCTCTGGCGCAACATCCAACGCGAATACGTCGCAGAACTCCTTGGCCACAACGGGTTCGGCTGCACCTGCGCGGCGAGCGGTGGCACAGGTGCCAGAGGCCAGAACGGCGGCGAACGATGGTGGAGCCGGAATCCGCCGATCCGGCCCGCGGCAGTCACGTCGCCGGCGGCAAGGGTGGTGACGGCGGCACTGGAGGAGACGGCGGCGGTGACCTGAGCTTGTCGTAGATGCGCGTGAGGTGGCTTTCGACGGTGCGGGGGCTGAGGAACAGCCGTTCGGCGATTTCGGGGTTGGTGTGGCCGTCCTGGACGAGGCGGGCGATCTGGGTTTCCTGCGCGGTCAGGGTGGTGTCGGTCTCGGTGCGGTGGGTGCGGACGGTCGCCCCGGTGGTGTGGAGTGCGCGGGCGGCGCGTTCGGCGAAGCCGGCCATGCCCATGGTGGTGAACAGGTCGTGCGCGGTGCGCAGCTGGTCGCGGGCGTCGCCGCGGCGGCGTTCGTGGTGAAGCCATTCGCCGTACAGCAGGTGCGCTCGGGCCAGTTCGGGCCGGACGCGGGTGCGGCCGAGATGTTCGATGGCGTCGCGGTAGGCGTGCTCTGCGCCCGGCCCGTCGGCCAGCAGCGCGCGAGAACGAGCCTCGACGCCCAGCGCCCAGTCGGTGCCGGCGGCCCGCAACAGGGGTGAGAACCAGGCCCATGTCTCGGCACCGGCGTCTCGCGTTCCGGTCCGGACGGCCGCCTCGATCAGCTCTGCCGCACCCCATTGGGAAACGAACCGCTGGCCCGGGTTGTCCGACTCGATGAGGCGCTGGGCTGCCCCGAGCGCGTCGTCGTAGCGGGCCAGCCCCAGGTACAACACCACGCTCGTCCACGCCGTCGCGGCCAGCGCGATGCCCTCGCCCCGCGCGGCCGCGCCCGCGACGACCGGTTCGCTCAGGTCGTGGAACTCGGTTTCCCGCCCTTGCCAGGCCCTGAGCAGCAGGCCGCCGTAGGGCGGGAGCTCGATTCCGGTCGCCTCCGCGGCCGCTGCGCTCTCTTCGAGCAGCGGCGCGACCTCGGTCAGCTCGCCGTCGACCACCTGCGCGGACACGCGCGTTTGGAGGGCGAGGGGGAGCGCGGCGAGCGTGCCGGTGTCTCGGGCGATCTCGACGTGGCGGCGCGTGAGGACGTCGAATGTCTCGTCATCCCACAGATTGCGGGCGGTGACCAGCGCGAACCACGTCCAGCGAAGGGCGTCCTCCGGGGCGAGGTCGGGGCTGCGGAACGCCGCGAGCGCTCGCTTCAGCGGCGCCACGGCGGCCGCGTATCCCTCCGTGATCTGCAGGATCAGACCGTCGAGCAGCAGATCGAGCGGGCGCGGCGGCTCCGGGGCCGGGGGCGCAGCCCGCGCGGCTTCCGCGACCTCCCGGATTCCCCCGCCGCTCGCCAGCGGGCCGGCGAAAGCCGCCGCCTCCAGTGCCCCGAGGAAGGTGTCGCGCGACAGGCGCGCGTCGAGTGGCGCGAGCCGAGTGGCGGCCTCGAGCAGCAGCCGCGGGGTGTCGCGGCCGCGCCTGGTGACCAACGCGATCTGGGCGCGTAGCAGCTCGCAGCGAGCACGGCGGAATTCGTCGGGCGGACCCGCCTCGACAGTGGCCAGCAGTTCCAGCGCCGCGTCCGGCGCGCCGGCCTGCTGCTTGGCCTGCGCGGCGCCGAGCGCTCGCTCGGCCCGCTGGACGGGGTCGGGAGTCAGGCGAGTGGCCCGCTCGAGAAACGCGGCAGCCGCGGCCACACCCCCGCGCGCCTGCGCCCGCCCGGCCGAGTTTTCCAGCTCGGCCGCGACCATCTCGTCCGGCCCCGCGGCCGCGTGGGCGCGGTGCCACGCCCGTCGATCCGGATCCTGCTCCGCGTCGGTGACCGCGCCCAGCGCGGCGTGTACGCGGCGCCGATCTTCGGAAGATGCGGCGCGGTAGACGGCCGAGCGCACCAGCGGATGCCGGAACCACGCTTGTGGATCGAAGCTGACCAGGCCGGTCTCCTTCGCCGGTGCCGCTGCCGTGATCCTGATGCCGAGCCGCTGGGCCGCGCGCCACAGCAGCACCGGTTCGCCGCTCTGCTCGGCGGCCGCGACCAGCAGCAGCAACCGCGTCTCGGCCGGCAGCGGCGCCAATCGCCGGTGAAAACTCTCCTCGATCCGGTTCGGCAGCCCCTCGATGCTCGGCAGCCCGAACCCACCCGCCAGCTCGGCCGGGCTCAGCCCGCGCGGGAGTTCCAACAGCGCCAACGGATTCCCCCGCGTCTCGGCCACGACGCGGTCCCGCACCTCCGGGTCCAGCGGTCCCAGCGCTGAGCTCAGCAACTCCCGCGCCTCCTCGGCGGGAAGACCACCGACAACCAGGTCCGGAAGCCGCGCCAGCTCCCCGGTCTCCTGCGGCTCCCGCACGGCGAAGACCATGCCGACGGACTCCGCCGACAACCGCCGCGCCACGAACACCAGAGCCTGCACCGACGCCTGATCCAGCCACTGCGTGTCGTCCACCAGGCACACCAGCGGCCGCTCGTGGGCGGCCTCCGCCAGCAGGCTCAACACGGCCAACCCGACCAGGAACCGATCCGGCTGCCTGTCGCTCCTCCCCATCCCCAGAACCGTTTCCAGCGCGACCCGCTGCGGCCCCGGCAATCGAGCCAGCCCAGCCAGCATCGGCGCGCACACCTGATGCAGCCCCGCGAAGGCCAGCTCCGCCTCGGCCTGAGCCCCGGCCGCGCGCATCACCCGACACCCCCGGGCGACCTCGGCGGCGTACTCCAGCAAGGCCGTCTTGCCCACGCCGGGCTCGCCACGCACCACCAGGACCCGGCTCTGGCCCGCCCGCACGGCGTCGACCAGCCGGTCGAATTCAACCCGCTCCCTGTGCCGGTCCCGCAGCATCTCGCACCACCGCTACCCGCTCCGTCGCCGCCCCCGCCGGCCTGATCGGACAGACCCCGCGGCGACCTCATCGGAGCCTCAAACATAACTCCGGCACCGCGTGCACGCCCGGTCGACCAAGTTCCACGTTCACAACCGGGCGCTGTCTCAACACGGACGCGAGCGCGTTGTCAACGAGCGGTCATCAGCCGACCGAGCGGATTTCGCGAGCATCGTCTAGGTCCCACTCCAGTGCTTTGCCGACATCGCCGGCCGAGAGGGTGCCGACTCCGACGCGCTTGTTTATCGAAGGTCGGTGCGCGGGGTGGAGCAGCAGAGCAGCGCCTGGCCTGCTGCCGGCGACTCCAGCGGCAACTGCGCGTAGCCGACGGAGCCCGACAGGACCGGCGTGCCGCACGTCTGGCACGCGCCGGTGCAGCAAGCTCCAGCGTGCGGGCACGTCGCACGCGTCGGCGAGTTCCAGCAGCGTGCCGCCTGGGAACGGTGCCGAAATGCCACTGCGGGCGAACGTGACGCCCGGCCCGGTGCCGGGCGGCCCGGCCGGCGGGTGCGGCGGCCGGGTGATCGGCCCGACGAGCCCGGGGTTGATGGCGTCGAGCGCGCCGAACAGCTCTGTGTGGATGGTGCGGAGTCGAGCCCGGCCGACGTCAACGCAGCGGTCATGTCGGTCATGAACGCGGCCCGGCCCGCCGTGCGCGTGGCTGATCGCTCAGAACAGCTGCGGTTCGGGTGGGCGCCCGCGAAACACGTTAGAAGCAACGTGCTTCGCGGTCGCCGGGTCCGGTCGGCGTCGGGGCGGCGGGTGGTCGAGATCGCCACATGACGCGGTGAACGAGTCCGGCCCTCGCAGCGTTCGGCCTGCCGGGGCCGGAGGTGGGGTCAGTTCAGTTTGCGCGTGTCCGAGGGCAGGCCGCCGCCCGCGTATACGTCCTCGGCGAGCTTCGCGAGGGCGGTGAGCGCCACATTCTGGCTCCACGGACCGTAGGACACCCGTGAGACGCCCAGTTCCTGCGCACGCGCCAACGGGATCGAGCCGGGGATGCCGATCAGGTTGACCTTGCGCTCGCCGAGTGCGTCGACCAGGCGGGCCACCTGGTCCTCGTCGAGCAGACCGGGCACGAAGAAGTTCGACGCACCTGCCGCCAGGTAGGCGCGGCCGCGGGCGATGGCGTCGGCGAGCACCTCGTCGGGGTCGCGGTCGCCGGCCTTGAGGAACGCGTCAGTGCGGGCGTTGAGCACGAAGTCGACACCCGAGTTCTGGGCGGCGGCCACGGCGGCCTCGACAGCCTTCACTGAGTCGGCCAGCGGCTTCATCTGGTCCTCGAGGTTGCAGCCGACGGCGCCGACGTCGATCGCCCGCGCCACCGTGCCGCCCGGGTCGCCGTAGCCGGCCTCGAGGTCGGCGGTCACCGGCAGGTCACCCGCGACGCGCACGATCAGGGCGACCTCGGCGATCATCTCGTCGCGCGGGATTTTCTCGCCGTCGGGGTAGCCGCGGGAAGCCGCGATCCCGTGGCTGGGTGTGGCCAGTGCCTTGGTCCCGGGCGTCTCGGCGACAACCTTGGCGGTGATCGCGTCCCAGACGTTGACGACGAGCAGCAGTTCCGGGGCCGCGTGCAGCTCCTGCAGCAGCGTGGCCTTGTCGCCGGTGGAAGTCATGCCGGTCAATCTATCCGGTCAATCTTCCGGCCGAATGACAAGGACGATCCCGGCCGACGTTCGCTGACTGGCATCAGGCATCGCGGGAGTCGCGCAGCGCCTGGCAGCGTCGGGTCGTCGCTGTCACGCTGCCCGTGGTCAACCGGGAACTGAGCTGGTGAGCACAGCCGACGCCGCTCAGCGAGGTGTCCCGGCGCGCGGGCGAACCTCGTGGTGCGGCCGAGTTCGAGACGGCGACGGCCGACGCGTGCGCCGATCACATCCGCACGTACCGGGCGATGTCTTCCCGGAACTCGGTCAGGGCCTGTTCGGTGAGGGTGGGCCGGGTGTCGGCGACGGCGGCGAGGTAATCCTCGGTGCCGGCGGGGGCGCCGCGGCCGTGGACGACATCACGTTCGAACGCGGCCTGGGCACCTTTGCGAGCGGCGAACTCGATGTCGGCGGGGGTGAACATCTCGCTCGCCGCCACGAGCCGCTCCAGCTCGACACCGCCGGCAGCGGGGCCGAGGTACCGCCGCCAGATCGCCGCCCGGGCCGCCGGGTCCGGGGGACCGACCGGAAGAACGTAGTCGAACCGGCCCGGGCGCAGGAACGCCGGATCGAGAGAGCGGACGGAGTTGGTGGCGCAGATCAGCAGGCGGTCGTCGTGGTCGCGGAAGCCCGGGATCAGTTTGAGCAGCTCGTTGGTGACTCCGTGGCCAGGATCGACGGCCAGCCCGGACCGGACGCCGGCGATCTCCTCGACTTCGTCGATGAACAGCACAACGGCCTCGAGGTCGGCCAGGTCGGCGAACGTGTCCCGTAGCGAAGTAGCCAAGCCTCCGGCTCCCGACGACGCGAGCCTGGAGGGGAACAGCTCCACGAACGGCCATTCCAGCCGGGAGGCGACCGCTTTGGCGAAGCTGGTCTTGCCCGTGCCCGGCGGGCCGAAGAGGATGACCGCCTTCGGCTGCACGACGCCGTACCGGTCCGCCAGCACGGGCTTGGCCAGCGGCAGCACGATCCGCCGCTCGATGGTTTCCTTCTCCCGCTCCATCCCTGCGAGATCGGTCCACAGTCCACGCGGCAGAACCCGCCCGCCGAGCTCCGCGAGCAGGCCCGCGTCGCTGGCCCCGAGATGCTCGACCTTTTCGTAGAAGATCAACCCGGGGCGAGCCGGATAGCCGGAGTTTTCCAGGGCCACGGTTCCCGTCGCGCCGGGCGGGAGCAGCGCACTGATCCGGCGGATTCCGTGCTCCCTCAGCCGCCGCTCGAGCTCGCCGATCAAGGAGCTGCCGATCCCCCGGTTGCGCCACCGCCGCTCGAGCGACACCCCCGTGATCCAGGCCCGCTCCCCCTGTGCCTGGGCGACCGCCATCCCCACCAGGTCATCGCCCACCACCGCCACCACGACAACGCCGGTCCGGGTCGCAGCCATGACCTCCGAAATCGGAAACACCGGAGGCGAATCGTCCGCCTGCCGGTCCTGATCCCAGAGCTGGATGGCGCGGTCCAGATCGTCGTCGTGGAAATCCCGTAAACGCCACGTCGGCACCATCAGCACGGTACCGGCCACCGCGCCTGGTGTGCGAGGCCCAACGTCCAGGAGCGGCAGACTCGGCTCTCCGAAGGCTCGCAACACCGCCAGCGCACCGGCAGGGGCGCACTTTGAAGGTGCCCAGGCCAACGTCGGTTACCAATCGGTAGCCGAGGCCAAGGTGGGGCAGGACCTGACCGCGTTTCACTTCACCACGGCGTGAGAGCTCCACCGAATCGCCGCCGAGCGCAGGGGCCGACCAGCGGGTCGGCCGTGGTGCCGATCATTTCTCGAACCAACGAGACTTCCGAACGGACGGACTGGAGCGGCCAGGAAAGCGTCAGGTTCCCGCAGCGGAAGATCAGCTACCGCCTCGTCGACGACCTGCCGGGCCCGGATCCTCGCGTTCGACCTGCTCCAGCTCAGCACCAGAATCCAGTTCGACGGTGCCCTACGACGATCGTCGTAGCCAGCTGCTCGCGCTGTCTCGCCGACTTCCGGGCCGGCTTCTTCGATGGCGCCGTCGAAGAAGCCGCCCGGCGCGTGGCGCGGGAGATCACCGCCGACACTGGCGCACGTGCCGGGGAAGCGGTGTCGGCTACGGAGCCCGATCGAAGACGTCGCAAGTGCCGGGGCCGCGGTCCGATGTCTCCGACACCGAGATCGCCATCACCTGATCGAGCGGGAATCCGGTGAACGTGAACGTCGCCCCGGCGTCTTGCCCACCGATCGTCTTGTGCTGCGTGCTGGGGCGCTCGTCGAAGGTCTCGGCGAAGACGGTCAAATTCGCGGGGCCCGGGTAGGTGACGTGGACATCGAACCCACCGGCGGTCGCCGTCGCGGTCGCCGTGTACGGGTCGCAGATCAGTTGCTCGAGGTTCTCGACGTGCGCGTGCAGCAGGCCGGCCGCACGCAGGATGGCCGCCTCGCCGGTGCCGCCGTCGGTTGCCGTAGCCGACGACGTCGCCGCATCGTGGGCAGCCTGGGAGGGCTGCAGACTCTCCGCTCGACGAGCGTTTGCGCCGACCCCGACCATCACGACGACCAGCACCGCCCCGAAGATCCACGGCCAGCGCCGCCTCGCTCTGGACGCTGGTTGTGGCGGGACCATCGGGTGTGAGTTGGACACTGGTGCTCCTTCGCTGACATCAACACGACATGGTCGGTCCGACCCCGCCCGGCGTTACCGGCCGCCGCCGGGAATTCGGCTCCCGACGACCCAGGCGCTTCCTCCGACGAGCAGCGCGTCTGCAGCGGACAACACGAGGCGGCCATCGTGCAGCCGCCGCCGGCGAACAACGGCGCTGGCTAGAGCACGTTCACGCCCACGGGCAGCACGCACTGACCGCGAGCCAGGCCGTAGACGGCGAGCCGGCGTCGAGTGAGCGGATTCACTGCACGGTCTTGATCAAGAAGGTGTGGCAGATTCGCCTACGCCGAGATTCTTCCCGGCGACAAAGGCCGACCTGTGCTGCTTCCGCAACCGGACCGAGCCCGAATGGGCCTACCCCCAGGACTCGACGAGTCGCTCGGAGCCCGCTTCGGACATCGGCTGCACGACCTACCTCGGCACGTCACTGGATCACCGTGATGCCCGCGCAGTCGATGGTCGCGCTGACCCCTTGGCCACGGCCGTCGGAGCGCTGAGCGGGCCGGCTGAGAATCTGATCACCGGTGATCGAGGTCGTGTTGCCGGCCGCGTCCTAGGAGACCAGCAGGTCGGAGACGGCATCCTGGGGGAAGGCGGCTGCCGTACCGCAGTCGGCCGACACTGTCTTCTGTTCAGCCGGAACGATCGCAGCGGCTCGAGGCCGGAGATCGGCCGTGTGGCTGTGGCGGATGACGACCACGGATCGCCGATGGTGTCCGTCGAACTCGTCCCCCGCTCAGCGAGTACTACCGCGTCACGGCGCTCCGTTCCCCGCCGAACGCTCCTGCGGATGAGTGGCCAGTGCCTCGACGTTGACGTCCATCCACTTCCACATCGGCAGCGAGGTCAGGGCGTCGTGCAGGGCGGCCGGGTCTTCGGCCTCGTACAGGCCGATGGTCGCGTTGCGGCCCGGCACCCGCCACAGTCGTTTGAGCACACCGGCGGCGCGCAACTCGTGCGCGCGCTCGCGTTCGGCCTTGCGTAGGCGCTCACGGAGCTCGTCCGGGGTCTCGGGCGGGAGCAGGTTCTCGGTGCGGACCAGGAATTCCACGGTTCCTCCGGTGGGCTACGACTTCGCGATCGCGAGCAGGCGGTCCGCGAGCTCGCCGGGCGCGGTCACCATGGCCTCGTGCCCGGTGGCGATCTCGTGCACGGGCCAGCCGCGGTTCGCGGCCCGCTCCGCGTGGGTCCGGAACACCCGCATCCAGTCCGTGCACTCGACGAACTCCGCGGGCACGCCCTCGCCCGCGCCGGTGAGACGCAGCGGCTCGGTGTAGGTCAGCCACGGCTGCGGCGTCAGGCGCGGGCCGAGCCACGCCAGGTCGGCCTCGTCCGTCACGCCGAGCACACTCAGGGACCGGACGGGGATGAGCCAGCCGAAACCCGGGCCGGCCACCGACTCGCGGTAGTGTCCGGCGACCTGCTCGGGCAGCAGGTCGATGGCGGCTTCGCCGTCACGGCCGGCGAACGCGTCGAGGTACACCCGCTTGGCGAGCCGCTCGGGCACCCGATCGGCGATACCGGTGACCACCTGCCCGGCGTAGCTGTGCCCGACCAGCACGACGTCGCGCAGGTCGTGCGCCTCGAGCAGGTTCACGACGTCCTGGATGTGCGTGCCGAGCCCCACCGCGGGGCTGAGCAGGTGGGCGCGGTCGCTGAGCCCGGTCAGCGTCGGTGCGAAGACCTCGTGGCCGGCCGAGCGCAGCGCGGGGGTCACCCGCTGCCAAGCCCAGCCCCCGTGCCACGCTCCGTGCAGCAGAACGAAAGCGGTCATACGGGTGCTCCCCCGTTCTCGAACAGCGCCAGCGCGGCCGCGGTGTTGGACGCCGGCACGTGGTAGGTCTCGTGGATCCGCGTGATCCGCTCCTCCATCGCGCCCCGCATCACCAGCCACATGATCAGCTCGATGCCCTCAGTGCCGGCCTGGGCGACGTACTCCTCCCGCGTGAGCCGCGTGAGGGCCTCCGGGTCGGTCTCGATCTTCTCCAGGAACATGCGGTCGAACGGCGTGTTGATCAAACCCGCGCGGGCACCGGCCAGCTGGTGCGACATGCCTCCGGTGCCGAACACCGCGACGCCGAGATCCTCCGGGAACGACCGGATCGCGCGGCCGATCGCCTGCCCCAGCGCGTAGCAGCGGGCGGCCGTGGGCTGCGGGTGCTGGATGACGTTGACGAGCACAGGCACCACCGCACACGGCCACTGCTCCCCCGGATCCGGGCAGTACACCGACAGCGGCACGGTGAGGCCGTGGTCGACGTCGAGGCCGTGGAAGGTCGCGATGTCGAAGGAGTCGTCGATGAGCCGGCGGACGAGGTGCTCACTCAGCTCCGGCGCGCCGACGACCGGTGGCACCGGGCGGCGGCCCCAACCCTCGTCGGCCACTTCGTAGGACTCCGCGGTGCCGACCGCGAAGGTCGGGACCAGGTCGAGGTCGAGCGCGTTGGCATGGTCGTTGTACACGATCACCGCGACGTCCGGCCGATGCTCGGCCATCCACTCCCGGGCCGGGGCGTACCCGTCGAACAACGGTTTCCAGTACGGCTCGGCGGTTTTGCGGTTGTCCATCGCCGCGCCGATCGACGGGACGTGCGACGTGGCGAGACCCCAGATCACCCTAGCCAAGTTTCCGCCCTCCCGATCGCATCGCCTCGGCGAACTCCTCGGCCGTCATGCCGGTGAACACACCGCCGAGGTACTGCATGGACTTCCCGTCCAGCATCGCCAGTTTGTAGGTGTAGAAGACGGAGCCGCCGAGTTCGAGCATCCCGGTCCAGTCCCGCTCGAGGATCGCCTTCTTCTGCTCCGGCGACAGCCCGAACTCGTCGCAGTAGGCGGATTCGTCCTCGGTGAACCGCCGCCGGTTCCGTTCGTCCTTCAGCGACAGGCACATCTTGTTCAGCGCGTACCCCCGCCGGCTCGCGCGCAGGTCGAGCAGGTAGTCGTCACGGGCCTTCGTCATAGCCACTCCCTTCCGTTCCCCCGGCTAGAACACCACGGTGGTGGAGCCGTCCCGGACGACGCGGTCGTCGCAGTGCCACGCCACCGCGCGAGAGAGCACGAGCCGTTCGACGTCCGCCCCCTTTCGCTGTAGCTCGGGTACCGAGTCCCGGTGCGACACGCGGATGACGTCCTGCTCGATGATCGGCCCCTCGTCGAGGTCTTCGGTGACGTAGTGCGCGGTCGCGCCGACGAGCTTCACACCGCGCTCCTTCGCCCGCTGGTACGGCCCGGCGCCGACGAACGCCGGCAGGAACGAATGGTGGATGTTGATCACCGGCACGCCGAGCTCGGCGAGGAAATCGGCGGACAGGATCTGCATGTAGCGCGCCAGCACCACCACATCGACGTTGCCCTTGAGCAGGTTCAGCTGTTCTTTCTCAGCGGCCGCCTTGTCCCCCTTGCCCACCGGCACGTGGAAGAACGGGATGTCGAAGCCGCGCACGTCGTCGCCCAGGTCGGGGTGGTTCGACACCACCATCGGTACCGTCATGTGCACCTCGCCGCGGCGCTGGCGCCACAACAGGTCGAGCAGGCAGTGGTCCGCTTTGGACACCAGGATCGCGGCCCGCTTGCGCCGCCTCGCCTCCACCAGCCGGAACTCGAGTCCCAGCTGTTCGCCCAGGCGCGTTTCCAATGTCGCGTTCAGGTCGGCCAGCCGCGAAGGCAGATCCGCCAAGTGGAAAACCGTGCGCTGGAAGAACCGGCCGCCGGACGGATCGCTGGTCGACTGGTCGAGCGAGACGATGTTGGCGCCCTCGTCCGTCAGCACCCCCGACACGGTCGCCACGATCCCCGGCCGGTCCGCGCCCTGCACGATCAGGCGCCCGTAGTCGTCGTCCTGGGTGGCCCCGGTCACGCGCGCCCGTCCTTTCCCTCGACCCGGGCGAGCAGCTCCTGCCGCCACGCTTCGGTCTTCGCGAGCTCGTTGAACGTGAAGACGTGCAGCCCGTGGACGTTGCCGCCGCGCGGCGCCTCGGCGGCGAGCTGCCTGGCCAGTTTCGTCGGTTCGTAACCACGCGGCAGCAGCAACCGCCACATCAGGTTCTGCTGCTTGCGCAGGAACCGCGCCGACTGCCCCAGCCCGATCCCGGCCGAGATCCGCACGAGCTTCTGGCGGTTCACCGGGCCCGGCAGTCCGATGTGGACCGGCAGGTCGATCCCGGAGGCGGAGAGTCCCGCGGACCACGCGCCGGTGACCGCCGCGTCGAAGCAGATCTGGGTGATCACGCGGGTCGCGAGCGGAGCCTTCTGCCGCAACCCCCGCTCGAGCGCGGGGGCCGGGATCTTCGCGTGGCCTTCCGGGTAGCCACCGATACCGACGTCGGTGAACGGGTGGCCCAGGTCCTCCATCGCCCGCAGCAAGGCGTACGCGTCGGCGAACTCGCCCGCCGGCTTCGGCGCGTCACCCCCGATGACGAACACCGACCGCCCCCCGGTCTCACGCAGGCGGGTTACCACGTCGGCGACGTGGGCGCGGTCGATGAACTGCCGCGCCGGCAGGTGCGGAGCGACCTGATAACCGTGACGCAGCAGACGTTCGGTCAGGTCCAGGGTGGTGTCGATACCCTTCGCCTCGGTGACGGTGACCGTCAACGGGACGGCGGTGGGCACGTGCTCGAGCACGGCCGACTCGGTGCCGCGGAACGGCATCACCTCGTAGCTCATGGTCCGCACCAGATCGGCCAGATCCGGCCGCCGGCGCCCCGAGCCCGCAACCTCCTGCTGGATGGTCATGCGCCGCCCTCGTTTCCTCGTACCGCAAGCGCTGCCTGCCGCGCCGACCGGCGCGCCATCGGCCGGCCACCAGTAGAACGGAACGCCGATCGTTTTTCGTCCGGCAGGGAGGCCTAGTTCACCGCGACAAATGACGGGGGCGTCCGCCCTGCGCGATCCGCCTAGGTCGAATGACGTAGCCGAGACCGGCCTGCGGGACCTCACGCTCGGCACCTCCGCGGGCCTACCGTCCAACGGGGGCAGCCCAGGACCGGCGAGTGGCCCTCGGCCTTCCGGCGGCGTGCGACCGCCGCCGGGACCCAGACACCAGTCGCACGAGAACGGACCGCACATGAGCGCGAAAAGCCTGCAGGACGTGGTCGATCAGGCGGAGAACACGGTGGACCTGCTCCGCAATTCCCAGCTCGGCGCCTACATCTACCCGGTCGTCCCCGCCGAGTTCACCAACTTCCGCCGCGAGGTGATCGCCTGGCGGTCCACGGCCGTGCTGTTCGACCAGACCCACCACATGGTCAACCTCTTCCTCTCGGGCCCCGGCGCGCTGAAGCTGATCTCCGACACCGGCATCAACAGCGTCGCGAAGTTCCCGGTCGACTCGGCCAAGCAGTTCGTCCCCGTCTCGCCCGACGGCGGGGTGATCGGCGACGGCATCCTGTTCCGGCTGGCCGAGGAGGAATTCGTGTTCGTCGGCCGCGCCCCGGTGGCCAACTGGCTGACCTTCCACGCGAGCCAGGGCTACGACGTCGAGTTGCGGCTGGACCAGCGGTCGCCGTCGCGGCCGTACGGCAAGCCGGTGACCCGGGATCTGTGGCGCTTCCAGATCCAGGGCCCGAACGCCTGGCCCGTGATCGAAAAGGTCCACGGCGGCCCGGTGGAGCAGGTCCGGTTCTTCCGCATGGGACACCTGAACATCGCCGGCCGGCAGGTCCGGACCCTGCGCCACGGGATGGCGGGCGCGCCCGGCCTGGAGCTGTGGGGCCCGTACGAAACCTACGACGAGGTGCGCGAAACCATCCTGGAAGCCGGCCGCGAGTTCGGGCTCGAGCCGGCCGGGGCGCGCGCGTACTCGTGCAACACGATGGAGTCCGGCTGGATCCCGTCGCCGTTGCCCGCGATCTACACCGGCGAGCAGCTGCGCCCGTACCGCGAATGGCTCGGCGCCGAAAGTTACGAGGCGACCAACGCGCTGGCCGGCAGCTTCGTGTCCGACCGGATCGAGGACTACTACCTCAACCCCTGGGAGCTCGGCTACGGCTCGTTCGTCAAGTTCGACCACGACTTCATCGGCCGCGACGCGCTCGCCGCGATCGACCCCCAGAGCCAACGGCGCAAGGTCACCCTCGCGTGGAACGCCGAAGACGTGGGCACCCTGCTCACCTCACCCGTCGATCCGGACGGTCCCGGCTACCAGTTCTTCGACCTGCCCAACGCCAACTACGGCTCGTCGAACTTCGACTCGGTGCTCGACGCCGACGGCAACCGGATCGGGTTGTCGCTGTTCACCGGCTACAGCGCGAACGAGCGCGCCGCCCTGTCACTGGCCACGGTCAACCCCGACGTGCCGCTCGGAGCGGAGGTCCGCGTGGTCTGGGGCGAACCGGACGGCGGCTCCCGCAAGACCACCGTGCAGCCGCACGAACAGTTCTCCGTCCGGGCCATCGTCAGCCCGGCTCCGTACTCGGCGATGGCGCGCGAGAGCTACCACCCCGGCTGGCGCTCGGCCGTGACGGTGTGAGCACGCCGTGACCGTGCTTTCGCCGCGCTGCCGAGGTCGCCAGGGGCGTAGTACGGTGTGCGAGGCCGTCGTCGTCCCCGGGACGGCCTGTTGGCAGGTGACCGCACGGTGGTGATCGCACGTGACCCGACGGGGCGTCGGCTCTCTGGCGAACATCGACCTGAACTTGCTCGTCATCCTGCGGGAGCTGCTGCGCGAGCAGAACGTGA
Source organism: Amycolatopsis sp. DSM 110486 (assembly GCF_019468465.1). Lineage (NCBI taxonomy): Bacteria > Bacillati > Actinomycetota > Actinomycetes > Pseudonocardiales > Pseudonocardiaceae > Amycolatopsis > Amycolatopsis sp. DSM 110486. The sequence goes on along the minus strand of NZ_CP080519.1, from coordinate 8,009,196 downwards.
CCCGGGCGGCCCAGCGCGTCGGTGTGACCCAGCCCGCCGCCAGCGCCGCGCTGGGGAGGCTGCGCCGGCACTTCGGCGACGACCTGCTCGAACGCACGCGCTCGGGATTCGTCCTCACCCCGCTCGGGGAGCAGCTGGCCGCCGAAATAGAACCGGTGTACCTGGGCGTCGAACGGCTCTTCTCACCCGAACCGGAATTCCACCCTGAAGACACCGAGCGTGAATTCACCGTTCTGACGAACGATTACGTCATCGCCGCGTTCGGCGAATCGCTGTCACGCGCACTCCACGCGGCAGCACCTCGTGCGCGGTTGAGCGTGAAAGTGGCGAAAGGTGAGCTGCCCGCGGATCTGCCGGAAACCCTCCGCGGAATCGACGTGATCATTTCCGCGCCGAAGTCCGCGTTCAAGGTCGACGAAATCCGAGGTCGGGAATTGTTCCGCGACCACTGGTCGTGTGTGGTGGCGGCCGAAAATCCGGTGGGGGACCGGCCGCGTCTCGCCGACCTGGAGCGGATGGCGTGGGTGATCCCCAACCACCCCGACGACGGGTACCCGGCGAGTTCACCGCTCGCGCCGGTGCTCGCCCAACTGTCCACGCAGCCGCAGGTCGCCGTGCGGGTGGACAGCTACCAGGCGACGCCGTACTTCGTGGCGGGCACGGACCGGGTCGCGGTGATGCAGCACCGGCTCGCCCGGCAGTTCGCCGACCGCGGCGATCTGCGCATCCTGCCGTACCCGGGTGACGCGCCACCGATCGTCGAAGTTCTGTGGTGGCACCGGAAGAACACCGAGGAACGCACGCACGCGTGGCTGCGCTCGGTGGTCGAAGAGGCCGCGGACGGCCTTCGTGAGCCCGAACGGGGTATTCACGGCGGTTATGCGGCGGGTGCAGACGATTTATTACCGAACCCCGCTCTGTGAGCCACATACTGGCAATCTGCGAAACACGGTGAAGCACTCTGGCCCGAGCGCACAAAGGAGTGTGCCTTGTCGAATTCAACGACGAGCAGACCGATCATCGACGTACTCCCCCTGATCGAGAACCAGAAAGTGGGGAGGTTCTGGACCGCACTCTTCTCCGTATCCTGGCTGGTCGCGTTTCTGGACGGCTTCGACCTCCAAGTCATCTCTTTCGCGGGCCGCTATCTGAAACAATCGTTCGACCTGACCAACACCGAACTCGGCACGCTGGGCACCGTGGGTGTCGTCGGGACTCTGCTGGGCGGGATCGTCATCGGCTACCTGGGTGACCGGGTCGGCCGCAAGCCCGCCATCGTCGTGTCGGTCGCCGGGTTCGGGATCTTCATGGTCCTGGTCGCCTTCGCGCAGGACTACCCCCAACTGGTGCTCCTGCGCCTGATCACCGGGCTGTTCGTCGGTGGCGCGCTCCCGCCGGTGTGGGCGCTGGTCAGCGAGTTCGCGCCGATCCGGCTGCGGTCGACGTCCGTGGTGATCGTGATGGTCGGCTACAGCATCGGCAGCGCGTCGGGCGGCCCGCTCTCGAACCTGCTGATCCCGCGCTTCGGCTGGCAGTCGGTGTTCCTCGTCGGTGGCGCGGCGTCACTGGTCGTGCTCCTCGCGGTGGTGCCGGCGCTGCCGGAGTCGGTCAAGTTCCTGGCGCAGAAGGGCCTCGCCCCGGACCGGATCAAGCGCACCCTGCTGCGCGTGCGGCCCGGGCTCTCGCTGCCGGACAACGCGACCTACGTCGTCGGGACCGACGTCGTCGAACGCAAGCACTTCACCCCGGTGGCCCTGTTCCGCGGGCGGCTGGCGGTGCTCACCACGCTGGTGTGGGCGTCCTACTTCTGCTCGGCGACGGTCGTGTTCTACCTGACGTTCTGGGGCCCGATCCTCAACGAGCAGATCGGCTTCAGCGTGTCGGCGGCCGCCACCCTCGCCGCGGGAACTTCCGCGGCGGGCGCGCTGGGACAGGTCCTGATCGGCCGCTTCATCGACCGCCGCGGGGCCGGGACCATCGCGATCATGCCGCTGCTGGCGGTGCCGTGCCTGCTCGTGATCGGGTTCGTCCACCTCTCGGCGCTGGCGTATGTGTTCGTGCTGCTGTTGTCGAACGTGTTCATCATCGGCGGCCACGGTGGCGTGATCGGCATTTCGGGCATCTTCTACCGCCCCGCGATCCGAGCCAACGGCGCCGGCTGGGCGACCTCGATGTCCAAGCTCGGTGCGATGCTCGGCCCGTGGCTCGCCGGGGTGCTCCTGGATCACGGTCTCAGTGCGCAGAGCACCTTCTTCGTGTTCGCCGTCTTCCCCGTCGTGATGATGACCGCGCTCCTGGTGCTGGGCCGCTTCCAGCGCCACCTCCCCGCCACCGCGGACGGTGCGCTGCGTCCCGTGACCACGGCCACCGACGCGGCCCGGCCCACTCGCGAGGAGACCACCACATCCGGCTGAACCACCGGAAACCGTGGACAGCGGAGGGCTTCCCGCGCACCGGGGAAGCCCTCCGCTGCGACGAGGGATCCCCGCCACAGCGGGGAAATCGCGGTGCCCGACGTCAGCCGGGTGGCGGAGTCAGTCCCTCCCGGATCGCCAGCAGCGCCGCCTGCGTGCGGGACGAGAGCTGCAGCTTGCTCAGCACATTGCTGACGTGCGTACGCGCGGTGCGCTCGCTGATCACCAACGTGTCCGCGATGTCCCGGTTGGCGAAGCCCCGCGCCACGAGCACCAGGATCTCCCGCTCGCGCGCGGTCAGCGCCGAGAGCCCGACCCGGGGCGCGGCCATCCGCCGGGTGAGCTGCTTGGCCACGGCCGAGTCGAGGTGGACCTCACCGGCCGCGGCGGCGCGGATGGCCGTGGCGACTTCCTCGGGCTCGGCATCCTTGAGCAGGTAGCCGGCGGCTCCGGCGGCGAGCGCGGTGTGCACGCGTTCGGCCTCGCCGAAGCTGGTCAGGACCACGACCTTCACCTCCGGGTGCTCCGCGAGGATTCGCCTGGTTGCCTCCGCGCCGTCCATCCGGGGCATCTGCAGGTCCATCAGCACCACATGGGGCAGCGGCCGCTCCAGCGTCCGCCACTCGCGCAGCAGCTCGATCGCCTGCTCCCCGTCCCCCGCCTCGCCGACCACCTCGAGGGCCGGCTCGATCTCGACGAACGCCCGCAGCCCGCGTCGCACCACCACGTGGTCGTCGACGAGCACGATCCGGATCATTTCGGGGCTCATCCGGTGGCCTCTTCCCGCACTCGCCGCAGCGGCACCGCCGCCCGCACCGTCCAGCCCCCGCCGGGGCCCGGCCCCGCCGCGAACCGCCCGCCCCAGCGCTCGGTGCGCTCGCGCATGGACACCAGGCCCAGCTGGTCGCGGCTGCCGAGGGGCTCGTCGCCACCGGCACCGTCGTCCCGGATCCGCACGACGAGGTCGTCGGCCTCGACGCGAAGGCCGACCTCGACGGTTGACGCACGGGCGTGCTTCACGACGTTGTGCACCGCCTCGCAGACGATCCGGTACAGGTCCTCCTGCACGTCGAGCGCGCCGGTCATCCGCAGCTCGTCGGCCGCGACCACGTCGATGACCAGCCCGGTCCGCACGCGCACGCTCTCGGCGTGCGCCCGAACGGCGGCCACGAGGCCGTGTTCGGCGAGGTCCAGCGGTCGCAGCTCGAACACCAGCAGCCGCAGGTCGGTGAGCGCGCCGGCGGACAGCTCGGCGAGCTCCTCGGCTATCGGGCGGATGTGCTCGAGCGCGGCGTCGCGACCATCGAGCCGGCCGCGCAGTGCCTTGGCCTGCATGCGCATCGAGAAGAGCTGCTGGACCACCGAGTCGTGCAGATCGCGGGCCAGCCGGCGGCGTTCGTCCGACTGCGCGCGCGTGCGGGTCTGCGCCAGCAACGACGCCGTGTCGATCGCGACGGCGGCGTGGTCGGCCATCGCCTGCAGGAACGCGAGCGAGCCCGCGCCCGGATCCTCCCCGGCGCGGTAATAGGCGTTGATCACGCCGACGGTGCGGGCGCGGACCACCATGGGCATCGCGACGAACCCGTCCCAGTCCGGCCGGTTCATGATCTCGTGCAGCGGCTCCCACGTCGGGTCGGCCATGATCGCGGCCTTGCGATGCACCTGCACCACCGGCTCGCCGCCGACGAACGCGTCGAAGAACCGCACGTGCGCCCCGAGCCGCCGGCACGCGCTGAGGCGGTCGACGAAATCGGCGGCCGGACCGAACCCCGCCATGCCGAGGATGCGCAGGTCGGCGGCCGGATCGTCGAGCGCCAGGATCTGCACGGCGACAATGTTGGCCGTCATCACCATCTCGCGCGCCACCGCGTCAAGGGTGGCCCGCAGCGAAAACGCCCCGGCCACGCTGGACGCGGCCCGCGCGATCGCGGTGAGCCGCTCTTGCTGACGCCGGACATCCGTGCGGTCGCTGAACCAGACCGCCTGCCCGCCGTCGGACAACGGCGACAGCCGGTACTCGAGATCCAGGACCCGTCCGCCCGGCACCGGCCAGCGAACGGTTTGCCGGCCACCGTCCGGCGCCACGGCGTCGGGCTTCACCGAGTCGGGCTCCACGGGGTCGGGCGCGAACGGCGCAGGCTCACCGATCAGGTCGGCTGCGGCCGAACCGAGCAGGGCCGCGGCCGAGTCGTTGAGGGCGGCGAAACAACCCGCGGCGTCGAGCAATGCGAGCCCGTCGGCGGACACCGAAACAAGGGCGTGGAGAGCTTCGGACGGCAATTCCGGCCTGCTTCCGCTCGGACTCCGTTGCCCTGGCATGGCCCCATTATGCGGTGCCAGAGTGGAAATCACGCCGACGGCCGCACCGATGTGGCGGAACGGTCTTCCGTCAGGGTCGCGCGCCGGACGCTCAGCCCGACCGCAGCCACCAGGCTCACCAGCGACAGCGCGGCGACGTAGAGCGCGACGACGGTCGACGATCCGCTCGCCCCGAACAGCGCGGTCGCGACGATCGGCGTGACGGCGCCGCCGACCATCCCGCCGAGCTGGTAGGCGATCGAAATCCCGCTGTAGCGCACTCGCACGTCGAAGATCTCGGTGAACAGCCCGCCCTGGGCCCCGGCCATGATGCCCTGAACGAGCGCGGCGACGGCGAAGGAGAGGAACGCCAGGCCCGCGTCGCCGGTGTCCACCAGCAAGAACATCGGCACCGGCCACAGCACGGCGGTCACCGCGCCGAGCACGTACACCCGCCGGGAGCCGAACCGGTCGCTCGCGAGGGCGGCCAGCATGATCGCACCGATCCAGATCGCGGTCGAGGCCAGGATCAGCCAGAGCAGGGTGGTCCGGTCGAACCCGACCACGGTCGTCCCGTAGGTCAGCATGTAGACGGTCACGGTGTAGCCGATCGCGGGCGGAGCGATCGAGGCCAGGCTCGCCAGGACCAGCGTCACCGGTTGCCGGCGGACCAGTTCGGCGAACGGCGCCCGGCTCGTGGCCCGCTCCCGCTTGGCCTTCGTGAACTCCGGCGAGTCCTGCAGCCGGCTGCGCACCAGCAGCCCGCCCACCACGAGGACGACGCTGAGCAGGAACGGGATCCGCCAGCCCCACGCCAGGAAGTCGTCGTCGGACAGGCCGGACACGGCCAGGAAGGCGAGATTGGACGTGAGCACCCCGACCGGCACGCCGAACTGCGCGAAGCTGCCGTAGACCGCGCGGCGGCGCGGGGTGGCGTGCTCCGAGGCGATGAGGACCGCGCCGCCCCATTCCCCGCCGACCCCGAAGCCCTGCAGCACCCGCAGGAGGACGAGCAGCAGCGGAGCGCCGACGCCGATCGCGGCGTAGGTCGGCAGGACGCCGATGAGCGTGGTCGTGCCGCCGGTCAGCAGCAGGGTGAGCACGAGCATCGACCGACGCCCGATCCGGTCGCCGAAGTGCCCGATCACCGCACCCCCGAGCGGGCGGGCGACGAAGCCGACCGCGAACGTCGCCAAAGCCGCGAGCGTGCCCGCGGCGGAGGAGAATTTCGGGTAGAACACCGACCCGAACGCCAGTGCCGCCGCGGTCCCGAAAATGTAGTAGTCGTACCACTCGATCGACGTGCCGACGAGGCTCGCGGCGAAGAGGGTCTTCTTCGACGGACGCGTCGACGGTGCTGGTTCGGCCATGGATCCGTACTCCTCGCGGGCGGTTCGGCACGGGTGGCGCACCGAGGAAAGCAGACAAAACCGCGCCGGGCACGGCCGCGGCGACCTGTTCGGCCTACGTCGTTTGTCTCGGTGCCCGCTGATCGGAACCGTCCTTTCAGGACAGTGGCCGCGCACCGGCTACGCCGATCGAGTGCGTATTCACCGCGTTGATGTCGCGTATCCCGAGTTTCTGCTTCCACCGCGGGGAAGCGGCTGCTTACAGTCCGAACCGTGAAGATAGTCGTTTCGCGACTCGACGAGTTCCCGCCGGGCGAGCGCCGGATCGTGCAGGCGGGGCGCAGGTCGATCGGGGTGTTCCGGGTCGGTGACCGCTTCTACGCGATCAACAACCACTGTCCGCACATGGGCGGGCCGCTGTGCCTCGGCCGCACGAAGCCGTGGGTCAGCTCCGCCGGGCCGGGCGAGTACGCGATGGCCGAGGAAGAGGCCCTGGTCGCCTGCCCGTGGCACGGCTGGGAGTACGACCTCGAGACCGGCCAGTCGTTCCTCGGCCCCGGTGAGCCGCGGGCCCGCACGTACACGGTGTCCGTGGAGCCTCGCGTCGAAGAGGGCACCGTCGCGGCCGATCAGGTCTCGGCGCCTGAGCCCGGTGCGAAGGGCGGGCGCCGCCCCGGCCCGTACGTCACCGAGACCTACCCCGTGCACGTCGAGGACGCCTACGTGGTGGTCGAGACCAGCCCACACCCGGCGGCCAAGCCGGGCACAGTCGGAGGTGCGTCATGACAAGCACGCTGCCCACCGGTGCGTCGTCGCCGGGCACCGCGGCCGCGCGGGCCGGGTACACGATCGTCGACACCGACATCCACCCGAGCGCACAGGCCGCGGACATCCGGGCACGGTTGAGCGGCGCGCACCGGGAACGCTGGGAGATGTTCGGCGGCAGGGTGCCGAACCCGCCCGAGTTCTACCCGCGCGTGCGCAACGCCGGCTTCCGGCTCGACTCGTGGCCCGAGGCGGGCGGCATCCCCGGCAGCGACCTGGGTACGACGCAGGCGCAACTGCTCGACGAGTTCGGCATCGACCACGGAGTCCTGATCCCCTTGCAGGGACACACTTTCGGCGCCGAGGAACCGCGGTACTCCGCGGCCCTCTGCGGCGCGCTCAACGGCTGGCTGGCCGAGGAGTGGCTCACGCCCGAACCGCGCTTGCGCAGCTCGATCGCGATCCCCACCGAGTCCCCCGACCTCGCCGCCGAGGAAATCGCGCGGCGCGCCGACGACCCGCGGTTCGTGCAGGTGCTCCTGCCCACCGGTGGCGAGACCGGGTTCGGCTCACGCCGTTACTGGCCGATCTACCGCGCCGCGGTGGAGGCGGGCCTCCCGGTCGCGGCGCACACCGGCGGGATCGAGCAGCACCGCGGCGCCGGGTGGCCGTCGTTCTACCTCGAAGAGCACGTCTGGAACGGCAACGTGATGGCGGCGCTGGTCACGAACCTGCTGTGCGAAGGCGTGTTCGAGGAGTTCCCGTCGCTGCAGGTGATCTGCGTGGAAGGCGGGATCGTCTGGGCCGCGCCGCTGATGTGGGCGCTCGACGAGGCGTGGCCGCGGCTGCGCATCGACGTGCCACACCTGCGCAAGCCGCCCTCGGAGTACCTCCGCGAGCACCTCTGGTTCACCACACAGCCCATCGAAGAGCCGGACGACCCACGCCACCTCACCACCGCACTGGAGCACGTCGGGATGACCGATCGGATCATGTTCGCCTCGGACTACCCGCACTGGGACTTCGACTCCCCGCGGCTGGCGCCACGACTGTTCCCGTCCGACGCACGGGAACAGATCATGGGGGCCAACGCCTGCCGGCTGTACGGGCTGCCGGCGCGAGCCACGGAGGGCACGCGATGAGCGTGTCGGCTGTGTCGGCTGTGTCGGCTGCGGAGACCGCGATCGGCACCGGCGCCGTCGACACCGACGTGCACTGCGCACCGGCGTCGCTGGCCGAGCTGGCCCCGTTCCTCGACGAGTATTGGCGCGAGTACCTCGTGGACGGTGGGCAGTCGCTGTCGCCGTCGCAGGGCGGGGCGTACCCGCCACTCGCACCCACCAGTGCCACACCCGCCGCACGAGCCGCGGGTCTCCTGCCCGCGACCGAGGTCGAGCAGGTGCGCTCCGCGGTGCTGGACCCGGAGTCGCTCAGGCTCGCCGTGCTGAACTGCACCACGTCGTTCCACTGCAATCGCAACCCGTACTACGAGGCCGCTCTCACCCGCGCGGTCAACGACTGGCTCGTCGAGAAGTGGTTGAGCCGCGACGACCGGCTGCGGGCGAGCATGGTCGTGCCCACACTCGACCCCGCGGCCGCGGTCGCCGAGATCGAACGCCTCGGCAGCCATCCGCAGATCGTGCAGGTGCTGCTCCCGGTACGCACCGACGCACCGTGGGGCAACACCCGCCACCGCCCGCTGCTTCGCGCCGCCGCCGAACACGGTCTCGTCGTCGGCCTGCACGCGTGGGGACGGATCGGCCAGGCGCCGACCCCGAGCGGGCTCACCCACACCTACCTCGAGGACTACCTCGCCAACTCGCAGATCCTCGTGCAGGCGCAGATCACCAGCCTGATCACCCAAGGCGCCTTCGCCGACCTGCCCGAGCTGCGGGTGACCTTGCTGGAATGCGGGTTCTCGTGGCTGCCGGCCCTGCTGTGGCGGTTCGACAAGGACTGGAAGGGCGTCTGGCGCGAAGTGCCCTGGCTGACCGGCAAACCTTCGGAGGTCGCGCAGCGGCACCTGCGGCTCACCACTGCGCCGGCCCACCTGCCGCAGGACCCGCTCCAGGTCAGGCAGGCGCTCGACCTCTTCGACGCGGGCACCATGCTGATGTACGCGAGCGACCACCCCCACGACCACGGCCCCGGCGGGCAGCGGCTGCTGGCAGCACTGACCGACGGCGAACGGGCGCGGGTCTTGGCCGGCAACGCCGACGCCTGGTACTCGTTCGGCCCGTGATCCTCGAGGTATCGATCCCGATGGCCGGTGCCGGTCCGTGTCGCAGGGTCAGGGAAGCGGTATAGCGAGCCGGACTGTTGTGCCGGCGCCCTGCGGACTGTGCAGCCACAGATGGCCGCCCAACGCTTCGACTCGGTCGGTGAGGCCTACCAGCCCTGAACCTCGGGAGGGGTCTGCTCCGCCCTGGCCGTCGTCCTGGACTGTGAGCCGCAGTGTGCCGTCATCAGAGGTCAGCAAGATGTCGATCACGGTCGCGTTCGCGTGCTTGGCCGTATTGGCGAGTGCTTCGGCGACGATGTAGTAGGCGGCGATCTCAACCGGTTCCGGGAACCGCGCCTGCGTGCGGATATCCAGATGGACCGGCAGAGCCGCGCGCCGGGCCAACGACTTCAAAGCCGGCAGCAGCCCGCCCTCCGCCAGAACAGCCGGGTGGACGCCACGGGAGATCTCACGGATCTCGTCGAGCACGCTGCCCAGCCCATCCACGACGCCGTCGAGTTGGTGAACCAGTTCGCCGGCGTTCGGCGGCGCGGCAAGCTGAGCTTCGCGCAGCAGAAGTGCCAGAGACACCAAGTGTTGCTGGACGCCGTCATGCAAGTCACGCTCAATGCGGCGGCGTGCGGTGTCGGCCGCGGTCACGATCCGTGCCCGAGATGCTCGCAACGCTGCTTGTGCCTCGGCTTTGGCCAGCGAGGTGCCGACCAGTTCGGTGAACGCGGTCAGCCGTTTCTCGGTGTTCGACGGCAAGCGCTCGGTCCCGGTGGTCGCCACACTGATGACGCCCCAGACCCGTTGTTCGACGTTGATCGGGACACCGACCGCCGAGCGCAATCCCGAGATCCGTGCGAATGAGGCACCGGAGGCAGACTTGACTGTGTAATCGTCGATTCTCGCCTGCGCGTGAGTCTGGAAAACCTTGGTGTGCAGTGGGCCCTCGGACGTGAGTCGATCGCGTGCGGAGAAGGGCTCGTCGGGACGGGACCGCAACCAACCGCCCACGACAGCCGCAGAGCCGTCGAGGTCGTACCGGCTCAGAACGGCAAGGTCCACCCCCAGCAACATCCCGACCTCGGTGGCAACGGCGGTGAACATCTCGCCCTGCGGTGCGGCGCGAGCGACCAGCGTTGCCACGCGACGCAGCGCGGCCTGCTCATCGGCGTACTGACGCAGTTCCAACCGGGCCAGCGTATCCGCCAGGGCTGTCGCGACCAGCTTGGTGAACGCGGTCAACCTACCTTCGGCGTCGGCAGGCAGTGACTGCTCGCGCGAGGACATCACGCTGATGCAACCCCACAGCCGGCCCTCGACGCTGATCGGTGCCCCGGCCGCGGACCGGATGCCGAGCTTCCGGATCAGGTCGGTGGCAGCGCCCGTGGCCTCCCAGTAGTCATCGATCCGGGCGGTTCGACCCGTTCGTGACACCAGAGTCGGAATGTTCGATCCGGCCAGGTCGTACCCGGTGCCGACGGTGGCCAGCCCAGTGCTGTCATCGGTCTGGCACCAGGCGCCGACGATCGTCGCACGATCGGCCGCGTCGAATCGGCTCAGAAACGTGAAGTCGACCTCCAAGACTCCGCCGACCTCCGCCGTGACCGCGGCGAACACGTCCTCAGGCGTCGCAGCACTCGCGACCAGCGTTGCCACACGGCGCAGCGCGGCTTGCTCGTCGGCATACCGACGCAGTTCGACCCGTGCCTGCGTGTTCGCGATCGCCGTCGCGACGAGCTCGGTGAATCCGACCAGGCGCTCCTCGATGTCGTCCGGCAACGTTCGCGGTTGCAACGACAGAACGACTACGGCACCCCACTGCCTGCCCTCGACGCTGATCGGCACGCCCACCACGGAACCAAGCTGCTTGCACGCCCCCGTGGTGGGCGTGTCGACGAGTTCGTTGACGTGGTCGATTCGCGCTGGCTGGGCCGTCTCGTGCACCAACTTCAATACGTCGGAGTCATCCACACTGAACCGGGTGCCAGGACGCGGCGAGTTCGTGGCAGTCCGTGTCCACACGCCGACCGCGACTGCGATTCGATCCGGACCGTAACGGTTTATCGTGATGACGTCCGTGCCCACCACACGCCCGATCTCGGCGGCAACCGCCGCGAACACCTCGCCGGGAGGCACGGCACTCGCCACCAACGCCGCCACTCGCCGCAGCGCCGCCCGCTCCTCAGCGATCCGCTCGTCCGTCCGGTCAGCCGTCAGATCCTCCGCAACGGCGGCGCCACACACTGGACGTCGCCGATACCCAACAGTGCGCCCGACCATGAATGCAGTCAAGGAACCGAGTACCAGCCAGAGGTACTGAGAATCAGCGGGAGCAACTGGAACGACGGGCACGTCACCCCGGGTCAAGGCCTGGCGACGCTCGACCGCAACCGCGTCCGGCACGTGCCGGGCCCAGGCGTCGATCGAGTGCCCGGACACGCCAGGCCGCGCGACTCAACAGCCCAGTCTGATGCCAACGCCCGGCGAAGCGCCTCGAGAGCGTGGGCAACCGCCAGCACGCCGAACACACAGAGTCGCCCCTCAAGACGTCGCCGGCGCCGCGGCGCCGGCCGGAGCGGGGAAACCTCCCACGGCTTGCTCGTAGGCGTGGGCGACGCGCAGGACGGTGGCGTCGTCGAACCGCTTGCCGATGATCATCATGCCGGCGGGCAGGCCGTCCACGAGGCCGGCGGGGACGCTGCAGGCGGGGTGCCCGGTCACGTCGAAGGGCGCGGTGTTGCCGATCATCGACAGCGCCGTGTCCAGGTAGTCGGCAAGAGACACGTCCGGCGACGGCAGCTCCCGCGCGACGTAGGGCAGCGTCGGCATGACGAGGACGTCGTACTCGGCCAGTGCCGCGTCGTAGGCGTCGCGCAATTCGTACGAGAGGTTGCGCGCCATGGCGTAGTACTTGCCGCCGCCGAGTTCGAAGGTGTAGCGGCCCGAGAGGCCGACGAGCTGGACCGTCTTGGACAGGTCGCGACCGCGCGCGACCCGGCCCTGGGCGTAGTGCGCGATCAGCTCGGGGTCGTACTGGCCCCAGGTGCCCATTCCGTACCCGTGGCCGTCGATCATCTGGTAGGCGGCGCCTTCGGTCGCGATCACGTTCCACACCGCCATGGCGTCGAGGTGCCACGGGATCGAGACTTCGTCCGCGGTCAGCCCGGCCGCCTGCAACACCTCCACGGCGCCACGGACCGCGTCGTCGACACCGGTCAGTGACACGGGTGTGCCGAATCCTTCCCGCACCACGCCGACCCGCAGACCGGACGCGCTCTCGCGCAGAGCGGCGACGTAGTCGACCGGATCGAGGACTGTCGGCTGGCGGGAGTCGTAGCCGTCGACACCGGCCAGCACGCTCAGCATCAGCGCCGCGTCGCCCACCGTGCGCGTCATCGGCCCGAGGTGGTCGATGGTCTGCTCGATCGGGAAGGCGCCGGTGTAGGGCACCAATCCGTACGTCGGCTTGTGCCCCACGATGCCGGTGAACGACGCCGGGATCCGCACCGAGCCGCCCTGGTCCCCGCCCACCGCCAGGTCGACACCGCCGCTCGCCACCAGTGCGGCGCTGCCGCTCGAGGACCCGCCCGCGTTGCGCGAGAGGTCCCACGGGTTGCGCACCGGCCCCGGCCACGACGTGAAACTGCCCCCGGAGAAACACAGGTCTTCGCACGTCGACTTGCCGGAGATGGTGGCGCCCGCGGCCAGCAGCCGGCGCACGACCGTGGCGTCCCGCCTCGGCACGAAGCCGTCCATCGACGCCGAACCGTTGACCATCGGAACCCCGGCCACGGCGACGTTGTCCTTCACCACGACCGTCCGGCCCGCCAGCGAGCCTTCCGCCGTCTCGCTGATCGCGGTCCGCACCGACCAGGCGTTGAGCGGATTGTCCGCCGGCAGCGCGAACTCACGCACGGGTGCCTCGGGCGCAGACCTGCGGTAGAGCCGCTCGACCTCCTCCGACGCCGCCAGCGTCCCCTCGACCACCGGGACGAACTCCCCGACCTCGGCCTGGGTCAAGTCGAATCCGTAGTGCTGCGACAGCGCCGCGAGCCTTACCGCATCGGGCACCGGAATGGCCATGACCGCTCCCTCGAGGTCGGCGATGGGGTCGAACCTAGGGACGATCGGTCAGCACGTCAACGCGTGTCGAGCCGACGCGGCCTGGGTGAGAGCCGGCTCGGGGTGTCGGCAATGGGTTCTGTTGCGGAGCAGGGCAGGCCTACAGAGCGTCAGATCCGCGTTCGCCGGTGCGGACGCGGACGACGGTTTCCACCGGGGTGACCCAGATCTTGCCGTCGCCGATCTTGCCGGTGTGGGCGGTCTCGCGCACCGTGCGCAGCACGGCCTCGACCTGGTCGTCGTCGAGGAGGATTTCCAGGCGGAGCTTCGTGATGAAGTCGATCGCGTACTCGGCGCCCCGGTAGATCTCGGTGTGGCCTTTCTGCCGGCCGTATCCGCGGACCTCGGTGACCGTCATGCCCGCGATGCCGAGTTCCTGCAGAGCCTCCCGGACGTCGTCGAGCACGAACGGTTTGACGACGGCGGTCAGCAGCTTCATCGAGTCTCCTCGCGTGCCGGCCGGTGCGATCCCGCGGCACCGGCGGGCACGCTGCCCCGGCGTCCGGATTGGACTGCCAGCTCGTACGCGCCTTCGGCGTGCTCGGCCTCGTCGACACCGTCGATCTCAGCCTCGCGGTCGAGCCGGAATCCCATGAACTTGTGCATGACCCAGCCGATCAGGAAGGTCACGACCAGCGAGTACCCTAGTACCGCGAACGTCCCGGCCGCTTGGCGCCACAGCTGGTCGAGTCCGCCGCCGTAGAACAGGCCGTTGACCCCCTGTGGATCCACGCTGACGGTCGCGAACAAGCCGATCAGCAGCGTCCCGATCAAGCCGCCGACGCCGTGCACCGCGACCACGTCCAGTGCGTCGTCGAACCCGAACCGGTACTTCAGTCCCACCGCGAACGAACACACCACCCCCGCCACCAGGCCGATGGCGATCGCGCCGAGCGGTTCGGCGTAGGCACACCCGGGCGTGATCCCCACCAGCCCGGCCACCGCACCGGACGCGGCGCCGAGGGTGGTCGGTTTCCCGTCGCGGAACTGCTCGACGAGCAGCCAGCCCAGCACCGCGACCGCCCCCGCGACGGTGGTGTTCAAGAACGACGTGGCAGCCAAGTTCTTCGCCGCCAGCGCGGAGCCGGCGTTGAAACCGAACCAGCCGAACCACAGCAGCCCGGCGCCGAACATCACGAAAGGCAGGTTGTGCGGCCGGGCGGCCTGCCTCGGCCAGCCGTGGCGGCGACCGAGCACGATCGCCAGCGCCAGCGCGGCGGCACCGGAATTCACCTCGACGACGGTGCCGCCCGCGAAGTCCAGCACATGGAGCTTGCTCGCGACCCACCCGTCGGGCGCGAAGACCCAGTGCGCGACCGGCAGGTACACCAGAGTGACCCACACGACGGAAAACACCGTCCAGGTCCAGAACCGGGCCCGCTCGGCGATCGCGCCGGCCAGCAGCGCCACCGTGACGACCGCGAACATCATCTGGAAGGCGACGAACGCGAAGAGCGGCACCTTGCTCCCCGCCGGCCCGATCGTCTGCTCCGCGATCCCGCGCAGACCGGCCAGCCGCAGATCGCCGAGCAGCCCGCCGAACCAATCGGCGCCGAACGCGAGCGAATACCCGTAGACCACCCAGACGAGGCCGACGGTCGCGAGACAGATGAACGTCATCGCCATCACGTTCAACACGCTCCGGGCGCGGACCATCCCGCCGTAGAACAACGCGAGGCCCGGCGTCATCAGCATCACCAGTGCCGCGCTGACGAGCAACCACGCCGTGCTTCCCGTATCCACCACGCCCGTACGTCTCCTCGTCTCGCCGACCCGCGGCAGGAAGTTAACCGGGCGGTGTTACCGGCGTGTTTCCGCTGTGAGTCCGCCGCCTACTCCGAATACGACAAAACGTGTGAAACGGACGAACGGAACCGGCGATCCGCCGTGGACTGTCCGGAAAGGACATACCGGAGGACACGCACGGGATTCCGGCCGCGTGGGCATCGGCCGCAGCCGTCAGGAGCAGGTGCAGGACCCGCGTGCCGCAGAAGGTCACGCGGGTCAGGTCGACGATCAGCACACTCGGGCGCAACGCGAGCTCGTCGGCCGGCAGCCCGGACAGGCGCTCGGCGACGGCGCAGTCGAGGTCGCCGCCCGCGGCCGACTTGCGAGTGGTGGTGACGACGAACGTCGCCGTGGTTCGGGGAAACGGGTCGGTCATGATCGTCGGCACCTCCGCGCCTCGCGACGCCCGGCCTGTGCGGGACCGGCCGCTGCTGAGCTGAACCGCGGATTCGCCCCGAAGACACCCGGATCGGGCGGAGCTCGAGCGCGGCCCGCCGCCGGCTGCGCCTTGTGCCTGTAACCCCGGGTCTGTTCGACACCGTCCTGCGGCCGTCCTCCTGGACACGATGCGCGCGAGTCCGAATTCGATTGCGCCCCCGCCGAAACCCTTGGCGAGTTCCTCGCCGGCCCGCGCGAAGGCACGCCACAGCCGACCGGCGAAGACCCGAGGGCGAGCGGGTTCACGTTCGGTATCGGGCGACGAACCTGAGTTTCCACTGACTGGACCCCGTTGCGCACAAACGGCCGGGGCAGTCCACTCGGCGGGACACCCACTTCGGAAGGGGACTCCCCATGTCCGTCACCGACGAACTCCTGGCCAACAACGCCCGCTACGCCGAGCAGTTCTCCGGCCCGCTCCCCTTGCCACCGGCCAAACACGTCGCAGTGGTGGCGTGTATGGACGCGCGCATCAACGTCTACAGCATCCTCGGACTCAACGAAGGCGAAGCGCACGTGATCCGCAACGCCGGCGGCGTGATCACCGAGGACGAAATCCGCTCGCTCGCCATCAGCCAGCGCCTCCTCGGCACCGAGGAAATCATCCTCATCCACCACACCGACTGCGGCATGCTCACCTTCACCGACGATCAGTTCAAGAAGTCCATTCAGGACGACACCGGCGTCAAACCCGCGTGGGCCGCCGAAGCGTTCGCCGACCTGGACACCGACGTCCGCCAGTCGATCGCCCGCATCGAAAACTCGCCCTTCATCCCCAAGAAGCAGTCCGTGCGCGGGTTCGTGTTCGACGTGGCCACCGGAAAACTCGACGAAGTCCGGTGAATCCCGGCTCAGCCGGACTCGTCCGTCGCCTGATGCTCGGTACGGACGGGCTTCGACTCCGGGGAGCCGCGTTGCACCAGCCGGGCCGTGCCCGTGCTCGCCGTCCGGTCCCGAGAAGAATGGGAACTCGCCAGGACCGCGGCGGACGTGGGTTGATCACCACTTCGCCTCGTGGTGGGCTGCCGTCAGCCCTCCGCGCGGCGGGCCAGCCGTTCCCGTTGCGGCACCACCACGTACTTCGGGTCCTTTGTGGACTCCACTCCGGCCGCGTACACCCCGAACCGCGTGCACAGCCCGGACGCCAGGTAAGCCGTCCCGGCGGCCACACCCGCAACACGGCTGCGGCGCGCGGCCAGCGACAGCACGGCGCCGGCGGCGGTGAGCGACTTAGCCGCTTTGAGCAGCTTTCCCGCGCGGCCCGTGCGGTACGGCTCCGAGACCAGGCCCAGTCCGGTCTCCAGGTGGTGCTCGGCGAGCAACTCCGCCGCGGCCGCGGCGAGGCCCGCGCGCACGACCGGGCCGTTCTCCGCCGGAGGCACCGAAATCAGCGCCGCCCCGGCGCCGCTGGTCACCGCGCTGCCCGCGAACAGGATCGGCAGCGTGCCGCGAGCCTCGTGCCACGACGGGGTCGCCGTGTCTGCCAGCAGCACGGCCGTGTAGGTGCACATCGCCGGGCCGAGTACGCCCGCGCCCGCCCCGGCGAGGCGGCCGACGCGCGGCAGGATGCCGGTCACCCCCGAGAAGGCCGCCACGGCCGCGAGCCCGGAGAACGGGGAGAGGATCCACGACCCCACCGACAGCGGCGAGGTCGGCTTGAGCACGCGCAGCATGTTCAGGAACCGCGTCGGCTTGCCCAGGTCGTGGACCAGCGCCGCGACGCTCGCGAGAGAGCCGCCCGAGGCGACCAGCCGGCCCACCCGGGCCAGTGCCGGGCGGCCGGTGAGGTCGGCCAGCGCGGCCATCGACGCCGAGGCCCCGGCGGCGCCGCCGAGGAACAGGTACAGCGGCACGTCCGGCTGCTTCCAGGCCGGTTCCTTCAGGATCGGGCGACCGTAATACGAGCGGAACTCGACGGGTTCGACCATGGCGCGTTCGCGGCGGGGGCTCATCGGCGCCGGCCCAGGAACGACACGACCAGCGCGGCGGCCACCCCGGCCGCGGTCGTCGCGGCGCGTTTCCACATCGCCGGCAGATCGCGGGTCGTCACGACGGGGTCGGGTGGGAAGCCGTAGACCTCGGGTTCGTCCAGCAGCAGGAAAAACGCGCCGTCGCCGCCGACGCCGTCGTCCGGATCGTGGCCGTAGAGGCGGGCTTCCGGCACCCCGTCCGCGTGCAGCGCGTCGACTCGCGACGCGGCCTGCGAGCGGAGCTCGGCCAGCTCCCCGAACTGGATGGACTCGGTCGGGCAGGCCTTGGCGCACGCGGGTTCCAGGCCGGCGCCGAGCCGGTCGTAGCAGAGGGTGCACTTGAACGCGCGGCCGTCGCTCTCGCGTTTTTCGATGACACCGTACGGACAAGCGGGCACGCAGTAGCCGCAGCCGTTGCAGATGTCCTGCTGCACCACGACCGTGTCGAACTCGGTGCGGAACAACGCGCCCGTCGGGCAGACGTCGAGGCACGCGGCGTGGGTGCAGTGCTTGCAGACGTCGCTGGACATCAGCCAGCGCACACCGGGCTCCTGCTCAAGCTGTCGAGGCGCGCCGACCGTCGGCATCCCCAGGTCCACCGCGGGCTGCTCGATGAACGCGACGTGCCGCCAGGTGTTCGAGCCCAGGTCGCCGGTGTTGTCATACGACATCCCGAGCAGGTCCAGCCCACCGGACTCCGGGACGCCGTTCCACTCCTTGCAGGCGACCTCGCACGCCTTGCAGCCGATGCACACGGACGTGTCGGTGAAGAACCCCATGCGGGGCTGGGTACCGTACTCAGCCATCGGCTCGCCTCCGGTAGTCGGCCACGAAGTCCAGGAGGGACGGCCCGCGCGGCCGCCGTCCCGGGCGGATGTCGCAGGTGGCCGCCTTGGCCTCCTGGATGTACACGTTCGGGTCCAGCACGATCGAGAGCAGGTCGTTGGCCGCGTCGCCGCGCGAGAGGCCGTTGGGACCCCAGTGGTAGGGCAGCCCGATCTGGTGGATGGTCCGGCCCCGGACCTTGAGCGGCTTGATCCGATCGGTCACGAGCACGCGGGCTTCGATCGCCGTGCGCGCGGAGACGATGGTCGCCCAGCCGCCGTTCTCCAGGCCGCGTTCGGCCGCGAGCGCCGGGGAAACCTCGCAGAAGAACTCCGGCTGCAGCTCCGCCAGGTGCGACAGCGTCCGGCTCATGCCGCCGGCCGTGTGGTGCTCGGTGAGCCGGTAGGTCGTGAACACGTACGGGTACACCGAACTGCGCGCCGGGTTGTACGGGTTCGACGGGCTGTCCAGCGTCTGGCGCGTCGGCGACTCCTGCCGGCTGTACAGGGCGTTGTCGACCGGGCTCTCGAACGGCTCGTAGTGCGTCGGGAGCGGACCGTCGACCAGCCCCGCGGGCACGTAGAGCCAGGCCTTGCCGTCGGTCTGCATGATGAACGCATCGCTGCCACTGAGCGCCGCCTGTGCCTTCGCCCCTTCGGGCGGGACGTAGTCCGGTGCCTTGGTGGGCTCGAAGTCCGGGACGTCGGGGCCGGTCCACCTGCCCTGCTCGGCGTCCCAGGAGAGCAGCTTTTTCCGTTCGCTCCAAGGCTTTCCGTCCGGGTCCGCCGAGGCGCGGTTGTAGAGGATCCGCCTGTTCGCGGGCCACGCCCAGGCCCAGCCGTTCGCCACCCAGTCCTGTTCGGACCCCGGCTGCCGGTTCGCCGCGTGGTTGTGTCCGTCGGCGCGGACTCCGCAGTAGATCCAGCAGCCACAGGAGGTCGAGCCGTCGTCCTTCAGCTCGGTGTAGGCCGACAGCGGGCCGCCGGGACCGTGGCCGTTGATCTCCGCGAGCACCGATTCCGCACTCGGGTCGGCCGTCGGACCCTCGGTCGGGTAGCTCCAGGTGAGGTCGCGGATCGCCGCGTCACGCGGGTCGTCGCCCACGCGTTCCCGGATCAGTCGGCCCAGGTGGTAGTAGAACCACAGGTCGCTGCGGGCCTCGCCGGGCGGCTCCACGGCCTTGTGGTGCCACTGCAACAGGCGCTGGGTGTTGGTGAAGCTGCCGTCTTTCTCGGTGTGCGCGGCGGCGGGCAGGAAGAAGACCTCTGTGCCGATCTCCTCCGATTTCAGCTCGCCGGTCTCGATCTCCGGGCCGTCCTTCCAGAACGTCGCGCTCTCGATCATCTGCAGGTCCCGCACGACCAGCCAGTCGAGGTTGGCCATGCCGAGGCGCTGGAACTTCCCGTTGGCCGAGCCGACCGCCGGGTTCTCGCCGACCAGGAAGTAGCCCTTGCACTCCCCCTCGATCTGCTGCTGCACCGTTGCGTACGTGCCGTGGTCGCCGGTCAGCCGCGGCAGGTGACCGAACGCGAAGTCGTTGTGCGGCTGGGCGTGGTCACCCCAGTAGGCCTTCAGCAGGCTGACGGTGTAGGCGTGCATGTTGCCCCAGAAGCCGGTCTGGCCCGCATCCGCCTCGACGAACTCGCCGAGGGTCTGGTGCTGGTGCGCGTGCGGCATCGGGATATAACCGGGCAGCAGGTTGAACAGCGTCGGGATGTCGGTGGAGCCCTGGATGCTGGCGTGCCCGCGCAACGCGAGGATGCCGCCGCCGGGCCGGCCGATGTTGCCCAGCAGCGTCTGCAGGATCGACGCCGTGCGGATGTACTGCGCGCCGACGCTGTGCTGCGTCCACCCGACCGAGTACACCCACGCCGTGGTGCGTTCGCGCCCGGAGTTCGCGGTGACCGCCTCCGCGATCTCGGTGAACTGCGCGACCGGGATCCCGCAGATGTCGGCGACGGCTTCGGGTGTGTAGCGGGCGAAGTGCCGCTTGAGGACCTGGTAGACGCACCGCGGGTGCCGCAGCGTCTCGTCCGTCTTGGGCTTGGCGCCCACCGCCGCGCCGCCGCTGCCGTACGAGTCGGCGCGGGCGGTGCGCTGATGGCCCTTCCCGCTGTGGTGGGGCTCCGAACCGGGCTCGCCGGGCTGCTCCGGATCAGTCGACCCGGCCGCCGGCACCGTCGGGGCGCCCTCGTAGGCCCACGTCGTCATGTCGTACCGGCGCTTCTCGGGGTCGAAACCGGAGAAGAGACCGTCGAGGTCCTCGGTGTCGGCGAAGTCCTCACGCAGGATCGCGGCCGCGTTGGTGTAGGCGAGCACGTATTCCCGGAAGTCGAGGTCGTGGTCCAGCACGTACTTGATCAGCCCGCCGAGGAACGCGATGTCCGACCCGGCCCGCAGCGCCGCGTGGACGTGCGAGACCGCGCTGGTGCGCGTGAACCGCGGGTCGATGTGGATGATCTTCGCGCCGCGGACCTTCGCCTCCATCACCCACTGGAACCCGACCGGGTGGCACTCGGCCATGTTCGAGCCTTGGATGACGATGCAGTCGGCGTTGGCGAGGTCTTGCTGGAACGTCGTGGCACCCCCACGACCGAAGGAGGTCCCCAGACCGGGAACCGTGGCGGAGTGTCAAATACGCGCCTGGTTTTCGATCTGGATCGCGCCGAGCGCGGTGTAGAGCTTCTTCATCAGGTAGTTCTCTTCGTTGTCCAGCGTCGCGCCGCCGAGGCTGGCGAAGCCGAGCGTGCGGTTGAGCTTGCGGCCCTGCTCGTCGACGTCCTGCCACGTGTCGGCGCGAGTCTTCAGCACGCGGTCGGCGATCATGTCCATCGCCTCGTCCAGCGGCAGGCGCTCCCACTCCGTGCCGTACGGGCGGCGGTAGAGGACCTCGGTGACGCGGCTCGGGCTGGTCACGAGCTGTTTGCTGGCCGAGCCCTTCGGGCACAGGCGGCCGCGCGAGATCGGCGAGTCCGGGTCGCCTTCGATCTGGGTGACGGCGCCGTCCTTGACGTACACCTTCTGGCCGCAGCCGACCGCGCAGTACGGGCAGATCGACCGGACGACCTTGTCGGCGTCTTCGGTGCGGGCGTGCCAGGTCTCCGAACCGGCGGACTTGGCCGCGGCGGCGCGGGCCATGCGGTCGGGACCGGTCAGCTGCCGGTACACCGGCCAGCCTTCGATCCACTGCCGCACGCCCATGCCTCGCACGCTAATCGTCGTACGCGGGATTCGCAGCCCCAACCACACGTCTGGTGCCATCCGCCTGCCGTTCGGTGACGCCGAGGGCGTCCAGGTGTTCCAGCAGCGGGATCATCACGCGGCGGGTGCTGTCCAGCGCCCGCCGGGCCTCGGACACAGTGAACGGTTTCCCCAGCGCGGCCAGCGCTTCTCCAGCGCGCCGCGGTGCGTCCGGGCAAAGTACCACGCCGTCCGCGACAGCACTCAGGCGGCCCAGTCGCACGGCGGCGGCCAGCTCGCGGGTGCCCAGGCCGAGCTCGCGCAGTTCGTCCGCTTCCGGCGCCTGGAAGGGGTGCCCGGCGAAGCGCTTCTCGAGCACGGCGAGCGCGCGTTCGACGTCCGCGCTCAACGCCGCGCCCGGGCTCCGCACGAGTCCGCCGGACGCGGCCAGGCCGTCCGCCAGGATCGCCTGGACCAGCTCCGCAGCCGGCAGGCCGAGCCGCTGCCGGAGCACGTCGACCGGCATGCCCGCGGCATTCGGATGCTCGCGCGTCCATCCGACCACCACCCGGGGCGCCTCCTCACGCAGCCGGGCGAGGTGCGCCGGGTCGGCGTGCCAGCCGCCGAGCCGCTCGCCGGCCTCCGGGAGGCCGAGGGCGTGGAAGTCGTCGTGGCGCACGAACCCTTCGCGGCGCAGCAGATCCCAGCCGGGTTCCGGCGCCGCCAGCTCCGTACCCCGCGCTCGTGCCGCGCCACGGCGCGCCAGCGGCGGCGGCCGGACGTCGAGGACGTCGAACCCGGCCGGGATCCGGTGTTCCCCCGGGTCGCGCAGCAGTCCCCGATCGCCCACGCGCAGCGGCAACGGCGTCGCGAGCAGCAGCCGCGCGGTGTCCAGGCCGAGGGGGCGGACCCGGGCGGGCACGGCCGCGGAGCCGAGGTGCGCCACCAGGTGCCGGTGCAGCTCGGCCGCGGGCGTCCCGCGCAACCGCACGTCGAGCTCGGCCGTGGTGCGCCACGCGCCGGGCGTGAGCAGGGCGTCGCCCCGCTCCGCCGCATCGCGGGCCACGCCGCGCAGGTTCACGGCGACCCGGGCCACGGCCGACACGCTCTCGTGCGCTTCGCCGAGGGACTGCAGGCCGCGCACACGGACGTGGGTCTCGCCGAGCGTCAGCTCGTCTCCGACCCGCAGCGTGCCGGCGCCGAGCGTGCCGGTGACGACCGTGCCCGCGCCCTTGATCGTGAACGCCCGGTCGATCCAGAGCCGGACGTCCGCTCCCGGGTCCGGCGGCGGCAGGCCGGCGGCAAGCCCGGCCAGCCGGGTGCGCAGCTGGTCGAGGCCCGCACCGGTCGTCCCGCCGACGGCGACAGCGGGCACCTGGCCGAGCGATGTCTGCGCGATTTCCCGCGACGCCGCCGTCGTGGCCGCGGCGGGGTCCGCGCGGTCGGCCTTGGTGACGACGAGCAGGCCGTGGCGGACCCCGAACGCGTCGAGCGCGGCCAGGTGTTCCGCCGACTGCGGCATCCAGCCCTCGTCCGCGGCGACGACGAACAGCACGGCCGGCACCGGGCCGATCCCGGCCAGCATGTTCGGCACGAACCGCCGGTGCCCGGGAACGTCGACGAACGCGAGCTGCTCGCCGGCCAGGCGCGTCCAGGCGAAGCCGAGGTCCAGCGTCAGGCCACGGCGGCGCTCCTCAGCCCACCGGTCCGGCTCCATGCCGGTGAGCCGGCGGATGAGCGTGGACTTCCCGTGGTCGACGTGCCCGGCCGTGGCGATCACCCGCATCGGCGCACGGCCTCCCGCAGCATCACGTCCTCGGTCGGGCGCACCGCGCGCAGGTCGAGCAGGCACTTCTCGCGCACGATCCGGCCGACCACCGGAGGCTCACCCCGCCGCAGCTCCGCCGCGTAGCGGACGGGCAAGGAGACGGCCGAGCTCGGCAGTTCGACGCCCGGCGCTCCGCCGCCTCCGACGACCGCCACCGAGTCCACGGCCCGGGCGTCCACTCCGGACGAGCGCAGAGCCGCGGCCAGCGTTTCGGCGCGCGTCCGGAGTTCTCCGACGTCGGCGCCGAGTGCCGCACGCACCGGTGGCTCCGGGCCGCGCAGGGTGGCTTCGAGCGCGGCGAGCGTGAGCTTGTCCACGCGCAGCGCCCGCGCGGCGGGATGACGCCGAAGCCGTTCGATCACCACGGCGTCTCCGAACAGCAGCCCGGCCTGCGGGCCGCCGAGAAGCTTGTCACCACTAGCGGTCACCACGGCGGCGCCGTCGGCCAGCGCGGTCGTGACGTCCGGCTCCGCGGGCAGCAACGGGTGCGGGGCCAGCAGCCCGGACCCAACGTCGGCGACCACCGGCACGCCGAGCCCGGCCAGCTCGGCGACGCTCGCTTCGGACGTGAAACCGGTAACGCGGTAGTTCGAGGGGTGGACTTTCAGCACGAACCCCGTGCCCGGGCCGACGGCCGCCGCGTAGTCGCGGGCGGAGGTGCGGTTGGTCGTGCCGACTTCGCGCAGCCGCGCGCCGGTCGACTCCAGCAGGTCGGGGATGCGGAAGCCGTCGCCGATCTCGACCAGCTCGCCGCGGCTGGCCACGATCTCCTTGTCCTGCGCCAAAACCAGCGCGCACAAAAGCAAGGCGGCCGCGTTGTTGTTCACCACGTGCACCGCCGCGCCCGGCACCGCGGCGGCCAGGGCCGCGAGGGCACCGCGGCCGCGTTTCGCGCGCTCGCCGGTCCCGAGGTCGAACTCGACGTCGGTGGTCCCGGCCGCGGCGACGACCGCGTCGAGCGCGGCGGCGGACAGCGGCGCGCGGCCGAGGTTGGTGTGCACGAGAACGCCGGTCGCGTTCAGTACGGGACGCAGCGAAGACCCGGTGGTGGGCAGCCGGGCCAACACCTCGTCGACGACGTCGCCCGGCCCGATCTCCCCGGCTCTCGCCCGCTGCTGCGCCGCCACGACCAGCGACTTCACCAGGTCACGCCCGAGCGTGCCGGCCGCTTTCGCGAGCCGCGGCTCGGCGAGCACGGCATCGGTGCGCGGGATCGCCCGGCGCGGGTCACCCATGGCGGAGGCGGACGGGAATCGAACCCGCCAGCGGCAGGACCTGCCGCTCAACGGTTTTGAAGACCGTGCCGGTCACCAGGCCGGAAACGCCTCCCTGGGGCATCCCGCCATCCTGCCAACACGGCGGCGCCCGCGCATGATGAGCGCCATGACCATCCGGCTGACCCAGTACGCGCACGGCGGCGGCTGCGCGTGCAAGATCCCGCCCGGTGAGCTCGAATCCGTCGTCAGCGGTCTCACCGGCGCCCGGCCCGCGAACGCGGCCGGTGAGCTGCTGGTCGGCCTGGACGCCGGTGACGACGCCGCGGCTGTCCGGATTTCCGGTGGGACGGCGCTCATCGCGACCACGGACTTTTTCACCCCGGTCGTCGACGACCCGTACGACTGGGGCCGGATCGCCGCGGCCAACGCACTGTCCGATGTGTATGCGATGGGCGGTACTCCCGTGGTCGCGGTGAACCTGCTGGGCTGGCCGCGCGACGTCCTGCCGTTCGAACTGGCCGCCGAGGTCCTGCGCGGCGGGCTCGACGTGTGCGGCGAAGCGGGGTGCCACCTCGCGGGCGGCCACAGCGTCGACTCCCCGGAACCCCAGTACGGCCTCGCCGTCACCGGGACGGCGGACCCGGACCGGTTGCTGCGCAACGACTCCGGCCGCGCGGGCGTACCCCTCACCCTGACCAAGCCGCTCGGCATCGGCATGCTGAACTCCCGCCACAAGGCCACCGGCGAGCGGTTCGAGCACGCCATCGCCACGATGATCACGCTCAACCGCGACGCTTCGGTCGCCGCACTGGCCGCGGGCGCCGTGTGCGCGACGGACGTCACCGGGTTCGGACTGCTCGGCCACCTCCACAAGCTGGCCCGCGCCAGCGGCGTCACCGCGCGGATCGACCCGGCGGCCGTGCCCTACCTCGATGGCGCGCGCGAAGCGCTGCGCGACGGCTACGTCAGCGGCGGCACCCGGCGCAACCTCGACTGGGTCCGCCCGCACGCCGACCTGTCGCGGACCACCGAGACCGAAGCCCTGCTCCTGGCCGACGCCCAGACTTCCGGCGGACTGCTGGTCGCGGGCGAGCTGCCCGGCCACCCGGTGATCGGCGAGCTCGTTTCGCGCTCGGACCACACCGTCGTGGCCGGCTGAGGGCCGCGTTTGCGCCGCGCGTCCGGCGGGTAAGCTCCGAAATCGGCGACCCGGAAGATCAGCAGGTGTCGCGGTGTCCATGTTGACCGTCCTCTTCGGCGTCGCCGGCCTGCTCGCGCTCGCCGCGGCCGTGCTGCCGAAGTGGTCGCCGACCGGCCGTTCTCGACCCCGCTCGTGATGCTGGTCGCCGGCATCGGGCTCGGCCTGCTGCCACTGCCCGCGCCGTACGGCGACGGGTGGGCCGACCCGGCCGCGCACCTGACCGGCGTCGAATCGTTCGCCCAGCTGGGCATCTTCGTGTCGCTGGCCGGGGCCGGGCTTTCGGTGGACCGCCCGTTCGGAGTCCGCCGCTGGGCGTCGGCCGGGCGACAGCTGGGCATCACGATGCCCGCGATGATCGCCGTCGTCGCGCCGCTCGGCTGGTGGTTGGCGCTCACCCCGGCCGTCGCGATCCTGCTGGGTGCGGTCCTGGCGCCGACCGACCCCCGTGCTGGCCGGCGACGTCGGCGTCCCCTCCCCCGACGCCGACGCCGACGCCGACCTGGCCCGCCACAACGAGATCCGGTCCACGGTCACCATCGAGGCCGGCCTGACCATGCCCTTCGTCCTCCTGGCGCTGGCACTGGCCGGGCAGCCCCCGAGCCGGACGCCGGCTGGATCCTGGTGGACCTCGTCCTGCCGGTCGGCATCGGCGTGCTGGTGGGACTCGGCGCCGGGAAACTGCTGGGATGGGCGACGTTCCGCACGACCTCCTCGCGATTCCGGCTGGCCGACTACGCCGACGGCCTCATGCTGCTCGCCCTCGCTTCCTGCCGTACGCGGTTGCGGAACTCGTGCACGGAAACGGTTTCGTGGCCGTGTTCGTCGCCGCCGTCGCGGTGCGCACGGAGGAACGGTCCCACGAGTACCACGAGGTGCTGCACGCCTTCGGCCGTCAACTGGAACGGCTGTTCGTCGCACTCGCGCTACTGGGGCTCGGCGTGGCCCTCGGTGACGGGCTGCTGCACGGCCTTCTCACCCGTGGGCCGCGGTTCGCGAGTCCGCGGCTCCCCGAGCCCAACCCGTCGGCGCACCGCACCAGGTCACGGACGAAACCGGCTGAACCGCGGAAGACCACGCATAGCCTCGGCCCCAGCGGGTACGCAGAAAGCAGACCACGTCCAGCCGACGTCGAGGAGTGGCCGCGATGTGCCCGGCGAGCGCCCCGCAGTACCGCCCCCCAGCCACGCTGCATCTCCACGAGCCCGCGCAGGTGCCCCACGCGGCCACGCTGCGCCGGGCGGTCGCCCGCTGGGCCGACGCCCGCGGATTGGCGCCGCCGCTGATCACCGACGTGGAACTCGCGGTCTACGAAGCCCTGATCAACGCCGTCGAGCACGCGTACGCCGCAGACTCCGCGAATGGCGGAGTGGAACTGCGGGCCCACCACGAAGAGCGCAGTCTCCGCGTCACGGTCACCGACGAAGGCCGATGGCAGCCACCACGCGGCCCCGACGTGTGCCACGGTCACGGCTTGCCCCTCATCCGCGCCCTCACCGACGACGTCGCCATCACGCCGACACCCCACGGCACGACAGTCACCATGACCTGGCACCTGACGGCCAGTAGTGCCTCGGACTGACACTCCGCGGTGCAGAGACGTTCGGCCGGCAAGGAAGCGGGTAAACCTCGCTGCGGGCGCGGCCCGAGCCGAGACGCGCCGCCGGTCACTCGGCCGGTGGCGCCTCCTTGGCGAAAGCGTGGCCGACCGGTTACCCCCGCGACAGTCCGGAAAGGAACACAGCATGCCCGAGCCGACCGCCGTGCTGTTCGACGTGGACGGCACACTCGTCGATTCGAACTACCTGCACGTCCATGCCTGGCTGCGGGCCTTCCACGCCGTGGATCGTCCGGTGGACGGCTGGCGCGTGCACCGGGCGATCGGCATGGGTTCGGACAAACTCCTCGTCCGGCTCCTCGGCCACGCGGACGCCCAGCAGCTCGGCTCCCGCGTGAAGGACCTGCATTCCGAGCTGTACCTGCGTGATTCGGCCCTGCTGCGGCCGTTTCCCGGTGCCCGCGAGCTGATCCGGACCCTGGCCGGGCGCGGAGCACGCGTCGTGCTCGCCACGTCCGCAGGGCCCGACGAGCTGGAGATCCTGCGCAAGGTCCTCGACGTCGACGACGAGGTCGCCGCGGTCATCGCCGGCAAGGACGTCGAAGCGACCAAACCCGACGCCGAGCCGGTCGTCGTCGCCTTGGACGCGGCCGGCGCCGGTTCTGCACGGTCGATTTTCGTCGGTGACGCCGTCTGGGACGTCGAGTCCGCCCGCCGCGCGGAGGTCCGAACGGTCGGAGTCCTCTCCGGCGGAACCAGCGCCGCGGAACTCCGCGAAGCCGGCGCAGTGGCCGTCTACCGCGACGTCGCCGAAATATTGGCACAGCTCGACGACAGCCCGCTGGCACCACTGCTCTGGGATTGATCGCCGCGGACGATCTTGTAACGGCGCCACGCACCAGCCCGGTCCAGAAAACTGGACCGGGCTGGGCGGGCAGGGGTCATCGCAGCACTTTCCGCCTCCGGCCAAAGGCGGCAGCGGCAAGCGAAACCCCGAGCCCGGCCAGCACGAGCTGGGTGATCAGCTCGAGCCAGTCAAACCCTTCGGTGTCGGCGTATCCGGCCGCACGCGCGATCGCCGTCCCCGCGAACGCCGCGATGATCCCGACCACGATCGTGAGCCACAACGGAATCTTCTGCTTTCCCGGCGCAAGCAGCCGACCGAGAACGCCGATGATCAAACCGATGACGAGTGCACTAATGATTCCGGTGATGGTCATCGCTGACTTCTTTTCCAAGCGATGACCCCGAATACCCGGACGCGGCCGAGCAAAACCAGCGCTTGCGGAAATTCGCAAGAACACCATCGACCGCCGCCCCGTAATACCGCGACCGGATTGCGCCGGGGTGAAACGCCCGGTGTTTGGGCTCACTCCCCGGGGGAACCACCCGGGGATGCCGGACTTGCCCGCCCCGCTGTCGTTGTGGATCGACACCGCGCCCGCGCCGGAACGCGGCTCTGGGCCGCCGCCCACATGGGCCGAGGTGGTCGTGCTCGGGGCCGGGATCGCGGGGCTGACCACGGCGGTGCTGCTGGCGCGGGCCGGGAAGTCGGTGGTCGTGCTCGAGGCCGGCCGGGTGGCGAGCGGCGTGTCCGGGCACACGACGGCGAAGGTGAGCGCCCAGCACGGCCTGAAGTACGCCGAGCTCGAGGCACGCCACGGTGCCGACGCGGCGAAGACCTACGCCGGGGCGCAGTCCGCGGCACTGGAGTGGATCGCCGGCGAAGCGGGCATCGACTGCGCGTTCACCCGCGCGCCCAGCTACGTCTACACGACGCAGGACGGGACCGTCGACAAGCTCAAGAAGGAAGCCGACGCGGCCACGAAGGCCGGGCTCCCGGCGGCGTACGTGAAGGACGTCGAGCTGGACGTGCCCGCCCTCGGTGCTGTACGCGTCGCCGGGCAAGCCCATTTCCACCCCCGCCGTTGGCTGCTCGGGCTCGCCGCCGAGGTCGAACACGCGGGCGGCACCGTCCTCGAGCACACGCGCGCGCTGGGCCTCGACGTGCGCGGCCGGGTCGTGCGGACGTCCCAGGGTGACGTCGAGGCCGACGACGTGGTGGTCGCCACGCACTACCCCGTGTTCGACCGAGGGGTCTACTTCGCCCGACTCGACCCGGTGCGCGACCTGGTCGTCGCGGGCCCGGCGGCCGGCAACACCTCCCTGGACGGCATGTACCTCGACGCCGACACCCACCACTCGGTGCGCGCCTACACCGCCGACGGCACCCCGATCGTCGTCGCCGGCGGCGAGCACTACCGCGTCGGCGCCGAATCACACATCGAGCGGCGGTACGAACGCCTCGCCGCCTGGGCCGGCGAACACGCGGGCCTGCACCGCGTGACCCACCGCTGGTCCGCGCACGATCTGTCTACTTTGGACGGTCTACCGTACGCCGGCCGCTATCTACCCGCCTCGCTCCCGCTGTGGGTCGCGACGGGCTTCGGCCAGTGGGGCATGACCGGCGGCACCGCGGCAGGCCAGGTCGTGAGCGCCCGCATCCTCGGCGAGGAGCATCCCGCCGCCGCGCTGTTCGACCCCAACCGCTTCGACGCGCGCTCGGTGCTCAGCCTCGCCGAAGACGCCTTCGAGGTCGGCCGCCACCTCGTCGGCGACCACGTGTCCGTGCTGCAGCAGGGCCGCTCTCTGGGCCAGGTACGACCGGGCCAGGGCGCCGTGGTCCGCGTAGGCGCCGAACTCGTCGCTGCCTACCGAGCGGAAACAGGCGACCTGCACACCGTCGAAGCCCACTGCACGCACCTCGGCTGCCTGGTGACCTTCAACGACGCGGAACACACGTGGGACTGCCCGTGCCACGGCTCCCGCTTCGCGCCCGACGGCGCGGTCGTCCAGGGCCCCGCCGTCCGGCCGTTGCGCCGGCATCCGCGCTGAACCATCAGCACGCCCTTGGCCTGTTCGACGGACCCTCCGATCGACTGGTACCGACGCATCGGTATCGCGCGCGACGGGCAACCACCCCGAAGCGTGATTTCGAGGGCCCCACCCGGGGTATCTGGCGGGAATGACGCGGCTGCGACGCAGCGTCCTCACCGCCCCGGGCATCCGGCGGGTGCGACGCGGGCACGGGTTCTCCTACCTCGATCCCGCCGGCGACCGGCTCGCCGAAGACGAGGCGCTGGAGCGGATCGAGGACCTGGTCATCCCGCCGGTGTGGCGTGACGCGTGGATCGCGCCGCAGCCGAACGGCCACATCCAGGCCGTCGGCACGGACGCCGCCGGTCGGCGGCAGTACCTGTACCACCCGCAGTGGCGCCGCGACCGCGACGAGGAGAAGCACGACCGGGTGCTGGCCATGGCGAAGCGGCTGCCCGGATGGCGGACCCAGGTCGAGGACGACCTGGCCGAACGCGGACTCACCGAACGCCGCGTGCTCGGCGCCGCGCTGCGGATGCTCGACCGGGGCATCTTCCACACCGGCGGCGAGGAGTACGCCCAGGAGAACGGCAGCCACGGCGTGGCCACCCTGCTGCGTGAGCACGCCTGTGTGCGCGAGGGTGCCTGCGTGTTCGAGTACCCGGCCAAAGGCGGCGCCGCGAGGGCGGTGTCGATCGACGATCCGGCGCTGGTGGAGGTGCTGCGATCCTTGCTGCGCAGCCGCGCGGACAGCGACCGGCTGCTCGTCTACCGCACCCCCTCGGGCTGGCACGAGATCCACGCCGCCGACGTCAACGAGCGGTTCAAGGAGCTCGCCGGGCGAGGACTGCACGGCCAAGGACCTGCGCACCTGGAACGCCACCGTGCTCGCCGCGGCCGCGTTCGCCACCGCGGCGGAACCGAAGTCGAAGGCGGCGGCCCAACGCGCGGAGGCCGCGGTGATCCGCCAGGTCTCCGAAGCGCTCGGCAACACCCCGGCCGTGTGCCGGGTGTCCTATGTGGACCCCCGAGTGGTCGAAGCCTACCGCTGGTCACGGACGATCAGCCGAGCCCTGAGCCGCGCCGCGAAAGCCGAGAGCGACGACGCTCGCGCGGTCCTCGAACGCGCCACCATCCGGCTGCTGAGCCGAAGGAAGAACCCAGTAGCCCGCCCGGGGGGTCACCGCCGGGCAACGGAACCTTTCACCGGAGAACCCGCGCAGGGCGGTGCCCGCGCGGGCGACGCCGTTCACCGTCAGCGGCGGCGGAACGCCAGGATCGCGATTCCGTCGCGCAGCGCGCCGCCGCCACGGCCGGGCTGCCTGCGGTGCTCCGCCTGCTCGCCAAGCGGACCGTGCCGGCCGGCGGGCATGAAGCCGCCGCGGCGGGGTAACCAGCGGCCATGACGATGCTGTCCTCCCCCGTCCTGCCCGCCGCCCGGGGCCCGCTTTCCGCCACGGTCGCCGCGGCGCTGTCCGCTCCGCCGACTGGGCGGCCGTTGGTGCTCGACGCTCTCGCGGGCGCCCAGCCGTTCGGCAACGACCTGCAACTCGCGCTGCACCTCTGCTACGAACAGCACTACCAGGGAACGCCGGCGTCGACGAGACGTGGGAGTGGGATCCGGACCTGCTCCGGGCCCGCGCGGCACTGGAGCACCAGTTCCTGACCGGCCTCCAGGGCGCGGTACCCGGTGGCCACGACGTCGGCGCCGAGTTCGAGGCCCTGCTCGTCGAGCCGATCGACAGCTCCGGCGTTTCCCACTTCCTTCGCGACGAAGGAAAGTGGTGGCACGTGCGGGAGGTCTTCGCCCACCGCTCGATCTACCACCTCAAGGAAGGCGACCCCCACGCGTGGGTCATTCCGAGACTGTGCGGCCGGGCCAAGGCCGCGCTCGTGGCAGTCGAGTTCGACGAGTTCGGCGGCGGCCGGGCGGAATCCGCCCATTCGCGCTTGTTCGCCGACCTCTTGCGCGGCGCCGAGCTGCCGGACGGCTACCTCGCTCTGCTGGAGCACGTGCCCGCACCGATGATCGCGATCGTCAACATGATGTCGCTGTTCGGTCTGCACCGGTCGCTGCGGGGCGCGCTCGTCGGTCATTTCGCCGCCACTGAGGTGACCACGGGACCGTCAGCGCACCGGATGGTGCAAGCGCTGACCCGCCTGGGTGCCGCCGAGGCGTGCAAGCTCTTCTACACCGAGCACATCGAGGCCGACGCCGTCCACGAGCAGGTGATGCGCCACGTCGTCGTCGGCGACCTGCTCACCCGGGATCCCGGGCTCGCAGCCGACGTCGTGTTCGGCGTCCAGGCGACCAATCTCCTCGAAGCACGCCTCAGTGAGCACCTCCTGGCGTGCTGGCGCGCCGGGCGGTCCTCACTGCGTCAACCGTTGTCCTGAGTCCTCACCCGCTTGCGGTGGCTCGTGTCGCACAGCGGGAACCGCTTGCTGCGCCGGCACGTGCACACCGCGACGACGAAGTGGTCCGAGCGCACGACGTCCCCGTCCGGCGTCCCGGGAGCGTTGAAAAACCGATGGCCGGACCGAACAGCCGATTTCAGTGCCACAGCGGCAACGGGTAGTAACGCTCCTCAGCGGGGTCAGTCCGCCGAGCCCGTCTTACCGCACCGCGACGATTGCTGCATCTATCGATCACCTGCAGGTGAAACATGCTTTCGACAAAAGATACCCGTCAGTAAGAAGGCGAAATCGCTGGAACCGCTTTCGTGATTTTTTCTCCCCATTACCGCACGACGAAGAAATGTGTTTTCCATTTTCTCGCGTTTTCGCGCAGAACCTTGCGGGTAGCCGAATCAAACGAAGTCACATTCCTGTTCGCCTTGGTTTCGGGGGCGGCGCGCAGGTTGTGCGGGACGAACTCGCTATCGCAAGAGTCAGGAGGAGCGGCCATGAAGGCAGGAACACGGATGGCGGTCGGAGTCGCGGCCGGTTATCTACTGGGGCGGACGAAGAAGGGGCGCCTCGCGTTGATGATCGCGGCCGCAGGGGCCACCGGCAAGGCCGGGGTGTCGCCGACGAAGCTCGTCCAAGGTGGTCTCAAGCAGCTGGGCTCGTCCGCGGAAATCGGCCAGCTGACGTCGCTGGCGCGTGACGAGTTGCTCTCCGCGGCGAAGGCCGCGGCGGTGACGGCCGCCAGCGGGAAGATCGAATCACTGAGCGAACGCCTCTCGGACGGCGGCGCGCTCACCCGCGGCAAGAAGTCCAAGGCCGACGACGAGCACGACGCCACGCCGGAAGACGAAGACGAAGCTGAAGTCGAGGACGAGGACGAAGACGAAGACCAGGAAGAGCCGGAGCCCGAGAAGCCCCAGCGCCGCCGTGCGGCGGCCCGCCGCTCGAGCGATGGCGACGAACAGCAGACACAGCGGCGTTCATCGAGCCGGCGGTCCACGCCGTCCGATGACGGCGACAAGAGTTCTGGCAGTACACGCACCGCCACCAAGCGCTCGCCCGTCCGCCGGGCGAGGAGGTGAACGCAGTGGTCACCAAAACGTTGAAGAAAACCACCGACAAGGCCACCAGCACAGCCGGCAAAGCGACCGGCACGGTCGCCGGCGCCGCGTCGAACGCGACCGGTGGCAACACGAGTGAGCTGACCGATGCCCTGCGCGGGCTGGGTCAAGCGGCCATGACCCGGGCGACGGGTTCCATCACGAAGCGGATCTCTTCGACGGCCGGGCGCCTGACCGACTTCGCCGAAGGCGGCGGCGGTGGCCTTCTCGAAGCGGCGACCGGTGGCAAGGGCAGCATCAAGGGCAAGGCGATGATGGGCGCCGCCAAGGGCGGCCTGTCCGGTATCGCGCAGAAGGTGAAGGACGCGTTCAGCGGCGGGGGCGGCCGTGGCAGCGGAAAGGGCAACAAGATCAAGCTCACCAACATCGTCGAGGAGATCGACATCGGTGCGCCGATCGACCTCGTGTACGACCAGTGGACCCGGTTCACCGACTTCCCGGCGTTCATGAAGAAGGTCAACAACGTCGAGCAGGTCAGCGAAGAGAAGACCGAGTGGAAGGCGCAGGTCCTCTGGTCGCACCGCACCTGGGAGGCGACCATCCTGGAGCAGGTGCCGTTCGAGCGGATCGTGTGGCGCTCCAAGGGCGCGAAGGGTCACGTTGACGGAGCGGTGACGTTCCACGAGCTCACGCCGGATCTCACCAAGGTCGTGCTGGTGCTCGCGTACCACCCGCAGGGGCTGTTCGAACGCACCGGCAACATCTGGCGGGCGCAGGGCCGCCGGGCGCGGCTGGAGCTCAAGCATTTCCGCCGCCACGTGATGACGGAAGACCTGCTGCACCCCGACGACATCGAGGGGTGGCACGGCGAGATCCACGACGGGCAGGTCGTCGAGCAGCAGGACGAGGGCGCCGACCGCGACGAGGCCGAGGACACCGGGCCCGAGCAGGACGAGGAGTCCGCCGACACCGGTTCCGAAGAGGACGAGGCCGCCGAGTCCGAGGAGGAGCCCGAAGAGGAAGAAGAGTCCGAAGAGGAGCCGGAGGAAGAGGAGCCGGAAGAGACCGAAGACACCGACGAAACCGAAGAGGCCGAAGAGACCGACGAGGCGGCCGAAGAAGAGCGGCCTCGTCGCGGCCGCGCTCGCGCCGGTGCCGGCGCCGGCAGAAGCCGAGGGAGCAGGCGATGACAACAGCAGTACAGCCCTCCGGTGGGGGCGGCGGCCTTGACCGGCCGTCCTCCAGCAGCCTCGCCGACGTGATCGACACGATCCTGGACAAGGGCCTCGTGATCGACGCGTACGTACGGGTGTCCTTGGTGGGCATCGAGCTGCTGACCATCGACGCCCGGATCGTGGTGGCCAGCGTCGACACCTACCTGCGGTTCGCGGAAGCGGTGAATCGGCTCGACATCTCGGGCACCGAGCAGAAGGGCCTGCCCGACCTCCTGGAGGACGTGACCTCCGGCGGCGCCAAGGCCAAGACGCGCGGTGCGCTCGAGGCAGCAGGCGACAAGCTGCGCGACATCCTCGGCGAAGACGAAGACGAGGAAGAACCCGTGAGCCGCGGCAGGAAGGGACGGTGAGGCGAGTGACCGCCGAAACCGGCACCGAGACGGAGACCGGAACCGAGACGGCGATCTACGTCTACGGCATCCTGCCCGCCGACGTCGAGATCGACGGCGACGCGCGTGGAGTGGGCGATCCGCCTTCCGCCGTGACCACAGTGCACAGTGGACCGATCGCCGCGCTGGTCAGCGAAATCCCCCAGGACACGCCGCTGGGCCGGCCGGAGGACCTTTCGGCGCACGCCGGGCTGCTGGACGCGGCGGCAGCCGAGGTCCCGGTGCTGCCGCTGCGCTTCGGCGCCGTGGTCGCGGACGAGCGAGCGGTGGTCGACGAGCTGCTCGACGCGAACCGCGATGACTTCACAGCAGCGCTGGAGGAGCTGGAGGGCAAAGCGGAGTACCTCGTCCGGGCGCGCTACGACGAGGGGGCCATCCTGCGGGAGATCCTGTCCGAGAACGACGGCATGGCGCAGCTCGCGGACGCGATCCGGGGCAAGCCACAGGATGCCACCCGCAACGAGCGCATGGCCCTGGGCGAGCAGATCACCCAGGCGATCGAGGCGAAGCGTGCGGTCGACACGCAACGGGTCGCCGACGCGCTGGCCGATTCGGTCGTGGAGCTCGCGCCGCGACAGCCGACTCACGATGAGGAGGCGGTGCACCTCGCGGTGCTGGCCGAGACCGACCGGCAGGGCGATCTGGAAGCCGTCATCGGCGAGCTGGCGAAGGACTGGGAAGGCCGCGTCGAGGTCCGCCTGCTCGGTCCGCTCGCTGCGTACGACTTCGTCGTCACGCGGACGCCGGAGTGACGCGGTGGGTCTGTTGTCAGGAATCGTCGGTCTGCCGCTGGCACCGGTCCGCGGGGTCCTCGCCCTGGGCGAGCTGATCCGGCGGCGGGTCGACGAAGAGCTGCACGACCCAGCGTCGGTCCGGCGCGAGCTGGAGGCCGTGGAGCAGGCGCGGGCCGCCGGCGAGATCTCGGCCGAAGAAGAAGCCGAAGCGCAGCAACAGGCATTGAGCCGGCTGACGGGCCCCCGGCCGAGCCGGCCCGTGCACCGAAGCGACGAGAGGAAAAGGTGAGGGCCGATGGCCACCGCAAAAAGTGAAGACCGGTCCCCGCCGACCCGGCGTCGATCGGGGCGCGACGGCATGGTCGCCTCGACAGCGGCCGCTTCGGCGGTGCGTCAGCTGGACGAGCTGATCACGAACGAACCCGTGGGCGTCACGTCGGTCGAGCCGCTCGAAGACGGCTGGGTCGTCGAGGTCGAAGTGATCGAAGAGCACCGCATCCCGTCGTCGGCCGACATCCTGGCGCTGTACGAGATCGAGCTGGACACCGAAGGCGACCTGCTCGCATTCCGCCGCACGCGGCGGTACGCGCGCGGCAAGTCCGGCACCGGCAATGAGGGGAGCTGAGATGGTATCGGGGCAACCGGTCAGCAGGTCCCAGGGCTCGCTCGGTGCTACCGGAAGCCAGCCCGCGAACCTCGGCGACATCCTCGAACGGGTGCTGGACAAGGGACTGGTCATCGCCGGGGACATCCAGGTCAACCTGCTCGACATCGAACTGCTGACGATCAAGCTGCGGCTGGTGATCGCTTCGCTCGAGACCGCCCGGGAGGTGGGCATCAACTGGTGGGAGAGCGATCCGTGGCTGACCGGTGACAACGGAAAGCTGCAAGACGAGAACCGGCAGCTTCGGGCGCGCGTCGCCGAGTTGGAGGCGGCGCCGGAATACATCGAGGCCGGCGGGGAAGACGATGAACGAGAGTGACGAGACGGGCGTGTGGCTGTACGCCGTGACGCCTGAAGTCGGGGCCGCCGCACTCGGCGGCCTGACCGGCGTCTCCGCCGAACGCCCGCGGGTCGTCACGGCGGGCAGGCTGGCCGCGGTGGTGGGCGATGTCCCGTTGGGCTCGTTCGGCGCGGAAGCCTTGCGTCGCAACCTGGAGGACCTCGACTGGCTGGCCGCGGTGGCGCGAGCGCACGACTCCGTGGTCGCGGCGCTCGTCGAGCAGGGGCCGGTGGCGCCCGTCCGCCTCGCGACGGTGTACCACGACGACGACTCCGTCCGGATCGCCGTCGAGGAGCGCTGCACCGATTTCGAGCGGACGCTCGAGCACGTCTCGGGCCGGGTCGAGTGGGGGGTGAAGGCATTCCTGCAGTCCGAACCGGAGCCCGCCGCGGCCGTGCCGGACGGCGAAGGCCCCGGATTTGCCTACCTGGCGCGGCGGCGCAGCGCGCTGGCGTCACAGGAAGAACGTCAGCAGCGGGCCGCGGACCAGGTGAGCCGACTCCACGCCGCGCTCTGCGAACTCGCGGCCGACGCCTGCACCCACCCCCCGCAGAGCCGGGCGCTGACCGACCAGGACGGGCCGATGATGCTCAACGGCGCGTACCTCGTCGACGACGCGGAAGCCGGGCGATTCGCCGAGGCGGTGGACTGGCGTGGCCGGGACAGCACCATGCTCACCGTGGAGCTGACCGGGCCATGGCCGCCGTATTCGTTCTCTACACCGGAGGAACCATGACTGTGCCGGTACGCGCCGGAAACCGCAACGTCGCCCTCATCGACCTGCTCGACCGCGTACTCGCGGGCGGTGTCGTGGTGAGCGGCGAAATCACCCTGTCCATCGCCGACGTCGATCTCGTGCACGTTTCCCTGCGAACCCTGATCACGTCGATCACAGCATTGCAGCCCCATGGGTGACGACGAGCGGAAGAACCGGATCGACGCCGATCCCGAGACGGCGGAACGCAGCCTCGTCAGTCTGGTGCTAACAGTGGTGGAACTGTTGCGCCAGCTCATGGAGCGTCAGGCGCTGCGCCGCGTCGACCACGGAGATCTGGACGACGACAAGGTCGAGGAGATCGGCCAGACGCTGATGTACCTCGATCTGCGCATGGAAGAATTGTGCGATCACTTCGGACTCGAGCGGCGGGACCTGAACATCGATCTCGGACCACTGGGATCGCTGCTTTCCGAGGAATAGCATTGCCACTTTCGAGATCGAATGACCGGGTAACGACGCATTCCGTCTGGTGCTAACAGCGTGTTTGACCGGCCGCCGACCGGGTACGCAGCGGAAATACAACCTGCCCGGGTTGTCGCCGCTCGAAACGCCAGAGCCGAAACGGCAACAGCAGACTCGGGACCTACCCATCAACGTAACCGAATTTTGTCCACGAGAGGACGAGATCGATGAATACCGGCTTCAACATCCTGCAAAGTCTGCAGAGCGCATTCACGACGTTCGTGAACTACCTGCCCCAGCTGATCGGCGCGCTTCTCGTGCTACTGATCGGCTTCATCATCGCCAAACTGCTGGACAAGGCCATCACCAAGGGCCTGCAGAAGGCGAAGGTCGACGACCGGCTGAAGTCCGGTGGCGGCGCGAACTACGTGGAGAAACTCTCCCCGCGGGGCAGCCCGTCCAAGCTCGTCGGTCTGGTCGTGTTCTGGGTGATCATGCTGTTCGTGATCTCCTCGGCCATCGGGACGCTGGGGATTCCGGCGTTGACCGCGTTCATGAACCAGGTGCTGAGCTACCTGCCCAACGTCATCGCCGCGCTGCTGATCTTCATCGTCGCGGCCGCGGTCGCCGGCGCGGTCGGCGGGCTGCTGCACCGCACCATGGGCGACACCCCGACCGGGAAGATCGCCCGCACCCTCGCCCCGGCGATGATCATGGGGATCGCCGTTTTCATGATCCTGACTCAGCTGGGGATCTCCCCGGTGATCGTCACGATCACCTACGCCGCGCTGGTCGGCGCGGCGGCACTGGCCGCGGCACTGGCATTCGGCATCGGCGGCCGGGACGCCGCCGCGCACCTGGTCAATTCCGGGTACGAGAAGGCCAGGGATGAGAACGACCAGATCAAGTCCGAACCGGCGATCGGCAAACAGCGCGCCGCCCAGGACGCCGCCGACACCAAGCACAAAGCCGAGCAGCAGGCGGGTGCACCGCCTGTCCAGGCCCAGCCCAGGGCCACCACCGAGGGCGCTCACCGATCCTGACCCGAGCGACGAGGAATCGGCGCGGGCGCCGGAGAAGAGGAGCTGGTCTGATGAAGCCCGAACAGCGAGCCAAGTGGGCGAACGTCTGGGCTGACGACGGCGGCTTGCACCTGGTGCCCATCGAAGACGTGGTGTGGCACGACTTCTGCGACGACTGTCTCTGCGGGCCGAAGAGCGAACTGCACCACGCCAAGGCAGACGGTTCGGATATCTGGTACGTCATCCACCAAGCGATGGACGAGAGGCCATGATGGACGGCTGCGAAGACGACGCCACCGCCTCCGCCGCACCGCGCGGCCCGTTTCCCGGGCCAGCGGCGGGAGCGCGAACAAGTCGATTCCGCGGTGAGGGTTGGAGCCCGACCGTGGGGGTAGGCCCCTGTCATGACCGATAACTCACCATCAGCGATCAGGTACACCAGGACCCGGACTGCGACGGAGTCCCCGCCGCACCGGCTGATGTCCGCCCTCGAAGACGTCCAAGCGCTGGACGCACCCGCGGCCGCGGTGGCGAGGCCGGTGGACGAGTTCTTCAGCGGCCAGGCCGGCGAAGAGCTACGAGGCCGCCGGCTCGGCCATCCACTGCACCCAGTCGCGGTTACTCTCCCGATCGGCGCGTGGGCGTGCTCGTCGCTGCTCGACTTGGTGCCGGGCAACGACGAAGCTGCCCGTCGCCTCGTGGGCATCGGCTTGCTGGCGGCTCCGGCGGCCGCGGTTCTCGGTGCGGCCGATTACCACGTACTCGACGAGCGACAGCGCCGGGTCGGGTTCTGCCATCTCGTGCTCAACCTCGTCGCAACCGTGGTCTTCGCCGCCTCCTACCGCCGGCGTCGCCGCGGTGCGGCTGGGGGCAAGTTGCTCGGTGTACTCGGCCTGCTCGTCCTCGGTGTCGGTGGCGCGCTCGGCGGCCACCTCTCCTACGCCCAGGGCGCGGGGGTCTTCCGCTGGCAGCGCGCACAGAGTCAGACGGGCACGGCTCCGGTCACGGTGAATTCGAGGCGTCTGGCCACCGACACGGCCTGGTCGCCGAAGCGCTCGTAGAACCGAGCCAGCAGGGCAGCGTTGGCCGCCGCGGCGGCGCCGCCTGCCCAGTCCTGGCTCGTGATCAGGCCGAGCACTTGAGCATGCAGGTCGTCCACCGCCTGGTCGGCGTTGTCCAGCTCGGTGAACATGCCCGCGAACGGCGCCGCCATCATGTCCGCGAGCCGGTCGGCCATGCCCGCGGTGAGGTCGCCGAGGCGACGAAACTTCTCTTCCAGCTCGGCGGAGTCGAGGTGGTCCGGGTGCTGAAAGCGCGCGGTGCCGGCGATGTGCGCGGCGAGGTCACCCATGCGCTCGAGTTTGTCGGCGCAGTACACCGCGGCGAGCACGAGTCGCAGCTCGTGGGCGACCGGGGCCTGCAACGCCAACAGCGCCTCAGCGTGCTCTTCGCACTCGGCGCGCTGCAGATCCAGCTCGACGTCGCTGCCGAGCACCTGCTCGGCCAGCTCCAAGTTCGCGGTGAGCAACGCCGCCGTGGCCTGTCGCATCGCCTCCGAGCAGGCGACGCACATCGCCGTCATCTCGGCGCCGAGCCGAGCCAGCTCGTGATGAAATGCTTGTCGCATGGCCATCGAACCCAACCTCTCGCGCGCCTCCCGCCACCGCGTCA
Organism: Amycolatopsis sp. DSM 110486; assembly: GCF_019468465.1. Taxonomy (NCBI): domain Bacteria; kingdom Bacillati; phylum Actinomycetota; class Actinomycetes; order Pseudonocardiales; family Pseudonocardiaceae; genus Amycolatopsis; species Amycolatopsis sp. DSM 110486. The sequence goes on along the minus strand of NZ_CP080519.1, from coordinate 7,968,434 downwards.
GCAAGCCCAGCCGGGCCCTGATCGACTCGTGACGCTGCGCCGCCGCCGGACCTCTGCAGTCGACGCCGGAGCAAACGAGTACCCGGAATGCAGCCGGATAAACGGTCGTGTGCCCCAGGCAGCGGCGCTACGGACCGCCGTGGCCCTTGTCGACCTCGGCGAACCGGCGCGGTGCGGCGCTCGCCCGGCTCGACGCCGCGACCACCGCACTGAGGTCCCTGCCGGAGATCAGGGCGACGTCGGCGTCCGCCGGATCGACCAGCTCCGGCGCGGCGAACACGACCGGGTTGCCCTGCGGCGGCCGCGGCACGATCGCCGGCCCCTTGACCGAGTACGTCTCGCCCTCGAAGTCGATGTAGTGCAAGCGATCGCGGTCCAGGTAGCGGCTCGTGGCCACGTCGCGGACCACCGCGTCGTCCTCCCACGAGTCCCACAGCGCGCGCACCACCCGCAGGCCGTCGGCGGCCTCGCGCAGCGCGGTATCCCCCGTCACCGCGGGGCGGCTCCAGGCGAGCGCGGCCGCCGGGTTCTCGGTGCTGCCCACGACCCAGCCCGCCCGGCCGTGGCCGATGTGGTCCAGCGCGGCGAGGGCGGACGACACGTGGAACGGTTCGGTGTAGGTCGTCGACACGACCGGCACGAGCCCCAGCTCACTCGTCACCTCGGCCAGGAACGCGGCGCGCTCCAGCGACCCGATACGGCCCGCCGGCGCCGGCGCGGGGCCGGGCAAAAGTGAAGGCGGCACAAAAGCCCGGGGGGTCCAGGATCCGGGAAGGAACCCCGCGTGACCGTGAGGGAACCGGGCACGGAATCCCGACGTCTCAGAACGGACGAGTGTTACATTACCGACACGGGATGTCACTCGGCTCGTCGGTGACTTCCGCTTGGCGAGCGGGACTGTGCGGAAGGAAGCTCTGTGGGGTTCGAGGTCGATGTCGAGAACATCAGCAACGCCGCGGCCAAGCTCGGCCAAGGGACGCCGCCGTCGCTGTCCGCGCCGGGGGCGCCGAACGTGGGTGGAACGGATCGGGCCGGTGGCTTCGCGGGCGACTACGAGGTCTGGCTGCTGACCCGGCAGGAAGATCTGGACGCGGCACAGCAGCAGGTCGACAGTCTGGTCGAAACGATCGGCAACGCCGCGAAGAGTTACGACAGCAGCGACGACGAAGCACGCGGCGTGTTCCTGAAAGCGCTGGACAGCGGTTTCGCACGGATCGACCGGTGACGGCGGTGTTCGACAAGATCCGTGAGCTCGCCGGCAAAGTGGAGAAAGGCAGCACGACCGAACTGGATGATCGGGCCCGGGCGTGCAGAGCCACCAAGGAATCGGTCGAGGACGCCAAATCGCTGGTGGAAAGCGTCCGTACGCAGTTGAGCGAGAGCTGGCACGGCGGGGCCGGGGAGTCGGCCCTTTCCTCGCTGGATGCCTTCAAGAAGAACCGCGAGGACCAGGCCGAGGACCTCGAAGAGTCGGCGAAATCGTTCGAAGTCGTGCGCGACGCGCTGGCGAAGGCGCAGTCCGACGCCAGGAGCAAACGCGAGGACGCCGAGAAATTGCAGGCGAAACTCGACAACGTGTGGAAGGACCTCTCGCACGGCAAGGGCAACATCGTGTTCGCCTGGGCCCAGGACAAGATCATCAAGGCCGAGGCCCTCGTGTTGCTCGCCGACCTGCAGCGGGTGGTCACGACCTACGACGCGGTCCTGCTCGCCGAGGGTTTGAAGCTGCGCAACAAAACGGGCCAGATCTGGGAGCTCGCCGGCTCCGAGAAGCGGAACCCGGCCGAGATCGCCGCGCTCATCCTGCGCGAGATCCCTGGCCTCGCCGCGCTCGTCGCGAAAAACCCGAAGCTCGATCTCGCCCTGCTCAAAGGTGATTGGGACACGATCATGCGCGACCCCGAGGTCGCGCAGAAGATCTATGACTACTTCGGCTTCAAGTACGTCGAGGGCAGCGATTTCTACACCACCGGCGAGCACTCGGTGCAGAGCTACCTCGGCTGGCACGACATCTACGACAAGATGGAGAAGCTCATCGGCGCGGACCTCGACCGCACCAGCGCCCAAGGCGACAACATGGAGTTCACCGACCCCAAAACCGGGAAGCAGTACCGGCTGGAACTGTGGAAGGGCAGCTACGGGTTCGGCGGCGCGTTCGGCGGCGAAGTCGGGTTCTACGCCCGCGACGCCCAGTCCCAGGACCCGTCCGGCTACTACTCGGCCGCGCAGGGAGACGACCAGATCAAGGTGACCCAGCAGATCTACGACAAGGAAAGCGGCAAGGTCTACTTCACCAACGACGGCCAGGGCGCCGACGGCAGCGACAAACGGCACTTCTGGAACCTGGCGATCCGCTCCGAGCCGGGCGTGCACCCCGACCAGCTGGGCCAGCGAGCCACGATCGAGGTTCGCGACACGGACATGCGCGACCGGATCTACAACGAGATGACGCGGTACGCCGCCGCGCACCCCGAAGAGAACCTCACCGTCACGAAGGTGTCCGACCACCCGCCCGTGCTCAGCTACGACTGGAAAAAGTGACCGGCGGGGTCACAACGAGGTCAGCGGCCTGAACTCCCAAGGCTCGTCGTCGTCCTCGCGGCCCCCGCGGCTCCCACGACCTTCGCGGCTCGGCCGTGCCGGAACCTCGCGGTCGGCGAGACCGGCGAACACCTCTGCGACGTCGATCATCCCGGCGACCTCGTCGGCGACGCCCTGTCCGTGCCGTTCGTCGATCTCTTCCAGCCCTTCGCGCAGCACGGCGACCGCGGCGTTCCTGGCTCGGGCGCGCAACGTGCGGGCCAGCTCTTCCGACGTCTCGCCGGCACGTCTCGACTCAGTCATGGGCACACACTATCCGGCCAGGGCGGGCGAAAAGGCGCATTTCGCGCGGCGGCCCATGCGACCCCGCGGCCGAACGATCAGAACACCAGAACCGGCTTGACGGTCTTCCCGGACGCGGCGTCGGCGGCAGCCTGGTTGATCTCCTCGAAGCGGTAGCGGCGCTGGATGCGTTCCAGCGGCAGCGCGCCGCGACGGTAGGCGTCCACGAGGATCGGGACGAACGTTTCCGGCTCGCTGTCGCCGAGGGTCACGCCGCGGATCGTGCGCCTCGGCGACAGCCTCGGGACGTCGAAGCTGCCGCGGCTGCCGGTGCGAGGCGCGCCCTGGAGAGCTGAGCGCCCGCGACGAGGAGTCGCGCACCGGCTCGCGCACAGCCGGAGCACCGCGGCTGTCAGGCGAGCCCGGCCGCTCCGTCGATCAGTGTCCTGGCGAGGGCTTCGGCGTCTTCGAACGGGCGGGGGTCGTTGAGCGAGGTCGCCAGGGCGCGAGCGCCCTCGAACAGCACGGCGAGGCGCCGCCCCAGGGTTTCCGGGTCGGGGGCGCCCGCCTCGGCGGCCGTGGCGATCAGGCGCGCGGCCAGTTCCCGCTTGTGGCGCTCGACCACCGCTGCGGCTTCCGGCATCGTGCCGGCCGCTTCGACGGCGGTGTTGTGCAAGGGGCAGCCGCGGACGACCGTGGCCGAAGCCGGGCCGGCCGGGCGTTCGGCGAACAGCGCCAGGAGACGCTCGCGGGCGCTGAGGTCGGTGCGCCCCAGGGCGGTCTCGGCGAGGAAGTCGTCGTCGGACTCGATCGACTGCACGTAGGCGCTGACCAGGGCCTCTTTGCTCGGGAAGTGCTGGTAGAGCGTCCGGGTCGACACGTGCGCCACGTCGGTCAGCTTCGCGATGCCCGTGGCGTGGATGCCGTCGCTCGTGAACAGCTCGGTCGCCGCGCGCAGGATGCGCTCGCGCGCCCCGCGGCCGCCCTTGGGGGCGTTGACCGTCGCCTCGATTGATGCCATGCCGCAAGTATAGCGATCGTTGTACTTCTTCGGCGAAGCCTGCTACGGTCAAGTACAACGATCGCTTTACTTCACTCTCCCGAAGAGGAGCCCGCAACCCATGTCCACACAGAAAATCGCCTCGGTTTCCCACGAGGTCGTCCGGTGGTCGATCGACACAGGAACATCCTTTGAGGACTTCAGGGATCGCTACGAAGCAGCCGTACCGGTGCTGGACCTCGATCGGATGGCGCGACACCGCGCCGAGCACGCGAGCTGGGACACCGTGCTCGCGGCGGCGACAGAGAACGCGCCGCATGGCTTCATGCGGTTCTGGAGCACTGACGTCGGAGGGCTCATGCAGCTCGCGGGCAATGCGGGATCCTGCGCTGCCTACCTGATGGGAAACCACACCATCGCGGAACGCATGTACCGGCACGACCCCGCGGTGATGCTCCACGCCCCGCTGCGAACGACGATCCACCAGGATGGGCAAGGGGTCACGCGGTTCTCCCTCGACCAGCCCAGCACCCTGTTCGCGAGCTTCGGAGTCCCGGAGATCGCGGCCGTCGGACGGGAACTGGACCGCAAGGTCGCCGATCTTCTCCGAGTGTTGGACGTTCCCGTTCTCCCGCAGATGTGACAAATGTCCACTCAGGACCATTTCGATGGAGAGGTACTCATGCAGGACAAGGATATTTCCGTCGACAGCGTGCCGACGGCCGAGGAGACCGAGCTGGCCGGACTCGGAGTGGCGGCAGCGGCCGCCGCTATCCGGCAGGGCGACATCACGTCCGAGTCGTACTCGGCCGCGCTTCTGCGGCACGCTCGGAAGTACTCGAACCTCAATTCGTTCATCACCGTGGATGAATCCGCCGTGCTGACCGCGGCCGCGGAGGCGGACAAGGCGCGCGCCGCGGGTTCCAGCGCGCCGCTGCTCGGCGTCCCTCTCGGAGTGAAGGACAGCTACCTGACGCGTGGTCTCCCCACGACACTCGGGCTGGAAAGCCTGGGAAGTTTCACACCGGCCGAAGACGCCGATGTCGTGGGCGCGATCAAGGATGCCGGTGGCATCGTGTTCGGCAAGAACAACCTCGTCGAGATGTCCTTCGGGCTGACCGGGCACAACAGGCGCTACGGCCAGGTGAAGAACCCCTACGGCCACTACCGTGTTTCCGGCGGATCTTCGAGCGGCTCGGCAGCAGCCGTCGCGGCCCGGATCGTGCCCGCCGCGTTCGGGGGCGACACGGTCGGTTCGATCAGGGTGCCGGCGTCGCTGTGCGGTGTGGTGGGATTCAAGCCGACCACGGGCCGATGGCCGCGCGGCGGGGTCGCCCCGATTTCGCACACGCTCGACACGCCGGGCGTCTTCGCCCGCACCGTCGAGGACTGCGCGCTGATCGACCGAATCGTCACCGGGGAGGCAGGCGCTCCCTCGTCCGATCGCGCCGATCTGAAAGGGGTGAGATTCGCTTACGCACCCAGCCACTACCTGCGGTTGATCGATCCGGAGACCGAAGCACAGTTCACGAGCGCACTGCACCGCCTGCGCGACGCCGGTGCCGAAGTCCGTGAAATCGACCTCGGCGACGACTTCTCCGCCCTGGCAGACCGGCTGACATGGAACCTCTTCTTCCGCGAGGCGCACCAAGCCGTCTCCGAATTCCTACTGCACAACAACTTCCCGGTCTCCTTCGAGGACGTCTTCACCGAGCTCAAGCCCGGCCTCAAAGAAGTGTGGAGTCACCTGGTCTTGCCGAGCGGCCAAGGATTCCTCCCTGAGGACGCCTACGAAACCACGCTTTCCGTCGACCGCCCGGAACTCCGGCGCCGGTTCGGCGAGGTGGTCACCCGGAGCGGGTTCGACGCCCTGATCTTTCCCACGACGCCCTGCCCCGCACCGCTGATCGACGATCGGCCGCGCTTCACGATCGCGGGTGAGGAGGTGGACGAGCTGGTTCTCGCGAGGAACACCGTCCCCACGAGCGGGGCGGGCTTGCCGGGCATCAGCATCCCCCTCGGGCTGACCGGAAACGGCCTGCCGCTGGGCATCGAGATCGACGGCGCCCACGGTCGTGACCGCGAGCTGCTCGACGTGGCCCGTCGGGCACAGGCCGTTTTCGGCACGGTGCTCGCACCCGCGTGAAGACGTCAGGAACAGCGCCACGCTACTCGGTGAAGAGATCACCGCTGAGGTACTTGAGTCCGGTGTCGACCGCGATGGTCACCACGCTGTGCCCGGGCCCGAGCTCCCGGGCGAGCGTGATCGCGCCCGAGACGTTCACCGCGGACGAAGTGCCGGCGAAAAGCCCTTCACACCTTGCCAGCCGCAACGCCAGACCGCGCGCCTCGTCTTCGTCGACGGCCCTCGCCTCATCGAAGACCGCCGAGGTGAGCAACGGCGGAATCATGCCCGTACCGATCCCTTCGACCCGGTGCGGACCACCGTGTCCCGCCGTGAGCATGGGCGAGCTCGCCGGTTCGAGGGCGACAAACCGCGTCGGAAGGTGATCAGCGCGAAACGCGGCACTGACCCCGGCCAGCATGCCGCCGGTCCCGACGCCGGCGCAGAAGGCGTCGACGGTCACTCCCCCGGCTCGTGCCTGCTCGAGGATTTCACGGCCCATCCGCTCGTAGCCCGCCAGAGCGTGCGTGTTGCGGAACTGATCCGTCCAGAAGGCGCCCTCTCGGGCGACGATGCGGTCAACCTCCTCACGCATCCGGTCGAACAGCGAAGGCGTGATCCGCCCACCCTCGCTCGGGACCACGGTCAGGTCGGCGCCGAACGCTCTCATGGTGCTCAGCTTCTCCGGCGCGAAGGCATCCGAAGTCACAATGGACAGCGGATACCCTTTGACAGCACAAATGAACGCCAGGGAAGAGCCCGTACTGCCGCCGGTGTACTCCACAACACGCCGGCCGCGCTGAAGCACACCGGCGCGCTCGGCTCCCTCGATCATGGCCAGCGCCATCCGGTCCTTGTAACTTCCCGTGGGATTCCCACCTTCGAGCTTCACCAGAACCTGCGCCGCCGCGCCGGGGACGACGTGGGTCAGCCGCACCAGAGGGGTTCCTCCGATGGCGTCGAGCACTGACGAAGCGATCCCTGCTCGCATCATCGAACCCCTCTCCCGCCGTGCTCGCGCGCAGCGCGGGCTGTGCCCCTCCGATTGAACGCAGATCGTGGCGATCACCGAAACACGGCTCGGCCCTGAAGTCCACCACCGCCTCTTCACCCACCCCACCGTCGCGCCCGGTGTGGGTGCAGACCAGGCCGACGCCGGCCTGCGCGGCCACGACGGCCAAGTCCGGGTCGTAGCCGCCCCAGGTGTCGTTGATCAGGTCCGCGCCGGCGGCGCAGGCTTCGCGCGCCAGGTGTCCACGCTGATGACGACGTCGGGGTGCTCGGCGCGCACGTTCGCGACGAAGTCGACGATCCGGCGGATCTCCTCGGCGGCGGTGACCCCTTCGCCGGGCGCGGCCTTCACCCCGCCGATGTCGACGATCTCGGCGCCCTCGGCCACGACCTGGCGCACGCGGTCGTACGCGGCCTGCTCGTTCCAGGTGGCGCCCTTGTCGTAGAAAGAGTCCGGGGTGCGGTTGACGATCGCCATGGTGAGGAACTCCTCGCCCGTGAACTCGTGCCGTCCCAGCCGGATCCCCGGCGCGCGGTCAGTGAGCGGTGGCGCGGACATCGGAACCCAGAGCGTGGACGAACCCGTCCGGCACCACGACGTCCTCACGGCTGAGGTCGTGAACGGAACGGTGGCCGAGGGCGAGCAGGGTGGAGTCGATGCCGTTGCGCAGGACGTCGAGCACGTTCTCGACGCCGGCCTGGCCGTTCGCAGCGAGGCCCCAGAGGTAGGCGCGGCCGATGAGCACGGCGCGGGCGCCGAGGGCGAGGGCCTTGACGACGTCATTGCCGCGGCGGATGCCGCCGTCGAGCAGGACTTCCACGTCGGAGCCGACGGCGTCGGCGATCGCGGGCAGGGCGCGGATGGTGGCGGGGGTGCCGTCGAGGTTGTTGCCGCCGTGGTTGGACACGGAGATGGCGCTGACGCCGGCGTCGACGGCGCGGCGGGCCTCGTCGACGCGGATGACGCCCTTGAGCAGGAACGGGCCGTCCCACTGCTCGCGCAGCCAGCGCACGTCGTCCCACGTGGGCGGGGTGGTCTGCATCCACTGGCCGTACGCGCCGAAGAAGGTGGGCGCGGTGCCGCCGGGCGGGGTCATGTTGGGCACGGACAGGTCGGGCAGCCGGCGGGTGCGGGCGTAGCTGTAGAGCCAGCGCGGGTGCCGCAGGCTTTCCGGCGCGAACCGGAGCAGCTCGCGCGGAGTGAGCTTGTCGGGGATGTGCGGGCTGCCCCAGTCGCGGCTGTGGGAGAACGACCAGTCGAGGGTGAGGATGATGCCGACGGCTCCGGCCGTGCGGGCGCGGTCGAGCCGTTGGAGGATGTCGTCGCGCGTGCCCGTCCAGTAGACCTGGAAGTAGGTGTTCGGGTTGGCGGCGACGACCTCCTCGATCGGCTTGCTGCCGAACGACGACAGGCCCATCGACGTGCCGCGCGCGGCGGCGGCGCGGGCAACCGCGACCTCGCCGTCGGGGTGGACCGCCTGCACGCCGGTGGGCGAGATCACCACGGGCAGGGCGACGTCGCGGCCGAGCACTGTCGTGGCGAGCTCGCGCTGCGCGGAGTGCCCGGCGGTGCGCGGGGCGAAGCGCAGTTCGTCGAACGCGCCGAGGTTGTCGGCGAGGGTGAGGCCTTTTTCGGACCCGGCGAGGAGTGCCGAGTAGACGGAGCCGGGCAGGCGTTTTTTGGCCCTGCGCTGGGCTTCGGCGACGGATTCGAACCAGGTGCTGCTCATCGGTTTTCCTTGCGGTCGATGCGGAGAGGACGCCACGCGACGCGGACGCGCAGGGGCGCGGCCGTGCGGTGGGTGAGGCAGCCGGCCCAGACGCCGGCGCCGTAGGCGAGGTCGTCGGCGACCGCGGCGGCGCTGTAGCGCACCGGGTCGAGGTCGGGGCGGCGGGTGAGCCAGCTCGCGAGGGGCGGGCCGAGGAGCAGGGACGCGGCGGCCAGGCGGTGGCGACCGCCGGCGAGCAGCACGGCGACCAGGGCCGGCGCGGCGTACTGCGTGGTGTAGCGGCCGGCGCCGAGCCAGGTCTGGTGGACGGCGGTGGCCATCGCGCGGGTGACGCCGTCGGTGGGAATGTCGCCCTGCTGAAGGGTTTTGCGCATGCTCAGCACCGCCCCGGCGAATCCGGCGGCGGCGGCGAGTGGCTTCCTGGTGAGGAGGCCGGCGACCGTGAGTGTCGGCCAGGGGTGCAGGACGAGCGGTGCCATCGCGTCGGGATGCCGTTGGGTCAGCGGCGCGGCGGACGTGCCGTAGCGGAAGCGGCGCGACAGCAGTCCGCGCCAGGTGGTGGGTTCTTCGTGATCGACGAGGACGGACGGGTCGTAGCGCACGCGCAGGCCGGCGGCGTGCAGGCGCCAGACCAGGTCGACGTCCTCACCGACCCGCATCGCCGGGTCGAACACCGCCCCGCCCTGGGCCACTGCCTCGAGGGCGGAGCGGCGGGCCACGAGTGCGGCGGTCGGGACGTAGGACACCCGGGTCCCCGGCGCGACGCGCGCCTGCTGGTCGCCGAGGTCGAGGCTGCCGGCGGCGCGGGTGTAGCGGCCGGCCGTGGTGTCGGGCGCGAGAGGGCGGATCCGCGGCGCCACCGCGGCGAGCAGCGGGTCGGCGAAGTGGGCGGCGAGCCGGTCTGTCCATTCGGGACGGGGGACGCAGTCGCTGTCGAGGAAGGCGACGAGCTCGGTGGTGACGTGGTCGAGCGCGGTGTTACGCGCGGCGGCGGGACCGCCGTTGCTGTCGCGGCGCACCAGCTTCGCCCCGTGCGCGGCCGCCACGGCCGCGATCGCGGCCGGGTCGGCCGAGGCGTCGTCGACGACCAGGACGGGGTGGGCTCCGTCGAGCCCGGCCAGGCACCGAGCGAGCTCGTCCGCGCGGTCGTGCACTGGGACGACCACTGTGAGGTCCGGCGGGTTCCGCTGAGGTGGCGGCACGGGGTGCGCAAGGCCGGCGTCGGTGAACCGGCGCGCCAGTGCACCGGTCGCCGGTGAGTCGACCGGGCCGTTTTCGAGGGTGCGCCACGCTTTCTGCCCGGCGGCCGTCAGGCGCAGCACGCGGGCCGGGGAGCCGCCGAACCACAGGGCGCCGGTGAGCTGTTTGGTGCCGGGATCGAGGACGACACGGAAGCCGTGTGGCAAAGGCTCGGTCACAGGGCCAGCCCTCCGTCCACCGGTACGACCGAGCCCGTCATCCCGCTGCTGTCCGGACCGGCGAGGAACGCCAGCACCGCGGCGACTTCGTCCGGGTCCAGCAGCCGGTCCATCGGCTGCTGAGTGGCGAACGCGGCGGCCGCGGGCAGGTCGTAGAGCCGGGCGCTTTCGGCCAGGATCGGGGTGTCGGTGGAGCCCGGGCTGACGGCGTTGGCGGTTACCCCGGTGTCGCCCAGTTCCACGCCGAGCGCGCGGACGAGCCCGGCGACACCGGCTTTGGCGGCGCAATACGCCGCGAGCATGGGCAGCCCCCGCGTCGCCGCGGCGGAGGCCACGGCCAGGAACCGGCCCGAGCGTGGCGCCGGGCGGCGCAGCAACGCCGGGATCGCGGCGCGCGCGAGGTTCACGACGCCCCGGAGGTCGATGTCGAGCACAGCGTCTTCCTGCTCCTCAGGAACTTCCCACAGCGGAACGCCACCGGCGATCACGCCCGCCGCCGCGATGACCGCGTCGAGGCCGCCCCAGCGTTCTTCGGCTTCGGAGACGGCGGAGGCCAGCGCGGCTCGGTCGCGAACGTCGGCGACGCGCGCCACGACGTTCGGGTGTTCGGCCACAGTGGACAGTTCAGCGAGAGTGCCCATCCTGTAGGGCAAAGCCGGATCGTCGGCGGCGAGGTCGACGGCCAGAACGGCCCAGCCGTCCGAAGCCAGCCGCCGGGTGGTCGCCGCGCCGATGCCGCGCGCGGCGCCGGTGACGAGGGCGACGCGGGGGCTCACGAGGCCACCACCGGAAGCCAGGCCGCGACGTGCGCGAGGAGCTGAGCAGTCAACGTATCCAGCAGCACGTGGCCTTCGGCCGCCGTGGCTCCGGTCGGGTCGCCGAGGACGCCGGTGTCCGTGATGGCCCGCACGCCTCCGGATCGCAGCAGCGGCAGCACTTCACTCAACGGACGCCGGTCCCCCGCGACGGCCCGCTCCATGCGCACCGCGGCCGGCCGCAAGACGAGCTGCAGAGCGGTCTCCGGAGCACCGGCGTGAGGCTCGCCGCTCCAGCGGGGCTGGAAGACGGAGACGTCGCGGGATTCCGACCTCAGCGTGGCGACGGCGCGGGCGACCGGTTCCGCGTTGCCGCCGTGCGCGGACACGAACAGGACCCGGCCGAACGTCTCCGTGGCCGACCGGCCCAGTTCGACCAGGAGCAGCTCGGTCGCGGCCTGCCCGATGGACAGCGTGCCGGCGAAACCGGCGTGTTCGCCGCTGGACCCGTACGCGACCGCGGGCGCGATCAGGACCTCGGGCCGCGCCGCCGCGAGCGCCTCGCACAGCGCGAGGGCGATGTCGGTATCGGTGGACAGCGGCAGGTGGGGACCGTGCTGCTCGGTCGCGCCGATCGGCACCGCGAGGACGGCGCCCGCCGCGGCGCGCCGCGCGACCTCCGGGAACGGCAAGTCGGACAGCTGCATCTCAGTGCCCGAACCCGGCCAGCGGGCTCTCGTCGCAGGCGCGCTCCGGCGGGCGCCGCAGGCCGATGGTGACCGGCACCGGGCCGGTGCGGCGCCGGGAGGGGGCGCCGCGGTGCGAGTGGTCCAGCGACGGCTTCGGCGCGCTGCCCGGCGCGACCCCGGCCAGCGCCAGTTCCCCCTGTCCCCGCACGCATTCCGGGTCGGGGCCGTCGAGCGGCAGGCCGGTGAAGAACTTCGCCGCCATGCAGCCGCCGCGGCAGGAGTCGTACGCGGAGCACGACGTGCACGCACCCCCGGTCTGGGGACTGCGGAGCTCGGCGAACAACTCCGAATCCCGCCACACGGGGGCGAACCCGCCGTCGGAGCGGATGTTGCCGGCGAGGAACGTGTCGTGGATGGCGAATGGGCAGGCGTAGACGTCGCCGACCGGGTCGACCAGGCACACCACACGCCCGGCGCCGCACAGGTTCAGCCCCGGCAGGCCGCCGTCGCCGTAGCCGGCGAGATGGAAGAACGAGTCGCCGGTGAGCACGTTGTCGCCGTTGGCGACGAGCCAGTCGTAGAGCTCGCGCTGCTGGGCGGCCGTCGGGTGCAGCTCGTCCCAGACGTCCGCGCCACGGCCCGAAGGACGCAGCCGGGTCAGGCGCAGCTGGGCACCGTGGCGATCGGCGATGGCCTTGAACGCATCCAGCTGCCCGGCGTTCTGCCGGGTGACCACAACGGACACCTTGAAGTCTGCGAAACCCGCGTCCCGCAAGCGTTCCATGGCCCGCACCGCGGTGCGGTACGAACCCGGGCCGCGCACGGCGTCGTTCACTTCCTCGGTGGCACCGTCGAGGGAGATCTGCACGTCGACGTAGTCGCTCGTGGCGAGCTTGCGCGCCACCTCGTCGGTGATCTTGATGCCGTTGGTGGAGAACTTCACGCCCACGTGGTGCTCGGTCGCGTAGTCGACGAGCTCCCAGAAGTCCGGGCGCACCGTCGGCTCACCGCCGCCGATGTTCACGTAGAAGACCTGCATCCGCTCGAACTCGTCGATCAGCGCCTTGCACTCGGCCGTACTCAGCTCGCGCGGATCCCGCCGCCCGGACGAGGACAGGCAGTGCACGCACGACAGGTTGCACGCGTAGGTCAGCTCCCACGTCAGGCAGATCGGCGCGTCGAGCCCGTACTGGAACTCCTCGACCAGCGACATCACACACTCCTCGGGCGGATCATCCGCGAAGCGGCCAGCGTGGCCAGCGCACCGCGATAACGGGGCAGCTCGGCCGGGGCCACGCCGGCTTCCGCGCAGGCCGCGCGGGCGGTCGCCTGCTCCGGCAGGGCTCGCACCACGGCCAGCAGCGTCGGGTTCTTCAGGAAGGACAGGCGGCGCGTGCCGAAGTGGTACAGCAGCGCGCCGAACCGCTCGGGCCGGACGGACACCTGGGCGTCGAGCTCCCAGGCGCCATCCAGCTCGAACGGCGCGGGGTCAGTAGACACCGCACATTCCGTCGATCGAGACCTCTTCGACCAGCAGGTCTTCGGCCACGTCCGTGGCCTCGACCTCGGCGGTGGTGTCGTCCATCAGGACCTCCTTCGATTTTCGTCACCTCGCGACGAATATCAGGGAGAGTAACGTCACCGCGTGACGAAAGACAAGACTCCCGACGAACGGTCACCCGATGAGCACTGACGCCCCCGCCCCTCGCGCCTCCCGCCGCGGCCGGCCGCCGGGCACGAGCGCCCGCGAGCTCGAGGTCATCGCCCTCAGGCTGTTCACCGAGCAGGGTTTCCACGAGACCACGGTCGAGGAGATCGCGTCCGCGGCCGGCGTCACCAAGCGCACGTTCTTCCGCTACTACGACACCAAAGCCGACGTGCTGTGGAACGAGTTCGACCACGAGGTGGCCACGATCCGGTCGCTGCTCGCCGCGGTGCCCGAAGACCTGACCGTCATGGAGGCCGTGCTCCGCGCCGTGCTCGAGGCCAACCACTACAGCGCCGAGGACGTGCCGGAGCTGCGCAAGCGCATGAGCCTGATCAGCACCATCCCCGACCTCGCCGCCAGCGCCACCATCCACTACGACGCCTGGGAACGCGCCGTCGCCGATTTCGTCGCCCGGCGCACCGGCCAGCCCACGGACTCCCTCTACCCGCTCACCGTCGGCCGTTCGGTGCTCGCCACCTGCCGCGCCGCCTACGAGCGCTGGTCCGCGCGCGCCGACGCCGACCTCACGGTGTACCTGGAGGCCGCCCTGAAAGCCCTGGCCGCCGGGTTCGCCGACCCCGTGCTGACCACCGAGCCCGATCCGCCGGCCGAGCGCGTGTGAGGCGTGCCGAATCCGGCCCGGCACCAGCGGAAACACCCCTATACTCGGCGCCTGTGATCGACGTCCGACCGCCGGCGCCGGAACGAGCTCGGGCGTTCCTGGACGACCGGAGACCCCCGACACCCTGCCTCGTGATCGATCTCGACGCGGTGCGGGAAAGCCATGACCGGCTTCGCGAGGCGCTGCCCGACGCGCGGATGTACTGCGCGGTGAAGGCGAACCCGGCGCCGGAGATCGTGCGGTTGCTCGTCCGGGCCGGCGCGGGCTTCGACGTCGCGGGCCGCGAGGAGATCGAGCTCTGCCTCGCCCAGGGCGCACGCCCCGAGCTGATCTCGTACGGCAACACCGTGAAGAAGGCCCGGGACATCGCGTTCGCGTTCCGGGCCGGGGTTCGCCGGTTCACGTTCGACAGCGCCGAGGACCTCGCCAACCTCGCCGAGCACGCGCCCGGGTCGACGGTGTCGTGCCGCGTCCTCGTGGACAGCTCCGGCTCGCAGACCCCGTTCGGGCAGAAGTTCGGCTGCGCCCCGGAGATGGCGGTGGACCTCCTCACGCGGGCCGCCGCCCTGGGGCTGGACCCGGAAGGCGTCGCGTTCCACGTCGGCTCGCAGCACCTCGACCCGCGGGCCTGGGAGGCCGGGGTCGCCACCGCCGCGAGGGTGACACGCGAGGTGGCGGCGCGCGGTGTTGCGTTGCGCGGCTTGAACATCGGCGGCGGGCTGCCGGGCCGGTACACGACCACGCCCCCGCCGCTCGCCGAGTACGCGGCGGCCATCCGGGCGTCGATCGCGCGGCACTTCCCCGTCGCGCCGGACCTCGCGTTCGAGCCCGGCCGGGCGGTGGTGGCCGACGCCGGGCTGATCCGCAGCGAGGTCGTGCTGGTGTCGCGCAAGTCCGTGACCGACGAAAAACGCTGGGTGTACCTGGACATCGGCCGGTACGGCGGGCTGGCCGAGACCGAGAACGAGGCCATCGCCTATCGCCTGGAGACCGCGCTCGACGGAACTCCCGACGGCCCGGTCGTCGTCGCCGGTCCCACGTGCGACGGCGACGACGTGCTCTACCTTCGCACTCCGTACCGCCTGCCGCTCGGGTTGACGGCCGGTGACCACGTGGACATCCTGAGCACGGGCGCCTACACGCAGAGCTACTCGTCGGTGTCGTTCAACGGGTTCCCGCCGTTGAAAACGTACTTCGTCGGCGGAGAACCCGAGGAGATCGGCGAGTTCGCCGGCCGGCACGTGCTCGCCGAGTTCTCGGGTGTGGCGGCCGAACTGCTCGACGACGTCGAATTCCTGTGCGAGAGCCTGGCACGCGCGTTGCGCAAGGCCGGCGCGACCGTGCGTGAGGTGACGTCCACGCGGTTCGACCCGCAGGGGGTGACCGTGGTCGCGTTGCTGTCGGAATCGCACGCGTCGATCCACTCCTATCCCGAACGCGGGTCGGTGTTCGTCGACGTGTTCACGTGCGGGCGCCGCGCGGACCCCGAACTGGCTGTGCAGCTGTTGCAGGACATGCTCGGCGCGACGGCGGCCAGGACCAGCACCATCCACAGAGGACAGGACGCACGGTGAACATCACGGAATCGGTCGGCGCGGGCCTGACGCGGGCCTGGCAGGTCTCGGACGTGCTCGTCGACACCCGCACCGACTACCAGCACCTGGTGATCGGCAAGACCGCCCAGGGCATCTCGTTGTTCTGCGACGACGAGCGGCAGAGCACCGAGCTGAGCCAGCTCGTCTACCACGAGGCCCTGCTCGTGCCCGCGCTGCTGCTGGCCGCCCAGGTGAACCGGGTGCTGGTCGTCGGGTCGAGCGAAGGTGTGGTGTGCCGGCTCGCGGTGCAGGCGGGCGCGTCGGTCGTCGACCACGTGGACATCGACGCTCAGGCGGTGCGGCTGTGCGCGCAACACCTGCCCTACGGCTATTCGGCCGCCGAGCTGGCCGCCGCCGAGCGTGGCGACGGCGCGATCCGCGTGCACTACGCCGACGGCTGGGAATTCATCCGCGCCTCCACCGAGAAGTACGACATCGTGGTGGTCGACCTGCCCGACGAGCAGGACGGCACCGACGCGCAGCACAACCGCTTGTACGGCACAAATTTCCTGCGGCTGTGCCGGAACCTGCTCACCCCCGGCGGGGTGGTGGCATACCAGGGTGGCTGCCCGACGCTCTGGCGCAACTCGACGCTCGTGAAGTGCTGGCACCGGTTCACGGAGACGTTCCCCTCGCCGGTGTACTTCGGCTCGGACGAGCACGAGTGGGCGTTCCTCTTCGGCACCGAGCTCGACGCGCCGGTGGACACCATGGTGCGGCGCTGGGCGACCCTGCCGTACCGCCCGGAGACGATCAACGAGCCGACCCTGCGCGGATCCACGGTGCCGCCTCTCAGTCTCCGCCGCTGATCGGCTGGTGCTCCCCCGCGCGCGCCGTTGACGCTGGCCACGAAGTTCATGCGTGTTGACGGCTCGGTCAGACCCCCCGAAGAGCAGCCCCCCGTCCTGGTCGAGGCACGCGACGGCGTCCAGATCATCACCATCAACCAGCCCTCGCCCGCAACGACGCAGCCACTCGGGGAATCGCCGCCGCGGCCGGTTCGTGCGCCGCGAGAGTAGTAGCGACGAGTACTCACACCGGTGGGGTCACAACCTCAGGAAGTGCGGCCCGCGCCCTCCGTCATGGTGCGCCGCAAGCGTTCCCGCTCGCGCTCGTCCGCCACGTCGGTCCGAGGTGGGCGAGGGAGATGGCGGCTGCCCGCGGCCAGCACGAACCGGGGCCGGTGCAAGGTCGACAGGTCTTCGGTCGGGTCACCGGCCACCGCGATGAGGTCCGCGCTCAGCCCGGGAGCCAAGCGGCCGGTGACGGTGGACAGCCCGCAGACCGACGCGGCGACTTCGGTGGCGCTCGCCAAGACGCCGCGGGGCGACATGCCGGTTTCGGCCAGCAGGTCGAGGCCGTCGGCGTAGCGGTCGAAGTGGACGAGGGGGATGCCGGCGTCCGTGCCGGCCACGATGGTCGCGCCGAGGGCCACCAGCCGGCGGAGGTTGTCGAGCACGGTGTCGCGTTCGTCCCAGGGGCAGAAGTACTCCGCGGCGGTGCAGGCGGAGTTCATGGTGGGGCTCACGGCGATGCCGCCGGCGACGATGCGGGCCGCGATGGCCGGGTCGAAGCGGGTGCCGGTGCGGGTGACCCAGCCGCAGTGTTCGATGCAGTCGACGCCGGCCGTGACGGCGCGGTCGATGCCTTCCACGCCCAGGGCGTGGGTGGTCACCGGGAGGCCGAGTGCGTGGGCCTCGGTCACCAGCGCGGTGAGCTCCGCGGTGGTGTAGCGCGCTTCCGACGGGTGGCTGCCGGGGGTCATGAACCCGCCGGTGGTCATGACCTTGATCAGGTCGACGCCCTCCTCGGCGTGGCGTCGCACCCGCATGCGCAGCTGGGCGACGCCGTCCGCGGCGCCGCCCATGGACTCGGCGTGGCCGCCGGTCACGGTGATCGGCGCGTTCGCGGCGAGGATCCGGGGCGCCGCCTCGGGCAGGGTCGGCAGGAGGTCGCGGATCTCGGTGCCGAGGGTGCCGGGTGCGCCGAGGTCGCGGGCGGTGGTGACGCCGGCGTCCAGCAGCCGCCGGGCGTTGGCGATCATGCGGTGGCGCAGGGCGTCCTCGTCGTCCGGCCCGGCGAGGGTGACGGCGCCCGCGGCGGGGTCGAGGGACAGGTGTACGTGGCAGTCGATCAGGCCCGGCATCAGCGTCGTGTCGCCGAGATCGGTGGCGTCGTCGGCGCGCGGAGCCGAAGCACGTGGCCCGGCGTAGGTGATCAGCCCGTCCTCGACGCACACCGCGGCGTCCTCGATCAGCGGCGCCGCCGAGTCGGTCAGCAGCCGGGCGGCCGTGTAGATCCCGGTCATGCCGACCGCCGGTACTCCGCCAGCGCCGCGCAGAACTTCCCGACGTCTTCGCTGCTGTTGTAGTAGTGGAACGCGGCCCGCAGGATCGACCCGCGCGGCGACGTGACGATCCGCCGCTCGGCGAGGAACCGGCCCAGCGCGTCGGGATCGGCGTCGACCAAGGCGACCTGCGGCCCAGGGCGGGCGTCGGGCATCGGGAGGCTCAGCACCTCGCCCGCCTCGGTCAGCCGCGCGGTGGCCTCCTCGACGAGGCTCGCCACGTGCCGCCAGCGGGCCGCCGGGTCCACCTCGGCCAGCACCTGAAGCCCGGCCTGCGCCGCGTACACCGCGGGAATGCCCGGGGTGCCGGACTCGAAGCGGCGCGCCGCGGCCGGCCCGTCGAGCGCGACCGGGTCGAAGCCGAACGGGTCGGTCCGGCCGAACCAGCCGGTCATCGTCGGCCGCTGCTCGTCCTCGACGCCGGCCCGGGCGTACAGCGCGGCGACGCCGGGCAGCCCGAGCAGGTACTTCAGCGTGCCGGTCACCAAGTAGTCGCAGTCGATCTCGGCCACGTCGACCGGCACGACGCCCGTCGCCTGGTACGCGTCGACCAGCACTCGGGCACCGACTTCGCGGGCCAGCTTGGCGATCTCGTTGACCGGCTGCAGCGAACCGTTGGTGTAGAGCGCCAACGGGATCGACACCAGCCGCGTCCGCTCGTCGATCTGCGCGCGGTAAGCCTCCACCACGCCGTGCTCGCGCATCGACGCGTCGTCGACCCAGCGCATCTGCCCTTCGCCCGGGCGGCACGCGTGCAGCACCTGGCCGACGCTGGGGAACTCGGCGGCCATCGACACGACGACGTCTTCCTCGGCGAAGCGCAGCGCCCCGACAGCCTGGTACGCGGCGTGCGAAGCCGAAGGCACCAAAGCGATCTCGTCCGCGCTCGCGCCGAGGAACGCCGCGATCGACGTCCGCAGACGCTCCACTTCGGACATCCACGGTCCCCACGGCGCTCCCTGGTCGCGCAGCAGGTACGCGAACTCGGCCAGCGCGGCGGTCACCCTGGTGGCGATGGCGCCCTGGCTGCACGACGCGAGGTGCGTCGTGTCGACGAGACTGGGGAACTGCTCTCGGAACCGCTGCGGGTCCACGAGTCACCTCCGTGCGCAACTTGTGGTCTTGGTCAGTCACAGTGAACATGCGAAAGCCTGGCTGCGCAATACCCGGGATTGCCGGTTGACGGAGCAGGGGCGATCACCCACACTGATGCGAATTCATCACAGCTGAACACCTCGCCGTGTCCCCTCAGGAGCGCCCATGTCCGAACCCAAGGCCCCGGCCCGCCGCCGGCGGCACTGGTTACTGCTGCTGGTCCCGTTCGTCTGGTGCATCGCCGCCATCCCGCTGGCCAACCGGGTCCATTACCTGTTCGGCTCGATCCCCTTCCTGCTGGTGTGGATGACCCTCGGCGTGCTCGCCGGGTCCGCCGCCATCGGCGCCGTCTACGTCATCGATCGCCGCAACGGCGATCTGGATCGGTTCTAGGAGCACGCGATGGCCCTGATCCTGGCGTTGGTGATCGCGGTCGGCTCGATCGCGTGGGGCACGGTCGCCGCGGCCCGCGGCCGGAAGATGAACCTGCAGGAGTGGTCGGTCGGGAGCCGGCGCTTCGGCACCTGGCTGTTCTGGTTCCTGATGGTCGGCGAGACGTTCACGACCTTCGCGCTGCTGGGCGCGTCCCAGAGCGTGTTCAGCAACGGCGCGCCCGGCTACTACGTGCTGGGCACCATGGTGCTCACCGCGGCCGTGGGCTACTGGGTGGTGCCGCGGATCTGGCGGGCGGGCAAGCAGCACGGCCTGGTCACCATGGGCGACTACTTCACGACCCGGTTCTCCGCGCCCTGGTTCGGCGGCCTGATCGCGGTGTTCGGCATCATCTCGTTGCTGCTCTACGCGCAGGTCCAGCTGACCGGACTCAGCCTCATCCTGGGCAGCCTGTTCGGCGACAGCCTGCCGTCACTGGCCTACGTCGTCGCCGGCGGCGTGCTCGTGGCGGCGTTCGTGCTCGTCGGCGGGATGCGCAGCGCGGCGTTCACCGCGGTGGTCAAGGACGTGCTGCTCATCGCGGTGCTGCTGGTGATCGCGGTCGGCGCGGCGAGCGCGGCCGGGGCGAGCGGGCCGCTCGGGGTGTTCGACGCCCTCAAGGACACCCAGCCGCACGCGGCCACGTTGCCCGGCATCAAGGGCACCGCGGCGACGAACACGTGGTGGTGGATGAGCTTCCTGCTGATCACGCCGCTCGGTTCGTTCGCACTGCCGCACATGTTCCAGGTGTCCTACACCGCCAAGGACGTGGCGACGATCCGGCGCAACCAGGTGATCCAGCCGCTGTACTCGCTGTTCTACGTGCTGATCGTGTTGATCGCGCTGGCCGCGGTGCTGGCCCTGCCGAACCTGCCCGACAAGCAGGCCAACGCGTCGCTGCTGATCTTCGTCCACGACAACTTCCCGAGCTGGGTGATCGGGCTGCTCGGCGGCGCGGGCATCCTCGTCGCCCTCGTGCCGACCGCGGTGCTCGTGCTCACCGCCAGCAGCCTGTTCACTCGCAACGTGGTGGGCGGCATGTCGAAGAAGCTGGCCGGCTCGCTCACGATCTCCCGGGCCGGCGTGGTGGTGTTCACCGCGATCGTGGTGCTGCTCGTGGCGCAGAGCAGCTCGAAACTGCTCAGCATCATGACCAACGTGTACAGCGCCGTCGGGCAGCTGGCGCCCGCGCTGTTCCTCTCGATGCTGTGGCGGCGGGTCACCGCGGTCGGGCTGGCGGCCGGGGCGGTGTGCGGCGGGCTGATCGTCGGCGTGCCGCAGCTGAGTGCGCTTTTCGCGCACACGGTGCCGCCGGGCACCGTCATCGGCCTGCCCGCTCTGGTGGTCAACCTCGTCGTCACGGTGCTGGTGAGCCTGGTGACGCGACCGCCGGCCGCAGCGGCGATCGACGCCGGGACCGGGGACAGTGCTCCTGCCGAGGACCGGGAGCCCGTCGGTGAGGCCGCGCTGCACCGATGAACGCTCCGGGCACCTTCCGGTCCCGGGCGTGCGCGCCCGGGACCGGACACACCACGGCTCGACTGGCCGGCAGACGATAATGGCCGGATGACCATGACTCGGATCCGTGAGTTCCGCACCCTCCGGGGCTTGACCGTCCGCGAGCTGGCGGACCGGGCCTCGGTGTCCACCGGGCTGATCAGCCAGGTCGAACGCGGCGTCACCGACCCGAGCCTGGAGACGATGCGGCGGATCGCCGAGGTCCTCGAGGTGCCGCTGTTCAGCCTCTTCCAGGACGGCGAGCACGACACCGTCGCCGTCATCCGGCGCGAGAACCGGTACCGCATCTCGTCACCGCACCACGCGATCACCTACACCCGCGTCTCCCCCGGCGGCGCGAAGCTCGAGGTGCTCGAAGGCCAGCTGGAGCCGGGCTCGGTGTCGGCGGACACGCTGCGCTCCCACCCCTCGGAAGAGTGCGTCGTGGTGCTCACCGGCCGCCTCACGGTCGAGGTCGGCGACCAGGTGCACGTGCTGAAGACGGGCGACAGCTGCCACTTCGACTCGAACATCCCCCACCGCTTCCGCAACGACGGTCGGACGAGCGCGCGGTTCATGGTGAGCGTGACTCCGCCGAGCTACTGACGAGGGGCTCGCACGTGGAGATCGAACCGCTCGACCCGGCGGCGGCCGGCAGCTCGGTTCTCGAGGGCGTCCACGAGGTGGTCTCGGCCGCCGATCGGCTGGACAAGCCGGGCGCACCGCCGGTGACGTTCGACGCGGCCATCGGCCGGCTCGAGAATCCTCAGCCGAACCTGGGCCGCGCCCTGCGCTGGGTGGCACGCCGGGACGGGCGCGTCGCCGGACTCGCCGCCCTGTACTTTCCGGACGCCGAAAACAGCCATCTCGGCCTCCTGGAGCTGACCGTCCACCCCGAGGCCCGTCGCCGCCGCATCGGCACCGCCGTCCTCAGCGCGATCACGCCGGAACTGCGCGGACGCACGGTCCTGGAGTGCTGGAACGTCACCAAGGGCGGCGCCTGCGTCGCCTTCGGCACGGCGCTCGGCTTCGAGGTGGTCGACGAGACGGTGTTCCAGACGCTGTCGCTCGTCGGCGCCGATCGCTGCGCGTGGGAAGTCTCCCCGGCAGCCGGATATCGCTTGCACACCTGGCACGGCAGCGCGCCGGAGGAACTGGTGACCTCCTACGCCGAGGCGCGGCGCGCGATCGCGGACAGCCCGTTCGGCCGCTCAGCGTACCGGTTTCCGAGGTGGACCGCCGACCGCGTGCGCGAGTCCGAGGCCGACCGCCGCCGGCGCGGGATCGACCACCGGGTGGTCGCGGTGGTACACCGGGGTTCCGGGCGGGTCGTGGGCTTCACGGAACTGCAGCTGTACCCGCATCGCCGCGACCTCGGCTACCAAGGCGACATCGCCGTGCTGGCCGCGCACCGCGGGCGCGGACTCGGTTTCTGCGCGAAGGCGGCCATGCTGCGCCTGCTGCTCGCCGAGCGCCCCGACGTCGAACAGGTCGTCACGTCGACGGCGGCGGCGAACCCTTACATGGTCAACGTGAACGTGGCGCTCGGCTACCGGACCACGCGGGAAACGGTGATCCTCGCCCAGGACACCGAGAAGCTCGCGCGCCGTCGAGCTCAGAGATCGGTGGCCCGCGGATGGTGGGGTTCGTAGATCCCCACCTGACTGCCGCCGGGGAGCCGGAAGCCGCTCAACCGCCCCCACCGCTCTTCTTCGACCGGCGCGCACGTGACGCCGGCGGCGGCCAGATCGGCCAGCGTCGCATCCAGGTCGTCGCACATGAAGTACAGCTCGTGGGACGGCGGGCCGTCGCCGGGGTGGACGGCGAGTTCGGCCGGCGGGAGTTTGAAGATCAGCCAGCCGCCGCCGGCGTCGACGTGAGGGAAGGCGAGAACCTCGCGGAAGAAGGCGCGGTCCGCTTCGGCGTCGTGGCTGGAGACGATCACGTGGGCTCCGCTGATGGGCATGCGGTCACTGTCGCACACCCAGACGCCGGAAGCTGGACTCCGCAAACGATCAGTCCCGCCGGAAGCCCGCGATCATCTCGTCGTGGTCGAGCACGTCGTCGCCGTAGAGGTCCTGAAGCCAGTTCGTCTGGTAGATCGTGTCGAGGTAGCGCTCGCCGAGGTCCGGCGCGATGGCGACGGCGGTGAGGCCTTGCCCCTCGTGCTCGGGGAGCCAACGCATGGCGCCGCTTACGACGGTGCCGGTGGAGCCGCCGAAGAGGAACCCCCTGCGGGCCAGCCGGTGGCAGCTGCGGATGGTGTCGGCCTCCTCGACGGCGATCACCTCGTCCACATAGGACTCATCGAGCAGCGCCGGCCGGACACTCGTGCCGAGGCCGGGGATCATCCGGCGGCCCGGCGCGCCGCCGAAGGTCACCGAGCCGGCGCTGTCCACCGCGACGATGTGGACCGGTCGGGGCCATTCCCGGAAGAAGCGGGCGCAGCCCATGAGCGTGCCCGTGGTGCCCGCGCCGACGAACAGCACGTCGAGTTTCGGGAACTGGCGGGCGATCTCCGGCGCGGTGGTCCGGTAGTGCGCCTTCCAGTTTTCCGGGTTGGCGTACTGGTTGAGCCAGACGTAACGCTCGTCGGAGGCGCACAGCTCACGCACCAGCGCGAGCCGCGCACCCAGGAAACCGCCGTCGGCGGCGGGCTCCGCGATGATGTGCACGCGGCTGCCCAGCGCCTCCATCAGACGCCGGCTGGCCAGGTTGCAGCGCGAGTCGGTGACGCAGAGGAACCGGTAGCCCTTGCTGGCGGCGACCATGCTGAGCGCCACGCCGAGATTGCCCGACGACGACTCGACCAGGATCGAGTCCCGCGTCAGCAGTCCCTGCCACTCGGCGGCCTCCACCATCTCGGTCGCGGCCTTGAGCTTGATCGACCCGGCGAAGTTGAAACCCTCGCACTTGAGGAAGAGAGAATGCCCGAAGATCGACTCGAGATCGACGTACAGCTCTTCCTCGTTGAAGTCCGTGGGATCGGATATCACGGTCACGATGACCCCCTCCCTGGTTTGTCGTCAGCCGTAGCGGCGCAGTTCGTGGAAGAAGTCCGGGATGACGGTCAGCTCGCCGGCCCGGGTCACTTCGTCGTAGACGTACTTGCCCACCGCGAGGTCGAGGACCCCGAGCCCGAACGGCGAGAACACCACCGGCCGGTCGGCCGGCACGGAGACCCGTCCGGCCAGGACGTCGTCCAATGTGCCGTCGAGGAACTCGCGCCCGCCCGTGAGCTGCTCGGCCAGATGCGGCGACGTGCCGGCCTTCAGGCAGTGCTCGACGTCGTCGACGAAGTTCGCCGTGCTCAGCAGGAGCTCCGGCGCGAGATCGCGCAGAGAAACGTGCAGCACCACCGGATTGTGGTCGAACCACGACCGCTCGGACACGTGCGGCCGGCCCGCGACGGTGGCGAACACGATCAGGTCACTCGAGGAGATCAGCGACTCCGCCGACTCGTGGACCGTGATCCGCCCGCCGGTTCCCGATCGCTCGAGGTACCCGCGGAACCCCGCGCCGCTCTCGGCCGACAGGTCGTGCACGCCGATTTCGTCGAACTCCCAGCCGGTGCCGGCCAGGAAAGTGTGGACGTAGCGGGCGATGAGCCCCGTCCCGACGAACCCGACCCGCGTCGGCCGCGCCCGGCCCCGGCTGAGCGCCGCCGCGGCGCACGCCGCCAGAGCGGCGGTCCGCGTGGCGCTGATGATGGAGCTTTCCAGGCACGCGAACGGGTATCCGGTGTCGTGGTCGTTGAGGATCAGAACCGCCGACGCCCGCGGAATGCCGGACTCGATGTTCTCGGGGAAGCTCGAGATCCACTTCAGACCGTCCACTCGCACCTGTCCGCCGATCGAGGCCGGCAGCGCGATGATCCGGGACGCCGGGCGGTCGGGGAACCGCAGGAAGTACGACGGCGGGTTCACCGTGTCGCCCGCGCTGTGCAGCCGGTAGGTGCCCTCCACCAGTTCGACGATCTCCTGCTCGCGCCCCGCGAGCGTGCGCCGCACCTGGCCGCCGCCGATCACGGCGAACGGGGGCACCGCGTTCGGCCCGCCGGTTTCGGCGCGGGCCGGGGTGGGTCGGATCGCGGTCATCTCGCACCCGCTTCGGTACTCGGCGCGAGGTCGGCCCGCCGCACCGGATCGGCCAGCCCGACGAGCACCTCGCGGGACCCCTCGAAGGGCTCCCGGCTGTGCGCGGTCCGGATGTTGTCCACCAGCATCAGGTCCCCGGCCTGCCACGGCTCGCGCGCGGTGTTGGCCTCGTAGACGCGGTTGAGCAGCGCCACCACGTCCTCCCCGATCGGGTCACCGCCCCCGAAGCAGGTGTTGAACGGCAGCGCGTCGGCCCCGTACACGTCGATCAGGTACTCGCGAATCTCGGGATCCATGGTCCACTCGTTGAGGAACGCGACCTGGTTGAACCAGCAGCGCCGGCCGGTGACCGGGTGGTGCACCACCGCGCTGCGCCGCTGCCGGGTGCGCAACCCGCCGTCGGGCTGCCACTCGAACTCGATCGCGTTTGTCCGGCAGTAGTTCTCGATCTCCGCCCGGTCGTCGGTGCCGAACGACTCGGCGACCGTCGCGCCGATCTCGTCGTTGTAGCTGCGGGTGAGCAGCCAGCCCTCCTGCTCGAACCGCTGGACGAGGTCCGCGGGCAGCGCGTCGAGCACGGTCGGCGAGTCCGACACAGCCGTGGCGCCGCCTTCGGTGGGCGCGCCGAGGCAGGCGAACAGCAGCAGACCGGGAACCTCGAGCCGGTAGCTCAGCTCGTGGTGCATGCACATCGGCTGGTTCTGCGGCCACGCCGACGACGAGTACACCCCGGCCGAGTAGACCTCGCGCGACGCGAAGGCCTCGCGGTCTTTCATCAGTTCGGTGGCCAGGCGCTCGAACACGGCGGCGACGTCGGCGGCGTCGCTCAGCCCGAGGCCGCGGACGAGCACGGACCCGTGCTCGTCGACGGCGGCGCGCAGCGTGTCGCGGTGTTCGCTCGCCCAGCCCGGCGCACCGGTGCCCGGCTCGGCCGGCAGCAGCGGAACCCCGCCCGGGCTCAGCTGCACTTCGGCGAGCGATGCCGACGTTGAGGAAACCATGACTTGTCCTTTCGGCTCGAATTCACGTGACGAGCACCGGTTCGGCGGCCCGCAGCACGATCCGCGCGGTCTCGGCCGGGTTGGTGCGCGGGAAGTAGTGGCCGCCGCCGGCGATCGCACGCACCTCGACGTGCTCGGCCAGCAGCCGCCATTCGCCGTGGCGGTCGCGGAAGTCCACGGTGATCGGGTCGTCGTCCGCGGCGACGACGGTGACGGGCGTGGTCAGCTTCTCGGCCGGCGGGTTCGCCAGAGCGGAGGCGAGGTAGCTGTGCGCGGACACGCAGTCGTGCCGGAACGCCGCGCCGACCTGCTCGGCCCGCTGCGCGTCGAGCTCGCCGAGCGCGGGGTCGCCGCTGTCCGCGGCCAGCTCCGCGGCGATCGCGGAGTTGCTCAGCCGGCCCAGCTCGGTGATCGAGGCGCGCCGTTCGTCGGCGTCGCCCAGCAGCTGCGCGCCCAGGAACACCCGCCGCACGTCCACCCCGCGCCCGGCGAGCCGCCGGGCCGTCTCGAAGGCGAACGCGGCACCGGAGGAATGGCCCCACAACAGCACGCCCTTCGGCGCGAGGTGATCGATTTCCGCGACGACCTGGTCGACCACCCGCGCCATCGGCGCGAACGCCTCGCGATCGGCGGCCAGGTCGTGCCCGGGCAGCTCCACGGCGTACATCGCGAGCCCGCTCCCCTGCAGCTCCGAAGCCAGCGGCCGGAAGTTCACCGAGTTGCCCCCGGCGTGCGGGAAGCAGACGAGCACGGCGTCCGGTTCTCCGACCGGCTCGGTGAGCGGCTGCAGCAGCTCGACGGCCTCGGCGCGGGGCTGGTCGGTGAGCAGCGCGGCCTGGTCGGCGAGCACCGGGTGCCGGGTGATCTCGGCGAGCGACACCGCGCGATCCAGGGCGACGGCCAGCTTCACCGCCGAGAGCGACGTGCCGCCCCGGTCGAAGAAGTGGTCGCGCCGGCCGATCTTCTCCGGCGCGAGGCCGAGCACGCCGGCCCACGCGGCCGCCAGCCGCTGCTCGGCGGGTGTCGCCGGAGCGTCGTGGTCTTCTTCGGCGCCTTCGAGCTCCGTCGCCAGCGCGGTCAGCACCAACTTGTCGATCTTGCCGTTGGCGGTCAGGGGAAGCTGCTCCCGCCAATGGAACGCCGACGGGACCATGTAACCGGGCAGCGAGCCGCTCAACCGCGCGTGCAACGTCTCGCCGGGCAGAGCCTCGGCGGCCGAGTAGAACGCCACCAGGTGCTTGCCCTGGCCGTCCCGCTCGGCGACCACCACGGCGCCGTCGCCGACGCCGGGCACACGCAGCAGCGTGTTTTCGACCTCGCCGATCTCGATCCGGAAGCCGGAGATCTTCACCTGGCTGTCGCGGCGGCCCAGGAATTCCAGCCGGCCCCCGGGCATCCAGCGCCCGCGGTCCCCGCTGCGGTACAGGCGTTCGCCCGCCCGGTGCGGATCGGGCAGGAACGCCGCGAGGGTCCGCGCGAGGTCGTTCACGTACCCGCGCCCCACGCACACACCGGAGAACACGATCTCGCCTGGCGCGCCCAGCGGCACCGGCTGCAGGTGCTCGTCGACGACGTAGACGTGCACGTTGTTCACGGGCCGCCCGAGCGGGACCCGGCCGGCGTCCGGTGGCCGGTCCATGACCTCGTGGTTGGTGTCGTCGGAGGTCTCGGTGAGGCCGTAGGCGTTGACCAGCTTGACGTCCGGGTACGCCGCGAACCAGCGCTGCACCAGCTCCTTCTTCACTGCCTCGCCGGTCACCGACACGCACCGCAGGTCCGGCAGCGGGCGCGGATGACTCTCCACAAAGGACAGCACGGCTTCCAGGTAGGACGGCACGACCTGCGCCACCGCGACCCGGTCCCGCGCGAGCCGGTCGACGAACCGCTCGGCGTCGAGGATCACCTCCTGCTCGACGAGCAGCGTCCGCCCGCCGACGAGCAACGGCGCCAGCAGCTGCCACAACGAGATGTCGAAGCACTGGGGCGCGGTCTGCGCCACGACCTGTCCCTCGGCGATCCCCAGGTCGTCGATCTTGGCGTGCAGGTGGTTCAGCATCCCCGCGTGCTCGCACATCGCGCCCTTGGGCTCACCGGTGGAGCCGGAGGTGAAGTAGATGTAGGCGAGCTGGCGCGGCGTCACGTCGATCCCGAGGTCGGTCGAGGACCGGTCCTCCGCGCAGGCCGCCTCGATGTGCAGCCGCACCGCGCCGGGCAGCAACTCCAGCGCGTGGTCGAGCGTCTCGCTGCTGCCGCGTTCGGTCAGCACCAGTTCGCAGCCGGCCCGCCGCAGCGTCTTCGCGATCCGCTCGGGCGGGAAGTGCGGTTCGACCGGCAGGTACACGCCACCGGCCTTGAACACGGCGAGCACAGCGGTGAGCCAGCCGAGGTTCCGCTCGGTCACCACCGCCACCACGCTCTCCCGGCGCAGGCCGCGGGCGAGCAGCGCCCGCGCGAGCCGGTTGGCCCGCTCGTTGAGCTCGCGGTAAGTCCACGCGTGCTCGCCGTGCACGGCCGCGATCGCGTCCGGGTGCCGCCGCACCCGTTGCTCGAACAGCTCGTGCGCGCGCAGGTCGGGCAAAGGCCGACTCGGTCCGGCGAGCCCGTCGAGCTGGAACCGCAGCTCGTCGGGTGCGAGCAGGCTCTGCGGCGCGTGCTCGGTGTCCGGGGCCGCCACCAGCCGCGCGAGCGCGGCGACGTGGTAGCCGGCGATCCGGGCCGCGGCGGCCGCGTCGAGCACGTCGGCGCGGTAACGCACGTCCAGACGCCTGCGGCGGTTCGCGAACCCGACGCGCAGCACCGTCGTCCCGGTGAGCTCACCGTCGCCGGCGGGGTCGAACACGGTCTCCGTGACCGGGCCGGGCACACCCAGGTCGCGCCGCAGCTCGTCCACCGGGAAATGCCGGTGCGCCAACAACTGCGACTCGGCCCGGTACGTCTCGGTCACCAGTTCCCGCCAGGTTTCCGGCTCCGTCGTCAGGCGGCACGGCACCGGCGCGCCGGCCGGCGTCGCATAGCCGGTCACGACCTCGCGTTCACCGGTCAGCGCGGCGAGCACCCTGGCGTGCGCGGCGAGCAGCACCGCGCTGCCCGGGATCCCCAGCTCCCGCGCCAGCCGGCGCACTCCCGCCGCCACCGGGGCGGGCAGCCGCACGGTCGTCGTCCCCACTCCCGCCCCCGAACCCGAGGTCCAGCGCGGCACGGTCGTGGCCCCTCCGGCCACGAGCACGTCGCGCCAGAACCGGAAGTCCGCTCTCGGTAGCTCTCCCATGTGTTCCCCTCCGCTCACCGTGGCCACGGGCTCGGCCGCCACGTTCCGTCGGCGATGATCGCCTTTCCGTTGTGTCCGTTGTGTCCGTCCGAGGCGCGGCGCCGCGGGCTGGGCCGCCGTTTTCCGTCGGTGACGCTGAAGTGCTCGATCGACTTGCCGTTGTGCCCTTCCCGTCGCCGGTGCCGGCCGGCCGCGACCCGACTGTCGGCTTCACGGCCGGGCCGGATCTCCCGGGCCGGGTTGCCCTCCCACCGGGTGTGCGGCGGTACGTCCTCGCCCTTCATCAGGAAGGAGTCGGCCGCGAGCACCGAACCCTCGCCCATCGTCACTCCGTAGTGGACCCACGCACCGACCCCGACGGTGCTGCGCGCGCCGACGACGATGCGGTCGGACTTGAAGGCACCGTCCTCCTGGGAATGGCATTGCACGTGCGAGCCGATGTTGAGGGTGACCTCGTCGCCGAACGTCACGAGGGTCTTCTCCGGCATCGCCGCGCCGTCGTCGAACACGCGCTTCCCGACCTTGACCCCGAGCATCCGCCAGGCCAGGTTCTTGAACGGGGTGCCATTGAGGGCCTGGACGTGCACTGTGGACGCCGCCGCCTTCCAGAACCGCTCGTGGCGCCAGAATCGGCGGTCGTAGATCGAGCAGTACAGCGGCCGCAACGGGTGGATCACGATGGACGCGCGTTCCACCAGTGTGAAGTACACGGAGCTGAACAGCAGCGCGGCGACCGAGGCCAGCGCCACCGCCGAAACCCCAAAGCGCGGGTAGAGCTCCGCCGAGGCCCAGCCGAGCAGCATGACCGCGAAGAAGTAGAACCAGCGCACCAGCAGGAACATCACGACGGTGCCGGCGTTGTGCCGGTTCTTCGCGGCGAGCCGGCGGCGGAACTCATCGCCGGTCCGCAGGTGGTCGAACTGGTGGTCGCGGGCCACCGTGCGGGGGATCTCGAAGCTCGGCGAGCCCAGCAGCCCCACGTTCTCGCGGACAGGGCCGTCAACGGGCACGAGGACCTTGGTCGCGAGCAGGCAGTTCTCCCCCGTCCGCCCCTGGGCGGGGTAGACGATCACGTTGCCGAGGAAGTTGTGCGCGCCGATGGCCGCCCGGGACACCTTGAAGGACGTGCTCGAATAGTCGGCGTTCACGATCGAAAGCCCGTCCGCCACCATCGTGCCGCTGCCGACGGAGCTCTGGAACGGCGTCTCGTGCTTGATGGCCGTGCCGAAGTTCGAACCAGTCTGCTCGACGTCGGGCATCCGGTAGCCGAGGTAGCGCAGGTAGTGCACGATCGCGGAGCTGTCACCGAACACGGTCATGAAGAACTTGAGGTTGGTGATCAGCCGGATCGCCCGCAGGATCGAGTAGCGCAAGGTGTAAAGGCGGTAGACCTTGTCCGGTTTGAGCGCGAGGCTGAGCACGCGTGGGACGACGGCGATGAAGAGCAGCCCGAGCAGCGAGACGCCGAAGAAGATCACGGACGTGACCGCCAGCGCCTTGCCGTAGAACGCCCAGCTCCCGAAGGCGACCACGGGGGTCCCGAGCACCGTGTTGAGCCGCGGGACCTTGTCGATGAGCACGTCCACACCGCCGACCGCCAACGGGAGGTACACGAACAGCGTGGTCAGCAGCTGCGAGACACCGTAGGAAAACCGGCGCACCCGGCCGCACCGCGCGGGCCCGACCCCGCGGTAGTCCGCCTCCGCGCGCAGCGCCGGCGACCCGTGCCAGCGCTCACCGGCCGGCACCGCCTGCCCGGGGTGCAGCGACGACACGTGCCCCAGCTGGGAGCCGTCGTCCATCGACGTGCCGATGTCGAGCACCGACAGCTCACCCACGAACACGTCCTTGCCCAGCGTCACCGAACCGGTCTGGAGCACGCCGGATTCGGCCCGGTACCCGGTGAAGAACGAGTCCTTCCGGATCACCGAGCCCGCGCCGATCGTGAGCAGGTCGGTGCACACGGGCACGTTGCGCGAGAAGATCGCGACTCCCCGGCCGATCTTCGCGCCCAGTGCCTTCAGATACAGCACGTACAGCGGCGAGCCCAGGAACAGCAGTGCCACCGGATTCCGCTGCACCAGCGTCTTGACAAGCCAGAACCGGAAGTAGGCAAGCGACCACACACGAATCCGCTGCGGCTTCCACCGGCCGATGAGCACCCACTTCGCCACGACCGGCAGCAGGCACAGCCCGATCAGGCTCGCACCGCCGAACAGCACGAGCCGCACGTAGACCTCCAGCAGGTTCGCCGAGGCGTAGACCCACGAAGCACCGCGTACCACCAGGAGCGCGGCGAGATAGGAATAACCCAGGAAAGTCACGAACTGGAGCAGTCCGCAGAGGACGTACGCCACCGCGCCGGCGCGGGGGAGGTCAGCAACCTTCACCGGGTTCTGTTGTGTGCCCTGTTCCCGGGCCTGTGCTTCGGCCGCCGGCTCCGCCTCAGCGGGTTCGTCGACGGTGAGCGCGGTCGCGAGACTCCGCGCGGTCGGGTTGGCGTAGACGTCCTTCATCGACGCCGACGGCACGTCCGCCCGCTTGCGGAGCCGCGCGCAGAAATGCGCCATCACCAGCGAGTTCACGCCCAGGTCGTCGAAGAAGTGGCTCTCGGCCGACACCTGGTCGACCTTCGCCACGTCCGCGAGCACCTCGGCGTAGACGCGCTCCGTACGGTCGGGGGTGATGGCGTGCCTGCCACTACCCCGTCGAGATTCTGCCCGGTCCCCCGTCAGGAATTCGTCAGATTCCCCCAGGCTCCGGGCTTGGGTCTTCCCACCTGTATTCTCCCACCTCCACGTCCCCGACCGGCCGGACGTACCGGCATCGTCTCGAGGCCGTTCGCCACCCACTGTAATCCCCCTCCGCGTGCCGTCGACCCCAAAACGGTCCTTACGGGCACATTACGTCCCCGGGGCCGGAGTTCTCCCGAGAAAGTCTTCCGAGTTAGCGGAAAATTTCAGCGGCAACCGGGTCGGCCGGGCGATCTGGCGTGCGCTCTCCTTGATCCACCAGGGGGTTCGCACACGGTGCCGAGTTCGTCGCGTCGGGTTCAAGATCAGGACTGACCCGGCTGATCGGCCTTTCCGACCGGGCCGTTACAGCGATTCGAGATTTGTTTTTCAAGCAGTGACGCCGATTTGATCATTCACCGTCGTGAATTTGATCTTCACTGTCCGTAACCGGCCAGTCTGAGCGAGGAACAAACGGGGGATGAAATACTCCAACCCGCCTGAATCGCACTATTCGCGGTGTTGCACGAATGTGATCCCGGGGGCCGCCCGGGCATCCGGATAACGCGTTGTGTCCGCCGTGGACACTGTCCTACGGGGTCAGCAGCACCACACGTCCGTGCACCTCGCCGCGTTCGAGGCGGCGATGGGTTTCCGCGGCGTCCGCGAGGGTGCGGTGCTCCACCCGGCGCGGACGCAAGCCGCCCGCGGCGAAGCGGGGGTTCAGGGCCGCGGCGGCCTCGGCGAGGTCGGCGGCCGTCGCGTTCGAGATGGCGAAGCCGAGGACCGAGCGGTCGTGCATGTACAGCTCACCGGCCGGCAGCACGGGGCGGCTGCGGGCGCCGGCCAGCAGCACAATGCGGCCCCGCCAGGCCAGCAGGCGCACCGCCGCCTCCAGGTCGTTGCGGCCGGAGGTGTCGACGAACAGGTCGACCGGCCCGGCGGACGCCAGCCTGTCGGACAACCGCTCGTCGCGGTAGTCGAACACCTCTGCGGCGCCCAGGTCACGGCAGCGGCCGAGGTCGGCGGCCGACGCGGTCGCGAAGACCCGGGCGCCCGCCGCGGCCGCCAGTTCGATCAGCGCGCCGCCGACGTTCCCGCCGCCGCCGGCGACCAGAACCGTCTCGCCGGGCAGCACGCGGCCGAAGGTGACCAGAGCCAGGTACGCGGTGGCGGCCGGATGCGCCATCGCGACGACGTCGAGCGGGTCGGCGCCCTCGGGCACGCGGTAGAGCCGGTCGGCGGGCACCACCGCGCGTTCGGCGGCCGCGCCCTGGCGCCCCGCGTGGCCGAGGCTGTTGCACCACACCCACTCACCGGCCCGGAATCCCCGGGCGTCCGCCGCGACGCGCCCGACGAGGTCCCGGCCGAGCACCAGCGGCAGCGGGACTTCCGTCACATACAGCCCGGAGCGGACAAAGGTGTCGACCGGGTTCACCGACACCGCAACGACATCCACCGCGACATCACCCGGGCCGGCCACGGGCTCGGGCAGCTCGCCGAAGCGGATCTCCGCCACGCCACCGAGCCGTTCGACGTAGGCCGCACGCACTTTTTCTCCTCCTGAAGGGATTGGTACCGACGCGGGTCAAGACCGGGTCTCGAGCTCCACCGGCCCGGCGAAGTGGAACGCCGTGATGTCCAGCCGGTGGCGGAGGTAGAACCGGTGCGCGTGGGGGTTGGCGACGCCGGAGTCGAGCTCCAGCCGGACGCAGCCGCCGCGCCGGCCCAGCGTCTTCAGCTCGCCCATCAACCGGGCGCCGACCCCCCGCGACCGCGCGGCCTCGTCGGTGACCAGGTCGTCGACGAACAGGACGCGGCCCCGGCTGGTGACGAGCGTGCGGTACCCGGCCGCGGCCAGTGGCTGCCCGGCCGGCGAGTACGCGATCAGGTACCGCAGCCCCTGGTCGTGTCCTTCGGTCACGAGCTCTTCGAACAGTTCGCCGGACAACGCGGGCCGCAGCCGCAGCAGCAGCGGCAGCAAGTCCTTCCTCACCCGCGGATCGTCGGCCGGTCCCAGCTCCCGGAAAACCAGCTCGGCTTCGCCCATCGACGTGCGGCTCCTCGTTCTTCCAGCCCACCCGGCCCCCGGGTGGGGACGTCGCCGCGTCCGCGGGGCCCGGCCCGGCGCGGACGCGGCGACAAGCCGTCGAACCCGATCAGTCCCGGCCCGCGAGCTCGAGCTTGCGCGCCAGCAGAGCCGGGTTGGTGAACATGACCTCGTGCGAACCTTCGAGCGTCACCAGCCGGAACGTGCCGAGCCGGCGGGCGTTGGCCAGGTAGCCGTGCTCGGGGTCGCCTGGCGGAAGAGCCGAGTCCTCGCCGCACAGGACATAGCTGCGGGGAACGTCGGTCGACGCGTAGAACTTCGTGAGGTCCAACTTCTCCACCGTCGGACCGAGCGGTTCCGGGGTGAGCATCTCGTAGGTCTCCCGAGCCCGGGCCAGGTCGGCGTCGCCGATGAACGCGTCGCGCCAGACCTCGAACGGCAGCATCACCGTGTTGTCGCTCGACTGCGCGGCCAGGATCGGGAACAGCTCCTGGTAGGCGGGCGGAGCGTTGTCCAGCACGCTCGTCCCGTTCGCGGGGACGAAGGCGTTCAGGAACACCAGCCGCCGCACCCGGTCGGGCAAGCGCTCGACGACGCGGGCGATCACGCTCCCGCCCCAGCTGTGTCCCACGAGGACGAAGCCGGCGAGGTCGTGCCGGTCGACGTAGTCCGTGATCGAGGCCACGCAGTCGTCGTGGGTCACCTCCCGCGACGCTCCGGCGCCGTGGCCGGCGACAGTCGGGCTGTGCACCTCGTGCCCGAGCTCCTCCAGGCGCTCGGCCACCTCGGCCCACGACGATCCGTCGTGCCACGAACCGTGCACGAGAACAAAAACTGACACTCCGGCTCCTTCAGGGGAATGGGCGGCTACACGCCGGCTTCGGACGTGGCCTCGGCGAGGCCGTAGTTGCGCAGCCAGCCCTTGCGGACGTCGGCCTCCGGCACGTGGTCCACCGTGTACGCGGGCGACAGGAGCTCAGCCGCCTCGCTGACCGCGATCTTCACGGCGTGGTTGGTCGGCTGGCTGTCGCTGTGCTTCGACACCAGCCACGCGCGGATCCACTCGAAATCCGGATGTCCCGCGTCGAGGATCTCGGCGGTGCCCCGGAAGCGGAAACCCTTGCGGGCGATGAAATCCACCACGTTGACCTCGATCGCCGGCTGGTGGCGCAGGTTCTCCACGGTCTGCGGCGAAGCGATGTCCATGAAGATCAGGTGTTCGGGGTCGAGCACGCGCACCGAGCCCTTGGGCGAGACGTTGGGAGTCCCGTCAGGACGGACGGTCGCGACGAACATCAGTTTCGCGGCTTCGATGACGTCGGTCATTTCTTGGCTGATCGTGGGCACGGAAAACACCTCATTACGTATCTCTGGAGCCTGCCCGACACTTAACCGCGTGCCAGTGCGGCGGAGCTTGAAATTCTTCTGAGCAGAACCAGCAGGGGATCCCGGCGCCGATTTCCTGTCCGGTCGGCGCCGAGTTCGTCGGCTGCCTCCCGCCACGCTAGCCGGATTCCGGCGCCGGCACCTGGTCCACTTCCCCACCGGCTCCGTGGACCGGTTTGGCGCGCAACCGTTCTGCACACAAGAATTCCCGGTCACGACCGAGCGTCGCGAGGTTAGTGTCCTCGGTCAACACGACCTGGACCTGGTCGATCCAGGATGTGAACTCTCCAGGTGACCCGAAAGCCGACCGACAAGCCCAGCGAACGAAACCGGGAGATCGCAGTGACCGAGCGCATGAACTACTCCGCCGTCGCTCCGGAGGCGTACAAGTCGATGCTCGCCATGCAGAAGTACCTGGCGACGTCGTCGATCGACCACACCCTGCACGAACTCGTGAAGATCCGGGTGGCGCAGATCAACGGCTGCGCCTACTGCGTCGACGTCCACACGCGCGACGCCCGTAAACACGGCGAAGAGGAAAGCCGGATCTACGCACTTTCCGTCTGGCGCGAATCGCCGGAGTTCACCGACGAGGAACGCGCCGCGCTCGAACTCGCCGAAGCCATGACGCTCATCGCCGGCCGCGGTGTTCCCGCCGAGACCTGGGGGCTGGCGGGCAAGTTCTTCGACGAGCGGCAACTGGCCGACGTCGTGCTCGCCGTCATCACGATCAACGCGTTCACCCGGCTGGCCATCACCACCGGCATGGTCCCCGGCCGGTCCACGCCGGTCGTGTCGAAGTAGCCGGCCCCTCCGACTCCCCGAAGGAACCATGATGTCCACCTCCGCCGCCGGGCGAACCACCCTCCCCGGCACGAAAGCCAAAACGAGCGGGCAGCGAGCAGCACGCGCCGCCTTCTACGGCCTCCTCGTCGACTACTGGGAGATCATGCTCCCGGTGATCGCGCTGGGGCCGGCCATCGAGTACTTCCTCCCGTCCACGCTGCCACCCCAGACGAAGTCGACGCTCACGTTCCTCACGTTCGCCGCGGCGTTCCTGGGCCGGCCGATCGGCAGCGTGATCTTCGGCCACCTCGCCGACACCCTCTGCCGGCGCCGCACGACGGTCGTGTGTTCGGTCGGCATGGGGTTCGCGGTCCTGCTGGTGGCGTTCCTGCCGGGCTACGAATCCGTCGGCATGTGGGGTCTCGCCGGCGTCCTGCTGCTGCGGCTGCTCGGCGGGATCTTCATGGGTGGGCAGTACACCGGGGCCAACCCGCTGGCCATGGAGTCCGCGGAGAAGTCCCGGCGCGGGGTCGTGGGCGGGTTCATCGCGTCGGCCTGGCCGGTCTCCTACGTCGCGGTGTCGCTGCTGACGGCGGTGCTCGTGGTGGTGTTCCCGAGCGGCTCGGCGACGTCGGCGTACGCCACCTGGGGCTGGCGGATCCCGTTCCTGATCGGCGCGGTGATGGCGTTCGTCCTGTTCGCCTACGCGCGCAAGACCGCCGAGTCGCAGGCGTGGGCCGCCAACAAGGCCAAGGAGGAGCAGGCGGCGAAGACCCGGTCGCCGCTGCGGGAGCTGTTCCGCGGGGACAACCTGCGCAGCCTCGGGCAGGTTTTCCTGCTCATGACGGGGATCTGGTTCGCCATCCAGATGCTCACCGTCGCGCCGTCCGGCCTCCTGATCTCCTACCTGCACCTGCCCAGCCAGACCGTGATCTGGGGCATCCTGGCCGCCAACGTGGTGCTCTTCCCCTGCTACCTGCTCCTCGGCGCGTGGGGACAGCGGTTCGGCCGCCGCAGGACCTTGATCGTCTGCGGCGTCCTGACGGGAACCGTGTCCGTGGGCTGTGTGATCGGCATGCTGCGCACGCTGGGCACCGGCGGGCCGTTCTGGCTGGCGATGGTTTTTTTCACCATCGCCCTGTGCATCAGCGTCGCGCCGAACGCCGTGCTGATCCCGTACCTGTGCGAGCGGTTCCACGTCGGCGTGCGCGCCTCGGGCTACGGCATCGGGTTCACGCTCGCCGTGATCGTCCCCGGGCTGTACTCGTTCATGCTCATCGGGCTCGGAAAGGTCATCAGCTACGAGTACGGCGTGGCGGTCCTGCTGGTCATCGGCGCCGTGTGCACGGTGGCCGGCGCGGTGCTCGGTCCCGAGACCAAGGACGTCGACCTCGACACCCCGGCCGCGTGACGGCCTGACGCAGTCCGGGCCGCCGACCACCCCGGTCGGCGGCCCGGCTGCGTGCTCAGGCCTCGGCGAGCTCTCGCGCGATGTCCTCGGCGGTGGCGGTGAGGTGGGCGACCCACTCGCGAAGACGGTCGCGCCGGTACCGGGCGGTGGGCATGGCGATCGAGATCGCCGCCGGGATCGAGCCCGGTGAACCGGCGATCGGGCAGCCGACGGCCGTCAGCCCGACCTCGGTGAGCTGGTCGTTGAGCGCGAAGCCCTGGCGCCGCACCTTCTTGAGGTCCCGCACCAGCGTTTCGACGTCGACGTCCGTCCCGGCGTACCGGGCGCGCACGTCGTCGGAGTCGAGCGCCGCCAGCACCACCCGCCCACCCGACGCGAGGTGAGCGGGGAGCATGCGCCCGGCCCGGTCCCCGACGCGCAGCACCTGGTCGCTCTCGGCCGTCGCCACGAACCGCGCCTGGTCGCCGACCACGACGATCAGGTTGCTGCTCTCCCGGGTCCGCTCGGTCAGGTTCTGCAGGTGCGGCAACGCGATCTGGCGGAGGTGGTCGACGGGTTCGATCACCGTCGGGCGCCGCAGCACCGAACCCGCGACGTAACGCCGATCCTCGTCCTGCTCGGCGAAGTCCCGGTAGACGAGCATGGCCAGCAGCCGGTGCGCGGTCGAACGGGCGACGCCGAGCCGTTCGGCCGCCTCGGTCAGCCGCAGGGGACCCTCCTGCTGAAGGATCGTCGCGAGGTGCAGCGCGTGGTCGACGGAATCGATCCCGTAGGTCGGCTTGTTCTTCACATCAGAACTATAAGCACCGCACAGCAGAACTTGTCTAGCGTTGCCCGCATGA
The DNA here is from genome assembly GCF_019468465.1 of Amycolatopsis sp. DSM 110486. Classification (NCBI taxonomy): domain Bacteria; kingdom Bacillati; phylum Actinomycetota; class Actinomycetes; order Pseudonocardiales; family Pseudonocardiaceae; genus Amycolatopsis; species Amycolatopsis sp. DSM 110486. Next base: position 7,930,014 of record NZ_CP080519.1, on the reverse strand, counting down.
CAGCGAAGGCGGAACACCGACCGGCCTCCCCGGTGACCCTGCGCGCCACCGCGGGACCAGGGCAGCCGGAACCCACCCCCGAGCTCCACGAGCTCTACCGCGGCTTCGAGCAGGAACTGCTGATCCCGCTGTGGGCGGAGATCGGCGACCTGATGCCGGCGAGCCCCCGGCCGCTCGCGCAGGCGCACCTGTGGCGCTGGGCGAACCTGCTCGGGCTGGCGGAGCGCTCGGGCGAGCTCGTGCCGGTCGGGCGCGGCGGCGAGCGCCGGGCGATCGCGCTGGCCAACCCCGGCCTGGGCGGGGCGCCGTACGCGACACCGACGCTGTGGGCGGCGATCCAGTACCTCAAGCCCCGCGAAGACGCTCCGGTCCACCGCCACAGCCAGCACGCGTTCCGGTTCGTCCTGGAGGGCGAGGGCGTGTGGACGGTCGTCGACGGCGACCCGGTCGCGATGCGGCGCGGCGACTTCCTGCTCACGCCCGGCTGGCACTTCCACGGCCACCACAACCAGTCCGACGTCCCCATGGCGTGGCTCGACGGCCTCGACATCCCGTTCGCCCACCACACCGGATCGGCCTTCTTCGAGTTCGGCCCCGATCAGGTCGAGGACCGCTCCACTCCGGACCGCTCACGCGCCGAGCGGCTGTGGGCCCACCCCGGCCTGCGACCGGTGTCCCAGAACGGGCCGCGGGTGAGCTCCCCCATCGCCGCCTACCGGTGGGAGCACACCGACGCCGCGCTGCGCGACCAGCTCGACCTCGAGGCCGAGGGCCACCCCGGGGTGCTCGAGCCGGGCCACGCGGCCGTCCGCTTCACCAACCCGACGACCGGCGGCGACGTCCTGCCCACGATCCGCGCCGAGGTGCACCGCCTGCGCGCGGGCACCACCACCGCCGCGCGGCGCGAGGTCGGCTCCGCGGTGTGGCAGGTGTTCGAGGGCGAAGGCACCGTCGAGGTCGGTGCGCGCAGCTGGCGTGTCAGGCGCGGTGACCTGGTCGCGGCGCCGTCCTGGCAACCGCTGACGATCACCGCCGGAACCCGGCTCGACCTGTTCCGCTTCGCCGACACCCCGATCTTCGAACGGCTGCACGCCGACCGCGTCCAGGTGGAAGGAGCCCCGGCGTGAAGCTGACGACCCTGCGCACCCCGGCCGGCACCCGCGCCGCCCGCGTCGATTCCGGCGTGGCGATCGAGATCGACTCGCCCGACGTCGGCACCCTGCTCGCCGACCCCGCCTGGCGGGAGCGCGCGGCGGCGGCCGACGGACCGCGCCACGAGCTCTCCTCGGCCGACCTCGCGCCCGTGCTGCCGCGGCCCGGAAAGATCCTGTGCGTCGGGCTGAACTACCGCGGCCACATCCTCGAGATGGGCCGCGAGCTGCCTGAACACCCCACGCTGTTCGCCAAGTTCGCCGAGGCGCTGGTCGGTCCGGCCGACTCCGTCTCGCTCGACGAGGCCTCGGCGGCCGTGGACTGGGAGGCGGAGCTCGCGGTCGTGGTCGGCGCCCCCGTCCGGCGGGCCGGCGTCGCGGAAGCCGAAGCGGCGATCGCCGGTTTCGCCGTGCTCAACGACGTCACGATGCGGGACTGGCAGTACCGGACCGTGGAGTGGTTGCAGGGCAAGACCTTCGAGGCCACCACCCCGTTCGGCCCGTACCTCGTCACCCCGGACGAGCTGCCCGGCGGCGCCCGTCCCGCGCTCGATCTGCGGTGCACCGTCGACGGCGAGCTCGTGCAGGCCGCGAACACCGCGGACCTGGTGTTCGATCCCGTCGCGCTGGTCGCCTACGTCTCGACGATCCTCACGTTGCGCCCCGGCGACGTCATCGCGACCGGCACGCCCGGTGGCGTCGGGCACGCGCGCGACCCGAAGCGCTACCTGACCGACGGCTCCGTGCTCGTCACCGAGATCGAAGGCCTTGGCACGCAACGGAACACCGCGCGCCTCGGCACGTCGGGGCCGGCATGACCCCCGCACCGGATCCCCGGACCTGGGCCGACGCCGGCACCGGGCTTCTGCTCGCCGGGCTCGACACGTTGAGCGACGCCGAGCTGGACGAGCCGTGCGCGCTCCCCGATTGGACCCGTCGCCACCTGCTCGCCCACGTGGCGTCCAACGCGGAAGCGCTCGGGCGGCTGCTGAGCTGGGCGCGCACCGGAGTCGAAACCCCGATGTACGCCTCCCCCCGCGAACGCGCCGCCACCATCGAGTCCGGCGCCGCCCGCCCCGACCTCCGCCGCTGGGTCGCCGCCTCCGCCGCCGAACTCGCGGAGGCCGCCGACGCGATGCCCGCCACCGCGTGGGCCGCCGAGGTCGTCACGGCCCAGGGCCGGACCGTCGCCGCCGGCGAGACGTCGTGGATGCGGGCGCGCGAGACCTGCGTCCACGCAGTCGACCTCGGGACCGGCACGACGTTCGACGACCTTCCCGAGGGGTTCCTCGCGGTGCTGGTCGACGACATCGCCGCCTGGCGCTCGGCCCGGCCGGGACCCGCGATCCTGCTCACCACCCCGCGCACCGACCACGAGATCACCGGCGACGGCACGCCCGTGCCCGTCGACCTCCCGCTCGCGACGGCCGCCGCCTGGCTGGCCGGTCGCCACCGCGAGGCCGGTTTGCCCACCCTGCCGCACTGGCTGTGAGGAGACGACGATGACCGATTCGATCGTGACCACCGTTCCCGCCGTCGACGCCGTCGACGCCGTCGTCGTCGGGGGCGGCATCGGCGGGCTCGGCACCGCGCTGGCGCTGGCCCGCTCGGGGCGCGCGGTGCGTGTCCTGGAGCAGGCGGCGGAGTTCGGCGAGGTCGGGGCCGGCCTGCAGATGGCCCCGAACGCGACGCGCGTCCTGCGCGACTGGGACCTGCTCGGCGAAGTCGTCGAACACGGCGTCCGCCCGCGGCGGCTCGTCATGCGCGACGCGCTCGACGGCAGCGAGCTCACCCACCTCGACCTCGCCGACGCCGAACGCCGCTACGGCGCGCCCTACGTCGTGATCCACCGCAGCGACCTGCACGCCATCCTCGTGCGGGCCTGCCGCGACGCCGGCGTCGACCTGGTCACCGGCGCGACTGTCACCGGCGTGGAGAACGGGCCGGACTCCGCGACAGCCGTCGGCGACCACCGTCGCGACACGGGCCACATCGTGATCGCGGCCGACGGCCTCCGGTCCGGTCTGCGCCGCCGGCTCAGCTCCGACGAACCCGTCAGCTCCGCCTACGTCGCCTACCGCGGCGCTGTCCCGCTCGCCGACCTCCCGGACACCGGCGGCCTTGCCCTCGAGGACGTCACCGTCCACGTCGGACCGGGTTGCCACCTCGTCCAATACCCTCTGCGCCGCGGCGAAATGCTCAATACCGTCGCCGTGTTCCGTTCCCCCAAGGCCCTCGCCGGAGAAGAGGACTGGGGCACGCCCGACGAGCTCGACACGGCGTTCGCGGCCACCTGTGAACCGGTCCGCGCCGGTCTGCCGCACCTGTGGCGGGACCGCTGGTGGCGCATGTACGACCGCCGGCCGATCGGCACCTGGGTCGACGGCCGCCTCGCCCTCACCGGCGACGCCGCCCACCCCATGCTCCAGTACCTCGCCCAGGGCGCCTGCCAGGCGCTCGAGGACGCCGCCGGTCTCGTCGAGCAAGCCGACAAGCACGACACCGGTTCCGGCACGGACTGGGACCCGGCCTTGCGCGACTACGCCGCGGCCCGGGCCGTGCGCACCGCGCGCGTCCAGCGCACCGCGCGCGACTGGGGCGATCTGTGGCATTGCGACGGCCTGTTCCGCGCCACCCGCAACGCCCTGCTGCGCGACCGGGCCGCGGACGACTACCGCTACGTGGACTGGCTCTACGGACACGGTGCGTAAGTGATCCGGGTCACTCGCGCGACGGTTCTGTCACGCCGGGACCCGGCTGTCCCGTCGTTCGGGTGCCCGCAAGACACACCGGGAGAACAAGACACCAGGAGAAGGAGAACCACCGTGCCGCAACGCATCGTGATGGGGAAGGTCGCGCCCGAGCCGTACAAGAAGGTGTTCGAGCTGTACACCTACGCCCAGGGCACGGTCGAGGCTTCCCTGCTGGAACTGATCAAGCTCCGGGCTTCGATGGTCAACGGCTGTGCCTTCTGCGTCGACATGCACAGCAAGGACGCGCTCAAGGCCGGCGAGTCCGCGCAGCGGCTGTTCGCGGTCTCGGTCTGGCCCGAGTCGCCGTTCTTCTCGCGGGAAGAACGCGCCGCCCTGGCGCTGACCGACGCGGTCACGAAGATCGGCGAAGACGGTGTGCCCGACGAGGTGTGGGACGAGGCGCGGGAGATCTGGTCGGAGAAGGAGGTGGCCGACCTGGTGATGGCGATCATCATGATCAACGCCTTCAACCGCATCGCGATCAGCACCCGCCAGGCCCCGACGCTGGACGCGTGAGCCCGGCGACCACGACACTCCGGGCGGCCAGCCGAACGCGGGCCGCCCGGGGCGCTGCTTCCCACGCCGGTCCCGTGGAGACGGACACCAGTGGTGCCGGCGCGGCTTTCGAAGCGCACCGGCCGGTGCTGCTCGGCGCCGCCTACCGGATCCTCGGCAGCCTCGACGACGCCGAGGACGTCGTCCAGGAGGCCTGGCTGCGGTGGTCCGAGGTCGACCACACGAGGGTCGAGGCACCGCGCCGGTTCCTGGTCAAGGTGGTGTCCCGGCTGGCGATCGACCGCCTGCGCCTGGCCCACCGGCGGCGCGAAACCTACGTCGGTCCATGGCTGCCGGAACCGGTGAACACCCACGAGGGCGAGCCGCTGGGACCGGCCGACACGGCCGCGCAACGCGACACCCTCTCGCTGGCCACCCTCCGGCTCATGCACCGCCTCTCCGCGCCGGAGCGCGCGGTTTTCGTGCTGCGGGAAGCCTTCGAACTGCCGTACGAGGAGATCGGGCAGGTACTCGGCCTTGGCGAGGCCCACGCCCGGCAGCTGCACCGGCGCGGCGCCTCGCACCTGGCGACCGGACGCGACCGCTTCACCCTCGACCCGGACGTGCACCGCAAACTCGTGGACCGGTTCCTCACCGCCGCCCGCACCGGCGACCGGGCCGCCCTGCAAGGCCTGCTCGCCCGGGACGTCACCCTCTGGGGCGACGGCGGCGGCAAGGTCCGCGCGCGGCCCTGCGGCCGGTGTCCGGGGCCGCGAAGGTTGGCCGGTTCGTCTTCGGCACGATCGGCAAGTACTCCGAGGTCGAGTTCCGCGCCGCCGACGTCAACGGCGAAGCCGCGCTGGTCGTCCGGCTCGGCTCGACGTGGCACGTCTGCTCCTTCGAGACCGCCGACGGCCTCATCACGGGAATACAGTGGATGTCCAACCCGGACAAACTCGGCCGCTTCACGCCGGCCGGGTGACCGGCGCCCGGATTTCGAGTGAACCATCGCTGCGTCCGTCCACCGTGGACACACCCCGACCAAAGCCCCGACGGTGAACTCATCACGGACTTCACCGGGCAGTGGAAAGAAGATATTGGGGCGCCGCAACCACAATAGCTTTCCGACCCGCGGCGATCGGCGAGACGATTCGCCTGGTCACGAGACGTGCGCAGCCTGGCAACGGTACCTAGACTGGGCAGTACCGGTCGGTGACACAACCTGGAACGAGTGACGACGCCGCGGCAAGCGTGAGGCAGTGGCCAGTCCACTGCAAGCCAGACCAGGCCCGGACGAACGGAAACCGGTACGGGCCATGGGCTTGCCGTCGAGCGTCGGTGATGGACCAGAGGGGGTCCCCACCATGGGCGATGCGCATCGGTTCGAAGGGAAGGCGGCGAGCCCCGCCGGCGGCGCCGTTTTCGCGGCGTGGGAGCGGTTCGTCCAGGGCGAGGACCAAGTCCCCGGCGTCCGGCCGGTGGTGGCGATCTCCTGGCACCGGTGCCGGGAGCAATACCGCGTGGATCCGCACCTGACCGAGGCTCCGGTCGCCGTCGCCGAGCGTGCTCACAACCCCGAACACGATGTCGTCTTCGCCGAGCTGGGTTTCCGCGCCGCCTCCGTGGCCCATGAAATGGGGAGCCTGCCGGGCGTCGTCACCGTCACCGACGCGGCCGGCCGGATCCTGGGCGACTGGGGCGACCCGGCCACGCTCGCCCGAGCCACCGATCTCAACCTGGCGCCCTGGTTCTGCTGGTCCGAATGCGCGGCGGGCACGAACGGCATGGGCACGGCGCTCGAGGCGCACGGCCCGGTGCTGATCAGCGGTGCGGAGCATTGGTGCCAGGCGTTCCACAACTGGGTCGGCGCGGGCATCGCGGTGCGCGACGTGGTGACCGGGGAGCCGATCGGGGGTTTGAACCTCTCGTGCTGGCGCAGCCAGCTCCCCCCGTCGGCGGGCGGGTGGCTGGCGAACGCGGTCGCCAAGACCCAGAGCGCCTTGAAGCGGCGTGCCCGCGACAGCGGAGCCGAGCTGGTCGCGGTCTTCACCCAGGCGAGTGCCCGCTCCCGTACCCCGCTCGCCGCGGTCGACACCGCGGGCAAGGCGGTGATCGCGGACGACACGGCGAGCGTGCTCATGGGCGTCCCGGCGTCGACTCCGGCGATCGACGCGACGCTGCGCTGGAACCCCGGGCTCCCGGAGCTGATCGCAGCCGCTCGGCACGCCAGCAAGCAGGCCGCCCACAACCCCGACTGGGTCGGCTCGACGCAGATCTTCACCCACCTGGCCGACGAGCCGACCGCGATCAGCATCCGGCCCGTCTTCTCCTGCGCTCAGCTGATCGGGCATCTCGTTTCGTTCGGAATCTCCGACGGCGTGCAGCTGCCCCAGAGGGAGGCGTCGGCACGCCCTCGTGTGCGGCCGCGCCGGGTGGTCGGGATGCGGGACAGCCGGATGGTGCTGCTGCACCTGCCGGAAGTCTCCTTCGCGGAGTCGGAGGGTAACGACGTGTGGCTGTCCACCGCGCAGGGACGCTTGCGGGCCGCTTCGCAGAGCCTGGACAAGCTCGACACCGAACTGGCGGAGGCGGGCTTCCTGCGGGTGCACCGCAGATACGTGGTCAACCTCAGCCGCATCCGGGAGATCGAGCGCGGGCACAAGGGCGAGCTTCGGCTCGTCATGGACGACGGGGCGAACGAGATGGTGCCGGTCTCCCGCCGCAACGCTCCGGCCGTGCGCCGCGCGCTGGACCTCTGAGTTCCCGGCACCACCGCACCACCGCACCACCTCACCACCGCACCACCCGGAAGGATTCACCGGTGTCTGACAGCCCCGACGCCGTTGTCGGCGAGACGAACGACCGGAGCGCGGGCGGCCTCGGCCTCCCCGCCTCGGCCAACCTCGGCAACCGCCCGGCCGCGCCCACGAGCAACCGCGACTGGTGGCCGGACCGGCTCGACCTGGGCATCCTCCGGAAACACCCCGCCGCGGCCGGCCCCTTCGGGCGGGACTTCGACTACGCCGCCGAGTTCCGGACCCTCGACCTCGGCGCCCTGGCGAACGACGTCGACGAGGTGCTGACGACCTCGCAGGAGTGGTGGCCCGCCGACTTCGGCCACTACGGCCCGCTCGTGATCCGGATGGTCTGGCACTGTGCCGGGACGTACCGCATCGACGACGGCCGGGGCGGCGCGGCGACGGGCATGCAGCGCTTCGCCCCGCAGAACAGCTGGCCAGACAACCGCAACCTCGACAAGGCGCGCCGGCTGCTCTGGCCGGTGAAGAAGAAGTACGGGCGCAAGATCTCCTGGGCCGACCTGATGGTCTTCGCCGGCAACCGCGCCCTGGAGACGATGGGCTTCGCCACCTTCGGCTTCGCCGGCGGCCGGGCGGACGTCTGGGAGTCCGACGACGACGTGTACTGGGGTCCCGAGCACGTCTGGCTGGGCGACGAGCGGCACGGCGGCGTCCGGGAGCTGGAGAACCCGCTCGCGGCCGCCCAGATGGGCCTGATCTACGTCAATCCGGAGGGGCCCCACACCGTCCCGGACCCGCTCACCGCCGCGCGCGACATCCGCGAGACGTTCCGCCGAATGGCGATGAACGACGAGGAGACCGTCGCGCTGATCGCGGGCGGGCACACGTTCGGCAAGACCCACGGTGCCGCCGAGCCGGACACCTACCTCGGCCCCGAACCCGAAAGCGCGGCCGTGGAGGAGCAGGGCCTGGGCTGGAGGAGCGGTTACGGCACCGGCAAAGGCGCGGACACCATCTCCAGCGGGCTCGAGGGCACGTGGACCCCCACCCCGACGAGGTGGGACAACAGCTTCTTCGAAACCCTGTTCGACTACGAGTGGGACCTGGAGCTGAGCCCCGCCGGTCTGTGGCAGTGGATCCCGCGAGGCGGCGGCGGAACCGGCACCGTGCCCGACGCCCACGACCCGGAGAAAACGCACGCCCCGACGATCCTGACGACGGACCTGGCGCTGCGGACGGACCCGGTCTACGAGCCGATCGCCCGGCGTTTCCTGGAAAACCCGGACCTGCTCGCGGACGCGTTCGCCCGGGCGTGGTTCAAGCTGACGCACCTCGACCTGGGCCCGATCCAGCGCTACCTCGGGCCGCTGGTCCCGCGCGAGACCTTGCTCTGGCAAGACCCGATTCCCGCGGTGGACCACGAACTCGTCTCCGCGGCGGACATCACGGCGCTCAAGAGCGAGATCCTCGCCTCCGGGCTGTCGGTCTCCGAGCTCGTCTCCACGGCCTGGGCGTCGGCCTCGACGTTCCGCGTCAGCGACAAGCGGGGCGGGGCGAACGGGGCGCGCATCCGCCTCGAACCGCAGCGGAGCTGGCCGGTCAACGAGCCCGACCGGCTGGCACGGGTGCTGCGCTCCCTGGAGGAGATCCGGCAGTCGTTCACCGAATCCCGAAACGGGGCCAAGAAGATCTCGCTCGCCGACCTCGTCGTGCTCGGCGGGGCCGCCGCCGTCGAGCGGGCCGCCGGAAACGCGGGCCACGACGTCGAAGTCCCGTTCACCCCGGGCCGGATGGACGCGACGCAGGAGTGGACCGACGTGGAGTCCTTCGCCGCGCTCGAACCGGCTGCGGACGGGTTCCGCAACCACCGGGGCAACGGCGGACGGCTCACGCCGGAGCACCAGCTCGTCGACCGGGCGAACCTGCTGAGCCTGAGCGCGCCGGAGATGACGGTTCTCGTGGGCGGTCTGCGGGTCCTCGGGGCGAACCACCGGCAGTCGCCGCTGGGCGTTTTCACGTCCCGGCCCGGGTCGCTGACCAACGACTTCTTTGTGAACCTCCTCGACGCGGGGGTGGCGTGGCAGCCGAGGCCGGGGTCCGGTTCGCTCGCGGACTGCTTCGAGGGCCGCGACCGGACCACCGGCGAGGTCAGGTGGACCGCGAGCCGCGTCGACCTCGTGTTCGGTTCGAACTCCGAGCTGCGGGCGCTCGCGGAGGTCTACGCGAGCGACGACGCGGGGGCGCACTTCGTGCGTGACTTCGTTGCGGCGTGGGACAAAGTCATGAATCTCGACCGGTACGACCTTCGGTCGTGATCGGGGCGCGTCCTCGGCCGGCCGAGTTTTTCACCGGGCGCCACCGGCCGCACCCGGGACGGGTTTCGGATGATCCGCCCCTTGCCCAACGGAGCCGAACCGGGTGCGAACGGTGGTCGATTCGAGGTGAACGGCGCGGGCCGGTCCACCCACCCCGCGTGCTTGTCGGCGTGTTTTCTCCGGCGTAGCGTGCCTATTGAGCACCGATTTTGAGTCGGACGTCGGACGACGCGGGAAAATTGATCGGATTTCGCAGAATTTCCGTGCGGAAATGCGCATCCCCGCGCCCGAGCACCTTCGATGCGACCGATGCGAAGTCGGCACGACGATCGGGATGAGGAAGGTGAAGGCCGATGACAACAGCGCCGGAGCGAACCGACTTGCTCAAAGAGCTCGGGCTGGACGTGCAGAACCACGCAACACTGGGTCGCGTGCTGGGCACCGGAAAGATCGGGCGGGCCAGCGAAGGATCGGATGGCCGTATGCAGGCCACCATTCGCATCAACGAGGACGAGCTGATGTGGGATCCCTCCATTCTCGTGATGCCCCACGGAGGGGATATCGACCTCGAACTCGTCAACGACGACAAGAACACCCACTGTGCGCTCCTGCCGAGCAATGGCGACCGGAAATTCATTTGGCTGGTGAATCATTCGCGTGGCCGGGCGACGCTCAACCTCGACGGCCCGGGCTACTACTGGTACAGCTCACCCACCGGCAACGACGAGGGCCGGGGGCTGACCGGGGCCATCGTCGTCCTGGGCGACGCGCCGCCGGAGGCTCGTCTCGACCGACCCGACCAGCCGCAGCCGTAGGGAGGAGGAGACCATGACGACGTCTGAAGACTATGTCGACGCGGGTGAGGCCATCGACCAGGGAAACCTGAGTGGCAAGATGCCGGGCGGAGAGATCGCTCCGCCGGTGACGGCCGCGGTGACCTACGAGCGCATCCTCAACGCGCGCAACGAACCGCATAACTGGCTGACCTACTACGGCGCCTACGACGGGCAGCGCTACAGCCCGCTGGACCAGATCAACACGGAGAACGTCAAGCGGCTCGTCCCCGCGTGGGTGTTCCAGGCCGGGACGACCGGCCTGATCGCGGGCGCGTCGACCTACTCGTTCGAGGCCGCTCCCATCGTCGTCGACGGGATCATGTTCCTGACCGGCTGGGACGGCTGGATCTGGGCCCTGGACGCGAAAACGGGGGTGGAGATCTGGCGGTACAAGCACGCCGTGCCGTTCGACGTGTCGCTGTGCTGCGGGAACGTCAACCGCGGCTGCGCGGTGGCGCAGGGCAAGGTCTTCTTCGTGACGGCGAACGCCCGCCTCATCGCGCTCGACGCGACCAACGGGAAAATGGTCTGGGCCAAGACGTACGGCGACGTGCGGGCCGGTGAGAGCGCCACCGTCGCGCCGCTGATCGTGAAGAACATGGTCATCGTGGGCAGTTCCGGCGGCGAGTTCGGCGTGCGCGGTCACCTGGACGCGTTCGACCTCGAATCCGGCGAGCACCAGTGGCGCTGCTACATGGTGCCGAAGCCCGGAGAACCCGGCTCGGAGACCTGGCCCGCCGACGGCGAGGCCTGGGCGCGCGGCGGCGCGAACTGCTGGGTCACCAGCACGTTCGACCCCGAGACCAACCTGCTCTACGTGGGCACCGGCAACCCGGCTCCCGACTTCGACGGCGAGGTCCGGGAAGGCGACAACCTCTACACCGACAGCATCGTCGCCGTCGACGCGGACAGCGGGCAGATCCGCTGGCACCACCAGTGCACGCCGCACGACCTGTGGGACTACGACAGCATCGCCGAGAACATCCTGTTCGAGAAGGACGGCCGCAAGCTGCTCGGGCACTTCGACAAGAACGGCTACTTCTACGTCGTCGATCGCACCGATGGTGAGCTGGTGTCGGTCACGCCGTTCGTGGACCGCATCACGTGGGGCGCGGTCACGCGGGACGGCCGGGTCACCGCCAAGCTGTACCCGGAGAAGGAGGGCGAACCGGTTCACTTCTACCCGGGTCCGGCCGGCGCCAAGGAGTGGACGCACGCGTCCTACAGCCCGAAGACCGAGTTCTTCTACGTCCCGGTCCAGGACACGGGGGCCACGGCCACCCGGCGCCGCCGGGAGTTCAAGGAGAGCATCCCCTATTGGGGCGCCGGGGTTCAGGTGGACGCCGAGGACATGGCCGGATCGATCAGCGCGTTCGACGGCAACGGCGAGGAGAAGTGGCGCTGGCGCAACGAACTCCCGATGTGCGCCTCGACGCTGGCCACCGGTGGCGACCTGGTGTTCGCCGGCGAGGCCACCGGCGAGTTCAACGCGCTCGACGCGCGCTCCGGGGAGCTGCTCTGGCAGTTCCAGTGCGGAAGCGGCCACCACAGCAACCCGACCACATACACGGTCGAAGGGCGGCAGTACATCGCCGTGCCGGTCGGCTGGGGCGGGTGGGCCGAGGGGTTCCTCCCCGGCATGCTGGGTGCGGGGCACGGAAGCGCCCTGTTCGTCTTCGCTCTCCCGGAACCCGCGTGACGCTCGAGAAGAACCCGCCGAGAACCGGGCAAAGGAGGTGAGTCCATGGAGTCTCGACTCGATGTGTGGGAGACGCCCGAGTTCGACGAGATCGGAGTCGCGCCCGAGGTGACCATGTACATCGCTCAGCTGGACGACTAGAGGACGTGGGTGGCGCCGGGCTTCGGCCCGGCGCCCTCCGCCCGCTCGGACGACCACGGACGGAGTGCCGGGATGTGGCTGCGGGTGCTGGGCTCGGCTGCGGGAGGCGGCTCCCCGCAGTGGAACTGCGGCTGCCCGGTCTGCACCGCCGTCCGGTCCGGGACCGGGCACGCGCGCACCCAGTCCTCGGTCGCGGTGAGCGCCGAGGGCCGATCCTGGTTCCTGATCAACGCCTCCCCCGACGTCCGCACCCAGATCGAGGCGTTCCCAGGGCTGCGGCCACACGACGGTGATCGCGCGTCGCCGCTGGAAGCGGTGCTGCTCACCGATGCCGAACTGGACCACACCCTCGGCTTGCTGTTGCTGCGCGAGGCCCGCGGTCTGCGGCTGCACGCCACGCCTGCGGTGCACAAGACGTTGCGCGACGGCTCGGGGGTGCTCCGCACGCTCGAGCTCTACTGCCCGGTCGAATGGCGGGCGGTGGTCCCCGGGGCCGACGTGCCGCTGGCCGACGGGCTGTCGTGCCGCGCGTTCGACGTGCCCACCACCAAGCGGGACCGGTTCGGACCCGGGGCGGACCACGGTCGTGTGGTGGGCTACCGGCTGACCGACGACCGCAGCGGAGGACGTCTGGTCTACCTGCCGGGGATGCAGGCGCTGACGCCGGAGCTGTGTGCGGAGATCGCGGGCTGCGAATGCCTGCTGATCGACGGAACCTGCTGGCGTGACGACGAACTGGTACGGCTCGGCCTGGCCGGCAAGACGTCGCGCGAGATGGGCCACCTGCCCCTCGACGGCCCGGACGGCACGCTGGCCCGGCTCCCGTCGCTGAACGTCGGGCGGGTGATCTTCGTGCACATGAACAACACCAATCCCATCCTGCTGGAAGACACGGCCGAGCGGCACCTCGTGGAGGCCGCCGGCATGGAGGTGGCCGTGGACGGACTCGAGGTCGAGGTGTAAAGCATGACAACGACAACCGGGACCACCGCCGCGACGACCGACGAGTTCGTCGAGACGTTGCGGGCCCACTCACGCCGGTACCACGACCAGCACCCGTTCCACGTCCGCATGAACGCCGGCCGGCTGAGCCGCGGACAGATCCGGGGCTGGGTGGCCAACCGGTTCTACTACCAGGAGAACATCCCCCGCAAAGACGCGGCGATCCTCTCCGGCTGTCCCGACCTGGAAGTCCGCCGCCGGTGGATCCGCCGGATCGTCGACCACGACGGCCGCCACCCCGGGGAGGGCGGCATCGAGGCGTGGCTGCGCCTCGGCGAGGCCGCCGGCCTCACCCGCGAGGAAGTCCTGGACCACCGGCACCTGGTCCCGGGGGTGCGGTTCGCGGTCGACGCCTACGTGAACTTCACCCGGACCCGCCCGTGGGTGGAGGCGGTCGCGTCGTCGCTGACCGAGCTGTTCGCCCCCGACCTGATGGCGGAGCGGCTGGCCGCGTTCGAGCGGTGGTACCCGTGGATCGACCCCGAGGGCCTCGCCTACTTCCGCGCCCGCCTCGAGCAGGCTCCGCGCGACTGCGAGCACGCCCTCGAAGTGGTCACCGCACACTGCCGGTCCGCCGAGTCCCAGGCCCGCGCCGTCGACGCGCTGTCGTTCAAGTGCGATGTCCTGTGGAGCCTGATGGACGCGATCGATCGAACCTACCCGGAGTGAGCCCCATGGACTCGACGACCCGCAGCGAAGTGTCCACATCGGACCGACCACGACTGGCGCGCCACGTCCGGTTGGCGTTCAACCCCGCCCGCCGGCAGCACGTCCTGCAGCTGCCCGAGACCGTGGTGGTGCTGAACCGCAGCGGCGCGGCCATCCTCGAGCTGTGCGACGGGCAGCGCACCGTGGCCGAGATCGTGGCCGAGCTGGGTGAGCGGTACGAGAACGTCCCCGAGGACGAGGTGCAGCGGTTCCTGACCCGGCTCGTCGCCCGGCGCTGTGTGGAGCCGGCCGATGGATAACCCCTTCGGACTGCTGGCCGAGCTGACCTACCGCTGCCCGCTGGCCTGCTCGTACTGCTCCAACCCACTGAACCTGGCCGACTACACCGACGAGCTGACCACCGACGAGTGGCGGCGGGTGCTGCTCGAAGCACGGGACCTCGGGGTTCTGCAGTGCCACCTGTCCGGCGGGGAACCGCTGCTGCGACGCGACCTGGTGGAGATCGTGGCGGAAGCCCACGAGCTCGGCCTCTACACCAACCTCGTGACCAGCGCCCTCGGGCTCTCGCGGCCGAGAGCGGAGCAGCTGCGGGCAGCCGGTCTGGACCACGTGCAGATCAGCGTCCAGGCCGATGAACCCGCGGTGTCCGACCGCATCGCCGGGACCCCGTCCTTCGGGCGCAAGATCGAGGCAATGGGCGTGGTCAAGGAGCTGGGGTGGCCGCTCACCGTGAACGTGGTGCTGCACCGGCAGAACATCGACCGCGTCGCCGACGTGCTCGGGCTGGCCGAGCAGGTGGGCGCCGATCGGGTGGAGCTGGCCAACACCCAGTACTACGGCTGGGCGTTGCGCAACCGGGCCGCACTGCTGCCGACCCGGGACCAGCTCGACGCGGCCGAGCTCGTCGTGCGGGCCGCCCGCGAGCGGCTGCGGGACCGCATGGACGTCATCTACGTCCTGCCCGACTACTACAGCCGCTACCCGAAGCCGTGCATGGGCGGATGGGCGTCCCGGCAGCTGACCGTGACACCGAACGGCGACGTCCTGCCGTGCCCGGCCGCCCAGTCCCTGCCGTTGCCGCGGGCGAACGTGCGGGAGGACCCGTTGGAGCGGATCTGGGCCGAGGCCCCGGTGATGACCGCGTTCCGGGGGACGGACTGGATGCCGGATCCCTGCCGCAGCTGCGATCGGCGGGAGCTCGACTTCGGCGGGTGCCGCTGCCAGGCATTCCAGCTCACGGGCGACGCGGCACGCACCGACCCGGTCTGCCACCTCTCGCCCGACCACCATCTCGTGGCCCGGGTGGTCGAGACCGCGAACGCCGATTCGCGGACCGATCTTCCGTTGATCCCCCGTCCGCACCGCGCCGGGCATTCCAGCGTGTGACGCTCAATCCGTTTCGATCGGTGCTCCGCCGAACACGGCGAAGCTGACGGCCCAGTAGGCGATGTAGAGCGCGAGCAGCACGAACCCGTGCCAGCGCTTGAGCCGGCGAGTGTAGAGGAAGTACGCCGCGAGCGCGGTCATGCCGACGAGGACCGGGAGGTGCCAGGAGAGCACGTTCTCGTCGACGTCGATGCTGCCGCCGGCGAGCAGGACAATGCCGAGCTTCGCGGTCACGCCGAAGACCACGCTGCCGATGACGTTCCCGACACCGAGCTCGGGCGCGCCTTTGCGGGTCGGTTCGACGGTCAGGAAAATGTCCTCGAGGGTGAGCACGAGCGTGGCGATCGTCGCACCGAAGAGGGCACCCTGGATGTGGTAGTCCTCCAGGATGCCCTTGGTGCCGTAGCTGGTGATGGCGGCGCCGGCGACGAGGCCCACCAGCGCGAGCACGGCCAGTGCGATCGCGACCCAGCCGGGGATCGGGCGCTCTTTGTTGAAGGGCATCGTCACGACGAACGGGGGCTTGTCGGTGGGCACGTCGACGGGGTCTTGCGTCGAGGTGCTTGCGGTTGTGCTTCCAGTGGAGCCCGCCCCGACCTCCAGCTTCTCGAGGATCTCCGCATTGCGGAAGACCGGCGTGCTCCGCTTGAGCTCCCGGGTGGCCACGTACCCGATGAAGAGCACGAACAGCAGCACGAGCACCACGCCGTAGATCGGGGTGAGAGGCGCGAAGACGATGAAGGGAATCAGCACGAGCGGCGCGGCGGCGAACAACGCGAGGTACGGGCGCGGAATGTTCACCTTCGTCGGCGAAACGATCGCGGCGAGGGCCAGCACTATTCCGATCATCGAGATCGCCGTGCCGAATACGGTCCCGAGAGCGACGTCACCGAGATCTTCGACGTTCAGCGCCACTCCGAGCGCGACGTCGTCGAATTCGATTCCGGTGAAGACGATCGCGAGCAAGAACACGGAGACGCGCAGGCCGGCCGCCGCACCGACGACGTAGGTGATCAGCTTCTCCGCGCTGTAGATCAGCAACGCCGCACCGGCGACGAAAATGAGTATCGACATAGTACCGGCAGTCCTTTCCGAAGGGGCCGAAAAGGTCAGTGCTCGGGTCGACCGACAGCCGGCCACTGCCCCAGGCATCCGATCGTCGCAGGTCGCCGTCGATTCGGCTACGCTGACTCACCCACGTGAAATTGTGGCGAACAATTTGCCCGTTCGGCGGTGGAATTCGCCGGTTTCCCCTGTGGCAGCGCGCATTGTCGGCGGTGCCGCCAGGACAAGCGTTCGCGGGTGGCAGGATGCGGCCCATGCGAGTGACGCGCTACGACGCGGCCCAGGAGGTTCGGGGGCGGGTGGACACGAACACCGTGGCCCGGCTGGACGAGGTCGGCGGGCTCGCCGAGGTGCTCGCCGCGCTCGGGCAGTTGCGCCGCGAAGACCCGACCGCGCGGATGCTGTGCACGCTCGACGATGTCGACCAGTGCTTGCACACGAGCGTGCACGCGACGGAAGACGATCGGCTCTGGTTCGACGACGGCACCGACGACGAGGACCCCTGCCGTGCGGCGGAAGGTGGACGACGCGCGGGTGGCGCACGTCGCCGCCGCCCTCGAGGATCCCGGGTCGAGGGTGGAGTGGGAGCAACTGCCGGGGCAGCGCGTGGGCGGCAAGGTCGACGTCGCGGCGCTCGGTCGCGGTGAACCGGAAGCCGGACGGGTTCCTGGACGACGTCGTGCTCGTGCAGCGGGGCCGGTGGGCCGCGACGACCTGGTCATCGCGGGGATCCCGAACGGCTACGGGCCTCCGCCCCGTCGACCGAGGAGGCACGGGCGGTCGTCGCCGATCTGACGCACCTCTACGGCGCGCCCGGCGTGGCCGCGTGGGACGAGCTGGCCGGACTGCTGCCCGAGCGCCGCCTGCTGCTGCTCGGCTACACGGAGAACTTCCCCGATATGGTCGGCTAGCTCGTCTGAACCGCCGCACGCGCTCGGGCCCGTGGGCGAACCGTGAAGCCGCTCGGCTTGAGCGTCAACGACTCGGCGATCTTCAGCTCGTACGCCGGATCAGCCTCGAAGTCGTAGCGCTGCAACACCATTCCCAACGCGAGCACCGCCTCGTGCAGCGCGAACTGCCGGCCGATGCACGCGCGTTCCCCCGTGCCGAAGGGTTTGTAGGCCTGCGCCGGGCGTTTCTTCACCGCGGCCGGCTCGAAGCGGTCCGGGTCGAACTTCTCCGGGTCCGGTCCCCACACCGCCGGGTCGCGGTGGACCAGCGGCAGGGGCACGATCACCCAGTCGCCCTTGCGCATCCGGTACTTCCCGCCGAGCAGCACGTCTTCGCGGGCCTCGCGTGAGTAGCCGGGAGCGGTCGGCCACAGCCGCATGGCCTCGTCGAGCACGCGGCGCACGTAACGCAGCTTCGCGACGTCGCTGAACCCCGGCTCTCGATCGCCCCACACCGCGTCGACCTCGGCGCGCGCCTTCGCCAGCACGTCGGGGTTGCGCGTGAAGTAGTACAGCGCGAACGACAGCGCGCCGGAGGTCGTCTCGTGGCCCGCGACGACGAACGTGATGGCCTGGTTGCGGATGTTCACCGGGTCGAGGCGCTCGCCCGTCATCGGGTGGCCTTCGGTGAGCATGAGGCCGAGCAGGTCGCGGCTCTCGCCACCTTCGCGGCGCCGGGCCTCGATGACCTCGTCGACGAGGTTGTTCATCGTCGCGATGTCGGCCTGGTTCTGCGCGGGCGACCCGGCGAACGCGCGTCGCACGAACGGGAGCTTCACGTTCTGCAGCTGTGCGAACCTCAGCGCGCGGATCATCGCCGTGACGAACGGGTGCGGCTCGGCGCGCTCGAACGAGCCGAACCGGTAACCGAAGCCGGCGCGCCCGATCGTCTCCAAGGTCAGACGGGTCATGTCGGCGGCGACGTCGACCGGGCCGCTCGCGCGGTCCCACGCGTGCGTGAGCTCGTGCGCGACCTCCAGCATCACCGGGTGGTAGCGGCGCATGGCCTCGGCGGAGAACGCCGGCTGCAGGATGTCGTGGCCAGCCGCCAGTTCGGTTCGTGCGTGTGGGCGGTGAACAGCCCGTCGCCCGCCACCGCGCGCAGGTTCTCGATGCCGAGGCCGACGTGCTTGCCGAACTTCGTCTCGTCGTTGAGCTGTGTGACCACGTCGACGCCGCCGGCGAAGACGATCTCGAAGCCGAAGATCTTGCGCGTGAATATGGGCCCGACCTGCTGCCCGACGCGCAGGGTGTCCTGCAGCGGCGTGCGCGGGTTCGACCCGAGCAAGTCGCCGATCACCGGCAGTCGGCCCGGCCGGTGCGGAATCCCGGTGGTGTCCACGTTCGCTCCCCTATTGAACCCAGATCCAATAACGCCACGATCCCCCGCTACTGAACCCGTGTCAAGTAAGCTCGCGTGATGCGGACACGGCTGAGCACGCAGCAGCGGCGCGAGCAGCTCCTGGGCATCGGCGCCGGGCTGTTCGCGAACCGGCCGTACGAGAACGTGTGGATCGAGGAGGTCGCCGAGATCGCGCAGGTCTCGCGCGGCCTGCTGTACCACTACTTCCCCACGAAGAAGGACTTCTTCGCCGAGATCGTCCGCCGGCAGCGCGACCAGCTCCTGGCGATGAGCGAGCCCGACCCGGCGCTGCCGGTCAGCGAGCAGCTGAGCGCCGGGCTGGACGTCTACCTCGAGTTCGCCCGCACGCACCCCGACGGCTACCGCATCGTGCACCGCTCCGCCGGCGACGCCGACCGCGAAATCAGGGAGATCCGCGAAGCCGGGATGGCCGCGAACACCGAACGCATCCTGGCCGCGCTCGCCCTCCTGAGGCCGGTCACCGAGACCACGCGGCTGGCCGTGCGCGGCTGGCTGGCCTTCGTCTCCACGCTGATCCTCGACTGGCTCGACCAGCCGAAGGTCACCCACGAGGAGCTGCGCGACATCTGCGTCCGGACACTCTTCGCGGCGGTCGACGTCACCGTGTGACGCTCGCGGTCAGTCCACAGTGGTCATGATCTCGTTCACCGGGTAGACCGGCCGTTCGCCCCGCACCACGCGCGCGACGTCGGCCAGCGCTTTCGCTTTGATCTCAGCGAAGGACTCCTCGGCAGAAACCCGCGGAACGGTCAGACCTCCTTCTGCTGACCGGTCAGGGTGATGTGGCCTTCAGCGCGGATCCGCTCGATCATGTGCGGGTAGTGCAGCTCGAACGCCGGGCGCTCGGACCGGATCCGGGGCAGCTCGGTGAAGTTGTGCCGCGGCGGCGGGCAGGACGTGGCCCATTCGAGGGAGTTGCCGTAGCCCCACGGGTCGTCGACCGTGACGATCTCGCCGTAGCGGTAGCTCTTGAACACGTTCCACAGGAACGGCAGCATCGAGGCGCCGAGGAGGTACGCGCTGATCGTCGACACGGTGTTGAGCACGGTGAAGCCGTCCGTGGACAGGTAGTCGGCGTAGCGGCGGGGCATGCCTTCGGCGCCGAGCCAGTGCTGGACCAGGAACGTGCCGTGGAAGCCGATGAACGTCGTCCAGAAGTGCCACTTGCCGAGCTTCTCGTCCATCATCCGGCCCGTGATCTTCGGGAACCAGAAGTAGATGCCGGCGAAGGTCGCGAACACGATCGTGCCGTAGAGGACGTAGTGGAAGTGCGCCACCACGAAATAGCTGTCCGACACGTGGAAGTCGATCGGCGGCGCGGCCAGCATCACGCCGGTGAGGCCGCCGAAGAGGAACGTGACGATGAAGCCCATCGAGAAGATCATCGGCGTCTCGAAGGACAGCTGGCCCTTCCACATCGTGCCGATCCAGTTGAAGAACTTCACTCCCGTGGGCACGGCGATGAGGAACGTCATGAAGGAGAAGAACGGCAGCAGCACCGCGCCCGTCGCATACATGTGGTGCGCCCACACCGCGGCCGAGAGCGCCGAGATGGCGATGGTCGCGAAGATCAGGCCACGGTAGCCGAAGATCGGTTTCCGGCTGAACACCGGGAAGATCTCCGACACGATCCCGAAGAACGGCAGCGCGACGATGTACACCTCGGGATGGCCGAAGAACCAGAACAGGTGCTGCCACAGGATCACCCCGCCGTTGGCCGGGTCGAACACGTGCGCACCCAGGTGCCGGTCCGCCAGCAGCCCGAGCAACGCGGAGGTGAGGATCGGGAACGCGACCAGGATCAGGATGCTCGTGATGAGGATGTTCCAGGTGAAGATCGGCATCCGGAACATCGTCATGCCCGGCGCGCGCAGGCAGACCACCGTGGTGACCATGTTGACGGCGCCGAGGATGGTGCCAAGGCCACCCACCACCAGCCCGGAGATCCACAGGTCGGCACCGACCCCCGGCGAGTGGATCGCGTCCGACAGCGGCGTGTAGGCGAACCAGCCGAAGTCGGCCGCGCCACCGGGGGTCAGGAATCCGGAAAGGACGATCAGGCTCCCGAAGAGGAAAAGCCAGTAGGAGAAGGCGTTCAGCCGCGGGAACGCGACGTCGGGCGAGCCGATCTGCAGCGGCAGCACGAAGTTGGCGAACCCGAACACGACCGGCGTGGCGTAGAGCAGCAGCATCACCGTGCCGTGCATCGTGAAGAGCTGGTTGTACTGCTCCTGCGACAGGAACTGCAGCCCCGGGCGGGCCAGCTCCGTGCGCATCAGCATCGCCATCGCGCCGCCGATGAGGAAAAACCCCATCGAGGTCACGAGGTACATGACGCCGAGCTGCTTGTGGTCCGTCGTGCGCAGCAACCGGACGACCAGCGAACCCCGGGGCGCGTCGCGGCGCGGGTGCGCGCGGACCGCCACGGGAACGGGGGCCACGCGGGCGGGCGAATCAGTGCTCATGACAGGCTCCTGACCAGATCGTGGACCGACACGCGTTGTCCCGTGAAGAACGGCGTGTCGAGGCGGACGTGCATGCGGGCCTCGGTCGCGCGGAACTCGCGCATCAGATCGACGATCCGGTCCAGGCGATCCGCTTCCAGCGCGAGAATCCACTCGTAGTCGCCGAGGCCGAAGGCGGCGAGGGTGTTCGACAGGACGTCGGGGTAGTCGTGGGCCGCGGCCCCGTGGTCGGCGAGCATCCGGCGCCGTTCCGCCGCGGGCAGCAGGTACCACTCGTACGAGCGCACGAACGGGTACACGCAAGCGAACCGCGCCGGCGCCTTCGCCTCCAAGTAGGCCGGCAGGTGGCCGGGGTTGAACTCCGCGTCGCGGTGGGTCCCGGCCGAGCTCCAGACCGGCCGGGACGCGGCGCCCCACGTGGTCCTGCGCAACGCGAGGTAGGCCTCCTGCAGCGCCTCAGGGGAAGCCGCGTGCCACCAGATCATCCAGTCGGCGTCCGCGCGCATCCCGGACAGCAGGTAGACGCCGCGGACCGTGGCATCGCCGGCCAGCGCCTGCTCCACCTCCTGCGAGACGGCCGCCTGGTCACACCCCGACGCCGCCGGCCCGGCCGCGAAGACCGACCACATCGTGTAGGCCTGCTGGGGTTCGCGGGCGTTCATCGCGGCAGGACGGTGAACGCGACCGTCAGCACGAAGACCAGCGCGCACACCACCACCAGCGCCAAGGCGAACGGCCGCGGCCCGACGCCGGGCGGCCCGGCCACCTCGCGGCTCGGCTCTGGCATGAACTCGTCCATCACCACTCCTTTACGCACGCCTGACCGCCCGGATGGATAGTACGCTGATAATTAGCACACTAATCAACGGGGCGAGACATACCTCACGACCCTTTTTCGCCACCGAGCGTGAGCGGGCGACCCCGGTACGCCTTCATGCGTGGCAGGTGATGCGCCGGCGCCGGGCGGCTGGTGCTGTTCGCGGCAACGGCAGCGAGCGAAGGAGTCAGCCATGTCCGACGTCGAGGTCAAGCGCAAGGAGAAGCTGTCGCGCGAGGACGCCGCCCAGCGGCTCGCCGCGCTCGCCGCCGCACTGGCGGAAGGCGGCAAGGTGGAGCTCGCGCTCGGGGCCAGCACCGTGAAGGTCCACGTGCCCGACGAGGTGGAGATCGAGGTCGAGATCGAAATCGACGGCAGCGAGGTGGAGCTGGAAGTGGAGCTGAAGTGGGCGACCGGGAAACCCGCCCGTGCGGTGGCCACCAGGCGGACCGGCCGGCGATCCGCCGCGGCCGCGAAATGACTCCCGCGGCCGGCCGACACCGGTATCGGTGCCGGGCAGCCGTACCGGGTCGATACCGGCCAGCCGGTACGGACGCTACCGGCTGGCTGGTATCGACGTATTCCCGGCAGCACCGGGCCCGCAACGGCCGCTGGCGGCAATGTGCGCGGGCGGCGCCGCTGCGACGCTTGGCTTCATGAAATCGAACGAGCGGTCCGGGCGCTCCGAGCCCGAGGACCTCACCACGGTGACCGGGCATACCGGCACGTCGTACCTGTGCCCGGATCTGTCCGCGGTGGACCAGCACATCACCTTGCTGTACCAGGAAATCGAGCGCACTCCGCCCTCGAGCCGCCCCGAGGTCGAGCGGACCGTCTGGGCCGACATCGACCTCCTGCTCGACCGCCGGAAGTGGCTCGAGGTGACCACCCTTACCGCGGCGCGATGACCTGACGGTCACCGTTGCCCTTCAGCTGACCGGCGGACCCGCCTCCGTCGTCTCGCCGGATCAGCCCGCCAGGCGCGGGAAGAGCACCTCCGCGTTGCCGCGGTCGATCGCGGCGGCCTCGCCTTCGGCGAAACGCGGGTACTGCTCCAGGTACCGGTTGTAGTAGGAGCCGGCCCGTTCAGGAGCGAACGGCCAGTCGCTGCCATAAAGGACGTGCCCCGGTTCGGCGAACTCCAGCAGCGCCGGCAGCGCGCTGGGACTGGCCGAGAGGGCCGTGTCGAAGTAGAACCGCTTGAGTTCACGGATCACGTCGTCGGCGTCGCGTGTGGTGTCCACGACGGTCGACGTCAGCCCGGAGAACCGGTAGGCGGCGTACGGCAGGAACCCGCCGCCGTGCGAGAGGATCACGCGGACGTTCGGGAATCGGCCGAGCATGCCCGTGAGCACCAGGTTGAGCGCGGCTCGCGTGGTGTCGAAGACATAGTCCGCCAACGGCGCCGGCGTGCCGGCCGGCAGCGGCATCGGCGGCTGCGCCGGGTGGACGAACACGACGGCTCGCCGCCGGTCCAATTCCGCCCACAGCGGCGCGAAATCGGGGTCGCCGAGGTAGCGACCATCCACATTGGACATCAGCGCGACGCCGCCGGCGCGCAGGGTGTCCAAGGCGTGCACGGCTTCCGCGACGGCCCCGCCGACGTCTGGCAACGGGATGCTGGCGAAGTGCCCGAAGCGGTCCGGGCGATCCTTGACGAGCTCAGCGCAGTACTCGTTCACCGCCCGCGCCAGGGTGCGTGCCTCGGCGTCGTCACCGAAGTGCGTGCCGGGCGCCGTGACGGACAGGACGCCCGTGGCGATGCCCTGGCGATCCATCATCGCGACGGCGTCGCCGGCGCTCCAGCCGGGGATCGGCCCAGCCACCGGAGTCGAGACCGCGCCCGGCGAGCACCTCGGCCCAGAGCGGCGGGACGACGTGCTGATGGACGTCGATGCGGGCGGTCATGGCCTCACCTCTGTTAGCTTGCTAAGTATATTTGTTTAGTAAGCTAATAACCATGACGCCGAAGGACAAGCGTGTGATCGACGACGTGGAGGCCCTGGCCCAGGCCGCCGACCGGCTGTTCTACGCCACGCGCCGCTCCCGCACGGCCATCGGCAACCGCGCCGCCGGCGGCCTGTCGCTGGCCCAGCTCGCCCTGCTCGATCCCCTGGCCGAGGACGCCAACGCCGCCGGGCTGCCCGTCAGCCGGCTCGCCGCGGGCGCCGAAGTCAGCGTCCCGACCGCGACCCGCATGCTCCAGCAGCTCGAGGCCAAGGGCCTGATCACCCGGCACCGCTCCCCGGACGACGAGCGGAAGGTCCTCATCCGCCTCACCGCCGAAGGTTCGCACCGCCTCCTGACCCTGCGCACCGAGCTGCGCGCCCGGCAGTTCGAGGCGCTGTCGCGGTATTCGGCGCGCGAGCGGCGCGAACTGACCGCGCAGCTGCAGGGGCTGGCCGACGTCATCGGCGGGAGTATGACCGGTCCGCCGCGCTGAGCCGGTTGGGTGAAGACCACAAGGTGGATTGGATGGGGCGCATGCCTGCCACTCCCGAGGTCACCAACGACTACGACAGTTTCGCCGAGGCCTACACGGCCGAGAACGAGACCAGCCTCATCAACGCCTACTACGCGCGGCCGGCGATCCTGGACCTGGCCGGGGACGTGGCCGGCCGGCGGATCCTCGACGCGGGCTGCGGGTCCGGTCCCGTGCTCGCCGCGCTGCGCGATCGCGGCGCCGACGTGACCGGCTTCGACGCCAGCGTCAAGATGATCGAGCTCGCCCGGCACCGGCTCGGCGCCGACGCGGACCTGCGGGTCGCCGACCTGAGCAAGCCGCTGCCGTATCCGGACGCGGAGTTCGACGACGTGATCGTGGCCTTGGTGCTGCACTATCTGGAGGACTGGTCCGCTCCCCTGGCCGAGCTGCGGCGCGTGCTGAAACCCGGCGGCCGCCTGATCCTGGCCGTCAACCACCCGATCATTCTCAAGCTGGTCCGCCCCGAGTCGAGCTACTTCGCGATCACCCGGTGGTCGGAGGAGTACGACTTCGCCGGCCAGAAGGCCACGCTCACGTACTGGCACCGGCCCCTGCACGCGATGACCGACGCCTTCACCGCGGCCGGCTTCCGGACGACCGTGATCAGTGAGCCGTACCCGGCGCCGGGCGCGCGCGAGCGGTTCCCCGAGGAGTTCGGGGACAAGCACGCGTTCTTGTGCTTCCTGTTCTTCGTCCTCGAGGCCGGCTGACTCACGAGCCGGGTGCCTTGTACTCGGCAAGGACCTCGTCCAGCGAGCCGTGCGCGCGGACGCGGCCCTCGTCCAGCCAGAGGGCCGTGGTGCACAGTTCGCGCAGCAGGTCGTCGGCGTGGGAGGCGAACACCAGCGCGCCGGATCGGCGGGCGAGGTCGACCAAGCGGCCGCGGGCTTTGGCCAGGAACGCCGCGTCGATCGCGCCGAGGCCCTCGTCGAGGATGAGGATCTCGGGGTCGATGGCGGTCACCACGCCGAGCGCGAGCCGGACGCGCATGCCGGCGGAGTAGGTGCGCAGCGGCAGGTGGAGGTAGTCGCCGAGCTCGGTGAACTCCGCGATGTCGTCTAGCCGGCGCTCCATCTGCCTGCGGCTCATGCCGAGGAACAGCCCGCGGATCAGGATGTTCTCGCGGCCGGAGACCTCGGGGTCCAGGCCCACGCCGAGGTCGAACACCGGCGCGATCCGGCCGACGACGCGCGCGCTGCCGCGGGTCGGCTCGTAGATGCCCGACAGCAACCGCAGCAGCGTGGACTTGCCGGCGCCGTTGTGCCCGACCAGGCCGACGCGATCGCCGTCGCGCAGGGACAGCGTGATGTCCCGCAGCGCCTCGATGACCGGGACCTTCGCGCCGGTACCGATCTTGCCGCCGACCTTGCCGAGCACCTGCTTCTTCAGCGAGCGCGTCTTGGCGTCGAAGATCGGGAAGTCGACGGAGGCACCCGTCACCTCGATGCTCACCATGCCGCCGCTCCTCCTCGTCTCGAATGAGAATGGAAGTTATCATTCGCATTCGGGCGCCGACCGCGCGCCCCGGGGTGCGAGGTAACGTGCGGCCGGTGAGTCAGCGATCCGTCGAGCAGGGCTTCCGCCCGCCCCAGCAAGCTCGCAGCCGGGAGTCCCTGCAGAAGGTGCTGGCCGCGGCCGAGCACGTGCTCGCCGACGGGGGCATCGAGGAGTTCACCGTCGGCGCGGTCGCCGACCGGGCGGGGCTGTCGGTGGGGGCGATCTACCGCCGGTTCTCGGGCAAGGACCAGCTGCTCTACGCGGTGAAGGACGAGCTGCTCGGCCGCCTGGAGACCACCGTCGGCGACGCGCTCCGCTCGCCGGCGCCCGAGCTTCGCGGGACCGTCACCGCCTTCACCGAGGCCCTGGCGCAGACGTTCACCCGCCACGGCCGCGTCTTTCCCGAGCTCCTCGACGCTCAGCGCACCGAGGGCCGCGACCGCGGCCTCGAGGCGCTGGCCGCGATCCAGCGGACGTTCGTCGACGCCGCCGAACCCTGCCTTGCCGAGATCCGCCGCCCGGACCGCGCACTCGCCCTCCGGATGGCCGCGCGGACGATCATCGGCTCGTGCGTCCACCGCGCCGCCTCCGGCCGCTTCTGGCCGGACGACTTGACCTGGCGCACGTGGGCGACGGAGACGGCCGAGATCGCATTGGCTTACCTGACGTCGCCGGGAAATCCGGAGCCCGGCCGCGGTGAGTGAGTCCATTGCGGACATCACCGTCTCGGGCCGGCGACTGCGACCCGGCCCGGTTTTCGACACGTATTGGCGGTTTGCCGCCGCCCGCCAGGAGGTCTACTTCGCGCGGTTGCGGAACAGCGAGCGCGCGGCGAGTGATCCGATCCTCGCCGCCCACCGGTTCACGAACTGCTACCGCGCGGCGGACCGGGTGAGCCAGTTCGCCATCCACGACGTGGGCTATCAGGGCCCGCAAGAGGCGCGCGACGTGGTCTTCCGGATGGTGCTGTTCAAATTCTTCAACAAGATCGACACCTGGCGGCTTCTGGAGGCCGAGCTCGGACCGGTCACGTGGGCGTCGTGGCGGCCGGCGGCGGCGCGCGCGGTCCTCGACGCGGCCTGGCACGCCGGGCGCACGCTCTACTCCCCCGCCTACATCATCCCGCCGCCCCGGCTGGGCGGGACCCGCAAGCACCACGACCACCTGCTGCTCGCCGAGACCATGATCCGCGACGGCCTGGCCGAGAAGCTCCAGGACGCCCACGGCCTGGCGCGAGTGTTCGCGTTGCTGCGCGCCTATCCGGGCCTGGGGGATTTTCTGGCCTTCCAGTTCGCCATCGACCTCAATTACACGTGCGTGCTGGACTTCTCCGAGAACGACTTCGTCGTCGCCGGCCCGGGCGCGCGCGACGGCATCAGGAAATGCTTCGGCCCCGGCGCCCGCGGTATCGAAGACGCGGTGATCGCGTACATGACCGACACGCAGGAAGCCCATTTCACCCGGCTCGGACTGCGCTTCCCCTCCCTGGGTGGACGCCGCCTGCACCTCATCGACTGCCAGAACCTGTTCTGCGAAGTCGACAAATATGCCCGCGTCGCGCACCCGGACATCGCCGGCATCTCCGGGCGAACCCGGATCAAGCAGCAGTACCGCCGAAGCTGTGAACCGATGCCGGCGCCGTGGTTTCCCCCGAAGTGGGGCATCACTGCGGCCGTACGGGCGCAAGCTTCCGCCACGGTCGTCCCGAGATAGATTGCCCGCCATGACCGCCTGGCCGCCCGCCCCGATCAGAACCGAGCGGCTCGTGCTCCGTCAGTCCGAGGCGCCCGACCGCGCGACGATCATCGAGTTGTTCGCCTCGCCCGAGGTCTCGACCTTCCTCGGTGGCCCGCGCTCGCGGGACGAACTGGAGCGCACCGCGCCCGAAGTGCCCGGGCGGCGCTTCGGTTTCTTCGTCGTCGAGCTCGACGCGGCGATGATCGGCATGATCACGCTCGACCGGCGCGACGCGACGCGTCCGGGCCGGCTCCGGCCAGGCGCCGAGGCAACCGAGATCGGCTACCTGTTCCTGCCGCGGGCCTGGGGGTTCGGGTACGCCGCCGAGGCGGGTGCGGCGGTACTCGGCTGGTTCGCCGGGGCGCTGCCCGGCGAGCCGGTGGTGCTCTGCACCCAGACCGCCAACGAGCGCTCGATGCGGCTCGCGGCGAAGCTGGGGTTCACCGAGGTGGAGAAGTTCGAGGAGTTCGGCGCCGAACAGTGGTTCGGGGTGTGGAATTCGGCCGCCGAGTCCGGTTGAGTCCGCTGGTCGCCCCGGCCGATCAAGTGACCGTTCTTACCCCGAAAGCCGCCGACTCGGGTCCGCGCGGCGGCGTAACGTGATCATGGCCGGACGCCGCGCTCGGCCACTGTGGACAGACGGCATCGACTGCTGACAAGGGGAGCTCTCAGCCATGAAGCGCACAGACCTGCACCATCGCGAGAATCCGGACACCACGGGATCCCCGGCGCGGCTGACCCGCCGGTCCTTCGCGGGCATCGCCGCGCTGAGCGCCACCGGGCTCGCGCTCGCCGCACCGGGTTCGGCGAGCGCCGCCACGCGGCCCGCGCCGCGGCGGTCCGTGGTGCTCGTCCACGGCGCCTACGCCGACGGGTCGTGCTGGGCCGACGTGATCCCGCGCCTGCAAGCCGCCGGCATCACGGTCACGTCGGTGCAGAACCCGTTGACCTCGCTGGCCGACGATGTTGCCGCAACGCGGCGCGAGCTCGACGTGCAGAGCGGGCGGACCGTCCTGGTGGGCCACTCCTACGGCGGTTCGGTGATCAGCCAGGCCGGTGACCACCCCGCTGTCGACTCGCTCGTCTACCTGTCCGCGCGGGCACCGATGGCCGGCGAGGACTACCCAGCGCTCACCGCACGGTTCCCGGCCGCGCCGGCCGGCGCGGGTCTCGTGTACCAGAACGGATTCGGCCACCTGACCGAAGACGCGTTCCTCAACGACTTCGCCAACGGAGTCCCCACTGCCAGGGCGCGGGCCCTCTACGCCGCGCAGGGCCGCGTCGCGCAGGATCTCTTCTCGACCAAAACCACCGCCGCCGCCTGGGAAACCAAGCCGAGCAGCTACGTGATCACCACCGCCGACCGCACGACCTCGCCCGAGCTCCAGCGTTTCGTCGCCGCCCGGATGAAGGCGCGCACGACGGTGATCAACTCGGGGCACCTGTCCTTCATCACGCACCCCGACACCGTCACCCGCGTCATCCTCGAGGCCGTGCACCGGGCCTGAACCTACGAGCGCTCGGCCGCGGCGCTCAGCGAGTCGGCGGCGGTCAGGAGGGACGCGCCGAGGAGCACCCCGTCCTTCAGGAGGGCCTCGCCGAGCACGGACAGCTGGGTCATCCGGTGGCCCGCGCGCCACGCTTCAGCCCGTACCGCATCACCGGCACCGCGGCCGCGGCCAGCACGGCCGGGGCACGCGGCTCGGTTGGACTCACCGCACAGCCTGGACCGCGCTCGCGATGAGCCGCAGCACGTCGTCGGGGTGGGACACCATCGCGACGTGGTTCGACGCGACCTCGACGGTCGTGGCCTTCATGCGCGCGGCGAACAGGCGCTGGGCCTCGGGCGGGATCGCCTGGTCGCCGTCGGCCACCAGGAACCACGCCGGGTGCGACTTCCACGCCGGGACGCCCATCACCTCGTCGAGGGCCGACAAGGCCAGCGGCTGCTGCACGGCGAACATGACCCGGGCCTTGACCGGGTCGACGTCGGCGGCGAAGTGGTTCACGAAGTCGTCCTCGGGCAGCCACGCGAAGCCCTGCTTGTCGACGTCGAGGTGCGCCAGCGCCGGGGTCACCGGCCCCTGCGCCAGCAGCTTGCCGATCGTCTCGCCCTCGTCCAGGCCGAACGCCGCGACGTAGACCAAGCCGACGACGTTCGGCGCGTCCGTCCCCAGAGCGGTGACGATCTGACCGCCGTACGAATGCCCGGCGACGACAGTCGGACCGTCCTGGCGGGCCAGCACCTGGCGCAGCCGCGCGACGTCGCCGGCCAGCGAGGTCTCCGGGAACTGCGGTGCGGTGACCCGGTAGCCGTCGGCCTGCAAGCGCTCGATCACCGCGCTCCAGCAGGAACCGTCGGCCCACGCGCCGTGGACGAGGACGATGTTCGGTCGCTGAGCCATGCTGGTTCCTCCCCGGGCAGCTGTTTCAGAGCCCTTGGAGACTGGCGTGGCGGGCGCCGTCGCCTCATCACCCTTCGCGAGTGAACCCTCGCGCGGGCCTAGCCACGCGGCCAGCACGTGGGCCACGACCACCGCGACGATCACCAGCGGCATCACGGCCAGCCCGTCGGACGAGAGCAGGAGCGTGGCGAGCAGGACGGACGTCAAAGGCAGCCGCAGCATGACCACGCACATCGCGCCGATCCCCATCGCCACCCCGGCGACGAGCGGCAGGCCAGGCAGGTGCGACAGCGCGATGCCGCCGGCCGCGCCGAGGAACATCGACGGGAAGATGGGCCCGCCGCGGAACGCCGACAGCGTCACGCCGTACGCGAGTCCCTTGCAGGCCAGCAGGAGCAGCAACGTCGGGACCGCGTACGCCGCGCTGTTCTCCAGGAGCGTCGGCAGCGCCGTCTCGCCGGAGAACAGGACGTCCGACAGGCTTCCGCCCGCGGCGGTGTAGGCGATCGCGAGGCCGGCGATCACGAGACCCGCCACGGGAGTCAGCAGCAGGACGTGGTTTTCGACGCGCGAGTGCAGCAGCAGCGACAGTCGGCGGATACCCGTGCCCAGCACCGCCGCGGCCGCGCCGATGCCGAGCGCCCAGCCGAACTGCGCGACGTCGGGGTGGGTGAACGGCGGCAGCTCGGGCAACGCCAGCGACGCCGGGCCCAGGCCGGTCAGCGAGTCGAGGCCGATGAAGAGCAACGTGCCGATCCCGGCGGCCAGCAGCCCCGGCAGCAGCACCAGCCCCATGGTCGCGCCGGCCAGCCCCGACGCCTCCATCAGCAGGAACGCGCCCAGGATCGGCGACCCGAGCAGCGCGCTGATGGCGGCGAAGCTCCCGGTCGCCGCCACCACCGCACCGACCTGCTTCGGCGCGTGCGGACGCGCGAGCCGGACCGCGCACACCCCGAGCCCGGCACCGAGCGCGATCAGCGGCGCCTCGGGCCCGAGGACGGCCCCCAGCCCGAGCGTCGCCAGCGCGGCGAGCAGCACGCCCGGCAGCTGGCTCGGCGTGGGCTGCTGGCCCGGCGTGAACCCGAAGACGGGCGAATGGCCGCCCCCACCGGGCAGATACCGCACCGCGACCGCGACCAGCAGACCACACAGAACCAACGGCGGCACCGGCCACCACAACGGCGGCCCGGCGAACCCGAGCGCGCGCGGCAGATCGGTGTAAACCCACTCTTGAAGCGCGCCGACCAGCTGGAGGAAGAAGTAGGCCGCGGCGGAGATGGGCACCCCGATGATCGCGGCGAGCACCAACAGGCGCAGGTAGGCGGGTGAGCGGAGCCGCGCTGCGAGGTCCGGCTGGCCAGCCTGGCCTCGTTGGCCCGGCCGCTCCGGCTGGCGCGGCTGGTCCGGCCCGTCCGCGGCGCCGCCGGCCGGCGTAGGTGTGGCGGTGTCCGCCATGCTCCGCCCTCCTCGTCGTCGGCCCTGCCGCGTCGGCGCGTCCCTCGAGCCGACGTAGGAGGACGACGCCACGGTGCCCGCTGCCGGCCCGCGAGACATCGCCCGTCCCAGGTGAGCCGGATCGTGTTTCGCCGCGTTGGGCCCAGGTCGGGCCGGAGAACGATGGCCGCGAGGTCGCAGTGCGTGGCGGTGATGACCGGCCGGACGGCCGCCGAAAACTACCCGGCGTTCGCGCGCCGAGCCGTGCTGAACCGGCGCTGGTACGCCGCCGGGCTGATCGACAGTTTCCGCGCGAACACCCGGCGCAGGGCTTCATAGCTGGGGAAACCGGCGAGGGTCGCCGCCTGGGTCGCGGTGTGGCCTTGGTCCAGCAGGGCCCGGGCCAGGTCGAAGCGGATGTTCTCCACGTAGCGGGCCGGGGTGGTGGACAGTTCGTCGTGGAAGAGGCGCGTGAGCTGGCGGGTGCTGACGTTGAGGTGCTTCGCGAGGTCGCCGAGCGAGTGCCTGGCGCCGGGGTTGGCCGTGACCAGGTCGGTGATCGTGCGCAGGGCCGGGGAGCGCGGCGGTGGGCCCTGCAGGGGGGCGGAGAACTGCGACTGCCCGCCCGAGCGCTGCAGGTACACGACCAGGGAACGGGCGACGTCGCGCGTCAGGTCGGGGCCGTGGTCCTCCTCGACGAGGGCGAGGGCCAGGTCGATGCCGGCGGTGACGCCGGCGGAGGTGTAGGTGGTGCCGTCGCGGACGTAGATGGCGTCGGGCTCGACGCGGCACGTCGGGCAGCGGGCTGCGAGCTCGTGGGTGACCTTCCAGTGCGTGGTCGCGCGCTTGCCGTCGAGCAGGCCGGCGGCGGCGAGGATGAACGCGCCCGTGCAGATCGAGGCGACGCGGCGGGCGCCGGCGGCCGGCACGCGGGCGGCTTCCGCCAGGTCGCACGGCACGGGCGTGCGCGGGTAGAGGTCGGACCCGGCCACCAGGTAGGTGTCCGGCGCGGGCTCGGAACACACGGGGCCCTCGACCGCGACCTTGAACCCGAGGTTCGACACCACGTCCTCGCCCGTCGGCGAGACGAGCACGATCCGGTAGTCGGCACCGAGCCGCGTGGCCTCCTTGAACACCTCCGCCGGGCCCGCGACGTCCAGCAGGGTCACCCCGTCGAAGACAAGGATCGCCACGACGCGCGCAGGGGAACCCGGCCGGGCGTTCGTGGAGGCGGAAGACGGGCGCACAGGGCATTGGTAGCACACCGTCACCACAAAAGTGCACCGGCCGAGTTTAGTTACAACTCTTGACCGTAATGGAACCACTCGCTACGTTCCCTTCTTCACAGGCCCGACCGAGAACAGGTCCGGCACGGGCTGCAGGCCCTCTGGCAACGAAGCCGCAGGAAGGTGAGTCGAACCATGGTGGAGACGTACGTGCTGGTTCCGGGCGCGTGGCACGGCGCGTGGTCGTGGCGGCCGGTCGCCCAGCGGTTGCGTGCCGCGGGGCACAACGTGGTCGCACTGACGCTGCCGGGCCTCGCGGACGGCGACGATCCCCGTCGTTTCACCCTCGAGGACACAGTGGACTTCCTCGTCGATTTCCTCGACGGCCACGACCTGACCGACGTCACGCTGGTCGCCCACAGCTGGGGTGGTTACCCCGTTTTCGGTGCGGCCCACCGGGTTCCGCACCGGGTGCGCCGCCTGGTCTTCCACAGCGCGTTCGTGCCGGAGAACGGCGTGCCGCTCGTGGAGGACGTCCCGCCGGGGCACGCCGCGCTCTTCCGGCAGCTCGCGCAGGAGTCGGGCGACCATTCCGTGGTCCTCCCCTACCCGGTGTGGCAGAGCGCCTTCGCCCAGGACACGCCCGAACCGGCGCAGAAGCTGATCTACGAGCTGCTCGTGCCCCACCCGATGCGCTATTTCGAACAGCCCTTGCACGCCCCCGCGCTGTCGATGCTCGGCCTGCCAGTCAGCTACCTGGCCGGCGAATGCGACCTGGCCATGCCCCCGGGCGACTACGCTTGGTGCCCGCGGTTCCCCGCCCGGCTCGGGGTCGAGCCGATCACCGTTCCGGGTGACCACGAGGCGTTCCTGACCCGCCCCGACGCGTTCGTGTCGGCACTCCTGCACTCACACACCGTCGACGGCTGAACCGCGCGTCCCGATCTGAGTGGTTCCTGGCCGGACAAAGGCGGCACGACGGGTGCCGCGATCGGCACCATGGAGACGGACACAATCCGTCGAGAAAAGAACGGAAGCGCAGCAGTCATGTCAGAGATCATCGCGGGTGTGGAGGTCCCCGAGACGGCGGCGGTCGTCGAGGCGTCGCGTCTCATCCAGGAAACGACCAACCCCCTCATCTACCACCACTCCCGCCGGGTTTACTTCTTCAGCCAGTTCCACGCGCAGCGGCTCGGGGTGAAACCGGATCCGGAACTGCTCTACCTGGCCGCGATGTTCCACGACACCGGGCTCATCACGCCGTTTTCCGACGTGGAGCAGCGGTTCGAGGTCGACGGCGCCGACCACGGGCGCAAGTTCTTGCTGGACCGGGGTTTCTCGCCCACGGCCGCGGACACCGTGTGGACGGCCATCGCCCTGCACACCACGCCGGGAATTCCGGGGCGCATGGGCCCGGAAATCGCCACGACCCACCTCGGCGTGCTGACGGACGTGCTCGGTTTCGGTTTCGACGGTCTGGACCTGGCCCAGGTCGAGGAAATCCTCGCCTTCCACCCGCGCGGCGATTTCAAGAACGATTTCCTGCGCACCTTCGTCGACGCGCTGAAGCACCGCCCGGAAACCACCAACGGAACGGTGAACTCCGACATCCTGGAGCACTTCATCCCCGATTTCTCCCGCACGACCACCGTCGAGCGCATCACCGGCTCGCCATGGTCGAGCTGACCCGGCCACCGAAATGGACGACCGACACAGCCTGAGCCGGGGCGCCTCCTTCGCCCTGCTCGTCTTCGCCAACGTGCTCCTGATGGCGTCGACGAGCGCGCCCTCCCCGATCTACCCGGTGTACCTGCAGCGGTGGGGCTTTTCGGTGACGATCCTGACGGTCGTTTTCGCCGTGTACGTCGCCGGGCTGGTCGGCGCGCTGCTGACGGTCGGTTCGCTGAGCGACCACGTCGGGCGCCGGCCGGTCCTGGTGGCGTCGCTCCTGGTGGCCGCGGCCGGCACGGCGATCTTCTGGGCGGCCGGCGGGGTCGGCGCACTCGTGACCGCCCGGATCGTGCAGGGCCTCGCCACCGGGATGGCGACGGGCGCGCTGGCCGCCGGGCTGGTCGAGCTCTCCCCCGCGGATCGCCCGCACCGCGGGCCGATGATGACCGCCGTGGGGACGAGCTTCGGGCTCGCCGCCGGCGGCGGTGTGACGGGCCTGCTCGTGCAGGCCGGCCCGTACCCCGACGCGGTGGTCTTCCCGGTGCTCACCGTGGCGTTCATGGCCGTCGCCGCGCTGGTCTTCGCCATCCCCGAGACCGCCGGCCCACGGCCTGGCGTGCTGACGTCGCTGCGCCCGCGCGTCCGCGTGCCGCGCGAGACGCGCGGGGCGTTCTTCGGCGCGGTGCCCGCCATCGTCGCGGGGTGGTCATTGACCGGGCTGTTCCTCGCGCTCGCCCCGTCGCTGGTGACCGAGGTCCTGCACGTGCGGTTCGGCGCCGCGGGCGGCCTCGCCATCGCGGTGCTGTTCCTCGCCAACAGCGCGGGCGGCCTGTGGGCGGCTCGGCACACCGCGCGAATCGCGACCCTGATGGGCGCGGTCCTGCTGGTCGTGGGCGCGGCGGTGCTGGCAGGCGCCCTGGGTTTCGGCTCCGCGGCCGGCTTCCTCGGCGGGTCGGTGATCGCCGGGCTGGGCGTCGGCCTGACGTTTACCGGGACGCTGCGCGGCATCAGCGCGGCCACCACCACGAAGACACGGTCGGAAGTGTTCTCGGCCGCCTACGTCGTCAGCTACGCGGCGCTGAGCCTCCCGTCGCTGGCGGCCGGGCTGGTGGAGCCGTCCTGGGGGCTGGAGACGACGGGCTACGTGTACCTCGCGTTCGTCGGGGTGCTGTCCGTGAGCGCGGCCGTGCAGTCCTCTTCGGCCCGGCGCGTCGCTGAACTCGTTGCATCCCAACACCACTGAGTGACTGTCCTGAAAGGACCCGACATGCAAGCCATCACCGCCCAGGACCGAAGCGCGGGCGTCGGCGGCCTCAAGCTCGCCGAGGTGCCCCACCCGCACGCCGCCGAGAACGACGTCATCGTGCGCGTCCACGCCGCCGGCTTCACCCCGGGCGAGCTCGAGTGGCCCGGCACCTGGACCGACCGCGCCGGCCGCGACCGCACGCCCAGCGTGCCCGGGCACGAGCTGTCCGGCGTCGTCACCGAGCTGGGTTACGGCACCACCGGCCTGAGCGTCGGGCAGCGCGTGTTCGGCCTCACCGACTGGCTGCGCGACGGTTCCCTGGCCGAGTACACCGCCGTCGAGGCCCGCAACCTCGCGCCGCTTCCCGCGGACATCGACCACACCGTGGCCGCCGCGCTGCCGATCTCGGGGCTGACGGCGTGGCAGGCCCTGTTCGACCACGCTTCGCTGTCCACCGGTCAGACCGTGCTGATCCACGGCGCCGCCGGCGGTGTCGGGTCCATCGCGGTGCAGCTCGCCCACGAGGTGGGGGCCCAGGTGATCGGCACCGGCCGGCCCGCCGACCGCGACTTCGTGCTCGGCCTCGGCGCGCACTCCTTTGTGGACACCGACTCCTTCGAGTCCGCCGGCCCGGCCGACGTGATCCTCGACGTGATCGGCGGCGAGGTGCTCGAACGCTCGACGAAGCTGGTGCGCCCCGGCGGCACCGTCGTGACCATCGCCGCGCCGCCCGAGGTGCAGCCGGCCGACGGACGCGCCGTTTTCTTCGTGGTGGAACCGGATCGTGCGCGCCTGGCGGACCTGGCTCAGCGAGTCCGCGACGGACGGCTGAAGCCGATCGTCGGCGGCGTGCGCCCGCTCGCGGAGACGGCGGAGGCGTTCGCGCGGCGCCAGCGGACTCCGGGCAAGACGATCATCCAGGTGGCCAAGTGATCAACCCGCGTGTCGCCGGCGGCCTGCTGCTCACCGCGGTGGCGGTCGCCGGCTGCTCGCCCGCTGCCGAGTCCCAGCCTGCCGCTCCGGTTTCGGCTCCGGTCTCTGCTTCCGGTCATCCTGCCGAGACGCTGACGCCGCTTCTCGCCCAGGCCCTGCCGAACATCCCGGGCAAGACGTTCACCTCGTCGATCGTCTCGTTCCCGCCGTCCGCCGGCGCGGCGCCCCACCGCCACGGCGACGCTTTCGTCTACGCCTACGTACTCGAAGGCACGATCCGCAGTCAGCTCGAAGGCCAGCCCGCCCACACCTACCACCAGGGTGAAAACTGGACCGAACAACCGGGCGCGCACCACGTCGCCACGGACAACGTCAGCGCCACCGAACCGGCGAAGCTGCTGGTGGTGTTCGTGGCGACGACGGGGGAACAGCTGAAGGTGGACGACCCGCACGGCTGAGCCGCGGGGAACCCGGTCTGACTCGACAACCTCACCGCTTCGCGACCAGCGATCAAGAAGCGGTGAGGTTGTCGAGCATCAAGGACAGGGTGAAGTCGAACCGGTCGTGACCGGACCCGGACGTCAGTTCGGCCGCGTGGCGCCGGGTGCGGGGAAACCGTTCGGCCGGTAGAGCACCGAGCCGCTCGACGAGGTCCTCCCGGCTGAGCACCCAGTCGTCGTCCTTGTTCTTCCGGCGCTGGTGGACCAGCGACCGCTCCCAGGCGTACGCGGTGACATACAACGTGAGTGAATCCAGTGCCCACGCCGCGGTCTGCGCGGGGACACCGCCGGCCAGCAAGAGACCCAGGATGCCCTCGCTGACACGCAGGGTTTCCAGGTGCGTGGGGACCAGGGCGAGCGCCGCGCGGGAGACGCCGGGGTACTTGAGGTACTGGTCGCGCATCTGGGCGTAGACGTCGTGGATCTGCTGCCGCCACGTGGCGGGGTCCGGCTCGGGCAAGGAGATTTCCGAACAGAGCCGGCCGATGAGCAGGTCGTCGAGGTCGGTCTTCGTGGTGATGTGGGCGTAGAGCGACGACGGGCCGGTTTCCAGCACTGCGGTGACGCGGCGGATGGTCAGCGCGTCGTAGCCCTCGGTGGCGACGACCTGCAACGCGGCGTCCGTGATGCGCTCGGCGGTGATGGGCGGCTTGCGGGAAGCGGAGGGCTCGGAGCGCTGAGCACGGCGGGAGGCGGCGGGCATGTGCGCCACCCTACCTTGACACGAACTTAGTTCGTCATTTAGAACTTAGTTCGTGACTGCTGAACTTAGTTCGTCGACCGCGCCACGAACGGCGCAGCTCCCCCTCCGCCAGGCCTGGCTGGTGCTGGTCGTCGTGGTCGTCGCCGAGCTCATGGACCTCGTCGACACGAGCGTCGCCAACCTGGCCGGGCCGTCGATCCGCGCGGACCTCGGCGGTGGGCCGATGACGCTGCAATGGGTGCTCTCGGCCTACACCGCGGCGTTCGCGCTCGGCCTCATCACCTCGGGCCGCCTCGGTGACCTGCTCGGCCGCCGGCGGCTGTTCCTGCTGGGCATGGCCGGCTTCACCGTCTCGTCGCTGGCCTGCGGCCTCGCGCCCAGCGCCGGGTTCCTCATCGCCGCCCGCGTGTTCCAGGGCTTGTTCGGCTCCGTGATGATCCCGCAGGGTCTCGCGCTGGTGAAGATCGTCTTCCCGCCCGAGCACCTGCGCAGGGCGCTCATGCCGTTCGGCCCGATCATGGGCCTGGCCACGGTCGCCGGCCCGGTCCTGGCCGGCTGGCTGCTGCACCTGGACCTCTTCGGCAGCGAATGGCGCTCGATCTTCCTCATCAACGTCCCGTTCGGCGTCCTCGCCGGCGCGCTCGCCGGTTGGGTCCTCCCCCGTCACAGCGGCGAAGACCGCACCGCGCGCCTCGACCTGCGTGGCGTCAGCCTGCTCACCGCCGGTTCGGCGCTGCTGATCGTGCCGCTCATCCAGGGCCGCGACCTCGGCTGGCCCGCGTGGACGTACGTGATGATCGCCGCCGGGCTGGTGGCCTTCGGGCTGTTCGTCGCGTCCGAACACCGCAGCGCGCACCCGGTCATCGCGCCGTCGCTGTTCCGCAAGCGCAGCTTCGTGGTGGGTCTGCTGATCGTCGGCGGGTTCTACGCCGCGCTCAGCGCGTTCGTCCTGGTGCTCAACCTGCTGCTGCAGTCCGGCATGAACTGGTCACCGCTGCAGACCGGCTTCGCCCTGATCCCGTGGGCGGTCGGCACCGCGGTCGCCACGTTGTTGTCCGGTGCGGTCCTCGCCGGCAAGCTCGGCCGCTTCAACCTCGACCTGGGACTGGCCGTCGCGGTCGCCGGCCTGCTCGGTCTCTGGTGGTCGATCGCCCACTGGGGCGCCGCCATCACCGTGTGGCAGCTGGCCCCGGCCCTGCTCGTGACCGGGCTCGGTTCCGGGCTGCTGTTCGTGCCGCTGTTCGACTTCATCCTCGGCGACGCCACCACCGAAGAGGTCGGCACCGGCGCCGGCGTGCTCAACGCCGCTCAGCAGTTCGCCAACGCCATCGGCGTCGCCGCGCTCGGCACCGTGTTCTTCGCCCGCGTCGGGCCGCCCTCGGCGGCAACGTACATTTGCGCTGCCAAGCTGGTGTTCGGCCTCTGCGCCGGCGTCTACGTGCTGGTGCTGCTGCTGGTCCGGTTCCTGCCGAAGCATGCCCAGCGGTGAAGCTCAGTCGCCCAGGCCGTAGCGGCGGATGCGCTTGTACAGGGTGCCGCGCGACATGCCGAGCCGGTGCGCAGCCGCGGTCTTGTTGCCGCGGCAGGCGATCAGGACCTCGCGGATGATCTCGGCTTCCGCGTTCTGGAGCGGGTTTTCGTGCTCCGACAACGAAACCGCGCTGAAGATCAGGACACAGCCGTCCTCGAACCGGCCCGGCGTGACGGGGCGGACGATGGCGACGCGGCCGTCGGCGAGGGGCAGGTGCGTGGCCGAGGGGCCGGCTTCGCGCAGCATCGACCACAGCGTCGCGCGGTCGGGCAGGGTCGCGGTGGGGCCGCCGTCGCTGATCATGATCTCGCCGTCGAGCGTGATCACGGTGGTGCCGGGCAGGGAGCGGAACGTCATGTGCGCGTCGACCAGCCGGCGCTGCCGGGGCGTGGCCGCGTCTCGCAACGCCGAACGCAGGCGCTCGGCGAAGGCCACGACGGCGGCCATCACAAACCGGTTGGTGTGCTCGGCGCGGCAGCACACGTTGACCGAGCCGAGCAGCAGCCGCGTGGTCGGGTCTACGATCGGCGCGGTCGCGCAGGTGTAGGGGTGCCAGGCCTGTTTGTAGTGCTCGGCACCGACCACCATCGACGCGGAGCGCACCGCCATCGAGAGCCCGACCCCGCAGGTGCCGACGCCGTCCTCGACGTAGCGGTGCCCGGGCTCGACCTCCACCTGCTGCAGGTCACGGCGCAACGCGGGGTCGGACTCCCAGCGCCAGGTGAGCGTGCCGCGCGGGTCGACCAACGCGACCGACGCGGCGTCGCCCACGAGCAGATCGGCCGTGCCGGGAATGACGCGGCCGCCGACCGCGACGAGCAAGGTTTCGGGGTCGAACTCGGCGGGCGCGAGGTCGAGCCGCTCGGGATCGACGCCGGACTGCCGCGACCGCACCCACGACTCCTCGATCTCCGGCCGCGCCGCCCCGCGGCGATCGGCCTCGAGGAACTGCTGCCAGACGTCCGAGGTGGGCACGGGCGGCTCCTCTCCTGGCGTCGTCGCCGGGAAACCTCGAGTGTGCAGGATCGGCGAAGCGCGCTGCCAGCCCCCGATCGGGCGGGGTGTTCATCTTTTGAACGCTTCCGCCTCGAGCCCGGTGTGGCGCGGCACCCCGGCGTTACCGTCGATCACCCGGCCGGCGAAGTCAAGGAGGACTCATGCGTTTCGGCGTCTTCATGGCCCCGTTCCACGCCTCACCGATCAAGAGCCCGGTCGCGGCCCTGGCTCGCGACGTCGAGACGATCAAGCTGCTCGACCGGCTGGGCTACGACGAAGCGTGGATCGGCGAGCACCACTCCTGCGGCGTCGAGCTCATCGCGAGCCCGGAGATCTTCATCGCCCACGTCGCGGCTCAGACGAAGACGATCAAGCTCGGCACCGGCGTGCTCTCGCTGCCGTACCACAACCCGTTGTGGGTGGCCGACCGCGCGATCCTGCTCGACCACCTCACGCGCGGCCGGTTCATGCTCGGCCTCGGCCCGGGCTCGCTGCCGACCGACGCGTCCATGATCGGCCTCGACCCCCTCAGCCAGCGCGGCGCGCTGGAAGAGGACGCCGACGTGCTGATGCAGCTGCTCAACGGCGCCGAACCCGTGACGGCCAAAACCGACCGCTATCAGCTGCGTGACGCGCTGTGCCAGCTGCGGCCCTTCACCCAGGGCGGGCTGGAGGTCGGCGTCGCCGCGATCGCGTCGCCGTCGGGGCCGCGCATTGCCGGCAAGCACGGGCTCAGCCTCCTGTCGATCGGCGCGACCCTGACCGGCGACCTCGACCTGCTGGCCCAGCACTGGGACGTCGCCGAGGAACGCGCCGCGCAGTTCGGCACCACGATGAACCGCGACGGCTGGCGCCTTGTCGGACCGATGCACCTGGCCGAGACGAAGGAACAGGCCTACGCCGAAGTCGAGCACGGCCTCGACGACTGGTGCGACTACCTGCAGCACGTCGCCGCCGTCCCCCACTTCGAACCCGGCGGCGCGACCTTCACCGAGCGCGTCGACTGGATCAACGCCAGCGGCATCGGCGTGATAGGCACCCCGCAGGACGCGATCCGCCAGATCGGCAACCTCGAGGCTCAGTCGAAGGGCGGCTTCGGCTCGTACCTGATGATGGCGCACGAGTGGGCGACCCCGGCCGCCACGGCGCGGCACTACGAGCTGTTCGCCGAAGCCGTCGCCCCGCACTTCCAGCAGCGGCTCGACCGCCTCGCCGCCACCGAGGCGCAGGCGAAGAAGCTGCGGGCCGAGCTGCACAGCCGGCAGGGCCAGGCCCTGGAGGAGGCGAAGGCCCGGCACGAAGCGGAGAAGTCCGCCTGATCGGCGCGGGCGTGGCGGCTTCGGTGCCGCCGTGGACGTTTCCGTTGGTCAGGCGGGCATCGCGCGCGAGTGGGCGGCGCGGAGCTCGGCGAGCTTTCCGGCCTCCGGCTGGGTTCCGACCATCGAGATGTCGCGGACGTCGGGGCCCGGCTCGCGGTCGAGCGACGGGATTTCGAACCGTCGGCGACCACTTTTGCCGGAAAACGAAGCGACAGCCCGCCCGCGCATGAATACCTTCGGGCGCATGGACACCACGTCTCTCACCTGGCAGCCGCTCACCCGCGACGACGCCCAGGCAGCAGCCGATCTGCTCAACGCCATGGAGACCGTCGACCGGATCGGCGAGAACTACACCGCGCAGGACACCCTGCAGGAGCTGGTCGATCCCTACGCGGATCTGGAGCGCGCGAGCCTCGCGGCCTTCGACGGTGACGTGATGGTCGGGTACATGAAGATCCGCTACAAGCGGTTCGCGGAAGACGTCCACCGCGTGTTCCTCGACGGCGGCGTGCATCCGGACCACCGGCGCCGGGGTATCGGCACCGCGCTCGTCGAGGCCGGCGTGGCGGCGGCGAAAACGCTGCACGCGCTGCACCACCCGGCGCTACGGCTCGCGATCGACGTCCACAAGGCCGGGCACATCGCAGGCCTGGCCGAACTCCTGGGCCCGCAAGGCTTCGCGCCCGTCCGGCACTTCCAGCACATGGAGCACCCGCTCGGCGCCGCGCTCCCCGAAGCGGAGATCCCCGACGGGCTGCGGATCGAGCAGTGGTCGGCGGACAACGACGAGGACTTCCGCGTGACCCGCAACGAGGCGTACGCGGACAACTGGATTCCGGCGCCGGTGCCCGCGGACAACTGGAAGAACAAGATCGCGAACCACACCCTGCGGCCCGAGGCCAGTTTCCTGCTGCGCGACGCGGCGGACGGCACCGCGGTGGGAATGCTCGTGGCCAACCACTGGGAAGGCGACGCGGCGGTCACCGGTGTCCGCGACGTGCACTTCATGAACATCGGGACGATTCCCGCCTACCGCAACCGCGGCGTCGCCGGCGCGCTGATCGGGCACGCGCTGCGGGCGGCCGCCGAGCACGGCTTCCACCGGGCCAGCGTGAACGCGGACTCGGCGAGCCCCGCGGGCCCGTCCGGGATCTTCGCGAGGGCCGGCTTCACGTCGAAGCGGCCGTACGTCCGCTGGGCGCTCGAAGTCTGACGCGCGGCGCAAGCTCACCTCTCGCAGATGAGGCCGTTCACGACCCGCGCCCAGATGCTCGCCATGAGGGACGCGACGCAGAACGGAGGCAGATTCATGACGATCGGACCCATCCAACTCGTCGTGCTGGGATTTCCGGACCCGGACTTCCACGGCGCGATCATCACCGAGCTCGAGCGCCTGAGGGAGAGCGGCACCGTCAACGTGGTCGACGCGCTGGCCGTGCACAAGGATTCAAACGGCGAGATCGAGGTCGCCCACCTCAGCAACCTCAGTGACGAAGAAGCCATCGAGCTCGGCAGCAAGGTCGGCGCGCTG
Source organism: Amycolatopsis sp. DSM 110486 (assembly GCF_019468465.1). Classification (NCBI taxonomy): domain Bacteria; kingdom Bacillati; phylum Actinomycetota; class Actinomycetes; order Pseudonocardiales; family Pseudonocardiaceae; genus Amycolatopsis; species Amycolatopsis sp. DSM 110486. Next base: position 7,886,913 of record NZ_CP080519.1, on the reverse strand, counting down.
ATCGGGCTCGGGATCGACGGCGAGGAAGGCATGGAGGCCGGTGCCCTCGCGGGTGCCGAGAAGGCCGCCGAAGGCGTCGAGGTGTTCTCCGACGAAGACGCCTGGGACGTCCTGGAGGAGATCCCAGACGGTTCCGCCGCCGCTCTCGTGCTGCTCGAACACCGCTGGGCCATCCCCCTCCGCGACGCCATCGCGGAAGCGGGCGGGTTCCGCATCTCCGACGGCTTCATCAGCCCGCTCGACCTCGTCGCCATCGGCCTGGTCACGGCGGAGGAAGCGCAGCAGCTGCACGCCTTCGAGACCGCCACCCCCAGCCACACCTGAGTCAAGGAGGCACCACCATGTTCGGATCGCGCAGGGTCGCCCGCCGCACCGGCCGCCGAACCGCACGGCGCGTGAGCCGTCGGCGGCGCTGAACCACGGCCGGTGCCGTGCGGGCTCCCGCGCGGCACCGGTTCCGGGTCCGATGTGGACTCCCGGCGATCAACGGGTCGGGCTTCTACACTGACCCGATGCCGGACGACAGCCGCCCCGCGTGTGTCGAGGACGTCCACGAGCTCGCTCTCGGGATGCCGCACGTCACCGTCTGGCCCGGAACCGAGCACAAGCCGGTGTACCAGGTCGGGGGCAAGTCGTTCGTCTTCTTCCGAAACCCGCGCCCGGACGCCATCGACCCGGAGACGGGCGAGCGCTACCCGGACGTGATCGTGTTCTGGGTGCCGTCCGAAGGCGACAAGGCAGCACTCGTCCAGGACGAGGACTCACCGTTTTTCACCACGCCGCACTTCCGCGGCCACCTGTCGGTGCTCGTGCGCGCCTGTCGGCTCGGCGAGATCAGCCGGGCCGAGCTGGCGGAAGTGGTCCAGGAGGCGTGGCTGTCGCGCGCTTCGGCCCGCCGGGGTGCGGCGTGGCTCGCCGATCAAGAGACCAGGTCGTGACCGAGCCGAGTCTTGACCGGGTGACTGTTATCGCTAACACTATGCGCCGGAAAGAGTGACGCGGACCACCCGGACGAGGAAGGCGGTGACGTAGTGTCAGCAGGAGCGGCCGGCGATCGGCAGGCGAGCCTCACGGACGTGGCCGGCCTCGCAGGCGTCTCCCACATGACTGTCTCGCGGGTCATCAACGGCACCGGCCCGGTCCGCCCCGAGACCCGCGCCCGGGTGATGGCCGCGGTGGAGGAGCTGGGTTACCGGCCCAACTCCGCGGCCCGCGCGCTCGTCACGGGCCGCTCCGGCACGCTCGGCGTCGTCGCGCTGGAGTCCAATCTGTACGGACCCGCGAGCACCCTGTACGGCATCGAGAACGCCGCCCGGGAAGCCGGTTACGCCATCACGATCTCGAGCGTGAGCCGTCCGGGCCGGTCGTCCATCGCGGACGCGGTGGAGAGCCTGCGGCGCCAAGCCGTGGAGGGGATCGTCGTGATCGCCCCGCACGTCACGGCCGGGCAGGCGCTTGCGGGAGTGCCTTCGGCGGTCCCGGTGGTCGCCGTCGGCGGCGGCGACGGCGCGCCGGTTCCGGTGATCTCCGTGGACCAGTACGACGGCGCCCGCCGCGCGACCGAGCACCTGCTCGCGCTCGGGCATCGCACGGTGTGGCACATCGCAGGGCCGGAGGACTGGCTGGAGGCGCTCGAGCGCGAGCGCGGCTGGCGCGAGACGCTGGAGCGCCACGGCGCAGAGGTGCCCCCCGTCATCCGCGGCGACTGGAGCCCGGCCTCCGGCTACGCCGCCGGGCGGACGCTGGCCAAGAAGGTGCCCGCCGGGAACGGCGGGCTGGACGCGGTGTTCGCCGCCAACGACCAGATGGCGCTCGGGCTGCTGCGCGCGTTCACCGAGACCGGCATCGGCGTGCCGGCGGACGTGCACGTCGCCGGCTTCGACGACGTCCCCGAGGCCGCGTACTTCACGCCGCCGCTGACCACGGTGCGCCAGGACTTCATCGAAGTCGGCCGGCGCACGTTCGGGCTGCTGACCGAACGGATGGGCGGCGGCGACCAGCACGTGCGGTACCTGGTCGAGCCCGAGCTGATCGTCCGGGAGAGCACCGGACCACGCTGAGCGCGGTCCCCACCGAAGGAGAAACCCGTGTCCCCGCACTCCCCGAATGTTAACGCTAACATTCACGAGCGTCTCGTGATCGGCGTCGACTTCGGCACGCTCTCGGGCCGCGCCGTCGTGGTGCGGGTCTCCGACGGCGCCGAGCTGGGCACCGCCGTGTACGAGTACCCGCACGGCGTCGTCGACCGGACGCTGCCCGTGACCGGCCAGCCGTTGCCGCCGGACTGGGCGCTGCAGGTCCCCTCGGACTACCTCGGGGTGCTGCGCACCGCCGTACCCGCCGCGCTCCGCGACGCCGGCGCCGATCCCGCCGACGTCGTGGGCCTCGGCACCGACTTCACCGCGTGCACGGTGGTTCCGACCACTGTGGACGGAACGCCGCTGTGCGAGCTGCCGGAGTTCGAGCGCGAGCCGCACGCGTACGTGAAGCTGTGGCGCCACCACGCCGCCCAGCCGCAGGCCGACCGGATCACCGAGCTCGCGCGAGCCCGCGACGAGAAGTGGCTGCCCCGCTACGGCGGGCGGATCTCATCGGAATGGGAGTTCGCAAAGGCGCTGCAGGTTCTGGAGGAGGCGCCCGCCGTCTACGCGGCGACGGCGCACTGGGTCGAGCTGGCCGACTGGATCGTCTGGCGGCTGACCGGCCACTACGTCCGCAACGCCTGCACCGCCGGGTACAAGGGCATCCTGCAGGACGGCGAGTACCCCGGCGCCGATTTCCTGCGCGAGCTGAACCCCGGGTTCGCGGACTTCGTGCCGGACAAGCTCGACCGGCCGCTCGGGCGCCTCGGCGACCGGGCCGCCTCGCTCACCGCCGAAGCGGCGTTGTGGACCGGACTGCCGGAAGGCATCGCCGTCGCGGTCGGCAACGTCGACGCGCACGTGACCGCGCCCGCCGCGCAGGCCGTCGAACCCGGCCGGATGGTCGCGATCATGGGCACCTCGACGTGTCACGTCCTCAACGCCGAAGAGCTGCGAGAGGTCCCGGGCATGTGCGGGGTCGTCGACGGCGGGATCGTGCCCGGGCTGTGGGGCTACGAAGCCGGGCAAAGCGGGGTCGGCGACATCTTCGGCTGGTTCGTCGAGCACGGCGTGCCGCCCGGCTACCACGAGGACGCGCGACGAGCGGGCGTCTCGCTCCACGAACACCTCACCGTGCTCGCGTCGGCGCAGGAAATCGGCGCGCACGGGCTGGTCGCGCTCGACTGGCACAGCGGCAACCGCTCGGTGCTGGTGGACCACGAGCTGTCCGGCGTCGTCGTCGGCCAGACGCTGGCCACCCGTGCCGAAGACACCTACCGGGCGCTGCTGGAGGCCACCGCGTTCGGCACCCGCACGATCATCGAAGCCTTCCGGGACGCGGGCGTGCCGGTCACCGAGCTGGTCGTGGCCGGCGGGCTCGTCCGCAACGCCTTCCTGATGCAGCTCTACGCCGACGTGGTGAACCTGCCCCTGTCGGTGATCGGGTCCGCGCAGGGGCCGGCGCTCGGCTCGGCCATCCACGCCGCCGTGGCGGCCGGCGCCCACCCGGACATCACCGCGGCTTCGCGCGCGATGGGCTCGGTCCACCGGGACGTGTACCGGCCGGTGCCCGCCCACTCCCGTGCCTACGACGAGCTCTACGCCGACTACCGCGAGCTGCACGACCACTTCGGCCGCGGCGGCAGCGACGTGCTGCACCGCCTCGCGGCCCGCCGCCACGCCACCGCCACCGCCGGCGAAAGGACAGTCCTGACATGTCGCTGACCGACGAGCTGCTCGGCACCGTCGCCGAGCTGCGCCGCACCGTCGCGGACCTGCACGGCGAGCTCACGCGCAACGAGCTGGTCGCCTGGACCGCGGGCAATGTCTCGGCGCGGGTGCCCGGGCGCGAGCTGATGGTGATCAAGCCGTCCGGGATCTCCTACGACGACCTGTCCGCCGACACCATGGTCGTCACCGACCTGCACGGGCGGCTGCGCCACGGCGACCTCGCGCCGTCGTCCGACACGGCCGCCCACGCCTACGTCTACCGGCATCTGCCCGACGTCGGCGGGGTCGTGCACACGCACTCCACCTACGCCACCGCGTGGGCCGCGCGCGGCGAGCCCATCCCGTGCGTGCTCACGATGATCGCCGACGAGTTCGGCGGGGAGATCCCGGTCGGGCCGTTCGCGCTGATCGGCGACGACTCCATCGGCCGCGGCATCGTCGAGACGTTGCGGGCCAGCCGCTCCCCTGCCGTTCTCATGCGCAACCACGGCCCGTTCACCGTCGGGCGCACCGCCCGCGACGCGGTGAAGGCGGCGGTGCTCGTGGAGGACGTGGCCCGGACCGTCCACAAGGCATTCGAGCTGGGCGCGCCCAAACCGTTGCCGGCCGAGGACGTCGACCGGCTCTACGCGCGCTACCAGAACGTCTACGGCCAGCGCTGAGCCCGGCCGGCGCACACGACGAGGAGACAAATGGCTTCGCAGAACAAACCCCAGGTCTGGTTCCTCACCGGGAGCCAGGCGCTCTACGGCGAGGACACGCTGGCGCAGGTCGCCGGCCAGTCGCTGGAGATCCAGCGGCTGCTCGCCTCGACGGGACGGCTTTCGGCCGAGCTCGTCGGGAAACCGGTGCTGACCGAGGCCTCCGCGATCCGCCGGCTGCTGCTCGAGGCCAATGCCGACAACTCCTGCGTCGGGGTGATCGCGTGGATGCACACCTTCTCGCCGGCGAAGATGTGGATCGGCGGGCTCGACGCGTTGCGCAAACCGTTGCTGCACCTGCACACCCAGCTCAACGAAGCCCTGCCGTGGCGCAGCATCGACATGGACTTCATGAATCTCAACCAGGCCGCGCACGGCGACCGCGAGTTCGGCCACGTGCTGACCCGCCTTTCCGTGCCACGCAAGACCGTCGCCGGGCACGCGGGCGACCCCGTGGTCGCCGACCGGATCGACGCGTGGGCGCGGGCCGCGATCGGCGCGGACCACCTGCGCGAGCTGCGGCTGGCGCGCTTCGGCGACAACATGCGCGACGTCGCCGTGACCGAAGGGGACAAGGTCGAGGCCGAGCTGCGCTTCGGCGTCTCGGTCAACACCTACGGCGTGAACGACCTCGTCGAGCTCGTCGACAGCGCGTCCGAAAAGGACACCGGCGAACTGGTCGCCGAATACGCGTCGGCCTACGACGTGGCGCCGGAGCTCGCCGAAGACGGCGCCCGCCACGAGTCCCTGCGGTACGCGGCGAAAGTCGAGCTGGGGCTACGGCGGTTCCTCACCGAGGGCGGTTTCGGCGCGTTCACCACGAACTTCGAGGATCTCGGCGGCCTGCGTCAGCTGCCGGGGCTGGCCGTGCAGCGGCTGATGGCCGACGGCTACGGCTTCGGCGGCGAAGGCGACTGGAAGACCTCGGCCCTGCTCGCCGCGGTGAAGGCGATGGGGACGGGCACCGGCCGCGGCACGTCGTTCATGGAGGACTACACCTACCACTTCGGGCCGGGCGAGCCGAAGATCCTCGGCGCGCACATGCTCGAGGTCTGCCCGAGCATCGCCGCCGCCCGCCCGTCGTGCGAGATCCACCCGCTCGGCATCGGCGGCCGCGAGGACCCGGTACGGCTCGTGTTCGACGCCGCCCCCGGCCCCGGCGTGGTGCTCGGCCTGGCCGACCTCGGCGACCGGTTCCGTTTGGTGGCCAACGAGATCGAGGTCGTCCCACCCGACGAGCCGCTGCCCAGCCTGCCGGTCGCGCGCGCGGTCTGGCAGCCCGCGCCGTCGCTCGCCACCTCCGCCGAGTCGTGGATCACCGCCGGCGCGCCGCACCACACCGTGCTGACCCAGGCGGTGCCCGTCGAGACCCTCCGCGACTTCGCAGACCTGCTCGGCGTCGAGCTCCTCACCATCGACGCCGGCACCACCACCTCCGGGTTCGCCGACCGGATCCGCTGGAACCAGGCCTACCACCGGCTCGCCCAGGGCTTCTGAAAGGAGCACGAACAATGAAGTTCATCCGAGGGATCCGAGGGGTCACCGTCGCCGCACTGGCACTGACGCTGGCCGCCTGCGGTTCGAGCGTCAAGACGGCCGACCAGCAGCCGGCCGCCGGCTCGTCGGCCGGCGCGCTGATCGGCGTCACCATGCCGACGAAGTCGTCGGAACGCTGGATCCACGACGGCGACAACATCAAGGCAGCGCTGGAGAAGCTCGGCTACAAGGTCGACCTGCAGTACGCCGAGAACGACATCCCGACCCAGGTCAACCAGATCGAGAACCAGATCACCAAGGGCGCCAAGCTGCTGGTGATCGCCTCCATCGACGGCACCGCGATCACCACCCAGCTGCAGGAGGCGGCCGACCACAAGATCCCGGTGATCGCCTACGACCGGCTCCTGCTCAACAGCCCGAACGTCGACTACTACGCCACTTTCGACAACTACAAGGTCGGTGTGGAGCAGGCGGATTCGCTGGTCAAGGGCCTCGGCACCGGTCCGGGTCCGTTCAACATCGAGCTGTTCGGCGGCTCGCCGGACGACAACAACGCGACGTTCTTCTTCAACGGCGCCATGTCCGTGCTCAAGCCCCTCATGGACAGCGGCAAGCTCGTGGTGAAGAGCGGCCAGACGACGTTCGCGCCGACCGCGATCCTGCGCTGGGACCCGGCCACCGCGCAGCGGCGCATGGAGGACCTGCTCACCAAGACCTACGGCGGCGGCGCGAAGGTCGACGGCGTGCTCTCGCCGTACGACGGCCTGTCCATCGGCATCCTCTCGGCGCTCAAGAGCAACGGCTACGGCACCGCGGGTCAGCCCTACCCGGTGGTCACCGGCCAGGACGCCGAGGTCGCGTCGGTCAAGTCCATCATCGCCGGCGAGCAGTACTCGACGGTGTTCAAGGACACCCGCAAGCTCGCCGACGTCACCGTGAAGATGGCCGACTCCGTCCTCAAGGGCGGCAAGGCGGAGGTCAACAACACCACGGATTACAACAACGGCAAGAAGGTTGTGCCCTCCTACCTGCTGCAGCCCGTGGTCGTGGACAAGACCAACTACCAGAAGGAACTCCTCGACTCCGGCTACTACACGGCGGGGCAGCTGAAATGACGGAACTGCTCGGCATGCGCGGGATCACGAAGACCTTCCCCGGGGTCACCGCGCTCGCCGACGTCACCCTTTCCGTGCGCCGCGGGGAGATCCACGCGATCTGCGGGGAGAACGGCGCCGGGAAGTCGACCCTGATGAAGGTGCTCTCCGGGGTGCACCCGCACGGCAGCTACGCCGGGGAGATCCGGTTCGACGGCGAGGCGTGCGAGTTCGGCTCGGTGCGCGACAGCGAACGCCGGGGAATCGTGATCATCCACCAGGAGCTGGCGTTGTGCGGGCAGCTCTCGATCGCGGAGAACATCTTCCTCGGCAACGAGCGGGCCCGGCGCGGGTTCATCGACTGGAACCGCACCAACCACGAGGCCGGCGAGCTGCTGCGGCGCGTCGGCCTCGCGGAGAACCCGGTCACGCCGGTGCGCGACCTCGGCGTCGGCAAGCAGCAGCTCGTCGAGATCGCCAAGGCGCTGTCGAAGCAGGTGAAGCTGCTCATCCTCGACGAGCCGACCGCCGCGCTCAATGACGACGACTCGGCGCACCTGCTCGACCTGTTGCGCGGGCTGCGCGACGAGGGCGTGACGTCGGTGATCATCTCCCACAAGCTGGGCGAGGTGATCGCGATCGCCGACACCGTCACGATCCTGCGCGACGGCCGCACGATCGAGACCCTCGACGCGGCCGGGCTCACCGAGGAGCGGCTGATCACCGGCATGGTCGGGCGCGATCTGGAGCACCGCTTTCCGCCGCGGGAGCCCGACATCGGCGAGGAGGTGCTGCGGATCGAGGACTGGACCGTGCACAGCCCCACGCAGCTGGGCCGGGTCGTGGTCGAGGGCGCCAACCTGACGTTGCGGCGCGGGGAGGTGGTCGGCCTGGCCGGGCTGATGGGTGCGGGCCGCACCGAGCTGGCGATGAGCGTGTTCGGGCGTTCCTACGGCACCGGTATCTCCGGGCGGCTGGTGAAGGACGGCGTGCCGATCGAGGTGCGCTCGGTCCGTGACGCCGTGCGCCACGGCATCGCGTACGCCACCGAGGACCGCAAGCGCTACGGGCTGAACCTGATCGAGGACGTGCAGCGCAACGTCTCGGCCGCGGGCCTCGGGAAGCTGGCGCGCCGCGGCTGGGTCAACGAGCACGCCGAGCACGACACGGCCGCGCGGTTCCGCCGGGACCTGCGGATCAAGGCACCGACCGTGCGCAGCGTGACCGGGAAACTCTCGGGCGGCAACCAGCAGAAAGTCGTGCTGGCCAAGTGGATCTTCACCGATCCGGACGTGCTGATCCTCGACGAACCGACCCGCGGCATCGACGTCGGCGCGAAGTTCGAGATCTACTCGATCATCAACTCCCTTGCCGCGCAAGGGAAGGCGGTGCTGGTCATCAGCTCCGAGCTGCCGGAGCTACTCGGCCTGTGCGACCGGATCTACGCGCTGTCCGCGGGCCGGGTGACCGGCGAGGTCGCCCGCGAGGACGCCACCCAGGAGCTGCTGATGCAGTACATGACGAAGGAACGCCCATGACCACAACGGACACGGCCCGGCCCGCCGCGCCCCCGGCCGCCACCCCGGGCAGGCGGATCTCGATCAACCCGCGCCAGAGCGGGATCTACGTGGCCTTCGCCCTCATCGTGGTGCTGTTCGAGGTGCTCACCGGCGGCGCGTTGCTCGAGCCGCAGAACATCTCGAACATCATCGTGCAGAACTCCTACGTGCTCATCCTCGCGATCGGCATGATCCTGGTGATCATCTCCGGCCACATCGACCTCTCGGCAGGCTCGGTGGTCGCGATGACCGGCGCCGTCTCCGCGGTGCTCATGGTGAACCTGCATGTGCCGTGGCCACTCGCGGTGCTCATCACCCTGGTGACGGGCGCGGTGATCGGCGCGTGGCAGGGGTATTGGGTCGCCTACTTCGGCATCCCGGCCTTCATCGTGACGCTGGCGGGAATGCTGGCGTTCCGCGCGCTGACGCTGACCGTACTGGGCAACCAGGGCATCGGCCCGTTCCCCGACGCGATCCGCACGCTGTCCAACGGCTTCACCGACGGCTACCTCGGCAACATCGGCCTCGGCCCGCTCGGCGGCGCCGACCTGGTCAGCCTGATCGTCGGCGTGCTCACCGTCGCCGCCATCGCGATCACCCAGCAGCGCAAGCGCTCCGCGCGGCTCGGGTACGGGCAGGACGTGGACCCGTACCCGGTGTTCGTCGCGAAGGTCGCCGGCGCGGCGATCCTGGTGCTCGCCGTGGTCGTGCAGCTCGCGCGGTTCAAGAACCTGCCGTGGGTGCTGATCCTGCTGGCCGTGCTCGTGGTCGGCTATTCGCTCGTCGCCGGTCGTTCGGTGTTCGGCCGCCACATCTACGCGGTCGGCGGCAACCTCCAGGCCGCGACGCTGTCGGGCGTCAAGGTCAAGTCGGTGGCGTTCTGGATCTTCGTGAACATGGGCGTGCTGGCCGCGCTCGCCGGGATCATCTTCGCCGGCCGGCTCAACCAGGCCGGCCCGACCGCCGGCGTGAACTTCGAACTCGACGCGATCGCCGCGGCGTTCATCGGCGGCGCCGCCGTGCAGGGCGGCGTGGGGAAGGTCGTCGGCGCGATCACCGGCGGGTTGATCATGGCCGTGATCAACAACGGCATGTCCCTGATCGGTGCTCCGAGCGAGCGCGTGATGCTGGTCAAGGGCGTGGTCCTGCTCGCGGCAGTCGCGTACGACATCTGGACGAAACGACGCGGTACGGCTTAGAGGCGCGGCCGCCGGGGATTCAGCCGGCCCTGGGCCCGGGGCCGTGACCAGGGCCTAAGGCCGGCGGAAGATCGTGATCGAGTGGCCGACCTCGTCGATCGGGGTGCTCGTCGCCAGCAGGGCCTTCAGGTGGGCGTCCGCCTTGGCAATGGAGGAGTCGGAGACCGCGAGCAGGCCGTGGACCTGGTCCGGGGGCACGCGGAGGGGGTCGGCGGCGTCGATGCCGTAGAAGGCCGGCACGCCGCTGCCCTTGTAGACGAGCCAGGGGCGTTCGTCCGGATAGCGCGTTTTCAACCGGTCGGCGAGGCGGCCGAGGTCCTGGCCCCAGTCGACGTTCGAGTCGTGCAGGCGCAGGTGGGTCTGCGCCGGGCCGCCGAAGGCTTCGTTGGAGTAGGGCAGGTAGTACGGGAACGTCAGCAGCGAGCTGACGGCCGTGAAGACGACCAGGACCGCCGCGGCGAGGTGGGCCTGGCGGCGGCGCAGGAGGACAAGACCGGCGGCCGCGACGGCGAGGAACATCGGGAGGAAAACCGTGTACCGGACGCCGAAGTCGCGGCTGCCGGTCATGGCGGCGGCCAGCAGCACCGCGGACGGGACGAGGAGGTACGGCGCCGCGGGGCGCAGCCGGGGAATCGCGAGCAGCACGACGATGCCGGCCAGCCACAGCGCCAGCGTGCCGAGCGGGGTCTTCACGAGGATCGCGGCCGGGAGGTAGTACCAGAGGGCGCCGAAGTAGAGGCGGCCGAACAGGAAGCCGCTCCACACCTGGTCTTCGAAGCCGAACTGGAGGTGCATGCCGTCGCGGTACGGCGCGGGCACCGGCAGCCAGTCGGCGAGCGCGCGCAGGCCGTGGAGAGTCGGCAGGCCCGGCGGTGCCTGCCAGCGCAAGCGTGGATCGACGGCGAGGTAGGCGGCCCAGAGGACGGCGACGGCGATCAGCCCCACGCCGATGACCGCCGCGACGAGCTCGAGGGCGGTCCGTTTCGGACCGAGGCCACGCGCACGACGGAAGTGCCACACCGACAACGCGGCCAGGAACAGGACCACCGGAACCGCGGGCAGCGCGCTCATCTTCGTCGCGATCGCCGCGCCGAGGGCGAGTCCCGCCGGCGGGAGATACCGCAGGGGCCGGCGCCGGGCCCGCCACACCAGCCAGGCCGACGTCAGCAGGAACCCGGCCATCGGCACGTCGAGTGTGGCGAGCGAGCCGTATGCGATGACGTCGGGCGAGAAGGCGTAGAGCGCGAGCGCCATGAGGCCGCCGACCGGGCCGGCGAGATCACGCGCGAACGCGAAGACGACCAGCCCGAACAGCAGCGTCAGCACGATCATCGGCAGCCGCGCCAAGAACATCAGGTGGCCCGGATCGCTGCCCGACTCGTACAGCACGTGCCGGCCGAGCTGCGTTTCGTCGCCGGCGAAGGCGGGGTCGAGGTGCACGTCGGCGAAGGCCAGGCCGGACGCGATGATCAGCTTGCCCAGCGGCGGGTGCTCCGGGTTGTACCGCAGGCTGTGCTGGTCGAGGTAGACGACGGCCGTGCCGACGTACACCGGCTCGTCGATCGTCGGCGTCTGCCCGACGGCCGTGGTGACCATCGCGAACGCCATCTGCGCGAGCAACGCGAACCCGACGAGCGCAAACGCCCACCGCCGATGCCGCCGCAGCCACTCGAACCGGCCCGGCGGGGCCGGGGTCGGCGCCGGGTCCGCCGGGGTCGCCCCGCTCGCGCTCGACAGCTGGCTCGTAGGCGGCGACAACCCGAAGTTCCTTCCACGCGAGAGAACACGTCCGCGCCCATGCTACGTCCCGCCCGCCGCGGCGATCGGCTCGTGACCACCGGCGGCCCTCCAGGTGAGCGTGTCCGGGTCGTCCTGCCCGGCGGTCTGCACGGGCCGGCCGAAGCGATCGGCGCGACCCGAGTCTCGGTGAGCCGCGCGCTGCGGACGCCGAGCACCTCGTCAGCGTCGAACCGGCGCCGTGGTGGTCCTCGCGCCGGAGTTGCTCGCGCACCGCGAGAGGCGGGGGCTCGGCTGACCGCAGGCCGGGCGGTAATTCGGTTGACCCGGCCCCGCGGCGCCGCTGCACTGTGGCGCGACAGCCACGACACCCCGGGGAGACCGCCGCAGTGGAAATCCGCGCCACCACCGAGCAAGACTTCGACGTCTTCGTCGACACCGTCCACACCGCGTTCGCGCGGTTCCCCGAGACGCCGGCCGAGGGCGGCGGCGGGCTGTGGTGGTCGGCGCTCGAGATGGACCGCGGGGTGCTGGCCGTGGCGGACGGGCGGCCCGTCGGGACCGCGGCGGCCTACTCGTTCGAGCTCACGCTGCCGGGCGAGGTCGTGGTGCCGGCGGCCGGGATCACGTCCGTCGGGGTGCTCCCTTCGCATCGTCGCCAGGGGGTGCTGAGCGCGATGATGCGGCACCAGCTGGCCGAACTGCGGTCGCGCGGGGAGTTCCTGTCCGTGCTGCTGGCGTCGGAGGCCACGATCTACGGCCGCTTCGGCTACGGGCCGGCGACCTACACCGGGCAGCTGACGGTGCCGCGGCACCAGGCCGCGCTCGCCGCGCCGCGGGCTCACGCGCCGGCCGACACCGGCTCGGTCGAGGTGCTGAAGCGCGACGAGTGCGTCGAGCTGCTGGAAGACGTCTACGACCGCTACCGCCGCGCGCAGCCCGGCGCGTTGTCGCGGCCGCACCGGTGGTGGGCGTTGCGCGCGGGCCAGCCCCCGATCACCGCGGCGCCGCGGTACCTCGCCGTGCACCGGGATGCCGACGGGACCCCGGACGGGTACGCCAGCTATTCGCTCGTCGAGCCCGGCACGCTGACCGTCGACGAAACCATCGCCACCGACGACGCCGTCTTCACCGCCCTGGCCCGGTTCGTGCTCGGCCACGACCTGGTCACGCGCGTGGTGTTCAAGCACGTCCCGCCGTGGCACCCGCTGCGCTGGCAGCTCGCGGACTTCCGCGCCGGCACGGCGAGCGACGACGACTGGCTGTGGGTGCGGCTGCTGGACGTCCCGCGCGCACTGACCGCCCGCGGCTGGTTCACCGACGGCGAGCTGGTCCTCGACGTCACCGACCCCTTCCTCGACGAGCGCGGCCGCCACCTCCTGACCGTCCGCGACGGCAAGGCCGAGTGCGTCCCCACGGACCGCGCGCCCGACCTGTCCCTCGACGTGCGCGACCTCGGCTCCCTCTACCTCGGCGGCACCACCCCGAGCACCCTCGTGCGCGCCGGCCACGTCCACGCGCACCACCCCGAAGCCGCCGGTGTCGCCGACGCGCTGTTCCGCGCGGAGCGAGAGCCGCACTGCCTGCACTGGTTCTGACGGCGCGGGCGCACCGGGCCGTTCGGCGGCGGCGCTGGTTCCAAGGTTTGCGGTTCGGATCCTCGCCGAGGCGTACGGAAAGTCCGGGTTCAGCGGTTGAGCGCCTTCGCAAGCGCCGCGACGTCCACCTGCCGTGGCTTGGGCAGCCACGCCGGCTGGTCGGCGCCGCGGGGCGAGAGCACGTTCAGGTAGTGGTGCGGGGTCCGCGAGAGCGTGACGTTCTCCGTGACCCCTTGGTACAGCCCGAGCGGCGTGAGCGACGTGAACAGCTGCGGGTCCAGCAGCTCGTGCTCTCCCCCGCTGCCGACGGCGCGGTGGACGTAGCCCCAGTCGAAGAAGCCGAGGGTGCTCGCCCACATGGCGGCGCGCGTGAGGGAGACGTGGACGCGGTAGCTGCCGCCCTCGGTGGCGCGGCGGATGAGCGCGGCCAACGCGCCCGTGGCGCCCAGCCAGGCGACGAGGTAGTCGTTGATGATCGACGTCGGCGGGAGTTTCGGCTGGTCCAGCGTGCCTTCGGCGGCGACCATGCCCGTGACGGTGCCGGCGACCTGGTCGAAGCCCACGCGGTTCGCCCACGGGCCGGTGTCGCCGTGGCAGCTGGCGGTGACGTGGACGAGGCCGGGCCGCAGGCCGATGGCCTGGTGGGCGTCGACACCGAGCTCGGTGAGCAGGCCGGGGCGGCGGTTGGCGTAGAAGACGTCGGCGTCGCGCAGGAGGGCGTGCAGCGTGGCCTGGCCGTCGGTGCCGCGGACGTTGAGGCGGGTCGAGCGGACGCCCACGTTGGCCGTGGCGACCAGCGAGTCCATCTCGAACTCCAGGACGCGCCAGACGTTGAGCACGTCGGCGCCCAGCGCGGCCAGCGAGCGGCCGATGCCCGCGCCCGCGATGACGTGGCCCATGCCCAGCGCGCGGATGCCGGACAGCGGTTGCGTGCCCCAGTCGGGCAACGGTTCGGGCGGGGTGTCCGCGACCTTCTCGATCTCGATCAGCGGCCGCGAGGCGAGGTGCTCGAACACCGGCTCGGCCACGAACTCCTCGACGCTGCGGACCTTCGCGAACACGATGCCGTGCCGCTCCCCCAGCTCCTCCAGCTCGTCGGCGGTGTGCCGGGCGATCGCGCGGCCGAGCGCTTCGGGGCTGTCCGCGCAGTCCAGGACTGCGAGCATCTTCGACTTCAGGCCGGGGTAGATGTTCGCGGGGATGACGTGGCGGCCGTCGCGCGTGGGGTAGAAGCCGAGGTAGGAACCGACGAGCCGGTCGGCCATGTCGGCGGGGTAGCCGTTGAGCGTCTCCCACCGCAGCTCCGACGCCGGGGCGAGCCGGCGAATGGCCTGGCCCAGATCGACGGTGATGTCCTGACCCAGCCCTGCGCGCATGCGCCACAGCTTCGCGGCGAGCACCGATTGCTGGGTCAGCGCGACAGCCGCCGCCCCGCCGATGCGGATCGAGCTGGGCAGGAGCGGGTCGCGTTTGAGGAAGGTGATGGCGCCGCCGCTGTCCTCGGGCGTGAAACCAAGTGGTGCCAGCACTTCGCGCAGCTCGGCGTGCGGGTCGAACGCGTCGTCGGACGCACGATTGCGCACCGCCCGGAGCATGGCGTCGCGCATCGACCCCGGATCGGTTGTTTCCACAGTGGACACTCCAGGGTCGGAACCTCGACGTCCGCGACACGGGCCACGAGCTCGCCTGTGCCAGGGCGCCGCGGTGCGGCGGGCAGCGAAGCGCGTCGATCGTAGCGACGGCAGCGGGCCCGCCGGGCCGACTTCGGGGAATCCGTTATTCGTCCTGCGACGCCGCCGGACGGTTTCCGCGCACGACCAGGACGGGGCACAGCGCGTACGAGATCAGGCTCTGGCTGGTCGATCCGAGCGCCAGGCCGGCGAGCCCGCCGCGCCCACGGCTGCCGACGACCAGCAGTTGCGCGCGATCGGCCCAGTCGAGCAGGCCGTCGGCCGGCTTCTCCTTCACGACCAGGCGCTCGACCTGCACGTCGGGGTACTTCGCCTGCCACCCGGCGAGCCGCTGCGCGAGCAGTTCCCGCTCCTGGGCCTCGATCGCGTCGGCGTCGGCGGACGAGCCGGACTCCTCGAACACCGACGCGAGGAACCCTTCCTTCCAGCAGTGCACGGCGACGAGCGGAGTCCGGCGCCACGACGCCTCCTCGAAGGCGACGCCGATCGCGTCCTCCCCGATCGGCGTGGCGTCCACACCGACCACGACCGGGCCGTCCACCGGCGGCGCGTCCTCGGCGACGTGGGGACGCACGAACGCGACCGGACACTCCGCGTGCGAAGCAAGCGAGACCGACACCGAGCCCAGCACGAACCGGCCGAGCCGGTGCAGCCCCGTCGACCCGAGGATCAGCATCCCCGCCGACGCGGACTCGGCGCGCAGGGCCGACGCCGGCTGTTCCGGCCGCAGCACGGCCTCGGCGGCCAGCTCCGGCGCCACCTCCGCGACGGCCGCCCGCGCCCGGCTGAGCACCCGCTCGCCGCGCTCGCCGACGACCCGCTGCGCGTCCTCGTAGGTCGGCGCGGCGTGCGGGTACGTCACGGGGATCTCGTCCACGGCGTGCACGAGCCGCAGGCCCACGCGGCGCTCGCGGGCCATCCGCGCGGCCCAGCGCGCCGCCATCAGCGACGACTCGCTCCCGTCGACCCCGACGACCAGATCGGTGGACGCGCTTGCCATGGGTTCCCCGCCTTCGTCGGTCTGCCGGCACCTCGGACTGTAATCGCAGCGGACCTGCGCGCGAGACGGCCAACAGACCCCCGTCCGGGTGACTTTCGTCCAGCGGTGCCTGCCCCTTTGAGCCGCCGTCGAGTTTCTCTGCATACGGACGACATTGCGGCCCCGGCCGGCCACTCCCCCAGGACGTCCCTTCATCTGACTACTTGACAGCACACCTCGGCCGGTCCGATTTACATCCGCATGCTGACGATTCCCGCGACCGCAGCGAGATGCGTTGGCAGCACTCGATCTTCCGCAGCGGCCCGGATCGCCGACCGGCCGGTGGTCCTGTTCCGCCGGTTCGACGGCACGCGGTGACTCGTCCGGGTCAGTCCTGGCAGCCGTCGAGGGTCGGCACCGGGTACTTCGGGTCGTAGTAGCCGGGCGCGTCCTGGTCGCCCGCGGGCGCCGGGCCGACGGGCGGGTTGGCGTAGCCGGGTGCGAGGAAGCCCGTCTTCGCGGCGGCGCAGCCGACGGAGGAGAACGCGCTGTGCTCGCCGTCGATCCAGAGACCCTGGCTGGTTTTGCTGAAGCTCGTGCCGCTGCGGAGCACGTAGTTCTCGTCCACGCGCACGAAGCTGACGATCTGCCCCGGCCCCGTCAGCTCGCCGGGGTGGGGGTCGTCGAACGCGTAGGCGACCACGTACTTCGCGTCCACGGCCAGCTCCCCCGGCTTCACCCCGGGGTGCGCGGTCAGGGTGCCGAAGATACGCGGGCCCGCGTCGAGCAGGCGGTATCCGTCGGCGATCTCGGTCACGTACGGCAGCAGGCCCTTGTCGTGCTCCGCCACCTTCGACGCGATCCACGGCCGCGCGTCCGGCGCCAGCTGCGCCAGGAAGGCCCTGGGGTCATGCCCCGTCACGACGGCGGGTTCGAGCCGCGCGGCGAAGATCGCGCGCTTGACCTGCGCGTAGGCGTCCGCGGCCACTTCGGCCTTAACCGCCCCGGTCGCGGTGGTGGCGATCCCGTCGAAGCCCTTGGCCCACTTCTCGGCGGGCGTCCGGTCGTACGGCCGCGCCAGATCGACGCGCGCGAGAATCGGCACCGCCGTCGGATTGGGCGCAGCCGGCTCGGCTCCGGGCCGGCTCCCCACGAGCACGATCGCCGACACCGTCACCCCGAGGACGAGGAGGACGAGCGTCGCGCCCCACCACCGCCCCCTCGGCCGCCGCAGCGGTGCGCGCCGCTGCTTGCGCACCTTCCGGCGGTCCTTCCTCGCCCCCACCCGCGCGCCGGCCTCCGCCCGCTTGCGCCACTCCGGATCCACCAGATCCGGGTGGGAGTCGAGCAGGTCTTCCTCTTCCACGTGCTTGCCCCCAGAAAACGTCGTCGCCTCCTCATCGACGATCCGCGGACATCGTTACTGCGGGCGGGGACTTGCCGTGCGGTTCACCCGAGCGGCTCGCGGTCAGTGGCTGTCGCGGGTGGGTGGGGCGAGGGTGGTGATCGTGGTGGCGCGGGTGAGGGCGTAGGCGGCGAAGAGGGCGGGCAGGCCGAGGACGGCGAGCAGGAGCCAAGTGCTGGTGGCGTTGGCGATGACGGCCCACTGGACCGTGACGAGGAGGCCGGCGTTGAGCAGGACGCGGCCGGTCAGGGAGATCAGGCGGGTGCGGGTTCGGGCGGCCTCGGCGGCGGCCCTGGCGCGGCGGGCGCCGGACCACCAGGCCCAGGCGAGTGCGAGCAGGATCGTGACGGCGACGAGGATTTGGGTGGGCGTGAGGGTGTTCATGGTTCACCCCGATCGGATTCGCGTGGTGGGCGAAGAATGGTCGACAGAAGGGGCTGAAACCCGTCGGTGGTTCCGATGCGGTGGGCCCTTCCGGCTTGCCTGATCAGGATGGCCTTGACCGCATCGGGGTCGCAAAGTTTCCGACCAAGTCCGATCAGTGCTGCTCAGCGCCACGATCTCGGCTTGGCCGGGGTGTCGGGCATCATGGCACAACGGCGGGCGCCGCGCCCGGGGTGAGGAGGGGGCCGGCTGTGACGACTGCGCCGTTCGGGGAGCCGCCTGCGCCGGGGAGGCCCGGGTCGCTGTCTGAGTTCGCGGTCCGGTTGCAGGCTTTGCGGGAGTGGTCGAGTGTGCGGCTGCGCGCGTTGCCGGCGCTGGTGGAGAGGGAAATGGCGGCGCGCGGGGTGCCAGCCGAAGCGGTCAGATGCGCGTACGGGACCGCGCGGGAGATTTTCCGGGACGAGCCCAAGCGGTACAACGAGGCGTTGCTCTTCGACGTCATCCGGGCGTTGCTCAGGAAGGCGCATCCGTCGGCGGAGGCGCTCGAACGGCAGGTGGCGCCGTGGCGCGAGAGTTATCACCACGCCCGGCGGCGATCGCGGGAGAAGACGGTGTTTCCTGGGTTCTCGATCGGGCCGCTCAGCACAAGTGTTCAACTACTGGAAGGCAACGGGGAGCGGGAGATCGCGGAAAGTGATGTGCACGTTCTCGTCACGCCCCGGGCGGTTTCTCTTCCGGCCATAGTCGCCTATCGAAGGGAAAAGCTCCGCGAGGAGCAGGAAGACCGCCGCAAAAAGGGGCTCGAGTACCACGAGGCCTTGCTTCGCTACGCGGTCCACGATTTCGTGGTGAACCGCCGCGGCCCCGAAGAACTCTCCGAGGTCACGATCCACTTCACCTACTCCGACTACGTCACTTTCCTTGCCACCCAGCAACTCGACGAACCCCTCCCCGGCGGCGACACCCTCCGCAGCCTCTACCTCGACGGCCGCGACCCCCAGGACACCCCGGACTTCATGCGCTCCAGCTTCGGCCTCAACGTCGCCGTCGTCACGGCCGACGGGTGGCTCGTCGTCGCACGGCGCAGCGGCCGGGTTGGGGTGGGCAAAGGCGAGTGGAACTCCTCGGCCAACGAAGGGCTGCAAAGGAAACTCGACGGGCGACACGGGCCGCCCAACCTCTTTCGCGCCGCCGAGCGCGGGTTGAAGGAAGAGCTGCGGCTCAGGCCCGATCACTACGACCTCAAGCTCCTCGCGTTCGCCGTCGTCACGTCGAACTCCCAGTGGTGTTGCCTGTTCCTGGCGAACCTGCGCACGATGACCCGCCAGCAGTTCGAGAACAACCTCGGCCGCGGCGTCCAGGACGCCTGGGAGCACCGGGGATTCGAGTACGTGGAGTTCGAGCCGCAGCCGACGATCGAGTACCTGCTCCGACCCGACCGCCGCGACTCGTGGGCTCCCGCGGCGCCGGTGTTGTTCTACCTGTCGCTGGTGCACGCCCACGGCGAGGAAGCCACGGATCGCGTCGTGGAAAAGCTTGAAGCACAACAAGAAACGGGCGAGGACCGCTAGCAGGGCCCCCTCACGCCGGCGTGAGTGAAGGCGGCAACGCGGCCGCACCCCAGGACTGGTTCGGCGTCGCGCTCATGCGGAGTACCAGTTCGCCGCCCCGAATCACCTCGTCGTGGGTGATCCAGGCGCGGTGCAACGGCTTTCCGTTCAGTGTCGCCGACGTGATGTAGACGTTCGGCGGCGAGTTGCCGATCGCGCGCACGGTGAACGTCCGGCCGTGGCCTGTCGTGAAGCGCGTGCGGTCGAAGACGGGGCTGCCGAGGATGTACACGCCGCTCGCGGGCGACACGGGGTAGAAACCCGCCGCGGCGAGAACGTACCAGGCCGACATCTGGCCGGCGTCGTCGTTGCCCGCGAGGCCGGTCGGGCCGGTCCGGTAGGCGTGTTCGCAGACGTACCGGGACCACTGCTGGGTGAGCCACGGCGCACCCGCGTAGGTGAACATGAAGGGCATCTGCTGCACGGGCTCGTTGCTGTGGTTGTAGAACTCGTTCCACTTCATCATCACCTCCGGCGGCGTCTTCTCGAAGATGCCGTTGAGGCGCTCGACGAACGCCGCCCGTCCGCCCGCGAGCTTCACCAGGCCGCCGACGTCGTGCGGCACGAACCAGCCCTGCTGCTCCGGATTGCTCTCGATGCAGCCGTCGCCGTCACCCATCCAGGTGCCGTCGGCGTTGCGGCCGCGGAACCAGCCCGCGTCGGTGTTGAAGAGGTTCCGGTAATTGTGCGAAGTCGCGTACAGGCGCTTCGCGTCTTCCTTCTTGCCCAACGCTTCGGCGAACCGTGCGAGGGCGTAGTCGGTATACGCGTTTTCCAGCGTCGAGGAGAGGCTGTAGGTGACGCAGTAGCCGAGCGAGGTCCAGTTCGCGAAGTCGGTGCGGTTGGAGCGTTCCGCCGGGCCCAGCGCGACTTCGCGGCAGAAGCGGTAGGCCTTCTCGGCGTCGAACCCGCGCAGCCCCTTGAGGTACGCCTCGGCGATGACGTTGATCGCGGCGTCACCGATCATCGTGTCGGTGTCCTTGCCCAGCAGCTCCCAGCGGGCCAGCCCGCGCACGAGGCCGGCATCGGTGAGCGACACCAGCGACGTGATCGTCTCCTGCACCACGTCCGGGTCGATGATGGTCAGCAACGGGAACTGCGCGCGGAACACGTCCCAGCCGCTGAACAGCGTGCGGTGCGTGACACCGTCGCGCACCGGCGCGGTGTCGCCCACGCGGTGGCGGCCGTCGACGTCGCCGAACAGCCGCGGGTCGATCATCGAGTGATACAGCGCGGTTTCGAAGATCTCGCGCTGCTCGGCCGTGCCGCCTTCGACGGCGACCTTGCCCAGTGCGTCCGCCCACGTGCCGCGGGCCCCGGCGGCCACGGCGTCGAAGCTCCAGCTCGGCAGGTCGTGGCGCAGGTTGCGGCGGGAGCCGTCGAGGTCGACGAACGACACGCCCGCGCGCACCGGCACCTGCTGCCCGGCGCGGACGGGGAACTCGGCGAAGAAGCCGAGCTGGGTGCCGTCGCGCTGCCCGAGGTCGGTGCGGACGTCGGTGCCGTCCCACGTGCCGAACACGGCGATCGGCTGCTGGAACTCCATCGTGAAGTACGCGGTGTAGGCCGGGCTCTGCGCGCCGCAGCCCCAGCCACCGCCGGTGTGGTCGCAGCGGATCCAGCCTTCGACGGTCGTCGCGTCGACCTGGCGCACGTGCTGCGCGATCGAGTGCGAGCCGTCCGGGCCGATGCGACGGGTGAGGTCGACCTTGACGCGGCCGGTACCGGCGTCGTGGAAGGTGAAGCGCAGCAAGCCCGCTCGCTCGGTGGCGGTGAGCTCGGCGCGCACACGGTAGCGGTCGAGTTCCACGGCGTAGTAGCCGGCGCGCGCGGTTTCGGTTTCCTTGCGGTACGGGCTCTTCGCCTCGTCGCGCCCGGTCACGAGCGGGCCGGCCTGCGGGAGCACCTGGAGGTTGCCGAGGTCGCCGTAGCAGCCGACGCCCGACATGTGCAGGAAGCTGAAGCCCTCGATCGTGGTCATCTCGGCCGAGTAGCCGCTGCCGTTGTCGCCGCCGGAGACCGTGTCCGGGCTCAGCTGCACCAGGCCGAACGGCGCGACCGCGCCCGGGAACGTCTTGCCGCACGCCGTGTCGGCGGCCGTGGTGACAGATCCGATGATCGGATCGACGGAGTCCACCGGTTGCGGCCGGGCGGCGGCTGCCACCGCAGTACGGGGCAGGGCCGCCGCGGCCGCCACTCCGCCCGTGCCGACCAGAAACCCGCGCCTGGACAGAAAAACCGCGTCGGTCATGCTTCATCGCCTTCCGGACGCTCGTGCAGTTGTCGCCGACAACACTGGGCGAACGAGCGGGCCGGGTCAAGCAAACATCGGATGTGTGGCCTTTTCTGTCCCCTCGTTTGTCCGGCCCGGGAATTCCACTGTGGACGTCACCGCGCGAGCAGCCGCCGGGCTCGCGGCACCACGTCGCGGGCGAATGCGGCGACCTGAGCACGGGAATTGTCTTCGGGCATGAAGACGAAACCGGTGTACGGCAGCTCGCTGCCGAGTTTCCCCAGCAACTCCGCCCATTCCGCGGCGCTGCCCCGCATGGGATCGGCACCCTGCTCCAGCCGCGGCCGCCCGGGTGTTCGGGTGACCATGCCGACGATCTGGGCGATCCGGCGCACGGCCCGCGGGTTCCGGCCCGCGGCGACGGCCGCGTCGTCGATGACGCGGTTGGCCTCGGCCCACTTCTCGTACGGCAGGTAGGCGGCGATCGGAGCGGCCCACCCGTCGGCGATCCGCCCGGTCAGCGCAAGGGATTTCGGGCCCTGCGAGCCGACCCAGATCTCGATCGGGTGCAGGGGCGCCGGACCCGGGTGCGCGCCCGAGACGGAGTAGAACTCGCCCTGGACCCGCACCGCCGGGCCGCCGTCCGCCCACAGCGCGCGAAGGATCGTGACGGCTTCTTCCAGCGCGACGTTGGATTCCCGTGGGCTTCGGCGCGGCACCCCGAGCTGCGTGATCGCGTCCCAGTAGCCACCCGCGCCGAGTGCCAGCTCGAACCGGCCGCCGGACACGATGTCCAGCGCGGCCGCGGTCTTCGCCAGTAGCACCGGCGGCCGTAGCGGCAGACTCGCGACGTCCGGGAAGACGCTGATCTTGTCCGTATGCGCCAGCAGATCGCCGGCCAGCACGAACGTATCCAGCCGGTCCGGCGCGAACGGCGCGTCCTGGATCCCGAGGAGGTCGAGGCCGCCGTCGTCCGCGGCCACCGCGAAGGCGCGGTCCGCCGCCAAGTCGGTGGTGGGCGTCAGCGCAACGCCGAACAGCAGGTCGTCGCGCAAGGCGCTCCCCCGAAGTCAATAGACATTACCGTCAATGATCCTGCCGAGATCCGGCCCACGCCGCCATCCGGCGGAGAGTCGATTTCCGCCGGAATCGGATCAGGGAGATCCGGCGCGGATGAGGGCACCGAACCTCCCTGTCGATCACGTCCGGCGGTTACGCTCGGAGCCGATCGGCGTCAGTCGACCGGCGGCCACACGGGGATCGGCCCGCGGCCCGACGGGAACCGGACGTTCTTGGCCCGCACGAACTCGTGCAGTGTCTCGGCCGCGTTCTCCCGGCCGAAACCGCTTCCCTTCACGCCGCCGAACGGCGAGCCGAGGAAGGAGCGGCGGACGTAGTTGTTCACGAAGACCATGCCGGCCTGCAGGTCGCGCGCGAGGTTCGAGGCACGGAAGTGATCGCGCGTGATGAGCGCGGCCGTGAGCCCGTACGCGGTGCCGTTGGCGATGCGCACGGCCTCTTCGTCAGTGTCGTAGACCAAAATCGACGCGACTGGGCCGAAGATCTCCTCCTGCGCCACCGTGTGGTCCGGCTGCACGCCCGTGAGCACGGTCGGCGGGACCCAGAAGCCGCCGGCCAGGCGCGCGTCGACCGGAGTTTCACCCTGGTACGCGATCTTCGCACCCTCGGCCACGGCGGTGTCGACGTAGGCGAGCACCTTCTGCTGCTGGCGCGCGTCCACCATCGCGCCGATGTCGGTGGCCGCGTCGAGCCCGTCGCCGACCTGCAGCTTCGCGGTAGCCGCCACGAAGCGCTCCACGAACTCGTCGTGCAGCGACCGGTGCACGAGGATCCGCGCGGTGGACGTGCAGGCCTCGCCCTGGTTGTAGAACATGCCCTCGATCGCGACGTCGACGGCCACCTGCAGGTCGGCGTCGTCGAGCACGATCAGGGCGTTCTTGCCGCCGAGCTCCATCGTGGCGAAGGTGAGGTTCTCGGCAGCGGTGCGCAGCACGGCCTGGCCGGTCTTGGTCGCGCCCGTGAAGGTGATCCGCTCGACGCCTCCGTGCCCGGCCAGCGCGGGGCCCGCGGACATGCCCGACACGGCGTTCACGACACCCGGCGGCAGGACCTGGTTGACGATCTCCACCAGCCGCAGCACGGCCAGCGGCGCCTGCTCCCCCGGCTTGATGACCACGGTGTTGCCCGCGGCCAGTGCCGGCGCCGTCTTCTTCGTGAAGTGCAGCGGCGGCCAGTTGAACGGCAGGATCGCGGCCACGACGCCGTAGGGCTCGTAGTGCACGCGCGCCTCGATCGGGCCCTGGTCGAGCACGTCGCCGTGCAGCGTGTCGGCGAGGCCGCCGAAGTAGTCGAACCCGGCCGAGCTGAACGACACGTCGAACCGCAGCGCGTCGCGGCGGGGCTTGCCGACCTCGCGGGCCTCCAGTTCGCCGAGCTCCTCGGCGTGCTCCCGGATCAGGGCCGCGACCTTGCGCAGCAGCCCGCTGCGCTCGCGCGGCGTGAGGCGGCCCCACTCCCCCTCGTACGCCCGGCGCGCGTCGCGGACGGCCTGGTCGACGACGTCGTCGCTCGCTTCCACCACGTCGGCCAGCCGGCCACCGGTGGCCGGCTCGAGAACGGCGAAGGCCGGCGCGTCTTCGGGCGTCACCCAGCTGCCGCCGATGAACGAGCCCCAGCGGGCGCGCGGCAGCGGACCACGGCCGTCGGCCGGAAGGACGGGTTCCAGGGCGTCGGACATCGTGAGATCCCTTCGGTGGACTGTGAACGATTGCGGTTGATCGCAGCCGAAGCCGCCATTGACCACAGATTACTCAGCTCTTACGATAATGCAATCGTTTGCGGCCAAGTGCGCCGCTCTTGCAGGTCTTGCGACGAGGCACAGTTCGACAGGAGGCAGTCGGATGAGGACTTTGCTCAGCGGAGGCGCGGTGGTCGCGCCGGGTCGTCCGGAACTTCTCGGCGGAGGAGACCTCCTGATCGACGGGACGACCATCGCCGAGCTCGGCCCGGTGAGGTCGGTGAGCCGTGACGGCGTGGACCGCGTCGTGGACACGACGGGCTCGATCGTGCTGCCGGGGCTGGTCAACGCCCACCAGCACGACTGGTACCTCTACGGCAAGGGGCTCGGCTGCGACGTGCTGCTGGAGCAGTGGATCACCGGCTGCCTCGTGCCGCTCAAGGACAACCTCGACGTGGACGACCTGCGCGTCGCCGGCGAGCTCGCCGCGCTCGACATGCTCCGCGGCGGGACCACCAGCTCCGTCAACCACCTGGTGAACGAGACGAGGATCGCCGACGAGGAGGCGATCCTGGGCCCGGTGGCCGACGCCGGGGTCCGCCAGTTCTTCGCGAAGGTCATCCGCCCGCACGACGCGCGCAACGACTACGCCGGCGCGCGCGAATCCTTCGAGAAGTGGGACGGCGCCGCCGAGGGCCGGATCCGCGTCGGCTTCGTGCTCGAGGCGACGGCCCACTGGGTCGCGCTCGGCACGAGCTCCGAGGAGATGGTGCTCGGCGGCCACGAGCTCGCCGTGGAGAAGGACACGTTCGTCACCTCGCACATCGCCGGCGGCACCATGTCGCGCGACGAGGGTTACCTCAAGTGGGTGCTGGAAACCGGCCGCACCGACGTGCAGTTCCTGCACCGCCTCGGCGTTCTCGACGACCGCTGGATCCTCGCGCACACCATCCACCCGCGCGGCAACGACCTCGACCTCATCGCGGCCTCGCACAGCACCGTCGCGCACACCGCGAGCTCCGAAGCCGCCCGCGGCGCCGGCATCACGCCGGTGAAACGCATGCTGGACAACGACATCCGCGTCGCCCTCGGCACCGACGGCCCCATGGTCGACCTCACCAACGACATGGTCGAGCAGATCAAGTGGACGCGCCTGCTGCAGAACCAGCTCCACGAACACCCCGGCTCGATCGACCTCGGCAAGCTCGTGACGATGGCCACCGAGGACAGCGCGCACGCCGTCCGCGCCGGCAACTACCTCGGCTCTTTGCGGCCGGGCTACGCGGCGGACATCGCGGTCTTCGACCTCGACACCCTGCACGCGGGCCCGGTGCACCGCCCGCTGGCGACCTTCGTCCACGCGGCGCGCGGGACGGACGCGAAGCACGTCTTCGTGAACGGCGAGCAGTTGCTGGACAACGGCCGGTTCACCCGGGTCGACGAGCTGCACGTCACGGATCTGATGCGCCGGGCCGGTGACCGGGCCCGTGCGTTGGGGCGGCGGGCGGGGTTGCTGCCGGAAGACTGAGCCGCAGCCGAAATCCCGGCCTCGCCACAGTTTTCCGTTGCGAGGCCGCGATTTCGGCTGCGGTCAGACCACACCCCGCGGCAAGATCGCCGACGGCTGAGAGAGTCGACGGTCGAGAACGACCTCGCTGCCGCCGGGACACCCGAAAATGTCGTACCCCCGGACTAGGTTCCTCGCATGGAGACACCGTGCCTGGCCGAAATCACGGCCGACAACGTCGCCGCCGCCTGCCGGCTGGCCGTGGCACCGCACCAACGCGACTACGTCGCACCCGTCGCCCACTCTCTCGCGGAGGCCTACGTCCAGCCCGACGTCGCGTGGCCGAGGGTGGTCTACGCCGGGGACGAACTCGTCGGCTTCGTGATGGGCGCCTTCGACCCCGGCTGCCCGATCGCGTACTTCCGTTGCGGGATCTGGCGGTTGAACGTCGCCGCCGGACAGCAAGGCAAGGGTTACGGACGCTTCGCCGTCGAGGCACTGCTGGAAGAGGCCCGGCGGCGCGGGGCCGAGGCGGCAACGGTGCTCTGGCGGCCCGGCGAGCACAGCCCCGAGCCCTTCTACCGTCGGCTGGGCTTCCGGCCGACCGGCCAGGTGCACGAGGGCGAGGTGGTCGGCCGGATCGAACTCGAAGTCTGACCTTCGGTGCCGAACTCCCGGCGCTACCGGGCTTTCGTTGCGCCGCAGCCGAAGCGGGCGTCAGCTCTTCGCCGCGGCCGTCGAGTCACGGCGGACCAATTCGACCGGCAGCACCACGCGTTTGGCCGGTGCCGTCGGAGAAGCGATGTGTTCCAGCAGCAAGCGGGCGGCTTCGCGGCCGATGTCGTAGTGCGGGATGCGCACGGTGGTCAGCGACGGGCGCTGGCGGTCGACGAACGGCATGTCGTTGAAGCCCGTCACCGACACGTCGCCGGGGACGGTGCGGCCGAGCTCGTCGAGGGCGGAGTAGCAGCCGAGGGCGATGAGGTCGTTGCCGGCCAGCACTGCCGTCAGCGAGGGGTGCGCGGCGAGCAGGCGCAGGGTCGCGGCGTGGCCCGCGGTTTCGGTGAACGCGTCGGCGAACTCGACCGCCTCGGCGGCGGCGGCGAGGCCGGCGGACGTGGTCGCGTCGAGGTAGCCGCGGTAACGCTCCCAGCCCGTGGACAGGTCGCGCGGGCCGGCGACGTGGCCGATGCGCGTGTGGCCGAGGCCGGCGAGGTGACGCACGAGCAGGTGGATGCCCGCGGCGTTGTCGGCCGTGACCGAAGGGATGCCGCCGTTGTCGGTGCGGCGGTTGACCAGCACCGTGGGCACCGAGGACTCCAGCTCGTCGGAGCGGCGGCTGGTGGCCAGGATGAACCCGTCGATCTGGCGGCCGCGCATGGCGGTGACCAATTCGCGTTCGCGGTCCGGGTCGCCGTCGGTGTTGCCGACGAGCGCCATGTACCCGGCGTCCCGCAGACCGTCCTCGATACCGCGGACGATCGGCGGGAACACCGGGTTGCGCAGGTCCGGGATGATGACCCCGGCGACCGACGACGTGCGGGTGCGCAGGCTGCGCGCGGCGGAGTTGGGCGCGTAGCCCAGGGCCCGGGCGGCCTCGGCGACCCGGTTCGCCGTCCGCGCGTTGACCATCCCGCGCGTGGCGGGGTTGAGCGCCCGGCTCGCGGTCGCGGCGTGCACCCCCGCCCGCTCGGCGACGTCCTTGATCGTCGGCGGCCTGTTCATCGTGCCAGCATAGAGTGACCGGACGTCACCAAGAGACGGCGACGTACTTGGACTCGGTGTATTCCAGCAGCCCTTCGTGCCCGCCCTCGCGGCCGAGCCCGCTCTGCTTCACGCCGCCGAACGGGGCGGCCGGCTCGGAGACCAGACCACGGTTGAGCCCGACCATGCCCGACTCCAGCGCCTCCGAAAGCCGCAGGCCGCGGGCGAGGTCGCCGGTGTACACGTAGGACACCAGGCCGTGCTCGGTGTCGTTGGCCAGCCGGACGACCTCGTCCTCGCTGTCGAACGTGACGATCGGCGCCACCGGGCCGAAGATCTCCTCCGCGAGCACGGGCGCGCCCGCCGGGACGTCGGCCAGGACGGTCGCCGGATAGTAGAACCCCGTACCCTCCGGCCGTTTCCCGCCGACCAGCACGCGGGCGCCGGCGTCGACCGTGCCGTCGACCAGCTCGGTCACCTTGTCCACGGCGGCCTCGTTCACGAGCGGGCCGAGCTCGATCCCGGCGTCGGTGCCGGGGCCGACGCGCAGCGCGCCCATCCGTTCGGCCAGCCGCCGGCCGAACTCGGCGGCCACGCCGCGCTGCACGAAGAACCGGTTGGCGGCCGTGCAGGCCTGGCCACCGTTGCGCATCTTGGCGACCATGGCGCCGTCCACCGCCGCGTCGAGGTCGGCGTCGTCGAAGACCAGGAACGGCGCGTTGCCACCCAGCTCCATCGACGTGCTGACCACGGTGTCCGCAGCCACGTGCAGCAGCGCGCGGCCGACCTCCGTCGACCCGGTGAACGACAGCTTCCGCACGCGCGGGTCGTGGACCATCGCCCCGACGACCTTGCCGGACCGCGTGGACGGCACCACGTTCACCGTGCCTGCCGGTGCGCCGGCCTCTTCGAGGATCGCGGCGATCGCGAGCGCGGTGAGCGGGGTTTCCGACGCCGGCTTGAGGATCACGGTGCAGCCGGCGCCGAGCGCGGGCGCGATCTTGCGCGTGGCCATCGCGGCCGGGAAGTTCCACGGCGTCACCAGCACGCTCACGCCGATCGGCTGCCGCAGCACCAGGATGCGGTTGGCGCCGCCCGGTGCGGTCTGCACGGTGCCCGCCACGCGCACGGTTTCCTCGGCGTACCACCGGAAGAACTCGGCGGCGTAGTTCACCTCGCCGCGCGCGTCGGGCAGCGCCTTGCCGTTCTCGCGCACGATCAGCTCGGCGAGCTCCTCGGCGCGGGCGTGCATCAGAGTGAACGCCCGGTGCAGCACGTCGGCCCGGGCCCGGGGCGTGGTCGCGCCCCACGCGGGCAGCGCCGCGGCGGCGGCGTCGACGGCGGCCAAGCCGTCCTCGACGCCGCCGTTCGCGACCGTGGTGATGGGCTCGGCCGTGGCCGGGTCGATCACGGTGATGCGGGACCCGTCGGACGAGGGCCGCCACTCACCGCCGATGAACAACTCTTCGGGGACCTTCACGGTGACTCCTCAGTACGGGTTGGCGACGAACAGGTCCTGCGCCGGGAACTTCGTCAGCACCTCGACGCCGGTCTCGGTGACCACGACTTCCTCTTCGATGCGCGCGGCGGAGAACCCGTCGGTGGCCGGGCAGTAGGTCTCGAGCGCGAACACCATCCCGGGGCGGATCTCGACCGGGTTGCCGAGGCTGTTGAGCCGGGAGATGATCGGCCGTTCGTGCAGGCCCAGCCCGAGGCCATGGCCGAACTGCAGGCCGAACGCGGCCATCTCGCTCGCGAAGCCGAACTCGGTCGCGGCGGGCCAGACCCGGGCGACGTCGTCGGTCCCGATCCCCGGCTTCACCGCTTCGATCGCCGCGTCCATCCACTCGCGCGCCTGCCGGTACGCGCCCCGCTGCACATCGGTGGCACTGCCGACGCTGAACGTGCGGTAGTAACACGTCCGATAGCCGTTGTAGGACTGGATGATGTCGAAGAACGCCTGGTCGCCAGGCCGGATGAGCCGGTCGGAGAAGTTGTGCGGGTGCGGGTTGCACCGCTCCCCCGACACCGCGTTGATCGCCTCGACCTGGTCGGAACCCATTTCGTAGAGCCGTTTGTTGGCCAGCGCGACGATCTCGTTCTCGCGCACGCCGGGCTTGAGCGCCTCGACGATGTCCTGGTACACGCCATCGACCATCGCCGCGGCCTGCGAGAGCAACGTGATCTCGTCGGACGACTTGATCTCCCGCGCGTCGAGCATCGCCTGCTGCGCGTCGACGACCGTGAGGCCTTGGCGCTGCATCTCGAACAGGAACGGCGGCTCCACGATGTCCACGCCCACCGGCGAATCCGCGACGCCGGCCTGCGTGAGCAGGTCCTTGATCTGCGTGACGGCGTCACGCATCAGGCCCGCCTCGGGCGAGATCGCGCCGCGCAGGCCGAGCATGCCGGCGCGGCAGTTCTCCGGCTCGAGCCACGGCGAGTACAGCTGGTGGTGCTTCGCTGCGGAACCGAAGTCCCACAGCATCGGCTCGCCGTCACGGGTCAGCAGCGCGTAGCGGGTCATCTTGTCACCGAGCGCGCCGCCGATCCACGTCTGCGTGGTGTAGCGGATGTTGTAGAAATCGAAGAGAAGGAACGCGCCGCACTCGCCCGCGTCGAGCGAGGCCCGTGCCCGGGCGAGGCGGTAGTCGCGCAGCCGCGCGAAATCCACGCGCTCCTCGAAGTCGACGGCGTTGTGGCCCGGCGCCGGAATCGGCCGACCGTCAGACATCGGTGGGCTCCAGACCGTCGGAGACCTCGGCGTTCTCGGACACCAGCGTGATGCCGGACCGGCGCGCCTGCTCCTCGATCAGCACGGCGAAGTCCTGCTCCACCAGCCCGGCGCCGATCGCGCCGGCCACGATCTGCGCGGTCGCCGAAGCCACCGGCATCGGCGCGTCCAGCTCGCGGGCCGCGGCGAGGCCGAGGTCGAAGTCCTTGCGCAGCAACGGCATCGTGAACGTCGGCGTGAAGTCCAGGTTCACCAGCGCCGGCGTCTTGTAGCGGGAGAAGACCGAGCCCATCACGGAGTCGTTGAGGAAGGTCATGAACGCCTCGCGCGTCACGCCGCCCTTCTCCGCCAGCACCGTGATCTCGGCCAGCGACTGGATCACCACGCCGAGGAAGACGTTGTGGCAGATCTTCACCAGCCGCGCCACCTCGTCCTCGCCGACGTAGGTCACGCCGCGGCCAAGGGTGTCGAGCATCGGGCGCACCTCGTCGAACACCGCGCGCGGCCCCGAGACGGCGAGCGTCAGCTTGCCCGAGCTCACGACCTTCGGGTTGCCGCTCACGGGGGCCGCCAGCAGCTCGGTGCCGCGCTTGGCCGCCTCCACGCGCACGGCGGCCGAGGCCTCGGCGGAGACCGTGGAGGAGTCGATCACGACCTTCGGCGCCTTCGCCGGGTCCGTGAACAGGCCGCCCTCACCCGACGTCACGTGTTGCAGGTCGGCCGAGGCCGAGACCATGGTGAACACCACGGCCCGCCCGGCGAGGTCCACCGGCCGCTCCGCGACGGTCGCGCCGGCGGCGACCAGCTCTTCGGCCTTGGCCCGCGTGCGGTTGTAGACGGCGACGTCGTAGCCGGCCGCGAGCAGCCGGCGCACGAGCGCCGCACCCATGCGGCCGGCACCGATCCAGCCGATCGTGGGTCGGTCGGTGAGGGTCACCATGGTCAGTACCTCCGAAACGTTTGCAATCGTTTGCAACCATCATGCGATGCCAGCTAGGATCCGTCAAGTAGCGAAAAGAAAGCCGAGCTGCGAACGTCCGCAGTCGGCCGCGCCCGAAACGGCTGTGAGACTCTGAAAGGCGGCACCGGCGTGCGTTCGATCAAGCTGGGCACGTTCAGCCCCTCGGTCCTCCTGTCGGTCGCCGCCGCCACCGGCGCGCTCGCCGAGGCCGGGCTCGAGGTCACGGAGGTGCCGGCGAAGACGTCGGCCCACCAGTTCGAGGACCTCTTCGAAGGCCGCCTCGACGCCGCGTTCACCAACCCGGACAACGTGCTGGCCTACCGGTGTGCCCCCGGCAACCCGCTGGGCCGGACCGGCGACGTGCGCGTCCTCGGCGCGGTCGACCGCGGCCTCGGGCTGGGCCTGTTCACCGCGCCCGGCGTCGCCGCACCCGAGCGCGGCAGCCGGCTCGGCGTCGACGTGCCCGGTTCAGGCTTCGCGTTCATCGCGTTCGAGCTCCTCGCGCGCGCCGGCCTGGTCCGCGACACCGACTACGAGGTCGTCAGCCTCGGCTCCACCCCGAAACGCGCGCGGGCCCTGGTCGAGGGCGCCGTGGACACCACCGTGCTCAACGCCGGCAACGACCTCGTCGCCGAAGCCCAGGGTGCCCGGCGCGTCGCGTCGGTCACCGAGATCGGCCCGTACGCCGGGACCGTCCTGTGCGCCACCGCCGACGGGATCGCCGCGCACCGCGACGCCCTCGCCGCCCTGCTCACGGTCACCTCGGCCGTGGCACGGGAGCTCGCGGCGGGCCGGCACCGGGAAGTCGCACTGGCCGCGGTGACCGACCGCCTCGGCCTCACCGGCACGAGTGCCGAGCGCCACCTGGCGATCCTGACCGATTCCGCGGTGGGCCTGGTCCCCGACGCCCGCCTGACCCGCGCGGAGCTCGACACCATCGTCCACCTGCGCAACCGGCACTCCCGTGCCGGGACGCCGGTCACCGCGGAGGAGGCGCTGCGGAGCGGCCTCGTCGACTCCTCACTGATTCCCTAATACGGAGAATGACTGCGATCGTTTGCCATGGCGCTGGCGCCACTGAACACCCATCGATAGAGACGTTCTAGCTGCACCTCTTCCGCAGCCGGCCATCGATCAACATTGACCTCAAGCCCTCCGCCGCCTACATTGCTGCAATCGATCGCAGCTGTGACGCTCGTCTCCGGCGCCCGGGAAGGCTCCCCATGAACAGCTCTCAGAGAACCATCGCGCCCCAGGTCCCGACGGCACGCCGGGTTCCGCTCGCCGTGTCGATCACCGGCTGGACGCTGCTCGTCCTCTCCTACCTGATCAATGCCATGGACCGGCAGGTGTTCTACCCGCTGCTCCCGGAGATCAGCGCCGGGCACGGCTTCAGCCTGTCGCAGGGCGGGCTCCTCGCGACCGGCTTCACCCTCGGCATCGCCCTGGCCGGCCTGCCGGCCGGGTACCTCGTCGAGAAGCTGCCCCGTAAGACGGTGCTCGTGATCAGCGTCTTCTTCTACTCCGCCGGCACCCTCGCCACGCCACTCGCGTCCGGCTTCGCCGACATGGCTGTCTACCGGCTGATCTCCGGGGCCGGCGAAGGCATGCAGGCAACGGCGCTGTACGCGGTGGTCGGCTCGTTCTTCGTGCTGCGCCGGTCGTTCGCCTTCGGCGTGCTGGGCGCGGTGTTCGGCACCGGCGTGTTCCTCGGACCGCTGGTCGGCACCGCGATCGCGCAGAACCTCGGCGGCTGGCACACGCCGTTCCTGTTCTACGGCATCGCGGGCCTGGTCCTGACCGTCCTCATCGGACTGCTGGTCCGGCGTGGCGTGACCGACCTCGACGCCGGTGTCGTGCGCGGAGCCGAGATCCCGACCGACCACGTGCCGAGCTCGCCGTTCAACCGCAACACCGCGATGCTGTGCCTGGCCTGCATCGCCGGCGGTCTCGTGTTCTACGGCTACCTCGGCCTGTACCCGACATACCTGCGTCAGCAGCTGCACTACACCGCGTCCGAGGCCGCGCTCGCGACGAGCGTGATCGGCGCCGGCGCCGCGACGTCGATCCTCACCGGCTGGCTCGCCGACCGCTTCAACCCGCGCACGATCCTGCTCGTCACCTACGCAGGCGTGGCCGTGAGCGCGTGGCTGGTCTTCAACGGCTCCGCGAGCCACGCCTGGCAGTACACGACGTCGTTCATGCTGGCCGTGTTCGTGGCGGGTTCGCTGTTCACCACGCTCAACGCCACCATGCAACGCGCGGTGCGCCCGAACTACGTCGGCCGCGCCGCCGGGATGTTCGTCTCGTTCTACTACGTGGCGGCCGCGTTCTCCGGGCTCCTCTTCGCCTCGCTCGTCGGCTCGCTCGGCTGGCACGGCGCCGCGTTGTGGCAGCTGACCATCCTGCCGCTGGCGACGCTGATCCCGTTGTCGTTCATCGACTCCCGCAAGCTCATCGACCCGCGCCGCGACCGCTGAAAGCGCGGACGCCGGTCACGCGACCCCAAGTCGCGTGACCGGTGTCCGAAAAGGACTCAGCGGCGGACGAGCTTGCGCCCGAGCTGCTTCTCGAGGTGCACCTCGATGAACACCCGCAGGTACGGGTCGTTCTCGTAGCTGGTGAAGGCCGCCGCCAGCTCCGGCTGCTCCTGCTCGGTCAGGAAGACGATGCGCCACGCGTTGAGCGGGTCCTCCTCCGAGCCGCCGACGGAGTGCTCGACGTGGAAGATCGGCTGCCCGGTGCCGGCGGTGAACACCCGGCCGTCGGGCGCCTCGAAGCGCTCCGCGCCGACGAAGAATGCCCGCCGGCTCTCGTGGTCGAGGCGGACGTGCTCGATGATCAGGTCGTAGTTGTCGGGGTCGGCCCATCGCCGCTGCTCCGACACGCGGGTGAAGTCCTCGAACTGCCCGTTGTGGACACTCGGGAACTTCTCGGCGCTGCCGGGCTTCACGACCGTCGGGATGTACACGTCCGGCGCCGCGGCCTTGCGCTTTTCCATGTCCCACAGGTCGGTGCCGGTGTACTGGAACGGCGGGGTCACCTCGTAGCGCTCGCGCAGCACCTCGTTCACCCGCACCGGTGTCAGCTTCGCCGTGGTGCTGCCCGGCGCGTCCCACGCCTGGGTGATGATCGCTTCGTGGTCCATCGGTTGTCCTTTCAGGGAAAGAGAATCCTCAAGCGGGTTGTGCGCCCAGCAGCAACCGGACCTCGGGTGCCACTTCCTGGGCGAAGGCGGCGACCTGGTCGATCGCCTGCTCCTCCGGCCAGAACACGAACGTCGTGAACGGCTGTTCTTCGCCGAGGCGGGCCAGCAGCTCGGCCCATTGCCGCGCCGTGCCCCGCACGGGGTCGGTACCCTCGTCGACGCGCAGCCGGCCGGGGTTCGCGGTGATCGTGCCGACCACCTGCGCGATCCGGCGGACCGCCGAGGGATCCCGGCCCGTGGTCTCGGCCGCGTCGTCGATGATGCGGTTGGCCTCGGCCCACTTCTCGTACGGCAGGTAGGAGGCGATCGGCGCCGCCCACCCGTCGGCGATCCGGCCCGTCAGCGCGAGCGCCTTCGGGCCCTGCGAACCGGTCCAGATCTCGATCGGGTGTGCCGGAGCCGGTCCCGGGTGGGCGCCGGCGACCGAGTAGTACTCGCCGTCGAACCGGATCGGCTTGCCGCCGTCGGCCCACAGCGCGCGCAACACCGTGATCGCTTCCTCCAGCGCGACGTTGGCCTCGGCGGGAGTCCGCCGAGGCACCCCGAGCCGGGTGATCGCGTCCCAGTAGCCACCGGCCCCGAGCGCCAACTCGAACCGGCCGCGGGACACCAGGTCCAGCGCCGCCGCCGTCTTCGCCAGCAACGCCGGCGGACGCAGCGGCAGGTTCGCCACGTCCGGGAAGACGCTGATCTTGTCCGTGTGCGCCAGCAAGTCGCCGGCGAGGACGAACGTGTCGAGGTAGCTCGGCACGTACGGGTGGTCCTGGATCCCGATCAGGTCCAGCCCGCCCGCCTCCGCCGCCCGGGCGAACTGGCGGTTGCCCACCACGTCGTCGATCGGCGTCAGCGAGACACCGAACTGCAGGTCCTTGCTCATGCCACGTGCTCCCGGACGAACGTGCCGATGCGGTCGACCGACGCCGCCGCTTCGGGGAGGAACGAAACGAAGTGCTGCCAGATGTGCGGGGCGCCCTCGGTCTCGACCAGCTCCGAGGCCACGCCCGCCGCCAGCGCGCGCTCGTGGAAGCGGCGCGAGTCGTCGATCATGACCTCTTCGGTGCCGACCTCGAGGTGGATCGGCGGCAGCCCCGTGAGGTCGCCGAACAGCGGCGACGCGAACGGGTCGCGCGGGTCGTGGTCGCCGAGGTAGCCGGCCGCGAAGCCGCGCAGCACTTCCCGGCTGACGAACGGGTCGCGGTCGGCGCGTTCCGCGAACGAGGGCGCCGAGACCGTCAGATCCGTCCACGGCGACACGGGCACCGCCGCCGCGGGCAGCGCCACGGCGAGATCCTTGAGCTTCAACAGCAACGCCAGCGACAGCCCGCCGCCGGCGGAGTCACCGCCGACGGCGATGCGGGTCGCCGGCACCGTGCCGAGCAGCGCCTGGTAGGCCGCTGCCGCCGCGTCGAGCGCCGCGGGAAAGGGGTGCTCGGGCGCCAGCGGGTAGTCCGGCAGGTAGACGGTGCCCCGCGTGGCGGTGGCCAGCCGGGCACCCACTTCCCGGTGGTTGTACGCCGAACCGTCGGTGTAGCCACCGCCGTGGAAGTACAGCAGCGCCCGGCCGGCGACGGAGGCCGGCGTGGTCACCGCGAGCCCCGGGAAGCCCGGGGCCGCGGTGACGAGCGCGTCGTCGGGGACGGGGAACTGCTCGCTCCAACGCCGGTACGCGTCCCGGTGCCGCAGGTGTTCCGGCCGGTCGTCGACGGGCATGCGCTCGCCCATCGTCGCCAGCAGGTGGTGCGCCTCCGCGAGCTCCGCGCTCAGCGAGATCATCCGTTCTCCTGCGGCAGCAGCACCGGCTTCGTCGCGGTGCCGTCCTTCATGGCCTCCGCCGCGCGTTCGACCTCGCTCAGCGGGAAGGTGGTCACGAGCCGCTCGACGGGCAGCCGACCGGTGGCGGTGAGCGTGGCCAGCACCGGCAGGAAGGTCGGCGGGTTGCTCTGCCCTTCGACCACGCCGATCACTCGCTTGCTGTTGTTGACCACGTCGGCCACGTCGATCGGCGCGGTGACGCCGAACGGCGGCACGCCGACCACCGCGGCCATGCCGCCACCGCGCAGGCTCGTGATGGCCTGCACCAGCACCGCCGGCACGCCGCTGCTCTCGACGACGTGGCCGGCACCACCGCCGGTGAGGTCCCGGATCGCCTCGATCGGGTCGGCGGTGCGGGAGTTGACCACGGCGGTCGCGCCGAGCTCGCGAGCCAGCTCGAGCCGCGAGTCCAGCACGTCGACCACGATCAGCTGCTCGATCGGCAGCAGCGCGGCGGCCATCACCGCCGAGAGCCCGACCACGCCGGCCCCGAACACGGCCACCGCGGAAGCGGCGCCCGGCTGCAGCACGTTGAGCACCGCGCCCGCGCCGGTCTGGATGCCGCAGCCCAGCGGTGCGAGCACCGACGAAGGCACGTCGGCCGCCACCTCGGGCACGAGAACAGTGTTGCGCACCCGGGCGAGGGCGTAGGTGGCGAACGAGGACTGGCCGAAGAAGTTGCCGTGCACGATCTCGTCGCCATCGTGCAGGCTCGGGCTGCCGTCGGGCCGGGAGCCGTTGGTGAAGTTGCGCGGCAGGAATTCCACGCACTGCGAGGGCAGCCCGGAGACGCAGCCCACGCAGTGACCGCAGGAGTCGAACGTCAGCATGACCCGGTCCCCCGGCCTCACTGAGGTCACGCCCGAACCGACCTGCTCGACGATCCCGGCCCCCTCGTGCCCGGCCACCCCCGGCAGCGGGAAGGGGAACTCCCCCGCCCGCACGGCGATGTCGGCGTGGCACATGCCCACCGCCTCGATCCGCACCAGCACCTCGTCCGGCGCCGGGTCGGCCAGCTCCAGCGAACGCCGCGTGAACCGCTCCCCCGCCGAGGCGACGGTCATCGCGGAGGTGGTCGTGGGCATCAGGACTCCTCGCCGGCCGGGGCGGTCGCCTGGATCTGCAACGTCAGCTCGGTCGCGTCGCCCATGAGCAGCGGGCCGCCGGGCCGGGATACGTTGCCGGCGACACCGAACGCGGAGCGCGAAACCCGTGTGGTGGCACGGAATCCGACGCGGAAGTTGCCGTAGTGGTCCACGCCGTCGCCGGTGAAGTACAGGTCGAGCGCGACCGGCAGCGTCGTGCCGCGGATCGTGAGGTCGCCGCCTAGGGTGAACCGGTCGCCGTCGGCCTCCAGGCTCGTGGAGGCGAAGGTCGCCTCCGGGTGGTCGGCGACGTCGAAGTAGTCCGCGGCGCGCAAGTGCTCGTCACGCGCCTCGGTGCCGGTGTGCAGCGACGCGGTGTCGATGGCCGCCGTCACCGACGACTTGGCCAGGTCATCGGCGACCTCGACGGTGCCGGAGAAGGCGCCGAACGTGCCGCGCACGCGGGCCGCGACGAAGCGGGTGGAGAACTCGATGGAGGAGTGCACCGGGTCGATCTCGTAGCGGCCGGCCTTGATCTCAATGCTCATCGTGGTGGTTCCTTTTCTCGGTGTGGGAACGGGGAAGTCAGTGGAAGACGCCGTCGTGGACCTCGGCGACGTAGCCGCCGGGGAATTGCAACAGGACGCTGGTGCGGTCCTTGCTCCGGTACGGTCCGGAAAGGACGGTCGCCCCACCGGCCGTGGCCTTCGCGACCGTGGCGTCGACGTCGGAAACCGTGTAGCCCGTGGTGTCGCGGCCGTAGGGGTAGTTCCAGTCGCCGTTGCCGGCCAGCACCACGGTGTTGCCGAACGGGGTCTTGATCCGGACGCGGTGGTAGGTGGTGCCCGGGGCGCCGATCTCGCCGCCGTCGGCGTTGCGGACGGCGGAGATCACCGTGCCACCGGTGAAGCGCAGGT
Source organism: Amycolatopsis sp. DSM 110486 (assembly GCF_019468465.1). Lineage (NCBI taxonomy): Bacteria > Bacillati > Actinomycetota > Actinomycetes > Pseudonocardiales > Pseudonocardiaceae > Amycolatopsis > Amycolatopsis sp. DSM 110486. Next base: position 7,848,728 of record NZ_CP080519.1, on the reverse strand, counting down.
AGGAGGCGAGGAACGCGTTGACCGTGTCCTCGGACAGGTACACGCGGAACTCCGGCTGCGTGATCAGCGGGGTGAAGCCCGACATGTCGAACTGCTTCCAGATCTGGGAGCTGAAGCCGCCCGGGAACCGGACCACGGCCTCGCGCCCGACCGGACCCGTCCACGCGGAGACGGGCACCGTCGCGCCGGCGCGGTGGGCCACCTTCACCGCTTCGTCGGGGTCCTTCACGCCGAAGCCGGTCTGCTCCGAGCCGAACGGGAACGGCACCGGCGTCTGGTAGTCGTACGCCGCCAGCAACCCGACCGGCGAATGGATGATCGAGGCCAGCGCCTTGCTCGGCGTCGGGGTTATCCCGAAGACGTTCTGGCCGTTGTCGGTGCCGCCGAAGGTCGCTTCCCAGCTCTTGATGAAAGCGGGCAGCTTGCCGTGCTGCACGTACACGTGCGACGCGTCGTATTCCACGCCGAACGCCTTGGCAGGCGGGCCGAACCGATCCTGCGAGCCTTCCGCGCTGCCGCTCGACACCGCCACCACGACCCCGGTGACGGCTGCGGCGACCACGCCGAGGATCCCGGCGCGCTTCACGATCCTGCTCTTCATGACGTCTTCTCCTCCCCCGTAGGTGGTCAGTTCTTGGCGTAACCGGCGGCGATCTGCCCGACCAGCACGGCGAACGGCATCTCCAGCGCCGCGTATACGTAGCCGGCCTGCGGGTCGCTGTTGTCGGCGAGGACCTCGACCATGGCGGTGGCGTAGTCGATGGGGATCACGCCCGCCTGCTGCATCCGCAACAGGCCCGCTTCGCGCTTCGTCCGCGAGAACGTGCCCGACGCGTCGATGGCCGCGTAGGCGTCGAAGCCCTCGGCGGTGACACTGATGGCCGGGAACGCGAGGCACACCTCGGTGGACACCCCGGCGAAGATCACCTTCTTGCGGCCGGTCGCGCGGATCGCGCCCTGCACGCGCTCGTCGTCCCACGCGTTCACGGTCGACCGGTCGAGCACCACCACGTCGTCGGGCAGGACCGCGGCCAGCTCGGGGATCAGCGGACCCCACATGCCGTCGGCCTCGGTGGTCGAGACGACGAGCGGCAGGCCGAGCACCTGCGCCGCCTTCGCCAGGCCCACGACGTTGTGCTTCAGCTCCTCCACCGCGATGTCGCGCACGCCGCTGTACAACCCGACCTGGTGGTCGACCAGCACAACCATCGCGTTGTCCCGGGTCAGCCGCTCGATGAACTTGCTCTCAACCATGGGGAACTCCTCCTGAGGCTACTCGGTAAATGTACAGGATGGTCAATTTTTTTGACTAGTTGACCGCGATCACCTTTCGGCGGCCCGGGATGCCGAGCTTCCGGGCGACGGGCCTCAGCGAGAAACCGGCGATCACGGCGATGAAGACGGTGAACGCGCCGGCGAGGACGCCGGTGTAGCTCCGCCAGCCCACCGGTGCCAGGAGCAGAAGCCACTTCTCGGTCAGCGACACGCTCGCGGCCAGGGGGAACGTGAACGACCAGAAGCCCAGCGAGAAGGGCAGCTTCCGGTAGCGCGGCAGCAACATCACCTGCACCAGCAGCACGAGCACGCCGACGCCGGCGATCGCCTGGCCGATCGGGTCCACCTCGAACCCGTGCATCGTGAACCACGCGAGCCCCGCGACGGGCGGTGGTGCGAGCAGGATCGCGGTGGTCGGCCGCAGCGCCTCGGGAAGCGGGCTGTGGAAGCTCAGGCGCTGCACGATGATCGGCGTCATCACCACCGAGAAGAACACGCCGACGGCGAACAGGCCCCACGCCAGCCCGTGGTAGCCCAGCACGTGGGCGACGTCGGCGCCGATCAGGCCCGGCGCGACCGTCGGTAGCAGGTAACCGGCGTGGACGGCTTCCAGGCCGAGGCGTCCTTCGAACCACGACGCGAGGATCCAGGCGGCGAAGACCGCCGACGTGACCAGCGCGAAGAGGTACAGGACCCGCCCGGCCACGGGAGACCACGTGAACAGATCGGAGGCCAGCAGCATCTCGACGACCGGGGCCAGCGAGGCGATCGGCCCCTGCGCGGGGTGGCGCAGGTGGTCGATCAGCTGCTGCTCGCTCTTCGCACCGCGCACGACGTGGGCGATCATCAGCCAGACCCACGAGATCGCCGCGACGGCCCAGAACGCCTGCGGTACCGCGCGGGGCAACCCGAGTGCCGGCGCCGCCCTCGTCCACACCCCGGCTAGCCCGACCAGACCGAAGCTGATCGCGAACGTCGTGAACGGGTAGCGGGCCGGCGCGGTTCTGACCGGCTGGCTGCCGGCGGGGTCGGCCGACGGCGTGGCGGGGACGGTGCTCGTCAACGGGTGCTCCAGGGAAGGATGGGATTCCGGGCCGCCCCCTCGACGGCCCGCAATGTGCCGGAGCCGGTGTCGTCGCCCGGCGGATCCGGCGTTCGTGCTGAGAGTCATCGTGCTCGGATCGGCTTCACTCAGTGCCCGTCAGATGACGGGTCCGGAGACGGTCACCCGTCGCCGTTGATCGACTGGGCCCGATGTGATGACCCCCGGTCGGGCGACAGACGCGTCCGGCGCGCCGCTGCCATGACCGCTGCGCCGACGGAGCGCCTCCACCGGCTGACCGAGGTGACGATCGGCCCGATCCGCCTCGTCGCGCGGGTCGGCGCAGGCGTGCGCCAGCGCGACGTGCTCGCACCGCTGCGGAGTACGGCCGCACCCCGGTGGCCGGCGCGAGGCCGGGCCCAGTGCTCGGCCGGCGCCACGGGGTACGCGGCGGACCGGGCGCGCCTGGTCGAGGTCGTGCGCCTCGACGGGGGTACGGCGGACGGTGAACGTCGAGCGCGAGCCGGAGCTGTTCCGGGCCCTGTGCCGCAGCGAGGCGAGCGCCGTCGTCACGGCGATGGTGGTCGCGCACGGTTCCCCGGCCGGCCTCGAACTGCACGCGCTCGGCGGCGCCTACGACCGTGTGCCGCGCGTGCCGGACGCCGTCCCAGGGCGCGGCGCGGCGTTCCGGCTGACCACCTACCGGTGACCGAGCCGGCCGGTGCCTCCGCCGAGGAATCCGGTCGCCCCGCCGAGCATCGAGCCGGCCCGGAGCCCCAGCCGGTGCTGTGGCGCCGGCTTCGGTGGCACCAAGCGGAAAACGGGCCCTTCGGCCGGTGCGCCGGGATAGGCCGTGAGGTCCCCGCGAGCCGGCACCGCGCAGTCGGCGACCCGCCCCTCGGCGGTCCCGACCAGCAGCCGTCCGGTGCCGGCGAGCGCCAGCGCCAAGCCCGTCGACGGGAGCCCGGCCACGACCAGGGGATGTGTCCAGAGGACATCGCCGGTCGTGACGTCGAGCGCCACGAGCAGGCCGGAGCTCAGGCTCAGGTAGACGATCGCGGCAGCGGCTTCGAGCGCCAGGACCTGGCCCCCGACCACGAACTGCCACCCGACCTCGCCATCCGGCAGCCGGCGCCGCGTCACGAGGGTGGCGCTGTGCCGCGCGTCGGCCACGGGACCCTCGACGTCGAGCTCCGGCCCGGTGCGCGACCACGCGGTCGCGTAGATCAACGCACGACCGTCGAGCTCGACCGCGGCCCCGATTTCCGTCAAGTCCGCGGCTTCTTCCGACGGAGCCACGGGAAACAGCGGCCGCACGGTCGGCTCGTCACGGTCCGGGTCCGCGACCGCGACCCAGCGCACCTTGTCGTCGCCGGGCACTCCGGTGACGTACGACGACAAGGCGCGCCGGACCGGCAACACGGCCCAGCCTTCCGGCCGCTCTCGTCCGTCCGGGGTGAAGGAACCAAGCAGAGAACGGGACTCCGGGCGATCGGGCAGCCGCGAACCGTCCACAGAGGACCACACCGCCACCGCCCCGCCTTCCGACGAGGCCATGACCGCGCCGTCGGCAAGGGCCTCGACACTCCACACCGCACCGTGTTCACGCCACCCGGCGCTCAGGGCCTCGAGGTGCTCTCGCGCACGGGTTTCGTCGCGCGGATCGTCGCTTTCGCGGCAAGGCCCGTCGAGCTCCCGCCACGAGATCTCGCCGTCGCGCACCGCGAGCCAGTCGTCGCGTTCGAGCATCGCGTCGTAGCCGACGGTGTGGGACTCGCGGCCGAGCTCCTCCTCGTCGGCGGGAGCGACGGCGAGATCCAGCACCCGGCCTTCGCGCCACCGGCGCCAGCGTACGGAACGGATCTCCCGGGTGTCGGCGAGTGCGGACACCACGCGGCCGGAGCCGAAGTGCCACAGCAGCAGCTGTCCCTTGTAGAAGAAGCCACCGTCGTACCGCCCGGTCCCGATGGCCAGCACCGGCAGCCGCGGGTGGAAGTCCACGGCGTGCACCGGAAAACGGCTGCGCAAGAGCAGGCGGCAGGTCAGATCCCGAGGGTCGTAGAGGCCGACCACGTGCGGGGACAGCCGGGTGCGCCGCTCCCAGTCCCGCCACCCCTGCCGGCCGGCCACGGCGACGAGACCGTGCTGCTCGCTGTCCGCGACCGTGACCGGGCGGCCGATCTCGGGGAACGGGCCGGCGCCGAACACCCGCCGGACGGTCACCACCGCGCGGTCCCGCGAAGGATCAAACGGACGGCGGAAGGGCGTCGAGCCACGAGCGCGTGAGCTCGGCCCGGTCGGACGTACGCAGCAACGCCGACGGACCGCGCGCGGCCTCGTGGAAGATCGTGCGGGTCCCGCCGTTCGGGGCGTCGAGCAGGAGCCACGATTGGTAGAAGCTCAGTCCGTCGCTCACCGCGGCCCAGCCGAACCGGCTCGGCACGACCAGCTCGCCCACGATCCCGTCGAGGGTGTGCGGCGCCGCCACGACGACGAACCGGCCGCCGACGATCAGCTCCTCGGACACCTCGACCCGGTCCACCCCACGTTGCCACGCCGGCCACTCTGCCACCGCGACGAGCCGGGTGAACACCGCGTCGGCCGGTGCCGCCACGTGACGTTCGTGGCTGACGAAGCTGTCGCAACGGTCCGGCCCCCAGCCGGGCGGCCAGTGGACGTCCGGGTGCACTCCTGCGCTCATACCCCCGAGAGTGGACTTCGCGGGTGGACACAGCACCCGTCACATGACTGGCTTGTCCGACCGGTCCCGGTCGTCGTACGCGGTGAGGGCGTCGCGCAGCGCGGCGCGGGACGTGATGCCCAGCTTGGGGAAGATCTTGTACAGGTGGTCGCCCACGGTCCGGTGGGAGATGAACAGCTTCTGCCCGATCTGCTTGTTGGTCAGGCCGGCGCCGGCCAGCTCCGCGATCTCGCGCTCCTGCGGCGTCAGCGGCGACTTGGCGTCCGGCGCCGACTGCCGCGTGAGCCCGGTCGCGCGCAGTTCGTTGGCGGCGCGGTCCCGCCACGGGACGGCGCCGAGCGCGGCCAGCGTGTCGTGCGCGATGGTCAGCTGTTCCCGCGCCGCGCTCGTGCTCCGCAGGCGGCGCAGCCGTTCCCCGTACGCGAGGCGCACGCGGGCCAGGTCGAACGGCCAGCGGTCCAGCGCGGGACCGGACAACGCCGCCTCGAACCGTTCCCGGGCGGTGTCGTCGTCCGCCGTCAGCGCGGTCGCCGCCGCTGTGACCAGACGCAGGCGGGGCGACAGCTTGCCCAGTCGGGCCTCGCGCAGTGCGGCCGCGTGCGCGCTCGCCTCGGCGCGGCGCCCGGTGAACAGCGCTGCCTCGACGAGGTCCGGTGCCGCCCAGAGCGCGGTCGGCCGGTACCGCGCGAGCTCTCCCGGCGGGCTGACCTGCGTCGCGTGGTGGTAGGCGTCGTCGTACTCGCCGGCGCCGATGTCGGACAGCGCGCGGGCCTGCCACGCGAAGTACGTGATGCCGGCGGCCTGGTGCGCGATGGCCCATCGTGTCATTTCGCCGGTCAGCTGCCGCGCGGCCTCGACCTCGCCGCGGCCGGCGGCGACGAGGGCCTGTACCCAGTGGAAGTACCAATGGAAAAAGCGCAAGCCGTGCTCGGTGCAGACCGCGAGGCCCTCGTCGGCGAACTGCCACGCCTCGTCCCAGCGGCCCGACTGGAAGCCGTCGATCCCCAGGTGCATGAGCGCGCCCAGGTGGCGGCGGGCCGGCCCCTTGCCCGCGTGGCGCGACTGCGCGAGGTGCCGTTCCGCCTCCCGCAGCCGGGGCAGCCGGTCGGCGAAGACGGCGGCGGTGCCGATCCGGATGAGCCGGGTCGGGTCCTCGTCACCGCCCACGGTGTCGATCACGGCGTCGAGCTCGGCGACGTCCTCGTCGGTCGCGCGGGCCGGGTCGGAGAACACGGTCGCGTTCACGCGCAACAGCGGCGGTGGCTCCGGCTTCAGCCGCCCGACCAGGCGGTGGAAGATCTCCCACGCCTGCTGCGTGCCGACGTACCAGCTGATCAGGAGCAGGTTGAGCAACGCCTCGACCAGCACGGCGTCGTCGGCGTCGAACCCGTGATCACCGGCCTCGACGGCGCCGGCGAGCAGCCGGTGGGCGGTGGTGACGTCGCCGTCGGAGTTGATCAGCAGGTGCGCCGCCGCGGCCGCGCCGGGCAGCGAATGCGTCGGAAGGGAACCGGACCGGCGGGCGTCGCCCAGCAGCCGGCTGGCCGTGGCCAGCTCGCCGCCGGCGTCGGCTCCGACGTACGCGGCCTCGGCGAGCCGGCGGCCGCGGTCGGCCGGGTCGGGACTGAGCTCCGCGGCGCGGGTCAGCGCCGCGACCGCGCCCAGTGCGTCGCCTTGCCGCAGCAGGGCCTGAGCGGTTTCGTCCAGCTGCGCGGCGATGTCGGCGTCGACGCCGACGGACGACTCGGCCAGGTGCCACACGCGGCGTTCGGGCGTCGCGACGACCCCGGCCAGCGCGCGGTGGGCCCAGCGCCGTTCGCGTTCCGCCGACGCCTCGACCACCGCGGCGCCGATCAGCGGGTGCCGGAAGCCCAGCCGGGTGTCGCTCACCTGCACGAGCCGGGCGTCTTCGGCCGGGGCCAGGTCGTCGAGGTCGCACGTCTCGCCGCCCGCCGTGCGCAGCCGGGCGACCTCGACGCTGCCGCCGAGCGCCCCGAGCAGCATCATCAGCCGGCAGCGCTCGGGCAGGCCGCGCACCCGCGAAGTGAACAGCACCTGCAGCCGGTCCGACAGCGGCAGGACCTCGGGCAACGTCGTGAAGTCCGTCCGCTGGTCGCCGTCGAGCGCGGACGGCAGCTCCAGCAGCGCGAGCGGGTTGCCCGTGGCTTCGGCGAGCAGCCGGTGCCGCACGGCCGGCGACAGCTCCGGGAAGTGCCGGTCCACGAGCGTGCGGGCCGCCTGCGCGGGCAGCGGCGGCAGCACGGCCTCGGCCAGCCCGCTGTCCTGGAAGAACCCGCGGTCGGCCGAGCGGCACGCGGCGAGGAAGACGATCGGGCTGCCGACCAGGCGGCGGGCGACGAAACCGAGCACCTCGGCGCTGGCCCGGTCCACCCAGTGGAGGTCGTCGATCACGATCAGCAGCGGGGTCTCGGCCGCGACGGCCCGCAGCCACAGCAGCGCCGCGTTCGACACCACGAGCCGGTCGGGCGCCGGCCCGACCTCGAAGCCGAGCGCGCACCGCAGCGCCGTGCGGTGGGTGTCGGTGAGGGCGGCCATCTCCTCGCCGAGCGGGAAGAGCAGCTGGTTGAGCGCGGAGTAGCCGACCTCCGCCTCGAACTGCACGCCCGCCGCCCGCAGCACCCGCGTGCCGCGCCCGGCCTCGCCGGCGGCGAATTCGTCGAGCACGGCGCTCTTGCCGACCCCGGCCTCCCCCACCACGAGCAGGGCGCCACCGCGCACACCGGCGCCTTCGAAGAAGGAGCGGATCGAGGCGATCTCGTCGTCACGGCCGATCAGCGGCACGGGTCGGCCCTCCACTCCCGGAGTCGCCGGGTGCCGAAGCCACCGGTGCTGTCGGCGCTCTCGGAGCTGCCTGCGCCGCCGCGAGCCGCGCCTCGCCTGCCGAAGCGGACGAGCCCGCGGGCCGCTCGGCCGCCCGAGCCGCCGTGCGCGTGTCCGATGCCGTGGGTCCGCACTCGTTCCTTCTTCAGGGCCGCCGTAATGGCCACCCGGGCCGATGAAATATTCACGACAATCCGGATCGGCGGTGAAGCGGCAGGGACAACGGTTGATCCGGACAGTTCGTACCCGTCTTCGCGATCGGCGTCCGGAACCGCGATTCGACAAAAGTCATCTTAATGAACTACCCGATCCCCGGTGAGACCAGGTTCGCCGAAGATCCAGTGATACCAAGAAAATTCGACCTCGGTCAAACCACGCGCGCAGTCGCCTCCCGGCATGCTCGGCTACCAATCCATCCCACTCCGAAGGCAGCCGATCGTCGGCAGCGATTCACCGAGGAATAAGCTGCGGGTAACGACGGTTACGGAGAGGCCCGCCGCGACACCCTCGGCGGAAGACGTGTTCGACATGAACGCCTTTCGGTTGATACTCATTCTCCGCTGACACATGATGGACTGGATCGCGAGAGGGGACTACGGATGATCGGCTCATTTTCTGTCGGGATCGGTTCATGGACGGGGTGAGCAGACTCATCCGGCTGGCACACCTCGAGGGCCGCCTCGACGTGCGGTGCCTGATGGCCGGACAGTTCACTTTGGACCACGAGGCCGCCCCGCCGGGCGAGGTGCAGTTCCACCTTGTCCTGCAAGGACGCTGCACGGTCACCACCGGCACGTCCACAGTCGACCTGGGTCCGGGTGACTACCTCCTGCTCCCCCACGGGGACGCCCACACGGTGACCGCGGCCTCGGGCCGCCGGCGCCGGTTCGAGGAGGAGCCGGGAGCGACGTTCACCACACGCAAGTCCCTCGGCGCCGAGCACGAGCTCGACCTGTTCTGCGGCCACTACCGCTTCGACTCGGCCGCGGGCGCGCTGCTGTTCCGCCTGCTGCCGTCCCTGGTACACGTCACGATGGACCGCCCGGCGCTCGCGCTGGCCGACGTCCTGCGCGGGGAAGCGGACTCCGACGGGCCCGGCACGGGCGCCATCGTGTGCTCGCTGTGCGACGCGCTGCTCGCCATGTCGCTGCGCAGCCGCCCCGACCAGCGGCTCGACACGCCCGCACTGTGGACCGCCATGGGCGACGACGTGCTGGGCCGGGTGATCGCTCTGGTCGTGGAACGCCCGGGCGAGTCGTGGACCATCGACCGCATGGCGACGGAGGCGCGGATGTCGCGCGCCACGTTCCTGCGCCGCTTCACCGCCCGCACCGGCATCACGGTCGCGACGCTGCTGACCTCGATCCGGATGATGGTGGCCGCCGACCTGCTGACGCGCTCGGATCTCTCGGTGGCGCGGGTGGCGAGCGAGGTCGGGTACCGCTCGGAATCGGCGTTCGCACAGGCCTTCCGTGCCACTGTGGGCACTCCGCCTGCCCGTTTCCGCAAGCACGCGGTGACGAGCCAGTGCACGCGGCTGTAGCCTGTCGTCGCATCTATTGACGGTAAAGATTAATGACCAGTCGGAAAATCATCCCGGTGCGGACGCACCGCCCTGGCGCCGCAACGGTGCGCGTCCCGGGATCGCGGAGCCGGCCCACCGGAGAAGAACCAGAACCAGGAGCAGACGATGTCCGTCGTCGAGATGACCACCTTCACGGTGGCCGAGGAGAACACCCGGGCGATGCTGGCCGCGCGCCCGGCGATGGTCGAGGCGTTCCGGGCCGACCGGCGCGGGTTCCTCTCCGCGCGGCTGGTGCGGGTGGCCGAGAACACGTGGCTGGACTTCGTCGAGTGGTCCGACGACGCCGCGTGGGACGAGTCGAAGGCCAAGGGCGCGAACCTGCCCGCGATCGGCGCGTTCTTCGCGACGATCGACACGCTGGTGAGCGCCGAACGCGGCGTGCGCTACGACGACGCCCAGGAGACCCCGGTCGTCGAGCGCCGCGTGCGCACCGTGGCGTACGGGCCCGAGCCTTCACAGGTCGGTGAGCTCTACCTGCCCGAGGGCGAGGGACCGTTCCCGGTCGTGGTCGTCGTCCACGGCGGGTACTGGACCGCCATGTGGGACCGCCGCCAGATCACCGACGTCGTCGACGACTTCCTCGGCCGCGGGTACGCGGTGTGGAACATCGAGTACCGCCGCATCGGCGAGCCGGGCGGCGGCTGGCCCGGCACGTTCCTCGACATCGCCGCGGCCGTGGACGCGGTCGACGGGATGGACCCCGCGCTCGACACGAGCCGGGTCGTTTTCGTCGGGCACTCGGCCGGCGGGCACCTCACCACCTGGGCCGCCCACCGCGGCGCCCTGCCCGCCGAAGCCCCGGGTGCGAACCCGAAGGTCACGCCGCTGGGCATCGTCTCCCTCGCCGGCGCGCTCGACCTCAAGAAGGGCGACGCCACCGGGTTCGGCACGGTGCTCGCCGACCCCGACGCCGAGCCGCCGAAGGACGCGCCCGAGGCCGCCCGCCCCGAGGCGTGGCCGATCGTCGCCGCGGAGGTCGGGGACGGCGTCGTCACGCTCCTGGTCGGCGCGCGCTACGCCGAGAACCCCGAGCGCTACGGCTGGACCTCCCCGCTCGAGCTGGCCAACCCCGGCGTGCCCGTGCTGGCCGTGCACGGCACCGCGGACGAGGCCGTGCCCGCGGACTGGAGCCACCGCTACGCGGAGAAGACCAACGCGGAAGGCGGCAGCGCCCGCTACGTCGAGGTCGAGGGCGCGACCCACTTCGACGTGGTGCAGCCGGCCCACCCCGTGTGGCCGACCGTCACCGCCTGGATCGACGAGACGTTCACCAAGAACCAGTGACGGGCCGGGCGTCGTGCCGCCGATCGCCGGCACGACGCCCGTCGCTCATTCCGCGGTGCGCCAGCGGCCGCGGGTCAGCTCGGCGTAGTCGGTGAACTCCGGGAGCGCGCCCAGCTGCCGCAGCAACGCGAAGTCGTCGGCGAAGTACCAGTGCTCGGCGACGAGCCCGTCCTCGAACCGCCAGATCGCCATCTCCGTGATATCGATCTTGTTCCCCGTCGCGGGAAAGCCGTAGAGCTCACCAGTGTGGGTGGCCGTCAGCGACCACACCGCCCACACGCGGTCCGCCTTGGCGACGATGTCCTCGATGACGTCGTGCCGGTCCGGCAGGGAATCCTTGCGATAGCCGCCCATGCCGAGGCCGGACAGCTCCGCCAAGGACGCCATGCCGACGCGGTTGACCGTCGCACCGGGCTTGAGGAACTGCGCGCGTTCTTCGAGCGAAACCGAACGGAACTTCAGGACGAGATCGATGTTGCGGCGTTCCTCTTCCGTGTACTCGACATCCTGGTAGTCGCCGCCGGCGAGGCTCGTCACGAGGCTGCGGGTGTTCATGCGGTGTCCTTTCGAGGTCGGTCAGGCCCTGACCAGTTCGGCTTCGATCACAATGTCCACGAGGTTCGACACCATCACGCCACCACCGGCGAGCAGGCCGTCGAACCGCAGCCCGAACTCGCGCCGGTCGAGCGACGTCCGGGCGGAGAACCCGGCGCGCGTGGCGCCGCGGTGGTCGACGACACCACCGGTGCGCACGGCGAGCTCGATCGGCCGGGTGACCCCGCGGATCGTCAAGCTGCCGGGCAACGTCCAGTCGCGGGCGGAAAACCTGTCGCACGACGCGGTGAACTCCAGCTCCGGAAAGCGTTCGGTGTCGAGGAAATCCGCCGAGCGGATCAGTTCATCTCGCTTCGGATGGCCCGAAGACACGCTCCCGGTCGCGACGCGGACGTGCACCGACGCGCCCGACAGGGTGCCCTCGACCTCGCCGTCGAGCACGTCGAACCGGCCGGTCACCCGCGCGATCGTCATGTGCACCACGGAGAACGCGACGAGACTGTGCGCCGCGTCCACCGTCCAGGTGCCGGCCAGGGCTTCCCGTGACCGGCGGACCGTTTCGTCCACAGTGGTCACGACGCCACCCCCACCGGCACGGCTCCCGAGGTGTTCGCGAACCGCGGCATCACGTGGTCGATGAACCGCTGCAACGAACGGTTGCCGAGTGCGGGATCCAGCTGCCCGTACAGGAATACGAGCGCGAGGTGCCCGATGCCGCGCTCGGCGTGGGCCTCGATCTCGCGAGCGACGGTGTCGACGCTGCCGACGATCATCGCCTTGCGCAGGAACGCGTCCCGGTCATTGGCCGCAACGCCGACCACGCTGTTCTGGAACTTCGCCGCACCGGCCGCACCCTGGAACGCCTTGGCGGTCGACGCGTCGAGGTAGTCCAGCGCCGGCGTGACCTCGCGCAGCGCGGACTCGTCGGTTTCGCCGACGTAGACCATTTTCTGCACGAGCGACCAGTCGCGAGCGTCCTGAATGGTCTGTTCGTCGTGACCGGACCGGTCGAGCGCGTCGTGGTAGAGCGCCCACTTGCGGGCGGTCTCATCGAGCTCGTCACGCGCGGTCTGCAGCGCCCACCCGCGGCCGACCGCGTCGAGGATGCCCTGGTCGGACAGCGCGGCGCGGGCGAAGCGGATCGACGGGCGGAAGCTGCCGGGCATGATGCGCCGGGTGAGCAGCCCGCTCGAGTGCGTGGTGGTGAAGTCGATCTCCACGCCGTCGTCGTCCCGCTTGTCCAGCGCCTGGAACGCGACGTCGAGCACCTCGTCCATCAGCCCCGCGCGGTTCGCCGTGTCGCGGCCGAGCCCCTGGTACTCGCGCGGCGAACCGCCTGTGCCGACGCCGATGGTGCAGCGCCCGCGCGTGAGCAGGTCGAGCGTCGTGCACGCCTCGGCGAAGTTGAGCGGGTTCCACAGGGCCGGGACCGCGACCGAGATGATCGTGTGCAGGTTCTCGAGCTGCGGCGCGAGGTAGGCCCCGAACGTGAACGGGTTGCCGTAGGTGTTGTAGCCGGTGAAGTGGTGCTCGGTGAGGCAGACGCCCGCGAAACCGCTGCGGTCCGCGATGCGCGCCTGCTCCGTCACAGCCTCGACGACCTCGAGGTCGTGCGCGCCGTCGGGCGACTGGGCGTTGAGGTAGATCGAGAACTTCATGTCTCCCCTTGGGTTCCGGAGGTTTCAGAGGTTTTCGGAGGTTTTAAAGGTGCAGTCAGGCCGCTGTGTCAGATCGGTGTGTCAGGCCGCGGTGTCGCCCCGGATGTGCGCGGCGACGTCGGCGCGCAGGTGCACGAACTTCGGGTCCGCTCGCGTGGTGATCTGGTCGCGCGGCGCGGGCAGGTCCACCGTCACCTGCTCGGCGACCGTGGCCGGCGGCCGGCTCAGCACGATCACGCGGTCGGACAGGTACACGCTCTCGTCGATGTCGTGCGTCACCACGAGGATCGTCATGCCGAACCGGTCGCGCACCGACAGCGTGAGGTCCTCGAGGTCGGCGCGGGTCTGGGCGTCGACGCTCGCGAACGGCTCGTCCATGAGCAGGATCCGCGGCCGGCAGGCCAGCGCGCGGGCGATGGCCACGCGCTGCTGCATCCCGCCCGAGAGCTGCCACGGGTACTTGCGCCGCGCGTCACCCAGCCCGACCGCCGCCAGCGACTCGGCGGTGCGTTCCCGCCGTTCGGCCGCGGGCACGCCGGTGGCGCGCAACGGGAACTCGACGTTGCGGCCCACCCGCATCCACGGGAACAGCGAGCGGCTGTAGTCCTGGAAGACCATCGACAGCCCGGCCGGCACGCCGTCCACGGGCTTGCCGAGCACGCACACCTCGCCCTGGCCGGGCCGCAGCAGCCCGGCGAGGCAGCGCAGCAGCGTCGACTTCCCCGTGCCGGACGGGCCGACGATCGTCAGCAGCTCGCCGTCGGCCGCGGTGAACGACACGTCGTGCAGCACCGGTTGCGGCTGCCCGGGGTAGCTGTGCCCGAGGTCCGTGACCCGCACCGCGGGCTCGGCGGGCGCGTCCGGACCGCCCGCGACCGGGCGGGCCGCCGTGTGGACCGGGTTCTGCATGGAGGTCATCACCAACTCCTGTCGAGTTCTTCGGGGATCAGTCGTGCCGGGCACGGCTGTGGCGGTGCCAGCGCAGAGCGCGGCGTTCGAACGCGGTGAACACGGTGTTGAAGACGTAGCCGAGCACGCCGAGCGCGACCATCGCCGCCCACATGCCCGCGAACTCGAAGTGGCGTTGGGAGTCGACGAGGAAGAAGCCGAGCCCGCTGGTCGCGACGACCCACTCCGACAGCACCATCAGCACCAGCGCCAGGGCGAGCCCCACGCGCATGCCCGCCAGGATCGCCGGGGTGGCGTAACAGAGATCGACCAGCAGGAGCCGACGCAGCGGCCCCAGGCGCAGCGTGCGGGCCGTGTCCCGCGCGACGGGGTCGATCGCGCCGGTCGCCTGCATCGCGTTGAGCAGCACGGGCCACGTGCAGCCGAACGCGATCACCAGCACGCGCATCACGTCGTTGGCGCCGAACACGATCAGGAAAACCGGCAGGATTGCCGGGGTCGGCAGCGCGCGGAGGAACTGCGCCGCCGGGTCCACCATGCGCCGCACGGTGGGGAACGCGCCCGCCGACACCCCGATCGCCGCGCCGAGCAGCGAGCCGCCCAGCCAGCCGATCAGCATCCGCACGAGGCTCGGCGCCACGTCCGTCCACAGGGGAGCCGACGTCCACAGGTCGCTCGCCGGACCGGCGAACCACAGCGTCCGCACGCGGTCGAGGATCTGCAACGGTGTCGGGAAATACGGGTTGGCCGCGGCCTCGGTGGCGCGTTGCCAGACCCAGCACAGCACGGCCGGCAGGCCGAACCGCAGCACGAACCGGCCCGCGACCGCCGCGGCGGTCCGCAGCGGACGCACGGAAACCGGCGCCGGTGAGATCACGGCACTCATCGCGGTTCTCCTTCGCTCCACGGCAGAAACCGTCGTTCCAGCGCCCGGGCGGCCCAGTTCACGACCAGCCCCAGCAGCCCCGCCGCGCACACGGCGGCGAACGCGTAGTCGGTGTGGCTGCCGCCCTGGGTCGCGGCGAGCAGGTAGGCCCCCACCCCGGTGTCGGTGCCGATGAGCAGCTCCGCCGCCACGGCGATCACGAGCGCGAGCCCGATCGACACCCGGACGCCGGCCGCGATCACCGGTGCGGCCGAGGGCAGCACGATCTCGGCCAGCCGGCGCGGGAGCCGCGCGCCGTAGAGGCGGGCCGTCTGCAACGCGACACCATCGACGTCGCGGACGCCGTGGATCGTGTTGAGCAGCACCGGCCACACCGTCGCGCTCACGATCGTGATCACCACGGACTCGCGGCCCGTCCCGGTCACCAGCACCAGCAGCGGCACGATCGCCACCGCGGGCACCGGCCGCAGGAGGTCCACGACGATGCGGGTCGCGGTGTGCGCGGCCGGGACGAGCCCGAGGACCAGGCCCACGACCAGGCCGACCGGGACCGCGATCACCAGCCCGAGCAACGCCGAACCCGCGGTGGCGCCGAGATCGGTCAGGAAGGGCGCGTTGGTGAGCAGCTCCCCCAGCCTCGCGAGGATCACGCTCGCGGGAGGCAGGTACTGCGTGCTCACCAGTCCCGAGCGGGAGACCACCTCCTCGGCCGCGGCCAGCAGGACCAGGCCGGCGAGCCCGAGCACGAAGGTGGACAGTGCGGGGCGGTGGCCCAAGCGCGGCGCGGCGCGCCGGGGCAAGACGTCGAGCGACATGGGGCTGGTGTCCTTTCCGGCGTCAGCGGTCCGCGGCCATCACGTCGGCCGGCAGCGCCGTGCTCGTGAGCATCCCGGCCTGCTGCATGAGCTCCGCCAGCTTCCGCAGCGGCGCCGTGTCAGTCACGTTCGTGGCGAACCCGGGCAGCTTCATGCCGCTGGCCAGCGACGCGTCGACGCGCGTGAACGTCGGCACGGCCTTGCGCAACGCGTCGGGATCGGCGTTGAGGGCGGCGTTCTCGGCCGCCAGCGCCTTGCGGAACGAAGCGATCACGTCCGGGTGCTGCTGGGCGTAGCTCGTGGTGGTCACGTAGACGCCGACGAGGGTGTCGGTGAGCGGCCCGGTGAACTGGTCGGAGACGCTGCGGGTGCTCACCGTCTTGCGGATCGTCGAGAGGAACGGCTCCGGCGCGCAGGCGGCGTCGACGATCCCGCGCTGCAGCGCGCTGCCCTCGTCCGTCAGCGCGACCGGCACCAGCTTCACCGACTTCGGGTCCAGCCCCGCGGCCCGCAGCTGCGCGGGGATGGTGAGGGCGCAGCTCGAGGTGGTGCCGGGGATGGCGACGCTGTGGCCGGGCAGGTCCCGCACCGAGCGGATCGGCGAGCCGGCCTTGGCGAGCACATCGAGCTGTCCCGGCCCGCCGAGGTCGCTGAGCCCCACGACCGTGACGGCGAGCTTCTTCTGCACGGCGAGCAGGTAGTCGGCCGCGTTGTCCCAGACGATCGGGTACCCGTTGCCGAGCAGGCCCACCAGCGGCGAGTCGGAGCTCGTGTGGTTGTGCGCCTGCACCGTGACGCCGGCCTTGGCGAACCCGCCGTTGCGGGCGCCGAGGTAGACCGCCGCCGACGATGTGGTCGCGGGAGCGTCGACCACCACCGCCGCACCGCCCGTGGCCGGGCCGGAGCCCGAACCCGAGCCGGGTGCGGCCGTGGTGTCCGTGGTCGAGCACGCCGAGGTGACCGCCAGCGCCGCGACGCCGGCGAGCGTCGCCGCGATCCGTTTCCGTGACTTGCCAGAGTTGCGTGACTTGCCAGAGTTGCCGCAGTTGTCCGCCATGCCGATTCCGCCTTCCGCAGTACCGCGCTGCTGTGAAAGGCATGGAAGACCGCGGGTGTGACGGGGACAACGCCGCTGTGCAAGTTTCCACATCCGGTTGCCGCGGGCGGGGTTCCGGCGGCGCCATGGAACCATGACTTCCTCGACTCCGCCCTCGCCGGGCGTGGCGCTGGGTTCGGCCCGGTCGATGTCCGCCCCCGTCCACCTCGCCGGCTACGGCGTGGACGCCGACCGGTTCCGCGGCCTGGCCGCCTCGCTCCCGACGTCGGTCAGCGTCATCACCACGACCGCCGAAGACGGCTCACCGATCGGCATGACGTCGGGCACGGTGTGCAGCCTGTCGTGCGAACCGCCGTTGCTGCTGGTGTGCCTCGGCAAGGCTTCGCGGACGCTGCAGGCGATCCGCGACCGCGGCCGCTTCGGAGTGAACGTGCTGGACAGCAACGGTTCCGAGATCTCCGCGCACTTCGCGAGCCGCGTGGCGGACAAGTTCGCCGCCACGGGCTGGCGCCGCGGCCGGCACGGCTCGCCCGTGCTGGAGGACTCGGTGGTGGCGTTCCTGGAGTGCGAGCTCTACCAGGTGGTGGACGGCGGGGACCACGCCATCGTCGTCGGGCTCATCATGGACGGGGAACACACGGACGCGTCGCCGTTGGTGTATTTCCGCCGCAGCTACTCGGGCTTCGGGGAATCGGGCGAATGACGTCAGCGGCCGGCCTTGCGCCGCAACCGTTCCTCGTCGTGCACCACGAGCTCACGCGACTCCAGCGTCACCACACCGAGGCGCGCCATGTCCTTCAGCGCCTTGTTGACGCTCTCGCGCGAAGCGCCCACGTAGTGCGCCCACTGCTCCTGCGTGAGGTCGTGCCGCACGCGGATGCCGTCGGGGCCGCGCACTCCGATCCGGTCGGCCAGCTCCACGATTCCGGCCGCGACGCGCCCGCTGATGTCGGGGTTGAGCAGCGAGCCCACGGTCTCGTTGATCCGCCGCACCTGCGCCGAGAGGAACCGCACCACGGCGGCCCCGATCCGCGGGTCGCTGAGCACCCACTCGCGCAACCAGGCCGCCGGCAGGGCGATCACGTCGGCGTCACTGATCGCCACGGCGTCGGACACGCGGGCGTTGCCCTCGAAGACGCTGGTGATGCCGAACGGGTCGCCGGGCAGGAACAGCGTCATCAGCCGTTCGCGGCCGGTGGGGGTCGTCCGTCCCATCGCGACCTTCCCGGCCACGACGAGGTAGCCGAAGCCCGCGTGTTCGCCGGTGTGGAAGATGACCTCACCGCGCGGGTAGTGGCGCGCCGTCCCGCTTTCGAGCAGGCCGGCCACCAGATCAGCCGGCATCCCCGCGAAGAACGGGCTCACGACCGCGCCGCCCGCCGCGGAACGGAAACGCTGCGCGGGCGGAAGGGCGCCGGCCGGGTTCATCCCGGCAGTGTAAGCACCCGCACCGGTGATTCACGCGTTCCGCGTCGCCGCGAACAGGTGCAGCCGCAGCGGGTCTTCCTTGCGCGGGTCGAACAGCACCGGCACACCTCGTCCGGACGAGACGAACTCCTCGACGAGATCGGGACCGTCGCCGGTCCAGCCGCGCGTGGCGAGCCACGCGGCCGGGGGCCACGCCGCAGGCCCGCCGCGGTCGACGGACACGAAGACCTCCGCCATGGCGCGGTCGCCTTCCGCGGGGGTGGGGATGTCGCTCATCCGGGTCCGCCGGTTGAGGTACTCGCCCGCGAGCGTGCTGCCCGCCGCGGACATGCTGCCGATCTCGCCGAGGAACGCGTCGGCCTGGTCCGGCTCGAAGTACATGAGCAGGCCCTCGGCCATCCAGGCCGTGGGCACGCCCGCGTCGAACCCGGCGGCGAGCAGCTCGCGCCGCCAGTCCTCGCGCAGGTCGGCCGCCACGGCCACCCGCTTCACGGCCGGCTCGGCGCCGACCTCGGCCACCAGGCGTTCCTTGAACGCCAGCACCTGCGCCGAGTCGAGCTCGTAGACCACCGTGTCGGCGGGGAAGGCGAGCCGGTACGCCCGGCTGTCGAGCCCGGCGCCGAGCAGCACGACCTGCCGGCAGCCCGCGGCCAGGCGCTCGGTGAGGTAGCGGTCGTAGAAGCCCGTCCGGCCCGCGAACAGGCCGGACAGGCCCTTCCAGAACTCCGACGGGTACTCTTCCCGGGCCGGGCCCAGCGGCGGCAGAGCGGCTGTCGAGACGTCGACGTCGAGCACGCGCGCGACGAACTGCTCCGCCAGCGGGTCGGCGAACAGCCGATCCGGGCGGCGGGACTCCTGTGCCCGAGCGTAGGACGCGATCAGGGCGGTCAGCCCGACCCCTTCGGGAAGCCTGGGTGCGGTCACGGTCTCGCCCTTCGCCAGTGGTGCCGGTGCGCGTCTTGATCATCACGCAGCGGGCAGGACCCCGCCATGCGCGAACGGATCAAATCCGAGCCGAACCGGATCACCCCGGCGCCGCTGTCCGAAGAGGACGCCTGCCGACCACCCGGCTCAGTGCGTCCGGACCGGCGGCATGCCGAGCACCTCGTTGAACGCCTCCGACGACGAGGGGTGCGTGTAGACGGAGTCGCGCAGCTCGGTCGCGGTCACGTCGTGGCGCATCGCGAGCGTGACGAGGTTGATCAGCTCCTGCGAATCGACGCCCAGCAGCGTCGCGCCCACGATCAGGTCGGTTTCGCGGTCGAGGACGAACTTCATCACGCCGCGCGTCTCGCCGACGATCTTCGACCGAGGCATGGCGGCGATGTCGGCCACGGCCTTCTCCACGACCTTCACCGGCAGCCCGCGCTCCACGGCTTCGCGTTCGGTGAGGCCCACGCGCGAGAGCGCCGGGCTCATGAACACCGTGTACGGGATGAACTTCCGGTCCTTTGTGGACCGGTTGCCGCCGCCGAGAATCTGGTCGGCCACGATGCGGTAGTCGTCGAGCGAGATGTAGGTGAACTGCGGGCCGCCGTTGACGTCGCCGATCGCGAAGATGTGCGGCTGGCTGGTGCGCAGGTGCTCGTCGACCTCGACGGCTCCGGTGGCGGTGGTGCGCACGCTCGCGCGGGCGAGGCCCAGGCCCTCGGTGGCGGGTGTGCGCCCGGTCGCGGCCAGCACGTCGTCGGCCGCGAGCGTGTGCGGCTCGCCGTCGATCTCGTAGGTGATCTCCACGCCGTTGTCGATGTCGCGGACGCCGGTCACCTGGGCGTCGTAGACGAACTCGACCCCGGCCCCGCGCAGGATGCCGGTGGCCGCCGCGGCGATGTCCTCGTCCTCGCGGGGCATGATCCGCGGCGCGGCGTCGAGCACCGTGACCGCGCTGCCGAACTGGGCGTACGTCGAGGCGAACTCCACGCCGACGTACCCGCCGCCGAGGATCGCGAGGCGCTGGGGCAGGTGGTCGAGGTCGATCAGGTCGGTGCTGGTCAGCAGCCGGGTGCTCTCGCGCAGGCCCGGGATGGCCGGGACCGTCGGCACGGCGCCGGTGTTGATCACGATCGTCTCGGCCGTGACGCGCAGGACGTCCTCCCCCGCGGCGACCCGCACGGTCTTGGGGTCGAGGAACGTCGCCTTGCCGGTGATCACGGTGACGGTGTCGATCGTGTCGAGCATGGCGAAGTTCTTGCCCCGCATGGCCGTGGTGAGCGCGCGCGTGGCCTCGACCGCCCTGCGGTGGCGCTCGGGCGGGGTGCCCGCTCCGGGGTGCTCGGCGTGGTGGACGAGCGACTTGGTGGGCACGCAGCCGATGTTGATGCAGGTGCCGCCGTACATCGCCGCGGACTGCTCGATCATCGCGACGCGCTTGCCGAGCTTCCCCAGCGCCGCGGCCAGCGTCTTGCCGCCCTTGCCGAAGCCGATGACCACCAGATCGAAGTGCATGTCGTCCATACGGTCCAGCATTCGCCTCCCGAAGAGGCTCGACTACGCATGAAAAGATCAATTTTCGCCGAGATCGGATCAACCTGGCCCGGCTCGGCGCCGTCCTCGGGCGACCGTCCAGCGGCGCGCCGCCCGGAGCCGGTCCAGGTCGAACGTTTATGATCGGCCATCCCGCGGCGGCGTTCGGCGGCCGCGCGGCCGAAGGAGGCGGTGAGTGGTTACCCGGGCGGAGCGGAACTCGACGAATCCGGACCTCGGGGTGCTGTCAGCGAGGCTCCTGTTCGCCGTTCAACGCGAACTCTTCGCGAAGCTCGTCGCCCAGGGTTTCGACGATCTGCACCCCCGGCACGGGGTGGTACTGGCCTACCTCGATCCGGGTGGTCTGCGCGCGACCGAGCTCGCGCGGCTCTCCGGCCAGGCCAAACAGGCGATCGGCCTGCTCGTGGACGAACTGGAGGCGCTGGGCTACGTGTTCCGCCGGCCCGACCCCGGCGACCGCCGGGCCAAGCTCGTCTGCCCGACCGAACGCGGCCTCGACCAGATGCGCACGGCCGACCGCATCATGGCGAGCATGCAGGACCGCCACGCCCGCCGCGTGGGCCGCGAGTCCTACGCGGCGTTCAAGCGCGTGTTCATGGACGTCGCGGAGCACCAGCGGCGCACCGTCTCCGCGGACTGATCCGCTCACGGCGCCGTGGGCGAGCCCGAGGTGGTCGAAGACTGTGGTTTCGGGTATCGGCTGGCCGAGCCGGCTCGGCGGTGAACCGCGTGTGCGTCTTCGTGCGCGTGTGCGGCCACTCGGTCGAGCCAGAGTGAGCTCTGGTTCAGCCGCACACGGGATGGTCGTCAATAGGCATGACTGTACAACAGCTTCACCGGCGTTCGTACCGCCCGGCACCAGCGTCGACACCTGATCCGACGGCGACAGAAACTGACTCGATCACGCGTGGTTTCGGCGGCCGGTCCCGTGCACAATCGTGCGGTTGTGGAGGAAAACACGGCGGCGGACGCCCCGATCGTTCTGGTGAACGGCTTCTACCACGGCTCGTGGGCCTGGACGGAAGTGATCGCCGAGCTCGCCGCGCGGGGACGCGCGGCCGTGGCGCTGGACCTGGCCGCGCACGGACTGCACGCCGTGGCACCGGGCTCGGCCACGCGCCGGCCCTTCGATGCCGACGCATTCGCCACCGAACCGTCGCCGGTCGCCGGGATCGGCCTCGACGCCGCGGCCGACCTGCTGATCGGCCGGATCGAGGCGATCGGTGGCGGGCGGCTTCCCGTGGTCGCCCACAGCATGGGCGGCGCGGTGCTGACCAGGGCGGCGGAGCGCGAACCCCGGCTCTTCGCGCACCTGTACTACCTCGCGGCGTACATGCCGGCCTCGGACACGCCGTGCCTGGTGTACCCGTCGCTGCCGGAAGGGCGGAGCAACCGGTTCATGCCGCTGCTGGTCGGCGATCCCGAGAGCACGGGCGCGTTGCGGATCGACCCCGGCAATCCGGACCCCGAGGTCCAAAAGGCCATCCGCGAGGCGTTCTACGGTGACGTCGAGGAACGGAAAGCGGCGGCCGCGATCGCGCTGCTCAGCTGCGACGCGCCCGTGGCGATGGTGGTGGAAAGCACCACTCTCACCGGGTCGGGCTGGGGTTCGGTTCCCCGCACGTACATCCTGTGCACGCAGGACCGCACCATTCCCGTCGAGCTGCAGACGCTGTTCGTCAGCCAGGCCGACGCGGCGTTCCCCGGCAATCCCACCAGGGTTTTCGGGCTCACCACGGCGCATTCGGCGTTCCTGTCCGCTCCCGACCAGGTCGCGGACGTCATCACCGATTCTCCGGGCGCTTTCCGCGGAATTCCGTGATCGGGCCGATGACGTTCCTCACCGCCGCGTGAGGAACGGTCGATCGGCGCCTTGACACCGTTCGTAATGGAAATTTACCATTGCCGGGCTGCCGGCCGGGAAACTCCGACCGGCGCCCGCCTCGCCTCGAGGCGCCACTGAAATCTGCCGGACAGCCGCCACTGTGGCAGGAGACGAGCCGCTCCCCGCGAGCGTGCTCCTGATCCCACCGAGGAGCGGAATGTCAGGCACAGCAACCCGGCCGAGATCGGCTCGCGCGCGCTGGCGGATCACGGCCGCGGCCGTCGTCGCCACCGCGAGCGCCGGAGCCTACCTCGCCGCGCCCGCGCCGGTCGCGCACGCGGCCACCACCGCGAGCGTGTGGCTCACCACCACCGACCGCACGAACCTGTTGAAGCAGCAGGGAAACGTGTCGTTCGGCTCCGGCGGCAGCGGACCGGTGATCACGGTGAACCCCACCACCACCTACCAGTCGATGGTGGGCTTCGGCGCGTCGTTCACCGACTCGGCTGCGTGGAACATCACCAACTCGCCGCGGCGTGACGAGATCATGAACTCACTGTTCACCACGTCCGGCGGAATCGGGTTGAGTTTCCTGCGCCAGCCCATCGGCGCGTCGGACTTTTCGCGCAGCTTCTACACCTACGACGACGGCGCGGCGGACCCGAGTCTCTCGCGGTTTTCCGTGGCGCACGACAACTCCTCCATCCTGCCGCTGGTCAAGCAGGCCAAGAGCCTGAACCCGAAGCTGTCGGTCATGGCCACCCCGTGGAGCGGGCCGGCGTGGATGAAGGACAACAACAGCCTCATCGGCGGCTCGCTGCGCAGCGACCAGAACGGGGTTTTCGCCGACTACCTGGTGAAGTTCGCGCAGGCCTACGGGGCGGCGGGGGTGCCGATCGACTACCTGAGCGTGCAGAACGAGCCGCGGTTCTCCGCACCCGGCTACCCCAGCATGTACATGGAGCCCGCCCAGCAGGCGAACATCATCAACACCCTCGCGCCGAAGCTGCGCGCGGCGGGCCTGCCGGCGAAGATCCTGGGCTACGACCACAACTGGGACGTCACGGACTTCGCCGAGCAGGTGAACAACCAGGCCGGCGACAACGTGGCCGGCTCGGCGTGGCACTGCTACGGCGGTGACCCGTCGGCCCAGTCCAAGGTGTACGGCGACCAGCACAAGGACATCTTCTTCACCGAATGCTCCGGCCACGACTCCGACAACGTCGCGAACAGCTTCGCCGACACGTTGCGGTGGCAGGGCATGAACCTCACGATCGGCGCCACGCGCAACTACGCGCGCACCGTCGCGCTGTGGAACATGGCGCTGGACAACAACCACGGCCCGGTGATCGGCAGCTGCGGCAACTGCAACGGTGTCGTGACCGTCGGCGGTGGCAACGTGACCTACAACGCCGAGTACTACGTGCTCGGCCACCTGAGCAAGTTCGTGCAGCCCGGCGCCGTGCGGATCGACTCGACGGGTTACGGCGAGGGCGGTGTCGAGAACGTCGCGTTCCGCAACCCGGACGGCACGATCGTGCTCGTCGCGCTCAACACCGGTGGCACGCAGAACTTCCAGGTCTCCTTCGGCGGCCAGTCGTTCGGCTACCAGCTGCCCGGTGGCTCGATGGCCACGTTCACCTGGCCCGGCAGCGGCGGCGGCACCACCACTCCCCCGCCTGCCGGCCGCACCGGCCCGATCTCCGGCCTCGGCGGCAAGTGCCTCGACGTCACCGGCGGCTCGACCGCCAACGGCAACCAGCCGCAGCTGTGGGACTGCACGTCGGGCCCGAACCAGCACTGGACGCTCTCGAGTGACGGCACCGTCCGCGGCCTGGGCAAGTGCCTCGACGTCACCGGCAACGGCACCGCCGACGGCGCCGCGGTCCAGCTCTGGGACTGCTTCGGCGCCGCCAACCAGAAGTGGTCGACCGGCGCGAACGGCTCGCTGGTCAACGCGGGCAGCGGCAAGTGCCTGGACGTGAAGGACGGCTCGACGGCCAACGGCACCAAGCTGCAGATCTGGACCTGCTCCGGCGGCCCCAACCAGCGCTGGTCGGTCCCGGCGTAACCGTCGACACCGGACGACTTTTCGTCCGCCACGCCCGTGACCGGGCTGATCCGGTCACGGACGTTCTACTGTGTTCGCGGCAGTGACGTGCGTCACCCGATTCGCGTGCAACCGCAGGGCCCGCCCATGGCCTTTGTGGAGTGAGGGCTGCTGAACGGCGGTCCGAGCGAGGAGCAGCGAGTGGGTCACCGGGACTGGGAGGCGGATTACACCGCCTTCGTGCACAGTCGTGCCTCGGCGCTGCGGACCACCGCGTACGTACTCAGCGGCGAATGGCACCGCGCCGACGACTTGGTGCAGACCACTCTCGTCAAGCTCTACGTGATCTGGCCCCGGCTGGTGCGCCAGGGCGGCCTGGACGCCTACGCGCGCACCGTGCTCGTGCGCACGTTCGTGCGGGAGAACCGGCGCAAGTGGCGGCAGCTGGAACTGACCTCCGCCGCCCCGCCCGACACCACCGCCCTGCCCGAAACCGACCACGCCGGCCGACTCGCCGTGCGCACGGCGCTGGCGCAGGTGCCGCCGCGGCAACGGGCCGTGCTCGTGCTGCGCTTCTGGAACGACCTCAGCGTCGGCGAGACGGCCACCGCCCTCGGGTGCAGCGAGGGCACCGTGAAAAGCCAGTCCGCCCGCGGCCTCGCCGCGCTCAAACGCGCGCTCGACCCTCTGGGCTTCCGCGACCCGTTCCCCGAGGAGAGCGAGCGATGAACGAAGACCAGGCACGCGCCCTCATCCACCTGGCCGGCCCCGACGGTTCCGGCGCAGGCGACTTCGACGCCACCCTCTCCACGGTGCTGCGCCGGGGCCGCCGCCACCGCGCCGTCCGCCGCGGCCTGGCCATCTCCGGCAGCGCCCTGGCCACCGCGACCCTCGTACTCGTCCCCCTGTTCCTGCGCGCGCAGCCCGCCGAGCACCTGGGCCCCGCCGCGCCGCCCCTGCCCACGGCCACCTCCACGACGACCCCCACCGTCACGGGCACCACCCACACCCCGCCCCCACCGGGCACGGCGCCCGTCTCGACGACCTCCCACGCACCCGCAAGCCCCGGCTTCTCGCCGACCGACGACGGCCTGTCGCCGACCAGCACCCCGTGACCGCCTCGCCGGCCGAACCTCACGCCGAACGCCTCGGCCCGCCGAAACCAGCCACCTCCAGCCTGAGCACGTCGGCCTCCACCAAGACCTCCCACTCGCCCGCCATTCCCGCTTGCTCCCCCATGACCGCCGAGCCGGCCCAACAGCGCCGACCGCGCGCTGCCCGTGAACGGAAACCCGCCATGACCACGTTGTTGTCCACCCCCACGCCGGCCCCGGCCTCGACTCGCGCCGTGGCCTCGGCGCGTCTCGGTTATCTGCGCGCCGCCGGGGTGTATCTCGCGGTGCGGGTGGTCGGAGTGGTGGTGCTGGCGTTGTTCGCGTCGAGTACCGGGCAGCCGTTGCTCGACCGGCTCACCGCGTGGGACGGGCAGTGGTACCTGGCGATCGCGGACGACGGCTACGGCGGGATCACCCACGGGCTCGTCGACGCCGCCGGGAACTTCGCCCCGCACACGCCGCTGGCGTTCTTCCCGTTGTACCCGTTCCTCATGCACGCGCTGGCGACCGGCACGGGGCTCGGCAGCACCGCTGCCGGACTGCTGATCAGCCTCATCGCGGGGATCGTGGCGGCGCTGGGCGTCTACCGCCTCGGCAAAACCGCCGGGGCGGGGAAGGAGCGGACCGGGCTGCTGCTCGTGGCGCTGTGGGCTGGCGCGCCGCTGTCGATCACGCTCTCGATGGTCTACACCGAAGCCCTGTTCACGACGTTCGTGGCGTGGGCGCTCGTCGGGCTCGTCGAGAGGCGGTGGGCGCTCGCGGCGCTCTGCTGTGTCGCCGCCGGGCTGACGCGGCCGACGGCGGTGGTGCTGGTGGCGGTGGTCGTCTTCGCCGGTGTGGTGGCCTTCGCCCGGGCACCGCGGCCGGCGCCGCTGATCGCGGCGGCCGCGGCGCCGGTGGGGCTGATCGGCTACTGGCTGTGGGTCGCGAACCAGACGGGCAGCCTGTTCGGCTGGTTCGACCTCGAGTGGCACGGCTGGAACACCCGCTTCGACGCCGGCGCGGAGACGTTCGGCTTCGTCGGCCAGCAGCTCGTCCAAGGCCGGTCGGTGATGGAGGTCGGGAACGTCTTCGTGGTGTTCCTCGCGATCATCGCGGCCGCGCTGCTCCTGCTCAGGCTGCGCGAGCGGCCGAGCTGGTGGCCGCTGATCCTCTTCGGCGCGGGCATGGTGGTGCTCGTGGCCGGCACCGCGGGCATCCCGTTCGCGAAGGCGCGGTTCCTGTTGCCCGGCTTCGTCCTGCTGCTGCCACTCGCCCAGGGGCTGTCCGGCCGCCGCAGGAGCACCGCCGTCGCGGCGACCGCCGGCGTGGTCCTCGTCGGCTGCTGGTTCAGCGCCTACGCCCTCACCGGCTGGCACTACGCGATCTGAGCGGCGGAGTCCACAGTAGACGAATTCGCCCGCTATGCGCGAAGGGGCATGGCAGGCGGCGATTTAGGCATTGGCTGGGCATGGCTCACGCGGCCTAACCTCGGTTCACCCCGGCACCGACTCCAGCCGCCCACTGCGCCGCGCGGACCGAACGGCTAGAAGATCTCGACACCGTCGTCGGTGGTGATCGTCGGCATGGGTGGTCTCCGTTCGTTCGGCGGCCCGGCTTTCCGGGCCCGCCCTGGTTGACGGGGACCATCGTCGCCGGGCCGGGACCGGCACAGCGCCAGACAGATGACTGTGCCGGTGACGGTGACCGTCCGCTCAGGGCCGCCCCGCCTACCGGCCCGGGAGCGAGCGCGGGAGCCCGAACGCCGGGAACACGCTGTTCTCGAAGCGGCTCATCGCACAGATCCGGTCGCCCGTCAAGGTGAGGACGTAGAGGCCGGTGCCGTGGCGGACGCCGCCCGGGGTGCGCAGGTACGCGCCGAACGCGGGCTGGCCGTTGGCGCGCGTCGGCACGAGGTCGAAGCGGCGGCCCGCGCCGAACAGGCTCGCGCAGAAGTGGGCCACGACGTCGCGGCCTTCGTACTCGAAAGGCAGCGGCGGCATCGACATGAACGCGTCGTCGGTCAGCAGTGTCACCAGCGCGTCGATGTCGGCGGCCTCGTACGCGCTGACGAACCTCGCCACGAGCGTGTCCTCGGCGGGCGAGCCGGCGGTGGGAGCGGGTTCGGTGACGGTCGGCCGCCGGCGCGGCAGGCCGGCGCGCGCTCGTTTCAGGGCGCTCTTGACCGAGTCGACGGTCGTGTCCAGCATGCCCGCCACCTCGGCGGCGGGGAACCCGAGGACGTCGCGCAGGATCAGGACGGCCAGCTGACGCGGCGGCAATGCCTGCAGGGCGGTCACGAAGGCCAGGGAGATCGACTCGGTCTGTTCGTAACGGGCTTCCGGGCCGAGCGGCACGGCGATCGCGCCTTCGAGGAGGGCGTCGGGGTATGGCTCGAGCCACACGACCTCGCCGAGGCGCGTGGGTTCCGGCGGTTCGACGCCGGGGATGTCCCATTCCTTGGCCGGGCGGCGCTTGGCCGCGCGCAGGGCGCTGAGGCACCGGTTGGTGGCGATCCGGTAGAGCCAGGTGCGGATCGAGGCGCGGCCGTCGAACCCGCTCAGGCCCCGCCAGGCGGACAGAAGCGTGTCCTGCAGTGCGTCCTCGGCGTCCTGGAACGAGCCGAGCATCCGGTAACAGTGCACCTGCAGCTCGCGGCGGTGCGGTTCGGTCAGCGCCCGGAAAGCCTCGCCGTCGCCGCCCCGCGCCCGGCTGATCAGGTCGATCCTCGCCCGTTCCATGGCCACCTCTCTCCGGTCTGCGTTCTCATCCTGTCTCGACGCCGGCCGGGGCGCGAAGGGGGCGGTGCGCCACTTTTGCGGATCCCGCGGCGTCGGTATCCCCGACAGCCGAGAACAAGGGAGAACGGCCATGGGAAAGATCGTCATCAGTGAAAACGTCTCGCTCGACGGAGTCATCCAGGATCCGACCGGCGAGGACGGCCTCGGACGGGGCAGCTGGTTCACGTGCATCGGGGACGCGGACCGGGCAGCGTGGGCGGAAGTCGAGTTCGAAGAGGCGGTGAGCGCCGCGGCCCTGCTGATGGGGCGGCGCACCTACGCGTGGTTCGTCGCGCGGGGCTGGGGGTCCCGCGACGGCGCCTGGGCGGACCGGTTGCGCGAGCTGCCGAAGTACGTCGTCTCCTCCTCCGCGCTCGACGGTCCGGAGTGGACCAACTCCACGGTCCTGAAGGCCGAGGAAGTCCCGAATCTCAAACAGGAGGTGGACGGTGACCTCGTCGTCTACGGCAGCGGCCGGCTGGCGCACAGGCTGGCCGAGCAGGACCTCGTCGACGAGCTGCGCCTGATGACCTACCCGGTCGTGGTCGGCGCGGGCGAACGGCTTTTCGGCGAGACGAGCGGGGTGAAACCGATGCGGCTCGTGGCCACGAGGACCGTCGGCGAAAGCCTCGTTCTCCTCACCTACCGGCCGGCCTGACGCTTTTTGTCGGCGGCGGCGAACAGAATGGGCGAAGCCACTTGAGCCGACCGGGAGGATCGTCATGGCTTCGACGCACCACCGCCTGGACTACACGGAATTCGCCGTGACCGACCTCGACCGCGCGACGGCGTTCTACCGCGACGCGTTCGGCTGGGGCTTCAACGCCTACGGGCCCGGGTACGCCGGCATCCGGGCCGATCCGGCCGAGGCGTACCCGGAGGTCGGCGGCTTCCGCGTCGACGACGCGGTCGCCCCGGGCGGGCCGCTCTGCATCCTGTACTCGGACGACCTCGGTGCGAGCGAAACATCCGTCGTCGCCGCGGGCGGCACGATCGTCGAACCGGCCTACGACTTCCCGGGCGGGCGGCGGTTCCACTTCCGGGACCCGGAAGGCAACGTGCTCGCCGTGTGGTCGGCTTCGTAGCTTCACGGCGCCGGATCGCCTTGCCCTCGCCGGGGCAAGGCGGTCCGGTCATGCCCGCGCGACGCTCAGCCCCACTGGTACTTGAGGAACTTCCCGTCGAGCGTCACGACCACGCGCTCGCCACCCGGGTCCTCGCGGCGGCCGACGTCGATCTTGAAGTTGATGGCGCTCATGATGCCGTCGCCGAACTGCTCGTGGATCAGTTCCTTGATGGTGGGGCCGTACACCTGCAGGACCTCGTAGAAGCGGTAGATGGTCGGGTCGGTCGGCACGGCCTCCTCGAGCGCGCCGCGCGTGGGCTGGAGCTGCAGCGCCTGCGCGACGTCGTCGCCCAGCTCCAGGATCGCGACGGCCTTCGCGGCTTTGTCCGCGGGAACCGGGTGCTGCCCGAG
Source organism: Amycolatopsis sp. DSM 110486 (assembly GCF_019468465.1). NCBI lineage: Bacteria > Bacillati > Actinomycetota > Actinomycetes > Pseudonocardiales > Pseudonocardiaceae > Amycolatopsis > Amycolatopsis sp. DSM 110486. Next base: position 7,818,982 of record NZ_CP080519.1, on the reverse strand, counting down.
CAGCGCCGACGTCGTCCACGCCAAGGGGGCGTCGAGGGTATCGGCGATTTCGGCCCAGGTGAGCCCCAGCCGGACCTTGGCCTCGAGCACCGTGTCAGCGGCCTGCTTCTTGGTGGTCATGCGATCGAGCGTAAGGGCCCGATCGCGCAGGAGCCATCAGTTCTTGTTTCGTGTTCACTGTCTTTTCCTATGAGCCCATAGGACCGGTGTATCAAGCCCGTAACCGAATTTCACCGTTCCTCAGGCCGAGTCGCCCAGCGCCAGGTCGGCGACGCGGTCCGGTTGCTCCAGCTGCGGCCACCGGCAGGCGCACGGATTCGAGCCGGGCGCGCAGTTCGGGGTCGTGCATGGCCGGGTCGCCGGCGTACTGATCGGGCGCTGCGGCCGGCGGTGTCCCGTCGAACCCGGGCAGGACCGGGGCGAGAACCCGCGCGCCCCGCCCGGCGAGCGCGGTGGCGAGGTGCGGGTGGTCGCGGGTTCCGTGTGGTACCGCGCCATGATCTCGACGGTCTCGTCGGCGGGCACCGGCCGTCCCGCCCGCGGGGCGAACTCGCGCAGGTCGCGGAAGTACCGGACGTACAGGTCCGGGGTGAACGTCTCCTCTCTCACGAATCCGCACCGGCGGCGCCAAGGTTGTCGCCTACCTGACGTAAGGCGGCGACGACGGCCCCGGCTTCCGCGCTGCGCGTCGGCGGGAACACGGCGATCGTCCGGCGGCCCGGCCAGTTCGGGTCGTCGACGCCGACGGTGACCACACCGGCCGGGATGGACAGAGCGGCAACCTCGGGCATCAGGCACACGCCCAGCCCGGCGGCGACCAGGCCGAGCCGCGCCGGCCAGCCGCGCACGGCGTGGCCGATCACGGGCTCGGTGAGCGTCGGCCAGGCGCGGAACTGCGGGTCGTCGCCGCTGCCCGGGCCGGCGATCCAGGCCTCGCCCGCGAGCTCGGCCACGGGGACCACGTCGACGCCGGCCAGCCGATGGCCAGAAGGGACCGCGACACACAGGCCGCCGGCCGACACGACCTCCTGGTCGAGCCCGGCCAGATCGTAGTCCGGCAGCCCGGCGCCGACGCCGAGCACGGCCACGTCCAGCCGCCGGGCGCGCAGGTGTCGCAGCAGCGTGGGCGTCGCCGCTTCGGTCAGCGCAACCTCCAGGCCCGGGTGCTCGGTGCGCAGCCGCGCGACGGCGCGGGGCACGAGCACGGCCGTCGCCGACGGGTACGCGCCCAGCCGGACGCGGCCGGCGAGCCGGTCGTCCAGCCCCGCGAGGTCCTGTTCCAGCGCCCGCATCCCGGCCAGGATCCGCCCCGCGTGCTCGACCACGACGGCGCCGGCCGCGCTGACCCGCACGCCGCGCCCTTCGCGGACGAACAGCGCCTGCCCGGCCGCCGCCTCCATCGCGGCCACCTGGCGCGAGATCGCCGGCTGCGAGTACCCCAACAGCCGCGCGGCCGCGGTGAACGATCCGCTCAACGCGATCTCCCGGACGACCCGCAATCCCGCCACGGTCAGCTCACTCATGCACGAACCGTATCGCGGCGATCCGGAACTCTCATCTGCCGTATGGATTTTTCGCTCCGCACAACGGGTTCTCTCCAGTATGGACACCACACCGAACAGCAAGACCTGGTTCGTGACCGGAGCGTCGCGCGGGATGGGCCGCGAGCTCGTGGAGCAGGTGCTGGCGCGCGGCGACCGCGTCGCGGCCACCCTGCGCCGCCCGGAGCAGCTTGACGACCTCGCCGCCCGCCACGGCGAACGCCTGTGGGTACGCGCGCTGGACGTCACGGACACTGCGCGACTGCGCGCCGTCGTCGACGAAGCGTTCGCCGCGCTCGGGCGCATCGACGTAGTCGTGTCCAACGCGGGCTACGGCGTGTTCGCCGCCGCCGAGGACCTCACCGACGCGCAGATCGACCGCATGATCGCCACCAACCTCACCGGCTCGATCCAGCTCGCCCGCGCGGTCGTGCCGCACCTGCGCGCCCAGGGCGGCGGCCGGCTGCTGCAGCTGTCGAGCATGGGCGGGCACCTCGCGTTCCCCGCGTTTTCGCTCTACCACACCACGAAATGGGGTATCGAAGGCTTCTTCGAGGCGCTGGCCGAGGAGGTCGCACCGTTCGGCATCGACACCACGCTGATCGAGCCGGGCATGGTCCGCACGGGCTTCTTCGACGCCGCCGACCGCGTGCCGGTCAGCGCCCCGTACCGCGGCGGGCCGGCCGACCAGGAGCCGATCCCCGTGTCGGAGATGACGAACAGCCAGGAGAACACGATCGCCGCCGTCGTGCGCGCGGCGGTTTCGGCGAATCCGCCGCGCCGCCTCGTGCTGGGTTCGGACGCCTGGCAGCTCATGACCACCGCGCTGCGGCAGCGGCTGGCCGACGTCGAATCCCAGCGCGCCGACGCGGCCACGGCCGACGCCGTGCCCGTGCGCCGCTGAGCCGGCTCCTGCAAGTCCGCTCTCATCATGAGAGCGGACTTGCTACCGCAGGCGGACGCTGAACCCGGACACCGGCGACCCCGTCGTCCGGATCGCCACCGCGACCGAGCACCTCCTGCGCCACGTCCTGACCCACGAGGGCGCCGTGCGCGCCATGATCGCGGCGACCGTCACGCGCCGGCCGACGCCACCGCCCGCCCGGGTCTGCGCTTCGGCCTCATCGACCACGCGCTCGCCCCGCCGGCAGAGCTGAAGGACCTCTCCCCCGCGGCCCTGGCCCAGCTCAAACGCGACCTCGCCGTCGTGATCAGCGCCGAGGCGCTGTCCGGCCTGACCGACCTCCACGGCCTCGCCGCGGACGACGCCGTGCGCAGCGTCGTCCACACCGCGACCACGCTCACGAAAGCCGCTCTCCGGTAGCCACCTCGGCCACGGACAGGGTCTTCGGCAGCCGCAGGGCCGCGACGGTGCCCGCGGCGGCGGTGAGCGTGATCAAGCCGAACACGACGCCGAACGCCAGCGTGGGCCGGGCGGCCAGCCCGGCGAGGATCGCACCCGTCGCCGCGACGCCCGCGACCGCGCCCACCTGCCGCACCGTGTTGAACAGCCCCGAAGCCGCGCCCGCCGCAGACGGGGCGACCGACGCCATCGCGGTGACCGACAGCGGCGCCCAGGCCAGGGCGTTGGCGGCGCCCAGCACCGCGGCTCCGGCCGCGACCCACCACGGGTTCAGGTGCAGCGCGACCACCAGGCCCACGATGAGCAGGCTCGCTGTCAGCAGCACCATCCCGGCCACCGCCGGCCGGCGCGGACCGATGCGATCGACCCAGCGGCCCGTCCACGGAGACAGGACCATGGCCACGACGGCGTCCGGCGCGAGGACCGCGGCGCCCTCGACGGGGCCGAACCCGCGCACGTCCTGCACGTAGAGCATGGTCGGCAGGGCCATCGCGAGCACCGTCGCGCCGAGCGCCGCCATCGCCAGGCTGGCTGCGGAATACCCGGGCGAGCGGTAAAGCTCCAGCGGCGCAAGGGCTTCCTCGCCTTGGCCACGTTCGCGGCGGGAGAAGAAGACCAGCAGCACGGCGGACAAGGCCAGCGCGAGCAGGGAAAGCGAAGTCCACGACAGCAGCGCCCACACGAGCAGGCTCAGCCCCGCCGTGCTCGCCACCGCGCCCAGGGCGTCCAACCGCGTGGCGCGCCCCGGGCTGCCGGGGATCAGGCGCAGGCCGAGCAGCAGCGCGACACCGCAGAGCGGCACGTTGACCCAGAAGATCCAGCGCCAGTCGAGCGTCGCGGTCAGCAGCCCGCCCGCGCCGGGCCCGAGCAACGTACCCGCCGCCGCGACCGAACCCCACACGCCGAGGGCGCGCCCGCGTTCGTCCTCGGCGAAGAGCCGCCGGATCAACGTGAGCGGCTGGGGCGCCATCGCCGCCGCGGCCAGTCCTTGCAGGATCCGGAACGCGATCAGCCAGCCGACCGAAGGCGACAGTGAGCACCAGGCCGACGCGACCCCGAAGCCCGCCATCCCGAAGAGGTACACGCGCTTGGGGTCGAAGCGGTCACCGAGCCGCCCGAACACCAGCAGCGGCACCGAAAACGCGAGCAAGTAGCCGGCCGTCACCCAGAACAACCCGGCCACGCCGGGCTTCAACTCGGCCTGGATCGCCGGGCTCGCCACCGCGACGATGGTCGTGTCGAGCAGGATCACGAAGAACCCCGCGAGCAGAGCCGTGAGGCCGCCCCATCTGCCGGTCATGCCACCGTTCCCGTGTCTCCCCCGAGAGCGCGAGAGTCGCAGGCGAGTGGATCACCGGTCAAGTCCCGGCAGCGGCAGCGGCGCGAAGGCGTGCCCGGCCCACAGCGCGCGGGACGCTTCCTCCGGGTACGACGTGGTCGTGAGGTCGGTGTCGAAGACCGCGACCGCGCGGCGCCGGGTGTCGTAGGCCGGCCAGCCCGGGTCACCGGTGTGGGCGAAGGCGGCCCACGCAGTGACTAAGTGCCGGGCGACCACTTCGGTTTCGGCGGGCGGTTCGGCACCGAGGAGCAGGGCGGACAGGCTCCCGTGGCGGTTTCCGAGCACCAGCGGCACGTCGAGGCTGTGGCAGGCGCCGAGCACGCCGTCCAGGCCGGGGGCCGGCCAGACCAGCTCGTACGCGTGGGCTCGGCCGCCGCCGGCCACCTGCGCCTCGGCCAGGCGGTGGCTCGGCATGCGGAACAACCAGTCGGAGGTGACGAGCTCGTACAGGCGCTCGGCGCTCGCGTCCGGGTAGGTCCGGCGGTAGCGGTCCGGGTCCGGCGCGAGGGCCCGCAGCGCGGCCTCGGCCTCCTCGTCGGTGACGGTGCCGAGGCGGCCTTCGAGCACGAGGGACAGGCGGGTCTCGTCCCGGGTGTGGCCGGCGATCAGCTCGATCCCGCGCCCCGCGCCGGCGGCCAGCGCCTCGAATGGGGTGCGGGGCAGCACCTCGCCGTCGACGACCGGCGAGAACGGGACCGCGGCGTGCGCGGCGGCGCCCCAGCGTCCGGCGTAGGTCCGTAGCTCGCCGCTCACCGAGTCGGCAGCGGCGACGAGCCCGGCCGGCGACACACCGCGCAGATCATCGACCGTCGGCTCGCGCCCCGTGCGGGCGGCGATCTCGGTCATGACGTCGGCGGCCAGCGGCGGGGTGAAGAACGTCCCGGATCCACTTTGGACGATGGCCCGCCGGAACAACCCGGCCGCGCCGGGCATCGCGAGCAACGCCGCGACCGAGCCACCGCCCGCCGACTGGCCGGACACCGTGAGCCGCGCCGGATCACCCCCGAACGCGGCTATGTTCGCCCGCACCCACTCCAGCGCGGCGATCTGATCGAGCAGGCCGCGGTTGTCCGGCGCGCCCCGCAGGTGCCCGAACCCTTCGACGCCGACGCGGTAGTTGAACGTCACCAGGACAACGCCCGCTTCGCGAGCCAGGTTCGCGCCGTCGTACGCCGGATCGGCCGCGTGCCCGAACTGGAACGCACCGCCGTGGATCCAGACCAGCACCGGCAACGCAGCGCCCGCCTCGGGGCGCGGCGACCACACGTTGAGCGTCAGCCAGTCCTCGCCGGGCACCGCGTTCGACGGCGGGCCGAGCAGCAGCGACTGCGGTGGCGGCGGTCCGAACGCGAGTGCCTCGCGCACGCCGTCCCACGCCCGCACCGGCCGCGGCGCGGCGAACCGCAGCTCCCCCACCGGCGGCTGCGCGAACGGGATGCCGCGGAAGACGGCCGGCCCGTCCTCGACGCGGCCCCGCACCGATCCGGCCTCCGTGCGGATCTCGGGGGCGTTCATCACGGCTTCCTCCCGCGGCTGGTCCGGCACTCGGCGGTCTCGTCGAAGTGGACGAGCGTACGGGGACCGGACGTGCGGGACCTCGTCAAGTTCCGTTACCCGCGAGCGCGCCGTCTCATCGGCGCCGGGCCAGGTCGGCCGGGCTGCCGCTCGGCATGCCGACGCCGGATTCCGCGTAGGCGCGCAGGCTTTCGGTGAAGTGGTTCCAGCCGCGGGTGCACATGTCGAGGCAATCGAGCTCCGCGGTCAGGCCGTGGTGGCGGAAGCGAAGCTCCGTCGCGCCGTCGACCGGGACGATGGTGAAGGCCGGCCGCGTGCCGACCCAGTCGGGGAGGAAGTCGCACGAGGTCACGGTCCAGCGCACCACGCTCGGCCGCGTGGCTTCGTCGACCCGCATCACGCACGGGTCCGGATGGGAGAAGAAGAACCGGAGCTCGCCGCCGGCGTCGCCTGATCCCGTGACGCGGGTCCACCACGCGCCGAGGCCGGCGACAGTCGTGAGCGCGTCGAACACGGTGTCGGGAGCCGCGTTGACCGAGACGGTCTTCTGGTAGTCCGGGGTCATGACGGGGGTTCCTTTCCTTCGGCCGAACGCAGAGCCTGGATCGACTCGGCGATCGTCTTGATCCGCCGCAGCCGGGCGTCCCACGCCGCGCCGACGGAGGTCAGCTGCGCGACGGCGCGGGCGAACTGCGCTTCGTTGACGACGTACCGGACCTCACGCCCGTCCTTGCGGGCCACGACCAGCTCCGCGCGCTCCAGCACGGCGAGGTGCTTGGCGACCGCCTGACGCGTCACCGGCAGGTGCTCGCTCAGTCCCGTCGCCGTGCCGAACCCGTCGGCCAGCAGCAGGTCCAGCAGGTGCCGCCGGGTGGGGTCGCCGAGGGCGGCCCACAGGTCGTCGTCGATCACGAGTGCACCAGGCCGGCCGCGTATGCCGCCAGGTTGGGCAGGTGTTCGTCCCAGCCCGCGGTGTGGTCGAGGTAGTACGCCTCGAGCCGCGCCGCCTCCCACCCGATCTCGCGGAAGCCGGCCTCGGTGAGTTTCAGCAGCGTGCCGCCGTCCGCGGGCACCAGCTCGAACGTGACGAGGAACGAGTTCTCCGGCGTCGCCGTTTCCCCCTCCGGCTGCACCCAGCGGAACACGAACCGCCGCGGCGGCTGCGCCTCGACGACGGACACCGGCACGACGACCGTCCCGCTCCCGTCCCGGCGCGGCCGGTTCAGAGTTCCCGCGGTCCCCTCGAACACCGCGTCGAACCCCCACCACGCCGCGATGTGCTCGGGCTGCGTGATCACCTCGTAGACGACTTCGGGCGGCGCCGCCACCCGGATCTCGCGCTCGATGGTGCCGTACTCCATGGCCGTCCTTCCCCTTTCGCAACCGATGGTTGCAGGTTAGGGGACGCCGCTTCGCCGCGCAACCATCGGTTGCAGGTGCCGCGGCCCAGTAGCCTGGTCCAATGCCCGTCGAACCCGGCGCCCGCGACCGGCTGCACCGGCTGGAGTCGATCACCGACACCGCCCTCGGCCGGCTCGAACTGGAGCCGCTGCTGCGCACGCTGCTGGAGCGCGTGCGTGAGCTGTTCGACGTCGACACCGCGACCGTGCTGCGCTACGACGAGGCCGCCGGACGGCTCACCGCGATCGCGTCGGCGGGCATCGAGGAAGAGGTCTTCCAAGGCGTGCGGGTGCCGGTCGGAGCCGGGTTCGCCGGGCGGGTCGCGGCGCAGCGCGCACCGGTGCTGATCGACCATGTCGACGAGTCGACCGTGATCAACGCGCTGCTGTGGGAACGCGGTCTCAAAGTGCTCCTCGGCGTGCCGATGCTCGCCCGCGACGAGCTCGTGGGCGTGCTGCACATCGGGTCCACAGTGGAGCGTGCGTTCGACTCGGACGACATCGAGCTCCTGCGGATCGCCGCGGCCCGCCTCGCGTTGACGATGGTGGCCGAGGCCGCGGGCGAAGACCGCGCGGCCGCGACGGCGCTGCAGCGAAGTCTCCTGCCGGCGCGCATCGCCTCGGTGCCGGGCCTGGACTTCGCGTCCCGCTACGTGCCCGGCGCGGACTTCGCCGTCGGGGGCGACTGGTACGACGTGTTCCCGCTCCCCGGCGACCGCCTCGGCATCGTCATGGGCGACGTCGCCGGCCACGGCCTCGGCGCCGCCGTGGTGATGGGCCGGCTGCGCAGTGCCCTGCGCGCGTACGCGCTCGACGCCGCGAGTCCCGCGGAGGCGCTGGGCAAGCTGAGCCGCAAGATGAACCACTTCGAGGAAGGCATCATGGCGACCGTCGCGTACGCCGTCGTGCCGCCGGACCGCGAAACCCTCGTGCTGTCCCTCGCCGGGCACCCGCCGCCCGTGCTGGCCACGCCCGGCTCCCCCGCGCGCCTGCTGGACGTCCCGCCGGACCTGCCCGTGGGCCTGGGCCTGCCACCCGCGGACCGGCGCGACACCGTGGTCGCGCTGCCGCCGGAGTGCACGCTCGGCTTCTACACCGACGGCCTCGTCGAACGCCGCGACGCCGACCTCGACGACGGCTTCCGCAAACTGACCACCGCCATGACCACGGGCGACCCGGAAGCCGTGTGCGCCCGAGTGATGGCCGCGCTCGTCGGCACGAACCCGGCCCAGGACGACGTCGCGCTGCTGGTGGTGACGAAACGGCCGGTGCGTCCCTAATCGCCCGGTGGGCGCCCACCGGGGAATTCCCCGATGCGAAGCACCCCGCGCCGGCCCCACGCTGGGCTGCGACGTGTCGCCCAGCCCGGGAGGTCCGGCAGAGATGGTGTCGTGGAGCCGCGTGAGCGAGGCGGACGTGGTGCGCGCCGCGCAGGAGTACGACCGGCTCGGGGCGGAGGCGTTCTTCGCGGCGCACGGGTTCGGCCCGTCGCGCACCTACGAGCTGGTGTGGGACGGCAAGCGGTACCCGCACAAGGCCCTGCTCGGTACGGCGTACGAGTTCGCCACCGGCGAGCGCCTCGCCCCCGGCGACTTCGAAGGCGGCAAAGCGGGCGCGGTGGCGGTGCTGGGGAAGCTCGGCTTCACGATCGAACAGCGCCGGCCGTAAGTCTCGGCACCGGCCGGCGAAACCGGCCACAACACTTCCGTAAGAACCGCCGTAACGTCCCGATAATGGTGACTCCGCGTGCTGCTCCCTAGGGTGAGGTCCACCGCCCACCGAACCCTGGAGTGTCTGTGAGTCCCCGATTCGACGGCCTGCGCGCCGTGTTCTTCAACAGCACGCTGAAGCGCTCGCCGGAGCCGAGCAACACCGAAGGACTCCTGCGGGTGAGCGCGGAGCTCATGCGGCGCGAGGGCGTCGAGGTCGAGGTGATCCGGACGATCGACCACGACATCGCCGTCGGGGTGTACCCCGACATGACCGAGCGCGGCTGGGCGAGCGACGAATGGCCGGCGCTGTACGAGAAGGTGCTGGCCGCCGACATCCTGGTCCTGTGTGGACCGATCTGGCTCGGGGACAACTCGTCCGAAATGAAGAAGGTCATCGAACGGCTCTATGCGTGTTCACACCTGCTCAACGACGCCGGCCAGTACGCTTACTACGGACGCGTCGGTGGCTGCCTGCTCACCGGCAACGAGGACGGGGTGAAGCACTGCGCGATGAACGTGCTCTACAGCCTCCAGCACCTCGGTTACACGATCCCGCCGCAGGCCGACGCCGGCTGGCTCGGGCCGATCGGCCCGGGTCCGTCCTACCTGGACCCGGGGTCGGGCGGGCCGGAGAACGACTTCACGAACCGCAACACCACGTTCATGACGTGGAACCTCATGCACCTGGCGAAAATGCTGAAGGACGCGGGCGGAATCCCCGCGTACGGCAACCAGCGAGCGGCCTGGGACGAGGGCGAGCGGTTCGATTTCACCCATCCCAACCCCGAATACCGCTGAGAGGACACCGATGACCACTGTCGGGAAGATGCTCGTGCAAAGCCTGGCCGACCACGGCGTGTCCGCGATGTGGGGCGTGGTCGGCGACGCGCTGAACCCGATCACCGACGCGCTGCGCCAGGAGCCCCGCATCCGGTGGATAGGAGTCCGGCACGAGGAGGCGGGCGCGTTCGCCGCGGGCGCGCAGTCGCAGCTCACCGGCCGGATCGGCGTGTGCATGGGCACCGTCGGACCGGGCTCGCTGCACCTGCTCAACGGCCTCTACGACGCGAAGAAGTCCCACACCCCCCTGCTCGCGATCTGCGGCCAGGTGCCCAGCGCCGAGATGGGCAGCGACTACCACCAGGAAGTGGACAACGACGCCGTGTTCCGCGACGTGTCGGTGTTCTCCCGCACGATCACCGACCCGGCCCAGTTCCCGTACCTGCTGGAGCTGGCGGTGAACGCGGCGTACGCACGCAACGGGGTGGCCGTGCTGACCCTGCCGGGCGACATCGCGGGACGCGAGCTGCCGCACGGCACGCAGGAGCCGCGGTTCGTGAGCCAGCACCCGCCGGTGACCCCGGAGGCCGGGGCGCTCGGCGAGGTGGCGGCCGTGCTCAACGGCGCGGACACCGTGACCATGCTGGTCGGCTCCGGCGCACGCCCGGCCCGCGACGAGGTGCTGGCGACGGCGGAAACCCTTGCCGCGCCGATGGTCCTGACCCTCAAGGGCAAGGAAACCCTCGAACGGGACAACGACTACCAGGTCGGGCAAACCGGCCTGATCGGCAACCCCGCGGCGCAGCACGCGCTGAGCCACGGCGACGTGCTGCTGATGGTGGGCACCGACTTCCCGTACCGAGACTGGTACCCGAAGGGCAAGACCGTGGTGCAGATCGACCACGAGGGTGAACGCATCGGCCGCCGCGTGCACGTGGACCACGCGCTCGTCGGCGACGCCCGCACCACGCTGGCCGCGCTGCTGCCGCTGCTCGAGGCGAAGCCCTCGCGCGCGCACCTCACGGCGTCCCGCGAGCGCTACACGAGCTGGCGCGACCGCCAGCGCCACCTCGCCGACCCCGGCTACGACTCCACCGTCACCGGCCGCGTACGCAAGCAGTTCGACAACCGCGAGCGCGCCATCCGCCCTGAGGTGCTCGCGGCAGCTATCGACCGCCACGCCGACGCCGACGCGGTGTTCACCTCCGACACCGGCATGTCGACGGTGTGGCTCGCCCGCTTCGTGACCCTGCACGGAAACCGGCAGCTGCTCGGGTCGTACAACCTGGGCTCCATGGCCAACGCGCTGCCCCACGCCCTCGGTGCCGCCCAGCTCGACCCGGCCCGCCAGACCATCGCGTTCTGCGGTGACGGCGGCCTCACCATGCTCATGGGCGAACTGCTCACGGTCGCGGCCTACGAGCTGCCGGTGAAGATCTTCGTGTTCGACAACTCCCGCCTCGGCATGGTCAAGCTCGAGCAGGAACAGGGCGGCATCCCCGAGTTCGGCACCGTGCTCAAGAACCCGGACCTCGCCGGCGTCGCCCGGGCCTGCGGCATCCACGCCGTTCGCGTCGAGCACCCCGACCAGGTCGACGCCGGTGTCCGCGCCGCACTGGCCCACCCCGGCCCGGTGCTGGTCGACGTCGTCACCAATGCCGAAGAGATCGTGATCCCGCCGAAGCCCACTGTCGGCCAGGCGTGGGGCTTCGCCATCGCCAAGATCGAGGAGACCCTGATCTCGGCGCACGACGTCGACGAAAAGGCGTAACCGCCTCCGCAGCCCAAGAGGCCCGGCCGTTCCTCGGCCGGGCCTCTTCTGTTTTGTGCCAGTCACACGGTCGGGTGATGCAGACCTGCTCAGCTGGGCAGACGTCGGTGCCGGGGATTCACCCGATACGGCGGCGTCTCAGGGATTGATCACCGTATTGACGGTTGGTCTGAATGGCGCAACTATTTCGCGCATGTCCGAACCCGTGGCGTTTCGGAACGAGTAAGCCGCCCGGGTTCGAAGAACCAGCACCGCACCGACGGTGTCTTTGTCCTGCCCGGAAAACGGGCGCGGGAACGACGAACAAGGAGAACGTGCATGCGATCCAGTCCGCGTTGGCGGAAGGTGGTGACGGGGTCGATGGCCACCGCGTTGGCGATCGCGGCGGTGACCTACACCGGGGCGAGCACGAGTGCGTACGCGGATGTGCAGGTGTTCACCGACAGCAAGACCGCGGCCGACGGCAAGCAGTACTGGGTGCAGAACCACCTGGTGTCGAAGGATCTCACCGCGAAGTCGGGCACGCCGAAGAAGTGGCTGCTCGTGTGGGCCGGTGACGAGAACATCGCCGACACCGCGGTGAAGGACGTCAAGAACCTGCCGGGTACCCTCGGCGGCGGGCTCAACAAGGTGAAGAACGCCTTGCCCGGTCCCGATTTCCTCGCTGTGATCGACGCGACGCAGGGCTCGCCGTCGTACGGCAAGGTCGTGAACACCGCGACGGTCGGCCCGCTCGTCGAGAACGAGCCGCACCACATGCAGTACGTGTGGCACAAGGGCGACACGATCTACGCGGGCGCACTGTTCGCCGCGGCGACGTATGCGTTCGATGTGAGTTCCTTGCCACAGCTGAAACTCAAGGGCGTCAGCCTGCCGACACAGACGCTCGGCGGTTCGGTGCCCGACGCGTACTGGGTGCTCAAGGACGGCACGGCGTACGGCACCTACATGGGCGGGCCGGTCGTGCCCGGGCCGTACACCTACCAGGACGGCAGCACGCAGATCGGCAACGGGTTCGCCGGCAGCCCCGGCGAGGTCGTGCACTTCGACCAGAACGCGCAGGTCCTGTCACAGAACCCGGCCGCGACACCGCAAGGCGACAACCCCAAGCTGTGCGACAACCTCCCGCAGCTCGGGAAACCGACGTGCGCCAACCCGCACGGCGTGCAGGCCCGCGAGGATCTGAACACGTTGGTCACCAGCGACTACGCCGAACCGCGCAACATCATCCTCGACCCGGTGAAGCAGCCGTCGCCGTACCTGCGGCGCCCGACCGTGCGCACGTGGGACATCTCCGACCGCAACCACCCGAAGCTCAAGGCGGTCTCCTACCTGCCGGACGGCCCGCGCGCCGACCCGGCCGACCCGCTGCACTCGGAAAGCCGCGCGGTCATGGAGACCACGGTGACGAACCTGCCGGGCCACAAGGGCGCCTTCGCCCAGACCATGCAGGGTGGAGCGGTGTTCTACACGCCGGACATCACGGCGAAGGATCCGCATTGGATCGAGGTGTTCGACGACGGGGCGGCCAACAAGGCCATCTACCCGGGCAACGACGCCAACGGCGCCAGTTCCAACGGCGGCTGGATCCAGACCAGCCCGGACGACAAGTACCTCTACCGCGCGATCGTCGGGCGGCAGAAGGGCACGCTCGGCGCGGACGACCCCGGCACCACCGGCGGCGTCTACGTGCTCGACATCCGGAAGCTGGTCAACGCCGGCGACCGGATCGAGGACATCCAGGGCCGTGTAGACACCAAGGCCAAGGCGCAGCAGGGCGGCGGCGGTGACCTGCCGACGGTCGTCGGCGCGGCGCCGATCAACCCCGGCACGCCGGGCGCCGGCCCGCACTGGGGCGCCTACGACAACCTCGCGCTCGGCAGCGACGGGTTCTACCACGAGACGGCGCAGCCGCAGCACCTCGCGGTGTCGAACTACTTCGTCGCCCGGTCCGGTTTAGACGGTGACCACAAGGTCAACCTGCTGAACCTCGGCCCGGACGGGAAGATCTCCGTGGACCAGAACTTCCGCGACGAGTTCACCGGCCAGGTCGGGATCAACTTCAACCGCAAGTCCTGGCCCCACGGCGACTTCGGCAACGCCAAGCCGCACTCGGAGCTGTTCGTGGCCGCGGACGCCGACGTCAAGTGACCCCTCCGGTGCCGGGCCGCTTCGGCGGCCCGGCACCGGACCTCCCCGGAAGGTCCACGATGGATCACCACGACCTCACGGCCGCCACCGGTTCGTCCGGAGTGGACGCGCTGGCGCTCGTGCTGCGGCTCGCGTTGCTGCTCACCACCGCCTTCCTCGCCGGCGCGGGCCTGCTCGCTCCGCTGGCCGGCTCACCCGGCCGACGGACGCGTATTGTCCTTTTCGGACTCGGCGGTGCGTCGGCGCTGCTGGCCGTCGGTTCGTTCTTCGCCGTGCCGATCAACCCGATCGCGCTCGCCGTGCACGTCCTGCTCGCACTCGCCGTGCCGCTGCTGGTGAGCCGGCCGCGGTTCGGACGGTGGGCGTCGGTCGCGCTCGTCGGACTGGTCGTGCTCGAGACGTCGGCCGGCTGCTCGGGTCTCGGGTTCGCCGCGGACCTCGTGTACGTGGCGGGCGCCACCGTCTGGTTCGGGTTCGCCCTGCTCAGCGCCTCGTCGGACGGGCAGTGGCAGGCCACCGCCATCAGGCCTGGACCGCTGTCCCTCACACTCGGCGGACTCCTGGTGCTGGCCGGCGGGGTCGAGCTCGCGCTGTCCGGCCCCGGGTTCGACCGGCGGCTCTACACCACGCTGTTCGGCCTCACGGTCCTGCTCGCCGTGGTGCTGCCCCTGGTCGTGACGGTGCTGGCCGTGGTGCTGCGGCGCGACACCGGCCGCACGTACCGCTTCGGCGCGGTCGGCGTGGCGCTCGCGTTCCTGGCGTGGGCCGCGCTCGCGGCGATCCCGGCCCCTCGCCCGCTGCCCGTGCCCGGTGTGCCGCTGCTCGCCGACGCCGGTGGCTACCCGGTCCTGGTCAGCCCGCAGCGCCCGGGCCACAACCTGGTCCACTTCCCGGCCGGCGCCGGGGCCGACCTCGCGGTGACCGCCTCGGACGGCTCCGTTGTCCAGTCCGTCGCGCGGCCCGGCGCCGAGGGCACGTGGGCCGACGTCGTCCTGCCACCCGGGCGCAGCGACCTGCGGATCCGCCGCGGTGACGCCACCACCGCCGTCGAGGTGGACGCCGGCACCGAGCCCGGCCCGGGTGTCACGGCCGACTCACCGGAATGCGCGTCCGCGGCGCTCGGCGGGCTCGTCGCGGGCCGTCGTGACGTGCTCACCTCGTGCCCGGCCGACGCACTGTCCCCCGAGGACAGTGGCGCGCTGGTGAAACTGGTGGACTTCCTGGCTGCCCGCAAACCCGCCGCGCTCACGCTCGTCGACGACACGTCGCCCCGCGGCCGGGCAGCGTCCCGGCTCGTGCGGGACACCGCCGCCCGTCACGGCTTGGGCGTCCAGGCCGAACCAGGACCGGACACCGCGCTGGTCGTCGTGGCCGGCTGGGCCGGTGGTTACCCCGCGTTGACGCAGGCCAAGCAAGCCCAGCAGAGCCGCCCGACCTACCAGTACGGCCTGTACCTGGCGCCGTGGCTGCTCAACGCCCCGCTCGTGAACGCGGTCGCCAGCTCGTCACTGCCCCTGCGCTTCGACCCGCGAGACCCCACGGCGCTGTCCTACGCCATCGCGGTCGGCGACGAGTTCGGCGGCGAGAGCCCGACCGTCGGCGGGTTCGCGCGGTGGCTCGGCCCCGCGGCGGCGACGGGCGAGGTGCAGATCTACGCGTCGGCGCAGGTCAACGCGATGCCGATGGACCCCGGGGAGCCCCACGCCCCCGGCATGGTGATGGACCGCGACTACGCCGGCCAGTGGGTCCCCGACGGGACCGTCGTGCCGATCTCCGCGGTCCTTCGCTGAACCCGTCAGAAATCCCCGATACAAGGAGAAACCGCATGAAACGCAGGATCCTGCTCACCCTCGCCGCGGCCGCGGTGTTCACCGGCCTCGGCGCCGGCGTCGCCGACGCGGAACCCGCCGTCTGGGCGATGCCCGGCGTCGACCTCGGTGGCGTGCTCGGACCGCTGGGGCAGCCGGTCGACCTGCTCGCCCCGGTGTTCGGCCTCATCACCACCGTGTCCTGAAAACCTTCTGCCGAAAGGAATCCCGATGAAGAAGACCCTCGTCCGCGCCACCGCGATCGCCGCGTTCGCCGGCGCCGCCACGCTCGTCGCGTCCGGTCCCGCCCTGGCGTCCACCAGTGACACGCCCGGTGTGGTCGTCGTCGACGAGCCCGACACGAGCGACCTGAACAACATCTGGACGTTCGCCCCGCTCGGCGTCCCGCCGCTCGGCCTCCTCCAGTCGCTCGGCGGCGTGCCGGGCAAGCTGCTGCCCTCCTGGGGCTGATCCCCGCGGCCACGGCGGCCCGCCCGCCGCCGTGGCCGGTCCCCCTCGACCCTGGAGTTCCCATGTCCGTGAAGAAACCCCTGCCGGCGAGCCAGTTCCTGCTGTCGTCGCCGACGTCGTGCGAGGCGCCCCGGCCCGCGCCGGAAGAGCCCGTACGCATGGTGCCGCTGGCCGTCGCCGCCGTGCTCGGCGTCGCGCTGAGCTGGTACGTCTGGGCGACCTACGGCGGCAAGTACGGCATTTTGCTCGCGCTGGGCCTCGCCCTCGGCGTCGCGTTGTTCCACTCCCGTTTCGGGTTCACCTCCGCGTGGCGGCAGCTGATCGCCGTCGGCAACGGTTCCGGCCTGCGGGCCCACGCGCTGCTGCTCGGCACGGCCACCACGCTCATCGCCCTCATCGCGGGCACCGGCGCCGGGTTGTTCGGCGCCACGCCGAAGCTCACCGCGGGGCCGATCGGCCTGCCGCTGTTCGTCGGCGCGGCGGTGTTCGCCATCGGCATGCAGCTGGGCGGCGCGTGCGCGTCCGGCACGCTGTTCGCCGTCGGCGCGGGCCAGTCGACGATCGTGCTCACGCTCGGCGGGTTCATCGCGGGCTCGGTGCTCTACAGCTGGGCCTACCCCGTGTTCACCGGCTGGCCGCAGGTCTCCGGGTTCCTGCTCGCCGACCACGTCGGCTGGGCCGGTTCCTGGGCGATCACGCTGGCCGCGCTCGCCGTGGTCGTAGTGGTGACCCGGCTCGTGCAGGCGCGGCGCACGCCGCCCCCGGTCGAACCCGTCCCGACCGCGCACGGCTTCGCGCGCGTGCTGCGGGGTTCGTGGCCGCTGCTCGTCGGCGCCCTCGTGCTCGGCGTGCTCGCGGCGGCGGTCGTCTTCGTGTCGGGCTCGACGTGGGGTGTCACGTTCGCGTTCACGCTGTGGGGCGCGAAGCTGCTGCAGCTCGTCGGCCTGCACCCCGAGACCTGGGAGTTCTGGCAGACGAGCACCAACGCCAAGGCGCTCGCCGGCCCGATCTGGACGGACAAGACCAGCCTCACCGACCTCGGCATCATCCTCGGTGCGGCCGTCGCGGCCTCGGCGGCCGGGACGTGGAAGATCCGGGCGGAAATCCCGTGGCGCACCGCGGTGGCGGCCGTGCTCGGCGGCATCCTGATGGGCATCGGCGCTCGGCTCGCCGGCGGGTGCAACATCGGCGCGTACCTCGCCGGCATCTCCACCGGCAGCCTGCACGGCTGGCTGTGGGGCCTGTTCGCCCTCTTCGGCACCTGGGTCGGCCTGCGGCTGCGGCCGTTGTTCGGGCTGGTCAACCCGCGGCCGAGCGACAGCATCTGCTGACCAGGTGGTGGGACACCTTGTCGAGGCCGGAGCTGTCTTCCTATAGTGCGTCAGACGTCTGACGTCTTTTGGGAGGCTCACGGTGACGAAGGATCTGCGGTCGTTTCTCGCGGAGGTGGTCTCGACCGGTGCGGGCGAGGTCAAGCACGTGTCGAAGCAGGTGGACCCGCGGTTCGGTGTCACCGCCTACGGAGCGTGGTACGACAAGCGCGGCGACTACCCGGCGTTGCTGTTCAGCGACGTCGCCGGCAGCGAGCTGCGGTGCCTGACCAACCTCGTCGCGACGCACGAGCGGATGGCATTGGCCCTCGGGGTCGAGGCCGAGACGCTCGTGCGTTCGTCGGTCGCGGGCCAGGGCCGGGCCGCGCACCCGCCGGTGGAGTTCGAGGGCGCGGCGCCGGTGCAGGAGGTGGTGTGGCGCGGCGCGGACGCCGACCTCACCCGCCTGCCGATCCCCACCCACAACGAGCTGGACGGCGGCCCGTTCCTCACCGCCGCCGTCGGCGTGACGCGCGACCCGGAGTCGGGCGCGATCAACGCCGGCATCTACCGCCATCACATCTACGGCCCCCGGCGCCTCGGGGTGTGGTTCTTCGGCTCCCACGACGGCGGCACCATCCACCGCCGCTACGCCGAACGCGGCGAGCCCACCCCGATCGCGCTGGTGATCGGGCACCACCCGGCGTTCCTCATGGGCGCGGTGTCGCGGGTCCCGGGCATCGGCGGCGAGTACGACGCCGCCGGCGCCTACCTGGGCGAATCGGTCGCCACCGTCCCCACCGTGACGTCCGGCATCCCCGTGCCCGCGCACGCCGAGATCGTCATCGAGGGCCACATCCTGCCCGACGAGCTCGAGGAGGAAGGCCCGTTCGCCGAATGGCCCGGCCACTACGTCGGCGGCGGCCGCAAGCCCGTCATCGAGGTCGACGCCATCACCATGCGCCGCGACGCGATCTTCCAGGACATCCAGGCCTCCGGCCGCGAACACCGGCTCATGGGCGCACTGCCGCGCATCGCCAGCATCCACGAGGCCGTGCAGCAGAAGGTGCCGGGCCTGCGCGCGGTCAACATCCCGCTGCACGCCCGCATGCACTGCTACCTGTCGATCCGCAAGAACTCCGACACCGACCCGACGCGCGCCGCCTTCGCCGCCCTCAACACCGAGCCGGAGAACCTGCGCGCCATCGTCATCGTCGACGACGACATCGACGTCTACGACGAACGCGAAGTCGCCTGGGCCATCGGCACCCGCTTCGACGCGTCGCAGGACCTGCAGATCATCCCCCGCTGGAACGGCCCCGGCGGCCTGCTGCCCACCAACTGGTCCTACGACGAAGCGGGCGGGCGCACCCCGCAACGCTCCTCCGCCGTGATCGTCGACGCCACCAAACCCGCCCCGCCGGTCGTCTTCCCGGCTCGCGCGCGAGTGCCGGAAGAAGCAATGCAGGCGGTGGACGTGGACGCCGTCGAGACGATCACGGCCGTGAGCGACCTGCCCGGGTGGGTGTGACGGCTGGGCGTGACGGGTAGGCGACGCGCCTCAGTCGTGACGGGCTTGTGTGGCCGGACGTGACGGCTGTCCACTTCGGACGGACAGCCGTCACACCTGGGCGCGGTTCCGCAGTTCCCCGGTCACCGCAGGGCCGAGCTGGGGCTCCAGCTCGGCCAGCAGCTCGCCGATCCCGCGCCGCCAGGTCGGGCGACGGCCGGGTGAACGCGCTGGAGCCGTCCTGGCGCCACTCGTCCAGGTCGCGGCGGGCTTCGTCGGCCAACAGCTCGCCGGGGACGCTGAGCAGCCACAGGTCGGTCGCGAGCCGGGACCACCGGCTCAACCCGCGCAGCAAAGTGAGCGCCCCGCGGCGGACGTGCAGCGGGCGGGCGCCGCCAAGTCGAGCAGGAGCGAGCGGTCCGCCGGGCCTAGGCGGCGGTCGAGCAGGGCGACTGCCTCTCGGACCACGCCGGGCGAAGGGTCGGTGAGCAGCTCGCGGCCGTACTCGGCCGCCCGCGGGTCCGAGGGGTTCGCCAGCAGCCGGCGCAGGCCACGAACCGCGGCGACACGCACCCGGGGCCGGTCGTCGGCGAACTGCGCCCGCACGAGGTCGACGTCGTCGAGCGTCCCCGTTTCGCCGAGTCCGGCGACGGTCGCGCGCGTCACGGCACCCGACCGCAGCGCTTCCCGGTAGTACGCCGCCGGGTCGCCGCCCGAGCGCAGCACCAAGGCCTGCGCCATGGACCGCACCAGCGACGAGCTCTCCGCCAGCCGTTCCCGGGCCGTCTCGACGCCCAGGAGCTGCAACGCCCGCGCCCGCACCTTGGGTGCGCCGCCGTCGAGCAGGGGCAGCACGAAGCGGGGGTCGCCGCGGTCGAGCAGGAGGTGGCCGACGCGCGTGCGGATCACGTCGTCGTGGTCGTGCATTGCGATCGAAGCCAGCTGCTCGTCGGAGAGCAGCCCGGCGTGCAGGGCCGACTCGTGGACCGTCCGGCGGGTCCGCAGGTCCGGCGACGCCAGCGCGAGGTCGAGGAGCTCGGGCGAGCGCAGCATCGGCTGCAGCAGGTGCTCGTCCACCCAGCCATCCACGGCCCGCCGGCTCAGTGCGACGACCAGCGGCAGCAGGCCGGCCCGATCCGCCTGCGCGAACCGGGCGAGCACCGCCGCGCGGGCGATCTCCCGCACCTGGGGTACCCAGTCGACGCAGCGCACCACCAGCAGGGGCAACGCTTCCGGGTCGCGGCTGCTCCGCAGCCGGCGCACACCCGGCTCCCGGATGTACCCGACGGCGTGGCAGACCGCCTCGGCGAGCTGGACACGACTCAGCTGACGCCACGGCAAGGCCCGCCGGTGGTCCTCGCCGTAGTACCAGGACCAGCGCCGCTCGGACTCGTCGAACGCCAGCCACTCGCGCGAGTCGCCGGCGGCGAGCGCGTCCAGTTCTTCTTCCGTCGTCATCGTCCCCCCTCTCCGGCGCCATCGTGCCACCCGAGGGCGAGATCGCGCCGGTTTCTGGAGTGAGCGGTGCGATCGGCCGCCAGGCCGATCCGACCGCTCACTCCAGAAGCCGGCTCAAAGGCGATCTCGCACGCCCCGGCGGAGCCGGGGCAATCATTACAGCCCGCCGAGACGCTCGGTGATGGCGGTGCTCAGGCGAAGGATCGCCGACGCCGACTGCTTCAGCCGCTCATCGTCGACAGTGGACTTGACCATGCTCACCGACAGCGCACCGACGGGCTGCCCGCCGCGCCCGGCGACGGCTGCGCCGACGCACATCATGCCCGGCGCGGTCTCCTCGTCGTCGACGGCGTAACCGTGCGCGCGGGTGCTCCCGATCTCCGCCATCAGCTGCGGCATCCGCGAAATGCTGTGCGGGGTCAGGGTTTCGAAGCGGCCGTCGGCGTAGCGGCCGGCGATCTCGTCGTCGGCCAGCGACGCGAGCAGCGACTTGCCGCTCGCCGTGCAGTGGGCGGGCAGCCGCAGGCCGATCTCGTAGGACATCGCGAGCGTCCGCAATCCCGGCCGCGTCTCGACGTAGACGACGTGGCGTCCGTCCAACAGCGACAGCACGATCGTGTCCTCGGGCAGCAGGCCCAGCTCCTGGTCGACGCGCCGGAACTCCAGTACGAACCCGGACTTCGCGAGGTAGGCCCGCCCGAGCGGGACGACCTTCCAGCCGAGCCGGTAGTGCCCACCCGGGGTGCGCGTGAGCAGCCCGGTGGTGACCAGCGTCGTGCACACGGCGAGGCAGCTGCTCTTGGGCGCGCCGATGGCCCGCGCGAGCTCGCTGAGCGGCAGCCCGTCGGGGGCGGCGGCGAGCGCGTCGAGCACGTACGCGGCGCGGGCGACCGAAGGAACCGGCAGGCCCGCCGAGGAAGGGGAACTGGTCATTGCGGGAGATTCTGTCATCGGCGCCGCCGGCGGGCGAGCACGATCGCCGCGACGACGGCGGCCACGGCCGGGACCACGCGCTTGGCGACCGGAATGGCGATGGCCCGCAGAACGACGGTCTCCGCGTTGCGAGTGTGCGACCGGTCCTCCGGGCTCGGCCGGCCACCGCCGACACTCACGACCGGAGCCTCACCGGCGGGCTCTGCCGACCGAGCAGCACCCACGGGTTCGTCGTCCGGCCACTCCTGGGCCGCCAGATCGACGACCTCCACCACCGGCTCAGCCGCGGCCACCGCTGCCACGCCCGACACCGCGGCCTGAGGCACTTCCGCAGCCTGAGCCCGCGATCCGGCCACCTCGTCCGCCAGCGCCCGCGCGAACTCGTCGACCAGCCGCCCCGTGACCTCGCCCAGCACACCACGCCCGAACTGCGCCAGCCGTCCCGTCAGCGCGAGCTCCGTGGCCAGGTCGACCCGCGTGCCTTCCGGGGCCGGCACCAGCCGCAGCGTCACCGTCGCCGCAGCCGAACCGCGGCCGCGCACCTCACGCCCCGACGCCGCCACGACCACGACCCCCGCGTCCTCGTCGCGTTCGCGGAACTGCGCCAAGCCGGAGTACTCGGCGGTGATCGGCCCGACCTTCACGCGCAGGCCGCCGCGAACGTCGTCGCCCTCGACCTCGTCCAGGTGCACGCCGGGCATGCACGGCGCGACCCGTTCCGGATCGGTGAGCACAGCCCACGCCTGCGCGGGCGGCAGGCCGACGGTGAAGCTGTTCTCCAGTCGCACGAACGCCCCCTAGGCCGGGAACCGCATGTCGACACGGGAACCCGCCGAAGGCGCCCACCGGCTCGTGACGACCTTGCGGCGCGTGAAGAACCGGATGCCGTCCTCGCCGTACTGGCCCGAGTCGCCGAAGAGCGAGTGCTTCCAGCCGCCGAACGGGAAGTACGGGATCGGCACGGGGATGGGCACGTTGAGCCCGACCATGCCGGCCTGCACGGTGTGCTGGAACTTCCGCGCGGCGACGCCGTCGCGGGTGAACAGGGAGACGCCGTTGCCGTACTCGCCGCCGTTGATCAGCCCGACGGCCTCCTCCAGAGTGTCGACGCGCAGCATCGACAGCACCGGGCCGAAAATCTCGTCGGTGTACACGGTCATGTCCGGGCGCACGTGGTCGAGCAGCGTCGGCGCGAGGAAGAACCCGTTCTCCCGCCCCGGAACACGCACGTCGCGGCCGTCGACCACGAGGTCCGCGCCCGCGTCGGCGCCGGCCTGCACGTATCCGGTCACGCGGCGCAGGTGGTCGGCGGTGACGAGCGGGCCCATGTCGGCGCCCTCGTCGTGACCGTCCGCGGTGGACAGCCGGCCGATGCGCTCCACCAGACGATCGCGCAGCGCGTCGCCGACCCCGCCGACGGCCACCGCGACCGAGATCGCCATGCACCGCTCGCCCGCCGAACCGTAGGCGGCGGAGACGAGGGCGTCGGCGGCCGCGTCGAGGTCGGCGTCCGGCAGCACCACAAGGTGGTTCTTCGCGCCGCCGAGGGCCTGCACCCGCTTGCCGTGCTTGGCCGCGGTCTCGTAGACGTGCCGGGCCACCGGCGTCGACCCGACGAAGCTCACCGCGGCGACGTCCGGGTGCGCCAGCAGCGCGTCGACGGCCGGGGCGCTGCCGTGCACGACGTTGAGCACGCCGGCGGGCAGCCCGGCCTCGAGCGCCAGCTCGGCCAGGCGGTTCGACGCCGAGGGGTCCTTCTCGCTCGGCTTGAGCACGAAGGCGTTCCCACATGCGATGGCGATCGGGAACATCCACATGGGAACCATCACGGGGAAGTTGAACGGCGTGATACCGGCGACGACCCCGAGCGGCTGGCGGATCGAGTACGTGTCGACACCGCGGGAGACGTTCTCGCTGAAGTCCCCCTTGAGCAGGTGGGGGATCCCGGCGGCGAACTTCGCGACGTCCAGACCCGCGTTGACCTCCGCGCGGGCGTCGGCGAGCGTCTTGCCGTGTTCGCCGGTCACGAGCTCGGCCAGCTCGTCACGCGAGCGCTCGACCAGCCGGATGAACTCCAGCATTACTTGCTGGCGTACGCCGAGCGACTCCTCGGCCCAGGCGGCCTGCGCGTCGAGCGCCACCTTCACGGCCTGGTCCACGGCACCGGCGTCGCCGAGGGCGACTCGGCCCGCGACGCTGCCGCGGGCGGGGTCGTGCACGTCGGCCCACGCGGCCGGTTCGTCCTGGACGAAGGCGCCGCCGACGAAATGCTGGATGGTTTTCACAGGTTTCCTTTCCTCCACGGAAGTTCAGACGCCGAGGTGGCGGTCGAGCAGATCGTCCCGCTCGCTGAGTTCGCGGGACGTGACCTCGGCGGCGACGCTGCCGCGATCGAGGAAGTAGACGCGGTCCGCAACGCGGCGGACCATGCCGAGGTCCTGCTCGGCGAGCAGGACGCTGACCCCGGACTCGGGAAGAGTTCGGATGATGTCGGCGACCTGGCGCACCACCCGGGGCGCCAGCCCCTCGCTGGGTTCGTCGAGCAGCATCAGCCGGGGGTTCGTCATCAGCGCGCGGGCGATCGCGAGCATCTGCTGCTCGCCGCCGGAGAGGGTGCCCGCGCGGTGGTGGCGGCGCTCGGCGAGCCGCGGAAACAGGTCGAAGACCCGCTGCCAGGTCCACGGCTCGTACCCGGCCGGGGCGGGCCGGGCGACGATGTCGAGGTGCTCGTCGACGGTGAGACTGGGGAAGATCCGCCGGCCCTGCGGCACGTAGCCGATTCCGGCCCGGGCGATCTGGTGGGGCTTGCGCCGCGTCAGTTCGGTGTCATCGAAGCGGACACTGCCCGCCGACACCCTCGGCACGGAAAGTGCCATCACGGCCTTGAGCGCGGTCGTCTTGCCCATGCCGTTGCGCCCGGCGAGGGCGACGGCTTCGCCGCCGGAGACCGTGAGGGTGAGGCCGTCGATCACCGGATGTCCCTGGTAACCGGCCGCGAGCCCGGTCACGGTGAAAGTGCTCATGACGCGATCTCGCTTTCGTCGTCGTGGTCGCCGAGGTAGACCTCGCGCACGGCGGGGTGGTCCCGGATCTCGCTCGCGCCGGCATCGGCGACCAGCCGTCCGTTGGACAGGCACAGCACCCGGTCGACGAGGCCGAGGACCAGGTCCATGTCGTGCTCGATCAGCAGCACGGTGACGTTCTCCGGCAGCTGCCGGATGGCCTCGCCGATCAGCACCCGCTCCGCCGCGCCCAGGCCGGCAGCCGGTTCGTCGAGCAGCAGCACCCGCGCACCGGTGGCGAAGGTGACGGCCAGCTCCACCAGGCGCTGCCGCCCGTATCCGAGCTCGTCGACGCGGGACGAGCGCCACGCCTGCAGGTCGAACCGCTTCAGCACGTCGGTGATCCGGTCGTCGTCCCGGGCCGCCAGCAGCACGTTCTGCTCGACGGTGAGCGTGCCGAAGAGCTCGGTGATCTGGAACGTGCGGCCGATGCCGAGGCGCGCCCGGCGCCGGGCGGAGATCCCCGACAGGTCCTTGCCGTCGAACGTGACCCGGCCATGGCTGGCCCGTTCACTGCCCGCGATCACCCGGAACAACGTGCTCTTGCCGGCGCCGTTGGGCCCGATCACCCCGACCCGCTCGCCCTCGCCGGCGGTGAAGGTCACCGCGTCGAGGGCGCGCAGCCCGCCGTACTCACGGCCGATGTCGTCCAGTGCGAGCGCCATCAGACGCCTCCTTGGTATTCGCGGGAGAGCACGGGGTGGGACAGGTATTCCGCGTAGGTCAGGCCGCCGGTGGCGCCGACGTCGGGGATGGTCGAGGTGACGGTGTTCCACGGTTTTCCGTCCGGACCTGGAGTCACTTCACGCAGGTAGACGCTGTAGACGGGCTGGCCGCGTTCGTCGACCCGGATCGGGCCGAAGACGCTGTCGGGGTAGGAGATCGTGCGCATGGTCCGGACGAACGCGCTCGCATCGCCGACCTTGCCGCCGTTCGCGACGAGCGCGCGGGCCGTCCAGTCCGCGGCGAGGTAACCGCTCGCCGAGTAGTAGCTGGGCAGCTTGTGGTACTTCTGCCGGTACGCGTCGGTGAACTGCCGCGTCGCCGGGCTTTCCCGGCCCTCGGCGAAGTGCCCGATCGAGACCAGGCCGAGGGACTGCTTGCCCACGCCGCGCAGCACGGCCTGGTCGAAGGACGGGTCGGAGCCGAGCAACGTCGCGTGCCCGGTCATGCCGAAGTCGTTCCAGGCCTTGAGGAACTTCACGCTGTCGGCACCGATCAGGCCGACGAACACTGCGTCCGCCCCGATCTGGCGCAGCTGCGAGATGAACGGCGCGAAGTCGGAGCTGCCCAGCGGTGGCCACAGCTGGCCGGCCAACTGGCCGCCCGCTGCGCGGTAGGTGCCCGCGAAGCCGCCGCACACCTGTTGCCCGAAGGCGTAGTCGGAGCAGATCGTGGCGACCCGGTGGTGCCCGCGGTCCATCGCCCACCGGCCCAGCGGCGCGTTGAACTGGGGTGCGGTGCCCGTGACCGGGAAAACGGTCGGATAGTCCTTGTGCACGAAGATGTCGCTGGTGGGGATGGGGTAGACCAGCGGCACCTCGGTGGTCTTCACGTACTGGCCGAGCGCGACGCCGACGTTGCCGGCGAGCGGCCCGATGACGAGGTCGGATTCGGCCTGCTCGACGAGGCGCTTGGTGACCTGGACGCCCGTCTCGGTGGAGCCCTGGTCGTCCTCGACCAGGAGCTTGACATCGCGGCCGGCCATGCGGCCCTGGTTCTGGTCCAGCCACAGGGTCAGGCCGTCGCGCATGTCCTGCCCGGCTCCGGCGAGCGAGCCGGAGAGGCTGTCGACGAACCCGACCGTGAGCGGGCCGGTGGTGCGTTGCGCGGCGGTGTGATCGGCGGCCGGCGGCGCGCACGAGGCGAGCGCCGGCAGGAGGCAGAGTGCGCCGCAGAGGACGCGGGTGCGCAGGATTCGCATCGGGTCTCCTCGGCTAACTCGTGGCTGGGCGGCGGATGCGCAGGCGGTCCCGCAAGGTCCCGGTGATGCCTTCGCGGGCGAAGAGCACGACGACGATGAGCACGACGCCCATCACGGTCGGCCAGCGCGGTGTCTCGGCCGAGACGGCCGCGCGCAGCACGGTGAGCAGGACCGCGCCGACGATCGGCCCGACGAAGACGCCGGACCCGCCCGTGAGGACCATGAGCATGAAGAGGATCGAGGTGGACAGGTGAGCGGTGGACGGGCTCACCACCGGGTAGTACCCGGCGTAGAGCACCCCCGCGACCGCCATGACCGCACCGGAGACGAGGAACGCGCCGAAGCGCTGGGCCGGGGCGGAGTATCCGATGCTGGTCATCCGGACCGCGCTGTCACGAGTCGCGCGGATGCGCAGCCCGGCCTTCGACCGGGTGAACAGGTAGAGCAGCACCGCCACGACGACCAGCATCGTCAACGCGAGCCAGTAGTACTGGTAGTAGCGGGTGAACCCGCCCGGGCGCAGGCCGCTGACGGCGCCGTTCTCGCCGCCGGTCAGGGCCGACCAGCGGTGGGCGAGTCCCCAGATCAGCATGCCCTCGGCGAGGGTGATCATCAGGAAGTACATCCCGGTCGTGCGGACCGCGGCGATCGCGAAGGCGGCGGTGAGCACGAGGGTGACCACGATCGCGACCAGGGCGGAGGTGAAAAACCCGAGCCCGTACTGGGTTTGCGTGAGCGCCGCGGTGTAGGCACCGGTGGCGAACAGGCCCGCATGCCCCACGGACACGAGACCGCCCTGGCCGATCAGCACGTTCAGGCCGAGCGAGGCGATCGCGAAGATCACGGCCTCGGTCGCGATCCCGATCCAGTACTGGCCGGTGAGGTAAGGCAGGACCACACCCACGGCGGCTGCCGCGACGAGCAGCAGAGTGCGCGTGGTGGTGGAGGTGAGCGCCGTCATCCCAACCGCCCCCCGAGAATCCCGCGCGGGCGCAGCACCAGCACGAGCAGCATCGGTCCGAAGAGGACGAAGTAGAGCAGGTCCGGCACCAGCGCGACACCGAAGCTGTAGAGCAGGCCGACGACGAGGCTGCCGACGACCGCTCCGGGCAGGCTGCCCAGGCCGCCGACCACGACCACCACGAGGGCGAACAGCAGCATCTCCGCGTCCGCGCCCGGGTAGGTCCCGAAGAACACTCCCCCGACCACGCCGCTCGCGCCGGCGAGCAGCGCGCCGAGGACGA
The DNA here is from genome assembly GCF_019468465.1 of Amycolatopsis sp. DSM 110486. NCBI lineage: Bacteria > Bacillati > Actinomycetota > Actinomycetes > Pseudonocardiales > Pseudonocardiaceae > Amycolatopsis > Amycolatopsis sp. DSM 110486. Next base: position 7,791,690 of record NZ_CP080519.1, on the reverse strand, counting down.
ACACGCCCGCCGCGACCCGCCGGACGTTGACGCCGAGCGCGCCGAGCATCTCCTCGTCGTCCACGCCCGCGCGGATGATCGCGCCGACCTTCGTGCGCTTCAGCAGCAGCCACAGCCCGGCCAGCACGACCAGCGCGGCGACGATCACGGCCAGGCGGAACCGGGGCACCACGAGATCGCCGAGCCCGACGCTGCCCGCGAGCCACGTCGGCGGCGCGATCGTGAGGGAGTCTCCGCCGAACTGCGCGAGCGCGAGATCGGCGAGCACCAGGGAGATCCCAACACTGAGCAGGACCTCGGAAAGCTCCTTGCCGCGCACCCGGCGGTAGACCAGGCGCTCCAGCACACCGCCGCCGACGGCCACGCCGAACGCCCCGGCGGTGAGCGCGAGCAGCCAGCTCCCGGTGGCGCCCAGGGTCACCAGACCGAGGTAGCCGCCCCACAGGTAGAAGGAACCGTGGGCGAGGTTGAGCACGCCCATCAGGCTGAAGATCAGGGTGAACCCGCTGGCGACCAGGAAGAGCAGGCCCGCGAAACTCAGGCCGTTGAAGGTCGTCAGCGCCAACTCGCTACCGGACATCGTTGTCCTCCTCGAGCAGGGGCAGCCCCGGGGTGTCAGGCGGTTCGGGCCAGCTGTGCCCGGCGGCCTCGTCCAGGGCCCGGACGACGCGTTCGGGTGTGATCGGCTGATGCCACACCCGTGCGCCGAAGGGGGAAAGCGCGTCGTTGACCGCGTTGTGCACGGCCGCGGGCGCGCCGGCGGCACCGGCTTCGCCGGCGCCTTTGACGCCCAGCATGGTGACCGGGCTCGGGGTTTCGATGTGGGTGATGCGCACGTCCGGCAGCTCCGGGCCGGTCGGCATGAGGTAGTCGAGCAGGGTCGAGGTGAGCAGCTGGCCGTTCTCGTCGTAGTACAGCCGCTCGAACAACGCCCCGCCGATGCCCTGCGCGACGCCGCCGCGGATCTGCCCGTCCACGATCTCGGGGTTGATGAGCACCCCGCAGTCCTCGACGCACGCGTAGTCGACGATGTGGACGAGCCCGCTGTCCTCTTCGATCTCGACGACGGCGGCGTGGGCGCCGTTGTTGAAGGTGACGTTGGGGCCGCTGTACTCCCCCACCACCGACAGCCCGATCCTCAGCTCCGGCGGCAGGCGGTGGGTGCGGAAGTGCGCGACCTCGGCGAGCTCCTCCACTCCCAAGTGGACGTTCGGCGCGCCCGCGACCTGGACCACGCCGTTGCCGATCTCGAGGTCGGCCGGGTCGACCTCGAGCAGGTGCCCGGCGATCGCGAGCAGCCGTTCCTTCACCTCGCGGGCGGCCGAAGCCGCAGCACCACTGCTGACCACGGCCGAACGGCTGGCCCACACCCCCGTGCCGTGCGGCACTACCGCCGTGTCGCCGCTGACCACGCTGATGCGATCGAACGAGACCCCGAGGTGGTCGGCCACGACCTGCGCGGCCGTCGTCTGCAGGCCCTGGCCCTGGCCGGGCGTGCCGAGCAGCACGGTGACCGAGCCGTCGGCCTCCACCCGCACCTCGACCTGGTCGTGCGCGGTGATCGGGGCGCCGCGCTTGCCGTAGAACATCACGCCGGGCGCGGTGACCTCGACGAAACACGCGAGCCCGACACCGAGCAGCCGCCCGCGTTCGCGCGCTTCGGCCTTGCGCTTGTCGAGGTCCGGCCCGGAGGGGAGCATGGCGAGCAGCTTCTCCAGCGACTCCTGGTGCGAGCCGCTGTCGTAGACCTGGCCGGTCACGGAGGTGTAGGGCAGTTCCTCGGGCGCGATCAGGTTGCGGCGGCGCAGTTCCGCCGGGTCGAGCCCGAGCCGGCGCGCGGTCTCGTCGAGCAGCGTCTCCATCGCGAGGATGGCGACGGGGTGCCCGACGCCGCGGTACACCGCGAGCGGAGCTTTGTTGGTGATGGCGACGCGCAAGTGTCCCGAGTAGACGGGTATCCGGTAGGGGCCGGGCATGATCGTGGCGACCTGGATGCCTTCGGTGACCATGCTGCGCGGGTAGACGGAGTAGGCGCCGCCGTCGCTCACGACCTCCGAACGCAGGCCGAGGATCCGGCCGTCGGCCGCGACGGCCAGCGCGGCGGACACCCGTTCGTCGCGCGCCTGCGTGTCCGACTGCAGCGATTCGACGCGGTCCTGGATCCACTTCACCGGACGGCGCAGCAGGATGCTGGCCGCGCACGTGGCGACCTCGTCGGAGTACACGTGCGCCTTCATGCCGAACGCGCCGCCGACCTCGTCGGTGAGTACGCGGATGTTGCTCTCGCGCAGGCCGAGCAGCTCGGCGAACACCGACTGCAGCATGTGCGGCGCCTGCGTGGACAGCCGCACGGTGAGCGACTTCGCCGACGGGTCGAACTCGGCGACGACGCCGCGGGGCTCCAGCGCGACGGCTGTGTGGCGCGCGGTGCTGATGCCGGTCTCCACGATCACGGCGGCCTCGGCGAAGGCCGCTTCGACGTCACCGGTGCCGAAGGTGCCTTCGAAGGCGAGGTTGGACGGCAGCTCGTCGTGCACCTTCGCCGCCGACGCGTCGAGGGCGGCGATGGAGTCGACGACCGGGTCGAGCTCCTCGTAGTCGAGGGTGACCAGTTCCAGCGCGTCCTCCGCGACGGCGCGGCTTTCGGCCACGACCATCACCACGGGCTCGCCGACGTAGTGCATCTTGCCGGTGGCCAGGGGCCGCTGGTCGCCACCGACCAGGCCCGGCCAGTCGAGCAGGCCCTTCCACGAGCGGCACATCGGGTTGAAGTCGTCCGCGGTGAACACGGCGACCACGCCCGGCGCCTGCTTGGCGGCCTCGACGTCGATCGCCGTGATCAGCGCGTGCGCGACCGGGGCGCGGACGAACGCGGCGTGCAGGCAGCGGGCCGGGGTGACGTCGTCGGCGTAGCGGCCACGGCCGAGCAGGATCTTCGGGTCCTCGACGCGCTTGACGCGGCGGCCGACCCAGCCTTCGGTGATGCTCACGCCCGCGCCTCCCGCACCTGCTCGGCGTATTCGGCGATCGCGGTCACGATCGGCGCGTACCCGGTGCAGCGGCAGAGGTTTCCGGACAGCCGCTCGCGGATCTCGTCGCGGGAGAGGTCCGGGTTCTCCTCGACGGCGGCGACGGCGGCCATCAGGAAACCCGGCGTGCAGAAGCCGCACTGCAGCGCCTGGTGCTCCCAGAACTTCTGCTGCAGCGGGTGCAGCACGTCCTCGGCACCGGCCGTCTCGCCCAGGCCTTCGACGGTGTCCACTGTGGATCCGTGCGCCTGCACGGCGAGGGTGAGGCAGCTGCGCACGGCCGCGCCGTCGAGCCGGACGGTGCAGGCGCCGCAGACGCCGTGCTCGCAGCCGAGGTGCGTGCCGGTGAGGCCCAGGTCGTGGCGCAGGAAATCGGCGAGCGTGGTCCGCGGCGTGGTGCGCGCCGACTCGGGTTTCCCGTTCACCGTGAGGGAAACCTGCGTCGGCTCGTGGGCGTCAAGCACGGGCACTCTCCACTTCGGACTGGCTGCGGGCGGCGGCTTCGGCGAGCGAGCGGGCGACGAGCCGGGTGCCCGCACGGCGACGGTAGGTCACGGAACCGTGGATGTCGCCGACGACGTCGATCTCGTCGAACGCCCGCGCCGCGGCTTCGGCGAGCACGGCGTCGTCGAGGACCTGACCGGCGAGGATCGCTTCGGCGGCTGTGGCGCGGCGAGGGGTGCCGGCGATGCCGAACAGCGCGATCCGCGCGTCGGTGCAGCGCCCGGCGGAATCGGTGTCCAGCACGCAGATCACGCCGACGAGGGCGAAGTCCCCGCTGCGGCGGGTGATCTCGCGGATCGACCAGCCGGCCGTCGCGGGCACGAGCGGCAGCTCGGCGCCGGCGACGACCTCACCGTCGTTCAACGCGGTCAGGTACGGGCCGAGGAAGAAGTCGCGCGCCGCGATCCGGCGCCGCCGCTCGGCACCGGCGACGCGCACGGACCCGCCGAGCGCGAGCAGCAGCGCGGGCAGCTCGGCCGCGGGATCGGCGTGTGCGAGCGAGCCGCACACCGTGCCGCGGTTGCGGATCTCGGGGTGCCCGACCTGCGCGAGGCTTTCGGCGACCAGCGGGTGTCGGCGGCGCGTCTCGGGGTCGGTCTCGAGCGCGCGAGTGGTGACCGCGGCCGAGACGACGAGGCCGTCGGTGTCACGGAAGGCGTGTCCTTGCAGGTCTTTCGCCGTGGTGATGTCCACGAGCACGCTCGGGTTCGACATGCGCAGCGCCATGACCGGGAGCAGGCTCTGCCCGCCGCCGAGCACCCGCGCGTCGGGCCCGTACTCGCCCAGCACCGCGACCGCGTCGCCCAGCGATGCGGCGCGGTGATAGCCGAACGGAGGCAGTTTCACCGGCTCGTCTCCCTTGACGTGTTCGAAATGCTGAACGCTGTTCGATTTCCAGAACAGTTTGGGAAGAGCCGGAGCGGATGTCAAGTCGGCCGGGCCGATTTTCGCGCCGTTCAGGAGAGTTCGGGGGCGCGAGCCACCGATGCGGTCGTCAGCGGCGGTACACGGTGGCTGCCATGCGGGCCCGGATGGTCTCGGCCGCCGGGTGGTTCAGGTCCTCGTACAACGACAGCGCGGCCTGCCACAGGCGGTGCGCGGTTTCGGGGTCTTCACCGGCCAGTGTTTCGGCGATTCCGGCCAAGGCGCGCGCGTGTTCGAAACGGTCCCCGGCGTCGGCCGCGAGCACGCGCGCCGATTCGTGGTGCCTGCGCGATTCGAGGGCCAGACCGGCTTCGAAAAGGGTTGCGCCCAGGCTGTTGTGGATGTCGGTGAGTATGCCGTGGTGTCCGGAGCCCGACGGACGTCACCAGGTGCGCGCGGATGAGTTCGTCGAGCAGCGCGGCCGTGGCGGTGAGGTCCGTGCCCGTCATCGCCGCGGCGGCGTGGAGGTCGAAATCCGGGCCCGGGTGGGTGCCCAGGAGCCGGAAGAGCCGAGCCGCCCCGGCGGGCAACGCCCGGTAGGACCACGAGAAGACGGTTCGCAGCGCCGTCCGGTCGGCACCGCCGGCGTCGAGCACGGTCAGCCTCCGGCGTTCGTCCCGCAGCTCCCGCACGGCGTCGGCGAGCATCATCCCGGCGCGGCTTCGACCGCCTGGTCTCGCCCCGTCTCGGTCTCTACTACGGTCAGACCCGCGACGGTGGCCTGTACCACTACCTCGACCACAACCCGTACGACCTTGACGGCTCGGACCTGGAGTACTTCACGAACGACCCGGTCGACGCGAGCGGCTGGACCCGGACGGTGCTGTCGGCGCAGCCGATCGTCGGCTGAGCCGGTGGTCCCCGGCCATCCGGCCGGGGGCCACGCCGCCGTCCTCAGTGGCCGGGAAGGATTCCGCGCTCGGCGAGCACGCGCAGCCAGTGACGGAAGGACGCCTCCGTATCGCGGGTTTCGGTGAAGCCCGCCTGGTGGATCTTGACGGTGCTGACGAACGCCGGAGGCGGCGCGATCTCGGCGCCGGCGGCGAAGTGGAAGTCGGCGTAGTGGTGGGATTCGCCGAGCAGGGCGGCGAGCGGGACGGGCCGCAGGCCGTGGGCGGCGACGATCCGGTCCCAGGTTCCCGCGTGCGCGCGCAGGAACTGCGCCAGCCGCCGCGGGCTGTCCGGGCCCGGTTCGACGCCCAGTTCCTCGGCCAGCGCGGGCCACAGGTCACGCCAGGCGAACACCTCGCCGTTGGTGAGGTTGAAGTGCTCGTCGCGGGCCGCGCGCGCGGTGGCCGCCCACACGGCGGCGTTCGCGACGAGGCGGACGTCGACTGCTTCGGTGACATACGGTGGCCCGCCGGGGAAGCCGAACGGAAGTCCTTCGGCCCGGCAGATCGCCGCGTAGGCACCGATCACGGGCGGCAGGTTCATGGCGACGCCGTGGGTCGGGCCGACCACCAGCTGCGGGCGCAGGATGGTCCAGTCGAAACCGCGTTCGGCGGCCAGCGCGCGCAGGTGGTCTTCCTGCAGCCAGTAGAAGTTCTCGTGCTGATCACGCGGGTGACGTTCGCGGGCCGGGATCCGGATGGGGTGGCGGTGCACGCCGTACGCCTTGGTGCCCTGCAACAGGGTCACGTGCTCCAGACGCGCACCGGACAGGGCGCCGGTGAGGGCTTGCAGCATGCGCTCGTTGGTCCGCATCTGGTCCCGGTCGCGCCAGCCGCGGACCAGGCCCGGCTTTTCGAACACGGCGGTGTACACGAGGTGCGTCACGTCCCCGAAGCGCCTGGCCGCGTCCGCCACGGCGGCCGCGTCGGTGAGGTCGAGGGGCACGTGCGCGAAAGGGACCCCCGGTTCGGTCTCCGGCGCGCGCCGTGACACGGCGACGACGTCCCAGCCCGCCTGGGCGAACGCCGAGACGCACGCCGCGCCGACCAGCCCGCTCGCACCGGCGACGAGGACGGTCACGGCCGCTGCCCCGGCATCGTGCGGTCCGCGGCGGTGCCGGCGAGCCAGCTGCCGCTGCCGCCGGTGGGACGGAGTAGCCCTTCCTGCATCACGGTCACCACGAGTTCTCCGTTCTCGTCGTACATCCGGCCCGAGGCCAGGCCGCGCGCGCCGGCCATGACCTCGGCACCCTGCTCGTAGCGCAGCCAGCGATCGGCGCGCGGCGGGCGGTGGAACCACATCGTGTGGTCGAGACTCACGCCGTCGAACTCGCCGTCGGCGTAGACCACGCCGAGCGGCAGGAGCGCGGTTTCGAGCAGCGTCATGTCGGAGGCGTAGACCACGGCGCAGGCGTGCAGCAGCGGATCGTCCGGCAATGACCCGTCGGCGCGGACGAGGGTGGTCTGCGCGCGGCGCGGCCGGTCGCGCAAGGTCGGGTCCAGCGGTGGTGGCGGGTCGACGTAGCGCAGGTCGATCGGACGGGAAAAAGTCCACAGTGGGCTGAGCCGGTAGCGCCGGTCACTGAAGCGCTCTTCCCAGCGGGGCAGGGTTTCCGGGTCGATCGCCGCCGGCGTCGGGCCGGGATGGCGCGGGCCGGGCTCGGGGACCTGGAACGACGCGGTCGCGGTGAGGACGAGGGCGTCGTCCTGCCTCAGCTCGACGCCGCGGAGGTCGAAGCTGCGGCCTTCCTTGACCGTGGTCACGTGCAGCTCGATCGGGACGCCGGTCCGGCCGGGCCGGATGAAGCGGGCGTGGAGGCTGTGCACCGGGCGGTCCGGCGCGACGGTCCGGCCCATCGCCGCGAGCGCCTGCGCCGCTACTTCACCGCCGAAGAGCCGGTGCAACGGATCGGCCCCGCCGGGGTCGCGGAACACGCCCGGCGCCACGGGTTCCAGGTCGAGCCGCTCCAGGAGGTACTGCAGCGCCGGGCTCCTCATGCCGGCCCCGTCGCGAGGAGGGTGGCGGTGGCCGAGACGACGGGTTCACCGCCGGAGCCCGTGATCAGCTGGGTGACGTCGGTGAAGCGCAGCTCCCCGGCGCGGCCCGTTTTGGCGGTGCGGCCGGTGATCCAGTGCCGGGAACGCACGGTTTCACCGGCGACGAGCGGACGGTGGTAGGCGAACGTCTGTCCACCGTGGACGACGGGTCCGCTGCTGCGGGCCCAGCGCGCCGAGTCGGCCACGGGGTCCGGGCGCGCGGAGCCCGGGCCCGATTGCTCGTCGGGATACCAGCCGAGAGCCGGCAGTGCGAAGGCGAGCGTCGGGATGCCGGGCACCCCCGCCAGCCCGGCCTGGTCGGCGGCGAAGGCGTCGTACCAGAACGGCGCCCGCGCCCCGACCGCGCCGGCGAGCCGGGTGAGGACGCCGCGCTCGACGTGCAGCCGGTGGTCGGCGACGGGCGCGTCGGCGGGAATGGCAGGCGACGGCGGTCGGGACCCGAGGTCCGCTTCGACGGTCAGGGCGACGATGTCGCCGCAGGTGACGGTGATGTCGACGCCGCCGGGACGGGCCGCCGTGGCAGCGGCACCGGAGGCCCGGGTCGCCGTTCTCGCCGAGGCGGGAGCACCGGAACTGTCGGCGGGAACCGCCGTGGAGGCAAGCGCGCCGACCTCGCCGCCACGATCCGCTGCCGCGGCGATGCCGGGGCGGCGCGTCGTCGTCGCGGCGAGGGGCGTGTCGAGGTAGACCGGGGCGCGGAAGCGGGCGCGGCAGGCGCTGAGACCGGCCGGTCCGGCGTCGTCGGCGAGGTGGGCGAGAACGCGGCCGAGCGTCAGCATGCCGTGGGCCACGATGCCGGCGAATCCGGCGTCGCGGGCTGCGGGCGCGTCGTGGTGGATGGTGTTGAAGTCCAAGGCCGCGCCGGAGTATCGGACGAGGTCGGTGAGGGTGTAGGACCAGGGTTCGGTCACGGCGTGGCCTCCGGTTCGACGTGCGCCTCGACCGGTTCCCCGTCGCCGCAGCGCAGCCGCAGGTCCGGGCCGTCGACGGTGATGGAGACCGTCGAGCCGACCGGCACCGGTGCCCGGAAGCGCAGGGTCACCGCACCCGTGCTGCCGCTCGTCTGCAGGGTGTCGCAGGCGAGCGCGAACAGCAGGGAGCCGTGCACGATCGGGACGCCGAAGCGGGTCGTCGCGGCGTAGGCGGGGTCGAGGTGGAGTGGGTTGTGGTCGTCGACGACGTCGGCCCACGCGCAGATCTGCACGGGGCCGAGCGGGAATTCGCTCATGCGGCGCCCGCCGGCCAGTCCACCACGAACCGCACTGACGCCACCGGCTCGCCGATCGCGGAACGCAGGTCGGTCACGATCGCCAGACGGCGGCGGCCGGAGCGTTCACCGAGCACAGTGGACGAAATTCGCGCCTGCCAGCGGCCGTCGGCCGGCACCGCGCCCTGGGTCGTCTGCGAGATCTCACGCAGCACGCCGCCCGGTGGCATGTCCCGGCCGCGCGTGTACGCGAGCCGTCCCACCACGGAAGCGAGCCCGGCCGGGGGGTCGTCGCCGGACCACCCGGTGACCGCGCAGTAGGCCGGCAGCAGTTCGGCGCCGACGTCGAGTCCGAGCCATTCGCCGTGGGTGTCGAGATCGCCGACGCACAGCAGCGCGCTCATCGGAACCGCGCGACGGCCGCCTGCACCGTCGGCCCCGTCGCCGAGGAAGCCTGCGCCCAGGACTCGAACTCCAGCGTGGCCTCGAAACCACCCGTGGACGCGAGCCCGACGGCCTTCTTGATGTCCCGCACCAGCGCCGGATCCGCGGCCGCCCACCGGTCCGCGTAGGCGATCGCGACGGCCACCGGATCGTCGGCCAGCTCCAGCGCGAGCCCGGCTCCCACCGCCGCCTCACCGCTGAGCGCTCCCCCGTCGAGCAGCAAGGCCAACGCCCGCTGCGCCCCGAGCACGTCGACCAGGAACCACGTGCAGCCGCCACCCGGATGCAGGCCGATCCGGGAGAACGTCGCCGCGAACGACGCGCGCGGCCCGGCGATCCGGACGTCGCACGCCAGCGCGAGGTTCAGCCCGGCGCCGACGGCGGCGCCCTGCACCGCGGCGACCGTCGGGATCGCGAGGTCGCGCAGGCGCAGGAAGCTGTCGTAGACCGCGTGCAGGTCGCGCCGGATGTCCGGGATCGCGCGGTCCGTCTCACCGAACACCGCGGGCAGGTCCGCGCCGGCGCAGAACGCCTTGCCCGCACCGGTGACGACGAGCGCGCGGGCGTCGGCGTCGGCGGCCACGGTGGCGATCGCGTCGGTGAGGTCCTGGCACATCTGCCCGTCGAGGCAGTTGCGCCGGTCGGGGTCGGCGAGCGTGAGCGTCCAGCGCCCGTCCTTGTTCTCGAGGTCGACCTTGCTCGTCATCGGTCCTCCGCTTCGGAAAGGTCCTCGGTCACCCAGTCCCACACCGCGTCCGGGCCGAGCCGGGTGAGCCGCTCGCCGAGCAGGCGCGCCCAGTACCGCTCGCCGCCGAACTCGTCGCGCCACGACCAGAGCCGGCGGGTGGCGAGGTGCAGCGGGTGCTCCCGCGTCACGCCCATGGCACCGTGCAGCTGGTGCGCACCGCGGGCGACCTCGGTGGCCGCGGCCGCCGTGATCACCACGGCCGCCGCCACCCGGTCGAGGTCGCCGCTCTCCGCGACGGCCGAGGCGACCGCAGTGCGCGCGAGCGTCAGCTGCGACTCCATCCGCGCGAGCGTCGCGCCGACGGCCTGGAACTTGATGAGCGGCCGGCCGAACTGCTCGCGCACCGTCACGTGCGCCACGGTGTGGGCGACCGCCGTTTCCAGCGCTCCCACCGTCGCCGCGGCCTGCAGCAGCGCGCCGGTCGCGGCGAGCGACTCCGGCACCTCGCCGATCCGCTCGACCGCGGCGTTCTCGAACCGCACGGAATCACGCGGCTCGCCGGCGAGGTTCGCGCCCGGTACGACGGTCACCCCGGGTGCGCCGGCCGCGACGACGACCAGCACCTGTTTCCCGTCCGCGTCGCGGGCCGGCGCGACGAACCGCTCGGCCGCGCGGGCCCAATGCACCCGGCTCGCGGTGCCCGACAGCTCGGTGCCGGCCAGCTTCAGGCCGTCGCCGGAAGGGGGCAGCACGACGGCCGCGGGGCCTGCCGGCACCGTGTGGCCGGCTGCCGCGAGCACCAGGCCGGCCCACGCCGTTTCCAGCAGGGGCAGCGCGACCGTGTGCCGGCCGGCCGCCTCGACGAACTCGGCCAGCTCCGCCAGGCCGCCGCCGGACCCGCCGAGTTCTTCCGGCGTCCCGACACCGGGCCAGCCGAGGTCGCTGACGGTGGCCCACACCGGTGGCAGGCTGCCGTCGGGGTCACCACCGTGGCCGCTCAGCACGTCGTCGGCGACGGCGCGTAGTCCCGACTCGTCGGCCGGGCGGCCCGCAGCAGCGGCTGAGCGGGCGATGATCGTGCGCAGCACTTCCGTGGTGCCGCCGCGGATCGTGAACCCGGGTGCGGCGAGCACGCCCTGCGCGAGCAGACCCGCTTCACCCTCGGCGAAGGGGTCCGGTTCGACTTCGAGGACCGCGCGGGCCAGTTCGTTGACGTCGCCCTCGAAGAGGGTGCCGAGATCCTTCAGCACCGCCGCCTGCTGCACGGGCGCGGCGCCGCCGTCGATGGCGATCGCCACCCGCCACACGAGCTGCCGCAACGTCGCCAACCGGGCGAGTGCTTCGCCGATGCGCACCGCCGCGTCCGGGGCCGGCGTCGTGGTGTGGGCGACGACGGCGGCGAGCAGCGGGTAGGTGCTCAGCACGCGTTCCATGCCGCCGCGCTCGAACGCGAGCTGCTCCGTGACCTGCTGCCACCCGTTCCCAGGCTCGCCGAGCACGTGGTCGGCGGGCACGAAGACGTCGTCGAACACGACCTCGTTGAAGTGGTGGTCGCCGCGCAGGTCGAAGATCGGCCGGATGTCCACGCCCGCGGACGAGAGGTCGACGATGAACTCGCTGAGCCCTTCGTGCTTCGAACCGCTCGCATCGGTGCGCGCGAGCACGTACGCGTGAGTCGCGCGATGGGCGTGGCTGGTCCAGATCTTGCGGCCGCGCACCCGCCAGCCGCCGAGCACCGGCCCGGCCACGGTGTGCACGGACGCGAGGTCCGAGCCGGACTCGGTCTCGCTCATGCCCAGGCAGAACGACACGTCACCGCGGATGATCAGCGGCAGGTAGGTCTTCTGCAGCTCGGGTGAGCCGTAACGGAGGATGGCCGGGCCGATCTGCCGGTCGCCCATCCAGTGCGCGGCCACGGGCGCGCCGGCGCGCAGCAGCTCTTCGGTCACCACCAGCCGCGCGAGGTTCGACCGGTCGCCACCGCCGAACTCGGCCGGCCACGTCATGCCGACCCAGCCGCGCGCGGCCAGCTCCCGGCTGAACTCCGGGTCGTGCCCGCGCAGCCAGGCGTCGCACTTCGGGACGAACCGACCCTGTTCCTGCCATTCCCGGGCAAACGCGCGGACCTGCGCCCGCAGTGTCGTCAAATCCGTCGTCAGGTCTTCGGTCAACGCAGCACCTCCAGTTCAGCGTGGGCCCGGCGAGCCACCGCGTACCCACGCCCAGCAGCTTCGGCCAGAACTCCCGCTGCCGCACGGCGTTCCTCCGGCGAGACTTCGGTACGCGGTTCCGGCGAGGAGACGTCGACGCCCATTCCTCGCAGGTGGGTGACGAAGTCGTCGGCGCCGGGCACCTGCGCGGCCAGCTCCTCGAGCCGCGGCTGCGCGCCGAGCCGGACGCTGCCCCAGCGCGTGTGCATCCGGACCAGCGAGTGCGGCCCGGGCGCGGCGGTCACGTGCTCGACGCGGTCCTGGATCCGGCGCAGGTCGCTGCCGCCGTGCAGCCACACCAGCTCCCGGGCCGCCGCGGCGACGTCCGGCGCCCCGCCGCCGCCCGGCAGCCGCACGGACGGCTTCTCCCGCGGACCGAGCAACGAGGAGTTGACGCGGCCGAGGACGTCGATGTTGCTCGCGTCCAGCACGACGCGGTCGAACCGGCGGGCCATCCCCAGCAGCACGTCCGACGTGGTGGCCCGCCAGCCCAGCGCGTTGGCATAAGCCGGGTAGTCGGTGGTGCTCGTCGGTACCGCCGTCCCGGCCTCCCAGCACCCGGCACCGGCTTCGAAGACCTGGACGAAGGATTCGCCGTCGAGCGCGTGGGCGAGCTGACCGGCCAGCACCGGCCAGTGGAAGCCGGTGAACACCCAGCCACCCCGGCGGAACTCCCGGGCGGCGCGGACGAGGAAGTCGACGGTGGGCGTGGTCACGAAACCACCTCCTCGACGACGAGAACCTCGTCCGCCAGCCACTCCTGGAACCCCTCCGGAGTCCGCGACTGCGCGGCGTAACGCTCGTACGCCTCGACGTCCCGCTCGTAGCGGCCGACCGCGCCGTCGGGCGCAACCGCGCCGGGCACTCGCGCGAACGCGTCCACGAGCAGACCCGGGATGGTCACGCCCAGCGCACGCACCTCCCCGGCGGGAACGACGTCCTCGGCGACGAGCACCACGCGCTGTGCCGCCTGCGCGGCCAGCAGCACCTCGCCCAGCGGTCCGCGGATGTGGCCGTTGCCCTCGGCGTCGACCACGTCGACGTGGATGAACGCGACGTCCGGCCGCTCGGCGCGCACCACCGTGGTGCTGCCGAACGGACTGTCCACAGTGGCCAGCAGCCCACCGGTCCAGTCCTCGTCGGTGTACCCGGTCCCGGGCAGTCCCGTGACGGGCAGGAACGGCACCCCGTGCGCGCCGGCGGTCAGCGCGCTGCTGAACAGGCCGAGGCTCAGCTCGTGCAGCTCGACCGTGCCGGCGCCCGACTCGGCCAGCCGGCGGAAGTTCCAGGCCGGGGCCGGGCCGACGGGGCTCCAGCAATGCCCGAACGTCGCCGAGCGCAGCACACCCGCGCCGAGGAGCTGGTCGAGCAGCAAGCCACCCGAGGCGATCACCGCGTCGAGGTCGCGTAGCCCTTGGCGGATCAGCTCGTGGCCGACGCTGAACAGCTGCGCGCCGAAGTTGCCGAGATACACGCGCGTGCCCGGACGGACGTGGGTCCGCACGGCCTCGGCCAATGAGGTCGGTTCCGTCACCGGTACGCCTCCGGCAGCATGTGCAGGCCCGCCCCGAGGTGCGCGCCGCCGTCGATCTGCAGCAGCTGGCCGGTCATCAACGCACCGGCGGGGCTGGCGAGGAACGCGACGAGCTCCGCGACGTCGGCCGTCGGCGTCGGCTGCTGCATGGGCGTGGCCTTGTGCACGAGGTTGCCCAGCACGTGCTCGCTGGCCTCGTCGTTCAACGCGTGGGTCAGGACGGTGCCCGGGCCGACGCAGTTGATGCGGATGCCGTCGGTGGCCCACTCCAGCGCGAGGGTGCGGGTCAGGCCGAGCACGCCCGCGCGGGCGGCGATCGAATGCGCCATGCCCATCCCGCCACGCTCCACACCGGACAGTGAGAGGTTCACGACGCTGCCCCGCGTGCGCGCCAGATACGGGTGCGCCGCCTTGGTCAGGTGGAAGATGCTCGTGAGGTTGAGGTCCAGCACGGAGTTCCACCCGTTGACCGAGATGTCCAGCGCCTTGGCGAAGAACTGGCCGCCGGCGTTGTTCACCAGCAGGCCGAGCCCGCGGCTCTCGCCGACCTCGACGAGCGCCGCCGCGGCGGCTTCCGTGTCGCGGACGTCGCACACGCGGTGGTCGTAGCCGCCCGGGCCGTCGAGCAGATCGCCGGTCTCCTTGAGCGAGTCCTCGTGGCGCCCGAGCCCGGTGACGTGGGCGCCGAGCTGCACGAGCCGCTGCGTGACGGCCCGGCCGATCCCGCTGCCGGCCCCGGTGACCAGCGCGGACAGGCCGTCGAGCGTGCCGCTCGCCAGGACCCGGGGTTCGGTGGTGGCTGCTGTCATCGCGCTGTCTCCTTGGGATTCGCGGTGGCGTGCTCGGGACGCGCGGGGGCGGGCCGGCGGCGCGGCCGGTGCCCGGAGAACGAGACGGGGTACTGCGGCACGGCCTCACCGCCGGCTTCGCGGGCGACGACCGCGCCCGGCCGCTCGGCCGTGGTCGCGGTCAGCGCCCCGACGGGGTCGCGCACGGGCCCGGCCGGGATGCCGAGCTCCTGCATCCGTTCGCAGACCTCGGCGACGGTGTGCCGAAGGGTCCAGTCTTCGACGGCGGCGTCAAACCGGGCGCGGTCGGCCAGCCGCTGCCGCGCGGTGGCGTCCGGGCCGGCCGCTGTGCCGAGAAGCGGCCGCAGCAGCGCCCAGTGTTTGTCCAGCCCGGCGTAGACGTAGCAGAAGCCGTCGCGGCAGGAGTACACATTCGACGGTGCCGTGGCGGCGTCGCGGTTGCCCTGCCCCGCGGTGAAAGCGGCGTCGTCGGCGGCGAGCAGCGATGCCGGGCCGGCGAGCGAGGCCATCGCGACCTCGATCATCGGCACATCGATCTCCAGCGCCGGTGCGCGTTGCTGGTCGAGGAGGGCCATCGCGGTCGCCGTGGCGGCGTGCAGGCCGCTGAACACGTCGGTCGGGTAGCCGGCCGCGATGCTCGGGCGGCCGTCCTCATCGGCGTTCAGCACGGCGAACCCGCTCACCGCCTGGGCGATCGAGTCGAAGCACGTGCGCGGGTCGTCGGCGCCGTAGGCACTGACCACGGTCACGACGAGACCGGGGTGCTGCGCGTGCAGCGACGCGGCGTCGAGCCGCAGCCGTTCCCGGGTGCGGCGGCCGAAGTTGAGCACCACGGCGTCGGCACCGGCGAGCAGTTCGTCGAGGCGAAGCCGGTCCGCCGGGTCGCGCAGGTCGAGCGCGACGGACGACTTCCCCGTGTTGTAGGCGCGGAAGTAGCTGCTGCCGAAGCGGCTGCCCGCCAGCTCCCGCGACGGGTCGCCGCCGGGTGGCTCGACCTTGACGACGTCGGCGCCGTAGTCGGCGAGCACCTGCCCGCACACCGCGCCGGCGATGTACTGGCTCAGGTCGATCACCCGACGGCCACGCAAGGGCTGCGGCGTACTCACTGCCGCGCTCCCGCCGCCTGCCGCCGCAGCAACTGCGCCGGCCGGTAGCGCGGATCGCCCGTGAGGTCGGCCATCGACCGCAGCGCCTCGTACACCGCGGGCGCGCCGGCGAGCTGCAGTGTCTCGAACGGGCCGCGCGGGTGGTTCATGCCGAGGGTCAGGGCCACGTCGACGTCTCCGGCCGACGCGGTTCCTTCCTCGACCAGCCCGGCCGCCTCGTTGACCATGGAGCAGGCCAGCCGGTCGACCACGAGCCCCGGCAGGGCCGGGACTTCGACCGAGGCCGCGCCGACGGCGTCCACAACGGCGGTGACCGCCGGGGTCGGCGCCACCTTCGCGACGTCGTCGCGCACCACCTCGGCGAACACGTCACCGGCGGGTGCGCGGTGCAGGCGCAGCCAGCCGACGCCGGCGGGCAGCACGTCGAGCCAGTGTCCGTCGGAGCTGTCCACCACCACCTCGCCCGCCGCGGCCAGCTCCCGCACGGCGGCGACGTCGCCCTCACCCGGCCGGCTGTGGCAGTGGTACACCGTGATCGTCCGGGAGCCCGCCGTCGCCGGCAGGCCGCCGGCGTCCGGGCCCGCGCTGACGAGCCGCACGTCCGCACCCTCGGAGCCGGCCTCGCGCCGCAGGTGAGCGATCGCGGCCCGCGGTTTTTCCGTTGCGTAGTCGTAGAAGCCGCGGCCGGCCGCTCGGCCGGTGAAGCCGCTGCGCACCAAGGACCGGGCCAGCGGGATCGGCCGGTAGCGGGGGTCGCCGAACTCGCGCAGCGCCGTCTCGGACGAGCCGAGGTGCGTGTGCAGGCCGGTGAAGTCCAGCAGCGTCAACGGTCCCATCGGGTGGCCGAGACCTCCGGACGCGGCGGCGTCCACCACACCCGCCGGCACGCCTTGCGTGACGAGCAGCTGCGCTTCGTAGTACAGGGGCCGGCACACGCGGTTGACGATGAAGTTCGGCGAGTCCCGGCACACCACCGCGGTCTTGCCGAGCGCTTCGGCCAGCCCGCGGGCCTGCTCGGCCACGGCCTCGCTCGTCCCGCCGCCCACGATCACCTCGACGAGCCGCATCTTGGTGGCGGGGTTGAAGAAGTGCATGCCGACGACCCGAGCCGGGTCACCGAACGCCTTGCCCATCTCCCCCACGGACAGCGAGGACGTGTTCGACGCGACCAGCAGGTCGGCGCGCCCGAGCGTGGCGACTTCGGCGAGCAGCACCCGCTTCACGCCCATGTCCTCCACGACCGCCTCGAGGAACACGTCCGCGTCCGGCACCGCCTCGGCGAGCGTGGCGCCCGAGATCGACGACACGGTTTCGCCCGCGGACTCGGCTTCGGCCCGGATCTTCGCCAGCCCTGCCTCGGTCAGCTCCGGCGAGACGTCGACCACGCGCACGTCCGCCCCGGCGCGGTCGAAGACGCGGCTGATGTCGCGGCCCATCGGCCCGAGGCCCGCGACGACGACCTTCAGCCCGGCGAGATCACTCACGCCGCCACCGCCTCGATCACCGCGGCGACGCCCATCCCGCCACCGACGCACAGGCTGGCCACGCCGAGCCGCGCGCCGCGGCGCTCCAGCTCGGACAGCAGCGTCACCACGAGCCGCAGCCCGCTCTGCCCGGTCGGGTGGCCCAGCGCGATGCCACCGCCGTTGACGTTCACCCGGTCCTCGTCGAGCTTGAGCTCGCGGACGTTCTGCACGATCTGCGCGGCGAAAGCCTCGTTGATCTCGAACAGGTCGATGTCGCTTGTGGACAGTCCGGCCGAGGCGAGCGCCGCCGGGATCGCCGCCGTGGGGCCGACGCCCATCATGCTCGGGTCGACCCCGACGGCCGCGAAGGACAGGATCCGCGCCCGCGGCTTCAGGCCGTGCCGTTCGACTGCGTCGCCACTGGCCACGACGATGCCGGCGGCGCCGTCGGCCATCTGGCTGGAGTTGCCGGCGGTCACCGTGCCGTCCTGCTCGAAAGAAGCGCGCAGTTTCGCGAGCCGCTCGAGGCTGGTGTCGCGCCGGTAGGTCTCGTCCGTGGCGAGCGAACCGTTCTCGCTCTCGACCGCCACGACCTGACCTTCGAACCGGCCCTCGTCCCACGCCCGCATCACACGTTCGTGGCTGCGGGCCGACCATTCGTCCTGCGCGGCCCGCGAGATCCCGAACTCGCGCGACACCTTTTCCGCCGTCTGCCCCATGTTCATGCCGCAGATCGGGTCGGTGCCGCCGTCGCGCCAGCCGTCGGCGAGCGTGATGTCGCCGCGGCGAGTGCCCTCCCAGCGCAGCGTGTACGGCGCGATGAACGGCATCGTGCTCATGCTCTCGACCGCGATCGCGAGCGCCACGTCGGCGCTACCCCCGAGCACCGACTGGTGGGCCAGCTGCACGGTCTTCAGGCCCGAAGCGCACGCCATGTTGATGGTCTGCGCCGGCACCCGCTGCGCCACCCCGGCGCGCAGCGCGACCTGGCGGCCCGGGTTGGGACCGTTGCCCGCCTGCCGGCAGTTGCTCACCACCGCTTCGTCGACGGCGTCGGCCGGCACCCCGGCCCGCTCCAGCGCCGCCGCGCCCGCGATACCGCCGAGCTCGACCGTGCGCACGTCGCGCAACGCACCGCCGTAGCGCCCGTTCGGTGTGCGGACGCCCCCCACCAGAAACACTTCCCTGCTCATCTTCCGCCTCTCGTCGCGTGGGTCCGGAAAAGTCGGGTTCGTCAGCCGGCGCGCACCACCCGCTTGGTCTTGTGCGTGCTGCGCGGCAAGGTGCCTTCGGGCACCGGCTCGGCGACGCAGCGCACGGTCAGCTCCGCACGCACCGCCGCGGCGAGCCGGGAGCCGAAGTCCTCGGGCACGCCCTGCTCGACCTCGACCCGCAGCTTGATGCCGGTCAGGTACCCGGTGGCGGGGTCGGTGACGTCCTCGTCGAGCACGATCAGGTACTCCCCCGTGGTGCCCGCGGTCCGCCGCACCACCTGCTCGACGGCACTCGGGAAGAGGTTCACGCCGCGTACCACGAGCATGTCGTCGGCCCGGCCGACCACTCCGCCGGCCAGCCGCCCGTGGGTGCGCCCGCAGCCGCAGCGCGCGTTGTCGCGCACCACGATGTCGCCCGTCCACCACCGCACCAGCGGCGTGGCCTGCTTGTCGAGGTGCGTGAGCACGAGCGCGCCGGGCGTGCCGTCCGGCACCGGCTCGTGCGTCTCGGGGTCCACGATCTCCGCGTACGCGAAGTCCTCGACGAGATGCCCGCCCGCCTGTTCCTCGCACTCCCACGCGATCGGCTGGAACTCGAGGCTGCCGTAGCCGTCGAAGCACTTGGCGCCCCACCTGCGTTCGATGTGCGCACGGGTCGCGGGCACGCAGGCGCCGGGCTCGCCACCGACCTGGATGCGGCTCACGGCCGAGCCCGTCAGCGGTGTGCCCTTGGCCTCCGCGGCCTCCGCCAGGTGCAGGATGAACGACGGTGTGCCGCTGATCGCCGTGGTGCCGTAGCGAAACATCGTCTCGATCTGCCGCTCGGTCTCGCTCGACCCGCCAGGCAGCACCGTCGCCCCGAGCCGCTCGTAGCCTGCCGTCGCGCCCAGACCGCCGACGAACCACGCATAGCCGAACAGGCACTGGTACACGTCGTGGTCGCGCACGCCCTGCGCGTACCCGGTGCGCGCGTAGAGGTCGGCCCACCTCGTGAGGTCCGCCGCCGACCAGCACACCGGGGTCGGCCTGCCGGTGGTGCCGGAGGAGAAGTGCACCCGGCGCACGTCGCGCGGATCGGCCGTCACGTTGGTGCCCCACGGCGCCGCGGAGTCGAGGTCGGCGACGTAGTCCGCCTTCGTGACCACCGGCAACCGCCGCAGGTCCTCGAGCGTGCGCACGTCGCCCGGTTCGAACCCGAGCTCGCGCCACTTCGCGCGGTAGAAGTCGCTGTGCGCCCCCACGTACTCGAGCTGCTTGCGCAGCGCGGCCAGCTGCAGTTCGCGGAGCTGCTCCAGGGGCCAGGTCTCGACCTCGCTCCAGTAGCGGTCGGAGTACGGGCGGACGGTGGTCGGAGAAGTCATGTTCTGCTCCTGCGCAGGCCGTTGACGATGAAGTCGGCGTACTCGTTGGCCACCCGCTGCACGGATGCGTAGTCCCCGCGCTCGGGGTCGTACCAGAGGCTGATCCAGTTGAGGGCACCCAGCGCCGGCTTCGTGGCCAGCCGGGGATCGACGTCGCGGAACAGGCCTTCGCGCTTGCCCTCGTCGATCACGTCGGCGAACATCTGCTCGTACTCGTCCCGCAGGGCGATCACCTTCTGGTACGCCTCGCGGTGAGCCTGGTTCTCCTGCAGGCGGTGCATCTCCACCGCCTGCACGGCCACCCGCTGGAACGAGTTGCGGGTCATCATCAGCCCGGCGTGGTGGTGCACCATGCGCCACAGCCGGTCGGCGCTCGAGATGTCCGTGGTCGCCGCGATGGGCGCCACCCCGGCGATCATCTCCTCCATGCCGGTCTGGACCACGTCGAGGAAGATGTCCGCTTTGGTGCGGTAGTAGTGGTAGACGCGGCCCTTGGTCGCGCCGAGCAGCTCGGCGATGCCGTCGATCGTGGTCGCCTCGTACCCGGTCCGGGTGAAGGCGAGCGCCGCGGCCTCGAGGATCTCCCGGGGCCCCGGCCCGGTCCCGGATCGGGACGTCCTGCCGGTCATGCGGCGGCCCCGGCGGGCACGAAGGCCAGCGGGCGGATCGGTGATCCGGTGCCACCGCGGATGGACAAGGGCGAGGCGGTGAAGAAGAAGTCCCAGACCTCGTCTTCGGCGATTGTCGAAAGGTTCATGGCCTCCATGATCGGCACCCCGTGGTCGAGGAGCAGATGGCAGTGCACCTGAAGCGTCGGATTCGGCATCCGCTCGTAGGCCACGGTGTCGCAGCCACTGGCCACGACGCCGTGGTCGGTGAGCCACTGCGCACCCGAGAGCACCACGCCGGGAGCGCCGGTGCTGGTGCCGAGGAAGGCCGCGTTGTCCTCCCACAGACCGTCCCAACCGGTGCGCACGAGCACGACCGAACCCGGCTGTGGCACCGGCTTGTCGGCGAACCACCGCTCGAACAGGTCCGCGTCCACGCCGTCCTCGGGCGTGAGCGGCCGCCCGAGCGCACGCGTGGCGTCGACCAGGTGACCGCGGCCGGCCATCGGCGCGAGCTCGTGCACGGAGACTTCGAGCATGCCCTCGGGGTAGGTCTGGTTGGAGACGATGTCGACGCCGCCGTAGACCTTGCCGAGCTTCGAGACGTGCGCCAGCCCGTCGACGTGCGTGCCGACGTGCCCACCGGTGGTGATCATCTCGGCCGCCGCGGAGACGTCGTCCGGGTACATCACCTCGCCGTGGCGCTTGGTCAGCGAGAAGCTGTACGGCGGGTGGTTCGGGTGGTGCGGCACCCCGGTGTAGAGCTGCTGCGCCAGGTCGTAGACCTTGAACCGGCCCGCCGGCGGGAAGTCGACCCGCTGTTCCCAGGAAGCGCTCACTTCGCGGCCCCGAGTGCCCCGGCCTTGAGCGCCTCCGCCTTGATGGCACGGCCGAGCACCAGCCGCTGGATCTCCGAGGTGCCCTCGTAGATCTCGAGGATCCGCTGGTCCCGGTAGAGCCGCTCGGCCGGGCAAGGCTTGCAGTAGCCGGCGCCGCCGAAGACCTGCACGGCGGTGTCGACCGCGCGGTGGGCGGCTTCGCTCGCATCGAGCTTGGCCATCGCGCCCAGGATCGAGACGTCGCCTCCTTCCTGGTAGGTGCAGGCGGCGCGATGGGTGATCATCCGGGCCGCGGTGAGGCGGGTGGCGACGTCGGCGAGCGGGAACGAGATGCCCTGGTTGTCGATGATCGGCGTGCCGAATGTCTGCCGCCGGGCCGCTTCGCGCGACCCGACGTCGTAGCCGGCGAGGCCGACGCCGATCGACTGCGCCGCCACGGTGATACGGCCGGCGTTGAGCGTGAGCATCGCGAGCTTCATGCCCTTGTTGAGCTCGCCGAGCATCGCGTCGTCGCCGACGACCGTGTCGAGCTTCAGGTTGCTCGTCTGCGTGCCGCGGATGCCCATCTTGTCTTCAAGGTGGTCGATGACCACTCCGTCGGAGTCCTTGTCCACCATGAACGCCGTCATGCCGCGGGTTCCGGCTTCGGGGTCGGTCAGCGCGAACACGACGTAGTGCTGCGACGCGCCGCCGTTGCCGATGAAGATCTTCTCGCCGCGGATCCGCCAGCCGTCCCTCTCGCGGACGGCTGTCGTCCTGATGCGCGCGGCGTCGCTGCCCGCACCCTCCTCGGTGAGCGCGAAGCTGACCGCCTGGCCGCTCGCGAGGCCACCCAGGTAGCGGCGGCGCTGCTCGTCGGTGCCGGCCAACACCACCGGGGTGCCGCCGAGCGCGTAAGCGGTGAGGATGGCGCCGGTCGACGCGCAGGTCCGCGACACCTCTTCGATCACGGCGCAGACCACGTCGAAGCTCGCGCCCTGGCCGCCGTACTCGGTGCCGATGAAGAGGCCGGCGAGGCCGGACTCGACGAGGACCTGCACGCTCTCCCACGGGTAGCGCTGCTCGCGGTCGAGCTCCTCGGCCAGCGGCGCGAAGTGCTCCGCGGACAGCTTGCGGGCGAGTTCCCGCCACTGCTGACCTTCCGGGCTCAGCGGCGGCTCCCAGATCACGGACACGGTCGGGCTCCCATCATTCGTCGGCGGCAGCGGTGGCTGCCGGAGAGGCTTCGGCCGCCGGGTGGCGGCGGCGCACCAGCAGGCGCCCCAGCCCCGCGAAACCGTTGGGCGACACCAACAGCACGAGAGCGAGGACGCCGCCGAGGACGATCTTGTCGACATCACCGCCGAACGAGGCGAGCTGCTGCTGCGCGGTGATCAGCGCGGCCCCGACGAGCGGGCCGAGCAGCTGACGGCGGCCCGGCAGGATCACGGCGGTGAGCATGAACAGCAGGAACGACGCCGACAGCAGGTCGGGGCTGACGTAGCTGCGCTGGAACGCATACAGCCAGCCGGCGAGCGCGCTGATCGGCGCCGACACGACGAACACCAGCACGCGCGTGCGGCGCACGTCGACACCCATCGTGGTCGCCAGGCCCGGGTTCATCTGGGTCATGAGGGCGTTGGCCCCGAGCCGGGACCGGCGGAACCGCGCGATGAAGAAGATCACGAGCACGAGCAGGACGTAGGCGATCGGCCAGATGTCCACGTCGGTCCGGGCGACGTAGCTGCCGCCGATCGCCGGCAGCGTGAGCAACGGGACGCCGACGATGCCGTCGGACCCGCCGAGACCACCCACATTGGACACCACGGTGAGCCCGATGATCGCGGTCGCGTACGTCACGAGCGAGAACACGAACTCCCGCGTGCGCAACGTCGCCAGGCCCACGAGCAGGGCCAGCAGCGCCGCGATCGCCAGGGACACCAGCAGCGACGGCAGCGGCCCCCAGCCGGACTTCACCGTGAAGTACGCCGTGGCGTAGGCGCCTGCCGCCCAGAAGAGCGTGTGCCCGAGGCTCACCTCGCCGAGGTAGGACAGCACCACGTCGGCGCCGTAGGACATCATGGCGAAGATCGCCACGAGCACACACGTCGTGTAGATGCGGGTGGAGCCGCCGAGCAGGGTGGGCAGCAGGAACCCCGCCACGGCCAGCACCAGCCAGCCGGCGACGCGGGCGCTCGGACCCAGCCGCCGCGGACTTCCCGCGGCACCACCGGGGTTCGTGGTCCCCGCCGGGGCCCGCCCGGCGTGCACTGTGTTCGTCATCGGGCGGTCAACCCCTGAGGTCGGACGATCAGGACCACGAGCAGCACGGCGAAGGCCGCAGCCGTGGAGAAGGCCGGCGAGACGTAGGCGCCGAAGAACGCGGTGAACACCCCGAGCCCCAAGCCCACGAACAGGCCGCCGGTCAGGTTGCCGATGCCGGCGAGCACCACCACGAGGAACGTGATCACCAGTTGGTCGAAGCCGATCGAGGTGAGGATCGGGCTGCGCGGCGCCACCACCGCGCCGGCGAGCGCGGCGCACGCGGCGGAGAACACGAACACACCCAGGTACACCTTGGCCGCGTCGATGCCGTACAGCTGCGCCAGCTTCGGGTCTTCCGCGACACCACGCACGAGGCGCCCGATGTTGGTGCGCCCGAGCACGAACCACGTGACGCCGTAGAGCGCGAAGGCCAGGATCACGATCAGCAGGTCCTGCCCGGTGAAGCGCGCCGAGCCGATCGACATCCCCGCGTTCTGGAACGGGCTGTCGATGACCTGCGGGTTGCCGCCGAACAGCAGCGAACCGCCGCCTTCGAGCAGGTAGCCGAACGCGAGCGTCACCAGCATCAGGCTGACGATGTTCTGGTCGAGCGTGAGCCGCCGCATCAGCAGCTGCATGATCCCGCCGAGCACCGCGACCGCGACCACGGCGACCGGGATCGCCGCCAGGTAGGGCAGCCCGGCCTTCGTGATCACCAGGAAGGTGAGGAACGCGCCGATCATGTACAGCTGGCCGTGGGCGAAGTTCACCAGGCGAGCGGCGCCGAGCAGCACGGTCCAGCCGACCGCGAGCAGGGCGTAGCCGGCGCCCAGGGCGAGGCCGTTGACGAGTTGCGCGAGGATCACGACCGGCCCAGCCTTCCCAGGTAGGCGGAGACGATGCGCTCGTCGTCCCGCATCTCGGTGCACGGCCCCGTGCCGACGACCTGCCCCTGTTCCAGCAGGTACAACCGGTCCGCGACCTCAAGCGTCGCGCGCACGTTCTGTTCGACCAGTAGCACCGACAACCCGCTCGTGACGAGCTCCCGGATGTGTTCGAGCACCTCGACGACGAGCCGCGGGGCGAGCCCGACGGACGGCTCGTCGAGGATGAGCAGCCGCGGCGCCGCGCGCAGCGCCCGCCCGATGGCCACCATCTGCCGCTCGCCGCCGCTCAACGTCGAACAGCGTGCGTGCGCCCGGGCGGGCAGCTGCGGGAACACGTCGTAGACGTCCGAGACCTCGTATCGCCGGCCGGAAGCGTCGCGCGGCGGCCGGACCATCCGCAGGTTCTCCTCCACCGTCATGCGTTCGAACACGCTCTTGCCCTCGGGCACGAGCACCACACCGAGCTTGGTGCGCTTGTGCGCCGGCAGCGTGGCGATGTCGCGGCCGCCGAGGCGGATCGCGCCCGTGGCGCTCGCCTTGCCCCGCGACCACCCGGCGACGGCGTTGACCAGGGTGCTCTTGCCCGCGCCGTTGGCACCGGCCACGGCGACGAGCTCCCCGTCGGCGACGGTCAGGTCCACCCCGGCCAGTGCGGTGCTGCGCCCGTAGCGCACGCGCAGGTCGTCGACTTCCAGCAGCGCCGTCATGCCGGCCTGCCCAGGTACGCTTCGAGCACAGCGGGGTCGCGCTGCACGGCTTCCGGCTCGCCGTAGGCGATCGGCTCACCGCGGTCGATCACCAGGAGCCGGTCGACGATCTCCATCACCAGGTCCATGTGGTGCTCGATGAGCACCACGGCGAGCCCGCGGTCACGCAGCTGCAGCAGCAGTTCCGCGAGGTTGTGCATGTCCTCGCCGCCGACGCCGGCCGCCGGTTCGTCGACGAGCAGCACCCGGGCTCCCGCGCCGTAGGCGAACACGATCGACAGGCACCGCTGCAGCCCGTACGGGATGTTGTCGGGGAACATCCCGTGGTAGCGCGCCGGGATCCCGAAGTCCGTGAGCAGGTCCGCGGCCGCCTTGCGGGTGCGGGACCGCTGCTTCGCCTCGCGCCACGGCGTGAAGACGCTGCCGGCGAGCGGCACCCCGTTCTCCACCGCGAACGTGGCGGCCGCGTTGTCCAGCACGGACAGTCCACTGTAGAAGGAGTTCTGCTGGAAAGTGCGGCGCAGACCGCGCCGCGAGAGCCGGTGCGTGGGCACGGAATCGACGTTCGAGCCGTACAGCTCGACGGTGCCGGTGCGGCGCACGGTGTTGGTCACCGCCGCGAAGCTCGAGCTCTTGCCCGCGCCGTTGGGCCCGATGATGCCGAGGATCTCGCCGTCGGACACCGTCCAGGACACGTCGCTCAGCGCCCGCAGGCTGCCGTAGTGCACGCAGAGGTCCGCCACCCGCAGTGCGGGGACTTCCGAGTCCGGTGAGGACATCGGCCTCACTGCTCCCAGATGGCGTCGGGGATCGGGATCTCGTCGAGCACAGCCACCTTGCCGCCCTTGACGGTGAAGGCGTACACCTTCGTCTTGAGCTGGCCCTTGGCGGTGAAGGAGACGTCGCCGAGGACGGTCCCGGTGAAGCTCTGGCCGTGGATGGCGGCCGCGACCTTTTCGCGGTCGGTGCCGCCGGCCTTCTCGACCGCTTTCGCCCACACGTCCACGCTTTCGGCCCCGAGCGCGGCGTATTTGTCGGGCAGCTGCCCGGTCTTCGCGGAGAAGGCCTTCACGAACTCGGTGTTGACCTGGTTGGCGTTGAAGGGCGCCACATCGGGGAAGTACAGGTCCGCCGACAGCAGCCCGTCGACCTTCGCGCCACCGGCCAGGCCGACGACCTTCGGCGACACCGTGCCCAGCGCGGCGAAATGGGGTGCCTTCATGCCGGATTCCGCGTACTGGTCCGCGAGCGCTGGCATGCCGGAGGACTCGGCGGCGTTGGCGGAGAAGACCACGTCGGGGCCGGCGCCGGCCAGCTGGGACAGCGGCACGCGGAAATCGGTTCCCGCGTAGTCGAACTTCTGCTGGCTGACCACCTGGATACCTTCGGCCTGCAGCTGCTTGCCGAGGAACGAGCCGGCGTCGTTGCCGTAGGCGTCGTTCTCCAGCAGCATCGCCACGCGCTTGGCCTTGAGATCCTTCGCGAGGTACTGGGCCGCGGCGTAGGCACCGGCCGCGTTGCCCGCGTTCATCCGCACCGCGTCGGGATCCGCGTGGCCGATGATCGACGCGTTCTGCGGGATCGAGGTGATGTTGAGGACGCCGCCGCGCACCAGTACCGGCTGGATGGCGAGCGTGACGGGGCTGTTCCAGCCGCCCATGACGACCGCGGCCCCGTCGTTGACCATCGAGGTGGCGGCGCTGACCCCTGTGGCCGGGTCGCTCTTGTCGTCCTTCGAAACGATCTCCAGCTGCCTGCCGCTCACGCCCCCGGCCTTGTTGATCAGGTCCGCCTTGGTGGTGATCGCGTCGAGCACGTCCTTGCCGTTGGGGCCGGCGGGGCCGCTCAGCGGCACGATGACGCCGATCTTGATCGGACCGGACCCGCTGTCGCCCGCGCTGGGTGAGGACGAGCTCGCGCCCGTGTTCGCGCAGCCGGCCAGCAGGACCGCCAGGCCCAGAACGGGGAACAACCTTGTCCGTTTCACGCCAGCCTCCAGCTTCGACCTCGTTGTCGCCATACTTCAGCGTATGTCGAGCAGAAGGTATGTGGTGGATGATCTGACGTCAAGAGCCATCCAGTCGGAGTTTATGGCTCTACACAAGGAAAAGTGATCATGTTCGGCGGTTGACCGAGCGACATACGCTCGCGTATGTTTTGCCTCGGACATACGCCGGGGTAGGTCCCTCGGCACCCCTGTTCCCGACTGCGTTCCCCCAGTGAGGAGCCCCAGGTGGCCGACGACGACCAGGCGGTGCGCTACGACGTGGGCGACCACGTCGCGGTGATCACGATCGACCGTCCGTCCGCGCGCAACGCACTGAGCACCGACGTCCTGCTCGGGCTGTGCGCCGGGCTCGACCGCGCGGAAGCGGACGACGAGATCCGCGCCGTCGTGCTCACCGGCGGAGAGAAGATCTTCGCCTCCGGCGCCGACATCCGCGAGCTGCGCACCACCTCTCCCGCCGGCTACCTGCAATCGCAACGCCTCGCCGCGTGGGCGCGGTTCGGGCGTTTCCCCAAGCCTTCGGTCGCGGCCGTCGCCGGGTACGCGCTCGGCGGCGGCTGCGAACTGGCGATGTCGTGCGATTTCATCGTCGCTGCCGACTCGGCGACGTTCGGCCAGCCGGAGATCCGGCTCGGCATCCTGCCCGGCGCGGGCGGCACCCAGCGGTGGGCCCGCGTGGCCGGCCGCTTCCGCGCGGCGGAGCTCGTGCTCACGGCGCGCACGGTCGATGCCTGGACTGCTCGCGACTACGGGATGGTGGCCCGGGTCGTGCCCGCGGAGCGGGTCGTCGCGGCCGGTGTCGCGCTGGCCGGCGAGGTCGCGGCGTTCGGCCCGATCGCCACGCGCCTGTCGAAGGCGGCCGTGCGCGCGTCGGAGGAGCTGCCGCTGGCCGGCGGACTGGACCACGAACGGGCGCTGCTCGGCACCCTTCTGTCCACAGAGGACCATTTCGAGGGAATCGACGCCTTTCTGGAGAGGCGCTCGGCGCGCTTCACCGGACGATGAGGAGGCCGGCACCGATGAGCGAGTTCGTGTTCGAGGACCCGGGTACGGGCGGACGGCTGGGCGACGAAGTCCGCACCGCGCTGGCCCACGAGATCCGGGGCTGGCGCCGGGCGACGCCCGGCGCGGTCCTGCTGCGAGTGCACGCCGACGCGTGGCACCACGCCCCGGAGGTGGCGTCGGCCCGGCTCGACCGCGACCGGGTCGACGCCGGGTACCAGTCGCTCGTCAAGGATCTGTTCGGCCTGGCGTGCCCGGTCGTCGTCGCGCTCGACGGCCGGGTGAGCGGGTTCGGGCTGGCGCTCGCGCTCGCCGCCGACGTCCGCGTCGCCACCGGGCGTACGACCCTGGCGGTCGGTGACCTCAACGCCGCCGCACTGCTCGGGGGCACGGGGTGGCTGCTCGGCCGCGCGTCGGGCACGGGAACGTTCGCCCAGCTCGCTTGGACCGGCGAGACGCTGTCGGCGGAAGAAGGTTTCCGGCGTGGCCTGGTGAGCCCGGGTGACGCCGAGGCGGCGCGAGCGCTGGCGCAGCGGCTCGCGGCCGACCCTGCGGGGTCGTCGGCCTTGAAACGAGCGCTGACCACACGCCAGCGCGGCGAGCTCGAAACGGTGCTGGACTACGAGGCCTGGCTGGCCGAGGTCGCCGCGGGCGGCGCCGGATGAGCGAGCTGCTGCCGCAACCGGCCTGGGCCACCGCGGCGGGCCAGGTCGCGCTGCCCGCAGCCGCCGCCGGCGCGATCGCCGACCGCCTGCTGATCGGCGAGATGATCGCCCGCTACGGCTGGGCCTACGACGAACGCGACCGCGCCGCCCTGGCGGCCTGCTTCACCCCCGACGGCTTGTGGCAGGGCGTGATCATGGGCCGCGACCACGTCGACCCGATCCACGGCGCCGACGCGATCGCCACCTGGCTCGCCGGCTTCTGGCCCGCCCAGACCGACCAGCGCCGGCACCTCTTCACCAACGTCGTGTCCGGCGAACCCACCGGCGGCGAGGTGGTGGCGCACGCGTACCTCCTTCTGCTGAGCAGCCACGACAGCACGACCACCCCGGTTTCCGCCGGTCCGTACCGCTTCACGATGCGCCGGACCGAGCGCGGGCTCTGGCGCATCGCGCGCCTCGAGGCGGGGTTCGACGCACCCTTCTGACGAGCGGGAAAGTCGTCACGGCACAAGGAAACACCGATCAAGGAACCACGACGGTCACCGCACTTGCGGCCCTGCCCAGCTCCCGTCGCCATCACGGCCATCGACACTCACTGGACCTGGCAGGACGGCCAGCGCTTGACCACCGCCCCGTTCGAGATCGAAGGCGGCTCGATCGACGTGCCTCGGCGGCCGGGCTTGGGCGTGGAGCCGGATCCGGCGCAGGTGGAGCTCGCGCACGAGCTGTATCTGGAACACGGCCTCGGCCTGCGCGACGACGCGGTGGCGATGCGGTACCTGCGGTCGGGATGGCCGTTCGATCCGAAAAACCGTGCCTCGCGCCGCGCTGAGGTGTGCTGGGATGGACCGGTGCACATCGAGTTCACCCGCCGGTTTCTCCACAACCGCGAGGACGTCGTCGAGATAGTTCCGCGCATCGACGGCGTGCTGCTCACCGAGCTGATCGACGCGTTCGAGATCAGCGCCGGAATGCATCCGGCGGGCGACGCCTACGGAGGCCTGATCCCGGAGTTCTTCCGCTTCGGTCCGATGGACGAGCACTTCCACGGTCGGTCCACCCGTGCGATGGGACCGAAGACGCCGGTGCTCGGCTGCGAATGCGGCGAATGGGGCTGCTGGCCCCTCATGGCCGACATCACGGTGACCGACGACTTGGTGACTTGGCGCGACTTCGAACAGGCGCACCGCACCACCCGCGACTACACCGGCTTCGGTCCGTTCACCTTCACCCGCCAGGACTACGACGCGGCCCTCCGCGCGTTGACCACCGCAGTCGGCTCCGAAGTGGGCTGACTACGGAAGCCGGCCCCACGCCGAGATCATCGGGGAAGTCGCCAGGTCGAGGCGCCCCGAGGTGACGTTGGCGAGGTGGCGGTCGATGTCGGCGGCCGTGGCCAGGCCGGCGGTGAGCAGGCTGGCACGGATCTGGCGGACCGTCGCGGCTTCCAGGGCGGTGCAGGCCGGGGAGGTGATCGGGAAGTACGCGTCGGCGGTGACGTCGGCGAGGCCGGCTTCGCGCAGGACGCGCGGGAGGGTGCGGCCGTAGGCGAGGTCGGCGCCGCGCGAGGCGAGCAGCTCGCGGAAGGCCCGGCGGAGGCGGTTGGCCAGCGCCTCGTCCGGGCCGTGTTCGTCGAGGCAGATCAGGGGTTGCAGGGTCGGGTCGGCGTCTTCGAGCAGCAGGCGGCCGCCGGGGCGCAGGGCGTCGACCATGGTGCGCAGGGCGCGTTCGCGGTCGGGCACGTGGACCAGGACCAGGCGGGCGTGGACGAGGTCGAAGCCGCCGGGCGGGGGTGCGTCGAGGCCGATGTCGTGGCGGCGGATCTCCACGACGTCGCTCGCGGTGGTGGCGGCCCAGGAGGTGTCGAGGTCGGTGGCGAGCACGTGGCCGCCGGGGCCGACGCGGTCGGCGAGCCAGGTCACCACCGAGGGGCCACCGGCACCGACTTCCCAGCACCGCCAGCCCGGGGCGACGCCGAGATCGTCGAAGTGCCGGAACGTCGACGCGTCGAAGAGCGAGCTGAGCGCGTCGAAGCGCGAGCCCGCTTCCGGTTGGGCGTTGTCGAGGAGGTAGCCCTCGTCCGGGGAGGTCATGGCGGTGATTCTGCAACACGCGACAGGCCGTAGACCCGTTCCGCCGTGCCACCGAACACCCAAGAGCGTTCGGCCGCCGTCAGGTGCGCGGTGAGGGCGTCGGCGGCGGAGTGGACCTGGCCGTAGGTGCCCGCGAGCAGGCACACCGGCCAGTCCGAGCCGTACATCAGCCGCGACGGGCCGAACGAGGCCAGTGCGACGTCGGCGTACGGGCGCAGGTCCGCGACTGTCCACTGTGGCCACGAGCCTTCCGTGACCAGGCCTGAGAGTTTGGCCACGACGTTCGGCTCACGCGCCAGCAAACGCAAGCGGGAAGCCCACGGCTCCACCTCCCCCGACGCGATCGGCGGCTTGCCCAGGTGGTCGAGCACGAAGGTCAGCTCCGGCACGGCCCGCACGGTTTCGAGCGCCGCGGTGAACTGGACCGGACGGATCAGCAGGTCGAACGTCAGGCCCGCGGCGGCGACGGCGCGCAGGCCGGCGCGGACGTCCGGCCGGCACAGCCACCGCGGGTCCGGTTCGGACTGCACGCCGTGGCGGAAGCCGACCAGCCGCGTGCCGCGGAAGCGGGTCAGGTCGAGCTCCGGCGTCGTCAGGTCGGCCCACCCGACGACGCCGGCCACCAGCGGATCCGACAGCGCCAGCAGCTGCTCCGTCTCCATCGCCGAGCCGAGGGCCTGCACGAGCACCGTGCGCGTGACCCGGGTGCCGAGCGTCGCCAGGCGCAGGTCGCGCACGGTGAACGGGCGGCGGATCGGCGCGAGCGCGGGCTGGTCGAGCCACGGCTGCGGGTGCGCCGCCGGGTGCCACAGGTGGTGGTGGGCGTCGACGTGGTTCAGAGCTCCTCCACGCGGAACGCCGTGCGGTAGGTGCGCGACTCCCCCGGCTGCAGCCACGTCATGCTGCCGTCTGCCCGCGCGGCCGCGTCGCCGCCCACGTGGTGCGTCGACGGTTCCAGCCCCACCGCGTAGTTGCCGGCCCGCAGGTTGAGCCACTCGAAGAAGCACGGGAATTCGTCTTGAGACCAGTGCACGCTCACGGCGAGACCCAGCCGCTCGTTGACGATCGCCGCGGTGCCGCTCGTCAGCTCGTGTTCGTACACCTGCTCCACGAACCGCGGGATCGGCGCGGGGAACACCAGGTGGTCGACCCCCTGCGAAGCCGCGGTGTCCGACTGCCACACCGTGCGCTCGACCGGCGCGACGAACCGCGCGCCCTCGTCGAGCAGCGGCCAGCCGAGGTTGATGTGGTAGAGGAACATGTGCGGCATCGGCTCGAACGCCGGGTTGTGCACCGTGTCGACCAGCCGGATCTCGTTGCCGCCCAGGTCGGCCTCGATCCGCCGCGTCAGCGTGAGGTTCTCGCCGAACACCGCCGCCTGCCGCACCTCCCCCTCGGCCCACAGCACGCAGCGGTCGCCCTCCCACGTCGAGCCGTAGCCGTGCAGGCGGGCTGGAATGTTGGCGACGCGGCCGTGCAACCCGTGCCGCACGGTCTCGCGCGGCGGGTAGCGGTAGCCCGCCGAATCGACCGAGCCGCCGAACAGCGTGTGGTCGAGGCCGCCCGTGACCAGCAATCCGGTGAACGACCGCAGCCACGACAAGCCGTCCTCGTCGGCGTGCTCGTGCAGGCCGGGGTGGCGCACGCCGGTGGGCGAGTTCCAGCCGAACGCGCGCCCCGCGTGCTCGGCCGCACCGAGGTCCATCGCCCGGTCGACGAGCACCTCGAACGCCAGCCCGCTGCCCGTGCGGAACTCCAGCGCCCGCACGTCGCGCTCGGCGCCGTCCGCGAGCGTCACCAGCCGCACTCCGCCCGCACCACCGCGAGCCGCCAGCTCGCGCCGGTCGTGCATTTGTCCGTAAAGGTCGGTCATGTCATCACCCAGCCACCGTTGACCTCGATCGTCTGCCCGGTCACGAACGACGCGTCCGGGCCCGTCAGGAACGCCACCACCGCGGCCAGCTCCTCGGGCCGGCCCCGCCGTTTGAGCGCTTGCCGCTCCAGCACGAACGCCCGGTACGCCTCCGGGTTTTCGTGGATCTCCTCCGCCGCAGTGGGAAACGCGCCTGGCGACACGCAGTTCACGCGGATCTCGTGCGGCCCCAGCTCCCGCGCGAGCGCCTTCGTCAACGCGGCCGCGGCGCCCTTCGTCGCCACGTACGCGGCGAGGTCGGGCCAGCCGCCGTGCATCGTGATCGACGCGATGTTCACGATCGCGCCGCCACCCGCGGCCACCATTGCGGGCACCACGGCCTGCGCGGCGACCCAGTACGCCCGCTGGTTCACGGCGTGGACCTCGTCGTACTCGGCGAGCTCCACCTCGACGAACGGCCGGCTCGGGTACACGGCCGCGTTGTTGACCAGCACCCCCACGGGTCCGAGCTCGACCGCCGTCCGCTCGACGGCGGCCCGCAGCGCGTCGGCGTCGCGCAAGTCCACGACGAGCGGCAGCACCTTCGACCCGGCCAGGCGCGCCGTCTCGGCCAGCGCGCCGGCGTCCCGGTCGAGCGCGGCGACGGACTCGCCCCGGGAAGCCAGCCGCAGCACGGTGGCGCGGCCGAGCGCACCGCCGGCGCCGGTGACGACTGCGGTGGTCATGCGTCCCTCCATTCCTGGTAACGGGCTACGAGGCGGTCGTGGACCCGTGCTTCACGCGCGGCGATTCCGTCGCGCAGAATCCGTGATGCCTCGGTCTGGAACCGGACGTAGCCCGGTTCCCGGGGCCGCACCCACGCCCGCGCCACAGTCTCGGCCGTGTCGTGGTGGAACCCGGGACGAGTCCACACGCGACGGTCGGCCGGCTGACCACCCTGTGCGGGAAACACTTCGGTCTGCACGTCCGGCGCGATGAGCCGCCGCACCACCGCCCGTGCCTCATCCGGAGGCGCCTGACGGGACACGGCGATCCCGGTGCCACCGAGCACGCTGCCGATCCCCGCCGGACCGGCCGGGGCGTCGTGAAAGGACAACAGCGGATAGCCGGTGTAGCCGTACACCAGAGGGCAGTACCGGACAGGGCCGTCGGTCATCGCCGCGAGCACTCCGATCGGGTTCCGCCCCCACAATGAAGAATCCGCCGACGCCACCAGCTCGGCCATCACCTCGACGGCCCGCTCCCCCACCGACGCGTCAGTGAACGGCTCCGCACCGTAGGCCACACACAGCGCGAAGAACATCAGCAACGCGTGCGGCCCGCCGAGGCACGGCGTGACCCCGCCTTCGCGCGCCAGCGAAAGCACGTCGTCCCAGGTCTTCGGCTGGTCGGCGAACGTCGCCACCGACACCTGCGCGGCGGCGTCGATCGGCAACGCCCACGTCCGCCCGTCGAGCACGTAGGAGTCGTAGCTCGCCCCGATCGTCCCCGCCCGCCACGCGGCCAGCTCGGCCGCGTCCAGCAGCTCCTCCATCGGCACGAGGTGGCCGGCCGCCGCGCCGAGCCCCGGGTGGTCGACCACGAGCAGGTCGTACTTCGCCGCCAGCGCCGCGATCGGCGTGGACTCGAACCCCTCCAACGGCTGGCGATCCCACTCGACACCGCCCTCTCGACGGGCCAGCTCGTCCAGCGGGCCGTACCCGCGGGGGTGGTCCCACGTCAGCCCCTTCACGGCGCGAGCACCACCTTGTCGTCCACCAGCCCGGCGATCCGCTCCGGCGCGTACCCCAGTTCGCGCAGGATCTCGCCGCTGTGCTCGCCCGTCACCGGCGCGCCCCGGCGCACCGACGGCGGCGTCGCGCTGAACCCGTACGGAAAGCCCGGCGTGGTCACCGGCCCCTCGGTGGCGTGCTCGTAGCGCACGAACGAGCCGTTGTGGACGACCTGCGGATCTTCGAGCAGATCGGCGTAGGAGTACACCGGCCCGGCCCAGATCCCGGCCTCGTGCAGCCGCGCGAGCCAGTCGTCGGTCGAGCGCTGCGGCAGCCGCGCCCGCACCAGCGCCGTGATCTCGTCGCGCTTCGCGTGCCCGTCCACCTCGGTGTCCATCGTGGACAGTTCTGGCAGGTCCAGCGCGACGGCCAGCGCGGGCAGCGGCGGCATCGCCAACGCGAGGTGCCCGTCGGCCGTCTCGAAAACCCCGTACGGCGCCCTGATGTAGGTGTGCCCGTGCGCCTCGCTCCCCCGCCGCTGCGGCACGCCGCCGACGGTGAACACCGACAGCTCCTGCATCTGCACCGCGATCGCCGCGTCCAGCATGTTCACCGTCACCAGCTGGCCCTCACCGGTCCGCTCACGGTGCAGCAGCGCGGCCAGCGCGCCCTCGAACGCGCTGTAGGCCGTGATCGCGTCGATCGCGTACGTACCCGCCGGCAGCGGCGGATCGACAGCGCGTCCGACGCTGTACATCGCGCCGCTCATGGCCTGCAGCAACAGGTCCTGCCCCGGCCGCCGCGCATACGGCCCGCTCTCGCCGTAGCCGGAGATCGACACGTACACGACACCGGGGTTGATCTCGCGCACCGTCTCGTAGTCCAGCCCGAGCCGCTGGGCCACGCCCGGCCGGTAGTTCTGCAGCACGACGTCCGCGGTCGCGATCAGGTCGTGCGCGGCCCGGCGCCCGGCCGGTGCCTTGAGGTCCACCGCGAGGCTGCGCTTGTTGCGGTTCAGCGACAGGAACGACGGGTTCACCGCCGCCCCGGTCGCCCCGCCCGCCGGGGCGTGGCGCTGCCACTCGCCGCCCGGCGGCTCGACCTTCACCACGTCCGCGCCGAGGTCGCCCAGCCGCATCGCGGCCAGCGGCCCGGCCATCGCGATCGACACGTCGACCACGCGGTAACCGTCCAGCACTCCCATCGTCACTCCCCTGTGAACCGCGGTTCGCGGCGCTGCGCGAAGGCCGCCCGGCCCTCGGCGGCGTCCGCTGTGGACAGACAGACCGTCTGCAGGTCCCGCTCGTAGCGGATGGCCTGCTCCAACGGCATCGAGTACGCCGCGCGCAGATTGGCCTTGGCCGTCTGCGCGGCGATCGGGGCCCGGGCCGCGATCCGCTCGGCGAGCGCAAACGCTTTCGCCGGCAGATCGGCGGGCTCGGTCACCTCGGTGACGAGGCCCCACGCCAGCGCCTGCGCCGCGGAGATCGGGTCACCCGTGAGCAGCATCGTCGCCGCGTTGCCCGGCCCGATGCTGTGCGCGAGCAGTGCCGACTGACCGCTCCCGCCGATCCAGCCGAGCTTGATCTCGGGTGCGGCGAAGGTCGCGGTCGAGGCGGCGAGCCGGATGTCACACGCCAAGGCCAGCTCCAGCCCACCCCCGAAAGCGAACCCGTTGACGGCCGCGATCACCGGCGTGCGCAAAGCGCGGATCGCGTCGCCGTAGTCGTCGCGGTTGCGGAACTCCCACGGCGTGGCGTAGCGGTCCAGCTCACCGACGTCGCTGCCCGCGCAGAACGCCTTGTCGCCCGCGCCGGTCAGCACGATCGCCCGCACGCCCGGGTCCGCGTCCAGCGCGGCGGCGTGGGTGCGCAGGGCTGCCGCCATCTCCGGCGTGATCGCGTTGCGCTTCGCCGGCCGGTTCAGCGTCAGCACCGCGACCCGGCCCGTGACCACACAGTCCACTTCGGACACACTTGCGCCGGACCCGCTGCCGTGTCTAGGTTCGCCTTCGGCCCCGGAACGGGCCGCAGAATCCCCACGAGGATCGAGGTCAGCCGTGCTCATCGTTCGTTTCCTTTCCCCGGGCGGAACCCACCCGGCCGTCGGCGTCCGCACCGCGGACACCGTCCTCGAGCTGCCGGTGACGTCCATCGGCGAGCTGCTCGGCGTGCCGCTGCCCGAGCTGCAGGACCTGTGCGCCGGCGCGGACGGCCCGGCGCACGACGCCGCCGACCTCCGGTTCCTGCCGCCCGTCGACCGGCGCACCGAGGTCTGGGCGGCGGGCGTGACCTACCAGCGCTCACGCGAGGCGCGGATCACCGAAAGCGAGCGCGCCGCCGACGTCTACGACCTCGTGTACGAGGCACCGCGGCCCGAGCTGTTCTTCAAGTCCGCCGCCTGGCGCGTGACCGGCGACGGCGAGTCCGTGGCCATCCGCACGGACTCCGGCATCGACGTGCCGGAGCCGGAGCTCGGGCTCGTGGTCAACTCCCGCGCCGAGGTCGTCGGGTACACGGTCGTCAACGACATGAGCTCGCGCAGCATCGAAGGAGTCAACCCGCTCTACCTCCCCCAGGCCAAGATCTACCTTGGCGGGTGCGCCGTCGGCCCCGGCATCCGGCCGGCCTGGGAGGTGGCCGACGCGACGAACCTCCCGATCGAGCTGGAGATCCACCGCGCCGGCGCCCTCGTGTGGTCCGGCGACACCAGCACCTCGTTGCTGCGCCGCACGTTCGACGAGCTGGTGGAGTACCTCTTCCGCGCCGACGTGTTCCCCGACGGCGTGGTGCTCGCCACCGGCACCGCGCTGGTGCCGGACCTGCCGTTCACCCTCGCCGCCGGCGACCGGGTCGCGATCACCGTCGGCGAGATCGGCACCCTGACGAGCACCGTGGTGTCCGGAAAGGACGAAGTGGCGAAGCTGCTCGAAGCCCGGTGAGCGGAGTGGGGGCCGGGATCGCCCGGCCCCCAGCGGGGTCACTTCGTGGGCGACACCGTGGCCGGCGGCCGCGGGTACGGGAACGCCGCGGTCACGCCGATCTTGTCGTACTGCATGCGTGAGGCGTCGAACCCATCGGCCCAGTTGGCGTTGGTCACCGTGTTGCACTGGTAGCTCTGGTACTTGTCGTCGGTGACCTTGCCGACCTCGATGTCGGTGAACGAGAACCCGCAGCCGCCCGCGTCCATGTGCACGCCGCGGGTGCCGCTGTCCGGCATCGACGCGTCGGGGAGGACGTCGCCGATCACCACCTGGGATACGTAGTTGTCCAGCGTGTGCGGCTCGAAGTTGTCGACGCCGTAGGTGTAGAACGCACCCATGTCGCCGCTGTCGAGCCCGGCTTCCTGCAGGTTGAGGTACTTGAACGTGTTGTTCTGCGCGTAGTCGTCGGCCGCCTGCACCTCCGGGCGCGCCTCGAGGCTCACCGCGTACCGCGCGCTGTGGTCGATCACGCTGTAGCTGACCTCGTTGTGGCCGGTGTCCATGAGCTCGACGCCGGACGCGTCGCCGGGCACCAGCTCGCCGAAGTGGTGGATGTAGTTGTCGGTGAACAGGTGGTAGTTGGAAATGTCGCCTTCGCCGGGATAACCGCCTTCCACCTTGATCCCGTCGGCGCCGATGTGGTCGATGAGGCTGTCGGTCACCGAGAAGTGGTCGTTGGCGAAGAGCGCGTAGACGGCCGTGAACCCGGTCTCGGAGATGTGCGCGTTCTTCAGCGTGACGTGCGACGTGTTGGTCACCCGCACCGCGCCGAAGCGATCGCGCGGCATCTCGACCTGGCGGTCGTACTGCGGGTACTGGTGGATGTCACCCGAGTCGCCGTCGTTGATCCAGCCGTTGCGGTACCAGTCGACGTAGTCGGAGTACTGCACGCCGAGCCCGTCGAAGGTGAGGTCGTGCGCGCGGTGCTCGGGTGAGCTGCCGGCCACGTTCACCACGGTCTGCACGGTCGGGCGGATCACCGAGCTGTCGGTGGGCTTCTCGCCGTTCTTCGGCCAGTAGTAGACCTCGCCGTTCTTGTAGTCCACGTAGAACTCGCCGGGCTGGTCGAGGAAGTCGAGCGAGTTCTGCAGGAAGTACCGCGACCCGCCGCCGCTGTTGTGCAGGGCGTAGCGCGTGTTGTACTTCATCGTCAGCTGGTTCTTGGTGAAGTTGACGTCGAGGATCGGCACGGTGTCGGTGAACCAGCTCCAGCTGCCGCCCGACCAGATCGTCAGCGAGGCCTGCGAGAGGTCCCAGCTCGGGTCCCAGTCGCCGGGGTTGGACCAGAGCCAGTTGTGCACGGCCTCCTTGGAGATGTCCGGCAGCGCCGAAGTGAGGTACGGCGCCCACGTGTCCGGCGTCGCCCGGTTCGGGTAGCGGGCCACGGTGGCGCGCTCGCCGTTCTCGAACATCGTGTAGAACGGCTTCGTCTTGTCGAAGGCGGCCTTGTAGACGTTGCCCTGGTAGGGCTGCCAGCCCGTGATCGGCGCGCCGCCCAGCAGGCGCGCCTTGCCCGGGCCGTCGGCGCTGCGGTACACGACCTGGTGGCCTCCTGTGCCGGAATCGCCTTCGTCGAACGAAATCGTCTGCGTCACCGGATAGTCGCCGGCGGCCAGGTTGACGTGGATGTCGCAGCGCATCTGCTTGTCCGAGTTCCAGCCGTGGCCGCTGATCTCGTCACGCGCGTGCTGCACGGTCTTCCACGGGTGCTTGGCCGAGCCGTCCGCCTTGTCGTTGCCCTGCGTCGAGACGTAGAGCTCCTTCGGCGTGCACGGACCGTGTCCCTGGACGTCGGCGGAGGCGGACTGGACGGAGACGAACGCCGCCAGCAACACCACCCCCACCGAGACTCTCATCAGTTTCTTGCGCGTTCCACCGAACATGCGATCTCCTTCGCGGGGGGTGGGCAACGGATCTCTCTACTGGTGGCGGCGGTCCCGCCAGGCCTCGAACTCGGCGCGCGAGTCCGGGGTCAGCGGGTAGTAGTCGGAGAGGCGGGCGCCTTCTTCCAGCCGGGACCG
Source organism: Amycolatopsis sp. DSM 110486 (assembly GCF_019468465.1). Classification (NCBI taxonomy): domain Bacteria; kingdom Bacillati; phylum Actinomycetota; class Actinomycetes; order Pseudonocardiales; family Pseudonocardiaceae; genus Amycolatopsis; species Amycolatopsis sp. DSM 110486. The sequence continues at coordinate 7,752,604 of NZ_CP080519.1, read as the reverse complement.
GCTGAAGCGTTCCCACTCCTCGTGGTCACGGGCCGCCTCCATCACGTGCGGGGCCTTGAGCTTGGGCACGACCACGGCGCCGTCGTCGTCGGCGACGACGAGGTCACCGGGCAGCACGAGCACGCCGCCGCACGCGACGGGCACGTGGTAGGCCCACGGGAAGAGCTCGGCCTGCGACGCGTAGTGCGGGGTCGTGCCAGTGCACCAGATCGGCACGCCGAGCTGCTCCACGCGGGGCGAGTCGCGGATCCGGCCGTCGACGACGATCCCGGCCCCGCCCTTGCGCTTGAAGTAGCGCACGAGCATGTCGCCGAAGCAGCCGGTGAACGCGCTGCCGTACGCCTGCACCACGAGCACGTCACCGGGCTGGATTTCCTCCAGCACGGCCCACAGCGCGGTGCTGCGCTCCACGTACTCCTGCGCGACGCCGGAAGCGACGTCTTCGCGCTGCGGCATGAACTGCAGGGTCACGGCCCGGCCGACCACCTTCTGCCCGGTCGTGAGCGGCCGCGGCCCTTCCACGAACGTGCGGCGGATGCCCTGCTGGTGCAGCTTGGCGCACGCGGTGGCGGAGCTGACGGCCTCGAGCCCGCGCACCAGCGCGGGATCGGCCGGGCCCGGGTCCGCGCCGCGGACCGGGAGCTCCCACACCGGTGCCGGCGCTGTGTCGCCGTTGCGTTCCACTGGTCGGCTCCTCACTCGTCGAAACTGTGGTGCGCGGCCGGATAGGCGCGCGGGGTCAGGAACAGGTCCAGCCGGACGCCGTGCCCCGGCGGCAGCACGACCTCCAGGCGGGGTCCGCCGACGTCGGCCGTCCGCGTCGAGGCCGGCGAACCCGGTGCGGTGTAAGCGCGCGGGTCACCCGGGTAGCCCTGCGCCGCGGCGGTGTAGGCGACGCGGTCGATGCGGTGCTCGCCGAACCCGCCCGCCTGCACGACCACGCGGCGCTCGTCCGATAGTCCGATGTGGACCATTTCGACGCGCACGTGGTCGTCGGTCGCGAGGTCCACCAGAGCGGCGACATCGGGCGGAAGTCCCGGCCGCTGCTTGCCGGCGTCGAAGTACGCGAGCCGGCTCGGTAGCAGGCCACCGTTGTAGAGCACCTGTGGCGTGCCGGTGGCCAGTTGCAGCAACGCTTCGGTGAGCACCGGGTTGTGCCGCTGCCAGTGGTGCACGTGCACGGCCGCGGGGTCTGAGGTGTCCGCTTCGATGAGCGCGAGGCGCCGGGCGACCTGGCCGAGCGCGGTTCGCAGCATCGCCTCCGGGTAGCCGGGGTTGGCGCCGCGCAGGAACTCCAGCCACGGTGCCTCGTGCCCGGCCTCTTCCTTGTTGCGGAACTCCCGGACGTCGGCCCAGTCGTAGCCGCTCGCCTTGCGCAGCCGGTCGAGCCGGTCGCGGTCGGCGGGCTGCCCCGCGGCCTGCCACAGCCATGCCGACAGCCCGAGCTGCGGTGGCTGGAAGTCGAACCAGCCTCCGTCGCTGTACCGGTTGGGCACGAGCAGCGTCTCGGCTTCGACGTCGAGCTCGGCTTCCCAGCGGTCGCGGATGCTCGCGTCGGAACCCGCGACCGTGCCGCGGATCCCGTGCGCCTCGACGGCGTCGAGCGGTCCGCGGGCGAGGTCGAGCCGGTCGGCGGACCCGGTGACCAGCACCGTGTGGAGGGCGGCGATGACCGCGGCCGCGCCGACGCTGTAGACGCCGTGGGGCCAGGCCCAGCCGTAGTTTCCGCCGTACCAGCGCCCGCCGTGCAGCTCGCCGACCACGCCGTGAGGGCCGACGTTGTCCGGCAGCACACCGTCGTTCGCCGCGGCGCGCTCGCGCCACGCGTCGACGTATTCGAGCACCCAGTCGCGGTAGCGGTCCTCGTGGCCGTAGAGCCACGCATTGGCCGCGAGCCCGGTCGCCGCGAGGTTCACGGCCGTGTCGCCGCGGCCGATCCGCTCGTCCATCGCGGAGCCCATCGCGCGGGCCTTGGCCGGGTCGGCGAGGTCGGCCCACTCCCGCACGCCCGCCACGTCCGGCAGCGGCAAACCGAAGGGCCGCATCGACTTCAGGTCCGCGTGGTAGGACTGCCACTCGTCGCTGATGCCGTAGCGGGGGCCGCCGGCACCGTTGTGCGGCGCGTGGATCGTGCGCGTGGCCGGGTCGTAGTTGCCCGCCGGCGAACCCGGCAGGTAGAGGTCGGCGAAGCGGTAGGCGCGGTCGCGGAACGCCGCGTCCTTCGGGTCCGCGGCGCAGATGCCATACAACAGCAGCAGCGATTCGCCCTGGTGGAACCAGTCGTAGCCACGTTCGAACTCGTCGACGAGGTACCCGGCCTCGGTGAGCTGCTCCGTGACGCCGGTCCAGTGGTGCTTGGCGGCCGCCAGCAGGTCGTCGGCGCCGCCGAGCTGGTAGAGCACGGGCCAGTTGAAGAACGCCTCGTAGAAGTCGTCGGCGCCGTCACGGCTTTCGCCGGTGCCGCGGAAGATCAGGCGGCCGTCGGGTTCGCAGTAGCGGGCGGCGAACGTGCGCCACGCCGTGTCGAGCACGTCGAACAGGCGGCGTTCGAGCACGGCCCAGCTCGGTGGCGCGCCGAGCGGAACGGTCGCCGCCACCGTCGGGGTGGTGGTCATGACTGCCTTTCTGAGCGGGCTTTGGGTCAGCCCTTGGTGGACCCGGCCGTGAGGCCCGAGATGATGTGGCGCTGCATGATCACGAAGAACACGAGCAGCGGGGCGATGGCGAGCAGCAGCGTCGGGAAAACCACGGTGTAGTCGGTCTGGTACTGCCCGACCGCCGCGTAGATCCCGGTGGTCACGGTGTAGAGACCGCTGCTGGGACCGAGGATCGTCTGCGGGTTCACGAAGTCGTTCCACACCGAGAACGTGTTGAGGATGACCATGGTGGCCACGGCCGGGCGCATCAGCGGGAAGATGATCCGCCAGAACGTGCGGATCCGCCCGCACCCGTCGAGCGCCGCGGCCTGGTCGAGGTCGCGCGGCACGGTGCGGATGAACCCGGCGTAGAGGAAGATCGAGAACGGCAGCGTCAGCGTGGTCTCGAACAGCACGTAACCGGGGATCGTCCCCATGAGACCGAGCGTCTTGAGCACGTAGACGACCGGGATCACCAGCACCTGGCTGGGGATGAACGTGCCGGCCAGGAAGAAGACCATCAGCACGCGGAACAGGCGTTTGGTGCTGCGGGCGATCACGTACGCGGCGGGGCCGGCGAGCAGCACCGAGAACACGTTCACCAGCACCACGAACAGTACGGTGATCGCGTAGCCCTTGACGATCGAGAACCTCGGGTTCTGCAGTGCCGCACCGAGGTGGTCGAGTGTGAGGCCGCCGGACAGGCCGAACGGGTCGGCCAGGATGTCCTGCTGGTCCTTGAACGCGTTGACCAGCAACAGGTACAGCGGCACCAGCATCACGACGGCGACGACCAGCAGGACCAGCGCCCGCAGGACGAGCCGCAGCGGGTCGCGCCCGGCGCGTTTCGGCGGGGTCGGCGCGGCCGGCGGCGGGGGCGAGTCCAGGTCCGCCGACGCGACGGTGCGGGTGGCGGTGGTCATGCGTGCGCTCCCTGGTCGGCGCGGCGGCGCAGCCGGGTGACCGCGAGCGCGAGCCCGGCGGTCACGATCATGAGGACCACCGACTGCGCGGAGCCGAACCCGAGGCGGCCGTCGTGGAAGGAGTTCCACAGGATGAGGTAGGCCAGCGTCTGCGTCTGGCCGGCCGGGCCGCCCGAGGTGAGCGACACGACCAGGTCGTAGGTCTTGAGCAGCGTGATCAGGCTCAGCACCAGGTTCACCGTCACCACCGGCGCGATGGCCGGCAGCGTGACGTGGCGGAAGGTCTGCCACTTCGTCGCGCCGTCGATCCGCGCCGCCTCCAGGAGGTTCTGCGGCACGGTCTGCAGGCCGGCGACGTAGAGCACGGTGGAGACGCCGAACTGGGCCCACACGAGCACGGCGATGAGCGTGGCCGTGGCCCAGTCCGGATCGGAGAGGAACGGCAGCAGCTTCGCGCCGTGGCTGGTGAGGAAGCTGTTGACCGCGCCGTTGGTGCCGAGGATCGCGCTCCACAGGAAGCCGACGACGAGCGCGGAGAGCACGTGCGGGTAGAACAGGATCGTCCGCAGGATCGAGCTCACCCTCGTCGTGCGGCTCACGAGCATCCCGAAGCCGAGGCCCAGCACGTTCATGCCGACCGTGCCGACCACCGCCGCGAGCAGGGTGACGAACGCGGCCCGCCGGAACTCCGGGTCGCTCAGCACCTCGCCGTAGTTGCTGCCGCCGACGAACGCCGGGGCCGCGCTGTAGCCGTCCCAGTCGGTGAGGCTCAGGTAGATCGCGAGCCCCACCGGGACGATCAGCATCACCGTGTAGAGCACGGTCGCGGGCAGCACCATCACCGCGGTGGCGACGCCGCCGTCCCGGCGTCTTCCCGGCGGCCTCATTTCGCGTGCGCCGACAGCCAGCGGTCGACGGCGTCGGCGACCGTCTCCGGGGAGTGTCCGATGTAGAGGCCCTGGACCTCGGTGTTCCACGCGGAGTTGAACCCGCGCGGCAGGGTCGAGTCGCCGTAGCCCTCGCCCTGGGCGACCTTGGCCGGTGCGGCGTCGAGGATCTTCTGCACCTGCTGCTCCAGCGGCGTGAACTCGCGCTGCACACCGGTGCGGAAGTTGCCGTCCTGCTTGAGCTGCGCGACCACGGCCTGCTGGTCGGTGACGAGCCAGCGCACCAGCTTCGTCGCGAGGTCGCGGTGCTGGGTCGACTTCATGATCAGGTACGGCGCGGCCATCGTGGCGCCCTGTGCGCCCGGGCTCTTCTGACCGCTCGACACGGGAGCGGCGAAGACGCCGACCTCGAAGTCCTTCTTGGCCTTGGCTTCCGACGCGGTGAACCAGCTGCCCATCACGAACATGCCCGCTTTGCCTTGCAGGAACGCCGTTTCCGCGTCAGGGTATTTCAGGCCCAGCGCGTTCTTGTCGACATAGCCCTGGTCGAGCCACGACTGGTAGAGCTTCAGGTACGGCAGCATCGCCTTGCCGACGGTGGTCTTGCCGGCGCGCACGTCCTGGTAGAACTGCGGGGTGGCCGCGGCCAGGGCCGGGTCCGTGAGCTGCAGCAGCTGCAAGCCGGTGGCGAAGTCGCCGGAGGTCTGCAGCGGCAGGTAGCCCGCGGTCTTGAGCTTGCCGAGGTCCTGCGTCATCTCGTCCAGTGTGGACGGTGGTGTGGTGATGCCGGCCTTGGTGAACGCGGTCTTGTTGTAGAACACCAGGGACTGCGCCTGCTCGCCGACGCCGACGTTGTAGATCTTGCCGCCGAGCGAGGCCTCCTGGGCGAGCGGGGTGTTCTTCACCCAGTCTTCGCCGGTCAGGTCCACGAGCTGGGGCGCGAGCGTGGGGTCGGCCATCAGCGTCTCGACGACGTCGGGCGGGTCGCCGGCGGCGAGCTGCTGCTGCAGGGTGTCGGAGACGCCCTTGCCGGACGGGGCTTCGATCACGACGTCGACGCCCGGGTTCGCCTTCTCGAACGGCGCGACCAGGCGGTCCCAGAAGTCCTGAGTGAGGTTCGGGGTGACGTTGACGAGCATCCGGATCGAGCCGGTGCCGCCGCCCGCGGCGCCGGAGTCCGCGAACCCGCCGCCGCCGCAACCGGCGAGCGTGAGCGTGAGCAGGGCGCCGAGAACGGCGATGCCCCCGCGGGTACGTGCTGGACGCATCGCTCCTCCTCATTGAGAAACCGCGTGGAAGGTTGGGGTTGGGATTTTGGTTCAGCTAACGACTGCTGAGTGATTTGTACTTCTCGGCAAATCACCTTGTCAACGCGCAGAATCAACCAGAAGTCCGACTGGCGAGTCATAAGTGTGTATCCTTCGCGCCATGACGGAGGACGCCACGGTGCGACTGACCGACGCGGAGAGATCGACACTGCTGGGGTGGGCGAGCCAGGACGCGGGCCCGCTCGGGCTGCGCAGCCGGATCGTGCTGAGCTGCGCGGACGGCCTGGACGTGCCCGAGGTCGCGCGGCGCCTCGGCGTGAGCGAGGCGACGGCCACGAAGTGGCGCGGCCGGTTCCTGCGCCGCGGCCCCGACGGGCTCGCGGACGCACCCCGGCCTGGCCGGCCCCGCAGCCCGGATCGCGCGGAAGCCGAGCGGCTCGTGCTGTCCGCGATCGCCGAGGCCCGCCGCGGCGGCGAGGTGCCGACCACGCGGTCGCTGGCCCGCACGGTCGGCCTCTCGCAGTCCACGGTGTCGCGCATCTGGCGCGAGCACCGCACCCCGGAACCCGCGCCGACGCGACTGTCCACTCCGGACCGCGGCGGCCAGGGCCTGCTGTCCGACCAGGTGCACCAGGTGCTGCGCCAGCAGATCATCGACGGCGAACTGCGGCCCGGTGTACGGCTCGTCGAGTCGGCCATCGCGCGCCAGCTCGGCACCAGCCAGGCCCCGGCACGCGAGGCCATCAAACGGCTCGTGCACGAGGGTCTCGTCAGCTCGCTGCCCCACCGCGGCAACTACGTCGCCGAGATCTCCGCCGAGCAGGCCCGCGAGGTCCGTGCCGTGCGCGTGGTGCTGGAGGAGTTCGCCGCCCGCGAGGCGACAGTGCGCGTGCAGCCGCGGACCCTGCGGCTGCTCGAAGAGTCCGTGGACCGCATGCGCACCGCCGCGACCGCCGGCGACATCGGCGCCTTCCGCGAAGCCGACATCACCTTCCACCGCGACGTGTGCGCCGCCAGCGGCAACTCCTTCCTGGCCCGCCTGTGGCGCACGATGGAGCCCAACCTTTGGGGCCTGCACGTCGTCAGCAACCCCCTCTACGACGGCGACTGGTCCGCCATGGCCGAACGCCACGCCGACCTCGTCACCGCCCTGGCCGCCGGCGACCCTGACGAGGCCGCCCGCCTGTTCGCCGCCCACGCCCGCGGCCGGGCGAGCCTGAGCTGAGGGGAGTCGGGCTCACGCCGGGGTGACTGTGTAGGTGGCGCCCCGGCGGGTCGGCATCAAGAGCTCGCCGGCGTGCGTCGTGTAGTGCGGCGTCGGGCCGCCGACAGCGTGGACGCGTGCCCCGCCGCCCAGAGACGCGGTGCGCAGCTTCAGGTCGCCACCCACATCCGACGTTACCTCGACCTTCGTGACCTGCCCGGCCGTCCACCACGCGTTGACCGTGAACGCGCCCCGAGCCCGCAGGCCGCGGAAAGACCCGGAGGCCCAGCCGGTGGGCAGCGCGGGCAGCACCTCGACGAAGCCGGCGTGGCTTTGCAGCAGCATCTCGGCGACGCCGGACGCGACACCGAAGTTGCCGTCGATCTGGAAGGGCCAGTCGTTGAGGAAGTTGGCGAACGTGTTGCGCCACAGGAGGTGGTCGAGCTGTTCGCGGGCCTGGTCGCCGTTGTGCAGGCGGGCGAAGGCGTTGATCTTCTGCGCGCGGTTCCATCCGATGTCGTTCTGCGCCGTGTGCGCGGTGCGGGCCTCGACGGCGACGCGGGCGGCCTCGTAGAACTCCGGGGTGGCCTCGGCCGTGATCTGGTGGCCGGGGAACAGCGGGTAGCTGAAGGACATGTGCCGGTGGCCGCTGTCCGGTTCGTCCAGGTCCGTCTTCCACTCCTGCAGCTGGCCCCACGAGCCGATCCGCAGGCCGGGGTCGAGCTTCGCGAGCGTCTTCTCCAGGCTTGGCCGGTAGGCGTGGTCGCCGACGACCTTCGCCGCGGCGAGGGTGTTGGTGAACAGGTCCCACACGATCGTCTGCGAGTACGTGGCGCCGGCGGTGAACGGGCCGAGCTCGGGTGAGAAGCTCGGGCTGACCACGAGCGTCCCGTCGGCGTCGGTGACGAGGTAGCCGAGCCAGAACTGCGTGTGCTCCTTGAGAATCGGATAGGCGCGGCGCCGCAGGAAGTCCTCGTCCATCGTGAACTGGTAGTGCTCCCACAGCTGGCGGATCAGCCACGCGGTCGATTCCGGCGCCCACGTCGCGGCGTTCGTGGACACGCCGGTGTAGCCGAAGACGTTGACGTGGCTCATCGCGGCGAAGCCCTGCGGCACCCCGCACAGGTCACGCGCGGTGACCCGGCCCGGCGCGCGGAGGCCGTCGATGAAGTCCACCAGCGGCGGCACGGTCTCGGCCAGGTTGGTGACGTCGGAGGGCCAGTAGTTCATCTCCAGGTTGATGTTCGTCGTGTAGTCCGACTGCCAGTCGGGGCTGGTCGAGTCGTTCCACACGCCCTGCAGGTTCGCCGGGCGCGACCCCTCGCGCGACGAGCCGATCAGCAGGTACCGGCCGATCTGGAAGTGCAGCATCTCCAGCTGCGGGTCGGCGCTGATCTGCGCCTGGTTGCGGGCCTGTTTGAACTCCTGCAGCGCCTCGTCGGTCGGCACCGTCGTCGGCTGCTGTCCGAGGTCGATGCGCACCCGGTCGAACAGCTCCCGGTGGTCGGCCAGGTGCCGCTCGCGCAACGCCCGGTGGCCACGGTGCATGGCGGCGTCCACAGTGGACGTTGCCGCTCGGTGCGGATCGACCCCGCGGTAGTGCGGGTACACGGGCGCGTAGTCCGTGCCGGGCGCGAGCACGAGCGTCGCCGCGTCCGCACCGGTCACCGTCACGCGGCCGGCGGGGTCGGTGGTCACGCGTCCGCCCTCGGCGATGACCTGGACCTGCGCCTCGAACACCAGGCCGTTGTCGGTCAGCGCGCCGCGCATCGTGATGCGGCCGTCCTTCGCCGAATACGTGACGGTTCGGTTGTCGGCCGTCGACAACCGCGCGGTGAAGGACACCTGCCCGCTCCGGCTCGCGGACAGGCGCGTGACGATCACGTGGTCCGGGAAGCTCGCGAAGAGCTCGCGGGTGTGCGTGACGCCGTCTGCGGTCGTGAACCCGACGGTCGCGAGCCCCGTCGCCAGGTCCAGCTGCCGCCGGTAGCCGGTCACGGCACCGGCCGGAGTCGCGCGGTCGAGGAAGAGATCCCCGAAGGTCTGGTACGCGCCGTAGCCCCACTTCGTCTGTCCGAGCGCCGCCGTCGCCGGGCCGGTGTCGGCGCTGCCGGTGGCCGCGATGGTCGCGCGCACGCCGGCGAGCGCGGTCGGGCGCGCCTCGTACCAGTTGCCGAAGTTGTACTCGTGGCCCTCGTCGTGGGAGCCGGGACCGCCGTTCCACAGCGTGTCGTGGTTGAACTGGATCTGCTCGCTCTCGACGGTGCCGTAGATCATCGCGCCGGCCGCGCCGTTGCCGACGGGGAACGCCTGTTCCTGCCAGATCGTGGCGGGCTCGTCGAACCACAGCACGGAATCCGGGACGGGCCGCGCGCCCGGTGCGGCGGCGGCCGTGACGCGGCCCAGCGCCGCGGTGGTCAGGGCGAGCGCGCCGCCCGCCATCGCCGCGCCGAGCAGGCTCCGGCGGGAGAAACCGGGTGAGGACATGAGGGGACTCCTTCGTCCGGTGGGGAGAAGAATGGGGAGGAAGTGGGAAACAGCATCGGCTCACGGGCCGCAAAGAACATATGTATGTGTAGGCGAGCCGTGCGCACGTGTCCAGACCACGCCGTAAAACAGCTGGTATTCCCTCGGCCGGTCAGCGCATTCTCGTGCGGAGCTCTTGCAGACATCACATGTCTGGCGCTACCGTCGCCCGCGTGTCACTCACCGACGAGGCGATCGCCCGCATCCGCGAGCTGATCCAGTCCGGGAAGTTGCCGCCGGGCTCGAAGCTGCCGCCGGAGCACCAGCTCGCCACCGAGCTGGGCATCTCCCGCTCCCCCATGCGCGAAGCCGTCAAGGCGCTCGCTGTCGCCCGCGTGCTCGACGTGCGCCGCGGCGACGGCACGTACGTCACGAGCCTCGCCCCCACCGTCCTGCTCGAAGGACTCGGCCTCGCCGTGGAACTCATGCACGGCAACACTTTGCTGGAGCTGACCGAGGTGCGCCGGCTCTTCGAACCGATCGCCACCGGGCTCGCCGCCACCCGGGCGACAGAAGAGCACCTCGCGCAGATCCACAGCCACCTCGAGGCGATGCGCGCCGCGGCCGGCGACGTCGAGCTGCTCAACCAGCACGACGCCGCCTTCCACCGCGCCGTGGCCGCCGCGACCGGAAACGAAGCGCTCGCCACATTGCTCGACGGCATCTCCGGCGGCACCCTGCGCGCGCGGGTGTGGCGCGGGATGGTCGAAGCCGGCTCGGCCGACCGCACCCTGTCCGAGCACGAAGTGATCTACGAAGCACTCGCCGAACGCGACGCCACGCTCGCGCAAGCCGCCGCCCTCGTGCACATCAGCACCACCGAACGCTGGTTGCGCCGCGTGCACGGCGCCCGGGCCGAGGAGGCCGAGTGACACCCCCGACCGCGCCCGGCAAGATCGTCGGTCTGGGCACGTCGGCGATCGGCGGCCTCTACGAAGACCTCGGTGACGCCACGGCCCGGGCCACGCTCGAAGCGGCGTGGGCCGCCGGCACGCGGTTCTTCGACACCGCCCCGCACTACGGCACCGGGGTGGCGGAACGGCGGCTCGGCAAGTTCCTGCGCGACAAGCCACGCGCCGAGTTCACGGTGTCGTCCAAGGTCGGCCGGCTGCTGCGCCCCGGAGAAGACGGGCTCGTACGCGTGCGCGACTACTCGGCCGACGGCGTCTACGCCTCGCTCGCGGACAGTCTCGATCGCACGGGGCTGGACCGGTTCGACACCCTGTTCATCCACGACCCCGACGACTTCTGGGAGACCGCGGTCGGCGCGGCGTACCCGGCCCTCGCCCGGTTGCGCGACGAAGGCGCGGTGCGGCGGATCGGCGTCGGCATGAACGAGCCGAAGATGCCGGCCCGGTTCGTCGCCGAGACGGATGTCGACTGCGTGCTCATCGCCGGTCGTTACACCCTCCTCGACCGCTCCGCGGCCGACGAACTGCTGCCGTTGTGCGAAACCCGTGGGGTGGAAGTGATCGCGGGCGGCGTCTTCAACAGTGGCGTGCTGGCCGACCCCGGCCCGGACGCGCGCTTCGACTACCTGCCGGTACCGCCCGACGTGCGCGCCAGGGTCGAGGCGCTGGCCGCCGCGTGCGCCCGGCACGGGGTCGCCCTGCCCGCGGCCGCCCTGCAGTTCCCGTTGCGGCACAAGGCCGTGACGGCCATGGTCATCGGCGCCCGCACGCCGGCGGAGGTCGAGCAGAACGCCGCCCACCTCGCCACCGCGATCCCGGACGCGCTGTGGTCCGAAATCGACGGACTCACCGTGAGCCGGTGATCTTTCCCCGGCGGGCGAGCGCCTTGTTGACAAGATTGTCGACGAGATTGTGACCGTCGTGCACACCTGATTCCCGGACCACCCGGCCCACCGCCGACACGCGTGCGGGATCGCGCCCGCGCTGCCAGAGTGGATCTTGTCCGGACGAGAGGGGCTGAACGGCATGAGCGACCACCGCGACACGGCGAACCGGTGGTGGCGCACCAAACCGGTCGTTTTGCCGCCGCGCCGGACCCGGCGAGCGGCGCCGTTCGTCGTCGGCCTCCGCCGCACGTCCCCGGCGTGGTCGACCCGCCTCGACGAGGTGCTCGAGTTCAACGCTAGCCACTGAGCCCTTCGGGGGAACGACTCCCGCGCGCCCGACCGGGGAGGGAACGGGCGCGCGGGTCCCGGTCAGCCGCACCGGCGGCGACCGTGGCGCCCGGTTGAGGATCCGGACCCGTCTGGCACCAGCCGTGGTCGAGGATCGTGGCGCTGCCCGGACGAGTCCACCGCTCGCAGGTTGTCCAGGTGGGCGCGCCTGCTGACCCAGCGTCACACATTCTCACCCGGCGCACCGGCCGAAACCGGCGGAGTCCGCCGCACCGCGTCCAGCACGACCTGCACCGCCGCGCGCTGCGGTGAGCCCCGGCGGACGGCGGCGGTGATCGTCCGCGTCACCGGCGACGCGAGCTCGCGCGTCGTCACGCGGTAGCGGGGATCGACGGCCAGGCCGGGGAGCAGCGTGATCGACAAGCCGGCCTCGACGTGCTGCAGGGCCAGCATGTAGTTGCTGAAGCGGCACACCGCGCGCGGTTCGAAGCCCGACTGCCGGCACAGCCGCAGCGTCAGGTTGGCCATGTAGGACTGCGGCAGGTCCAGCGACCACGCTTCGTCCGCGAAGGCCGCCAGGTCGACGGCGCCGCGGCGGGTCGCGGGGTGGTCCGGGGGCATGACCAGCACGATCGGGTCGGTCGCGAGTGGCACGAGGTCCACGTCGGGGTCCAGCGGCTGCTCGACGAAGTCCGTGGTCGTGATGATGAGGTCGGCGTCGCCCACGCGCAGGGCGGGCATGCTCTCGTGGGGTTCCAGCTGCAGCACCTCGACCTGCAGGTCCGGGTGCGCCGCGGCCAGCCGCGTCACCGCGGGCACGGCGAGGGTGTGGACGGCGCTCTGGAACGCGCCCAGCCGCACCAGGCCGGCGGGTTCGTCGCCGAGGCCGCGCAGCTCCGCCTCGACGGTGTCCATGTGGTCGAGGATCGCCCGGGCGCGGCGCGCGAGGATCAGCCCGGCCGGGGTGAGGCGGACGTGGCGGCCGGTGCGTTCCAGCAGCTTGGTGCGCGTTTCGGTCTCCAGCACGGCGAGCTGCTGCGACACGCTCGACGCGCTCAGGTTCGACGCGCTCGCCACCGCGCGGATGGTGCCCAGGGTGTCGAGCCGGCTCAGCAGGCGCAGGCGCCACGGGTTCAGCACCGCTTTATTGTGCACGGTCATTGTGCGGCTCAGCCGAACAGAACGTCCGGAATTGTGAGCTGGACGTGTCGCTCGGCGCGGACTTACCGTCGGGGACATGGCTGCTCCGACCACTGTCCCGCTGTCCGCCGACACGTTCTGGACCGACGCCGAAGCCCACCTCGTGCGCTACGGCGGCGCGTTCACCCGCGAGATCATCGAACGCGCCGCCGGGAGCTTCCTCTACACCGCCGACGGCCGGAAGATCCTCGATTTCACCTCCGGCCAGATGAGCGCGATCCTCGGCCACTCGCACCCCGAGATCGTCGAGACCGTGCGCCGCCAGATCGGCACGCTCGACCACCTGTTCAGCGGCATGCTGAGCCGCCCGGTCGTCGACCTGGCCCGGCGGCTGGCCGAGACGCTGCCGGCACCGCTGGAGAAGGCGCTGCTGCTGACCACCGGGGCCGAGTCGAACGAGGCCGCGATCCGCATGGCGAAGCTCGTGACGGGCCGGCACGAGATCGTGTCGTTCGCGCGTTCGTGGCACGGCATGACGCAGGCCGCCGCGTCCGCGACCTACAGCGCCGGCCGCAAGGGCTACGGCCCCGCGACCCCCGGCAACTTCGCCATCCCCGCGCCCAACACCTACCGCCCCGACTTCACGCACGCCGACGGCACGCTCGACTGGCGCCGGCAGCTCGGCTTCTCGTTCGACCTGATCGACGCGCAGTCCGTCGGCAGCCTCGCCGCCTGCCTCGTGGAACCGATCCTCAGCTCCGGCGGGATCATCGAGCCGCCACCGGGATATTTCGCCGCACTGCGCGAAAAGTGCCGCGAACGCGGGATGCTGCTGATCCTCGACGAAGCCCAGACCGGCCTGTGCCGCACCGGCACGTGGTACGCGTTCGAGCGCGACGGCGTGGTGCCCGACATCCTGACGGTGTCCAAGACGCTCGGCGCCGGCCTGCCGCTCGCGGCCGTGCTGACCAGTGCGGAGATCGAGCAGGAGGCGCACGAGCGCGGGTTCCTGTTCTTCACCACGCACGTCTCGGACCCGCTGGTGGCCGCCGTCGGCAACACCGTGCTCGACGTGCTGATGCGCGAGCGGCTCGACGAACGCGCCCGCACGCTCGGCGCGTTTCTCCGAAGCGGGCTGGAGGAGATCGCCGAGCGCCATGAGGTCGTCGGTGACATCCGCGGCCGTGGCCTGCTGGCCGGGCTGGAGCTCGTGGTGGATCGCTCCACCAAGGAAAGCTCCGACGCGCTGGGCGCGCTGGTCACGCGGCGCTGCCTGGAACTGGGGCTGCACATGAACATCGTGCAGCTCCCGGGCATGGGCGGCGTCTTCCGGATCGCGCCGCCGCTGACCGCGACCGAGGAGGAGCTCTCGCTCGGGCTGTCCATTCTGGACGAAGCCATCGGCGACGCGCGGAAGGCGTTGTAAAGACGCGTGAGTGCCGGTTCGCCGCCGGCACTCACGCCGTCCGCCTTACGACCGCTGCTCCGGCGGCACGTACTCGAACGTCGGCCCCGCCGTCGTTTTCCCGTCGCCGGAGGGCATCTTCATGAGCGCCTGGGCCTGCGCCTTCAGCTGGAACATCACGCCGACGGTAGCGCCCAGCCCGCCCGGGTTGCCCGTGAACGCGTCTTCCAGCAGGTAGAGCAACAGGCAGTAGGTGTTGTCGAACTCCACCTGCGCCCGGCGGATCGGGCTGTCCTCGGGGTAGTCGGCCGCGCTGGGGTTGCGGCGCATCGGGAGCACGCCGTCGAGGTCGACCTTGATCTCCTTGCCCGTCGGACCGCTGCGCGGGGTGTCGCCCTCGGCGTAGCGGCGGCCGTTCTTGAGCTCCTGGAACCGGTAGAAGTGGGCGACCTCGTCGCGTTCGGGGTGGAAGACGTCGCGGTCGCCGTCCCACACCTCCGTGCGCGCGGCGCCCTCGCCCTGCTCGACGATCTCCGCGAGCGCGGCCAGCGCGGAATCCAGGTCGTGCACCGGAATCACGCTGCCGCCACCGCTGCGGAGGTGCATCTCGCCGATCTGGCGCCTCGGGTCACCGGAGAACACGGTCTCCTCACCCAGCTCCTCGCACAATTCTTTCAGCCCCGCCTGCACGGCGGCGTAGAACTGCCCGATCGTCCGGTACCCGTCGGCCTGCGGCGGCGCGTCGGCCGACTCGGGCTGCTCGATCCGCAGGAACAGCTCCAGCGCCTCCGCACCGAACGGCACAAGGTTGACCTGCACCGACGCGTCCCCGTGGGGCAGCGGGTGCGGGTACGCGGGCAGCAGCTCCGGCGCGTCGAGCTTCGGCTCGCCGCCCACGGCGTTGAGCAGGTTCGCCGCGAGCGCCAGGTGCAGCATCTCCTCGGCGAGCACGCTGCCGACGACCTGCGCGGCCTCGGCGTTGCGGCCCGGGTCGAGCGAATACAGCGCGCAGAGGTACGGCGGGATCGTCGCGTGCTCGAGCTCGATCGCCCACTGCAGGTGGCGGCGGAGCTCCTCCACGCTGTCGATGGCGGGGGCGGGGGCGGCACTGGTGTCCATCATTGCCTCTCGTCTCGGCGGGTCGCGAGTTCGGGGTTCGGGTTCGGGTTCGCGAGGCAGGACAAGACGGCAGGCGGATCTGTGACAGGTTCCCCGGACGGTTCCGGCTAACGGGCCGTGATGCGCCACCTCTGGGCGCGTTCCTGTTCGGCCCACAAGGCGGCGTGGATGGCGGCCTCGTTCTCGGCGTCGAGGGCGGACGTGGTCTCGTCCAAGAGCACGATCGGGGTGTCCTTCAGCAGCGTCCGGGCGATGGCGACGCGCTGGCGTTCCCCGCCGGACAGCAGGCGGCCGGCCTCAGCGTGACGCGGGCAGAAACGCCACGCCGTGCACCCGATCCACGGCCCGCGTCCACAAGGGATCCTCCGGGTCGGCCGGAAACCCCAGCCGGGGACCGATCTTCGCCCACGCCCGGGGATGTGCGCGCCGGTACTCGCGCAGGACCTCGTCCAGCTCATCGCCGTCGAGGAAGCGCCGACGCGGCTCCCGCCACAGGTAGCCCCCGCATCTCACCTCGATCGCGGGCGCGGCCCGGAGGTTCCGGTACCACTGCGGCACCCCGCCCCACGCCGCGATCACCAGCAGCTCCGGCACATCCGGCCGGTGCCGCACCACCTCGACCACCACCTCGCGACGCGCGCCCGACTTGCGCCCGCGGTGGACGAGGTAGAGCAGCCGGTGCCCGAAGATCTTCCCGAAGCCCCAGCGGTACCACGGGATCGGCGCACGAAGGAACCACCGCAGCAGCCCGGTCGGCGGCCGGTCGGTCACGGGCATCGCCGGCTCCGCTCTGCCGACCCGGTGAAAGCCGATACCGCAGCGATCACCACTGTGGCGCCGGCCCGCTCTGTTGCACACCGCGGCGCAGCGAGACGGCGAGCACGAGGATTCCGATCGCCACTGGCAGCCAGGGCAGTCCTCGCAGCGAGAACGCCCGCAAGGTGTCCGGGCCGGCTTCATACAGCAGATAGACGTCGACCTCGGGCAAGACCGTCGCCGCGAACAGCTCCACGATGGCCAGCGCACTGCCGACGATCAAGCACATCCTCGCGGCCGGCCGGCTCTGCATGGCCCCGATCGCGCCCGTCGGCAAGACCGCCGCCACGCCCAGATTGAGCACGACGGTCGCCCCACCCGAGACGATCTCCCCATGGACGACGGCGATGATCCCGCACACCGCCCCGATGAAGGCGGCGATGCTGCAGACGATCGCCAGCACGGCGGTCGCGACCGCGACCCCGCCTGCCGGATTGTTGTGGTGGACCGGACCGGCCGGAAACTGCTGCCCGCGATACTGCTGGTACGTCATGTCCTCCCCTTCGCACTGTCCCGGCATCGTGCCAGGGCACGGTTCGCCTCCGCACGAAAACGCCTTGAGTCCCACCGATCGGGGTCGGCTGAGTCCGGCTCAGCCGGCGTATTCGCCCAGAAGGACGTCGGGTTCCTCGAAACGCCTCAATCGCGCACAAGGCGCCCGGCGAACGCCACGAAGAAACTGAAGGGCCTATGCGGCCCGGGGTTCGATCCGCGTCCCGCGCGGGACGGTGACCGACAGGAGGTCGCCGGGGGCGTCGAGTTCGAGGCGGTGCCACCGTCCACACGGGACGATCGCCGCGGTGCCCGGGGTGAGCGTGGCCGGGGTGTCGTCGTCGCGGAGGTACAGGCGGAAGCCGCCGGTGAGGCAGCACACGATTTCGTCGGCGGCGGCGTGGATTTCCCAGTGGTCGGAGTGGACGTCGGCGTCGGTGCTGGCGTGGAAGGTCATCAGGTGCCAGTCGTCGGGCTCGCCGTCGACCGTGCGGGGTACCGCGGCCGCGTCGATCGGGGTCATGGGTTTCCTTTCAGGGGTCAGTCGGCCAGGCCGCGGCGGAGGGCGGCGGCGAGTTCGGCGATCTGGCGCTGCGACACCTCGGCGGACAGGATCGCCTGCGAGCCGTGGAAGGTGCCGGGCCACTGGTGCAGCTCGGCGGACACGCCCGATTGCAGCAGGCGCAGGGCGTACGTGATGCCCTCGTCACGAAGCGGATCGAACTCGGCGGTGGCGACGTACGCGGGCGGCAGGCCGGACAGGTCCGCCGCGCGCGCCGGGGCGGCGTAGGGCGTGCCGGGGGTGTCGCCGAGGTAGTGGCGCCAGGTCGCGGCGAGCTTGTCGCGCGTCATCCACGGCGTGCCGGTGAAGGTGCGCGCCGACCAGGTGTCCTGGCGGTCGTCGAGCTCGGGCTGGTTGAGCAGCTGGAAGCGGATCGCGGGCCCGTGCTCGTCGCGGGCCCGCAGCGCGATCGCTGCGGCGATCCCGGCGCCCGCACTGTGCCCGCCGACGGCGATGCGGGCCGGGTCGAGGCCGAGCTCCGCGGCGTTCTTCGCGGCCCAGGTCAGCGCCGCGTACGCGTCGTCCACCGCGGCCGGGAACGGGTGTTCCGGCGCTCGCCGGTAGCCGACGGAGATCACCACGGCGCCGGCGACGTCCGCGACTCGCGCGGCCCACGGGTGCTCCGTGTCGAGGTCGCCCATGACGAAGCCGCCGCCGTGCAGCCAGATGATCGCACCGTGGGCCTGCCGCGGCCGGTAGATGCGCACGGGAACGTCGCCGTCGGCGGTGTGGTCCTCGATCGTGAGGCCCGAGGTGTCGGGCGGCGGCGCGGAGGCGGACAGGCCGGCGAGCTTCTCGCGGGCGGTGACCGGATCGTCGAGGTCGGCGGGCGGGAACAGCGGGAGGAAGGCTTCGAGTTCCGGGTTCATGCCGACGATCCTGCCGCTGCCCGGGCGCCGCGTCGCCCGCCGGCCGTCGCGCGAAATCGCCCGATGACGCGACGCTCGCCGCGTACGCTGCCGGGTATGGAGGCGTTGGTCGTCCGGCTCTCGCAGCTGGACTCGGAGGCCGAGGGCGCGATCCGTGTCGTGATGTTCTACGACACGCTGATCCGCCGGCGCGTCGACCTGGCCGCGCTGGTCCGGGCTTCGGCGGGTCTGGCCGAGTGCGTGGCCGGCATCCGGCTCGACGGCACCGAGCAGACGTTCCGCGTCGCCCCGGACGGCCCCGCGCCCTCCGCCGGCCGCGCGTCGACCACGGTCGCGATCACGCTGGACGACGAGCAGATCGGCGCGGTCTGGCTCGAACGCCCGTCACCACTCCCCCTCGACCGCCTGCTCCTCGACCGCCTGGCCATCGCCGCGGCCGCCGTCGTGGAACGCTACGGCCCCGCCCGCACCACGATGGCCGACCCGGCGCTCGTCGAGCTCGCCATCAGCCCCGGCACCGACGCCGCCGCACGCGCGCGGGCCCTGCGGCTGCTCGGCTTCGCGGCCGACGCGGCGGTGCGCGTCGTGGCCGTGCGCTCGCCGCTGCCACTCGACCAGCTCGGCGCTTTGGTCTGCCCTGCGCGCCCGGTGAAGGCGACGCCGCTGGGTGAGGTGGGCGTCCTGCTGCTCACCGCCGTCGACGTCTCGCGGTTCCCGGCGGACGTGCGGGCAGGGATCGGGACCGTGGGGCCGTTGCCGGGCTCGTGGCTGTCGGCGCGAACGGCGCTGCGCTTCACGACGTCGCGCCGGCCCGTCGTGGACTACTGCTCGCTCGGCGCCTTGGCGCTGCTCGCGCACGTGCCCGGCGATGCCGCCCGCGACAACACCGACGTGGCCGCCCTGGCCTCCTTGGCCGCGGACGACCTGGACACCCTCGACGCCTACTGCGCCACGGGTTCCGTCCGCCGCGCCGCCGACGTGCTGCACCTGCACCACAGCAGCGTCGCCCGCCGCCTCGACCAGCTCGGCAAGACGCTCGGCTACAGCCTGGTCTCCCCCACCGGCCCCGTGCGCGCCCAACTGGCCCTCACCGCGTGGCGGCTGCTGGAGGCCTGACCCAGCGCGACACGAGGACGGTCTCACCGTCGCAGCAGGAGATCACCACACCGGCCACGCCTTTCGAAGCGGCCCTGGACGACGTCGTCCTTCAGCGCGGGACCGCGGCCACCGGGTACACGTCCGGATCCCCGGCGCGAGTTCCAGCCGCACAACCGGCGGCACCATTCGACCCGCCCGGCGGACTTCGGGCACGAGTGCCACGAGCCCGAGCGCGCGGACCGGCCGCCGCGCTGAGCACGGGGCCGTCCACTTCGGTCTGAAAAAACTTCCGGAACCGGTGAACCGCACGGGATCCGGCAGCCGTGTCCTCGTCGAGTCGCCCGGACGAACCGGGTGACAAGGACAACGGGGAGTGTTCTCATGTTCCGCAAGCAGGCGATGTTCCTGGCCGCTTTCGTCGCGGCGGGTGCCGCGGTGCTGTCCGCGTGTGGCGCGGGCAGCGACAGCGCGACGACCGCACCGGCGGGGGCCGACAACCTGCGCGCCGCCGCGGCCGCGCCGGCTGCCACGCTGACCGCGACCAGCGCGATCCTCTTCGACGACGCCGCGTTCTCCGACAACGGCGCCTCCCAGGGCATCTCCGGCAAGGGCTGCCAGACGCTGGCCCGCCCGAAGGTCACCTCGTCGCTGACCACGACCGGCACGCTGAAGCTGTGGAGCGGCGCGAACTGCACCGGCAAGTCGATCGCGGTCACCGGCAACGTGAGCAACCTCGCGAAGCTCGGCTTCGACAACAAGACCGTGTCGGTGAAGCTGGCCGGCGACGACAACGGCGGCAACAACAACGGGGGCGACAACGGCGGGAACGCCGGCGGCAACGACAACGCCAACCTCACCTCCACCTTCGCCCTCCTCGACAGCGGCAAGAACTTCTCCGAGCCCGACGGCTCCCAGGTCGCCAGCGACAAGGGCTGCAACGAAGTCCGCAACCCCGACCTCGTCCGCTCCATCGACGCCGACGGCACGTACAAGATCTGGACCGGCGCCGGCTGCACCGGCAAGTCGATGCTGATCACGGGCGACGCGCCCGACCTCGAGAAGATCGGCTTCGACCGCCAGGCCGCCTCGATCCGCCTCGCCGGCTGACGCGGCGAGCACACCGCCCAAGCACAGACAGCCACAGACAACAGCGCCACCGAAGGGATCCCGGAAACCCCGGGGTCCCTTCGGTGTTTCCCCGAAAGGTCAGGAAAGCACCGCGTCGTACTGCGCACGCGAGAAGCGAAACGGCCCCAGCGCGGCGTAACGCTCGCGGAACACCTCGGGGTCGTAGTCCGTCTGCCAGCCGAAGTCGCGCCACACCACCTCGTCGGCGGTCCGTTCGAGGACCACCGTCACGCCGCCGCAGCCGAGATCACCGCATTCCGGGCAGACGAACAGCGGCACCCGGCCGTCGGGCAGCGCGTCGGCGCCGAGATCGGCGGGCGCGACCGCGATGACATCGTCGCCGAGAGAACGCAGCGACTCACCGAGCCGGGCGCCGTCGATCTCGAAGTCGAGGTACTCACGGTGCGTCCGAATGCCGCCGGTGGGGAATACCTCACCCGGGCGTACCGAGGGGACCAGACGGAGCACGTTCACGCGCCGAGGTAACCACACAGTGGAACGACGAGCCACCGAGTTCGCGCGTTCGTCCAGCGTTCACACCGTGATCATCTGCGGGAGGGCGCGTGTTCGGTCCGGGTCGGAACTGTCGGGTGGCCCTGTTCCCCGACCTCAGGACGGATTCCGTGACCGATTCACGCGTTCGCCGGTGGCACCGCAGCCTCCGTCGTCCCCTCCTCGCCGTTGCCGGCCCCGTGCTGGTCCTCGGTGCGCTCACCGCGCCCGCGGCCAGTGCGGCGCCCGCCGACGATGTCCGGATCAACGAGGTGGTGACGACCGGCGACGTCAACGACTCGATCGAGCTCTACAACAAGGGCACCGCGGCCGTCGACGTCTCGGGGTGGATCCTCAAGGACGACGACAACGGCTCGAAGTACAAGATCGCCTCGGGCACGACGCTGGCGCCGGGCGCGTTCCGCGCGTTCGACGTGCACGACGAGTTCGGCCTCGGCTCCGAGGACGAGGCCCGCCTGTACCTCGCCAACGGCAGCACGCTCGTCGACAGCTTCAGCTGGGACGACCACTCCGACCCGTCGTGGTCGCGCTGCCCCGACGGCACGGGCTCGTTCCGCCAGGCGTCCGCGCTGACGCTGGGCGGGCCGAACGCCTGCGGTGGCTCGGGCCAGGGCACGTCGCCGGTCGCGTGGCCGGGCAGCGGTTCGGTGTCCACGGCCGACGCGTCCAACGTCTTCGGCGAAGACCTTTCCGGTCTGTACCAAGAGGGCAGCGTGCTGTGGGCGGCCCAGAACTCCGGGAAGCTGTGGCGCCTGGTGTCCAACGGCTCGGGCGGGTGGAAGCCGGACACCGCGTCCGGCTGGTCCTCGGGCAAGAAGCTGCACTTCTCGAACGGCTCCGGCACGCCCGACGACGAGGGCGTCACGGTCACCGGGTCGGGCTCCTCGGCCGGCGTGTTCGTGGCCACCGAGCGCGACGACGACAAGTCCGGCACCAGCCGCCTTTCGGTGCTGCGCTACGACGTCAGCGGCTCGGCGACCACGCTGAACGCGGCGAAGGAGTGGAACCTGACGTCGGACCTGCCGTCCGTCGACTCCAACTCGGGCTTCGAGGGCGTCACCTGGGTGCCGGACGCGTCGCTGACCGCGGCGGGCTTCAAGGACTCTTCCACCGGCGCGGCCTACTCCCCCAGCCACTACGGCTCGCACACCGGCGGCGTGTTCTTCGTCGGCGTCGAGGGCACGGGCATGATCTACGGCTACGTCCTGCAGGATTCCGGCGCGTTCACCCGTGTGGCGTCCTTCAGCAGCGGCATGGACGGCGTGATGGAGCTCCAGTGGGAACCGCAGGCCTCCCGCTTGTGGGCCGTCTGCGACGACACGTGCGACGGGCAGCACCGCACGTTCCAGGTGTCGTCGGGCTCCTTCACGACGGCGGCGGTGTACCAGCGCCCGAGCGGGATGTCGAACTACAACAACGAGGGCTTCTCCGTCGCCCCCGCGACCGAGTGCTCGGGCGGCTCGAAGCCGGTCTACTGGTCCGACGACAGCAACGACGGCGGGCACGCGTTGAGGAAGGGCAGCATCAGCTGCTGAGCTCGTGGTGTTGGTGGTCCCGGCCGTGGCTCGGCCGGGACCATCGTCGTGTTCAGACCGGCTTCCGGGCCGCGAGGCGTTCCACCGTCCCGAATTTGAGCCGTTCCGCCCGCGTGATCTCGAAGCCGGCCTCGGTGACGAGCGGCAGGGGACGGCGGGTCTGGTGGTCGCCGATCTGGCGGAGGGTGAAGCGTTCCAGGAGGCGCTGGGCCCAGCGCAGCGGGCGGTGGTCACTGCCGATGTGGTCGAGCAGCAGCAGCGCACCGCCGGGGCGCAGGACGCGGTGCATCTCGGCGATGGCGGCGCGGTCGTCGGGGAAGCCGCACAGGCCGAGGGTGCACACGACGGTGTCGAAGCTCGCGTCGGGGAACGGGAGTGTTTCGGCGTTCCCCTGCCGCAGCGTCACGGGCCGGCCGAGGCCGTCGGCGCGGCTCTTCGCCAGCTCCAGCATGGCGGGGCTGAGGTCAAGACCGGTCACGCGGGCATCGGGCGAGTAGAGGCCGAGGTTCAGCCCGGTGCCCACGGCGACCTCCAGCACCTCGCCGCGTGCCTGCTCGCACACCCATTCACGGCCGCCGCCGAACTGGACGCGTTCGAGGAAGCCGATGCTGCGGTCGTACCGCGGGGCGTACTTGTCCCATTGGGCCCGGAGCCAGGCGGGGTCGGTCATCGGCTCAGGTCCGCGACGGGCAGGCCCATGGCCGCGGCGGATTGGCTCAGTGCGGCGTCACCCGCACGATGTCGACCATCGACAGGCGGCACTGAGCGGGGCGGCCGCGGAGGTTGCACGGTCCGGGTCAATAGCGCCGGCAGATGTCGTCGGACGGGGTGTGGCACCAGCCGTCGGGCGTGGCGCGGTTGCAAGGGGTGTCGCCGAGGCACCAGCCGTCGGTGGTCTGGGTGCACGGGCCCGGGCCGAGGCACCAGCCAGGCGGGACAGCCGCGGAGGCGGTGGCCGGGACGGCGAGGGCCACCAGGGCGAACGAGCCGACGAGCAGGCCGGCGGTCAGGAATCTGCGCATACCGCCGACTCTGCCCGATTCGGGCAGCACACACCAGCGGCGACGGGAACGGCTCAGCGCCGAAGTCCCGGCGTTCACGGCGGCCCACCACCACATACGTCCGATTCGTCCGGAAGCATCCGACCCAGCCGCCGCGATCGGCTGCGCCGAAGTGTCCCGCGTTTGGGATACTCCTGCTCTGCCCGGTGAAGGGAGACGGCTGGTGGTGACTCGGGAGCACGACGTCACGGCGCGGCGGTGGCTGCAGCCGGAAGCCGGGGCCGGAACGGGCAGTGACCAGGCATTCTTCCGGAGGCGGCGCGACCTGGTCACCGTGGCCGAGCGGGCCGCGCGCTCGTTGCGGGGGCAGGTGGTCCAGTACCTCGACGTGGCGGACAACGTGGTGCGCCGGGTGACCGTGGACGTCACCGACGGCGACGAGCGGCTGGCGCGGCTGGACGTGGTCGATACCACCGCGCCGTTCGGGCTGACCGTGCGCGAACTGCAAGTGGCCACGGGCGTCGCCGGTGGGCTGGGGAACCAGGAGATCGCCGAGGCGCTCCAATGCTCACGGCGGACCGTGGCGACCCACCTCGAGCACATCTTCACCAAGACCGGCACGAATTCCCGCGTCACCGTGGCGACGCTGCTGGCCGAGCACGACGCGTACGCGGCACCGTTGCCCGCCGTGGAGCTGGTGCTGCCGGCGACACTGCTGTCCCTCCTGCGAACAAACCCCCCGGCAAGACCACGCACCACCAAACCCCGCCCCGCGCTGATCGGCGCGGTCTACGCGGCGGCCGCCGGACCCGAGGTCGTGGCGATGCGCCGCGGTGACAAGCTGGCCGTCACCGAGCTGAACGCGCGGGGCGGTGTCGCGGGGCGGCAGGTGGAGCACGTCGCGCTCGGGGCGACGCCGGAAGGCCTGCTGGACGCCGTCGAGGAGCTGACGGCGCGCGGCGTGGACGCCGTCGTGTTCGGCAACTTCCCGCTGAGCTACGCGCGCAAAGCCATCGCGACGGCCGCCGCGGCCGGGGCGCCCGTGTTGCACAGCATGACCGGGCCCGCGTTGTCCGACGACGTGCACGCCGATCCGCGCGGCCTCGGCGCCGTGTTCCAGGTCTGTTCCACCGAATCCGCTTACGTGCCAGGGCTTCTGCGCACGCTCCCCCACCTCGGCCACGGACGGCGCCGCCGGCTGGCCGTGCTGCCGCGCGAAAGCACGTTCGACGCGTCGATCCCGGAGCAGGTCGAGCGCCACGCCGCGGCGGCGGGCTGGGAGCTGGTGTTCGCCGAGCCGGTGCCCGACCACGCCCGCGATTTCAGCGCAGTCGTGCGGCAGCTGGCGCACGCGAAAGCCGACGCCGTCTCGTTGTCGAGCTTCCCGGAGCCGACGCTGCGCGCGTTCCTCACCGCCGCCGAACCGCTACGGGACCGCACGCTCGTGCACGTCGCCTGGTCGCCCGCCTCCCCCGGCTTCACGGACCGGTTCCGCTCGCTGTCCGACGGGCTGCTGTGGTCGACGGTCATCGGTCACGTCGACAGCCCCGCCTGCCACGCCTTCGAACAGCGCTATCGCGCGGCCTACGGCGGCGAACCCGGCCTGGGTGCCGCGGCGGTGCACTTCGACATGGTCAACGTGCTGGCCCAGGTGTGGAGCCAGGTCAGCCGGCCGTGGGACTTCGCGGCGGTGCGGCGGCAGCTGCGGTCGGTGGCGTCGTTCGGCGTCACCGGCGCGCACCAGTTCCTCGGCCGCGGCCAGCGCGGCCTCAGCTACCCCGACGACACCGGCGACCCGACCCGCGGCCACCCCCACCTCGTCTACCGCATCGAAGGCGGCACCCACCGCCGCCTGGCCCCGGCGCCGCTCAGCTGAGCCACGACGGCGCGGTCACCGACCCGATGCCGTCCCCGCCGTCCACGGGCACCGAACGCCCGTTGACCCACGACGCGTCCTCGCTCAGCAGCCACGCGACGGCCGCCGCGATCTCGTCGGGACGGCCCAGTCGCCCGCTCACACTGGCCGCCGCGACGCCCTCGACGTACGAGCGCGGCACGGGATTCACCCGCGAGCCGACGTCGATGAACCCGGGTGCGACGGCGTTGCAGCGGATGCCGTCGCGCCCGTGTTCCAGCGCGAAAGCCCGCACCAGCGCGTCCAACGCGGCCTTCGACGCGGCGTACACGGCGGTGCCCGGCCGCGCCCGCGTCGCCGCGCCACTGCTGACGAACACCATCGCCCCGGGCCGGCCCGCGGCCACGCAGCCCCGCACGAACTGCGCACCCGCCGCGAACGCCGAGCGCGCGTTCACCGTCAGGACCCGGTCGAAAAGCTCCTCGTCGCCGTTCGACACGGGCGCAGCCGGATACAGCCCCGCCGCGTGCACGAGCGCGTCGAACCCGCCGTGCGACTCCTGCAGCCGTGCCACCTCCGAAGCGACACCCGGCCGCGCGAGATCCAGCTCAGGCAGGTCCGCGCCGACGACCGTCCACCCGTCCGCGGTCAGCCGCGAGCCAATGGCCCGGCCGAGCCCACCGCGAGAACCCAGCAGCAGCAACGATTTCGGCACGGGTCACCGTCCTTCGAGGACCGGCCGGAACCGCCGGGCGACGTCCACGCAGCGCTCGAACCCCACGCCGAGCTCCCGGCAGCCGACGACGAACCGCTCCAGCGCCGCCATCCGCGCACCGCGCCCGACGACCTGCGGGTGCAGCGTCACCGTGGTCACGCCACCGGGCACGGTCTCCGTCATATAGCGCACGTCGCGCAGGAACCGCTCGAACATCGCGTCGGCGTCCTGCAGCCCCGGCATCACGCCCTGCGGCAGGCGCAGGTACTCCAGGTGCGGGTAGTCGTCGAGCGTCCACGACACGGGCAGCTCGACGATGGAAGAAGCGGCCCCGAATCGATAGGGACCGCCGGGGTCGCAGACGTCCCCCGAGCGCGCGAAGTACGGTTCGAAATCCGTGCCCATCAAGGAAGAGTCGTACTCCAGGCCGAGCTCACCGAGGATCTCGATCGTGCTGTCGGTGAAGTCCCAGCTCGGCGTCCGGTGCCCGGCGGGCGGCGCGCCGGTGAGCTTCTCGATCAACGCCGCCGAGCGCCGGTTCACGGCCAGCTCGGCCGCCCGATCCAAAGTGGACACCGGTTCGTGCGCGTAGCCGTGCAACGCGATCTCGTGCCCCGCCCCGGCGATCGCCGAGCACTGCGCCGGATACGTCTCCAGAGTATGCCCGGGAATGAAGAACGTCGACGGCACCGAGTGGCGGTCCAGCAGGTCCAGGATACGGCCGATCGCGTACGCGCCGAACTCCCCGCGCGACACCGGCCCGGGCGTCACCTGACCGCGCGCGATCCACAGGGAGATGGCATCGAAGTCGAACGTCAAACAGACAGTCGGGCTCATGCGACGGCGGCCTCCTCGGGCTCGAACTCGGTGCGGACACCGGCGTCGGCGGGGTTCCCGTCGAAGAGCCGGTCGAGGTCCCAGCGGGTGTAGGCGTGGCGGCTCGGCGGACCGGGCGCGATCCACAGCACCCGATCGGTCAGGTCCATGACCAGCGAGTACACCGTGCAGAACTTCTCGGACGCGGGCACGTCCGGGTCGGGGTGGCGGCAGATACCGTCCGGAAACGACCACTCGTCGCGCAGCGTCGCGACGACGTCGGCCACCCGCACGCGCCGCTCGTCCAGCGCGGGCTCCAGCAGGTGGCGGGCCCGGGCCGGTCGCAGCTGCGTCAACGCGCTCGTGGCGGCTTTCTTGTCCTGCAACGGAAGGCTCGCCTGAAAGTGGTTGGAGTGCGTGATCAACCCTTGCTCAGGCAGGAGTGTGCCGAAGACGCCGGGCGCCAGCTCGAAATCGATGGACTCGCCGCCCGCGTCGGCGAGCAGCACGTTGCCCGAGGAAATGCGCTCGACGGGCAGCAACCGCCTGTGCGCCACGGACATCGTCGGCGACTGCAGCACCCCGCGCAGCAGATAGTGGTACGGCACGCCACGCCCGCCGCGGTCGAGGTCGGAGATCAGCAGATTCGCGCACACGCCCAGGCCCGCCGAGTTGAGGCCGCTCTTGGCGAACATGCCCGCCTCGGTCAGCGACAGCACGGAGAACCCGGACTCGTCGCGGGTGGCCAGCAGGAACGTGACCTCGGCCTGCTCCGGGTGCCAGTCCCAGTTCTGCGCGAGCAACGTGTGGCCGTCGGCGGTGTAGCGCCCGAGTACGGACACCGACGTGCAGCCTTCGTCGCGGTAGCCGGTGCCGTAGAGCATTTCGGTGCGCGCGTTGAGAGCAGCGAGGCGGTGCGCCGGGTGGCCGGAACCGTCGGCCATGCCGTGGAGCATCGCGGCGATCTCGGGGACGTAGGACTCGGCGACGTCGAGGTAGATCCGGCCCCAGCGGTCGATGTCGGCGTCCGACAGGCCGGCGTCGTCGTGGAAGCGGCCGACGTAGGTGGCGAGGCTGCGTTCGATGAGCTCGGCGGTCTGCGCGCCGAGCTGCTCGCCCATCTGGCGGTAGTTGCCCTGCACGACGATCAGGCGCGGGGTGGTCATGGGGGTGCTCATTTCAGCTCGGTCCGGTAGGTCTCGGGCATCCGGCAGACGGCCACGAAGGTGATGATCGCCGCGGCGGTGGGCAGCGCGGCCACCACGAGGGCGTTGCCGGTGGCGTCGATCAGCGCGGTGGCGATGAAGCCGGCGGTACCGCCGAAGGCCATCACGGAGAAGTTGTAGCCGATGCCCAGCGCCGAGTAGCGGACGTTGGTGGGGAACAGCTCGGCCAGCGCCGCGGGCCCGGGCCCGGAGAACGCGGCGAGGACGAGCGCGATGAGGATCTGGCCGAGGTAGGCGCCGGCCGTGCTGCCGGTCTGGAACAGCCACATCACCGGGAACGTCAGCACGATGAACCCGCCGGACCCGATGAGCAGCAACGGTTTGCGCCCGATCCGGTCGGACAGCACGCCGAAGAAGTAGATGGCGACCGTCAGCACCACGAGCGCGATGAGGTTCGACGCCTCGACGGTGCCGGAGTCGAGCTTCACCTGCGTTTTCAGATGCGTCGGCAGGTAGGTGAGGAAGAAGAAGTACGCGACGGTCCAGCTCACGGTGAAGAAGAACCCCAGCGCCATGGCGGACTTCTGCGTGCGCAAGGCCAGCCGCAGCGGGCTCGCGCTCACCTCACCCGCGGCCTTCTCCGCGCGGTAGAGCGGCGTGTCTTCGAGGCCGAAGCGAAGCACGAGCGCCACGACGGCGGTCAGCGCGCCGACCAGGAACGGGATGCGCCAGCCGAAGTCCTTCATGCTCTGCTCGGTCCAGAACAGCGAGTTGAGGGCGACGACCCCGGCGGCCACGAGGAAGCCGGCGGCGGTGCTGACCTGGTTGAGGCTGCCGTAGCGACCGCGGGCCTTCGGCGGGGCGTACTCGACGAGCATCGTCGCCGACCCCGCCCACTCGCCCGCCACCGCGAAGCCCTGGAACAGCCGCAGCACCACGAGCAGGATCGGGGCGGCGAGGCCGATCGTCGCGTACCCGGGCAGCAGGCCGACCAGCACGGTCGCGGCGCCCATGAGGATCACGCTCAGGATCAGCGCGGGCCGGCGGCCGACCTTGTCGCCGATGTGGCCGAACACCACCGTGCCCACCGGTCGGGCCAGGAAGCCGACCGCGAACACGGCGAAGGTCGAGAGCAGCGACGAGAACGAGTCGCCGGCGAAGAACTGCGCGGACAGGTAGACGGCCGAGTACGCGTAGACGAGGTTGTCGTACTGCTCCAGGAGATTGCCGATGCTGCTCGAGACAACGGCTCTGAGCTGGAGTCTCGGGGCGTCCGTCTCGGTGGCGGCGTGCGCGGGGTGCACGGTCATGGTTCCTCCTCGGGAAGGGTCAGGACGCCGCCAGGTACCCGCCGTCGACGGGCACCAGCGCGCCCGTGACGAACGAGGACTCCGGGCCGGCGAGGAAGGCGAGCACGTCGGCGAGCTCGCCGATCTCACCCGCACGCGCCATCGGGGCGCCGTCGACGCGGGCGCGCAACGCGTCGGGCGGCAGGTGTTCGAGCAGCGCCGTGCGGAACACCCCGGGCAGCACCGCGTTCACGCGGATCCCCCGCGGCGCGAGCTCCACCGCGGCGACCTTGGTCAGCTGGTGCACCGCGGCCTTGCTCATCTGGTAGGCCACGGACGACGGCACGGTCCCCTCGCCCCCGGGCGGCGTGGTGACGCCGTAGATGGAGCCCACGTTCACGACCGCGCCCCGGGTGGCGGCGAGGTCGTCGGCGAAGGTCTTGATGCCGCGCCACGGGCCGAACGCGTTCACGGCCAGCACGCGGGCGAAGTCGTCGTCGGAGGTGGAGAGCAGGTCGTCGCGTGCGCTGACGCCCGCGTTGTTCACCAGCAGCCCGACCGTCCCGAAGTGCTCGTGCACGTGGTCGCGCAGCCGCTCCCACGACACCGGGTCGGTCACGTCGAGGTGCACCCGGTCTTTGTCGGCGCCGTCGAACCGCAGGTCAGCGCGGACGACCGTCGCCCCCATGCGGGCCAAGCGGTCCGCGAAGCCGGCCCCGAGCCCTCCGGCCGCACCGGTCACCACCGCCAGCGTGTCCACTGCCTCTCCTCCCGATCGACGACAGTGCCGGGGAAGGTAGGCGGGCCGGCTCGGCTCGGCATCGGTCGTTCGACCGATGTGCGGCGCCGCGGGGGTTGACTCGGCTGCGAAGATCGCAGCGACCGCTGGGGAGCCGGGATGTGGGATCTGCTGCACGCGTGGCGCGAATGGTTCGCCGGCCACGACACGGCGCAGCTGCGCGTGTTCGGCATCGCCGTGCTCTGGTGGGGCCGGTTCGGGAAGACGCTGGAGTTCGTCGGCGGGCTGACGGTGGTCATCGACCTGCTGGGACGGCAGCGGATGGAGACCATCCACGCTTCGTTGCGCCATCGCCGCCGGCGGCTCGGCCACCGGCTACCGCGGTGGGTGTGGGCCCTTCTGCGCCGCCCGGCTCCCGCCGGCGAGGTCCCGGTCCCGGCCCGCCCGGAAGCGCACGAGAAGGGGCTGCGGGTGGCGTGGTTCGCCGGCACCGCCGCGATGGCTTTTTTCCTCTTCGTCGAAACTCACTACGCGTACGCACCGCCGAACGACCCCATGCCGGTGCCGGTGGAGCTGATGATCATCGTCATCCTCTCCCCGCTGGTCGGAGGCGTTGTGCTGGGCGGCGGCGGGTACGTGCTGGGATTGCTGCTCGTCGAGGGATTCGTGGTGACCACGCTCGGGCAGCTCAAGACCAGCGAAGGTCTCGAATCGCGGCTGAAATGGATCGGCCTGGTCATCTTCGTCTTCGGGTTCTCGCTGGACCTGCTCTCGTCGTAGGGTCGGGCCATGGCGATGCTGCGGTTCGACGACGAAGGCGCGAAGCTCACCGAGCGGCTTTACGCGAGCCCCGACGTCGTGGCGCAGCGGGACACGGTGCTGGCGCGGCTGGCGCCGCGGCCGGGCGAGCGGGTGCTGGACGTCGGGTCGGGGCCGGGGTACCTGCTGGAGTCCATCGCACGGGCCGTGGGCGCGTCAGGCGCCGCGCACGGGCTGGACCCGAGTCGCGCGATGAATGAACTCGCCACCGCGCGCACACGCGAGCTGCCCTGGGTGCGGCTCGACGAGGGCGAAGCGACCGCGCTGCCCTACCCGAACGATGCGTTCGACGCGGCTGTGTCCACGCAGGTCTACGAGTACGTGCCCGATGTGCCAGGCGCGTTGGCGGAGCTGCGCCGAGTGCTTCGCCCCGGTGGGCGCGTGCTGATCCTCGACACCGACGCCGACTCGCTCGTCTGGCACACCGCCGACCGCGCACGCCACCGCCGGATTCTCGACGCCTGGGACAAGCACCTCGCGCACCCCCGGCTGCCACGCATCCTGCCGGCGCTGCTGCGGCGCGCAGGCTTCCGCGTGACCGGGCACCACGTGCACCCGATCCTGAACCTGGAGCTGACGCCCGATTCGTTCAGCGCGACGCAGATGCACATCATCGCCGACTTCGTGCCCGGCCACGGCGGCGTCACCGAGGCCGACGCCGAGGCGTGGCTCGCCGACCTGCGAGAGCGCGCCGATCGAGGCGAGTACTTCTACTGCCTCAACCGGTACCTCTTCACCGCGGAAACGGAGTGACCGGCGCGTTTCCCGCGGGCGGCTGCGAGCCGGGTGCTCACGCGCCGAAGATCAGGGCCACGATCCACACCAGAACGAAGACAACGAGTCCTGCGACCACCAAGAGCCCGACGCCGACGTACACCCACGCCACGACCACGACGATGCTCAGGTGCAGGACGTCGAACGCGCCCAGCGCCGCGAGCACGGCCAGCCCCGCCGCGGCGACGACGGTGAGGGCGATGGGCACCACCGGCACCGGGTTCAGCGGCACGATCGAGAGCAGCTCCGCCGGAACCCGCGCGGTGCGCTCCAGCGCGATCATCCCCGCCAGTACCGCACCGGCCACCAGCGCCGCGGCGAGCAGCAGGAGCAACGCCCCGTCGCGGCGGGCGGCCCGTCCGGCGCCTCGGAGACGATCTCGAGCGCGCCCCACAGGGCCGCGACCATGCCCGCCACTCCGGCGAAGCCCACGAACAGGCTGCTCGTTTCGAAGCCACGGGAACCCCACCGGCAGGCCGCCCGGTAGGACACCGTGCTCACCCACGAACCCGAGCACGATGGCGGCGCTGCCCGCCACCAGCAGCCACCAAGGAAGGCTGCCGACGGCCCCTGCCGGTGCCACTGCCGGAATCCGCCGCATTTTCCCAAATTGCGGCCCCCGTGCCGGGCAGGACAAGCCGGTTCCGGGCGTGGCTCAGCTCGCGACCTGATCTTGAGGACGGACACCCGCGCACCCGGGCCGAAAGGACCCGGAAGCCTATCGGCGGCAGTCACCATTCGATTGAGTCAGACAAAAACCAACCATCTTCGCCAATTTTCAGGTCACGACTTTCGTAGCTAACCCGCGCCCGACGCCGTCTGGTCTGCTCAGGGACAAGATCTTGCAGGTCCCCGAAGGGAGAAGGCGAATGAGGGCAGACGTGAGGCGCGTGGTGGCCGCGCTGGCCGGGGTGGTGGCGGCGGGCGTGGTGGCCGCGGCGGGGGCGCCCGCGGCGTCCGCCGGGCAGGAGCCGCTGATCGTGGGCGGGACGCCCACCACGATCGACGAGTTCCCCGCCACGGTGATCTTCAACGTGGACGGCGCGCAGCACTGCGCGGGCAGCCTGGTGGCACCGAACAAGGTGCTGACGGCCGCGCACTGCACCGACGGCGTCAAACCCTCGCAGATGGAGATCATCGGCGGGCAGACCAATTTCTCCGACACCACGGGCGAGAAGGCGGGCGTCACGGACGTCTGGCAGAACCCCGACTTCACAATGCAGGGGATGCAGCACGACAACTCCGTGCTGACGCTGGACAAGGACCTCTCCTTCAAGCCCGCCACGCTGGTGCAGTCGGCCGACGACCCGGCCTACCAGACCGGCGCCGATGTCACCGTGGTCGGCTGGGGCACCACGTCGGAGAACGGCGACGTCTCGGACGGGCTGCTGAAGGTCACCGTGCCGGTGGCCGACAACGCCACGTGCGCCGAGGCGTACGAGAAGATCGGGGACAACTTCGACAAGGCGTCGATGTTCTGCGCGGGCGTGCCGGAAGGCGGCAAGGACTCGTGCCAGGGCGACTCGGGCGGCCCGGCCTACGTCGACGGCAAGCTGGCCGGCATCGTGTCCTAGGGCCAGGGCTGTGCGCGCGAAGGGTTCCCCGGCGTCTACACCAACGTGGGCAACGACTACCAGGTCATCAGCTCCCACCTCGGCTGACCACCGCCCCGCCGGCGGGCTGCGAACGAGCCCACCGGCGGGGTAGCCTGTGCCACCACCCGACCGGCCCCACCGACGCGGCGGCCGGGCGGAGGAGGCGCGATGGAGGGCATGACCGTCCGGCTGGACACCCGCGACGTCGACCTGGCCCGCGCCCAGGTGGCCGGCTCCTACTGCCCCCACGACCTCACCCCGCGCGGCCCGGCGTTCCACGCCCGCCACGCCGAAGCGTCCGGCGACGAGCTCGGCGTCTTCTCTCTGTCCTACGGCGGCGATCGCGTGCAGGTCGATCCCGTGCCGTTCGGTGACTTCGTGCTCTTCTCCCGTCCGCTCGCCGGCGAGCTGACCATCGGAAACGACACCCGCGTCGCCGCCGGACAGACCGTCGCTCTCGACGCGCGGTCCGCGCACGCCCTCACGTTCGGTCCCGGCTGCCGGCTCCTGACCGTGAAGCTCCCCGGCAAGCTGCTCGCCCGCGCGGCGGCCGCGTCCGGCCGGGCCGCCGACATCCGTACCGGCCCGGCGCTCGACCCCGCGCCGTGGGACGCGGTCACCCGGTTCGTCGTCCGCGAGGTGCTCCCCCACGGTCTGCTGAAAGCACCGTTCGGCACGTCGGTGGCGCAGCTCGTCGCCGTCGCGGCGCTCGACTCGTTCGGCGGCTCCGCCCCCACCCGCCGGCAGAGCAGCGCAGCCGACGTCGTCCGCCGGGCCTGCGAGTACATCGAAGCCCACGCGGGCGCCGCCGTCGGCCTGCTCGACATCGCTGCCGCGGCCGACGTCGCCCCGCGCACCCTGCAGGACCACTTCCGCGAACAGCTCGGCACGTCCCCGACGGGTCGGCTGCGGCAGGTCCGCCTCGAACGCGTGCACGCGGAACTCCTGGCCGGCACGGGAAAGTCCGTGACCGAAGTCGCGACGCGCTGGGGCTTCGGCAACCTCGGGCGCTTCGCCGCCGACTACCGCCGGACGTTCGGCACCACCCCGTCCGACGACCTGCGCCGCGCCTGAGCTCCGCGCGTTCCGGCCAAGCCGCGGATTCCGGACAGCCGCGGCCAGGCGCCCGGATTACCTTCCCCGCCAGCGCATCACCGCCTGCGAAGGGAAGACGCCATGGCCACTCTCGTTCTCGTCCACGGATCCTGGCACGACGGTCCGCTCTGGGAACCTGTCGCGAAGCACCTGCGCGACCGCGGCCACGAAGTGCACACCCCGACCGTCGCGGGCCACGGCAACGGCGTGCCCAAGAACGTCGACCACAACGATTGCACGCAGTCGATCGTCGACGCCATCACCGCCGCCGACCTGCACGACGTGGTCCTGCTCGGCCACAGCTTCGGCGGCACCGTGATCGCCCGTGTCGCCGAAGAAATCCCCGAGCGGCTCAAGCGGCTGATCTTCTGGAACGCCTTCGTCCCGGCGCCGGGCAACAGCCTCAACGACGAGCTCCCGCCCCACTACCGCGAGATGTTCGCGCAGACCGCCGCCGCGAGCGACGACAACTCGGTCGCGATGCCGTTCCCCCTGTGGCGCGAGGCGTTCATCCAGGACGCCGACGCCGAGCTGGCCGCGTCGACGCACAAGGAGCTGTCCACCGAGCCGTACCAGCCGTTCCTGGACAAGCTCGACCTCACGCGCTTCTACGCGAGCGACATCCCCAAGAGCTACATCAACGCCACCGAGGACACCGCCCTGCCGCCGGGCGAATGGGGCTGGCACCCGCGGATGTCGGGCCGGCTCGGGCTGTACCGCCTCGTGCAGCTGCGCGGCAGCCACGAGGTCATGTTCACCGCACCGGACCGGCTCGCCACCGCGATCGAGGAAGCCGCCCGCGACTGACTGGTCAGGCGCCGTACGTCGCCTGAGTCACCGCGAACACGTTGCGGTTGCCCGCGCCTTCCTGGAGCGTCCACAGTAGATCCGCGTTCGCCGCGTCTTCCCAGTAAGACAGGCTTTCGCCGCTGGAGATCCACGTGTGCGTCGCCGGGCCGGTCGCCGGGGTCCAGTAGTAGAGCTTCTTCTGGCCCGAGGAGTTGAACCACCAGCGGCTGTTGTGCGAGGCGACGCCGTTGAGGTTGTACCAGGGCAGCTGCAGAGCCTCGCTCGCCGTGGTCGTGGCGGCGAACGTCGTCGCGCCCGCGGCGAACGGGAACCGGATCGCGCGCGGGGCGCGGTTCGGGTACGCGGTGCAACCGGACTGGCAGGTGTACTCCGCCATCACGATCGACTTGCTCACGCGGTCGAGCGAGATCGACGACCACGCGAGGTTGGTGCCCGACGTGGTCTTCGAGGTGATCGTGCCGACCTGCGGCAGCACGTAGGCGTAGTTGTGGGCGTAGTACACGCTGCCGGTCTCGTGCCCGATCTGCCCGGCCGTGCCGCCGGTGTTGGTCTTGAGGATCTTGCGCAGGTCGAACACGCGCATGCCGTGCCCGGTGTCGGCGACGTAGAGGTAGTCGCCGTACCAGGACACGCCGCCGGCGTGGATCGGGATGTCCTTGAAGTCCGGCGCGGCCGCGGTGCCGGTCGGCTCGACGAGGAGGATCTTGCGGTACTTGTTCGGGTACGTCGCGTCCCAGTCGACGAGCGTGATGCGGCTTCGCGCCTGGTCGCCGTCACAGCCGTCCTTGGTGTACCAGCTCACGAGCACGAGCTGGTGGCCGTCGTAGTTGCCGCTGTTCGCGGTGCCGACGGCATCGCGGCTGGTGGTGATGCCCTGCGGGTAGTTGGCGCAGTCGGAGTTGTCCGCGCTGTCGAAGCGGAACCCGTCGGACAGCCCGGCGACCGACACCGACGACGGCAGCGCCGTGCGGTCGTGGTTCGCGTTGTCCATCACCGTGTGCACGGCGGCGGTGCCCAAGGTCGAGACCAGCGCGGTGTTCACGGCGTCGAACTGGTGGTAATCCGCGCTCAGGGTGTACTGACTCGTGGGCAGATTCGTGGGCGCCGTCGCCGCGAGCGCCGGCGGCGACGCCACCACCGCTCCCCCGACGAGCACCGCGGCGGCGACCACCGCCCGCGAAGCAACCAGAACACGACGACGCACCGACATGAGACCCCCCAGGACTCGAAGCTACGGTCGCGGCCACGCTAGGCGCGGGTGGCGGGGTTCCGCAATACCCCTAATGCCGCCCTGGGGTCACAGCGAGTCAGGGGTACACCCGCCGGTCGCGCACTGTCCACTCAGTACTCATCTGCCGGTCGGGTCAGGGCGCCGACACCACGGGCGAGTATTCGGCTGCTGTGACACTGTTGCGCGGCAGGCGCGCCGCGATCCCGACAACCGGTTTTCACCGGTGGTGAAGCCGTTTGTTCACAGCAGAGCCACTTCCACGCTCGTATCCGCAGCAGGCCCGACACACCGCACCGATTCGCGCCGCGCAGGTCACGGCTCATTCGCCGGCGGCATCAACGCGAACAAACCCCGCCGACCCGACAACGGATCCTCCGCCGCCGTGACCCCGTTGCGCGCCAGCAAGGCCGCCTCCGCCCCCGTCGCGGCGGCGTGCCCGAGCTGCGCCGCGCCGAGTGGTGTGCCCTTCACCGCGGCCAGCCCAGAGGCCTGTGTCGCCGCGATTCCGATGGCGTGGCGCAGGGCCGGGCCGTGCAGGTCGAGGACGCGGGCCGCCGCCGCGGCCGCGGCGACAGTGCCCGCCGTGGTTT
The DNA here is from genome assembly GCF_019468465.1 of Amycolatopsis sp. DSM 110486. Taxonomy (NCBI): domain Bacteria; kingdom Bacillati; phylum Actinomycetota; class Actinomycetes; order Pseudonocardiales; family Pseudonocardiaceae; genus Amycolatopsis; species Amycolatopsis sp. DSM 110486. Next base: position 7,715,902 of record NZ_CP080519.1, on the reverse strand, counting down.
CGAGGCACCAGCCCGCGGCGGCGTGGTCCGGGCCGAGGCCGTCGGCCACCGCGCGGGCGACCGCGTAGCCGGCAACGCCGCCCGGCGCGAACAACGACAACCCCGCGCCGGTCCGTTGCGAAAATCGCAACGGTCAGCCGCTGCCCCGCGCCACCGCGACGCTCGTGAGCGCCCGCACAATCGGCGTGACAGTGGATTTCTTGTGGTGTGCCAGGAAAATCGTACGGTGACAGCCCTCGTCGGCGATCGGGATCCGCACGACGCGCGGATGGTGGTGATCGGCCATCCGGCCCGGCACCACGGAAACGCCGAGCCCCGCGCCGACCATCGACTCGACGACGAACGGGTCGCTGCCCTCCACTGTCACGCGCGGCACGAACCCGGCACGGGCGCACGCATCGGCCAGGTGCGCGCGGCTGCTCGCGCCGAGCGCCATGGCGACGAACGACCGGTCCTTCGTTTCGCGCAGGTGCACCACTTCGTGCCTGGTCAGCGGATCCCCGATCGACACCGCGAGCAGCAGGGGTTCGGTGAACAGCGGCAGCACCACCACGTCGGGGTCGGCCGGGGCGGCCGAGCCGAGCACCACGTCGGCGTCGCCGCGCAGCAGGTGGGTGACCGCGTCCGTCGCGGAGCTCTGGTGGCAGCGGAACCTCAGGTCGGGGTGGCGTTCGAGGAGGCCCGCCAGCACCTCCGGCACGAAGCCGAGCCCGAGGGAGAACGTGTGCGCGATGCGCAGCACCTGCCGCAGATCCCCTGAAGCGGCACGCGTGGTGACGATCGCGTCGGCGCGCCTGCGCAGCACCGAGCTCGCCTCGCGCGCGAGCACCCGGCCGGCGTCGCGCAGCCGGACGCGGCGCCCGTGCTGCTCGACGAGGTCGACCCCCAGCTTGCGCTCCAGCGCGCGGACGCTGCGCTGCACCGTCGTCGCGTTGACGCCGAGCTCCTCCGCCGCGCGGACGAAGTGCTCGTTCCGGGCGAACGCGAGGAAAACCTCGAAGTCGCGAAAGGACACTTCGTCGCTCACCACAGTTGTTCTACCCGTTGCGCGGCGGCGCGGGCAGCAGGCCTCGCCGGGCGGGGCAGGAGCGTTGACTCACAGCTCACAGGGTCTTGTACCGATCGGTCGGTACGGCTATAGTTCCGCGCAACATCCCAGGTCACAGGCTTGAAGATCGCCGGCCTGGTCCGTCCGCCGCTGGTCCGGGACCGGTGGCGGCCACCACTGGCGCGCCGTTCGCGCGCCGTCTCCCCCGATGACGTTGGAGGTAGTTGTGGTTGTCGAGCAGCAGCAGGCGACGCGGGTCAGACCCGCGCGCGTGGCGTTCGCGAGTTTCGTCGGGACCGCCGTCGAGTGGTATGACTTCTTCCTCTTCGGCTCGGCGGCCACACTCGTTTTCAACGCCCAGTTCTTCCCCACGCTCAACCCGCTGGCCGGCACCCTGGCGGCCTTCGCGACGTTCGGGGTCGCCTTCGTGGCGCGCCCGCTCGGCGGCATCGTGTTCGGCCACTTCGGCGACCGGATCGGCCGCAAGCGGATGCTCTTCCTGTCGCTGCTGCTGATGGGCGGCGGCACGGTCGCCATCGGCCTGTTGCCGACGTACGGCCAGATCGGCGTCGCCGCACCGATCCTGCTGGTGCTCGTGCGGCTGCTGCAGGGCTTCGCCGTCGGCGGCGAGTGGGGCGGCGCGGTGCTGATGGCCGTCGAACACGCCCCGCCGCACCGGCGCGCGTTCTACGGCAGCTGGCCGCAGGCCGGGGTGCCCGCGGGTCTCGTGCTGTCGGCGTCGGCGTTCCTCGCGGTGCAGCAACTGCCGAAGGACCAGCTGCTGAGCTGGGGCTGGCGCCTGCCGTTCCTGGCGAGTGCGGTGCTCATCCTCGTCGGACTGTACGTGCGGTCGCGGCTCGAGGAGTCCCCGGAGTTCAAGCGCCCCGACGTGCCCACGTTTCCTTTGCGGGACACCCTGCGACGGTCACTGCGCGCGGTGCTCGTCGGGATTTTCGCGCAGGCGGGCACGAACGTCCCGTTCTACATCGCGAGCGTTTTCGTGCTGTCGTACGGGCCGAACTCCGCGGGGGTGTCCCGGGGCACGGTGCTGACCTGCCTCATCGTGGCTTCACTGGTCGACATCGCGGCCGTGCCCTTGGTCGCCATTCTCGCCGACCGCATCGGCCGCCGGAAGGTCCTCCTCGGCGGCGCGGTGTACTCGGCCGCCGTCGCGTTCCCCTTCTTCTGGCTCCTCGACTCAGGCGCGCCGGCCGCGGTGCTGCTCGCGATGTTCCTGCTCGCAACCCTGGGCCACGCCACCACCTACAGCGCCATGGCCGGCTTCCTCGCCGAGCTGTTCGGCGCGGAACACCGCTACACGGGCGTTTCGGTCGCGTACCAGGTCGGCGGCTTGATCACGAGCGGCCCGGCGCCGTTCATCGCGGCCGCGTTGTTCGCGGGGTTCGGCGGGTCGTGGGTGATCGCGCTGTACATCGTGGTGGCGTGCGCGATCACTTTCACCGCCCTGCTGCTGGCTCCCCGCCGGAATTGACCGCGCGCAGGACGACGTCGCGGGTGTGGTGAGTGCCCTCCGGCCCCGGCCTGTTCCGGGGCCGGGACTCGTGGACCAGGATCGTCCACTCGCCGCCGAGGAGCCGCGCGATCTCGTCGGGCCGGTAGTAGCCGGCGTAGTCCACGCCCTCGTCGCCGGGATCGTGCCCGGCGACGAGCAGCGTGCCCCCGGGCGCGACCGAGGCGAGCAACCGGTGCAGCGCCTCGTGCTCCGGCCGGCGCGGCAGCGCGAAGTACTTTGTTGCCGAAACGGCAATGCCCCTCGCGATGCCCGGTAGGCTCCCGTCGTGCCGGAATTCGCTTGGGTCGAACTCGACTGGGAGCTCCAGCGCGAACTGTGGGCCGAGTTCGCCACCGAATTCGGCTTCCGGCGCGGCCCCGATCCGGCCTCCTGGCCGGCGATCAAGGAGCCGGCGTCGTCGGTGTGCTGGGCGCTCGGTCCGGCGCCGATGCAGCCAGTCGCGCAACTCGTGTGCGACGTCCTGCGCGCCTGCACCGAATACTGGGACTCGGTGTTCTCACACGACTCCGCGCACCCGTCGACTCAGTACCGGCCGCACCGCGTCACGGACATCACGGACCTCGACGGCTGGGAGTACACCCACTACCCCAACGGGGACTACCTGATCTTCGTGTCGAAAGACCTGTCGTTCGGCGTCGTCGGCGATCACCACGAGAAGAGCCTGTGTTTCTTCGGTGAGACCGCCGTGCGGGCGGCCATCGAGCTGAACCGCGGGATTCTCGGCCCCCTGCTCCGCCGTGACGGGCAACGCGTCAACTCAGGCTCAACGACCGAACAGTGACGTCACCAGGGTTTCCGCGATTTCGCGCAGCTCGTCCGGCTCGTAGCGCACCCGTTCCATCACCGCGAGACCGCGCGTGGTGCTCACGACGAGCCGGGCGGCGCCGTGGAGGTCCACGGGGGACTCGACGCCGTCGTCCAGAGTGGACAGTTTGGCGTACACGAGGGTTTCCAGCTCGTCCAGCAAGGCCCGCACGGCGGACTCCGCGCGCGGCGACTCCGTGGCCGCTTCGATGGCGGTGCGGGTGGAGAGGCAGCCGTGGGCCGGGGTGCCGGCGGTGAAAGTCTCGATGCAGTAGTCGAAGAACGACAGGAGGGCCGCGCGTTTCGTCGGCCGGTCGAGGGCCGCGGAGGCGCCGGCGAGGAAGTCGGCCGTGTATTCGCCGAAGGCGCGCAGGAAGATTTCTTCCTTGCCGCCGTAGGCGTTGTACAGGGAGCCGCGCTGGACGCCGGTGCCGGTGGCCAGGTCGAGCATCGACGTGGCGCGGAAGCCGCGGTCGGTGAAGACGTCGAGGGCGCGTGAGAGAGCCTCGCGCTCGTCGAACTGGCGTACGCCCGCCATGGAACCCCTTTCCCCTACCCGCCGGCCAGCCTAGTCGGCTCCGGAACATCGAAGACGCCGTGCCGCGTGAGCAGCCCCGCCAGCCGGCCCATCGCCGCCGCCAGCAGAATCGGCGGCAACAGGTCGAGCCCGCTGAGCTCGACCGCCAGCACGACGGCCGTCGCCGGTGCCCTCGACGCCGCGGCCAGGCACGCGGCCATCCCCGCCGCGGCGCCGCCCGCGATGGGCAGTGCCGAGCCCACCGTCGCCCCGACGAACAACGCGGGCCCGATCGTCCCGACCACCCCGCCCGCCCCGACGGTCACGCCCGTCGCGACGACCTTCACCACCGCCAGCACCAGCAACACACTCAGGCCGCCCGCCGCGGCCCCCGGCTGCCCGACGCCGGCGACACCGGGCACCGCGAACACGAGCAGCCCGACGGCCACCCCGCAGACAACAGCGCGGACCCAGCCAGAGCAGGCCCAGTGAACGAGAGTCCCGAGCCGGTCCGGCCGAGCAGCACCCACCGCGGCACGAGCATCGCCAGAACAAGAGCCACCGGCGACAACTCCAGGTCGGCCCGGGCCATCAGCCTCGCCCACCCGGTCCTCGTCGGCAACGAGACGCCGCGAGCCGGCCACCCCGCGAACCCACCCGGACCAAGCCCCACCGACGTACAACGACCACGCCAGCACCACACCGAACAGCCCCGCCACCACACCACCGAACGGAGACCCGCCCACCGCGACATCCGGCAGCCGCAGCGGTTCGCCCGGCAGCACCCAGCCCGTCAGCGCACCCGCGGCCGAGCCGATCGCCACCGCGACGAGCTCCGCCCCGCCGAGGCCCTCGACGAGCACCTCCGCCACGAGCACCACGCCCGCCAGCGGCGCGCCGAACGAAGCCGCCACCCCGCCCGCCACGGCGGCAGCCGCGACGGGACGCACCGAAGCAGGAGGCAGCCGCACCGCGCGGGCCAAAGCCGACCCCAGCGCCGCCGAGATGTGGACGACCGGGCCTTCCGCGCCACCCGAACCGCCGGAGCCGAGCATCGCGCCGGACGCCAGCGCCTTGGCGCCCGCGACCCGTCCGCGCAGGGGCGGGCCCGCGAACGCCTGGCGCACCTGCGGAATCCCGCCGCCACCGGCGTCCGGTACGAAGCGCACCACCGCCACGCACAGCAGCGCTCCGGCGACCGGCGCGAGCACGACGACGGCGGGCGGCGCACCGGCCACCAGCGACCGGAGCGCGCCCACCGTCTGTCCGAACGCAACAGCCGCGACCCCGGCGACCGCGCCGGCCAGAGCGGCCGCGAGGAGCAGCGGGCCCGAGCGCACCCGTCAGGCCGCGTTCAGGCGCTGGTGCAGCTCGTACGAAGCCCGCTCGACGTGGTTGTGCACGAGCTTGCCGTCTTCGATCTCCCACACGGCGGTGCCACTGAAGGAGATGGGCCGACCGTCCGGTTCGGACCCGAGCACACCGTTGTTGCGCCCGTGCACGTGCCACCGCGAGGCGACGCGGCTGCCGTCGTGGTTCTCGAACGTTTCGACGATCTCCAGCTCCAGGTCGTGCACCTGCTCGAGGAACGCGCCGATCCAGGCCTTGAAGTTCTCGCGGCCCTCGATGCGCACGCCCGCGTTGGTGATCACAAAGTCCTCGACCACGAAATCGTCGGCCGCTTCCGGGTTGTGCGCGTTCCAGACTTCGTTCCAGAACGATTCGACCAGCTCCGCCGAGTTCGGCATGGTGACCTCCAGAGTCATGTTTGACATTGCTGTCAAAGATAGCTCCGCAACGGCGGCACCGGGCCTGTTTGCGAGCAGCACCACACCGACGTGGCTAGCCGGCGAAGGCGTCGTCGAACCGGTAGCCGTCCAGCAGCTCCCGTGCGGCCACCAGGTACTGGATCGTGGGCGTGCCCTCCTCCAGCCAGTTGAGGCGCGCGTCGCGATACAACCGCTCGATCGGGTACTTGCGCGTGTAGCCGATGCCGCCGTGCACCAGCAGCGCCCGGTCGGTGACTCGCCCGACGGCCTCCAGCCCGAACTGCTTCAGCAGCGACGACTCGGCCGGGATCCGCTTGCCGGCGTCCCACTTGGCCGCGGCGTCGGCCAGCATGCCGCGCAGCGCGTACACGTCGGCCGCCATCTCCGCGAGGTAGCGCTGGATCGCCTGCCGCGACGCGATCGGCTTGCCGAACGTCACCCGTTCCTGCGAGTACTTCACCGAAAGCTCGAGCGCCCGCGTCGCCGTGCCGAGCGAAGACGCCGCGATGAACACCCGGCTGACCTCCAGCGCCCGCTCCAGGTGCGCACCGCCCTCACCTTCGGCGCCGACCAGCGAAGACGCGGGCACCCGCACGTCGGTGAACGTCAGCTCGCCGTGCTCGGCACCCTTGCAACCCATGGTCTCCGGCAGCGGCGCGATGGTGAACCCGGGCGCGTCCCGCGGCACGAGGAGGGCGGAAACGTCCACATCGGACGTCTTCGCGAACACCAGGAAGTGCGAGGCGATGTCGGAGTTGGTGATGAGCCACTTGCGCCCGTTCAGCACGTACTCGTCACCTTCGCGACGCGCCACAGTGGACAGATCGGCGCCAGTCCCGTTGCCGGGTTCGGTGAGCGCGAACGCCAGGGACTTCTCCCCCGTCGCCGCGCCCGGCAGGATCTCGTTCTTCTGTGCGGTGCTCCCGATCTCCGACAACGCGTGGGCGAACGAGTTGTGGACGTGCACGATCGCGCGGATCCCGCCCTGGATCTTGGCGAATTCGGCGAGGATCGGCAGGTACTGCGCGATCGACAGGCCGGAGCCGCCGTACTCGCGCGGGACGATCAGGCCGAACGCGCCGCAGGCGCGCAGCGCCGGCAGCACGATGTCGTAGGGAATCTTCTCGGTGTCCTCGATCCGGTGCTCCAGCGGGTCGAGCTCCTCCCAGATCGTGGCGAAGACGGCGTCGCGCAGCTTGCGGTAGTCGTCGGCGGGCAGGCCAGTGCTCATCGGTTCCTCCTCGATTTCACGGTCTTGGATTTCACAGTCTTGGATTTCGCAGTCCTGGATCTCACAACGTCCAGCCGCCGTCGGCGGCGAGTACCGTGCCCGTGCAGAACGTGGCGTCTTCGGCGAGGAACACCGCGGCGCGGGCGATCTCCTCGACGGTGCCGAAGCGGCCGAGCACGGTGGCGTCGGCGATCTTCCGCCGCGCGCCGTCGGGGATCGCGGCGGTCAGGTCGGTCTCCACGAACCCGGGCGCCAGCACGTTCACGCGCACCCCTTGGGGCGCAAGCTCTTTCGCGAGCGATCGGGCGAAGCCCACCGCAGCGGCCTTCACACTCGCGTACGCGGTGTCACCGGGGAAGCCGACCGTTCCGACGGCGGACCCGACGAGCACGACGCTGGGGTTCGCGCCCTCGGCCAGCCACGGGATCGCCGCGCGCACCAGCGCGGCCGTGCTGCGCAAGTTCTCCTCGATCACGCGCCACCAGTCGCCGAGGTCGACGCGGGCGAGCTTGCCGCCCTGCCACACCGCGGCGTTGAGCACGAGCGAGTCGAGCCGGCCCCAGTGCCGGGCGACCTGCTCGACGAGCGCTTCGGCCGTATCGGGCACCGCGAGGTCGAAAGCCACGGGCAGCACCCGGCCGGGCGCGTCCGCGGCCAGCTTCCCGACGCGGTCCCCGCCGGAGCGATACGTGCCGGCGACCCGGAGCCCCCGGTCGAGCAGCTGCCGCGCGATGCCCTCGCCGATCCCCCGCGAAGCACCGGTGACCAGCGCGACTCTGGTGTCTTCTGCATTCATGGAATGATTGTACCGATCGGTCTGTACGGATAAGTGTGACGAAAGTCAGAGCCGCTCGACGATCATGGCGTTGGCCATGCCGCCCCACTCGCACATCGTCTGCAGCCCGAACCGGGCGCCGCGGTGTTCGAGCGCGCCGACGAGCGTGGTCAGGATCCGGGCACCGCTCGCGCCCAGCGGGTGGCCGAGCGCGATCGCTCCCCCGTGGACGTTGAGGCGCTCCGGCTCCACTTCGGTCTCGCGCTGCCAGGCCAGCGGCACCGGCGCGAACGCCTCGTTTACCTCGAACAGGTCGATGTCGCCGACGGTCAGCCCGGCCCGCGCGAGCACCGCGTGGGTGGCGGGCACCACGCCCATGAGCATGAGGATCGGGTCGTCTCCGACCACGGCCGTCGCGTGGATCCGGGCACGCGGGGTGAGCCCCAAAGCGTCAGCCTTGGCCGCACTCATCAACAGCACGCCGGCCGCGCCGTCGGAGAGCGGAGACGAGTTGCCCGGCGTGATCTTCCAGTCGATCTCGGGAAAGCGGCTCGCGGCGGCTTCGTCCACGAAGGACGGTCGCAGGCCGGCAAGGCCGTCCACCGTGGTCGACGGGCGGACGGTCTCGTCGGCCGTGAGCCCCGGCGCTTCGGCGACCGTGACCAGGTCCGGCGCGAACAAGGCCTGCGATTCGGCAGCACGACGGTGGGATTGCGCGGAAAACGCGTCCAGATCGTCGCGACCGAGCCCCCACCGCGCGCAGATCAGCTCGGCGGAGATCCCCTGCCCGACGAGCCCGCCGGGAAACCGCTCGGCCACGCGCGAGCCGAGGTGGTCGGCGTCCTGGGTGTCGGAGTGCATCGGCACGCGCGACATCGACTCCACGCCGCACGCGATCACGACGTCGGCCGCGCCGGCCTGGATCGCGTGCGCTGCGAAGTGCACGGCCTGCTGGCTCGAGCCACACTGCCGGTCGACCGTGGTCGCGGGCACCGACAGCGGCAACCCGGCGGCGAGCACGGCACTGCGGGCCGGGTTCACGGCCTGCTCTCCCGCTTTGGTCACGCAGCCGGCGATCACGTCGTCGACGAGCGCGGGGTCCAGGTCGTTGCGCGCGACGAGGCCGGCGAGAACGTCGGCCAGCAGGTGCACAGGGTGGACGTGCGAGAGCGCGCCGCCCCGCTTCCCCTTGCCGACAGGGGTGCGCAGCACATCGACGACCACCGCGTCGCGTGGTGAAGTCATGGGTCCTCCCGGTGTCCGGCGCTGGAATCACCGAGGACAATACCTGTATGGACCGGTCGGTACAAGAAATTGGGCACAAGACCGACCGTGACGGAAATTCGATCAGGAAAACGCGAGCCGAACTTGAGCGGAGCGCGCCCGGGTCAGGCGCGGATGCCCTCGATCAACGCGTCGAGGAACATGTCGGCGACCTCGTCCGGCGTCAGCTCACCGTCGGGCTCGTACCAGAGGTAGGTGTAGTTGAGCATGCCGAGGATGCCCTTCACCAGCAGGCGCGGGGTCTGGCGCAGCACCTTGGCGCGCACGCCGTTGTCCAGCGCCTGGCGCCAGTAGCCCTCATAGCGCTCGCGCGCGGTGATCACGTGGTCGCGCCACTCGCCGGTCAGCGCCGTGTACTCGCGGAAGAACACCGCCCACTCCGAGCGGTGCTCGGCGATGTTGCGCAGCAGCCCGCGGGCCATGCGCCGCAGCAGCTCCTCGGCGGCGAGGTCCTCGTCGAGCAGCTGCTCGGCGTAGGCGTTCATGGAGTCGACCTGCTCTTTGCTGATCGAGTAGAGCACGGCCTCTTTGCTGCCGATGTAGTGGTACAGCGCGCCCCGCCCGAGACCCGCGGCGGTGCCGAGCTCGGCGATCCCGGTGCCGTGGTAACCGTTCCGCGCGAACAGCTCGGCCGCGATGCCGATCACGCGTGCCCGGTTCGCCTCGAATCCCGTCACCGTCATCTCGCCGACGCCCGCCTTCACCCCTCGTGGACCGAACGTTCCAAGGATATCCGCCGGAGGCCCCGTCCCGACGCGAGGGCGAGGTCCCGGCAGGTCGACCAGCCGCGCGGGCGCAGTCTCACTTCTTCTGCCGACGGCTCCCGCCGTGCCAGTCCTCCTGCTTGCCGGCTTCGCCCGCGCTGACGCCGAAGGCCGGCAGCTGCGGCTGCTCGCGCAGGCTGCGCTTGAGCTCGGCGAAACCCGGGAAACGCGACAACGCCACGACGTGGTCCCACAGCTCGACCGCCTCGTCGTCAGAGGGCAGCCGGCTGATCACCGGGCCGAACAGCGCGGTGCCGCGCGGCGGCTCGAAGTGCAGGATCGGCGTGCCGACGTCCTTGCCCGTCAGCGTCAGGGCGACGTCGGTCTCCGCCTGGATCACGGCGTCCCAGGTGTCGTCCTCGAGCGCGTCGGCGTACTCGTGCGGAAGCCCGCAGACGTCGAGTGCCATGGTCGCGAGGTCGCGCACGCCTCGGTGCACCGCGGCGGCCGTGCCACCGGGGACGGCGTCCTGCTCGAACGTCTCCTGCCCCAGCTTCTCGTAGAAGGCGCCGATCGGCTCGGGTCCGTGGTCGCGGCGGATCCGCGCGGCCACGCGCAGCAGCTTCAGCCCCGACGTGTGCGACTCCTCGTACTCCGGCGGGAAGTGCGCTGCGTAGTCGATGTGCGAGTTGAGCAGGCGCAACGAGATGAACCGCCACTCGACGTCGTACTGCTTCAGCCGCGCGACGGTGCGCACCCACTTGCTCGTCATCCAGGCGAAGGGGCAGACGGGGTCGAAGTAGAAGTGCAGATCGGGGTCGCTCATGCGGTGAGCGTACCGGTGCTTGGACCGATCGATCCAGATCACACGGCTGCGTCGCGCGTCTCTCCGCTGCCACTGAACCAGCGACCCTTGTTTATACCGATCGGTACAAGCATAATCTCCAACCAGGAGAAGTGCTCGGACCGATCGGTCCAACGACCGTGTTCGGCGAAGGAGGTTGGGCGACGATGCTCGACGGGACAGCCACGGCGACACCCGGCGCGGACGGGCTGGTGCACCGGCCGGTCTGCGCGCGGGTCACGATCGCGGAGCTCTACGAACGGGCCTACCGCCAGTTCGGCTCACGCGTCGCCGTGCGCGACGGCGACACCGCGCTCACCTACCGCGAGCTCGGCGACCGCGTGCACCGCGTCGCCGGTGGGCTCACCGCGCTGGGCTTGCGCCGAGGTGACCGCGGTGTGCTGTTGTTGGCGAACGGACTCGAGTTCTTCGAATCCGAACACGCCCTGTTCGCAAGCGGACTCGTGCGCACCGCGCTCAGCACCAGGCTGCACGTGCGCGAAGTCGTCCACATCCTCAACGACTGCGCCGCGTCCGTCGTGTTCGCCGATGCCGCGTGGGCCGGGCAGCTCGCCGGGATCCGCGCCGAACTCCCCCACCTCCGGTACGTCGTCGCGGTCGCGGCCGGCCCGGGCGACACCACACTGGACGAACTGCGCGCGGCCGAACCCGCTCGACCGGTGAAGCCCGACGCCGGCGACCCCGCGGCGATCCTCTACACGAGCGGCACGACCGGCCTGCCGAAAGGCGCCACGCTCAGCCACGCCGCCTGGGCGGCCATGGTGCGCAACGAACTCCTCGAGCTGCCACCGGCGGCCGACGACGATCTCGTACTGCACGTCGCGCCGCTGAGCCACCTGAGCGGATACGTGGCGCCGGCGTACTTCGTGCGCGGCGCCACACACCTCACCTGCGCCAAGTTCGACCCCGCAGTGGTGCTGGAACTGATCGAATCCCACCACGTGACCATCCTCCCGATGGTGCCGACGATGCTGAACCTGCTCGTCCTCTCCGCCGAGCAGCGGCCCGGCGACTACTCCTCCCTGCACACCGTGGTGTACGCCGGTTCGCCGATCGCCCCGGACCGGCTCGCCCGCGCCCGTGCGGAGTTCGGCGACGTGTTCGTGCAGTTCTACGGGCTGAGCGAGCTGCCGATCCCGATCGCGTGCCTCTCGGCGCGAGACCACGCGTTCGACCCGGCCGGCGGGATCCCGGCGCGGCTGGGGTCGGCGGGCCGGGTCAGCCCGTTCGTGGAGGTCAAGCTCGTCGACGACACCGGCGCCGAAGTCGGCCACGGCGAGATCGGCGAGATCACCGTGCGCGGTGACCAGACGATGATGGGCTACTGGCACCTGCCCGACGCGACGGCCGCGATCCTCGGTCCGGACGGGTGGGCCGGCACAGGCGATCTCGGCCGGTTCGACGACGAGGGTTACCTGTACCTGGTGGACCGCAAGAAGGACATGGTGGTCACCGGCGGATTCAACGTCTACCCGACGGAGATCGAGAACGTGGTGTCGACCGTCGCCGGAGTCTCGGAGGTCGCCGTGGTCGGCGTGCCCGACGAGACGTGGGGCGAGGCGCTGAAGGCGATCGTGGTGGTGCGCGCCGGGTTCACGGTGACGGCGGACGATGTGATCGCCATGTGCGCGCAACACCTGGCCGGCTACAAGAAGCCCCGCTCGGTCGAGTTCGTCGACGAGCTGCCGAAGACCGGTTCGGGCAAGATCATGCGGCGCCGCCTGCGAGACCGGTACTGGGCGGACAGCGCCCGCAAGGTCGGCGGCTGACCACAGTGGACGGCATGGCCGGACCACACCGTCCCCCGGGACTGTCCACGGCGGAAGGCCGGTACCCGTCCGGGCACCGGCCTTCCGCGTATCGCGTCGGTCAGGCGTTCTGCCAGCCCTTGCGCAGCCCTTCCCGGTCGATGCGAGTGCCTTCGAGGTACACGTCGGCAATGCGGCGGGTCGCCGTGATGTCCTCCAGCGGATCCTCGTCCAGGACAACGAAGTCCGCCCGCTTGCCCACCGTGAGCGAACCGCGGTCGGCCAGCCCCAGCAGCTCGGCCGACACCTCCGTGGCCAGCCGCAGCGCCGCCAGCGGCGACAGGCCGGCCGCCACCAGAGCCTCCAGCTCGCGGTGCTCGGCGAAGCCGATGATCTGCGCGAGCAGGCCCGTGTCGGCGGAGAACACCAGCCGCACGCCCGCGTCGGCCAGGGCGACGAGCGTCTTCTCCATGCCGCGGTAGGCCGCGCCGGTGTCGAACAGCGGTTCCGGCGCCTTCTCGCGGATCGTCGCGCGCAAGGTCTCCACCGCGTCGCGCGGGAGGATGTCCGCGAACGCGGGCTCGTCCAGCCAGTCCTCACCCGGCGGGCGCTGGATGGCCATCGACGTGAACACCGCGACGTTGTTGTCCTTGAGCAGCGCGATGAGCTCGTCGTCGGTGCCCGTGCGCGGCAGGTGCGCGATGATGTCGGCGCCCGCGCGGATGACGGCCTTCGCCTCGTCGAGCGTGTAGATGTGCGCGGCGACGGTGATGCCGTGGGCGTGCGCCTCGTCGATCACGGCCTCGTAGATCTCCGGGCCGAGCTTCTCCTTGGTGCCGTGGCGGCTGTCGAGCCAGAACTTCACGGCATCGACCCGCTTCTCGGCCAGGCCGCGCACGAACGCGCGCACCTCGTCGGGGCCGGTCGCCTCGTGCACAGCGTCGGCGGCGAAGAACGGCCCGCCATTGGTGTCGCCCGGGGTCGGCGCGACGATTCCGGCGCCCGCCGTGAACAGCTGCGCGACGTCACGCTCGCCGAGGGTGCCGGCGCGCTGGTCGTCGCGGACGGCGAGCTCGGTGTCGTCGCGGTCGGTGCCGAGCGACTGGAACGTGCTGACGCCGTAGTACGCGAGCCGGTGCAGGTGATCGACGACGTTGGCGCGCGAGTAGAACCTCGCGTCCGACGTGGTGCCGCGCATGTACCCGATGTGGCCGTGCGGGTTCACGATCGCGGGGATCACCGTCTTGCCGCGCAAGGAAACCACGGTGCCTTCCGCCACGATGTCCGCCGCCGCGCCGACCTGCCGGATCACCCCGTCGCGAACGACCAGCGCCGCGTCGTCGAGCACCTGCTCGCCGGTGATCAGGCGCGCTCCCGTGTAGACGGTCTCGCCGCTCACGCCGGCGCCTCCTGTCCGCTCGCGTACCGCGCACTGCGCTTTTCGTACTCGTCGTAGCCCATGGCGGCTTCGAACGCGTGCTGCTCGGTGACGAGGTGCTTCACCGCTGCCACGTCGTTGCCTTCCCGCAGCGCGTCGAGCACCGCCGCGACGTTCTTCGACGCGGCCCCGATCACCGTGTACCACAACAGAACCACGTCGGCACCGGCCTCGCCGTACTGCGCGATCGTGCTCGACGGCTCGTCCGAACCCGGCACGTCGAGCAGATCCCCGGGCACCATCACGGGCACCGGGATCCGGTCCCGCACGCGCTTGAGGTCGGTCGCCGGGATGGCGGGCGCGAACACCATGTCCGCACCGGCCGCGGCGTAGGCCTCGAGCCGGCGCACGCAGCCTTCGAGGTCGTGCTCGACCCACGCCGCGTCGGAGCGGGCGATCACGAGAAAGTCGGGATCGGTGCGGGCGTCGACCGCCGCGCGCACCTTGTTCGCCATCTGCTCCACCGAAAGCAGCCCGGCGGGCATCGACGTGTGCTTGCCACCCAGGTTGTCCTCGATGTGCACGCCGGCAACGCCCGCGTCCTCGAAGACCTTCACGGCGCGCCAGACGTTCGGGGCGTCGTAGAAACCGTTCTCCGCGTCGGCGAGCACGGGGACGCCGACGGCGTCGACGACGCGGCGCGCCTGCTCGGCGATCTCGTTCAAGGTGAGGAGCCCGACGTCGGGCAGCCCGAACGCCGACGCGGCGGCGGCGAAACTGCCCAGGTAGGTCGCGGGGTAACCGGCCTTTTCGACCAGGCGGGCGCTGAAGGCGTCGTACGCTCCTGGCAGCACCAGCGGCCCGGGTCCGGCGAGGAGGGCTTTGAACGCCTTCCTGCGCTCGTGCGGTGTGTTCGGCATGGAACTTCCTTCTCGTCAGACGAGGAAATCGCGGTAGCGGCGCAACCGCTTGCGGGCGGTTTTCATGTTGTGGCGCTTGAGCTCTTCGGCCCGGACGGCGTCACCGCGCACGAGGGCTTCGATGATGTCGCGGTGCTCGGCGAGGCTCTCCTCCATCCGGCCCGGGGTCATGAGGATCCGGCGCCGCAGCAGGTGCGCCTGGTCCTGGATGCCGGCGAGGGTCTCGGCGAGGAAATCCTGCTCCGCCAAGCGGATCACGGTGTCGCGGTAGGAGTCGATGGCCGCGAGGAACGTCTCGAGGTCGCCGCTGGCGGCCGCGTCGTCGAGCCGGCTGGGCGCGAAAAGCTCCTGCAGCGCCTTCCAGTCCTGCTGTTCGGCCTGCTGTGCCGCGAGCCGCGCGGCTAGGCCTTCCATCACCTCGAGGACGTCGTAGATCTCCTCCAGGCGGCCGAAGTCGACCTTTGCCACGACCGTGCCGACGTTGGGGATCCGCTCCACCAGCTTGCGCGACTCGAGCGCCAGCAGGGCCGATCGGACGGCGTTGCGGGTGGTGCCGAGCTCGGCGGCCAGCTTCACTTCCGGCAGCCGGCTGCCCGGCGTGAAGTCCCCGCGCAACAGCCGCTCCCGCAGGTGCAGCTCGACCTCTTCGCTCTTCATGGCCGTCCCTTCGTGCTGCCACCCAGGATACTAGCGTGTCGCCTGGATTGTCAACAATGCAAGCGCCACTATTGTCGCGTGGCTCTGGTCACGCTCGCTAGGGTGGAGCCGTGACGATCTTGGTGCGCAAGTCCGGACCGGCGGACCGACCGGCGGTCCTCGCGCTGCTCGACGGCGCCCGCGGACTCGACCTGCCCCCTGAAGAACGCGCCGCGCAGGGCTTCGTGCAGGGCAGCTTCGACGAGGAAAAGCTCTCCTGCTTCGACACCACCACCGGCGTCTACCTCGCCGAGGACGACGGCGAACCGGCCGGCGTCGCCCTGACGTCACCGGCGGACTCGGCCGGCGACGGCCCGCCCGGGCGCACCGTCGAGGTCGCGCGCGCCGCGGGCCTGACCGAAGGCGTGTTCCTCTACGGCCCCGTCACGGTCGCGCCGGCCCACCGCGGCCAGGGCGTGGTGCGGCTGCTGCTCGCCGCCGTGGCCGAACACCTCGCCGACCACACCGCGGGCGTGCTGTTCGTCGAACGCGCCAACGAGAAGTCGCTGGCCGTCCACACGCACCTCGGCATGAAACACGTCGGCGACTTCACGCACGCGGGCCGGGAGTACGCGGTCTTCTCGTTCACTCCGGCGCAGTTCCGCGCCTGACACGCTCGCTCAGCCACTGCTCGAACTCCGCGGCGACGATGCGCTCGTCGTGCACCCCGGCCGCCTCGGCCGAGGCCAGCCACACGATGGGCGGCCCCATCACCTCCGGCTCCAGGAAGCGGTGGCCGGCGGGCGCGTCCGGCAGCATCCCCGTGACGGTCGCGCCGCCGGGCAGCAGCAGGTTCACCGTGACGCCGGTGCCGCGCAGGTCCGCCGCCATCACGCGCGACAGCGACTCGCTGCCCGCGCGCGACGGGCCGTACGGCACGAACCCGGCCCTGCTCATGGTCGTCTCGCTCACTGCGATGTTCACGATCCGCCCGCCACCCGCGGCCAGCATCCGCGGCGTGGCCTCCCGCGCCACGAGGAAGTAGCCCGTCAGATTCGTCTCGACCACCTGGCGGAAACCCTCGACCGGGACTTCCCAGAACCCCCGCGGCTCGGTCATGAACCGCGGGTTGACCGTGCGCATGCCGAGCCCGGCGTTGTTCACCAGCAGGTCGAGCCCACCGAGCCGCGACCACGTCTCCTCGACGGCGCGGGCCACCGACGTCTCGTCGCGCACGTCCAGCTCGACCCCGAACGCCCCCGGCAGCTCGGCGGCGACCTCGCGCGCCCGCTGCCCCGACCGTCCGCTCACCGCGACGCGCGCCCCGGCTCCGGCGAGCGCGGTCGCCATGGCGAGTCCGAGGCCACTGGTCGCGCCCGTCACTAGCACCTTCGTTTCCATCGCACCGACGCTAGGAGCTGGTGCGCGCTCCAGGTCAAGCGGGCAGCGGCCGAAGTGGTCGCCGAACACCGTCCTAAGAGGACAGGCCTCAGCAGGCGCAGCGGATCGTGAACTCCTTCTCCTGCCCCTCCAGCGTCATGACGTGCGCGTTGAGGTTCGCCCGCACGCTCCCCCGGATCTCGTTGTCGACGCGGTACAGGTCGGTCACCAGCGCTTCCCAGTCCCGGCCGCCGTCGGCCGCCCACTGGAACGGCAGCCGGCGCAGCGACCACTCGTCGGCCGGGTCCACGGCGGCGCCGGTCTCCACCGCGGCGCGGACGATGGCGCGTTGCTGCTCTGCCTCGCGGGGCCGGCCGCACGGACAGCCGAGCGGGAAGTCGAGGAACGTCGCACGAGGGGCTTTGACCGCCGAAGCCGCGCGGTGCAGCGTGGTGAGGCTGGTGGTCGGCAGGCCACGACGTTCGATCGCGCGCGCGAGGACCCCGCCGGCGACGTGGCACTGCGGGCAGAACGGCACGAGGTCCACACCCATCGCGGCGAACTCGTCGACGATCCTCGGCGCGGTCTCCGTGGCGAGCTCGTCGTACTGCGAGATCGAGCCGACCATGGACACCGCGTGGTCGGCGTAGCGGCCGATCACGCCCGCGCGCTCGAGGTCGAGCATCGTGTCGCGCGGATACGCGACGTTCGGGTCGGCCAGCGCGAACGCGCGGATCGGCGTCATGTGCGCGAACAGCACGTCCGACAGGTCCCGCTCGCGCGGCAGCAGGCGGTAGGACAGGTCGCTGCGCTGCTCCAGGCGCTTCTGGTCCGGGTAGTAGGCGCCGCACGTGACGAGCAGCCCGACGGTCGCGTCGGCCGGCGGTTTGCGCAGCGGGGTGAGCTCCGGCGCGCCGAACGTCGGCACGCTCAGCGGCGGGATGCCGAGCACGGAGCCCGCCACGTTCGCGTCGAAGTCGTAGGTCCGGGAGTCAGCCTGGGTGGTCATGGGTGATCCGTTCCTTCCTCGTGGTCGGTCAAGATCAAGGCTACGCCAGATATTCGAATATTAATTATATGTTCGAATAATGACCTGAACGGACGAGCGTGGCCACCCCGGCTCCGGGCTCGAACATTCGTAGGATGGGCAGGTGCCCGACAAGGAGACCCGCAACGAGCGCGTGTACCTGAGCCTGCGCGAGGAGATCCTCTCCGGCGCGCGCGAACCGGGCTCGCCGCTGCGCACGGCGGAGCTGTGCAAACGCTTCGAGTGCAGCGTCGGCGTCGCGCGCGAGAGCCTGCTGCGCCTCGCCGAGCGCGACCTGGTGCAGGAGCGGCCGATGCAGGGCTTCCGCGTCGCGGCCCTGTCGGAGGCAGACCTTCGGGACCTCACCGAGGCCCGGCTGGAGATCGAGACGCTCGCGTTGAAACATTCGGTGCGCGAGGGCGACGCGGCGTGGGAGGCGCACGTGGTCGGCGCGCACCACCTGCTGCTCGTCACCCCGCGCGCGGACGACCCGCAGCCCTCCGTCGCCGCCGGCAAGGCCCACGGCGCGTTCCACACCGCACTGCTCGAAGGCTGCCGCAACCAGCGCATCCTCGCGATGGCCTACCGGCTGCGCGACAAGGGCGAGCTCTACCGCCGCTGGTCCGTCGCGGAGCCGGCCGGCGAGCGCGACGTCGACGCCGAGCACCGCGGCCTGCTCGACGCCGTGCTCGCCCGCGACGCCGACCTCGCGGCCGACCGCCTCGCCGCCCACCTCAAGACGACCCACGACGTGCTCGTGAAGGGCCTCTGACGCGCGTCCACTGTGGCCGGTCCACGCACCGTCCACACCCGGGGACACACCGTTGCGAGGGTGAACCGAGCAGGAATCGAGAAGCGCTCACGCGGGCGTCGCGGTTAGCGTCGAAGACACGCACTCGAACCGCTCGAACCTACGAACCCCGGGAGCCACCATGTCCGCCACGCAGGGCATCAAGACCGTGTTGCACTCCGTCTCCGACCTGAGCAAGGCCAAGGAGGTCTACACCGCGCTGCTCGGGATCGCGCCACAGGCCGACAGCGAGTACTACGTCGGCTTCGACACCGCCGGCCAGCACATCGGCCTCGTGCCGAACGGCGGTCCGCAGGCCTCGCCCTCGCCCGTGGCCTACTGGCACGTCGACGACATCGAGGCGAAGCTGGCCGAGGTGACCGCGGCGGGCGCCGTGGTGCGGGAGCAGCCGAAGAACGTCGGCGGCGGGCGCCTCGTCGCCACCTTCACCGACCCGGACGGCAACGTGCTGGGCCTGGTCCAGGACCGCTGAGCCGCCGCCCGCTCCGGGTGAGCGGGCATCCGACCGGCCACGAGCACCCCGGTCGAGCTGGTTGAATCGACGCCAGCCGCTCCACCGACCCCGTCGACGCCGCACGCGCGGCCCCCGTCCCAGCAGAGGGAGACCCGATGACCAAGGCCACGGCGAAGGCCCAGCCCTCGTCCGCGCCGCAGGGCGCCGACAGCCACGACATGATCCGTGTGCACGGCGCGCGCGTGAACAACCTCAAGGACGTCAGCGTCGAGCTCCCGAAACGCCGCCTGACCGTGTTCACCGGCGTGTCCGGCTCGGGCAAGAGCTCGCTGGTTTTCGGCACGATCGCCGCGGAGTCGCAGCGGCTGATCAACGAGACCTACAGCGCCTTCGTGCAGGGCTTCATGCCCACGCTCGCCCGGCCCGACGTCGACGTGCTCGAAGGCCTCACCACGGCGATCATCGTGGACCAGGAGCGGATGGGCGCCGACCCGCGGTCCACTGTGGGCACGGCGACCGACGCCAACGCGATGCTGCGGATCCTCTTCAGCCGCCTCGGCAAGCCGTACATCGGTTCGCCGCAAGCGTTTTCCTTCAACGTCGCCTCGATCAGCGGCGGCGGCGCGGTGACTTTCGAACGCGCCGGGCGGACGGTGAAGGAGCGCCGCAGTTTCAGCATCACCGGCGGCATGTGCCCGCGGTGCGAGGGCCGCGGCAAGGTCAACGACATCGACCTCACCGCGCTCTACGACGAGAACAAGTCGCTCAACGAAGGCGCCATCACCATCCCGGGCTACAGCATGGAGGGCTGGTACGGCCGCATCTTCCGCGGCAGCGGCTTCTTCGACCCGGACAAGCCGATCAAGAAGTTCACGAAAAAACAGCTGAACGACCTGGTGTACAAGGAACCGACGAAGATCAAGGTCGAGGGCATCAACCTCACCTACTCGGGCCTCGTGCCCGCGATCCAGAAGTCGTTCCTGTCCAAGGACGTCGACGCGATGCAGCCGCACATCCGCGCGTTCGTGGAGCGAGCGGTCACCTTCACCACCTGCCCGGAGTGCGAAGGCACGCGCCTGTCGGCGGAAGCGCGCTCGTCGAAGATCGGCGAGCTCTCCATCGCCGACGCGTGCGCCCTGCAGATCAGCGACCTCGCCGAGTGGGTGAGCGGGCTGAAGGAACCGTCGGTCGCTCCCCTGCTGACGTCGCTGCGGCACACGCTCGACTCGTTCGTCGAGATCGGGCTGGGCTACCTCTCGCTCGACCGGCCGTCGGGCACGCTCTCGGGCGGCGAGGCGCAGCGCACCAAGATGATCCGCCACCTCGGGTCGTCGCTGACCGACGTGACCTACGTGTTCGACGAGCCGAGCATCGGCCTGCACCCGCACGACATCCAGCGCATGAACGGCCTGCTGCGGCAGCTGCGGGACAAGGGCAACACGGTGCTCGTCGTGGAGCACAAGCCGGAGACGATCGCGATCGGCGACCACGTCGTCGACCTCGGCCCCGACGCGGGCGGCGGCGGCGGCGAGGTCGTGTACGAGGGCAGCGTCGAGGGCCTGCGCAAGTCCGGCACCCGCACCGGGCGTCACCTCGACGACCGCGCGAAGGTCAAGCCATCGGTGCGCACGCCGTCGGGCGCGCTCGAGGTGCGCGGCGCGAGCACGCACAACCTGCAAGACGTGGACGTCGACATCCCGCTCGGCGTGCTCGTGGTCGTCACGGGCGTGGCGGGTTCGGGCAAGAGCTCACTCATCCACGGCTCGGTCTCCGGCGGCGACGACGTGGTGACCGTGGACCAGGCTGCGATCCGCGGCTCGCGGCGCAGCAACCCGGCCACCTACACCGGCCTGCTGGAGCCGATCCGCAAGGCTTTCGCGAAGGCCAACGGCGTGAAGCCGGCCCTGTTCAGCGCCAACTCCGAGGGCGCGTGCCCGAACTGCAACGGCGCGGGCGTCGTCTACACCGACCTCGCGATGATGGCCGGCGTCGCCACGCCGTGCGAGGTGTGCGAGGGCAAGCGGTTCCAGGCCGAGGTGCTGGAGTACCACCTGGGCGGGCGCGACATCAGCGAGGTGCTCACGATGTCGGTGGCCGAGGCCGAGGAGTTCTTCGGCGACGGCGAGGCGAAACTCCCTGCGGCGCACAAGATCCTGCAGCGCCTGGCCGACGTCGGGCTCGGCTACCTCACGCTCGGCCAGCCGCTCACCACACTCTCGGGCGGCGAGCGCCAGCGGATCAAGCTGGCCACGAACATGGGCGCCGACGGCGGCGTCTACGTGCTCGACGAGCCGACCGCCGGCCTGCATCTGGCCGACGTCGAACAGCTGCTGGGCCTGCTGGACCGGCTTGTCGAGGCCGGCAAGTCCGTGATCGTCATCGAGCACCACCAGGCCGTGATGGCCCACGCCGACTGGATCATCGACCTCGGCCCCGGCGCCGGCCACGACGGCGGGCGCGTCGTGTTCGAGGGCACGCCGGCCGACCTCGTCGCGAAGCGCGCGACACTGACCGGCGAGCACCTGGCGGACTACGTCGGCGCCTGATCCACGCGGCTCAGGAACCCCTCGACAGCGCGGGGGTTCCTGAGCCGGTGCACGGTGGCGTGCTTGGCGTGCTCGGCGAGGGCGGCATCGACGACAGGCAGCGCGCGGCGGCGGTAGGTGACGAGCCAGTGCCAGAAGGCCCGGTCCTCCTTTCCGCGGCGCAGCGCTCGCCAGGCGCAGCGCCAGAGCGGGAAGTCGAGCACCACGACGGTGTCGGCCTTTTCGAGGCGGGGTTTCAGCACGTCGTACGGACCGAGGTCACCGTCGAGGATCCAGCGCGACTCGCCGGCCAGCTGTTCCTGGACCTCGGCCCACCGCTCGGCCGGCATCGGCGCGAGGTCCGGCGGCCAGAACAGCGCGTCGAGCTCCACAACGGGCAGGTCGAGGGCGGCGCCGAGGCGCGTGGCGAACGTCGACTTGCCCGCGCCACCACGGCCGAGGAGGACGACCCGCCGCACGGCAGCGCGTCAGTCCGTGGGCAGCGCGGCGGTCAGCTTGCCGGGGTTGAGCATCCAGAGGATCTTGTCGATGCCGTCTTCCGTGGAGGTGAAGCTGATGACGCCGTACACGGCGCCGTTGCGGCTGAGCACCGCGGCGAGCTCGCCGTTGACCTGGGTGAAGACGATGTCGGCGTCCGTCCAGAAGAACGGCTGGTACGCGCGGATGACCTTCGCGAGCGTGGCCGGGCCGAAGATCGCCGAGCGCGCGGCCCGGGCGACGCCGCCGCCGTCGGAGTAGCTCACCACGTCGGAGGCGAAAAGCTGCTCCAGCGCCGGCAGGTCCCCGGCCTGCGCGGCGGCCAGGAACGCGGCGAGCAGCTTCTTCCGCTCCGCCTCGCTCACGGGCTTGCGCTTCTCCGCCGCGAGGTGCTTGCGGGCGCGGCTCACGTACTGGCGTGCCGTGACCTCGGTGGTCTGGATGATCTCGGCGATCTGCGAGTACGGGTAGTCGAACGCCTCCCGCAGCACGTACGCGGCGCGCTCGGTCGGCGTGAGCTTCTCCAGCAGCATCAGCACGGCGACCTCCAGCGCGGCGGCGCGCTCGGCGCCGAGCTGCGGGTCGGCCGTCGTGTCGACGGGCTCGGGCAGCCAGGGCCCGATGTAGGTCTCGCGCCGCGCGTACGCGGTGCGCGTGGCGTTGATCGCCTGGCGCGTGGTCGTGGTCGCGAGGTAGGCGGCCGGGTTCTCGACCACCGAGCGGTCGGCCTTCTGCCAGCGCAGCCACACCTCCTGCAGCACGTCCTCCGCGTCGGCCGCGCTGCCGAGCATGCGGTACGCGATGCCGAACAGCCGCGGGCGCACCTGCGCGAAGACCTCGGCCGCATCGTCGAGAGTGGCGCTTCCGCTCTCTTCCATACCCCCGGCAGCCCTTCCGACGACGTGTGCGACTGACGAAGCCAGCTTACGCCGAGCCCGGAACCGGCCGGTGATCATCCACCGCGATGACCGCTGTGACGTGGTGCTACTTTGCCGGACCGGCTGTCCGTCCACAGTGGAGCATTCCACGATCGAGTGACAGAAGGCTCGCGAAGTGTCCACACCGGAGGCACGATGATCACGGACCTGCCAGTGACAGGATCGGAGCCGGAATGCGAACAGTGCCGGGAAACGACCGTGGCGGCCGGTGGCGGCGGTCTTTGCTGATCGTCGCCGGGGTGCTGGTGCCGGGAGGGCTGCTGACGGCGCCCGCCTCGGCTGCTCCGGCAGCCGACTACTCACTCGCCGGGGACACCTACGCGGGCGCGCAGATCGCGGCGCACGAAGGGGTGCACGGGGGTCCTGACCTGGCCCGGGCCGACGTCGACCAGACGCTCGGACACGACGTGAGCGGGCACACGGGCGCTGTCGACTGGAAGGCGGCGAGCGGGTCGGGCGCGCGGTTCACCTACGTCAAGGCGACGGAGGGCACGGGGTTCGTCAACCCGCAGTTCGGCGGGCAGTACGACGGCGCGCACGCCGCCGGGATCGTCCGCGGCGCCTACCACTTCGCGCGGCCCGACGTATCCGGCGGCGCGGAGCAGGCCGAGTACTTCATCGCGCACGGCGGGGCCTGGCGTGGGGACGGCAAAACGCTGCCCGGCGCGCTCGACATCGAGTACAACCCGTACGGCGACGCCTGTTACGGCAAGAGCCCGGCCGACATGACCAACTGGATCGCCGACTTCACGCGCACCTACCTCGCGAAGGAAGGCCGCAGCGCACTGATCTACACGTCCACCACGTGGTGGAAACTCTGTACCGGCAACACGAACCGCTTCGGCGACACGGATCCGCTGTGGCTCGCGCGATACGCACCGCAGATCGGCGAGCTGCCGGCGGGCTGGGACAAGCAGAGCATCTGGCAGTTCTCCCGCACCGGCGGCCTGCCGGGCGACCAGAACTACTACAACGGCCCGTTCAACCGGGTGCAGGCGCTGGCGAGCGGGCCGTCCGCCGCGGCCTGACCCCGGCGCGAAAGCGGCGCGCGAGCACCTCGAACGCCTCCGCCAGCTCGGGCGGTCCGACGACCTCCAGGTCCGCGTCGAACCGCCCGAAGGCGGCGGCCAGGGCGGCCCACGACCACGAGCCCAGCTCCAGGCGGCACCGGTCCGGGCCGGCCTCCTCGACGACGGCGTCCGCGGCGTAGCGCGACACCGCGGCCGCGGGCAGGTCGAGGAGCACCGAGCCGCGGCAGGGCCAGCCGCTGGCGGAGCCCTGGAACCGGCTGGTGACGAAGGCGGCGACGCTGCCGCCGGGCAGCTCGCGCGGGGTGAACCGCGGGCCGGTCGGAGTGCGGGGCGTGAGGCGGTCGGCGCGGAAGACGCGCCAGTCGCCGCGGTCGAGGTCCCAGGCCACGAGGTACCAGAGGCCGCCGCGGGCGACGAGGTGGTGCGGTTCGACGCGCCGTGGCGCGGGGCCGGGCGGGTAGTCGAAGCGCAGCACCTCGCTCGCGTGGACGGCGGCGCCCAGCGCGGCGAGGACGTCGCCGCCGACCTGCGGAACCGGCCGGGCCAGCGCGGTCACGCGGACGCTGTCGATCCGGTGCCGCAGCCGGGCTGGCATCACCTGGCGCACCGTCGTCAACGCCCGCGCGGCCGCTTCCTCGATGCCCGCGCCGCCGGTGGTCGCCAGCTGCAGGGCGACGGCGAGCGCGACGGCCTGCTCGTCGTCGAACAGCAGCGGTGGCAGCTGCGCGCCGGCATCGAGGCGGTAGCCGCCGTCGGGTCCTTTGGTCGCGACGATCGGATATCCCAGCTCCCGCAGGCGATCGACGTCACGGCGGACGGTGCGCGGGCTGATGGCGAGCCGCTCGGCCAACGCCGCGCCCGGCCAGTCGCGGCGCGCCTGCAGCAGCGAGAGCAACGCCAGGAGGCGGGCGGAAGTCTTCGGCACGGTTTCATCTTGACGGAAGAAGCGGCCACTTCCTGTCCGCTACCCCTGCGACGATGACGTCATGACCGAAAAGACCGAACTCCTCGTCCAGCTCGCCCACGCTCGGGAGACGCTGAAGGCGAGCGTCCGCGACCTCACCGACGAGCAGCTGGGCAAGCGCCCCACCGTCAGCGAGCTGTGCCTCGGCGGGCTCGTCAAGCACGTCGCGTCGATGGAGGAGCAGTGGCTGCGCTTCGCGGTCGAAGGCGCTTCAGCGATGAGCTACGAGCTGCCCGACGGCGTGACGTGGGCCGATTTCGCGGCCGGGACCGCGCGCGAGTATCCGAAGTGGGCGATCGAGCACCAAGCGGAATTCAGCATGCAGCCCGGCGACACGCTCGCCGGCATCTTGAAGCGCTACGACGAGGTCGCGGCGCGGACCGAGGAGATCGTCGCCGCCGTGCCCGATCTGGCGGCCGCGCACCCGCTGCCGGAGGCGCCGTGGCACGAGGCCGGAGCCGAGCGCAGTGTGCGCGGGGTCCTGCTGCACGTGATCGTCGAGACCGCGCAGCACGCGGGCCACGCGGACCTGCTGCGCGAAACGCTTGAGGCGTCGTGACGGTGCTGGACAGTCGCGCGCTCAACCGCGCGACGCTCGCCCGCCAGCTGCTGCTGGAGCGCGCCGATCTGCCCGCGCTCGACGCCGTCGCGCACCTGTGCGGGCTGCAGGCGCAGGAGCCGCAGGAACCGTTCACGGGCCTGTGGTCGCGGTTGCGGGCGTTCGAGCCGGCCGAACTGTCGGACCTCCTCGTCGGGCGGCAGGTGGTCCGGACCCATCTCATGCGCCGCACCGTCCACCTCGTCACCGCCGACGACGCCCTCGCCTGGCGCACCCGCCACGACGCGATGCTGCGCCAGCGCGTGCTCGGCGTCTACCGGCGTGAGCTCGGCGGCGTCGACCTCACGGAGCTCGCCGCGGCGGGCCGCGCCGTCCTCGCCGACGGCGAACCGCGGTCCATGCCCGAGCTCGCGCGGGCCGTGGCGGACCGCTGGCCGGCGCCGGGACCACGCGCGCTGGGCGAGATGCTGGTCGCCGCGCTCGTGCCCGTGGTGCAGCTGCCGCCGCGCGGGGTCTGGCGGCAGAAGGCCGGCGTGCGGTACCTGCCCCTGTCCGCCTGGCTGGGCCGCGACGTCCCGGCTCCCCCGGACGACGTCGTCGGCGCCGACCTGGTCCGCCGCTACCTCGCCGCCTACGGCCCCGCCGCCACCGCCGACCTGCGCGCGTGGTCCGGCCTCGCCGGGCTGCCCGCCGCCGTCGCCTCGGTGCGCGACGAACTGGTGTCCTTCCGCGACGACCGCGGCCGCGAACTGCTGGACCTCTCCGGCGCCCCGCGCCCCGCTCCGGACACCCCGGCGCCCGTCCGCTTCCTCCCCGCGTTCGACAACGCGCTGCTCGGCTACTCCGACCGCACCCGCATCGTCGACGACGCCCACCGCAACCTTTCCGTCGCGGGCTCCCGCGTCCTCCTCGTGGACGGCCACGTCACGGCGACGTGGACCGTCGAGGAGGGCACGGTGGTGGTGACACCGTTGCGCCGGCTGACTCGCGCGGAGCGCGCGGCCGTCTGCGACGAAGGTGAGGCGGTGGCGCTGTTCCTGTCCGACGGGGAGCACCGCGGCGTCCGGATCGAAAGCTGACTGACCCGCGGTACTAGGACCACCGGACGATGGTGACCGGCCCCGGGGCGGCGTGACGATTGACGGCATGACGAACTCACCGCAGAACAGCACGCAGCGGACCCGGCGCCGGGTCGTCGGGGTAGCCGCGGCGACGGTGGCGGCAGCCGGGATCGTGACGGCGGTCGTGGGCGGCGGAGCGGCCGCGGGGTCACCGGAGCCCGCGGCCAAGCCGGCCGCTTTCGTGTCCACTGAGGACAATCCGCATCCCGAGGACCGGACCACGGCGGCGACCACCTCCGCAGCGCCGATCTCCACGACTCATCCGGAAACGCACCGCAACCACGTCGAGCCCGGAGACGACCACGGCCGTCACCTCGAGCCGGGTGACGACCGCGGGCGCCACAATGAGCCCGGGGACGACCACGGCGGCCGGGGTGACGACAGCGGCCACGGTGGTCCCGGCCGACGCTAAAGGACAATCCACAAACGACGGTGCCACCGCCGGAAACCCGGCAGTGGCACCGACCCCGTCAGTGGTGCGGCCGCTTCAGGCCGGTCAGGTCGCGCTTGACCACCGTGTTGCGGTCGCCCACGGTGTTGCCGAAGGCGAACTGCGGCCAGTAGCCCATGATCTCCTGGCGGCTGCGCTCGCTCCACTGGCGGGCGAGCGCGCTGCGGGACTTGTAGAAGTTCAGCGCGTAGCCGTGGGTGTGCAGGCGCAGGATGGAGAACCCGCCCGGGTATTCCTTGGCCGCGGCCACTTCCTGCAGCGTCACGCGCGGCGCCGTCGGGCTGATCGTGCGGTGGTTGCGGTGGGTGTGGCCCGCGTGGTGCAGGAACACGCCCGGCGTCTGCGAGTACCAGTCGAGGATCTGCGCGGCCTGGGTGGCGTCGACGGAGCTGCCCGCGGTGATCGGGAACGCCGAGTCCTGCATCACGAGCGGGTGGTGGCCGAAGACGAGCGTCGGCTGGTCGCGGTGCTTCTTGAGGTCGGTGCGGAACCAGTCGAGCTGCTCGGGCGACAGGCCGCCGGCGTCGCCGCCGTTGCCGGGCTTGTCGTAGGTGTCGAGGCCGATCACGTGCAGGCCGGACAGGTCGCGGGAGAAGTACGTGCGCTCGGTGTGCGGGAAGTACGCGTCGTGGAAGCAGTCGTTGCCCTGCCACTGCCCGACGCGGCAGGTCGAGTACGCGTCGCCGATGTGCGCGCGGTCGTGGTTGCCGCGCGTGACGAAGTAGTCCTCCTGGTAGCGGCCGAAGCGCGAGAGCAGGTGCCCGGCACGGCTGAGGTCGGTCGGCACGGCCTCGGCGGAGATGTCACCGGCGGCGAGCAGGTAGCGCGGGTCGAAGCGCTTCACGTCCTGCACCAGCGATTCCAGCATCACCTCCGGGTACGGCGGCAGGCCGGGCACCTGCGAGATCCCGATGTACTGCGGCTGCCCGCCGACGAGCCCGGCCTGCGTCTCGCCCATGTGGGTGTCGTTGCACAGCACCACCGAGAACACGTGGCTGCCCTCGGGTGGCTGCGGCGTCGTGAACTCGAACGGTCCCGTCGTGCCGAGGCCGCGGTCCGTGGTGCCCACGGCGTTGCCGGCGATGAGCGTGAACGCGGTGGGCGCGGCGAGCTTGCCGTTGGAACGAGCCTGGTAGTAGTACGTCTCGCCCGGCTCGAGGGCGTGCAGTTCGACGTAGTGGTACGGGGTGTGACCGGTGATGTCGTGCGCCACCCGGTTGAGGCGGTTGGGGTTGGTGCCGTAGCGGACTTCGCCGTCGGAGTCGGCCGGGACCATGCGGCCGAGCCCGTCGTCGGTGCCGGCGCGGCCGGTGTACCACGTGATCACGGCGCGGTCCTCCGCGAGCGTCACGAGTTCGAGATTGACGGGCGTCACCGGGCCCGCACCTTGGGAGTCGGTCGCGGCCAGCGCGCGGGCGGGGTCGAGCAACGTGGTCGAACCCGCCGCAGCGGCGGCGTACGCGGTCCAGCGCAACAGGTCTCGGCGGGTGAAATCGCAAGCAGGCATGCGCTGCAAGCTAAAGCCGCCCGTTGAACGGAACACCGCAAGTGGGCGAAGCGCGAGTGTCGACACTCGGAAGTCGGCTGCCGCCGAAGTGATCGACCGGAGCCGGTTCCGCCCGCCGGAACATCGGGCGGGCGGAACCGGGCCGGGTCAGGCGACCAGCCGCAGCGGCTGTTCGAGCGCGTCGACCAGCACGCCCAGCCACGAGGCCGCCAGCGCCCCGTCGATCGCGCGGTGGTCGACCGCCAGCGTGAGCGCCAGCTGCGTCGCCACCGTCAGCTCGCCGTCCACCACGACCGCACCGGGTTTCCCGGCCCCCACCGCGAGGATCGACGACTGCGGCGGGTTGATGATGGCCGTGAAGTCGTCCACGCCGTACATGCCGAGGTTGCTCACCGCGATCGAGCCGCCTTCGAGGTCCTGCTGCTTGAGCTTGCCCTCGTCGGCCTGGGTCGCGAAACCCTTGACCTGGCGCGAAATCGCGCTCGGCGCCAGCTTCTCCACCCCGCGCACGACCGGCGTGACCAGGCCCCGTTCGGACGCGATCGCGACGCCGACGTCGACCGAGTCGTACTTGCGCAGCGCGTCCTCGGTCCAGATGACGTTGGCGTCGGGCACCTCGGTGTGCGCGACGGCCACGGCCCGGATGATCAGGTCGTTGACCGAGATCCGCGCCGGCGACACCTCGTTGAGCTGCTTGCGCAGAGCCAGCAGCGCGTCGATCCGCGCGGTGCGCCGCACCGAGAAGTGCGGCACAGTCTGCTTGCTCATCGTGAGCCGGCTCGCGATCGCGCGGCGGATCCGGGTGTGCGGGATCTCGGTGAACGCCGCGCCTGCCGCGGGTTCACGGCGGGCGGGTGCCGGTTCGGCCACGAGCTGTTCGCGTGCCGGTTGCGGCGTCGGTTCGGGCTGAGGCGTCACCGGTGCCGGCCGGTCCGCTCGCGCGATCGCGGCCTCCACGTCCTTGCGCACGATGCGCCCGTTCGGCCCGGTCCCGGCTACCTCCTCGAGCCCGATCCCAGCTTCCTTCAACATCTTGCGCGCCAGGGGACTCGCGAAAATCCGCTCACGTGAAGCGTTCGACGCAGCCGGTGCCGGCTCGGACTGAGCCGGCTCGGACTGGGCCGAACCGTTCTGCGCAACCGAACCTCCCAGCTCCGCCAGCAGCCCGCTCACGTCCTCTCCCACGGCACCCAGCACGGCGATCGGCGTGCCGACCTCCACCGTCGTGCCGCGGTCCACCAGCTGCCGCAGCACGGTCGAGCCGGCTTCGGCCTCGACTTCCACGGCTGCCTTGTCCGTCTCCAGCACGGCCAGTGCCGTGCCGGCGTCGAACGCCTCGTTCTCGGGCACCAGCCACTCGCTCAGCACGGCCTCGGTCGACCCCGTGGCGACTTCGGGCACCCGCAACAGCGTTGCCATCGTTGGAACTCCTCGCTGCCGGTCGCAGTTGCGGTCAGTCGGACAGGCGCCGCAGCGCCGCGGTCACTTCCTCGGTCCGCGCGATCGCCGCGCGTTCGAGGACCTTGCTGATGCTGGGCGACGCCTCGCCGCCGGTGACGCGCTCGATCGGCGCGTCGAGCCAGTCGAACAGGCGGCGCTGGATCTCGTCGGCGAGCTTCCCGCCGTACGAAGTGCCGATGGCGCCTTGCTCCACGATCAGCACCCGGTTGGTCTTGCGGACGCTGCGTTCGATCGTGTCCCAGTCGAGGCTCGCGCGGTCGAGCCAGCGCAGGTCGATCAGGTCGGCGCTCACGCCGGTCTCGTCCAGGGCCTCGAGGCAGTGCCCGACCATGGACAGGTAGCTGATCACGGTGAGGTCGTCACCGGTGCGGCGCAGCGCGGCCTTGCCGACGGGGATGCGGTAGTCGAAGTCGTCGACCGGCGCGGTGCCCGTGGTGGCGTAGAGGTCCACGTGTTCCAGCACCACGACCGGGTCGTCGCAGGCCAGGGCGGTGTTCATCAGGCCGACGTAATCGAACGGGTTCGACGGCGCCACGACCCGCAGCCCAGGTGCGGTGGTGAGGATCCCGGCCGGGTCCATCGAGTGCTGCGAGCCGTAGCCGGTGCCCGCGGCGAGCTTGCTGCGCAGCACGAACGGCACGCTGCCGGTCCCGCCGAACATGTGGCGTGCCTTGGCGACCTGGTTGAAGAGCTGGTCGGCGGCGACCCACATGAAGTCGGCGTACATGAACTCGACGATCGGGCGCGAGCGGCCGTCGATGGCCATGCCGCCGGCGAGTCCGGTGAACGCGTTCTCGCTGATCGGGGTGCCCAGCACGCGCTCGGGTGCCGTTTCGATGGCCCTTTTGGTGGCGCCGTTGGTGCCGCCCTTGAGCCGGTCGACGTCCTCGCCGAGCACGACCACGCGCTCGTCGGTCTCCAGCCGCCGGGCGAGGACATCGCTGACGGCGTCGATGAACCGGCGCTCCTTCAACGCCCCGCTGAAGGACTCGGGTTCCTCGTAACGGCTTCCGTCCAGTTCGGACAGGTCTCCGCGCACGCCGACGTCGACGAAGGCCGGGTCCGGCCACGCGGAGTCCTTGATGCGGCGCTTGCCGTCCGGGCCGTCTTCGAGGAAGCTGTCGCCGATCTCGTGCAGCGTCCGGGTGATCTCTTCGTCGAACGCCTTGAGCTGGTCGTCGTCGGCGAGGCCGCGGCGCACGACGTGGCCTCGCAACAGGTCGATCGGGTCGCGGTCGCGCCAGGACTTCTCTTCTTCCTTCGTGCGGTAGCCGAAGGCGCTGCCCGGGTACGGGCCGTTCTGGTGGAAGTAGCGGTAGACCTCGGCCTCGACGATGGTCGGGCCGTTGCCCGCGCGCATGTGGGCCACGGCCTCGCTCATCGCCAGGTGCACGGCGAGTGGATCCATTCCGTCCACCTGCCAGCTCGGGATGTGGAACCCGAGGCCGCGCGCGGAGAGCCGGGACTCGGCCGTGGCCGTGTCGACCGGCGTGGACACCGCGTACTGGTTGTTCTCGATGAAGAAGCAGACGGGCAGCTTCCACGCGGCGGCGAGGTTGAACGTCTCGAGCACCGAGCCGATGTTCACGGCACCGTCGCCGAAGTAGGTGACGGTGACCGCGTCGGTGCCGGTGTGACGCTGGTTCCACGCGAAGCCCGCGGCCTGCGGCACTCCCCCGCCGACGATCGCGTTGGTGCCCATCGCGCCGGCCTCGCGCCACTGCAGGTGCATCGACCCGCCGCGCCCGCTGCCGTAGCCCTCGGCCAGGCCGCAGATCTCGGCCAGCGTGCGGCGCAGCACCGTGCGCACCTCGTCGTCGATCGCCGGCAGCCCGGTGGGCTCCGGGGCGACGTGGCCGAAGGCCTTGGCGAGGAACTGGTGGTGGCCGCGGTGCGAGCCGTTCACGAAGTCGTCGCTGCGCAGCGGGGAGATCGAGCCGACCGCGCCGCCCTCCTGGCCGATGCTCGAGTGCGCCGGGCCGTGCACGAGGCCCCGGCCCGCGAGCTCCAGCACGTACTCCTCGAACGACCGGATCCACTGCGCCCGCCCGAGCAGGCTCAACAGCAGGTCCGGTGCGGCTTCGTCCCAGTCCTCCGGCGTGGCGCGCAGGCGGATCCAGGGCGCGCCGGCGACCAGTGACTCGTGAGTGGCCATCAGGGCTCCTCATCTTCGAATGGATCCATTGCGAAAGGCTTGACGGAGACTATGCCGTCAAGTAGCCATGAAAAGCAAGCGAATGGATCCATTGGAGGTGTGCTCATGCCGATCCCCGGGGTGACGGGCGTCGACCACTTCGGCCTTACGGTGCCGGACCTCGACCAAGCCCACGAGTTCTTCACCGAGGTGCTGGGCTGCGAATACCTGTACCGGCTCGGGCCCTACGAGCACGACGACAGCTGGATGAGCGAGCACCTCGGCGTCGACGACGAAGCGGTGATGCGGCGCCTGCACTTCTACCGGCTCGGCGGCAAGGCGATCTTCGAGGTGTTCCAGTACGAGGCGCCGGAGCAGAACCCCGTGCCGCCGCGCAACTCCGACGTCGGCGGGCACCACATCGCGCTGTACGTGGAGGATCTCGACTCCGCCGTCGCCGATCTGCACCGCCGCGGCCTGCGCGTGCTCGGGGAGCCGACCACCAGCAGCGGCGCGAGCGAAGGGCAGCGGTGGGTGTACTTCCTGTCACCGTGGGGCCTGCAGTGTGAGCTAGTGTCCTATCCGAACGGAAAGGCCTTCGACCACCGTCCGGAGGCGTTCGATTGAGAGGAACCGGCGTGGCCGTACCCGCGGGCGTGGCGAGCCAGCGCGTCGCCGACGAGCTGCGAGAGCGGATTCTCGACGGCCGCCTCGCCCCGGGCACGCGCATCATCCAGGACGAGCTGGCCGAGGAGCTGCGCACCAGCCGCCTGCCGGTCCGCGAAGCCCTGCGCATCCTGGAGTCCCGAGGTCTGGTGACCTTGCGCGCCAACTCCGGCGCGTGGGTCACGTCCATGGACGTGCGCGAGTGCGAGCTGTCGTACAAGATGCGCGAGCGGCTGGAACCCTTGCTACTGGCCGAATCCGCGCCCCGGCTGTCCGATGAGGACATCGACGAGCTGGAGGCGCTCGAGGACCGCATCGAGCGGACCGACGACGTCGAAGAGTTCCTCGTGCTCGACCGGCAGCTGCACTGGACGGTCTACCGCCACCACGACGCCCACGACCTCGCCGCGATCCTCAACCGCCTGTGGGACACCACGCAGCACTACCGCCGGGCCTTCACGCGGCTGGCCGGGGAACGCCGCAGCTGGATCATCCGCGCGGAGCACCGGCTGCTCATCGAGGCGCTGCGCCAGCGCGATCACGCGTCGGCCGAGCGCATCCTGGAGCTGCACATCCGCCGGACGCGGGTGGAGCTGGTGAGGCACCCGGAGGTGTTCGCGGTTCCCGTCCCGTCCTGAAGCGAGGTTAACGGTTAGGCTGTTCGACCCCGCCGGCGAGCGGGCCGAGTCTCCGGAGCCGAAGCGCGGACGGCCGGCCCTGTCGTCGAGCAACGGCGGATCTGTGGCGGCCGGCGAGTTCCCGGTGCCGCAGAAGCTGATCAGCGCGCCGCTGGTGCAGCTGGGCGAGACCCGCGGCACGCTCAAGCTCGAAGGCGGCATCACGTGGGAGCGGCTCACGCCGCGTGACGTGCCCGGCGCCGACTTCCTCAAGATCACCTACGACGTCGGCGGCGCGTCGTGCCCCGAAGGCCGGCGCCAGACGCACCCCGGCCACGAGTTCGGTTACGTCCTCAGCGGCCGCCTCGGGGTCACCGTCGGGTTCGACACCACCGAGATCGGCCCGGGCGACTCCGTCTACTTCGACTCGGCCACTCCGCACCGCCTGTTCAACGCGGGTGACGAGCCCGCCGTCGGCGTCTGGATGGTGCACGCGCCGTTCGGCTCGCCGGAGTAAAGCCCCTCCCCACGGTATGCTCCGTCACGACAGTGGTCATTATCGCTGATAGTCAGAATGCGTGACCACCTCGACCGGAAGGTACCGCCATGACTCGCCTGGCTTTCGGGTTCTCGCTCGTGCCGACGCTCGACGTCGGCGCGCATCGCGAGCTGGCGGTGGCCGCGGAGGAGCACGGGCTGGAGTTCCTGGGCATCCAGGACCACCCGTACGTGCCGGAGTACCTAGACACCTTCGTGCTCGCGGGCGCTCTGCTGGCCGCCACCCGCCGCATCCACGTGTTCCCCGACGTGACGAACCTGCCGCTGCGCCCGCCCGCGATGCTCGCCAAGGCCGCCGCCTCGCTCGACCTCACGTCCGGCGGGCGCTTCGAGCTCGCCGTCGGCGCGGGCGGCTACTGGGACGCGATCGAGCGCCTCGGCGTCGAACGGCGCTCGCGGGCCGAGGCCAACGCCGCTCTCGAGGAGGCCTTCGAGCTCATGCGGGCGATCTGGCGGGCCGACCGCCGGCCCCTCCACCACCGCGGCGTTCACTACACAGTGGACGGTCTCGTGCCCGGGCCCCGGCCCGCGCACCCGATCGAGCTCTGGACCGGCGCGCAGGGACCGAAGGCGCTGGCCCTGACCGGCCGCGTCGCCGACGGCTGGGCCGCGCCGATCCCGTCCTACCTGCCCTACGAGCAGTGGGGTCCGGCGCACGCGATCCTGGACGAGGCCGCGGCGGCCGCCGGCCGGCAGCCGTCGGACGTGCGGCGGATCTGCCAGGTCGTCGGCACGATCACCAACGCGCCCGGCACCCTCCAGGTCGCCGCCGGCGCCGAACCCGTGCGCGGCGACGCGGCCCAGTGGGCCGAGTTCTTGACGCGCTCGGCCACCGGCCTGCCCTTCACGACGTTCGTCTTCTGGCCGGAGAACCAGACGATCGACCAGGTGCTGCGCTTCGCGCGAGACGTCGTGCCGGCGGTCCGGCAGGCGGTCGAGGGCTAAGCCGGCGGGTCCCCGGGCGACACCAGGCCGGTTTCGTAGGCCAGCACCACCGCTTGGGCGCGGTCGCGCAGGGACAGCTTCGCGAAGATGCGCGCGACGTGGGTTTTGATCGTCGCCTCGCTCAGGGTGAGGTCGGTGGCCAGCTCGGTGTTGGACCGGCCCCGGCCCAGCAGCGTCAGGACTTCGAGCTCGCGCGGGGTCAGCGCGGACAGGTTTCGGTGCGTCGGCGGAGCTGCCGCGGCCGGAGCGGGAGCGGCGGCCGCGGCGAACCGTTCCACGAGCCGCCGCGTGATCGAGGGCGCCAGCAGCGCGTCGCCGGTGTCGACGAGCCGGACGGCGGCCACGAGGTGTTCCGGCGTCACGTCCTTCAGCAGGAAGCCGCTCGCTCCGGCGGCGAGGGCTTGGTAGACGTAGCTGTCGAGGTCGAACGTCGTCAGCATCAGCACCTTGCAGCGCGGGTCGTCGGCCAGGACGCGGCGCGCGGCTTCGAGACCGTCCATGGCGGGCATGCGGATGTCCATGAGCACGACGTCCGGGTGCAGCTCCCGCACCAGCTCCACCGCGGCCACCCCGTCGGCCGCTTCACCGACCACGTCGATGCCGCCGGCCGTGAGGATCATGCGAAAGCCCGTGCGGACCAGGCCTTGGTCGTCGGCGATGACGACGCGCGGGGCGGTCACGGGCGCTCCAGCGGGATCCGGGCGCGCACGCGGAACCCGCCCCCGAGGCGGCGCCGCGCGTCGAGGTCACCGCCGAAGGCCGCGACGCGTTCCCGCAGCCCGAGCAAGCCACGCCCCTCCCCCTGCGAGGAGGACGCGGCGGCCGAACCGCCCGTGAGCACGCTCGGCCCGCTGTTCACCACCTCGACCCGCAGGTAGTGGTCGGTGTAGCGCACCGTCACCTCGGCCTTCCCCCCGTCACCGTGCTTGAGCGCGTTGGTCAGCGCCTCCTGGATGATCCGGTACGCCGTCAAGTCCACTCCGGACGGCAGCGACCGCGGCTCGCCCGACACGCGCACCTCCACCGGCAGCCCGGCGAACGCGATCCGGTCGACGAGCGGGCTCAGCCGCGCGAGGCTGGGCTGCGGCGCGAGGTCGGGCGGCTCCTCGCCGTCGGCCGGCGGTGCGAGCAGGCCGAGCAGGTTCCGCAGCTCCGTCATCGTGTCGCGGCCGGCGGTCTCGACCTCCCGCAACGCCTCGGCCGCCTGCGCGGGCTCGGTCTCGACCACCAGGCGCGCGGCGCCGGCCTGCACGAGCATCACGCTCACGTTGTGGCTCACGATGTCGTGCAGCTCGCGGGCGATCCGCGCGCGTTCGGCGTCGACGGCCTGCTGTGCGGCGCTTTCCCGCTCCCGCTCCAGCAGCCACCCGCGCTGCTCCAGCGCACGGGCGGCCGCGCGCCGCGCGAGAATCAGCCGCACGGCCAGCACCACCGCGACCAGGCACGCCACGGCCGCGACCCCGAGTTCCCACACACCTTGACTCTCCCAGGCCGCCGCGTCCGCCGCATCAACCCGGCGGCTACATCCCCAGGATGACCACGTTCGGCGGTTACCTCCCCGGACTGATGCCCCGGCGGCGAAGCTGCTTCAGGATTGCGTGCTGTGACCAGTGACGAGAGCAGAGCGAACCCGGTGGTGCAGCTGTCCGCCGTGCGCAAGGAGTACAGCGATTCGGTGGCCCTCGACGGGGTCTCGCTGGGGATCCGCGCCGGCGAGGCGGTCGCGGTGATGGGGCCGTCGGGCAGCGGGAAGTCGACGCTGCTGAACATGGTGGCCGGGCTGGACCGGCCGACGTCCGGGTCCGTCGTGGTCAATGGCGAAGATCTCGGCAAGCTCAGCGAGACGGGGCTCGCGCTGTTCCGCCGCCGGCGCATCGGCATGATCTTCCAGTTCTTCAACCTGCTCGACGACCTCCCGGCGCTCGACAACGTCGCCCTCGCCGCGCAGCTGACCGGCACTTCGGCCGCGCAGGCCCGAGCCCGGGCGCTGGAGCTGCTCGACGAGCTCGGCATCGCCGGCCGGCGCAACATCCACCCCGCGCAGCTCAGCGGCGGCGAACGCCAGCGCGTGGCCGTGGCCCGGGCACTGATGAACCGGCCCGCGCTGCTGCTGGCCGACGAACCCACCGGCGCGCTGGACAGCCGCTCCGGCGAGCAGGTGATGGACCTGCTGCTCGACCTCAACCAGATCGGGCAGACGCTGCTGCTCGTCACGCACGACGAGCGGCTCGCGAAGCAGTGCGCCACGCGCGTGGTCCAGGTCGTCGACGGCCGGATCGCCGCGACCTCGGGTCTGGAGCGCAGCTCGTGAGCGCCGTGTGGCGGGTCGCGCGCGCCGCGGTCCGGCGCCGGCGAGTGCAGACGGCCGTGATCGGCGTCGTGGTCGCGGTGTCGACCGGCACGATCGTGCTCGCGCTCGGGCTGCTGGTGTCGGCGTCGGGGCCGTTCCAGCGGGCGCACGCGGAGCAGAACGGCGCGCACCTCGTCGTCGCCTACGACACCACGCGGGTGTCGGGCGAGCAGCTCGCCGACGCCTCCACCCGGCCCGGGGTCGAGGCGTCGGCCGGGCCGTTCGGGCAGGTCACGCTGGACACGGCGAAGAGCGTCGCGGCGCGGGCGGGCAGCCTGACCACGGTCGGGCGCGCGGACCCCGAAGGCGCCGTCGACCGGCTCGACGTGTGGGCGGGCCGATGGGCCACCGCGCCCGGGGAGATCGTGCTGAACTTCCCGCGCGGTTCCGGCGACCTGGTTCCCGTGGGTTCGCGGATCGAGATCCCGGGTAAGCCCGTGCTCACCGTCGTCGGGTTCGCGTATTCGGTGAGCGCGTCCGCCGACGCGTGGGTGACGCCGGCGCAGCTGTCGGCGCTGCGGCCGACCACGGCGCAGGTGCTCTACCGCTTCACCCACGCCGCCACGGCTGCGGAGGTCGACACGGGTCAGGCCGAGGTGACGGCAGGGTTGCCGGCGAGGTCCGTGCTCGGCGAGCAGTCCTACCTGACCGTCGAGGAACGGCTCAACTCCGACGTCGGCCCGTACGTGCCGTTCCTGGTCCCGTTCGGGATCCTCGGGCTCGCGGTGGCCGTGCTGATCGTCGCCAACGTGGTGAGCGGCGCGGTGGTGTCCGGGTTCCGCGACATCGGGGTGCTCAAGTCGCTCGGGTTCACGCCGAACCAGGTGATGGCCGTGTACCTGCTGATGGTGTTCGTCCCCGCCGCCCTCGGCTGCGTCGTCGGGACGATCGGCGGCAATCTCGTCGCCAAGCCAGTACTGGCGGACGCGTTCAGCGCGTTCGGCGCGGGCGACGTCGGGATCGACGCCTGGGTCGACGTCGTCGCGCTGGTGGGCTTGCCGCTGGTCGTCGTGCTGGCCGCGCTGGTTTCCGCACTGCGGGCCCGCCGGCTGCCGGCGACCGCGGCGATCAGCGCGGGCAGCGGACCTCGGTTCGGGCGCGCGCTCGCCGTCCAGAGGCGGCTCGCAGGCACCCGGCTGCCGCGGTCGATCAGCCTCGGCCTCGGCGTCCCGTTCGCCCGCCCGGCGCGCAGCGCGCTGACGCTGGCGGCGATCGTGCTCGGGGTCATGACGGTGACGCTGTCGATCGGCGTCACGCTGTCGGTGAACGCGTACAACAACGCGATGCGGCCCGCTCACCCCGACCGCGTCGAGTTCCTGGCCGGCCTGCCCGACGGGCTCACCAGTCCGGCCGGGCTGGCCGGTCCGCGTCCGGCTCCGGCGCTCGGCGACTCCGCCGACGAGGCGATGCTGCGTTCGCTGCCCGGTTCCGCCCGGGTCGCCGCCTCGGCCGAGCGCACCGTGCACCTGCTCGGCAGCCAGGAGAACCCCTCGGTCACCTTCTCCCGCGGGGATTCGGCGGCGCTGGGGCCGGAGATCCTCGACGGCCGGTGGGCGGCACGCGCGGGGGAAGCCGCCGCGCCGTCCCGGTTCCTCAACCAGCGCGGGCTCGCCCTCGGCGACACGATCACGGTGGAGCTGGGCGGAAATCGCACGCAGCTCACGCTCGTCGGAGTCACGCTGACCAACAACGACCAGGCGATCTACGCCGACTGGTCGACCCTCGACGTCCTCGCGCCGGGCACCCGCGCGGAGACCTACGACGTGCAGCTGGCTCCCGGCGCCGACCGCGCGGCGCTCGCGAGCGCGGTGCACGCCCGCGACCCCGGGCTGGAGGTCGTTCCCCCGCGTGACGGCACGTCTTCGCAGGCCGTGCTCCTGGTCAGCAGCGCGTCGGTCCTGACGCTGGTGCTCGCGATCGTCGCGGCGCTGGGAGTGTTCAACACCGTGGTGCTCAACGCCCACGAACGCCGGCGCGACTTGGGGATGCTCAAGGCGATCGGGATGACGCCGCGCCAGGTGACGGTCATGATGATCACCTCGATGGGGGCACTGGGCGTGGTCGGCGGGCTGCTCGGGCTGCCACTCGGCTTCTTCGTCCACCGGCTGGTCGGGCCGGCCATGCTGCGCGCCGCCCAGTCGGACGTGTTCGGGTTCGTGATCGACGTCTATCGCGCGCCGATGCTCGTGGTGCTGGGGCTGGCCGGGGTCGTCATCGCCGTGCTGGGCGCGCTCATCCCCGCCGCACGCGCGGCTCGGCTGCCGATCGCGAAGGTGCTGCACAACGAATGAAGCCCTGGAGCGGGCCCTGTCGCCGGGGGGGGGCAGGGCCCACTTCAGTCCACTTCGGACTGCCGGGCGCGGCGGTAGTGCCGGCGCGCCTTGAGGCGGTTACCGCACGTGGCCATCGAGCACCAGCGGGCGGTGTTGGCCTTGCTGTGGTCGATGAGGAACACGCGGCACTCCGGGTTGGCGCAGGGGCGCAGGCGGCCGGACTCGCGGAGGCCGTCCCAGGTGAGGACCGCGCGCGCCGCGGCGGCGTGGCCCGCGGGGGCATCGAGGGTCCAGCCGATGCCGTCGGCGCCGAGGGTCGCGAGGTAGCCGACGCCCTCGACGAAGCGCCCTACGGACGACGGTTCCGCATCGCCGCGCACCACCTCCTGCAGCGTCGCGCGCAGGTCGAGCAGGGTGCGCCACTCCCCCTCCGTCGCCGGCTGCCCGTAGGCGGACAGCCAGCGCAGGGCTTCGGCCGCGTCCGCCAGGTCGTCGTGCGGCGTGCCGTCGACGAGCGCCGTGGTGTTCAGCAGGTCGAGGACCAGCGTCTCGTCGTTCTCCACCGTTCTCTCCACCGCTCCACCCTCCGATTGATCTAACCCTCAAATTCCCTCTTGACAGGTTAGTTCTACCATGTTTGAGTTCTAACTACCACCAGCTACTTTAAGGGTTAGACATGAACGTGACGCCGATGCACCCGTGGACCAGCGAAGCCATGTCGATGTCGGAGATGAGCCAGCCCGAGATGTCGATGGGCCGGATGTCGATGTCCGGGCCGTCGTCGAGCTCGCTGCGGACGTTCCTGCGGACCGAGTCCGGCAGCGCCGGGATCCTCGTCGCGGCGATCGTGATGGCCCTGGCCTGGGCGAACCTGGCGCCCGGCGCGTACGACGCCGTGTGGAACTGGGTGCTGAGCGTGCGGATCGGGCCGCTGAGCGCCGCGTTGCCGGTGCGCGACTGGGTCAACAGCGGCCTGATGACGCTGTTCTTCCTGGTGGTGGGGCTGGAGGCGCGGCGCGAGTTCGACCTCGGCGACCTGCGCGAACGGCGCCGCCTGATCCTGCCCGCCGTCGCCGGGCTGGCCGGCATGGCGGTGCCCGTGCTGATCTACCTGGCGCTCAACGGCGGCGGGCCCGGCGCGCACGGCTGGGGCGCGGCGATGTCGACCGACACCGCGCTGGCGCTGGGCGTGTTCACCGTGGTCGGGCGCGGCGCGCCAGAGCGGATCCGCACATTCGTGCTCACCGTGTTCGTGGTGGACGACATCGTGGCCCTGGTGGTCATCGCGCTGGCCTACAGCGGGCATGTGGACCTCATGGCCGTCGGGATCGCCGCCGCCGCGTACGCCGGGGTGCTGGCGAGCCGCAGGCTCGACTACCGCTACCGCAAGCCCGTGTTCACCGCGCTGGCGCTGACGGTGTGGGGCGCGCTGCTGACCAGCGGGATCGACCCGGTCGTGGCCGGTCTGGCGGTGGGGCTGGCGACATCGGCGTACGTGCCGAAGCGCGATTCGCTGGAGGAGGCGACCACCCTGGTGCGCCTGTTCCGTGAGCAGCCCACCGCGGAGACGGCCAGCTCGGCGAGCAAGCGGCTGAGCGCCACGCTGTCGGCCAACGCCCGCCTGCGCCACGCCTTCCACCGCGTGACGAGCTACGTCGTCGTCCCGCTGTTCGCGCTGGCCAACGCCGGCATCACCGTGAACACCGAGGTGCTGGCGAGCGCGGTCACGGCACCGATCACCGTCGGGATCTTCCTCGCCTACGTGCTGGGCAAGCCCGTCGCGGTGTTCGGCACCTCGTGGCTGCTGACCCGCCTCAGCGGCGGCGCGCTGCGGCCGCCGGTCGGCTGGGCCGGCGTGCTGAGCGGCGGCGCGATGGCGGGCGTCGGGTTCACCGTGTCGCTGCTGATCGCCGACCTCGCCTTCACCGGGCGGGAGCTGGAGGAGGCGAAGCTCGGTGTCCTCGCCGCGGCGGCGGGCGCGGCGCTGCTGACCTTCCTGGTGCAGAAGCTCACCGCCGCGCTGCCGGAAGAGGTACGGACCCGCGCACTGCTCGGCGACGCTCCCCTGCTGACCGACCTCGTCGCTCCGGTCGACCTGAGCCGCGACCACGTGCGAGGGCCGGAGGACGCCACGGTGACCGTGGTCGAGTACGGCGACTTCGAGTGCCCGTGGACCGGCATGGCGGCGCCGACCGCGCGCGAGCTGCTGGCCGAGAACAGCGAC
The DNA here is from genome assembly GCF_019468465.1 of Amycolatopsis sp. DSM 110486. Lineage (NCBI taxonomy): Bacteria > Bacillati > Actinomycetota > Actinomycetes > Pseudonocardiales > Pseudonocardiaceae > Amycolatopsis > Amycolatopsis sp. DSM 110486. The sequence continues at coordinate 7,674,195 of NZ_CP080519.1, read as the reverse complement.
ATCCGCTACGTGTGGCGCCACCTGCCCCTGCACGACATCCACCCCCACGCACAGCTGGCCGCCGAGGCCGCCGAGGCGGCGGGCGCGCAGGGCGCGTTCTGGCCGATGCACGACCTGCTGCTGGGCAACCAGACCGACCTGCACTTCGACGCCCTCGTCGGCTACGCCGAGCAGCTGGGCCTCGACGTCGACCGGTTCCGCGACGACCTGCTGCGCCGCCGCTTCGCCGGCCACGTCGAGCGGGACGTCGAGTCGGCCGACCTCAGCGGCGTGGCCGGGACCCCGACGTTCTTCGTCAACGACCAGCGCCACGACGGCCGGCAGGACCTCGCGACGCTGACCACCGTGATCACCAGCGCCCGCAGCCGCGTGGCCGCGTTCGCCCCCGCGGCGGCGATCGAGGCCGCCGCGGCCTGAGCACCGTCCACAAGAGACCTGTCCACTCGGGACACCCGGAGGAAGTCATGTCCGCTCACACCAGCACCAAGACCACCGCCCCGGCCGAGATCGGCACCACGGGCGCGCTGAGCCCGGCACTCGGCCTCATCCCTGGCATCTACGTCACCCGTCAGGGCGCTCGGCTGCCCTTCTGGCCACACCGTCGGCACGCCGCGCCGAAGCCGCGCTGAACCCGGTACGCAGCAGCGGATTCCCGTCGGTTGGCGGGAATCCGCTGCTGTCTGGCGCGGAGGCCGGTAGTGGGCGCGCCCCGGGCTTCCTAGCGTGACGACCATGACCGAAGTGCTGCTGCCGATCGCGATCGGCCTGGTGTACGTGCTGCTCTCGTCCCTGATCCCCGAGCCGCACCGGCGGAAGTTCAACGCCCTCATGGTCGCCGGAGCGGGCGCGGCCTACCTGTCCGGCGGCGAGCTGGGAGTGTGGGAAGTGGTGTTCTGCGCCGTGCTGACGCTGGTCGCCTTCCGCGGGCTGGACTCGTGGACGTTCATCGGGATCGGGTGGCTGCTGCACACGGCGTGGGACGTCGTCCACCACCTCAAGGGCGCGCCGATCCTGCCGTTCGCGGCGGACTCGTCGTTCGGGTGCGCGCTGACGGACCCGGTGATCGCGCTGTGGGCCTTCACGGGCGGGCGCAGTCCCTGGGCGTGGCTGCGCCGGAAGACTCCGGCCGCTGCCGCGGTGGGCGGCTAGTCGCTGCGGCCACGCAGGGTCAGCACCACGCGGAGCACGTGCTCGACGGCCGAGGGGAAGATCGCCGCGCGCAGCTCACCGCGCGTGGCGAGGTTCTGCGACGCGAACTCCAGCATGCGCTCGGGCCCCAGCCGCCGGACGACCAGCGCCGCGATCTCCTCCAGTTCGAGGTCGGGATTGTCCAGGCGCCGCAGCGCGAACTCGACCACGAGCTCCTCGTCGGTCATGGCCCCTCCCTCCGGACTCGTCGATGCCCAGAGTAGTCGAAGACGGGACGGGCTTTCCTGTGTTCGAGATCGCTTACGCGGGATCCGGCTGGGCCAGCGCCAGCACCGTGCGCGCACGCTCGACCATCGCGACATCGAGGAACGTCCCGTCGGCCAGCGCGATCGCCCCGACCCCGGCCGCCGTGGCGTCGGCGACGCGCGCGACGACCTCACTGGCCCGCGCCACCTCCTCCGCGCTCGGCAGGAACGCGGCGCGGATCGTGGCGAGCTGGCCCGGGTGGATCGCCGTGCGCCCACGGAACCCGAGCGCGCGCCCGGCCCGGCACGACGCCGCCAGCCCTTCAAGGTCGCGCACGTTGGTGTAAGCCGACATCGCCGGCGGCGCCAGCCGCGCGGCCCGCGCCGCCACGATCACGCGGCTGCGCGCCCACGTGAGCCCGGCCTCGTCGTCCACCCCCAGGTCCGACCGCAGATCCGCCTCCCCGAGCCCGATCGACGCCACCTGCGGCGAAGCGGTCGCGATCTGCAACGCCCGCTCCACCCCCAGCGCCGACTCGATCAACGGGTGCAGCTCCCGCCCCGGCAACGCCGCCGCGAGCGCCAGCACCTCCTCGGCCGCCTCCACCTTCGGCATCCGCACCCCGACCGCCACCGGCAGCCCCGCGAGCGCCGCCACGTCCGCCTCGTGCCACGGCGTGCTGGGGTGATTCACGCGCACCTGCACCCGGCGCCCCTCGGGCAGGCCGGCCAGCAGCCGCACGACGTTCTCGCGCGCCTCGTCTTTGTGCGCCGGCGCCACAGCGTCCTCGAGATCCACCAGCACCACGTCGGCCTCCGACGCGAGCGCCTTCTCCACCCGATCGGGCCGGTCGGCCGGGGCGTAGAGGAAGGTCAACGGCGGGGTCGCGCTCATACCGCTCCCCCGTCCCGAAGTTCGGCGATGCGCTCCGCCGAGAAGCCCAGTTCCTTCAGCACGGTGTCGGTGTCGGCGCCGTGGGGGCGGCCGGTGAAGCCGATGACGCCGTCGTTGTCGGAGAGACGGAAGAGCGGGCCCTGCATGAGCATCGGGCCGAGCTCGGGGTCGTCGATCTCGTGGATGGTGCCGAGGGCGCGGAACTGGGGGTCGGCGACGATGTCGGCGGCGTCGTAGATGGGGGCGACCGCGGCCTGCGCCTCTTCGAACGCGGCGACGACCTCGGCGCGGCTGCGCTGGGCGATCCAGCCGCCCACGGCGTCGTCGAGCTCGTCGGCGTGCTGCGCGCGGTCGGCGCCGCGCGCGAACCACGGCTGGTCGGCCAGGTCGGGCCGGCCGACGAGCCGCACCACGCGTTCGGCCACCGACTGCGCGGAGGTGGACACGGCGACCCACTGCCCGTCGGCGGTGCGGTAGGTGTTGCGCGGCGCGTTGTTGATGGACCGGTTGCCCGTGCGCGGCTGCACCGTCTGAAGCTGGTCCCACCGCGTGATCTGCGGGCCGAGCATCGCGAGGATCGGCTCGATGATCGCGGTGTCCACGACCTGCCCGCGCCCGCTGGTGGCACGGGCAGAAAGCGCGACCATGATCGCGTAAGCCGTGGCCAGGGAGGCGACGCCGTCGGCGAGGCCGAACGGCGGGAGCGTCGGCGGGCCGTCCGGCTCGCCCGTGGTGGCGGCGAACCCGCTCATCGCCTCGGCGAGGGTGCCGAAGCCGGGGCGCGAGCGGTACGGGCCGAACTGGCCGAACCCGGTCACGCGCGCTAGCACGAGCCGCGAGTTGCGGGCGGAAAGCTCGTCGTAGCCGAGGTTCCAGCGTTCCAGGGTGCCCGGTCGGAAGTTCTCGATCACCACGTCGGCCTCGGCGGCCAACGCCAGGAACACCTCACGCCCGCCTTCGCTGCTGAGATCCGCGGTGACGGTCCGCTTGTTGCGCCCGAGCGTTTTCCACCACAGGTTCACCCCGTCTTTGGCGACGCCGTGCGTGCGCGACGGATCGGGGCGGCTCGGGTGCTCGACCTTGATCACCTCGGCACCCATGTCACCCAGGTGCATCGCGGCCATCGGGCCGGCGAAGAGCGTGGACGCGTCCACCACCCGCAGCCCGGCCAGGGCGCCACCGGCGGAATCCCGCGACGTCGTCATGCCGTCACCTCCCAAGCGCAGCGGAACCCGACCGTCGCGGCGCGCGCGAGACCCAAACCGGGCAGCAGGAGCTTCACGCTGACGTCGGGGGCGTGGCGGCCGCCCTCGACGTACCACTCGGAGCCCTCGGCCCGATAGTCACTGCCGCCCTTGAGCATCACGAAGCGGGTCCGCCCGTCGGAGTGCTCGCTCTCGGTCCAGTTCCACAGGCTTGAATTCCACACGGCAGGCTCGCCGCGGCTCTCCCCCGCCAGCTGCCACTCGTCCTCAGTGGGCAGCCGGCCGCCGCGCCACGCGCAGTACGCGCGGGCGTCTTCGATGTCCACAAAGGTCACGGGCTCCTCGGGATTGTCTGGCACGCCGTCGATCCAGTGCGCGAGGAACCGGTGCCCGTACGCGGGCCGGTAGCCGGTGGCGGTGAGGAACTCGGCGAACTGCGCGTTGGTGACCTCGGTGGCCGCCACCGCGACCGAGGTCGCAAGCGAGCCGTCACGCTGGAGGGTGCGGGCGTCGTGCAACCGCGGCGGGAGGGGCTTCCACTCGTCGACGTAGGGCGCGCCCTGGTACATGCCGGTTTCGCGGGCCTGGTAGCGGACGGTCAGCACGTACGGCCCGGCCGGCACCGTGACGGCGTCCGCTTCGGGTTCGCCAGTGGTCCTTTGTGTACTGACCCGTTCCGCGATCCGGTGCGGGAAACGGAAGTGCGCATCGTGGGGCGTGGACTTCAGCGCGTCGAGCAGTTCCGGCAGCCACGCGGGTTCGGGAGTGCCGTCGGCCAGGTGCAGCACCGCGCCGATGCCACGGGCCGGCACGCCGCCGAGCAGGTCGAGGACCTTGCCGGGCCCGGCGGGCAGCAGCTCACCGGTGTAGTCCGTCTCGCCGCGGTTGACGAGTGTCCACAGTGTCACGCCGTCGAGCCCCCAGCCGGACGCATAGACGCCGGCGGCCTCAGCCTCGGGCGTCAGCTCGGCGAGCGGGGTCCACTCGCCGCCCAGCAGCAGGTCGCCGGCCGCGCGCTGCACGGTCACCATGCGCCGCACGGTCGCGGCGTCGCGGGCGGACCAGCCGACCCACACGCCGAAAACGACTTCCCACACCATCACGCCGACGCCGTTGAGCCACGCCGACTGCAGTTCCTCGGAGTGGTCGCGGTGCCAGCGGCGCACGTGGTGCTGCATGTGGCGCCGCTCGTACCAGTGCGCGCGCAGCACGCCGGGCACGGGCGAGTCGGCGAAGAACTGGGCCCACGACGCCGTGTGGTCGGCGATGCGCTCGACCGGCAGCTTCGACTCGCCCTCCAGCACGATCCCGGGGCGCGCGGCTTCGAGCCGTTCGACGAAGCCCGGCTCGGCTTTCTTGAGCGTGTCGAGGAAAACGCCGTCGGCTTCGAAGTCCGCGACGAGGGCCGCCAGCTCGGTGAGGTCGTCCGCGCCGCGGCGGGTGCCGACGTCCCACGGGTTGTAGTCCACGAACACGTGCAGGCCGGCGTCGTGCAGCGCCTTGACGAGCTCGGCCAGGCCGGGGACGTCGCGGTAGTAGTCCCACTGGTTGCGGTCGTCGAGGCCGATCACGGGGTAGGCGTGCCAGAGCACCACGGCGTCGAGGCCACCGAAGCGCTCACGGGCGTCGGCGAGGAACACCTCGGGCGTGAACTTGTGCTCGGCAAAGGAGTACAGCAGCTCGTCCCACAGCCAGACCTGCGCGACGGTGTGGCACCGAGCCGCCCACACGGCGCCGGGGCGCTCGTAGGCCTCGCCGGTGTAGTCGTGGCGCCGGCGGGAATCCTCGCGCCACTCACGCAGGCGGGCGCGCCACGCGGGCCGGTCGGCGGGGTCACTCGGTGCGGCGAAGATCTTGGCTTCGTCGAGCGCCGCGAGCTGCTCGCCGGTGAGCGCGGTCAGGGGAACCTCGGCCGGCCGGTCGATCGGGCGCGGCACGAGCGGGTCGAACGGGGTGGTCATCGCACCTTTTCTCCGGCCGCGAGAGCCGCGACCTCTTCAGCGGTGGGAACGGCGGCCTGCGCGCCAGGCCGCGTGACGGCCAGCGCACCGGCCACGCACGCGAGCCGCGCGGCGTCGGCGAGAGGCCGACCCTCGGCGAGGCCGGCGGCGAGCACTCCGCAGAATGTGTCGCCGGCCCCGGTGGTGTCCACTGTGGTCACCCGGATCCCGGGCACCCGCACGGGTTCCCCGGCGCGTTCGGCGACGAGGCAGCCGTCGCCGCCGAGCGTGACCACGACGGCGGGCACGCGGTCGAGCAGGGTTTCGAGGCCGCCGAGGTCGGCGGCTTCGTGCTCGTTGACCACGAGCACGTCGAGCGCGGCCCAGACGTCGGCCGGCAGTTCCCGCGACGGCGCGGCGTTGAGTACGAACAGCGCGCCCGGCTTGCGCGCGGCCGCGGCGGCGCGCACCACCGCGAGCGGGATCTCCAGCTGTGCCAAGACCACGTCGGCCGTCGCGATCCGCGCGGCTTCCACCTCGCCGATCCGCACGCGCTCGTTCGCACCCGGCGCGACGACGATCGCGTTCTCGCCGTCCGGTGACACCGTGATGAACGCCGTGCCCGTGGCCGCTTTCGTCCGCGCCACGAGGTCGGTCCGCACGCCCGCGCCGCCCAGCGACAGCAGGATCAGATCCCCGGCCTCGTCCTCGCCGAGCGCGCCCACGAACGTCGTGTGCGCTCCCCCGGCCAGCGCGGCACCCACCGCCTGGTTCGCACCCTTGCCGCCGGGGCTGCGCCGCAGCCGCCCGCCGAGGATCGTCTCCCCGGCCCGCGGCGGCCGCGGCGCGTCGACGACCAGGTCGACGTTCGCCGACCCGACCACCACGACACTTCCCGTCACGACACACGCTCCCGGCAACCGACGATCCCTGCCGAGACCGCGAACCGGCGCGCCCTCACGACACACGCTCCGCGAGCGCGACGGTCCGAGCCGCCAGGTCGGTGATCTTCTGCTCGCCACCGGGTAGGGACGTCGCGATGCGGCCGTCCAGCGGCGTCACCCACTGCTCGCCGATTCCCTGCACACCACGCAGAGCGCCGACCACGCCGCCGACCGTGGCGGCGGCCGAGTCGGTGTCCCAGCCCGCCGTGACGGCGATGGAGACGCTCGGGCCGAACTCGCCGGCGCCCTTGGCCAGCGCGTAGGCGATCACGGCCGCGTTGCCGAGCACGTGGACCCAGTGCAGGTCACCGTAAGCGGCGTGGAGGCGGTCGAGGCCGGTGCGGAGGTCACCGGACGAAGCAGCCGCGCGGCCGAGGCGCACCGCCTCCGCGAGGCGGCTGCCCGGCGGGATCACCGTGGCCGCGGCATCGAGCACCTCGTCCACCGTGTCGCACACCATCGCCGCCGAGGCCAGCGCCGCGGCCCACATGGCGCCGTAGACGCCGTTGCGGGTGTGGCTCAGGCGGGCGTCGGTCCACGCGAGACCGGCGGCCGCGCGCAGGTCGCCCGGGGAGACCCAGCCGAACAAGTCCGTGCGGATCAGCGCGCCGATCCACTCGCGGAACGGGTTGAGGTGTGTCGCGGTCTCGGGCACCGGGCGGGCGTCGAGGATGTTGCGGTAGGCCGCCCGCTCGGCCGTGAACACCCGGCCGGCCGGGAGGTTGTCGAGCCACAGCTGCGCGACGTCCTCGGTGGTGAACCCGCGCCCGCGCGTCTCGAGCAGGGTGAGCGCGAGCATCGGGTAGTTGAGGTCGTCGTCCTCGGGCATGCCGTGGATGTTCTCCTCGAGCGACGTCGGCGCCGAGCGCTTGTTCCACGGCCACCGCGCCGCGACGTCCGCGGGCAGCCCGACGGCGGTGAACCACTTCTCGAGCGGCCACCGGTCCGTGGCGCGCAGGATCTCCTCGATGCCCTCGCGCGGGATCTTCTCCACCGGCTTGCCCAGCAGGCACCCGGCTGCGCGCCCGGTCCACGCGCCGAGCACCCGCCCGTCGCGCAGGCCCGGCGGCAGGTCCGGCGCGGCCGGCAGCGTGGCGACGATCGCGTCCCACTCGTCCGGCTCGTCGGGCGCCGGCGCGGCCGGGACCGCCGCGAGCTCGCCGAGCAGCGTGCGCGCCAGAGCCCGCAGGGCGGGCGGCGCCGGGTTCGGCCCGGCGCCGCTCACGGCGGGGACGGGGTCGCCGCCCGCCGCCACCCAGCGCATCCGCACGTCCGCGGTGTCGCGACCCTCCACAGAGGACTGGACGAGCTCGTGCGCGAGCAGGTCCTCGGGCTGGGCCCAGGTCAGCCTCACGCCCGCGCCTCCACGGCGAGAGCCCCGTCGAGGCCGTCCAGCGCCTTGACGCGAGCCTGCGCCCGCTCACGGTCGGCCCGCATGATGTCGGTCGCCGCCGAGGCCAGCACGCGGCCGGTCTCGACGATGTCCATGCGACTGGCCTCGCCGATCGGGTCGAGCCACTCCGCCGGCACGACCTCCGCGCCGCCGAGGGCCGCGCAGATCGCCCCGGCCATGGCGGCGATCGAGTCCGCGTCGCGACCGTAGTTCACGGCCGCGAGCACGGCACCGCGGAAGTCGCCGCGGTGCGCGAGCACGAAGGCGAGCGCCGCGGGCAGCTCCTCGATGGACTTGGTCCGCGACGGACGCCGCGCGTCCAGTGACATCTGCCGGTACTCCGGCCCCACGGAGTCGAACGGCGCCACGACTTCCCGCACCTTGCGGGCCAGCGCGCGTTCCTCCTCGTCGGTGACCGGCGCCGCGGTGGTCCCGCCGAAGGCGTCGATCACCGCGCGCAGAGCCACCGCGGTCCCGTCGTGCGCGAGCTCCAGCGCCGCCGCCGTCACGTCGTCGAGCGTCGCGCCCGGGGCGGCCGCGGCCGCGACCAGCGCCGCGAGGACGCCGGCCGCTTCCCGGCCGTAGCTCGACTGGTGCGCGCCCGTGAGGTCGATCGCCTCGGCGTAGGCACCGCGGGGGTCACCCGCGTTGACCACGCCCACCGGCGCGACGTACATCGCCGCACCGCAGTTGACGACGTTGCCCACGCCCGCTTCGCGCGGGTCCACGTGTCCGTAGTGGAGCCGAGTGACGATCCACTTCTCCGCGAGGAACACGCGCTGCAGCAGCAGCGCCGTGGACTCCAGCTCCGGCACCCACTGCGGTGCGCCGATCATCAGCGGCACGAGGTCTTCGGCGACCGCGAACGCGTCGAGGTGTTCGCGGCGCTTCGCGTAGACCTCCACGAGCGCCCGCGTCATGAGGGTGTCGTCGGTGATGTGCCCGTCGCCCTTGTGGTACGGCGCGATGGGACGCGCGTCGCGCCAGTTCGGGTACCACGGGCCCACGATGCCGGTCACGCGGCCGCCGTGGCGTTCCTCGATCTGCTCGGGGGTCCACCCTTCGACGGCCCCGCCGAGGGCGTCACCCACGGCCGCGCCGGTGATCACCGCGACGGCCCGGTCTTCCAGCCAGGTCAAGAGAATCCGCTCCTGTTCTCGTTCAGTTGGTGGTGACGCTCTTCCAGCCGTTCTGCAGCTGGGTCGTCAAGCCGTTGGCGTCGATCTTCTGGGCCAGGAACTGCTGGTACGCCGGGGTGGCGATGGTGTCCTTCCACTGCGGGTACTTGCTGGCGAACAGATACGGCGCCGAAGTGATGTACTGGCCGGAGGCGAGGATCTGGTCCCAGCCGGTCTTGCTGGCGAGCTTCGTGGCCAGCGCCTGGCGCGCGGAGTTGGTGGGCGGGATCAGCGCGTCGGCCTCGTTCATGGCGGCCAGGTTGTCGGTGTTGGTGAAGTAGTCGATGAACTCGGCTGCTTCCTTGACGTGCGCGGAGTCCTTGTTCACCGACAGCGTCTGCGGGCTGGCGGCCTGCGCGGGACCGGCGGGGCCGGCCAGCGGCGGCAGCACGACCCAGTCGAAGCCCTTCGGCGCGTCCTTCGCGATGTTGGCCGCCTGGTAGGAACCCTGCACGGTCATCGCGGTCTGGCCCGCGTAGAACGGCGCCAGCGCCTTCGAACCCGACTGCGTCAGCGTGACCGGGAGGACCGAGTGGTCCTGGTACGCCATCTCGTCGACGAGCTTCGGCAGCGCCGTCTCGCCCTCGCCCACCGTCAGGTTGGCCTGGTCACCGGTGCCCTGGAAGTACTTGCCGCCGAAGCCGGGGGCCAGCGCGACGAACGCCGCCGTCGGGCTCGACAGGCCCCAGCCGAGGCCGTAGGTGCCGCCCTTGGTCGTGGCCTTGGAGATCTGGCGCAGCTGGTCCCACGTCATGGTCTTGCCGGTCGGCACGGCGACCCCGGCCTGCTGCAGCAGCTTCTTGTTCGCGAAGACCACATAGGACTGCACCTCGGTCGGGAACGCGACGACCTTGCCGCCGAACGTCACCGAGTCCAGCACGCCCTTCTGGAAGTCGTCGTGCTTGGCCTGCGACAGGTACGGCGTGAGGTCGGCGAGGTAGTCGTCCTCCGCGAACGGCTCGATGCCCGCCGCCTCGTAGTGCACGATGTCCGGCGCGGTGCCGGCGTTGAACTGCGTGATCAGCTTGTCGTAGACGCTGTCCCAGCCGGCCTGCACGATCTTGACCTGCACGTCAGGGTGCGCGGTGTTCCAGGCGCCGACGATCTTCTGCGTCTCGGCGATCGCGGCCGGCTGGTCGGACAGGGACTGGAACGTGAGGGTGACGGGGCCACTCGCGTCACCGCTGCCGCTGCCGCACGCGGCGACGAGCAGGGCGGTGACCATCAGGCTGGCCGCAGCCAGCAGGCGTCGTGTCTTCATCGACCGACCTTTCGGGGATTTCTGTTGGGGGATCAAGGGTTTCGCGGGGTTCGGGCGGTCAGGGGTCATCCCTTCACAGCCCCGGCCATGAGCCCGCTGGTGAGCTTCCTCCGCAGGATGCTGAAGAAGACGATGCTGGGGATCGCGGCGAGCACGGCCCCGGCGGCGAGCGGTCCGAGGGCGGTTCTGCCCTCGCCGCCCACGAACGTGTTCAAGGTGATGGGCAGCGTGTAGTTCTCGGGCGACTGCAACAACACCAAGGCGAAGAAGAACTCGTTCCACGAAGACACGAAGCTGAACATCGCCGTCGCGACCACGCCGGGGGCCAGCAGCGGGAAGACGATCGTGCGCAGCACGGTGAACCGGCTCGCGCCGTCCATCGCGCCCGCTTCTTCGAGCTCCGTGGGGATCGCGGCCACGTACCCCTGCAGCATCCACAACGCGAACGGCAGCATGTACGTGGTGTGCACGAGCGTGAGCCCGACGAGGTTGTCGGCCAGCCCGAGCGTCCGCAGGATCAGGAACAGCGGCAGGATGATCAGCACCACCGGGAAGACCTGGCTCACCAGGATCCAGCCGACGCCGGCGATGCGGACCTTGCCCTTGAGCCGGGCCAGCACGTAGGAGGCCGGCACGGAGATGATGATCGACAGCACCGTCGAGGCCAGCGCCACGAGCAGGCTGTTCCACGCCGAGTGCAGAAGTCCTTGACGTGTCAGGGCTTCGGTGTAGTTCTCCCAGTGCCACTCCTGCGGCAGCAGGCTGACCGTGAGCGAGTTGAGCTCACCCGAGGACTTCACCGAGGCCGACATCAGCCACAGCAGGGGGAACCCGAGGAACAGGATGTACAGCGCCAGGGCCACGTACTGGGCCGGACGAACGAGCAAGCGCATGGCTCAGCGCCCCTTTTCCGCGCGGTCTTCGGTGCGGAACTGCGACCGCAGGTACACGGCGAGGATCAGCACCACCACGATCACGACGACGAGTCCCATCGCCGCGGCGTAGCCGATCTCGCGGTTCTTGAAGGCTTCCAGGTAGATGAACAGCACCGGGACCATCGTCTTGCCGCCCGGCCCACCGGCGGTGAGCACGTAGACCAGCGAGAACGAGTTGAAGTTCCAGATGAAGTTGAGCGAGGTGATCGACGTGACGATCGGGCGCATCGCCGGCCACGTCACGGCCGTGAACTTCCGCCACGCGCTCGCGCCGTCGACCGCCGCGGCTTCCAGCAGCTCGCCGGGGATCTGCTGCAGCCCTGCCAGGAGCGTCACCGTGGTCTGCGGCATCCCGACCCACACGCCGACGACGATCACCGCCGGCAACGCCGTGGAGAAGTCGCCGAGCCAGTTGATGTCGCTCGGCAGACCGACCGCGCCGAGGAACGCGTTGAGCGGCCCGCCGTTGGCGGAGTAGATCATCTGCCACATGATCGCCACGACCACGGGCGGCATCGCCCACGGCACGAGCGCGAGCACCCGCGTGAGCCCCTGCAGCTTCAGGCCGGAGTTGAGCAGCAGCGCCAGGCCCATCGCCGCCGCGAGCTGCAGCAGCGTCACGCCGACGGTCCAGATCATGCCGATCCGCAGCGAGTCCCAGAACAACGCGTTGCCGCCGAGGCGCGCGAAGTTGTCGAGGCCGGCGAAGCTGTAGTCGGGGTGGCGCACGAGCCGGGCGTTGGTGAACGCGAGGAACACGCCGACCACGAGCGGCGCCACGCTCAGCACCAGGATCGGGATCAACGACGGCAGCACCAGCGCGATCGCCTCACGCCTGCGCGTGCGCGCCATCGGCTTCACGCGCTTCTTGGACCGCGGGGCCGGCGGCTGCGCGGTGCCGCGCTTCGGCTCGGTCAGCGACGGGGTCGTCATCGGTCACCTCGCTCGGTCCCGGTCGTCCCGGTGGTCACAGTCGGGTCGGTGGTCCCGGGCGCCGGCCGTTCGCCGGCGGAGGACCGGCCCGCAGCCGGACCTTTTTTCATGGGCACAAGCCGCATGAGTACAAGCCGCACTGTCATCGCTCACCCCGTTCGGTGGCCGTTGTGGTGGATTCGCGCACCACGAGCTCCGCGCCGACCGACACCTGCTGGGCCGGCTGGTCGGGGTCGTCGGCGAGCTGCAGCATCAGGCGGGCCGCGGCGCGCCCGCGTTCGCTCGCGCCGAGGGACACGCTGGTGAGGCTGGGCTGGAAGACGCGGCCGATCTCGGTGTCGTCCATGCCCGTCACGGCGACGTCCTCGGGCACGGACAGGCCCAGCTCCCGCACGGCGCGGATGGCGCCGATGGCGAGCAGGTCGTTGGCCGCGACGAGCGCGTCGAGCTGCGGTGCGCCCTCGGGCACGCGCGCCAGGATCCGGCGGGCGGCCTCGAGGCCGGCGCCGACGGTGAAGTCCTCGGCGGTCTCGCGCTCGATGCGCTCGGCCGCGAGGTCACCGGCGTTGACCGCGGCGTCGAAACCGCGCTGGCGCGAGGCACCCGGCGTGGTGTCGGCCGGACCGTTGAGGAAGCCGATGCGGCGGCGCCCGATGGCGCGCAGGTGGCGCACCGCTTCGCCGATCCCGCCCGCGGAGTCGGTGGACACGGAGCTGATGCCGCGGTCGTCCATCGCGCGCCCGATCACCACGACCGGCACGGGAGCCTGCTGGATCTCGGTGATCAGGCCGTCGTCGGTGCGCAGCGGGCTCACGATCATGCCGTCCACGAAGCCGCTGCCCAGGCTGCGCACCAGCTCGATCGTCGAGTCGGAGGTGTCCCCTGTCGACATGACGACCACCCGGTAGCCGTGGGGCGCGAGCACCTCGTGGATCGCCCGCATCATCTCGACGTAGACCGGGTTGCCGATGTCCGCCACCGCGAACGCGACCTGGAACGTCTTCTTCATCCGCAGCGACCGGCCGATCGCGTCGGCGCTGTACCCGAGCTCCTCGGCGGCGGCCCGGACGCGCTCGACCATCGCCCTGCTCGCGCCCACCCCGTGCAGCGCACGGGAGGTCGAGGCCAGGGACACCCCGGCGCGCTCGGCCACCTGGATCAGCGTGGCCCGTGTTGACGTCATCGTCGCTCAAACCTCGGTAGTGGTCTGTGTCGGCTCACGATTTGGAAACGTTTCCAAGTTCGCGATCCGAGAGTTGGAAACGTTTCCAACGGGATTAATCACGATAGTGCACCCCGCAGAGCCGCCGTGTCAACCAGCGGTACACCACACCGCGACCTCCGAGCCCACACGACAGCCGCGACCTGCGGCTCGGCGGTTTTCCGGGCACGAAAAAAGGGGGCGGAGACCGCGGTCCCCGCCCCCTTCTCCAACGTCACCGGGAGCCCGAGGGCCCCGCGTCACACTCAGACCAGGTCGTACCGGTCCAGCATCATGACCTTGTCCCACGCGGCCACGAAGTCCTTCACGAACTTCGCCTTGGCGTCGTCCGCGGCGTAGACCTCCGCGACGGCGCGCAGCTCCGAGTTCGACCCGAAGAGCAGGTCGACGCGGCTGCCGGTCCACTTGACCTCGCCGGTGGCGCGGTCGCGGCCCTCGAAGGCCTCGCCGTCCTCCGAGGCCGTCTTCCACTCCACGCCCATGTCGAGCAGGTTGGCGAAGAAGTCGTTGGTCAGCGCGCCCGGCGTCTCGGTGAGCACACCCTGCTTCGACGCCTGGTAGTTGGCGCCCAGCACGCGCAGGCCACCCACGAGCACGGTCATCTCGGGCGCGCTCAGGTCGAGCAGGTTCGCGCGGTCGAGGAGCAGGTACTCGCTCGGCAGGCGGTTGCCCTTGCCGCGGTAGTTGCGGAAGCCGTCGGCCTTCGGCTCGAGCGGCACGAACGACTCGACGTCGGTCTGCTCCGCCGTCGCGTCGGTGCGGCCCGGGGTGAACGGCACGGTGATCTCGACGCCCGCGTCCTTCGCGGCCTTCTCGACAGCAGCCGCCCCGCCCAGCACGATCAGGTCGGCCAGTGAGATCTTCTTGCCACCCGACTGGGCGCCGTTGAAGGCCTCCTGGACACCCTCGAGCGTGGTCAGCACCTGCGCCAGCTCGTCCGGGTTGTTGACCTCCCAGCCGCGCTGCGGCTCGAGGCGCAGGCGGGCACCGTTGGCGCCGCCGCGCTTGTCACCGATGCGGAACGTCGAGGCCGACGCCCACGCGGTGGAGACGAGCTGCGCCACGGTGAGGCCCGAGTCGAGCAGCTTGGCCTTGAGGTCCGCGACGTCGGCGGCGCTGACCAGCTCGTGGTCCACGGCCGGCACGCGGTCCTGCCAGATGAGGGCCTCGTCCGGGACCAGCGCGCCGAGGTAGCGCTGGACCGGACCCATGTCGCGGTGGGTCAGCTTGTACCAGGCGCGGGCGAAGGTGTCCGCGAACTCCTGCGGGTTCTCGTAGAAGCGGCGCGAGATCGGCTCGTAGATCGGGTCGAAGCGCAGCGCGAGGTCCGCGGTCAGCATGCCGGGCGCGCGGTTGAGCTCACCGGTCTCGGGGTCCGGCACGGTGTTCGCGGCCGCGTTGTTCGCCGGCTTCCACTGGTTCGCACCACCGGGGCCGGTTTCGAGCTCCCATTCGTAGGTGAACAGGTTGTGGAAGAACCAGTTGCTCCACTTGGTCGGCGTCGGGGTCCAGGTGATCTCGATGCCGCTGGTGATCGCGTCGCGGCCCTTGCCCGAGCCGAAGCTGTTCTTCCAGCCCAGGCCCTGCTCCTCGAGCGGCGCGCCCTCGGGCTCGGCGCTGACGAACTCGTCGGCGTCGGAGGCACCGTGGGTCTTGCCGAAGGTGTGACCACCGGCGATCAGGGCGACGGTCTCTTCGTCGTTCATCGCCATGCGGCGGAAGGTCTCGCGGATGTCGCGGCCCGAGGCCACCGGGTCCGGGTTCCCGTTCGGGCCTTCGGGGTTGACGTAGATCAGGCCCATCTGCACGGCGGCCAGCGGCGCCTCGAGCTCGCGGTCACCGGTGTAGCGCTCGTCGCCCAGCCAGGTGCGCTCCGGGCCCCAGTACACGTCCTGGTCGGGCTCGTACACGTCGGCGCGGCCACCGGCGAAGCCGAAGGTCTTGAAGCCCATGGTCTCCAGGGCGCGGTTGCCCGTGAAGATCATGAGGTCGGCCCACGAGATCTTCTTGCCGTACTTCTTCTTCACCGGCCACAGCAGACGGCGGGCCTTGTCCAGGTTGCCGTTGTCCGGCCAGCTGTTCAGCGGCGCGAACCGCTGCATGCCGGCGCCCGCGCCGCCGCGGCCGTCTTCGATGCGGTAGGTGCCGGCGCTGTGCCATGCCATGCGGATCATGAAGCCGCCGTAGTGGCCGAAGTCCGCGGGCCACCAGTCCTGCGAGGTGGTCAGGACCGCGTCGACGTCGCGCGCCAGCTCGTCGAGGTCGACGGTCTGGAACTCCTTGCCGTAGTCGAAGTCCTCGTCCATGGGGTTCGCCACGGCCGAGTGCTTCCGGAGGATCGAGAGGTTCAGCTGGTTCGGCCACCAGTCACGGTTGCTGCCGCCCTCGGTGGGGTGCGCGAAGCGCCCCGTGTGGACGGGGCACCCGCCCGCGCTCTCCACGTTCATCTCGCCGACTTCGGCGTTGGGGGTGTCAGACACGGGAATCCTTCCGGGAATCAGTGTGGGTAACGGTGTTGCAGTCGGGGCACAGGCCCCAGTAGATGACCTCGGCCTCGTCGATGACGAAACCGTGGTCGTCGGACGCGGTCAGGCAGGGCGCGGCGCCGACCGCGCAGTCGACATCGGCGATCGCACCGCACGACCGGCACACGACGTGGTGGTGGTTGTCCCCCACCCGTGCCTCGTACCGCGCGACCGAGCCCTCGGGCTCGATCCGCCGCACGAGACCTGCGGAGGTCAGGGCACCCAGGACGTCGTAGACGGCCTGGTGGGACACCTCGCCGAGATCCGCGCGCACGGCACCGATGAGCGACGCGGTGTCGGCGTGGGGATGATCGTGCACCGCGGACAACACCGCCATCCGAGGACGCGTCACCCGCAGAGCCGCTCCGCGAAGCATGCGCTCGAAGTCCGAAGTCGTTGGCACGCCTGGCAGTGTGCCGCAGCTTCTGGAATCAATCAAGAATGACTCGCCGTCGTGAACCTGCCGGATGACCCGCTCTCACCGTCACACGCTGCGGGGTCGCCGTAAACTTACAGTCACAGAAACTTCTCGCGAACCCCGGGTGAGCGTGCGAGTTTCCGCCCTTGGTGGCCACTCTGGACGTTGGGGCGCCGGAACTCGTGCGGCGCGAAGTCCGTGCCGGTTTCGTACTCGCCGGGCGGTTCAGACGTCCTTCGAGGTGTCCTTCACCGCCGGACGCCGCGGGCGCGCGAAGCTGCCGAGGCCCGACTCCAGCAGCCGGGCGGCGCGGAGCACGTCGGTGGTCACGGCGCCGCGGATCCGTGCCGGCGTGCGACCCGCGTCGACGTGCTCGGCGAGGCTGCCGAACTGCACCCGCCACAGCCCGACGAGCGCCGTCGCGGCGAGCTGCGGCTCCGGGTCGGCGGTGGCCAGGCCCGCGCGCACGGCCAGCAGCTGCGCGGCGCCGTCGGCGAGCTCGTCGAGCAGGTCGCGCTGATAGGCGGCCAGCGCCGGCGTGGAGCGGACCAGCTCGCCGTAGCGGCGGAACCCCGCTCCCGCGGCGCGGCGGTCGTGCTGGTCGGCGAGCCAGCCGGTGACCGCGGCCAGCTCGCCGGCGAGGATGCGCAGCACGGCCTCGACGGGCGTGCGGGCCGGGTCGCCGAGCTCGGCGCGCAGTGCGGCGAGGGTCGCGTCGGGCCGGTCGAGGATGAGGGATTCCTTGGCCGGGAAGTAGTTGAAGACGGTCTTCTCCGACACGCCACAGGCCTGCGCGACGTCGGCGACGCGCACGGTGTCGAAGCCGCGCGCCAGGAAGAGTTCCGTGGCGGTGTTGACGAGCAGGCGGCGCGTCTCGCGCTTCTTGCGCTCGCGCAGGCCCTCCGCGGGAGCCTCGTCCCGCGGTGTCCGCAACGCCGCCCAGTCGACCCGCCGTCCGCCCACGAAACCGAGAATAGCTTGAGAACACGGCATTTCCCGCGAGTCAGCGGTGCGGCACGCTGCCCCGCACGGCCCACGCCCGCGCGGTGAGGGTGATCGTGCCGTCGGCGGCGATCGGCAGCCGGGCGCGCAGCAGGTCGCGCAAGGCCCGGCGGTGGTGTTCGGGCAGCCGCACGGCGTAGGCGGGCGCCGGGCCCTGCCCGCCGAGGAACGGCAGCCAGTAGTCGTCGAAACCGGCGAACGCGGTGCGCACGCCGACCGCGCGCACCACCACGCCGGCCAGGCCCGCGTCCGTCCACAGTCGACTCAGCGGATCCGGGCGGCACAACGGAAAGCGGCGGCCTTCGTCGAGGTCCGCGACCACCGGGTCGAGCTCGGCCGCGGCGTCCCAGAACCAGCGCATCAGCTCCATGCCCTCGGCGTAGTCCCACACGTACGCGGCCACCACTCCCCCGGGCTTCACGGCCCGGACCCACTCGGCGACCGCCCGGTGCGGGTCGGGCACGAAGTTGAGCGCCAGCCCGCTCACGGCGGCGTCGAACGCGTCGCCGGCCACGGGCAGCGCCTGCGCGTCGCCGACCACGAAGCTCGCCCGCCGGTCGGCGGCCAGGCGGCGGGCGTGGGCCACGAACGGAGCGGCCTGGTCGACGCCGAGGACACCGGCGGGATCGGCCGTGGCCAGCACCGCCGACGTCAGCGCGCCGGTGCCGCAGCCGACGTCGAGCCAGCGCGCCCCGGGCGGCACGACCGTGCCGTCGAGGAAGGCCGCGGCGACGCGGCGGCTCCATCGGCCGACGTACCGCTCGTAGGCCTCGCCCGACGACCAGTCGCTCATCGTCCGAACCTACGCCGCCGGCCGGGCACCCGCGCCCGGGCGAACCGCGTGGCACGGCCCGCCCGGGTCGGCCGGGCTCAGGTGAGGTTCACGCACGCCCGGCCGAGCAGCACGTCGACCAGCGTGTGGGGGCCGCACGCGAGCTGGAGGTGGAAGTCGGGAACGGTGGGGTTGACGGGGTTGTAGATGGCGGGCGCCGGCGTGATCGAGCCGCAGTAGCCGCCACCCGCGAGGTCGGCGCTGCGGCCGTCGGCGCTGAGTGTGGCGCCGCCCTGCGGGACGAACCCGCCGACGACCCACGTGGCGGCCAGCACGAAGGCCGTGCCGGCGAGGTCGACCCGGCCGACACCACTGGCCGCGTGGTCACACGACCCGGCCACCGCGTAAGGCATGGACTCGATGACGAAGGGCCCCGGCTGCACGGCCGATCCGGTGCTGGTGGCGAACGTGACGTCGTTGATGTCGACCAGCAGGGTCGCCGGGTCGATCCGCACCCGGGTGAACGTGGTGCGGACATTCGTGCCCTGTGCCACGCCACCGACTGTGTATTGCGAGAAGTTGGGGGCGGTGAGCGTGATGTATTCCCGCGGCGTCCCGGCCATGTCGTGACAATAGACGGGAACGAGGTGGGATCCGGTGTTCAGCACATAGTTCCCGTCGCCCGCGATCGGCAGCAGGGCGCGGATCGCGGCACAACTGCTCGTGCCGGCAGCCACCGGCGGTTGAGCCACAGGCCGCGCCGACGCAGGAGTCACAGCAAGCCCGGTGAGGACCAGAACTGCAACCGCGACAACAATTCTTCGAAACATGAAACCTCATTCCCTCAAGGATGTGGCTGAATGATTAGACGGCGAAAAATCAAATCAGGCGATAGACCATGCGGGTCACTCGCGAAGAGGCCGAGCCACCACCGAAGCCGAATTACGACATTCGAGAACCGGACTGACGCGTTCGGAGGCAATTCACCGGAACCACACGGCGAAATACTCGCGAATGAGCACTCAGCCCAGGTGCACCGGAACGGGCCGCGGAGAATTTCACCTCGAACGGATGACGGGTCGCAGTGGACGCGGTACACCCGGGGCGGACAGGGCGGTCACAACCCGGCAGCGGGCCACGCTCGCGTCTTTACATTTTGCTTCGACTTGTCAATCTGGGTGTACATCACCTACCGTCTTGTCAACCACGTCGGACAGCGTCGTTGACGGAGGAGGACGAGATGAGCGAAGTCGCGGGGACGGTGCCCGCCGGTTCGACCGAGTCGTGGACGGACCACAAGCGATACCTGTGGCTGATCGGGCTCGTGGTGCCCTCACTCGCGTTCCTGGCGATCGGGCTGCACGCGGCCACCGGCTGGGGCGTGTGGTTCTGGATCGGGCCGATCGTGATCCTCGTGATCGTGCCCGTGATCGACCTCGTCGCGGGGCTCGACCGCAGCAACCCGCCCGACGACGTGCTCGAACGGCTGGAAAACGACCGCTACTACCGCTGGATCACCTACCTCTTCCTGCCGATCCAGTACGTCGGGTTCGTGGCGGCGTTCTGGCTGATCGGGCGCGGCGACCTCAGCGTGGTGGACAAGATCGGGCTGGCCGCGTCCATCGGGTGCATCGGCGGGATCGGCATCAACACCGCCCACGAGCTGGGGCACAAGAAGGAGAGCCACGAGCGCTGGCTGTCGAAGATCGCGCTGGCGCAGAGCTTCTACGGCCACTTCTACATCGAGCACAACCGCGGCCACCACGTCCGCGTGGCCACGCCCGAGGACCCCGCTTCGAGCCGCGTCGGCGAGAGCTTCTACCGCTTCTGGCCGCGCACGGTCGGCGGCTCGCTGAAGTCGGCGTGGCGGCTGGAGCGCAAGCGCTACGCCCGGCGTGCGAAGCACCCGTTCCGCATCGGCAACGACGTGCTCAACGCGTGGCTGATGTCGGCCGTGCTGTGGGCGGCGATGCTGGTGTGGCTCGGGGTCGGGATCCTGCCGTACCTGCTGATCCAGGCCGTGGTGGGCTTCTCGCTGCTGGAAGTCGTGAACTACATGGAGCACTACGGGATGCTGCGCCGGCGCGTGGGCCCGCCGGATCGCCGCCGCCACGAGCGCGTGGACCCGAGCCACAGCTGGAACTCCAACAACATCGCCACCAACGTCCTGCTCTACCACTTGCAGCGCCACAGCGACCACCACGCCAACCCCACGCGCCGTTACCAGACGCTGCGGGACTTCGCCGAATCGCCGGCGCTGCCCACCGGGTACGCCGGGATGATCGTGCTGGCGCTGGTGCCGCCGCTGTGGCGGCGCGTGATGGACCCGCGCGTGCTGGCCCACTTCGACGGCGACATCTCCCGCGCCAACATCCAGCCGCGCAAACGCGGCAAGGTCCTGGCCCGGTACGGCACCCGCGTGACGGCCGAACAGCCGACCACCGCCGACACCCGCGGCGACGCGGCCGAAGGCGGGATGTGCCCCGGGTGCGGCTATGTCTACGACGAACAGCGCGGCGATCCGCGCGAGGGTTTCCCGGCCGGCACGCCGTGGTCGGCGATCCCGGACTCGTGGTGCTGCCCCGACTGCGGCGTGCGCGAGAAGGTCGATTTCGTGGCTCCAGGAAGGGTGGGTGCGTGATGCGGATCGAGGCGAACCGCGAGCTGTGCGCGGGGTTCGGCATGTGCGAGGCGATGGCGCCGGACTTCTTCGAGGTCGGTGACGACGGCACGGTGGTGCTCCTGGAGGAGAGTCCCGCCGAGCAGCACCGCCTGGACGTGACGGCCGCGGCCGACGCGTGCCCGGTGCTCGCGCTGAAGGTGCGGGACTGAAGATGCGTTCTCCAGCTCGCCGGGACCACACGGGAGGCGGCCTAGGATGACGATCATGAGCGAGGCACTCCGGGCCGCACCGCCCGAGGGCGGCCAGCACCGGCAGCCGATCGTCACCGCGGCCATCGAGCTGACCGCGACCGAGGGCTGGTCGGCGGTCACCATGGCGCGGCTGGCCGAGGCCGCTGGCGTGAGTCGCCAGACCGTGTACAACGAGATCGGCTCCAAGGCCGCGCTGGCCGAGGTGATGATCTCCCACGAGCTGGCCCGCTTCCTCGCCGTGGTGCGCACCGCGTTCGACCGGCACCCCGACGACCTGGTCGAGGCGATCTACGAGGCCATCCGCGCGGTGCTCGACCTCGCCGACGACAACACGCTGCTGCGCGCCATCGCGTCGGCGACCCACGGCACGGACACGGAACTGCTGCCCCTGCTCACCACGCGTGCGGGCTCGCTGCTCACCGAGGCGAAGACGATGCTGGTCGAGCGCGTGCGCACGTACGGGCCGCCGCTGGACGACGAGCAGATCGCCGTGGTGATCGACCTCGTGGTGCGCACCGTGCTCAGCCACGTGATGCAGCCGTCCGACACGCCCGCCCGCACGGCCGACGCGCTGGCCTGGGTGGTCGGGCGCGTGCTGGGCACGTCGGCGGCGCGGCCTATGCGCCGCGGCTGACCGGCGGCTGGGGCATGATGGACCCGTGGAGTCGACCAGGGTGGACCGCTGGCTGTGGGCCGTACGGCTGGCGAAAACGCGCTCGGACGCGGCCGCCGCGTGCCGGGGCGGGCACGTGCGCGTGAACGACCGCCCGGCCAAACCCGCCACCACCGTGGTCCCCGGCGACGAGGTCCGCGCCCGCATCGGCCAGACCACCCGCGTCGTCGAGGTCGTCCAGGTCATCCAGAAACGCGTCGGCGCACCCGAAGCCGCGAAATGCATCATCGACCGCACTCCGAAGCCGCCCCCGGAGGCCGCGATCCCGGTGGCGCACCGCGAGCGCGGCGCGGGCCGTCCGACGAAACGGGAACGCCGGGTGCTCGACGACTTCCGCTCACGCTGGAGCTGAGTCAGCGCAGGGTAGAGGCACGTCACCTACCCCACCCGAGCCCTCACCTCGCTCGCTATCCAGCCCTAAACACCACAACGACTTTGCCGCAACCCTGCTTTGGGAGGGCGGGGGTCTGTCTGGCGGGGCGGAGGGGCAGTAAGCGACCCGGCGTTGTCGGGGCTGTCGTGCTCATGTTTCCGCATCCGCCAAAGAAAATCCCGGATGCGGGACTCGGCGTGGGCGGCCTTCGGGGTGGTATTCGAAGTGCCACCATTCGTTGTCGTAGACGCGGTACAGGTGGTGGGCCGCGCCGTGGAGTTCGAGCCAGTGGGCGCCGTCGCGGGGGCGGATGTCGAGGGCGGTGCCGGTGACGTGGCGGGAGTTCGCCGGGGGCAGGGCGCGTCTGCGGGCCCGGGCCACCGAGCCGGTGCGGCGGACCTCCGCGGTGAAGAGGCGGTCCTGGGTGCCGGCGTCGCGGTGGCCGGAGGTGAGGCCGAGGAGGGTGCCGTGACGCCAGAGGGCGGTGGTGCGGGCCGCGACGAAAGCCGCGTGGGTGCCAGGCGACAGGCCGGTGAGGTCCTCGGACGGGAACCGGACCCTGAGCGCCCAGGAGCAGGCGACGGATCGCCCGAGGCCCGGAGCCACCAGGGAGGCCAGTGGCCACAACACGAAGGCGAGCAGACGGGTGATCACCCGGTAGCCGACGTCGCGCCGCCGGCCCGCGCGGTCCGAAGTGGACAGGCAAAGCCGCATGACTCCCCCAGGAGAACGTCTCATCCCAGCGCCTTCACCGCGGCCGCCGCGGCGCGGGCGACGAGGGCGTCGTCCGTGGGGGCGTCGGCGGCGGGACGGTCGGAGAACACCACGAACACGATCGGCGCGCGGCCCAGAGGCCAGGCGATCGCGATGTCGTTGCGGGTGCCGTGGTCGGCGGTGCCGGATTTGTCGGCGACCTGCCAGCCGGCGGGGACGCCCGCACGGACGAGGTGGGTGCCGGTGGTGCTGGCGCGCATGGTGTTCGTCAGGACGGTGCGCAGGGGCGCGGGCAGGGTGTCGCCGAGGACCACCGTGCGCAGCGACCGGGCCCAGGCACGCGGGGTGGTCGTGTCGCGCAGGTCGCCGGGGGCGGTTTCGTTGAGGGTGGGTTCGATGCGGTCGACGTGGGTGGTGGTGTCGCCGATCGAGCGCAGCCACGTGCTCAGCGCGGCCGGCCCGCCGAGCTCGCGGAAGAGCATGTTGCCGCCGGTGTTGTCGCTGTAGCGCAGGGCGGCGTCCATGATCGCGCTCAGCGTCATGCCGGCGCCCGCGTGTTTCTGGGTGATCGGCGAATCCGCGACGACGTCGGCCGGGCCGTACTTGATCACGCGGTCGAGCCCCGCCATCCCCACCTTCTGCAGCACGGCCGCGGCACTGAACACCTTGTGCGTCGACGCGTAGGCGAAGCGCTCGTCGGCGCGGTAGGCGACTTCGTGGCCCGAGCCGGTGTCCACGACGTACACGCCGAGCCGGGCGCCGAAAGAACGCTCGAGGTCTTCGAAGTCGTGGTTCGAGACCGTCGGCGAAGCGGAGGTGGCGGGCGGTGCGGCGGGCGGCAGAGCCTGCGGAGCCGGCGGCGCGCCACATCCCGCCAACGCCACCACAGCCACTGCCGCCACCGCCACCGCAGACTTGCTGAACACCGGGTTCCCCCTTCGGAAGTGATCGACATCCGCAGTCTCACCAAGGCTGCTCATGCTGTCCAAGACAGAAGTGGCCACTTCCATGCGCAATGGGCATACAGTGTGGTCGTGGACCTGATCGGAAGCTGCCGCGCGTTCGTCGGCGTGAGCGAAACCGGGAGCTTCACGGCGGGAGCGGCGGTGGCCGGCATCCCCCAGCCCGTGGCGAGCCGCCGGATCGCCGCGCTCGAACGCCACCTCGGCGAGCGACTCTTCGACCGCGCGACGCGGCGGGCCCAGCTCACGCCCTTCGGCCGCGACATGCTGCCGTCCGCGCGGCGCCTCGTCCACCTGGCCGACGCCATGGAGCACGACGCCAAGCGCGCCAAACTGCGTCCCCTGCGTCTCGCCGTGCCCGACACCTGCCCGACCCGCGACCTCGCCGAGCTCGACGCCGAGGCCCGCGCGCTCGGCATCTTCCTCGAGTTCCGCCCGGCGCCGCCCGGCGAGCGCGCCGAGCTCGTGCGCACGCAGGAGGTGCGCGCCGCCCTCGTCGCCGTGCCCGAGACCGATGCCGTGTGGACGGTGCCGCTCGGCGTCGCCGCCACGGAACGCCAGCAGCTGCCACCCGTGGTCCACCTCGAAACGCTGCGCGCCGGGCGCGCCACGAACGCCGAGCGCCGCCGCGTGTGGATCCAGCCCGAAGACGACGTCCCCCACATCCGCGACCGCGTGTTCCGCGTCCGCGACGCCGTGGGACTGCGACCCGCACAGGTCTCCGTCGCCGATTCCCTGACGGCCGCCGCGGCCGCCGTCTACGGTTCCGCCGACCTGCTCCTGTGCTCCCCCACGCAGGCCACCGAGCTCGGCCTGGGCTGGCGCCCCCTGGGCGACGGCCCCCTCGCCCGCGGCTTCGACGTCGCCGCCGCCCTCGGCGAAGACGCCCACCACTTGCGCACCCGCCTGCGCCCCGGCATCGCCCGCTGCCTCGGCGCCCCCGATCAGGAGAACGTGTGAACACCGAATCCCTGCTCCGCGACCTCCGCGAGGACCTCGACGACGGCGGCCTGCGCGGTTCGTTCCTCGTCCGCGACCTCAACACCGGCCAGGAGATCGGCCTCGACGCGGACCTGGAGTTCCCCAGCGCCTCGCTGGTCAAGGTGCCGCTCGCCGCGGCGACGTTGGAGCGCATCCGGCGAGGTGAGCTCGACGGCGCGACACAGCTGGAGGTCGAGCCCGGGCGGGTCACCACGGCCGGGCCGGCCGGGCTGGCGCGCTTCCGCCACCCGGCGCGCGTGGCGATCGACGATCTGCTCTACCTGAGCGTGGCGGTCAGCGACGGCACCGCGGCCGACGCGTTGTTCGAGCTCACGCCGCCGGCCGAGGTCACGCGGATGCTGCGCGAGTGGGGCATCGACGGCGTCTCCGTGCGGCACGCGACGGCGGAGCTGGCCGACACCCCCGCGGAACGGTTCGAGCCGGGCGAGGTGCACCTCGCGCACGCGCTGGCCATTCGCGCGGGCACGGCCGGGCGGGGGCACCCGGTGTCGCAGCTGGACGTCAGCCGGGCCAGTGCCGGTTCGGCGCGGGCGTATGTCGCGCTGCTGGAGGCGTTGTGGCGGCCGTCCAAAGTAGACACCGAGGTGGCGGCACGCACGCGGGACCTCATGGCCCACAACCTGCTGCGCCAGCGGCTCACGCCGGATTTCGCGTCCGACTCGACGAAATGGTCCGCCAAGACCGGCACGCTGCTGAACCTGCGGCACGAGGTCGGCGTGGCCGAGCACGCCGACGGGCAGGTGTTCGCGGTGGCCGCGCTCACCGAGTCGCGGGTGCCGGCGGCGATCCAGCCCGAGGCGGAGATCCTGATGGCCAGGGTCGCCCGCACGATGCGGGACCACCTGCGGTCACGCTGAAACTCAGCCCAGGCGGTCGAACCACCGGTCCACGACGGCGTCGGCGACCGTGGTGTCGTCGCGCAGGATGCTGGTGAGCGCGAGGCCTCGCAACATCATCAGCAGCGATTCGTAGCCGACCCGATCGTCTCCTGTGGACTCGAACGCCTTCCGCAGCTCCCGCCCCAGCTCGCGTTCCGCGGGCAGCAACGCCGCCCGCAACGCCGGGTCGGTCCGCGCGCCCAGCCAGAGTTCCAGCCCCGCCAGGAACAACGGCCCCGACATCGCCTCCCGCAACGCCGTCACCAAGTGCCGCCGCGAATCCGCGCCGGCGAGCCGCACCTGCGCCAGCTGCTGCTCGGCGATGTAGTGGATCGCCGCGACGAACAGGTCTGCCTTCGACCCGAAGTGGTGCAGCAGCGCACCCCGCGACACCCCCGCCCGCTCCTGCACGCGCTGCGTCGTCGTGCCGGCGTAACCGAACTCCACCAGGCACCCGACGGTGGCGTCCAGCAGGGTCTGGTGGGTACGCGCTCGTTGTTCGCTGCGGGTCACCCGGGCAGCCTACCGTTCTCGTTGACAGTCCAGACGGACTGTGAAAACCTCCGGGCATGCTCGCTGTGGAGTTGGTGCGCCGGGGTGCCCGGCGCTTCGCGGATCGCACGGCCGTGGTCGTCGGCGACCGGGAGTTCTCCTTCGCCGAAGTCGACGAGCGCGCCAGCCGCCTCGCCAACGCCCTGCTCGCCGCGGGCGCGGGCCGCGGCACGAGAGTGGGGCTGCTGGTCGACAACGGCGAGTGGTCCATCCCGCTCGACTTCGCGTGTCTCAAGGCCGGCGTGACCAGGGTGCCGCTCAACGCCCGCCTCGCCGTGGCCGAGCAGACCCGGATGCTCGCCGAATCCGGCGTGGCCCTGCTCGTGTACAGCATGCCCCTGGCCGAACGGGCCGCGACACTCGCCGAAGCCCTCGACGGCCTGAGGCTGGCGGGACTCGGTGACCGGCAACGCGCCCAGGACCTCGACCTCGTCGCCGAACTGGACCGCGTTCCGGCCGCCGACCCGCGCGTCCCCGTCGCCCCGGACGACGTCATGCTCGCCCTCTACACGTCCGGCACCACAGGCACGCTCAAGGCCGCGCAGCACACCCAGGCCGGCTACGCCGCGATCACCGCCAACATCCTCGCCAACCTCCTCTCCCCCGGCCGCGACTCGGCGATGCTGCACGCCGCGTCGCTCATCCACGCCAGCGGGACTTTCGTGCTGCCGTACTGGATCCGCGGCGGCCGCGCGGTCGTGCTGCCCGGCTTCGACCCCGAGTCCTATCCGGACTCGATCACCCGGCACCGCGTCACCGACATCAACCTCGTGCCGACGATGCTCGGCCTGCTGCTCGCCGGGTCGACTATGGACTCGGCGGCCACGCTCGACACCATCGTCTACGGCGCCAGCCCCATGCCGAAGCCGCTGATCCACGAAGCGCTGGACCGCTTCGGGCCGAAGTTCGTGCAGTACTACGGCCAAACCGAGGCTCCGTTGTGCCAGACGGTGCTCGGCAAGGCCGACCACCTGCAGAGTGACCTGCTCGGCTCGTGCGGTCACCCGGCCGTCGACGCGGAGCTCCTGCTGACCGATCCCGACGGGTATCCCGTGCCACGCGGGGAGATCGGCGAGATCCGCGTGCGCGCGCCGTTCACGATGAGCGGATACCTCGACGCGCCCGAGCTCACCGCGGAAACGCTCGTGGACGGCTGGATCCGCACGCGCGACCTGGCCCGCGCCGACGAGCGCGGCTACCTCTACCTGGTCGACCGCGCGAGCGACATGATCGTGACCGGCGGCTACAACGTCTACCCCCGCGAGGTCGAGGACGCGCTGGCCGCGCACCCGGCCGTGGCCGAGTCCGCCGTGGTCGGTGCGCCCGATCCGACGTGGGTCGAGGCTGTGACGGCGTTCGTCTCCCTGCGCCCCGGCGCCACAGTGTCCGAAGAGGACTTGCGCACGCACGTGCGCGGCCGGCTCGCCGGGTACAAGGTGCCCAAGAGCGTGCACGTGGTCGATGCGATCCCGAAGTCGGCGGTGGGCAAGATCCTGCGCCGCGCCCTGCGTGATCCCCTGTGGGAGGACCGATGAACGTCCTGGTCGAGAAGCGCGGCCCCGTCACGATCGTGACGATCGACCGGCCCGAACGGCGCAACGCCGTCGACCGCGCCACGGCCGAAGCGCTCGCCGGCGCGTTCCGCGCGTTCGACGCCGACGAGGACGCCTCCGTCGCCGTGTTGCAGGGCGCCGGCGGCACGTTCTGCGCGGGCGCCGACCTCAAAGCCGTCAGCGAGGGCCGGGGCAACCGCACCGAACCCTCGGGCGACGGGCCGATGGGACCGACGCGGCTGCGCCTGACCAAACCGGTCATCGCCGCGGTCAGCGGCCACGCCGTGGCGGGCGGGCTGGAAGTGGCGATCTGGTGCGACCTGCGCGTGGCCGACGAAACCGCTGTGTTCGGCGTGTTCTGCCGGCGCTGGGGCGTGCCGCTCATCGACGGCGGCACCGTGCGGCTGCCGCGCCTGATCGGCCAGAGCCACGCGCTGGACCTCATCCTCACCGGGCGCCCGGTCGAGGCCGACGAAGCGTTGCGGATCGGCCTGGCCAACCGCGTCGTCCCCGCCGGGCAGGCACTCGACGCGGCGGTCGAGCTCGCGAACAGCCTCGCCGCGTTCCCGCAGACCTGCCTGCGCGAAGACCGCGCGTCGGTGCTCGAACAACACGGCGCCACCGAAGAATCCGCCATGGCCAACGAGTTCAGCCACGGTCTGGTCTCCCTGTCGAGCGACACCGTCGCCGGCGCCACCCGCTTCGCCCGCGGCGCCGGCCGCCACGGTTCGTTCGACGCCTGAATCCGGGGCGGGGCACTGCGCGCAGGCCCCGCCCCGGATTCGTCACGCCGCGACGTAACCGGCGTCGAGCTCCCGATGGAGTGTCACGCGGTCGATCGCCTTCTCCCACTTGCCCACGACGAGTGTGGCCACGCAGTTGCCCGCGATGTTCGTGAACACGAACGCGGCCGACAGGACACTGTGGACACCCAGCACCAGCGCGATGCTGCTGACCGGGATCGTGTGCGTGGCCGCCAACGTCAGCGCCAGCACTGCGATGGCCGAACCCGACACACCCGCGCCGCCCTTGGACGTCAGCAGCAGCACGAACAGCAGGCCCAGCTGCGCCTGCCAGCTCAGGTCCGTGCCGGTGGCCTGCGCCAGGAACACGCTCACCGCGGCGAAGTAGAGGCACGTGCCGTCGTGGTTGAAGCTGTACGCGGTGGGCAGCACGAGCCCCACCACCGGCTCGTCCACGCCCAGCTTTTCGAGCTTCGCCGTGAGCTGCGGAAACACGCTTTCCGACGAGCTTGTGCCGAGCACCAGCACCAGCTCCGCGCGGAAGTACCGCAGCACCTTCCACAGGCTGACCCCGGCGTAGTGCGAGACCGGCCACAGCACGAGCACGAAGAACAGCACCACGATCAGGTAGAACACCCCGACCAGCTTGCCCAACGGCAACAGCGTGCTCAGCCCGTACTTCGACACCGTGAACGCGATGGCCCCGAACGCGGCGAACGGCGCGAGCCGCATGACCTTCTTGATGATCCAGAACAGCGACTGCTGCACGGTGCCGACGATGTTCAGCACCGGCTGCGCCTTTTCGCCCAGCGCGGCGAGACCGCAGGCGAACAGGACCGAGAACACCAGGACCTGCAGGATCTCGCCCTTGGCGAACGCGTCGACGGCCGACGTGGGCACGAGGCTCACGAGGAAGTCGTCGAAACCCTCCGACTTGGCCGGCGCCGCCGAAGCCGGCGCGTGCAGCGACGACGGGTCGATGTTCATGCCGACGCCGGGCTTCAGCACGTTGACCACCACGAGGCCGATCACCAGTGCGATCGTGGTGATCACCTCGAAGTACACAATGGACTTCACCGCGATGCGGCCGACCTTGCCGAGGTCTCGCACGCTGGCGATGCCGTGCGTGACCGTGCAGAAGATGATCAGGCCGACGACCATCTGGATGAGGTGGATGAAGATGTCGCCGAGGAAGTCGACGTGGTGGCCGACCGAGGGCGCGAGCGCGCCCACGAGCACGCCGACGACGACGCCGGCGAGGACCTGGAAGGTCAGGTCCTGGTAGAACGGCTTGCGCTTGCGGGTCTGCCCGGGGGCGCCCGTGGACGTGGTTTCGCTCATCGTCTTCCGGTTTCTCCGTTGAATCTCCGGTGGGGAAAGCTGGCGGCTAGCCGAGGATCCGGCGCGCCGGCGCGAACACCTCGTCGGCGTCGAGGCGGCGTGGGAGCAGGCCTTGTTCGAGGCACGCCTCGACGATCAGCTCGATCGGCCCGCTCAGCCGCTCGAAGCCGAACACCGTGGGGACCGGCGCGCCGTCGGGCCGCTCGACGGTCGCGTCGGCGCGGCGCAGCAGCTCGTACGCCTCGCGGACCGCACCGGGGTCGCGGCGGCTCACGGACTCCCCCGCGACGACCATGTGGTTGATCGGCATGAAGCCGTGCTCGCGCCACCACTGCTCGTCGCGCGCGGCGGCGTCGGGGATCACCCGCACGAACTCGTCGCCCTCGGGCAGGTCGTTGCCGAGGATGGTGGCGTCGATGCGGCCTTCGCGCAGGAGGTCGGGCAGGCTCGCTTCGCCGACGCCGTGCTCGACGAAGTCCGGGTCCTCGTACTCGGCGACGTGGGCGCCGTCGCGGGTGAGCCAGTGGATGTCGCGCGAGGCGAGGCCGAAGTCCTCGGTGAGGTGCGCCCGCACCCACATGCCGGTGGTCTGGGTGAAGGCGCGCACGCCGATGCGCTTGCCCTTGAGCTCGGCCGGGTCCACCGGGCGCGCCGCGTGGGCGATGAGGCAGCCGCGCTGGAACCGCGACGCGACCACGGCCGGCAGCAGCACCACAGGGCGGCCGTACGCGATCGCCTGCAGTGCCGTGACGATGGCCAGCTCGCTCAGGTCATAGGCCTCGTCGCGCACCATCGGGGCGAACGCCTTGTGCACCGGCGACACCGCGGTGAAGTCGAGCTCGACCGACGGGCTGGTGACCTCGCCGTTCTTGAGCGGCTTGGTGTGCGGGTAGTCCGCGAGGACGGTCCGCAGGATCGTGGGTTCAGGCACGGCTCGCACCCTTCAGCGACGGGTAGAAGGCGGCGGCGGTCCCGCCGAAGATCTGGTCGAGGTCGGCTTCGGGCAGCACGGAGACCGTCTCGCGGGCCTCGGCCAGCAGGTCGGGCAGCACGCCGTCGGCCGCGGGGAAGTTGGAGCCCCACGCGATGCGGGCGGCGCCGTAGGCCGCGACCAGGTCGGTGAGGAAGTCCTCGGTCGTGGACGCGCCCTTCGCCGACGCGGCCAGCGCGCGGTGGGTGAGCTTGAGGTGCACACCGGGGTAGGCGGCCAGGTCGAACAGGTCCTTGGCCAGGCGGTACGGGCGCCCGTCCGACAGGTCGGGGCGCGCGCAGTGGTCGAGCAGCACGCGCACGCGCGGGAAACGGTCGAGGATCTCGCGCAGCTTCGGCAGACCCTGGATCGTCATCTGCAGGCACACCGGGATGTCGTGCTTCTCGGCGTGGGCCCAGGCGGGGAACGAGTCCTCGTGGCCGAGCCAGTCGGCCTGGCCGGGCATGGTCGTGCCGGTGGTGAACAGGCGGAAGCCCGAGAGGCCGAGGCCCTGCCAGTGGTCGATCTTCTCGACGGCGTCGGGAGCCATCGCGTCGATCGAGTAGACGCCCGCGAAGCGGTCGGGGTGGCGGCGCAGCGCTTCGGCGACGTAGCGGTTGTCGTGGCCGTACACCGTGGACGCCTGCACGACCACGGCCTGCGCGATGCCCGCCGTGTCGAGGGCCCGTACGAGGCCGTCGATGTCCACCGGGTGCGCCTTCGACCACTCGCTCTGCTTCCCGCCGATGGGGTCGACTGGGTACTGGCCCGCGTCCGGGGAGATGACGTGGGTGTGCGAGTCGATGGTGTCCATGTGACCTCCTGTGAACCGGGGGTTCGGCGCAGCACCGGATCCTCGGCGACCCGGCTCGGAGCCCGCGCGCTCCCGCAGACGGGGACCATACACGATTGTTAACAATCTCGTACAAGATTGTGGGGACGATTTCGTTGGGGATCATGGTGAGCAGCGCCTCGTGAGCACAGCGCGAGCCGTTTCCCGTGGAATCCGTGCAGGTGGGAGGGTGCGGGACGGGTGGCCGTCCTGACAAGTGAGGGTGGCCGGAGACTCACTGGCCCGAATGATGGGACGGCGGCAGGGCGGGAGGGTTCGCCTGAACCGGGCATGAGGGACAACCGCGAGAAATCCGGCCGCGGACAGCACAACGCCCCAGGCTCCGGAGGTCCGGTGCCTGGGGCGTCGTAGCGATGGGAGCGGCGGTGACCCGGGATCAGCCGAACATGCCCACCTCGTAGTGGCCCGCCGGCTGCTGGGTGATCACGTTCATGCGGTTGTAGGTGTTGATGAGCGCGATGAGCATGGTGAGGCCGGTGAGCTGGTCCTCGTCGTAGTGCTTCGCGGCCTGCTGCCAGACCTCGTCGCTGACACCTCCCGCGGCGTCGGCGATGCGGGTGCCCTCTTCGGCCAGCTCGAGGGCCGCGCGCTCGGCGTCGGTGAAGACCGTGGCTTCGCGCCAGGCCGCGACGAGGTTGAGGCGAGTGGGCTCTTCGCCCGCGGCCACGGCTTCCTTGTAGTGCATGTCGGTGCAGAAGCCGCAGCCGTTGATCTGGCTGGCGCGCAGCTTCACGAGCTCCTGCGTCGCAGCGGGAAGGCCCGAGTCCGAGATCGGCTTGTTCGCCGCGTTGAGGTACTTCATGAACTTGCCGGCGACCGCGTTCTCGAAGAGGTTGAGTCGTGCGTCCACTGGTCTGCTCCTTCGCCCTTTTCCACTGGTTACGCACTCTTGACGGGTGGGCTCGCGAAGTTGTGACACCGGCAAATGTGACCTGCGTCTCACCCCAAGTCGGCCTCCGCGCGGATCTCGAGCGTCTCCCCCGGCTGGTGCAGCTCCAGCACGACGAGCTCGTTGCGCCCCCGCCGCCAGAGCGGCGCCGGGGCGTAGAGAGTCCGTTGTGGACCGCGGCTCCAGTAGCGGCCCAGGTTGAAGCCGTTGAGCCAGACGATGCCCTTCTCCCAGCCCGGCAGCGCGACGAACCCGTCGGCGGGCGCCCCGATCGTCACCGCGGCCCGGTGAAAGGCCGGACCGACGCCCGGGGCACCCGGTGTGAAGTGCACTGTGGACAGATCGTCGAGCGGCAACGGCCGGATCTCCCAGCCGAAGAGCTTCTGCTGGGTGTTCATGGCGACCCACCCGTCGATGCCCTTGCGGTCGGCGAGGTAGGGGCCGTAGTTGATCCGGCCCATCGTGTCCACGAGGATGTCGAGCTGGTTCTCCGCCTCCTCGAACACGAGGTCCACCGTGGCGTCGGGGGTGTTGCGGTCGAGGACGCCGACCTGCTTTCCACCGGCGAAGACCAGCGCGCGGTCGGCGAGGCCGTGGATGCTCAGGGTGCCGTTGTGCGGGCCCTGCACCTTCGTCCGGTAGTGGATGAGCCCCGTGGCCTGGCCGAGCTTCTCCATCGGCAACGGCTGCGGCGAGCGAACCACCTTCGACAACGCGGGCAGCGACTCCAGCAGCGACGCCGTCGCGTCCGGCTTCACCGTCTGCGGCGCCAGCCGCGGTGAACGGCCGGGGATCGGCCCGTCGGGCAGCTTCGTGTACTTGCCGATCACCTCCCGCAGCGCCGTGAACTTCGCGCCGAGGTCGCCCGCCTCCCCCACCGGCGAGTCGTAGTCGTAGCTCGTGACGGTGGGCTGGTAGGTCGTGCCGGAGGTGTTGGCCCCGCTCGTGAAGCCGAAGTTCGTGCCGCCGCAAGCCATGTACAGGTTCACCGACGCGCCGGAGGCGAGCACCGTGTCGATGTAGCCCGCCATCTGCTGGGGGTCGCGCGTGTTGTGCTGCTCGCCCCAGTGGTCGAACCAGCCGTCCCAGAACTCCGCCATCATCACCGGCTTGCCGGGCTGGAACTTCTTCAGTGCTTCGAGACTCGGCACCGGATTGCCGTCGCCCGTGCCGACTTCGAGCGTGCCCGGCAGCGAGCCGAAGCGCATGAAGAAGTCGGACGCGCCGTCGGCCGCGAACAGCAGGCTCGTGCACCCCCGCGAACGCAGGCTGTCGCGCAGGTGCGCCAGGTACGAGGTGTCGTTGCCGTAACTGCCGTATTCGTTCTCGATCTGCACGGCGATCACCGGCCCGCCGCGGTGCGCCTCCAGCGCGGCCAGGCGCGGCACGAGGTGGTCGTACCAGGCGTCCACGGCCTTGAGGTACTTCGGATCGGCGCACCGCAGTTCGAGGTCGCGGTCGGCGAGCAGCCACGCGGGCAGGCCGCCGAACTCCCACTCCGCGCAGATGTACGGGCTCGGCCGCACGATCACCCGCAGCCCCACCTCGCCGGCGGTGCGGATGAACTTCGGCAGGTCATGGCGGCCGCTGAAGTCCGGCGGGCCCGGCTTCGGCTGGTGGAAGTTCCACGCCACGTACGTCTCGACCGTGTTCAGGCCGAGCGCCCGCAACCGCTCCAGTCGGTCGCGCCACTGGTCGGGGTGGATGCGGAAATAGTGCACGGCACCCGAGATGATCTGGAACGGCTTGCCGTCCAACAGGAACTGCTCACCGGACACGGTCAGTCCCCCACGACCCGCCGCGTCGGCGGGCCCGGCGAACACCGTGCTCGCCGCGGCCAGCCCGGCGACCCCGCCGAGGAAACTCCTCCTGCTCACTGCATTCACGAAGCTCTCCGTCCTTCGGGGTCAGCCGAGCGTCGCGGCTCGGGCCTGGGTGATGAACGCGTCGAGGACCCCGTCGCCGACGAGTGCCTGCCGCACCCCCCACCGGTTGGTGTCGCCCGTCTTCACGGCCTGGGCCCGGGCGACGAGATCGTCGGCGGACGCGGTGAGCCGCTGCGCCGCCTTGGTGTCACCACGCCCGGCCGCCGCGAGGGCGTCGAGCTGGTCGACCATCGCGCCACCCCACAGAGCCGTCGCATCGAGCCACGGTGAAGCCTCGTCGACGAACGCGCTCTCCACCCGGCCGCCGCGGATGACCTTCGCGGCATCGCGGATCTGCACCGCGTACGCCCGCAGGTCGGCCACCCGGTGATCACCCGCGTTCCACCGCTGCCAGAACGCCTTCGTCTTCGCCGCCAGCACCGGGGCCTGCGGCTGCCACGGCGTCGGGCCGAACGTCGGGGCCAGGTGCTCGAGGTCGGCGAACACCTGCAACGCGGCCGTCGCCCGGGCGTCGCCGCCCGCGAGCCGCGCAAGCGCTTGCGGCCACGAGCGCTCCGGCGAGTACCCCGCGTCGTTCCACGCGAAGTCCGTGGCGCCGAACTCGGCGACCTCGCTGGCCGCCTCCTGGTTCATCGGGTTGGCGACGATCCCGTTGAGGTACTGCGAAAGCCCGGCCTCGCGCTGGGCGTAGGGCGCGAGCAGCAGCCGGCCGGCGGACTGCTCGTAGTCGTTCACGGGGTAGTTGTCCCAGAGGAACACCTTGCGGCCGTACACAGTGGACACCTGCTGCGCCTCGTCGGTGGTGACGCTCGGCGGCACCACGTCCGTGCCGGTCCACTGCACGACCACCGACGGGTCGAGGTTCTCGCGCAGCTCGGTCTTGTACGGCGAGTCCTTGAGGTCGCTGTACTCGGTGGGCACCGTCTGCAGTGGACGGGCACCGTCGTGGGTCTCGACGAAGCCACTCGTGATCGCGTTGAGCAGCGACACCTGGGCCGTGCCCGCCGCGGCCTGGCCGGGCGCGCCGAACGCCGTCTGGTCGGCGGCGCAGTTCCACTTGGTGTAGGAGATGTCGTCGAACGGGATCGAGAACGACCGCACGCCGAGGTCGTACACCGACTGCAGCTTCGCCTTCACCGCGGCGAGATCGTCGGGCGAGGAGAAGCAGATCGACACGCCGGGCGAGAGCGCGTAGGTGAAGTCGACGTGGTGCGCGGTCGCCGACCGCACCAGCTGCCCGAGCGTGGCCAGCTCGTCGGCGGGGTACGGATCGCGCCACTGCGCGCGCAGGTAGGCGTCGTCCTTGGCGCTGTAGACGTAGGTGTTGGCCTTGACCTCGCCGAGGAACGCGATCTGCCGCAGCCGGTCGGCGGTGCTCCACGGCGGGCCGTAGAAGCCCTCGATCGACCCGCGCAACGCCATGTTCGGCCAGTCGCGCACGGCCACGCCGCTGATGGCCCAGCCGTGACCGGACCGGACGAACAGCTGCCGCAACGTCTGCGCGCCGTAGTACTGGCCCGAGCCGTCGCGCCCGGCGATCACGATCTCGCCGCGCGTGGTGGTGAGCGAGTAGCCCTCGGCCTGGGCCGGTGCGGTGGTGCCGGCGCCGAGGCGGACAACCAGCGCGTGGCCCTGACGGGGTTCCCGGGTTACCGTGGTGACCTTGCGCGCACCGTGCTGCCGGAACAGCGTGGTGACGAGGTCTTTCGCGGCGGCGTCGGTGGTGCCGTCGGTGACGAGCACGACCTCGTCGGGCACGGCGAGGTCGGCCGAGTCGCGGGCGAACGACTGCGGCGTGGGCGTGACGACAGGCAGTGGCTGGTGCTGGGCGGGCGCGGCCGTGGCCGGCTGCGTGACGAGTGCGGCGAGCGAAACCCCGGCCGCGAGCACGGCGGCCAGGTGGCGCTTTCGTGAAGTCATGAAGGGGATCCCTCGGGTCAGGCGGCCGGCGCCACGGTGCGGTACAGGGCGAAGGTCGAGAGGTACGGCGTGTCCCGCGCCTGGGTGATCACCACGCGCAGGTGGCTGGTCGTCACGGGTGCGGAGAGCGTGACCAGGCGGGTGTAGCCGATGGTGGTGACGGTGCCGAGCGTCTGCCACGCGCCGTTGACCTCGGCCTGCACGGTCGCGCCCTCCACGTGCTGGCCGCGGCTGATGTCCTCGCCCAGACGGATCTGGTCGAACGTCGCGGGCCGGGCGAGCGGCACGTCGAGTGTTCCCGCGAGCGCACCGTGCGGTGGGGTCCACGACGTGGTCAGCGAACCGTCGGTGACCGCGGCGCCTGCCTTGTCGCCGGGCCAAGCGTGGGCCTGGTTCACCTGCGTGGCGGCGACGGATTGCCCGAAGGCGGCCAAAGCCGCGACGTCCGCGGGGGCGAACTCGCCGTCCGGGCCGGGCGGCACGTTCAGCAGCAGCGAGGAGTTGCGCCCGACCGTGCGCCGGTAGATGTCGACGAGTTGCGCGGCGGTTTTCGGCTGCTCTCCCGTGTGGAAGAACCAGCCGGGGCGGATCGAGACGTCGGATTCGGCCGGCGCCCACTGCAGGAAGCGCACGGACGGGTCGGCCAGCACCTGGCGCGAGCCGAGGTCGGTGGCCGTCGCGCCGCCGAGGAACAGCTCCTCGTTGTGCGCGGTGTTCGGGTCGCCGGTCGTCGGCAGCGGGCTCCACTCCGTGGTCCGCGCCTGGCCGGCCTCGTTGCCGACCCAGCGCACGCCGGCCGGACCGGCGAACGTGACGGTGTTCGGCGAGAGCGCGTGGATCATCGAGAACCAGGTGGTGAAGTCGTAGTTCTCGCTGACGCCGCGGTCGCGCCACGGGTTGGCGCCGTCGAGCCACAGCTCGTCGATCGGGCCGTACTGGGTGAACAGTTCGTAGAGCTGGTTGAGGTAGTAGGTGTTGTAGTCGTCCTCGTCCACGGTGAAGCGCGGCAGCTTCCCGGCGGCCAGCGCGGCGGCTCGGTCGTCGTGCGCCACCAGCGTGGGGATGGTCCGTTCGGTCACGGCGCTGCCGGTGCCGTAGCGGCCCTGGCCCTGCGGGGCGCTCGCGCGGTCGTCGTAGGTGGCCTGTTCCTCGATGGACAGCGACTGGCCGGCGGCGACCTTCGCCTCGATCCGCTTGACCTCGTCGGCGAAGAAGGTCGCGGGCAGCTCGGCGCCGTCGGCGGGCGAGAGGTAGACGCCGACCTTGAGGCCGGCCTTGCGCGCGGAATCCACGTAGTCGCGCAGGATGTCGCCGCGCGGGTTGGTGCAGCCCGCGTCGCGCGCCTGCCAGAAGGCGGACGGGTCCTGCGAGCGCGTGGCCTGCGCAGTTTGGCGTGCGGCGTCGGCCTTCGGGTCGGTGCAAGCCGCGCCGAGCCACCACGGGCTGGCGACGACGGAGTGGTCGGTGTAGCGGGTCGGGTAGAGCACGAAACCGTCGTGGTGCTTGGCGGTGAGCATCACCTGCGTGACGCCGGCGGCCTTGAGCGAGCGCATCCACTGGTCGGTGTCCACGGCCGGTGGCGCGAACGTCGACTCCTTCTCGGCGCCCGAACCCCATTCGCGGTCGGTGAAGGTGTTCATGCCGAAGTGCGTGAACGCGGTGACGGGCCGCTGCTGCCAGGCGAGCTGGCCGGGCCGTGGCACGACGGCGGCGGCCTTGGCCAGGACGCGGTCCATGCCGTCGCACGGCTGGACGGTCATGATCGCCGCGGTCTTGATCGGTCCGGTGCAGCCGCGGTCCGGCGGTGCGGCGACACCGGGCGTGGCCGTGGATCCGGCCACGGCGAGGGAAAACAGTGCGGCCAGAACGGCGTTCCGGCGCGTCGAGATCGGCACGTGCTCCTCCTGACGGGTCCGCGCGGCCGCGTGCCCCGGTGGCGGCCGGCGACGAGCTGGTGGATCGCCCAGCACACTAGGTGCGTGATCCATCGGATGTCTAGACCTACTCGGGGGAGGCGCACAGGGCTGTCCGTTCCCTGTCTTCCCGGGGAATCTGTGTTCGTGCCTGGTTGACGCCGTTCACTCGGGGCTGAGTTTCCACCACGAGAAAGGTCAGTCGTCCGATGGGTCTGGACCGATGCTGTCGTCGAGCCAGGACCTGATCGCAGCGCTAGGATCCGCGAAGTGCTGACGGTGCTCGGGTGGCTCACGCTCGTAGTGTGGCTGGGACTCGCCTTCGGCCACGGCTGGTTCTGGCGAACGGACCAGCGGTTGCCGCCGTCGGCGCGGCCGGGCGAGTGGCCGTCGGTGGCGATCGTGGTGGTACCCGCGCGCGACGAGGCGGCCGTGCTCCCGACGACGTTGCCCGCCCTGCTCGCGCAACGGTATCCGGGCGAGGCACGCGTGATCCTCGTCGACGACGACAGCAGCGACGGCACCGGCGGCCTCGCCCGGCGGCTCGGGGGCGCGCCCGACGCGCTGCCGCTGACCGTGGTGACGCCGGATCCGTTGCCGGCGGGCTGGACGGGCAAGCTGTGGGCGGCCGCGCGTGGCATCGCCGAGGCGGGCACGGCGGAGTTCGTGCTGCTGACCGACGCGGACATCGAGCACGGACCGGGTTCGCTCGAAACCCTCGTGGCGGCGTGCGGTGAGCACGACCTCGTGTCGCAGATGGCCGTGCTGCGCACCGAAACGCCGTGGGAACGGCTGATCGTGCCGGCGTTCGTGTACTTCTTCGCGATGCTCTACCCGTTCCGGCGCGTGAACAACCCGCGCTCGCGGGTGGCCGCGGCCGCCGGCGGCTGCGTGCTTGTGCGCCGCGGCGCCCTCGAACGCGCCGGTGGCCTCGCGGCCGTCCGCGGCGCCGTGATCGACGACGTCGCCCTGGCCCGCGCGGTGTCCGCGACGGGTGGACGGACGTGGCTGGGGTTCGCGACGAACGTCCACAGTGTCCGGCCGTACCCGCGGCTTTCCGATCTGTGGCAGATGGTGGCGCGCACGGCGTACACGCAGTTGCGGCACTCACCGCTCGTGCTGGCGGGCACCGTGGTCGGCCTGGCTCTGGTGTTCCTCGCTCCCCCGGTACTGACGTTCGCCGGCCCGTCTTGGCCGGCGCTGGCGGCGTGGGTGCTGATGGCGGCGACGTTCGTGCCGATCGCGCGCTACTACCGGCAGTGGCCGGTGCTCGGCGCGCTGCTGCCGGTGACGGCGTTGCTGTACACGTTGATGACGCTCGATTCGGCGCGCCGGCACTTCGCCGGCCGTGGTGCCGGGTGGAAGGGGCGGAACTACTCGTCCACTTAGGACTCTTCGCGGTTCAGCGAGCGGCCCAGGGTCCAGATCGACGCGCCGAGCAGCACCACGTCCTTGAGCAGGAACTGGCCGACCGGCGACAACGCGGGGAAGCCGCCCGCCGCCGCGTCGCCGACGCCGGGGGTCGTGAGGAAAAAGCTGAGCGTGGTCAGGAAAATCAGGACCCCGAGCGCACTGCCCACAGCGGACACCCGGGGCGCCCACGGGCCGGCGGCGATGAGAACGGCGGCGCCGAACTCGACCGCGCCGAGGACGATCGCGAGGGCTTGCGGGTCCAGGACGTGGTTCGTCCAGCTCAGGAACGGGCTGTGCGAGACGTACTGCTGGATGCGCGTGGCTTCCGAAGCCGTCAGCTTGAGCACCGCGATCCACGCGACGACCAGCACGAGCCCGTGGCGCACGACGAGCCCGCCCACGGCCTCGACGCGTCGTCCCAGTGTGACCCGAGAAGCCACGGGCTCCCCCTTCGTCGTGATCGGATGTCCGGCCGACGGTAACCAAGATCAGCTCGGAGGCCGAGGTGGCGGAGCCTTACGAATCGCTGACGTGATCATGACCGTCCACATCGGATCGGTTGACAGTCTCCGGCGCTGCGAGTCATTATGAACACCTGTTCATGAACATGTGTTCACTACACTCGAGGAGGAGCTCATGACCGGGATCGTCAACACGGCGCAGGCGGAGGCGTGGAACGGCTACGAGGGTGGGCACTGGGCGGAGCACGCCGATCGCTACGACGCGGTGAACAGCGGGTTCAACCCGTTTCTGCTGGCCGCGGTCGGTCCGGGCGACGACGTGGTCGACCTCGGGTGCGGCACGGGGCAGCTGACGCGGCTCGCGGCGGAGCGGTCCGGGTCCGGCCGGGTGCTGGGCGTCGACCTGTCCGGGCCGATGCTGGCGACGGCACGGGCCCGGAGTGCGGCGAACGTGGTGTTCGAGCAGGGTGACGTGCAGGTTCATCCGTTCGCCGAGGGGTCGTTCGACGTCGCGTTGAGCCGGTTCGGGGTGATGTTCTACGCGGATCCGGTGGCGGCGTTCGCCGGGGTGCGCCACGCGCTTCGGCCGGGTGGGCGGCTCGCGTTCGTGTGCCTGACCGAGCTGGCAGGAACCGACCTCGGGACCGTGTTCGGCGCACTGGCCCCACTGCCTTCGGGCAGCGGGCCGACGTCGCTCGCCGATCCCGCGCACACGCGCTCGGTACTGGCGGAGGCGGGGTTCCGCGACGTCACGTGCACGCGGGTCGAGGCCGATCAGGTCTGGGGCCGCGACGTGGCCGACGCGGCGGAGTTCATCGCCGGCTGGGGCCCGGTCCGGCACCACGCGCGGGACGCCGAAACCGCCCTGGCGGAGGCATTGCGACCGTTCGCCGAACCCGGCGCCGTGCGGCTGCAGGGCGCGGCGTGGCTCGTCACCGCCAGCCGGTGAATACGATGGCGGCGATGTCACCGAGAACAGCAGCCGCCCTGCGCTACGGGGACCGCAGCCTGCGCGAGCACCTCATCGCGACGGCCGGCGCGCTCATGGCCGAGGAAGGCGCGGCGAAGCTGACGGTCCGCGCGATCGCCCGCCGCGCCGGCGTCGCGGACGGCGTGTTGTACAACCACTTCGCCGACAAGGAAGAACTCCTGGCGCACGCGCTGCGCGCCCACGTCCGCGACGCCGAACGCGAGCTGGGCGACCTGCCGACTCCCGGAGAAGGCACGGTCGAGGCCAATCTCCGCGCGCACCTCACCTACGGGCTCGCCCTGCACCGCGCCATCCTGCCCACATTCGCCGGCCTGCTCGCCCACCAGGCGGTGCTCTCGCGCTTCGCGTCCCTCACCCCCACGGGCACCGAATGGCGCGACCGCCTCCTGACCTACCTCCACGCGGAACGCGACCTGGGCCGGCTCTCCCCCGCCGCCCACCTCGACGCCGCCGCGGCCCTGCTCGTCGGCGCGTGCCACGAGACGGTGTTCTCCGCGCTGGTCCCCCACGCGGGCCCGACCGCGGCACCGTCGGTCGACGACGTGGTGGCGACGGTGCTCGAGGGCATCGGCGCCTGAGCATCACTCCGCCGCGGCGACCACGAAACTGGCCAGCTGAGCCAATCGGGAACGTTGCACCTCGGTAAGTCCGGCGGTCAGCGCCACCAGCCGGCGCCCCACCTCCGCCTCACCCTCGCGCGCCAGTGCGTGCCCCTCGGGGGTGAGCGACACGAGCACGCCGCGGCCGTCATGCGGGGCCGGGGTGCGCTGGACCAGACCGCGGCGTTCGGCGCGGGTGACGAGGCCCGTGGTGCTCGACTTGTCGAGCTCGAGGTGCCGCGCGAGCTCCTGCATGCCCGGCGTGCGGTCGCGCAGGATGCCCAGCAGGCGCAGCTGCACGAGCGACTGGCCGTGCTCGGCGGCGACGTGGGCGAGCTCGCCCTGGACCAGGAAGGACAGCTGCGCCAGGCCGTCGACGATGCCCAGGTCCGGTGGTTGCTCCATGGGCGACAGCGTACTTGACGTAGTACGTGACACAAACTAATTTGGTTTGTGCCACGTACTAAACCGAAGGAGAACCGCCGCGTACGCAGCTGTCGCGCGGTCGTTCGAACGGCCGCCCCGCTACGAAGAGTTCGAGACGCCCGAAGCCGCCGGCGGGCACCTGCTCACGGAGGTGCCCGCGGCCGGCCTGCACCCGCGCGTGCGGTCCGGCGCGGGCGGCACGCACTACACCAGTGACGGGCGCCTGCCGATGGTCCCGGGTGTCGACGGGGTCGGCCGGCTGCCCGACGGGCGGCGCGTGTACTTCGTCGCCGGCGACGACGTGCCCGGGACGATGGCCGAGCGCGCGGTGGTCGATCCACGGCGCGCGGTGGAGCTGCCCGCCGGAGCCGACGCCGTGGTGGTCGCGGCCGCGATGAACCCGGCGATGTCGTCGTGGGTGGCGTTGCGGCGGCGGGTCGAGTTCGAGCCGGGGCAGAGCGTGCTGGTGCTCGGCGCGACGGGCAACGCCGGGCGGCTGGCGGTGGAGGTCGCGCGGCACCTCGGGGCCGGCGAGGTCATCGCGGTCGGGCGGGATCCGCGGCGGCTGGAGCTGCTCACCACGCTCGGTGCGACCCACGTCGTTTCAACCGCGGACGCGGACAAGCTCGCCGCGGACGTCGACGTCGTGCTCGACTACACCTGGGGCGCCCCGGCCGAGCTGGCGATGCGGGCGCTCGTCACCCACCGCGCCGAGCGCAGCAAACCACTGGCCTGGGTGCAGATCGGCTCCCCCGCCGGCGCCGACGTCACGCTGCCCTCGGCCCTGCTGCGCGCGGCGAACCTGCGGATCATGGGCAGCGGTCAGGGTTCGCTGACCGCCGCCGGCATCGTCGCCGAACTGCCGTCGCTGCTCGACGAACTCGCCGCCGGCACCTTCACCAC
The DNA here is from genome assembly GCF_019468465.1 of Amycolatopsis sp. DSM 110486. Taxonomy (NCBI): domain Bacteria; kingdom Bacillati; phylum Actinomycetota; class Actinomycetes; order Pseudonocardiales; family Pseudonocardiaceae; genus Amycolatopsis; species Amycolatopsis sp. DSM 110486. The sequence continues at coordinate 7,631,289 of NZ_CP080519.1, read as the reverse complement.
CGCCGCGAAAGCCGTCCCGCTCACCGACGTCAAGAGCACCTGGACGACGCCGTCCGACCCCCGCGAGCGGATCGTCTTCACACCCTGAGCCCTCGGCGCGGGCCCGTGCGCCGGTCCCCCATGCTGTGGCCGGGGCTTTCCGCTGCTGACCGCGAACCCTAGTTGTCCGCGACGGCGCCGTAGTGCTTGGCGAGGCTGGCGAACTTCGGCCCGCGTCGACGCGTCGCCCGCTGGACGAGCTGAAGCATGGTGCGCTTGCCGAGTGGCTGGTAGCGGACCCAGTCGGGCGCGAGGTCGCGCGCCTCGCCGAGCCAGCCGAGAGCCGCTTGGTCTCGTCGGAGCACAGCCGCCGCAGCGGCAAGGAACAGCCGGTGTCCGGCCTCCCAGAACGCGGGCACGTCGCTGCCGTCCACCTCCGGCACTGTGCCCGCGAGCACGAGGGCACGTTCCGGGTCGCCAGCGCGGACAGTGAAATCTACGCGTTGCAGCGCGGCGACACGGGGCCGAAGATCGCAGCTTCAGTCGCGGTGTCCCCGCGCGATCGGACGGCGGCCGCGTGCGCCGCTGCGAGGAGGTCGTCGGCGCGGCCCCTGCTGCCGTTGTTGAGCGCTGCGGTCGCGGCGTTGAAGAGGAGGTTGCCGAACACGCCGGCGCGAGTGGGGTCACGGTCGAGCATGCGGGGTTCGATCACCGCGGCAGCCTCGGTCGCGACGCGCTCGGCGTCTTCGGACAGTCCCTGGCGAACCAGAGTCCAGGCGAGGTAGCGGAGCGAGATCGCTCGTTCCACATCCGGGGCTCGGATTCGCCGGCAACCTGGACCGCGCGCGCGGCCGCGGTGTAGGCGAGGTCGTCGAGCCCGATCCGGCCGGCGATGCCGGCTCCGAGCCGGTAGGCGGTGGACAGCACGCGGTAGCCGCCGGCGCGTTCGTCGTCGCGCGCGTCGCGGACGACTCGGCGCGCGTCGGCGAGCACGAGCGGGAGCGCGTGGAGCAGCTCGGTGTGACGGCCGTCGACGTAGGCGCGCCAGGCCTGGTGTGCGGTATCCGTCAGCTCCGGCAGGGTAAGCAGGTCACGGGTGTCGGCGAGGTCGTCGAGGCCGGGGATCTGCGCGTCGTGGTTGATGGCGCGTCGCAGCGGAACCACGTCAACGTCGAGCGAGTGGGGCGCGGGCGCCTGGCCGAGCAACGCGTCCACGCTCACGCCGAGCGCGCCGGCGAGCTTCCGCAAGGTGGCCGGGCGGCTCTGGGTCCGCTTGCCTTGCTCGATGCGTGCAACGGTGTCGGAACCGACACCGGCCGCTTCGGCGAGCTGCTCCTGCGAGAGGTCCCGCGCGACGCGCAGCCGTGCGAGGTTGTCGGCGATTGGTGCGCCAGCCATGGTGCCCTCCCCCGGGAACCGACCGCCCCTAGTCCGTGATCGGCAAGCCATTCTCGCAGAACACGAAGCTTCCTCCGGCCCGCGCGGATTCGAGCGCTGCCCGAATCCGCCGTGCGAGCACCGGTTTCACCCGGTCGGCGGCCTCGTCGATGGGCAGCAGCTCCACCGAGAGGATCTCCGGATCGGTCAGCTTGAGCTGAGCAGCCTCGTCCTCGGTGATGATCCCACCGTCGAATATGAACGCCATGCCCTCGGGCATCCGGTCGTTGGCCGAGATGTAGTCGATGACCAACAGCGGGCCGAGGGGCCGGTCGATACCGACTTCCTCGGCGCGTTCGCGGCGCGCAGTTCGCCAGGGCGGTTCGCCTTCCTCGCAGGCGCCGCCTGGGATGTCCCAGTGCTCCTTGTACGACGGCTCGACGAGGAGAACGCGGTCGGCGGCGTCGCGGATCAGGGTTCCCGCGGACATCCGCTTCCGGTTGAGCGAGCGCACGTATTCGTCGAACGGGAGGAGGTCCACGCCCGGAGGGTACAGGCGCCGCGCCGCAGGACCTGATCTATGCCATTCGCGCCTAGTTCGCGCGACTCCTCGCCCCGAAATGATTGTTACTGGCTGTGTTCCAAACAATTACTCTCGGAAATACTTACTGCATGACGGCGTTGATCTACATCGACCCGACGGCGATCCACCCCGTGATAGACGGCGTGTGGCACCGCACCACGCTAACGGCCATTCCGGCCCCGGGCGACGGCATCACGATGCTGTGCGGCGAGTCGGCGGCCGCCGAGTTCGAGCCGCTCAAGCAACGCACGGCACATGGTGTGCCGACCCAGTGCCCGTACTGCGATGTGGCCTACCGCCGCGCCCTCGGCTGGTCCATACCGGCGAACCATCCAGGTCTGCACCGCCGGCCACGAGCGCTCCCGCGGCCGCGCTGATGGGCGTCTGGATCCAAGACGACGGCACCGAGGTCCTGACCGATCCCGACACCGGCACCGTGATCGAAGACGACAAGTGATCGCCGAGCGGTCCACCTGAACCACCCGATCTCCGGCCGCCGCGCTGTGCCCCGACCCCGCGCGGCGGCCGGGTTCCACCTGCCCATTTTTCGACAACACCGAAAGAGGACAGCAGATGGCAAAGGAACGAAATACCGCCGGCACCGGACCGACCCTGCCGGTATCGGGCAAGAACCACCGAACGACCCGACCGACGGAGAACAACTCCGCCCCACAGCCCCGACCGATCCAGCCACCGCCGCCGGACGACAGGCCGAAGCGGTGACCGAGCCACCGAATCGGCCGCGCGACACCCGCAGCTGCCTTGCCGGAGGACGGGAGGGCAACTGGGTGTTCGGGCCGTTGGAAAGTGGGCCGCCTCGGCAGCCGACCGGGCCCACACGCCCGGGTGGCGGCTACCGGTCCAGCCGGTTCCGGTGGCGTCCGGACCCGCCGGCGCAGGACGGCGAAGACTGACGGCGTGCGCATGCTCCGGTTACCATTTGGTCATGCGGACAGCCCGGGAAATGGACAAGCTGGCGTCGGCGTTCCTCGGCGGCGGTCACGGCGCACGCTTCTCGGCTGCGGATCTGCGCGCCGCGGTCGGCGTACACAACGCGCGCCTGTATCCCCTGCTGCAGCAGATGCGGCAGCGTGGCTGGATCACCGACGAATGGCCCAAGTCCGATCCGCTTCGTCCGCACTGCTACCTGCTCACCGAACGCGGCCGGGAAGAACTCTCGGACGCCTAGTCAGCGGATCATGGGCAGCGGTCAGGGTTCGCTGACCGCCGCCGGCATCGTCGCCGAACTGCCGTCGCTGCTCGACGAACTCGCCGCCGGCACCTTCACCACCGCCGCGAAAGCCGTCCCGCTCACCGACGTCAAGAGCACCTGGACGACGCCGTCCGACCCCCGCGAGCGGATCGTCTTCACACCCTGAGCCCTCGGCGCGGGCCCGTGCGCCGACCTTTCACGAGCTCGGTCTCCATCGCGTCCGAAGTGGACAGCGACGGGGCTCCGGCGGGTCATCCGCAGCAGGTGATGCCGTCGACGCCGCGGGTTCGCAAGGTGGGGCATCGAGGAGAGGGGCCCCGATGGCCACGGGATCGAAGAGCGTCTCCGCTTCCGCCGTCGTACTGCCACTCGCGCTCGGGCAGTTCATCGCGAGCTACGCGGCGACGAACATGAACGTGGCGATCAGCACGATCGCCGACGACCTCGGCACGTCGGTCATCAGCATCCAGACGGCGATCACGCTGTTCACGCTCACGATGGCCGCGCTGATGATCCCCGGCAGCAAGCTCACGGACTTCCTCGGCCGCAAGGTCTGCTTCATCGCGGGCCTCGTGATCTACGGCTCGGGCGCGCTGCTCTCGTCGTTCGCGCAGGGCATCGGGCTGCTGATCGTGGGGTACTCGCTGCTGGAGGGCATCGGGTCGGCGCTGCTGATCCCGCCGATCTACATCCTCGTCACGGTGGTGTTCGAAGACGTGAGCGCCCGCGCCCGCAACTTCGGGATCGTGAGCGGGGCGGCGGGGCTCGGGGCGGCGGCGGGGCCGCTGCTGGGCGGTCTGATCACGAGCTACCTCGGCTGGCGGGCGTCGTTCCTCTTCCAGGTGGCCGTGATCGTGCTGATCATCGTCCTCGCCTTGCGCATCGTCGACCCGCCGCTGGCCGAGCGCCCGCCGCACTTCGACGTGTGGGGCGCGGTGCTGTCGGCGGCCGGGCTGTTCTTCGTGGTCTTCGGCGTGCTGCAGAGCTCCACCTACGGGTGGCTCAAGTCGCGTGAGGACTTCACGATCGGTGGCACGGTGGTGATCCCCCAGGGCGGCATGTCGCCGGTGTGGATCTACGTCGCGATCGGGGTCGTGCTGCTGGCGATCTTCTTCCTGCATCTGCGGCGAGTGGAGCACGCGGGGCGCGCCCCGCTGTTCTCGCTGAAGATCTTCCGCAGCAAGGCGTCGAACCTCGGGCTCGTCACCCAGGTGCTGCAGTGGCTGGTCATGCAGGGCGCGTTCTTCGTGACGTCGGTGTTCCTGCAGCAGATCCGCGGCTTCAACGCGATCGAGACGGGGCTGGTGCTCGTGCCCGCCACCATCGGCATCCTCGCCGCGTCGGCCCTCGCGGGACGGATGTCGCGGCGCCACTCGTTGCGCAGGCTGATCCGGGCCGGCTTCAGCTCCACCACGCTGGGCCTCGTGCTGATGCTGGTGCTCGTCCGGGAAGACTCGAGCGTCTGGACGTTCGCGCCCGGGCTGTTGCTGATGGGCATCGGGATCGGCGTGATGCTGACGGCGTCGGTCAACCTCGTGCAGTCCAGCTCGCCGGAAGAGGCGCAGGGCGACATCTCGGGTGTGTCGCGCAGCGTGTCGAACCTCGGCTCGTCACTGGGCACCGCGCTGGTCGGCTCCGTGCTCGCCGGCGCGGCCGTCCCGGGCAACGGGCCGTTCGGCATCGCCCTGATCATGCTCGTGTGCCTCGCCCTCGTCGGGGTGGTCACGGCGCTGCTGATCCCGAAGCACGCCAAGCGGTAACCGCGAACGGCTGTGCTGCACGGCCGTCAGGATCACTCGCAACGCGACGCCGACCACCAGCAGGTTCGCGATCATCTGCGCCGTGACCAGCAGGCGCGCGGCCTGCGTCACGGGCACGATGTCACCGAACCCGACCGTCGCGAACACCGTGACCACGAAGTACAGCGAGTCGGTGCGGTTCAGCGGCACGTCGAAGCTCTGGGGCACGTTGTAGTCCAGCACGTAGTAGACGTTGGCGAACACCAGCAGGAACAGCGGCACCACCAGCGCCAGCGCCTGGATCCCCTGCAACGCCGGGCGCGTGGAGCGCAGGATCGCGCGCGCCTCGACCACCACCAGGACCGCGACCAGCGTGACCCCGACGACGAGCCCCACGATCGTCCACACGTCGAGCTGCCGGTCCAACGGGAGCAGGTAGTACACGGCGATGAGCGTCGCCACCGTCAGCACAGGGCGCAGCACACCCGGGCCGAGCAGCTGCCGCGCCTTCACCGCCCGGACTCGGCCTTGACCGCACCCGTCTTGATGGCCTTGGCCAACGCCGCGTGGTCCTTCTCGTTCTGGTCGGCGTAGTCGCGCGTGAACTCGGCGATCGCCTGGTCGAACGAGTCACCGGAACCGACGTAGGCGCCGATCGCGACGCTGTCGCCGGTGCGGGCGTGGGCGCGCGCGAGCGTCCAGGCGCACAGCATGCCGTAGGTGCGCAGGTCGCGCGGGTCCATCGTCTCGACGTCGGCCGAGCCCTTCCAGTCGCGCAGCTGGCGCAGGTAGAAGTCGCGCGGGCGGCCGTCGACGCCGGTCACGTGGACCCAGCCGAGGAAGATGTCGCTCACCGTCTGCATCAGCCGCTGGCCCACGACCACGCGGCGCCCCGCGTTGTCGTAGTCGCTGGGCCCGGCGAACTCCTCCAGCACCGACGGGCCGGCTTCCTTCGCCTGCAGGAACAAGGGGTCGCGGTCGTCGTTGCCGAGCAGCAGGACCATCCAGCACCGCGTGCCGACGCTGCCGACGCCCACGACTTTGTGCGCCATGTCCACGATCCGGTAGCGGTCCAGCAGCACACGCCGCTCGGGTTCCAGCGTGGCACGGTAGGCCTCCAGGATCGAGCCCAGCTGCATGCGCACCTCCTCGACGGCCGTCTTGGTGTGCCCGAGCTCCTCGATGGGCAGCACGATCGGCGGGTCGGGCTTGATGTGCACCGTGCCGTCGGCGACGGACGTGAAACGGCGCAGGGCGCCGAGGTTGTCGTGCGCCTGAGCCGAGGCCATGCCCTTCTCGATCATCCGGCGCCGGTGCCCGCCCAAGCGGTCGGCATACAGGGCCTTCACCTGATCGACATCGGCGTGGGCGTACCAGACGTCGAGCGCGGTGCGCTCGCCGAATCCCCGCATCGCCTCGCGGTACTGCGCGACCGTCGCGGCCACCACGCCGCGGCACTGGCGGGCGGAGAACCCGTTGTGCCGGCTCGCGATCTCGAGGCTCGCCGCGAGGCGCTTCACGTCCCACTCCCACGGGCCGGGCAGGGTCTCGTCGAAGTCGTTGATGTCGAACACGAGCTTGCGTTCCGGCGAGGCGAACACGCCGAAGTTGATCAGGTGCGCGTCGCCGCACGCCTGCACCCGAAGCCCGCTCACCGGCGTCCCTGACAGGTCACTCGCCATCGGCAGCGCGGCGCCGCGGAAGTAGGTGAACGGCGACACCGCCATGCGCCCGTAGCGGATCGGCAGCAGTTCCTTGACCCGCGTTTCGTCCTGGCGGGCGAGCAGTTCCAGCGGATCGGGGCGGCCGCGTGCGCGCGTGAACCCTGCGTGGCTCGACCGCGGAGCGGCCGCACGGGCCGCCTTGCCCCGGGCGATCCGGTCTTCCCGGGATTCGACCGTCGAACGTCGTGAGGTGAGCACCATCGAGGCAGCTTCACCCGCCGGCGAGCGCCTTTCCTCCCCCGCACGGGGTGAGACGAGGCATCATCCGGACGGGGTGACGACACGGGGCCGCCCGCCCACGCAGGGTCGGCGCATGACCGGCCCTGCTCCGTCGCTCGCCCGGCGCGCGTGCGCTCTGGGCGCCCTTCTCGCGCTGGCCGCCGCGATCGTCGTGGCGGTCATCGCCGCGGTCAGCAGCCCGGTGCAGCTGGTGCTCGCCGTGGTGCTGCTGGTGATTGCCACGATCGCGGCCTGGGCCGCGCTGGTCCGCCATGGGCTCGCGCGGATCGTGCTCGCCGTCGTGGCGGTCCTCGCGCTCGCCGCGATCGTCCTGCTGCCGGACCTGCGCACGTTTGTGGTGCTGCCGCTGGTCCTCGGGCTGATGGTGCTCGCGGCGCTGGCCGCCCGGGTGGCGATCGGCCACGACCTGGCCCGGCGCGTCCGGGCCGACCGCGTCGGCCCCGCGCGCCACGGCGTGCTGCTGATGAACCCCCGCTCCGGCGGCGGGAAGGTGGCGCAGTTCGACCTCGAACGCGAGGCGCGCAAACGTGGCATCACCCCCGTCGTGCTGCGCCGCGGCGACGACCTGCGGGAGCTCGCCGAAGAGGCCGCCAACCACGCGGACGTGCTCGGGATGGCCGGCGGCGACGGCTCCCAGGCGCTGGTCGCCGACGTCGCGCGCCGCCACGGGCTGCCGTATGTGTGCGTGCCCGCCGGCACGCGCAACCACTTCGCCCTCGACCTCGGGCTCGACCGCGAGAACGTGACCGCCGCCCTCGACGCGTACGGCGAAGCGGCCGAGCACCGCATCGACCTCGCGCTGATCGGCGACCGGGTGTTCGTGAACAACGCTTCGCTCGGCGTCTACGCCACGGTGGTCCAGTCGCCGGGCTACCGCGACGCCAAGGTGTCGACGGTGGCCGGGCAGCTGCCGCAGCTGCTGGGCCCCGACTCCGAGCACTTCGACCTCCAGTACCGCGTGCCCGGCGAGGACGATCGCCCGCCGGCCGACATCGTGCTCGTGTCCAACGGCGCCTACCGCCTCGACCGCCTCAGCGGCTTCGGCTCGCGCGAACGGCTCGACAGCGGCTCCCTCGGCATCGTCACCGTGAGCGTCGACCGGGCGCGCGACCTGCCGGCGCTGGTCACCGCGGAGCTCACCGGCCAGCTCGCCCGCTACCCCGGCTACCGGGAGTGGCAGGCCGAGGAGTTCGTGGTGAGCTCGGGACAGTCCCTTGTGGACATCGGCGTCGACGGCGAAGCCCTTCAGCTGGAACCACCGCTGCGGTTCCGCACGCTGCCCGGCGCGCTGCGCGTGCGCGTGCCGCTGGACGCGCCCGGCGTCGCCCCCGCGGCGGCCTCGCCCAAGGGCATGGGCGAGGCGCTGCGCGTGGTGTTCCGCGTGCTCGCCGGACGGCCGGCCCGCTGACGTCCGGAAAGAACGCTTTCATCCGCACCGGGCGAAGCGCCCGTGAGCCCGGCCGTCGAAGATGTCCGCGGCCAGGAGAAGGGACCCGACCATGAGCCATCACGCTGTGCGCCCGGCCGCACCCGAGGCCGCTGCCGAGGAGTCCGGCTGGGCCAGCTGGATCTTCTTCGGTGCCACGATGATGTTCCTGCTCGGCAGTTTCACCCTGGTCGAAGGGCTCACGGCGCTGCTCGACCCGCAGTACTACGCCGTGACCCCGCACGGGACCCTGCTGTTCGACCTCACCGGCTGGGGCTGGGTGCACCTCGTGCTGGGCGCGGCCGCGGTGCTCACGGCGCTCGGGCTGTTCGCGCGGGCGAGCTGGGCGCGTTACCCCGGCGTCGCGATCGCCGGGCTCAGCGCCTTGGCGCACCTGACTTTCCTGCCCGCCGCGCCGTTCTGGGCGCTGGTCGTGCTCACCCTCGACGTGCTGGTCATCTGGGCGCTGGTCGCACATGCCCCCGACGCACTCCGAACCCGCCCCAGCCGTCGCTGAACCGGCGACGCACCCTCGCGGCGCGCTGATCGCGTGGGCCTGGAGCCTCGCGCAGCGCCATCTTTCGCGCGAACTGCCCCGGCGGTGGCAGCACGTGCAGGGAGTCGCGAAGTGCGGGCGGCAGATCGGGCCGAGTCTGCTGCACGCCGGCGAGGAAGAGCTGCTCGTGGCGGCCGCGCTCCTGCACGACATCGGCTACGCGGCCGGGCTCGTCGTGTCCGGCTACCACCCGCTCGACGGCGCCCGGTTCCTCGTCGCGGTGTCGGCACCGCCCCGGCTGGTCAACCTCGTGGCCCAGCACTCGGCCGCCCAGTTCATCGCCGAGGAGCGCGGGCTCGGGGCCGAACTCGCCCGCTACCCGGACGAGCGCACCGTGCTGCGCGACGCCCTGTGGTTCTGCGACATGCGCACGACCCCGGACGGCGGCCCGACCGACTTCGCCGAGCGCATCGCCGGCATCCGCGCCCGCCACGGCTCCGGCTCACCCCTCGTGCGCGCGCTCGACGCCGGCGCACAGGCCGCCCGGCACGACGCGGTGCGGCGCACCGAGCTGCGGCTGGGTGCCGCGGCGGTGCGGCGGCGGGTCTCACCCCGCAGGGGCGAGGCGGACGGGGCCGCGCCGGGCGACGGTGGCGTCGGCGCGGCCCGCGAACCCGACAGGAGAGCACGATGACGACGCTGACGGTGTGGAAGTTCGACAGCCCCGACGGAGCCGACAACGCGGTGGACACCCTCCGGAGCCTGGCCAAGCAGGAACTGATCTCGATCCACGACGCGGCCACCGTGTCGTGGAAACCTGACGCCAAGAAGCCGAAGACCCGGCAGCTGCGCAACCTCACCGCCGGCGGCGCGATGAGCGGGATGTTCTGGGGCATGCTGTTCGGCCTGATCTTCCTGATGCCGCTCATCGGCGCCGCCATCGGCGCGGCCACCGGTGCGCTCGCCGGATCGCTGACCGACGTCGGCATCGACGACGACTTCATCAAGTCCGTGCGCGACAAGGTCACCCCCGGCACCTCGGCCCTGTTCCTGATGTCCAGCGACGCAGTGGTCGACAAGGTGAAGGCCGCGATCGAGGCCGGCGGCCACAAGCCGGAGCTGCTGCAGTCCAACCTGTCCGCGGAGCAGGAAGCCGCGCTGCGGGAAATGATGTCGAGCTGATCGGATCGGACCGGTCATGTCGGATAGCACGGACCACCTCATCGAGCCGACCGCGGACGAGCGGGCCGAGCTGGAACAACTGCGGCTCGAAGTGGCCCGGCTGCGGGCCACCCGCGAACGCCGCCACCTCAGCTGGCGGCCGATCGTGTCCTCGATCCTCATCGTGCTCGGCTGCATCCTCGCGCCGCTCGCGCTCGCGTCGGTGTGGGTGAACAACCAGATCTCCGACACCGACCGGTTCACCGCCACGATGAGCCCGCTGATCCGCGACCCGGCGGTGCAGGCGGCCGTGACCGACCGGGTCACCGAGACCATCTTCACGAACATCAACGTGCAGGCCATCGCGACCGACGCCGTCGGCGCGCTCGCGGCCCAGGGCGTCCCGCCGGCCGTCACCGACCGGCTGGAGGCCCTGACCGGTCCGCTCGCGTCGGGCGTGCAGAGCTTCGTGCACGGCCGTGTCGCGACCCTCGTCGCCAGCGACCGGATCGCGCAGACCTGGGACCGTGTGATCCGCACAGCCCACCAGCAGGCGGTCGCCGTGCTCGACGGGTCGGCGTCGGCCATCGCGATCCAGGGCGACAAGGTCGTGCTCGACCTCGCGCCGTTCATCGACGACGCGAAGCAGCAGCTCGCCGCCGACGGGCTCACCATCGTGAACCGCATCCCCGAGGTCCACCCGACGATCGAGGTCGCCGACGCGGCCGGCCTGGTGAAAGCGCGCTCGTGGTACACCACCTTGGACCGGCTCGCGACGTGGCTGCCGTGGATCGCGATCGTGCTGCTCGCCGCGGGCGTCTACATCGCCCGGCACAAACGACGTGCGCTCATCGGCGCCGCGCTCGGGTTCGCGTTCAGCATGCTGGTCCTCGCGATCGGGCTCGCGATCGGGCGCACCATCGTCGTCGACGCGGTCCCGAGCCGCTCGGCGGCACCGGTCTCGGCGGCGTTCGACATTGTGCTGCGGTTCCTGCGCGACGGTCTGAGAACCCTGTTCGCGGTCGGGATCGTGGTGGCGCTCGGGGCCTTCCTCGCCGGTCCTTCGTCCACCGCCGTCCACATCCGCCAAGGCGTGGTCAAGGGACTGACGTGGCTGCGCTCGCGCAGCGGCCTGCGCGCCACCGGCCTCGGCAAGTGGGTGCACTCCTACCGCGTGGCCCTGCGCGCCGGTGCCGTCGCGATCGCCGTGCTCGTGTTCCTGTTCCTCGATCGGCCGAGCGGGCTCGCGGTGCTGCTGATCGCCCTCGTTCTGCTGGTGGTCCTCGCCGTGATCCAGTTCCTCGACGTCCCCGGCGACCGGCCGGCGGCGACCGGCTGAAGGGGGACGCCGTGAACGACGAGCCCGACCACGTCGGCGCGGTGCTGGGGCTGGGCGCGGTGGCGCTCAAGGCCGGCTGGTGGGCGTCCACCCCGCTGCGGCGGGCGGGCTGGGCCGTGCTGACGACCGCCGTACCCGAGGACGTGGCGCGCCGCGCGGTGCGGGACGTGGTGACCGCGGCCGCCGCGGCCGTGCTCGACGCGGTCGACCTGCCGAAGCTGGTCGGTGAGCACGTGGACCTCGACGCAGTGCTCGCCGAGGTCGACGTGGCGGCCGTGGTGTCCACACTGGACTTCGGTGACCTCGTGGCCGCGATGGACCTGCCTGAAGTCGTGCGGCAGTCGAGCGGAACCGTTGCGGGCGAAGCGATCCGGGGCGTGCGGGGTGCCGGGGTGAACGCCGACGACGCCGTGGCCCGCGTGGTCGGCCGCGTGCTGCGGCGCCGTGGTGACCGGCCCGCCTGAGGGGCCGGCGGGCATCGTCACGCGCCTGGTCGCCGCCCTGCTCGACGCGGCCGTGACCGGGCTGCTCACGTTCGGCGGCTACTTCGCGGTGGTGGCGGCGCTGTTCGCGGCCTCGCCGCTGTCGTTCCGGTGGCCCGCGGCACCGCCGGCACTGGCCGGCGGGATCTCCGCGGCCGTCGCGATCGTGTACCTCACGGTCAGCTGGGCCACCATCGGCCGCAGCTACGGCGGGGCACTGCTCGGCCTCCGCGTCCTGGGCCGCGGCCGGCGCCTGGGCTGGGTCCGCGCCGCGGCCCGAGCGCTGTTCTGCGTGGTCTTCCCGATCGGGCTGCTGTGGGTGATCGTGAGCCCCCACCGCCGGTCCCTGCAGGACGTCGTCCTCCGGACGACGGTCGTCTACGACTGGGAGAACGACGGTGGAGCGCGGGTGTCCACAAAGGACTCCGTATAGGTCGTTATACGATCCGGTGACCGGCCTCGAGAAGACGATTGTCAGGGAAGCGCGGAATCTGCACCGCTGAGCCTGCTGTGACCCAAGACACAGCGGCAGGCCGACGGTTTTCGCGGCGCCGGGCGGTCTTGATGCGGACCGATTTCCCTCACCACCCGGGAGTGTCCGATGTCTTTCCAGACCGCCGTAGTCACCGGAGCCGGCCGTGGGTTCGGGCGCGCGATCGCCGTCGCGCTCGTGGCCGCCGGCACGCGCGTCGTCGGGATCGCGCGCAGTGAAGAGGATCTGCTCGCCGTCCGGGACGAGGCCGGCGAGCTCTTCACGCCCCTGGCCGCCGACGCGACCGACGAAACGCTGGCCGCGGCCGTGCTCCGCGACTACCGGCCCGATCTGCTCGTGCTCAACGCCGGCGCGACGCCGCACATGGCGCCGGTGCAGGACCAGACCTGGGAAACCTTCAGCCGGAACTGGCACACCGACACGCGGCACGTCTTCGAGTGGACCCGCGCGGCGCTGCGTGAGCCGCTCGCGCCCGGCGGCGTGGTCGTGTCGATGTCGAGCGGTGCGGCGCTGGCCGGGTCGCCGCTCAGCGGCGGTTACGCGAGCGCCAAGGCCGCGGTCCGCTACCTGCGCGGCTACGCGGCCGACGAAGCCGAGCGCGCCGGGCTGGGCCTGCGTTTCCTCACGCTGCTCCCCCAGCTCACGCCGACGGCCGGCGTGGGCTCGGCCGGTGTCACCGCCTACGCGGCCCGCCAGGGCGTGGCCCGCGACGCGTTCATCGAGGGTCTGCAGCCGGTGCTCACGCCGGAGCAGGTGGCGAAGGCCGTGCTGGAGCTGGCGGCCGACGAGACCGCCGCGCCGGAGCAGGTCGTCGGCGGTGCCGGCGTGCGCCCGCTGCCGTGAGCGGCCTCTACAGTGGACTCCTGCGCACCACGGGAGAAGCCATGCCGTCGAACGCCGAGTTCAGCGCGCTGACCGAGCCGTTCCGGCCGGAGCTGCTCGCGCACTGCTATCGGCTGCTGGGCTCGATCCACGACGCCGAGGACCTCGTGCAGGAGACGTATCTGCGGGCCTGGCGCGGGTTCGGCGGATTCGAGGGCCGGTCGTCGGTGCGGCGCTGGCTGTACAAGATCGCCACCACCACCTGTTTGACGGCGCTGGCGACCCGGGCTCGGCGGCCGCTGCCGTCGGGCCTGGGCGCGCCGGCCGACGACCACCGGGTGCCGGTGGCCTCGCGTGAGCCGTCGGTCGCCTGGCTCCAGCCGGCCCCCGAGTTCGGCGCCGGGGACCCGGCCGTGGCCGCCGCGGCGCGGGCCGGGGTGCGGCTCGCGTTCATCGCCGCGCTGCAGCTGCTGCCGGCTCGGCAGCGGGCCGTGCTGACGCTGCGCGACGTGCTGGCCTTCCCGACGGCCGAGGTCGCGGAGCTGCTCGACACGACCGCGGCGGCCGTCGACAGTGCCCTGCGCCGCGCGCGGACGCACCTCGCCGAGGCCGGACCGATCGAGGACGAGATGACCGAACCGACCGGCGAGACCGACCGGGCGCTGCTCGAGAACTACGTGGACGCGTTCACCCGCGCCGACGCCGAAGCGCTGGTCCGTCTCCTGCGCGCCGATGTCGAGCTGGAGATGCCGCCGATCCCGACGTGGTTCACCGGCCGAGACGCCGTCACGGGGTTCCTCGCGGCGCGCGTGCTGCGTCCGGGCCGCTGGCGGATGACGCCCACGCGCGCCAACGGCCAGCCGGCCCTCGTCGTGCACCACCGCACCGACGACACGGCCGACGAGCCATACGGCGTGCAGGTGCTGACCGTGCGTGGCGGGCGCATCGCGCGCATCACGTCGTTCAACGACCCGGCGCTGGTGCCGGTGTTCGCTCCCTCGTACCGGTGACCCTGCCGGTCCGCCCGCGGCGGGCGGACCGGCCGGGGCGTCACGCGGTGGGGAGCTCGTCGAACTCGACGACCTGGCGCACCTCGACCTCGATCTCGTCGTCGAAGAGCGCCGCGTAGGTCTTCGCGTACTCCACGGCCTCCTCGCGGTTCGCGAAGTTCAGCAGCGCGAAGCCCCCGATGACCTCCTTGGCCTCGGTGAAGGGGCCGTCGGTGGCCTTGATGGCACCGCCGCGCGTCTTGCGCACGAGCGCGCCCTTCTCCGACGGGTGGACGCCCTCCGCCGTGATCAAGATGCCCTTCTCGGCCGAGTCCTGGATGAACTCGCCCATCTTCGCGATGAACTCCTGGCTGGGGTTCCACGACGAGTGCGTCTCCGACAGCCGGTGCATCATGAGAAACCGCATGTCCGCTCCTTTGTCCCTCGGGCCGGGATCCGGATTCTTCCCGGAAGCGCTGACCGGCCCACACCGACGCGTCGAACGGCCCCGCTCGCGATTCGACAAACCGATCGGGAAGATTTTCGACGACCTCGTGGCCGGGGACCAGCCGAGCCCGGTCCGCGGCCACGAGCGTCACGAAACCGCAGGTACACGCGGGTCGATCCCGCCCGTTTCGCGGCCGGTCACCACGCGCTGCGCACCGGAGCGCCGGTCTTGGCGTTCGTCACGACGCCGTCGATCCCCTTCTCCGACGCGACCGCGGGCACGGCCGTCCCCGGCCGGGCGAACTTCGCCGACGCACCGGACCGGTCCCCGGCGCGAGCGGCGCCTACCTCTACGATTCGGCGGGTGACCACCTACGACGACACCTTCGACCATCTCGACGCCTCGTCCCTGCCGCTTCGCCAGCAGCAGATCCTGGTCACGATCCGGGACTGGGTGGTCCGCCACGGGTACGCGCCGAGCAGCCGCGAGCTCGGCGAGGCCGTGGGGCTGCGGTCGTCCTCGTCGGTGTCGAAGCACCTGGCGAGCCTGGAGGACAAGGGTTACCTGCGGCGCAGCAGCTCGATGTCGCGGCCGATCGACGTGCGCGCGTTCCTCGGCACGGCCGAGCCGCAGCACGGTGAGGACTCCGTGGCGGTGCCGGTCGTCGGCCACATCGCCGCCGGCACGCCGATCTCGGCCGAGGAGCACCTCGACGAGATGCTGCAGCTGCCGCGCGGGCTCACCGGCCGCGGCAACGTCTTCGGCCTGCGCGTGCGCGGCGACTCGATGATCGACGCCGCGATCTGCGACGGCGACATCGTGGTGGTGCGCCAGCAGTCCGAGGCGCACTCGGGCCAGATCGTCGCCGCGATGATCGACGAGGAGGCGACGGTGAAGGTCTACCGGCGCCGCAACGGCCACGTGTACCTCGAGCCCCGCAACCCGGCCTACGACGTGATCGACGGCGACCGTGCCGTGGTGCTCGGCACGGTCGTGTCGGTGCTGCGCAGCATGTGAGTCACCGCATGAACAGGCCGCCGTTGATGTCGAACGTGGCCCCGGTGATGTACCCGGTGGTCTCGCCGCACAGGTAGGCGACGAGGTCCGCGACCTCCTCGGCGCGCCCGAACCGCCCCACGGGGATGGCGGCCTCGGCGGCTTCGAGCCGTTCGGCGTCCATCTCGTCCATCACCGGTGTCCGCGTGGCCGCCGGGGCGACGGCGTTCACCGTGACGCCCGAGGCGGCGAGCTCCTTCGCGAACACCTTGGTGAGCACCAGGACTCCCGCCTTCGACGCCGCGTAGTGCGCGCCCGCGACCAGCCCACCCTGTTGCCCGGCCAGCGACGCCAGGTTGACCACGCGGCCCCACCCTCGCTCGCGCATCGCCGGCGCGAGCTCGCGCGTGAGCAGGAAAACGCTGCGCAGGTTGGTCGCCAGCACGTCGTCCCACTCGGTCACCTCGATGTCCCACACCGACCGGCTCCGCGTGCGGGCCGCGTTGTTCACGAGGATCTCCGGCTCGCCGAAGGCCCGCCGCACCTCCTCGGCGACGGCCCGCACGGCCGCCGGGTCCCGCACGTCGACGGCAAATGGCGCTGCCGTGGTGCCGGAGGCGTCGAGCTCCCGCGCTTTCGCAGCCGAGCTGCCGGCGTCGATGTCGAGCAGCGCCACCCGGTGGCCGAGCCCGTGCAGCCGCTCCGCGACGGCGGCCCCGATCCCACGCCCGGCCCCGGTCACGACGGCGGTCCTGCGAGTGTCCACTGTGCCCTCTCGTGGTCGGCGTCGTCGGACTCGGAACCCATCCTGCCCGAGACCCACCAGCGGCGCCCGGGTCAGGCCGGCAGCCCCCACGGAGTGCTCGGTCCGTTCGAAGCCACCGGCCGCACCGCGAAGTCCGGCCGGTCGCCCGCGCGGTACACGAAGGCCTCCTCGCCGCGCGCGAGCTCGACCCGCACGTCGCCGTCGGGCAGGGTGCGCCATCGCTTCGCCCGGCCCTGCGCGTCGGTCACCTCGAGCGCGCCGTCGATGCCCGGGCGCAGGATGCAGGGGGCGCCGGCTTCGCTGTGGACCTTCAGCCAGCGCGTTTTGCCGCCTTCGCGGGCGGCGCTGAGCAGGAACGCGCCTTCGGTGCGGAAGTCGCGCACGGAGATGTCGCCCCACGTCGCGGGGACAGCGGGGAACAGCCGCAGGACACCGCCCCAGCTCTGCACCAGCATGTCCTGCATCGACTTCACCGCCGAGAGCGGCGTCTCGATCACGGGGCCGGACTCCTCGTACATCGTGTTGGGCTGGATGAACCGGCTCTGCAGCTGGTCGAGGTAGGCCGCCGCCTGGTCGCCGCGTCGCATCGAAGCCGAGATCGACGCGGCGCCGGTGAAGGTGTAGCCCTGCAGCGCGCCCTCGAAACCGACCCAGTGCGCCAGCGACTTCTCGATCAGGGCGCGGTTCTCCGGCTGCTCCCAGGTGATCTCGTACAAGGGGTAGACCTGCAGCAGGTGCGAGTAGTGCCGGTGCGACTTCGCGAAGGGCACGCCGGCGCCGATCATGTAGCCGTTCCCGTCCACGGCGTAGGGCGCGAGCGTCGCCAGCACCTGCTGCCAGCGCGACACGAGCGGGTCGGCGACGCGCAGCTCGCGCGCCGTGTCGAGCAGGGTGCGGCAGCCCCAGCGCACGAGCGCGAGGTCGTAGGTGCAGTCGGGAGCGTTCACGCCGTACTCGGGCGAGAACGTGGGCGGCAGGTGCAGCTTCCCGTCCGGGCCCGGCGCCAGGAAGTGCAGGTAGTAGTTGATCGCCTTGCGCAGCAACGGGAACAGCGTGTCGCGCAGCAGGCGGCGATCCAGCGTGTGCCGGTAGGACAGCCACACGTTGTGCAGCGCCCACGTGAGGTCGCCGACCTCCGGGGTCGGGGTGTCCTGGCCGGGCACGCCCACGGGGAAGCCGCTGTTCGCGTCGGAGACGCCGTTGAACAGGGTCATGTCGGTGGTGCGCGGGATGCCGGCCGAGTCGCTCTGGTACGGCGCGCCGACCTGGCTCGACAGGTGCCCGCGGTACTGGTCCAGCGCCCGGCTCACGGCGTCGAGCTCCAGGTGGTTGGAGCCGTGGATGGGCCAGTACTCGAGCTGCACGTTGAGGTTCCACCACGTGGCCGGCCACGGCGTGTTCTCCAGCCACGGGCCAGAGGTCGCCATCACCGGTGCCTCGCGCCGCGCGGCCGAGGCGAGCTTGTACAGCTGGATCCAGTAGAAGCTCTGCAGCCGGGTGTCCGGAATAGACACGAAGCTGCGCCGGTAGTAGTCATGCCACCAGCGGCGGTGCTCGCGCGTGAGCTCGCCGAACCCGGCCGCCGTGCGCACGGACCACAGCGCCCGCGCGGTGGACGTGCGGTCGGGGTAGGACCAGGCGACCGACGAGTAGAGCGTCCGCGCGCCGCCGCGGGTGACCTCCCGCCAGGCGGTGACGTGCTCGCCACCCGCGAGCAGCGGCTGCTCGGCGACGTGGCTGTCGCCGACGGCGCGGACCGTCGCCGGCGGGTTCGCGACGTAGCCCTCGGGCGGCGCCTTCTTCCAGACGGGGTCGGCGCGCGGGCTCACGGCCTCGGCCGGGTGGAAGACCCAGCGGAACCCGCGTTCGCCCTCGGTCGGACGCACCTCGACCGCGAGCACCGGCTGTCCGGTGTGGACGATCGCGCGCAGCGCGAGGCTGCCCGCGGCCGTGGTGATCGTGCCGGTGAGCTCGGCGTTCCACAGGTCCAGACGCCAGTCGACGCCGGTGATCGCGCCGACGGGTTCGAGCGTGAAATACCCGATCGGCAGCCGGGCGAGGCCGAACAGCGAGCCGTACTGCGGCCGGTGGTCCTGCACCTCGCTGTGCTGCACGTTGAAGCGCACCGCGTTCTTGCCCGGCTCGGCGTAGATGCCCGAGCCGAGGAAACCGTTGCCGAGGAACGGCCCCTCTGTCCATGCGGCCGGCATCCGCTGCCACCGCAGGTCCGCGGCCGCGAGGAAGGCGGCCCAGTCGAAGTCGTCGCCGCCCGGCGGCGGGTGGCTCGCGGCCGAGGCGACGGCCGGGCCCAGGCCCGCCGCGCTCGCCGCGATCCCGGCGAGCGCGCCGCCGAGGACTGTTCTGCGGGAGACGTCCATGTCTGCGACCTCCAGGTCAGTGGCGGCGGCGGTCGGCCAAAACATAGGATGTCTGACATCTGTTGTCGAGACCTCTGCCCAAGTTCGTGGCAAGGCAACCCGACTGGAGCACCATGAGCCACGAGAAGAGCTAGGGCCTCTTCATCGATTCATCGGATGACTATCGCGACGTGAGCCGGTCGACGAGAGCGGGAGCCACAAGGGTGCACGTCACAGCCGGGCGCGGCGGGCCGGGCCCTACAATCGGGGCCAGCCGCGCCGCGGCGGTGGGCGGAGGAGAACCGTGCGGATCACGATCCGGGATGTCGCACGGCGGGCAGAGGTGTCGGTGGCCACGGTGTCGCGGGCGCTCGGCTCGCCCGACCGCGTCAGCGAAGCCACGCGCGACCGGGTGCTCGCGGTCGTGCGGGAGCTCGGCTACCGGCCGAGCCCGGCGGCGCGCAGCCTCATCACCGGCAAGACCGGCGCGATCGCCATCGTGGTGCCGGATCTGGGGAACCCGTTCTTCACCGGCGTGCTCAAGAGCGTCCAGGCGCGGGCGCGCGAAACCGGCCATGCCGTGCTGGTCGGCGACAGCGACGAGGACCCGGCCACCGAGCAGGAGCTGGTGCGCACGCTGGCGAAGCAGGCCGACGGCGTGCTGCTGTGCTCGCCGGGGATCGACGACGCCACCATCACCGAGCTCGACGGCCTCACGTCCCTGGCGCTGCTCAACCGCCGCGTGGCCGGGATCGGCGCCACGGTGATGGACAGCGCCGGCGGGATGCGCGAGGTCGTGGCGCACCTGGCCGGGCTCGGGCACCGCCGCTGCGCCTACCTCAACGGCCCGGACAGCTCGTGGTCCAACCACGAACGGCTGCGCGGCCTGCGTCCGGCCGCCGCGGAGCACGGCATCGAGATCGTGGAGCTCGGGCCGTTCGCCCCGCGGTACGAGGACGGCGCGCCCGCCGCCGACCAGGCGCTCGCCGCCGAAGTCACCGCGGTGCTCGCCTACAACGACGTGATGGCGCTCGGCGTGCTGGCGCGCCTGCGCGAGCGCGGGGTCGACGTGCCGGGCGAGCTGAGCGTGACCGGCTTCGACGACCTCGTCTACGCGGCGGTGTCCGCTCCCCCGCTCACCACCGTCGCCATGCCGCTGGCCGAGGCCGGAAGCCGGGCGGTGGATCTGCTGCTGGCCCATTCTGCCGCCGACCCGGCCGGCCGGGTGGTCACGGAACTGCCGACGCGGCTCGTCGTGCGCGCCACCACCGCCCGCGCGCCCGGGTACCACCGCTGACCATTCCCCGCATCCGAGGGGAAATGTCGGAAAATAATCGGGACCGACACGGGATTCCGGTCACTCCCAATACTGCGTTCCACTGTGGATCGATGTTACAGTTCTTCACAGGCCACGGAAAACGCGGCTGCCGGAAACGTTCGAGGAGGATTCACCCGCCATGGCGCACAAGGTCCTGGTCCAGATGGTGGACGACATCGACGGCGGGGTCGCGCACCAGACCGTGCCCTTCGGCCTCGACGGCGTCCAGTACGAAATCGATCTCTCCGACAAGAACGCGGGAACTCTGCGTGAAGAGTTCGCCCGCTACATCGCCGCCTCGCGCCGGACCGGCGGCCGCAAGGTCCGCCGTGGCACCGGTTCGGGCACGCCGACGCCCGAGGACCGCGAACGCTCGCGCAGCATCCGCGCGTGGGCAGCGGACAACGGCTGGAGCATTTCCGAACGCGGCCGCATTCCCACCGACGTGGTCACCGCCTACGAAAACAGCCGCGCCTCGGGCTCGAAGTCGCGCGCCCGCGGTGGTCGCACAAAGGCCAAGGCCTAAAACTGATCCGGCGAAGTCGTGCGGCCATTTTCGCAGATCCGCCGCACGCTCGCCGGAAACGTCCCCACCGAATCCGAAAACCGCAGATCACCGGCAGTTCCCCGTGAACGACCGCCGCCGCCAGGGCCTTGACAGTCCGTCGAGGCGGTTCGTACGTTCCGGCGGGGAGCCGCGGACCTTCCCCGACGTCCGCCTCGGAGAGGGGACTCGCGGATGAGTTTCACCGAGTCGTTCGAGACCGTCGCCTCCGTGATCGAAGGCCTCGGCGTCGGCATCATGGCCATCGGCCTCGTGGTGGTGCTGGTGCGCTTCGTCGTCGACGCCACCCGGCGCCGCGGCAGCTACGATCAGCTGCGGGTGCACCTCGGCCGCGTCATCCTGCTCGGGCTCGAGATCCTGATCGCCGGCGACATCATCCGGACCGTGATCGTCGACGCGTCACTGGAGAACGTGCTGGTCCTCGGCTTGATCGTGCTGATCCGGACCGTGCTGAGCTTCGCGCTCGAGGTCGAGATCTCCGGCGCGTGGCCGTGGCAGGCCAAGCGGGGGCCGCAGCCGCCCGCCTGACCTCGCCGGCACTCAGGCCGCGCGGCCCAGGAACGCCAGCAGCCGCGTGGTCTCGTCGGCGTCTGCCGGCGGCGTGAGCTCGGGCCCGAAGAACTCCGGACGCTGCAACGGAATCGACCGGACCCACTCGCCCGTCGCCTTCACCACCGCCGGGTCGAGCGTGACAGTCAGGCCGACAGCGTGCGCGATGTCCCAGGTGTGGACGAGCGCGTCGGAGACGAACGCCGGCAGCAGCGTCGTGAGCGGCACACCCCCGGCGTCGTCGGTCGACATGGCCCGCGCGAGCCCGTCACGGGTCAGACCCGGGGCGGTCGCCTCGAACGCCACGCGCCACTCCTGCGCCGGATCCCCGGCGCAGAGCACACCGGGGTTCGGTGCGCCGGGTTCCCCCGCGGTCTCAGGGTAGTCGGCCCCGGTCACCCAGGCCGACAGCCGGTGGCGGCCCCACAGCACGTGGCCCACGATGTCCCGCACCGTCCACGCCGCGCACGGCGACGATGCGTCCCATCGATGCGCCGGCACCTCGGCCACCACCTTGCCGAAGCCGTCCTGCGCCACGAAAAACTGCTCCACAAGATCCACAGCTTGCTCCCTTCACGGATGTTCTGGCCCTACGACCACCGGCGGACGGCGGAACAGACCGAATCCGGTCCCGACTTCGCGGGCTCAGGGCTACCGTGGTGGGAATGACCGATTCGACCAGCACCGAAGACCAGACCGGCGCGCTGACGCGCAACGTCGAGGGGCACGAGGTCGGTGCGAGCGTGTCCATCATCCGCGAGAGCACCGACGTCGCCGGGTCCGGCCCGCGCCTGCACCGCCACCCCTACCGCGAGACGTTCGTGATCCAGCGCGGCCGCGCCCTGTTCACCATCGGCGACACCGAGCGGGAAGGCCGGGCGGGCGACGTGCTCGCGGTCCCCGCCGGGGTCGCGCACAAGTTCGTGGTTCTCGGGCCCGAGCGCTACGAAGCCGTGCACATCCACGAGAACGACCGGTTCGTGACGGAGTGGCTCGAGTAGACACTGTCCACCCACGACGGCGCAGAGGCTCCGCACCCGCGTTCGCATTCGCACATTTGTCGGCGCGGTTCGCACCCGGCCGCCGAAATCGCCGAATCCGGCGCTGACCTGCGGAACCCTCCGGCATCGCGGAGGGCACGTTTCCACCTCGCGGAAACACTCCGCACTCGCGCCGCCGTGTCGTGAAAACCGGCTCTGACCACCGTCGACAGGCGGGGCCGCCGCTGCCTTGACACCACGCTGGGCCGGACTCATCCTCACTTCTCTCGTTTCCGTTCGATGGAGGGTGTGATTCCGCATGACGGAGGTGCTGGACCGGACGACCGGCCGCGACGACCGCGACCGGCTGTTCGCCACCGCGCCCGGATCGGCCGTCGACCTGTCGGTTCCCCTGGGCCCGCTCACGCTCGCCAACCCGGTGATGCCCGCGTCCGGCTGCTTCGGGCCCGAGCTCGGTCCCCTGCTGCCGGTGCGGGAGCTCGGCGCCGTCGTGACGAAGACCGTGTTCGCGCAGCGCCGCTCCGGCAACCCGTCTCACCGGCTGACGGAAAGCGCGCTCGGCATGCTCAACAGCGTCGGCATTCCCAGCCCGGGCACGAGCCGGTTCGTGCACGACGTGCTGCCGCGCTACCGCGAGTTCGGCGTCCCGGTGATCGCCAGCGTCGGCGGGCTGACCGTGGACGAGTACTGGCAGGTCGCCGACGAGCTGGCCGGCGCGGAGTGCGCGGCCTTCGAGGTCAACGTGTCCTGTCCCAACCTCGAACACGGCGGGCTCGCCATCGGCGCCGACCCCGCGGCGGTCGAGGCCGTCGTCGCCGGTGTGGTGGCGCGGACGGAACTGCCGGTGCTCGTGAAGCTCACGCCCGGCGTCACCGACATCGGCGAGATCGCCCGCGCCGCCGAGCGGGCGGGCGCGACCGCCGTGACCGTGAGCAACACCTTCCCCGCCCTGGCCGTCGATGTGCGCTCGCGGCGCGCGGTGCTGGGCAACGGCGTGGGCGGCCTGTCCGGCCCGGCCGTGAAACCGCTCGCGCTGCGGCTGGTGTGGCAGGCCGCGAGTGCCGTCGACATCCCGGTCGTCGGCTGCGGCGGCATCAGCAGTGCCCGCGACGTCGTCGAGTTCCTCATCGCCGGCGCCACCGCCGTGCAGGTCGGCACCGCGACGTTCACCCGCCCCTACGCGATGGCCGAGATCGTGCGCGACCTCGCCCGCCACTGCGCCGAGCTCGGGGCGGGCGCCGTCCACGAGCTCATCGGAACCCTGCGCGCCTGAAGCCCTTCCCCTATCCCCCAGCCCCGTTCCCCCAGCCCCGTCCCCCTTCCCCCAACGCTGTGAGGAGTGCTCCACACCATGTCCGACGAAACGCTGGCCGGCAGCACCGCACCACCCGCCACGTCCGAAGACACCCCGGCCACCAAAGCCACCACGCGTTACGCCCGCAAGGCGGTGTTCGCGTCTTCGCTCGGCTACGCGATGGACGGCTTCGACCTGCTGATCCTCGGGTTCGCGCTCTCCGCCATCTCCGGTGACCTCGGGCTGGGCGGCGCCGAAGCCGGATCGCTGGCCACCATCACGCTGATCGGCGCCGTGGTCGGCGGGATCGCGTTCGGGATCCTGTCCGACCGCATCGGCCGGGTGAAGGTGCTGACGTACTCGGTGATCTTCTTCGCCGTGTTCACCGGGCTCACCGCGATTTCCACGAGCTACTGGGAGATCGCGGTCTTCCGGTTCCTCGCGGGCGTCGGCATCGGCGGCGAGTTCGGCATCGGCATGACGCTGGCGGCCGAAGCGTGGCCGGCGAAGAAGCGCGCACGGGCGACGTCGCTGGTCGGGCTCGGCTGGCAGGCCGGGGTGCTGCTCGCGGCGCTGGTCTCCGCTCCGGTGCTCAACGCGTGGGGCTGGCGCGGGCTGTTCCTGCTCGGCGCGTTCCCCGCGATCGTCGCCATCGTGTTCCGCTCGCGGCTGCACGAGCCCGAGCAGTTCACGCGCCACCGCGCGCTCCAGCAGGGCAAGCCGAAGGTGCCGCTGAAGCTGCTCGTGGCCGACGCGCCCACCACCCGCGCAACGATCGGCGTCCTCGTGCTCACGTCGGTGCAGAACTTCGGGTACTTCGGCATCATGATCTGGCTGCCCACCTACCTGTCCACGCAGTTCGGCTACAGCCTCACGAAATCCGGGGTGTGGACCGCCGTGACCGTGGTGGGCATGGGCGTCGGGATCCTGGCGTTCGGCGAGGTCGCCGACAAACTGGGGCGCCGCAAGGCCTTCTGGCTCTTCCAGGCCGGCGCCGCCCTCTCAGTCCTCGGGTACAGCCAGCTGTCGTCGCCGTGGGCGCTGATGGTGGGCGGCGCGATCATGGGCGCGTTCGCCAACGGCATGATCGGCGGCTACGGCGCGCTGATGGCCGAGCTCTACCCCACGGCGATCCGGTCCACGGCGCAGAACGTGCTGTTCAACCTCGGCCGCGCGGTCGGCGGGTTCGCGCCGATCGTGGTCGCGCTCGTCGCCGCGAGCTACGGCTTCGGCTTCGCCATCGGCGTGCTGTCCGTGATCTACCTGCTCGACATGGTCGCGATGATCTTCATCCCCGATCGTCGCGCCGAGCAGCTCGCCTGAGCCGCGCGCTCAATCGACAGGAGAACCATGCAGGTCGTCATCCGCGCCTTGTCCGTGCTGCGGGCCCTCGCGACGAAGGGCAAGGGCGCCACGCTCCAGGAGCTGCACGAGGAGCTCGACATCCCCGTGGGCAGCGCGCACCGCGTGCTCACCACGCTGATGGAGGAGAACTTCGTGACCCGCTCCCCCACCAACAAGCGCTACTTCCTCGGCCCGGCCGCGCGTCAGCTCGGCGAGCCGGCGCCGCACCGGACGGCACTGCTGGCCAACCCGCACCAGGCGGTGGTCGACGCCGCGGAAGCCAGTGGCGAGACGGTGTTCCTCACCGAGCTCATCGGCGCCCGCGCGGTGTGCGTCGCGCTGGTGGAGGGCCGCCACCCGCTGCGGCTGTTCGTGCGCATCGGACAGGAGATGCCGCTGCACGCCGCGGCGTCGAGCCGTTCGCTGCTGGCCTACCTGCCGGAACCCGCGGCCCGGCGGGTGCTCGAAACCCAGTCGCTCGACGCGTTCACGCCGGACACGCCGACCACAGTGGACGAACTCGTGGAGCACCTCGCCCTCGTGCGAGCCCGCGGGTACGACATCTGCGACGACGAGCTCGACCGCGGCGTCTGGGCCGTGGCCGCCCCGATTTTCACCTCCACGGGCGCGGTGGCCGCGAGCGTCACGCTGGCCGCGGCCGGCAACCGCATGCGCGAGGGCACCGCGCGCACGGTGGCGACGGACGCCGTCCTCACCGCCGCGCGTGAACTGTCCGCAGAGCTCGGTTTCGCCGGCGCCGAACCCACCACGGCGGTCGGCGGACCGGCGAGGAGCGCCCGATGAGCCTCGAGGACGACCTGGCCACGGCCACCGACACCACCACGGTGTTCCTCGACGCCGAGCGGCGGCGCGGCGAGCTGCGCGCGGATCTCGCGGCGATCGGCGCCGCGTTCACCACGCGGCCGTCGATCCTGCGCCGGGCGGCGGCGCTGCTCGCCGAGGAACTGCCGACGGCGACCGATCGGCTGGTCACCACGGGCACGGCCGACGCCGTCGCGGTCACCACGGCGCTGGCGTTGCACACCGGTCTGCCGTTCGCGGTCGACGCCGGCGAGGTGCACCGGGGCGACCGCGTCGCCGTCGTGACGCCGATCGCCGACGACCCGGCCGAGACCCCGGCCGACGCCACCGCCGCCGCGCTGGCCGACCGCGTACGCGCGGCGGGCGCCGAGCCCGTCGTCCTGCTCAGCGTGCTCGCGGCCGACGGCACCCCAACCCTCGCGGGCACTCGAACCCCTTCGGAGAACCAGTCATGACCACTCCCGTCCAGGACGTCGGCGCCGCGGTGCGCACGCTCGGCGTCAGCCCCGACACCTATGGCCCTTCGCTCGACACGCCCACCGATCCCGCCGCCACCGAAGTGGTCGGCTCGGCGCTGGCGGAGCTGCTCGCCAAGCACACCCTCGACCAGGTCGCGGTGTGGCACGGTGCCGACGACGCCGTGCTCGCCCACGTCGTCGCCCGGCAGCTGGGCGCCACGGTGACCCGCGCGTCCGAGCTCGAAGGCGTGGTCGGCTTCCACCCGCCGGTCACCGCCGGCACGCGGATCGCGCTGGTCGGCACCGCGTGGGAACCCGCTCGGCTGAGGACGCTGCTCAACCTCGCCGCGACCACACGCGCCGAAGTCGTCGCGGTGGCGGCGGTGCTGGCCACGCCCGCGCTCGCCGAGGTGACGGGCACGCCGACGGCGGCGCTGCTGACCGAGCTGCCGGGTGGTCCACGATGACCGCGTCCACCGCGTCATCGGAGTCCACTGTGGACACGCGGCTGCGCGCCGACCCGGACCGGATCGCGCACTGGCTCGACACGTTCGCCGCACTGTCCGAACCGGACTCCGGACCGGGCGTGACCCGGCTCGCGCACACCCCGCTCGAACGCCGCGCGCACGCGCTGTTCGCCGAGCACGTCAGCGGGCTCGGCCTCGACGTGCGCACCGACGCCGCGGGCAACACGATCGCGGAGCTCCCCGGCACCGTGGCGAACGCGCCCGCGCTCGGCACCGGCTCGCACCTCGACAGCGTGCCCAACGCCGGCGCGTTCGACGGCATCGCCGGCGTGGTCGCGGCCATGGAGACCGCGCGGCTCTACACCGAGCACGACGTGCGCCTGGCCCACCCTGTGCGGTTCGTCGTGTTCGCCGCGGAGGAGGGCGCGCGCTTCGGCCAGGCGTGCACCGGCAGCCGGGTCGTCGCCGGGCTCACCGGCGCCGCGGACCTGGAGACCAAGTTCGACGCCCGGGGCACGAGCCTCGCCGACGCGATGCGCTCGGTCGGCCTCGACCCGGCGGGCGCGGCCGGCGCGCGCTGGCACCCCGCGGACTGGGCCGCGTTCCTGGAGCTGCACATCGAGCAGGGCAGTGTGCTCGAGTCGACGGGTCTGCCGCTCGGCGTCGTCGACCTCATCGCCGGCAGCACCCGGCTGCGCCTCGACCTCACCGGCCGCGCGTCACACACGGGCGGCACGCCCATGCACCAGCGCGCCGACGCGCTGGCCGCGGCGGCCGAAATCGTGCTGCTGATCGAAGCCATCGCCACCGACAGCCGCCACCACGGCACCCGCGCGACCGTCGGCCGGCTCGACTCCGCCCCCGGGTCCATCACGACAATCGCCGGACAGGCGCAGCTGCACGTCGATGTCCGAGACGTCGACAGCGACCGCCAGCGCCAGACCGCCGCGGAGATCGTCGAGCGCGCCCACGCCCTCGCCGCGCGCCGCGGAATCGGTTTCAGCGCCCAGACCCTCGCCGACGCGTCCCCCGTGCTGCTGCCCCGCCGGGTCACCGACGTCGTCGCGGCCACCTGCGCCGAGCTCGGCTTCGCGCACCGCGTGCTGCCCAGCGGCGCCAGCCACGACGCGCAGATGGTCAACCACGTCACGCCGACCGGCATGCTCTTCGTGCCCAGCCGCGACGGCGTGAGCCACAGCCCCGACGAGTGGACCGACCTCGCCGACCTCGTCGTCGGCACCGAAGTGCTCGCCCACAGCCTCGTCCGGCTCGACACCGCGTTCCCCGTCGCGGAATCGGAGCAGTCATGACCACCACCGAAACCCGGGCCGTCCGCGACCACGTGACGCCCCTGCCGGCGACCGGCGCCGTCCTCCCGACCCCGACGTGGCACCACGCGGAAGTGCTGGAGCACCGTCCGGAAGCCGACCGCTACCAGTACCTGCGCCTGCACGCGCCGAGCATCGCGCGGGCCGCGACGGCCGGGCAGTTCGTGATGCTCACCGCCGCGCGCCAAGGAGAAAGCGGGCCCGTGCTGCCCCGGCCCATGGCGATCTACCGCCGCGACGCCGACGCCGGCACGATCGAGGTCGTCTACGGCGTGGTCGGCGACGGCACGCGCAAGCTCACCACGTTCTCCGCCGGCGAGACGATGCTCGTGGTCGGTCCGCTCGGCCGCGGGTTCCACGTGCCCGCCGACACCACGCGCGTGCTGCTGGTCGGGCGTGGCATCGGCACCTGCTCGCTCACCACCGTCGCGCAGGACCTCGCGGGCAGCGGCACCGAGCTGGTCGCCGTCGCGAGTGGACGGACGCCGGAAGCCGTGATCGGCGCTGACTTCTACCACGAGTGCGGCGCCGAGCGCGTGCTCACCGTGACCGACGCTCAGGGCACCAGCGAGATCGCGCGCCTGCGGACGGAGTTGACCTCCACTTTGGACAGTGCGCCGCCGCAGCGGATCCTCACGTGCGGCTCCGACCGGCTGGCGTGGCTGTGCCGCGAGCTGGCCGACCGCTGGGGCGCCGAGGTGCAGGTGTCGCTGGAAGCACACATGGCGTGCGGTCTCGGCTACTGCCACGGCTGCGCCACCGGAACCCGCGGCGGGCCCGAGGAATCACCGTTGATCTGCAAGGACGGGCCCGTGTTCCTGCTGCAGGTGCCGGCATGAGCCCGCTCACGCAGGCCCCGCTCGGCCACGCGGTGCTCACCGGCGTGGCCCCGTTCGGCGGCACCCCGATCGATCTCGTGGTGCGCGACGGCCGCATCGCCGAGCTGCGGCCCCGCGGCAGCGCCGACGAGCCGAACCGGTTCGACGCCGACGGTCTCGTGCTGCTGCCCGCGTTCGTCGACCTGCACACGCACCTGCGCGAGCCCGGCGGCGAGGACGCCGAGACCATCGCCACCGGCACCGCCGCGGCGGCGGCCGGCGGGTACTCCGACGTGTTCGCCATGGCCAACTGCAGCCCGGTCACCGACTCGCCCGAGCGGATCCGTCACGTGCTCGACCTGGCCGAGCGCACCGCGTCCTGCCGCGTGCACGCCGTCGGAGCGATCACCGAAGGCCTTGCCGGGCACCGCCTCGCACCGCTGGAAGCCATGGCCGCGGCCGGCGCGCGCCTGTTCTCCGACGACGGCCGCTGCGTCGACGATCCCGTGCTGGTGCGCGACGCCCTCGAGCTGACCAAGCGGACCGGCACGGTGCTCGCCCAGCACGCCCAGTCGGGCCCGCTCGCCGGCGCCGGCCAGATCAACGCGGGCCGCGCGGCCGAGCGGACCGGGCTGCCGCCGTGGCCGGCCACGGGCGAGGAAACCGTGGTGGCGCGCGACATCGTGCTCGCCGCCGACGCCGGGGCGCCGCTGCACGTCTGCCACGTGTCGACGGCGCGCTCGGTCGCGCTCGTGCGGTGGGCCAAGGAGCAGGGCTGGGCCGTGACCGCCGAGGTCACGCCGCACCACCTGCTGCTCACCGACGGCGAGGCCGCGAGCGCGGACCCGAAATTCAAGGTCAACCCGCCCCTGCGCTCCCCCGGCGACGTCCGGGCGCTGCGGGCCGCCTTGCTCGACGGCACGATCGACGCCGTCGCCACCGACCACGCGCCGCACCCGGCCGAGGCGAAAGCCGCCGACTGGTGCGGGGCGCCGTTCGGGATGACCGGGCTGGAGACGGCACTGGCCGTGGTGTCCGAGGTGCTGCACACCAGCCGCGGCGTCGACTGGGCGCTCGTGGCCGACCGCATGGCCCACGCCCCGGCGCGCATCGGCGGCATCGCCGCGTCCGCCGGCCGCCCGATCGCCGTCGGCGAGCCGGCCACGTTCACCCTCGTCGACCCGCGGGCCGACTGGTCGGTCGACCCCGCCGACACCGCGGGCCGTTCGCACAACACCCCGTTCGGGGGCCTGTCCTTCACCCACCGGCCCGTGGCGACGGTCGTCGCCGGCGCCGTGACCGCCGACCGCGGCGCGTTGTTCACCAGGAGTGCCCGATGACCACCACCCGCACCGAAGCAGACCTGCTCGGCGAGCTGGCCGTGCCCGCCGACGCGTATTACGGCGTGCACACCCGCCGCGCCATGGCCAACTTCCCGATCAGCGGCCTGCCGCTCTCGACGCACCCCGAGCTCGTGGTCGCGCTGGCCCGCGTGAAGCACGCGGCCGCGCTGGCCAACCACGACGTCGGCCTGCTGTCCGACGACAAGACCGCCGCGATCGTCGCCGCGTGCGAGGAGATCGAGGCCGGCCGGCTGCACGAGCAGTTCACCGTGGACGTGATCCAGGGCGGCGCGGGCACGTCGTCGAACATGAACGTGAACGAGGTCGTGACGAACCGGGCGCTGGAGCTCCTCGGGCACTCGCGCGGGGACTACGCGCGGCTGCACCCGATCGACGACGTGAACCTCGGCCAGTCCACCAACGACGTCTACCCCACCGCCGTGAAGCTCGCGGTGCACGCGGCCGCGACCGAGCTGCTCGGCGCCATGGCCGAGCTGCGCGGCGCGCTGCACGAGAAAGGCCGCGAGTTCAGCGACGTCGTGAAGATCGGGCGCACCCAGCTGCAGGACGCCGTGCCGATGACGCTGGGCCGCGAGTTCACCGCGTTCGCCGTGACGCTCGGCGAGGACGAGCAGCGGCTGGCCGAAGCACTGACGCTGCTGACGGAGATCAACCTCGGCGGCACCGCGATCGGCACGGGGCTCAACGCGCACCCCGACTACGCGCGCCTGGCGTGCGAGCACCTCTCGCGGCTCACCGGCACGCCGCTCGTCACTGCCACCGACCTCGTGGAGGCGACGGCCGAC
The DNA here is from genome assembly GCF_019468465.1 of Amycolatopsis sp. DSM 110486. NCBI lineage: Bacteria > Bacillati > Actinomycetota > Actinomycetes > Pseudonocardiales > Pseudonocardiaceae > Amycolatopsis > Amycolatopsis sp. DSM 110486. The sequence continues at coordinate 7,600,546 of NZ_CP080519.1, read as the reverse complement.
GTCGGGGTGTTCGTGCAGCTGTCCGGCGTGCTCAAGCGCGTGGCGGTGAAACTTTCCAAGACCTGCAACGATCTTCGCCTGCTGTCCTCGGGTCCGCAGGCCGGGTTCAACGAGCTTCGGCTGCCGAAGGTGCAGGCCGGGTCGAGCATCATGCCGGGCAAGGTCAACCCCGTGATCCCCGAGGTGGTCAACCAGATCGCGTTCGAGGTGATCGGCAACGACACCACCGTCACGCTCGCCGCCGAGGCCGGGCAGCTGCAGCTCAACGCGTTCGAGCCGATCATCGCCCACTCGCTGCTGAAGTCGCTGCACCACCTGCGTACGGGCGCGCAGACGCTGGCGCGCCGCTGTGTCACCGGCATCACGGCCAACACCGAGTACCTGCGCCGGCAGGTCCGCGAGTCCATCGGCCTCGTCACGGCGCTGAATCCGGTGATCGGCTACGAAGCGGCGAGCGCGCTGGCGAAGCAGGCTTCGGCCACCGGCCGCTCGATCCACGAGCTCGTGGTCGACGCCGGCCTGCTCACCTCCGAGCAGCTCGACACGCTGCTGGACCTGCCGGCCGCCACCGCGGGATGACACCCCCGGGATGACACCGACGGCCGACACCGTGGCGACGGCCTTCGTTTACCTTTCGTTTACCTGGGTGTACTGCAATGAAACCTCCATCGGGTGACAGCAGGAGGCTTCATGAGCACGCAGACCCTCGGAGCCCTGACGCCGGACACCCACTTCGGGCACCTGGAAGACCGCCTCACCCGCGACTTCGCGACCGTCGGCGCCGAGTCCGTGCACGACCTCGTGGAGCGCGAACGAGCCCGCTTCACCGACGCGCCGATCCAGGCGTTCGTGCCGATCCTGGTCGAGCGCGCCGTACGGGCCGCGTTGGGCAGCCGGCCGCTCGCCTGAACGCGACACTGAAAATTCAGCACCCGCCACCGTCCACTGTGCACTGACCGTCCGGTGCGGCGGATCGAAACCGCTGCTCGGTAGGCTGTCGGGTCGTGACCGCCCACGACGACCAGACCGACTCGCTCAGCGCTCGTGTCGAGGAACGGCTCGCCGGGCTGTCGCCGGCCGAGCAGCGCGTGGCCGAGTACCTGCGCAGCCACCAGCAGGCGATCCTGCTGTCCACGGCCGGCGACCTCGGCGTGCTCAGCGGCACGAGTGATGCGACCGTCGTCCGCGCGGTCAAGGCCCTCGGCTACTCCGGCCTGCCGGAGCTCAAGCGCGTGGTGGGCCGCTACGTCGTCGGCGACACCAACCCGGCCACGCGCCTGCGCGAGCGCATCGAGCGGACCGGCGGCGACACCGACGCCCTGCTCGACCAGGTGCTGACCGAGTCGGTCGAGCGCCTCACGGAGACGCGCCGGCTGCTGGCCGACCCCGAGTTCACCGCGGCCGTCGACCTGCTGGACTCCGCGGCCGAGGTGCTCGGGTACGGCCTCGGCCCTTCCGAGCTGCCGATGCAGTACCTGGTGACCCGCCTGCACCGGCTCGGCCGGCGGGCCTGGAGCACGTCGGCCACGGGGTTCCGGCTCGCCGACGACCTGTTGCGCCTCAAGGAGAACGACGTCGTGGTGCTGTGCGTGCCCGACCGGCTCCTGCACGACGTCAAGACGCTCGTCGAGCACGCGCGCTCGGTCAGCGCGCGCGTGCTGCTCGTGACCAACTCCTTGCGGCCCACGCTCGGCGACCAGGTCGACGTCGTCCTCACGGCCGTGCACTCCGTGAGCGGCCTGACGCACGAGGGACTCGGGGCGACGCTGGTCGTCGACTGCCTGCTGGCCGGGCTGGCGCGCAAGGACCCGGCGGCCGTTTCGGACAACACCGACCTGCTGACCGCCTTGCGCACCGCCCTGGTGCCCCGCGACATGCGAGCGCGCCGGGCCGGCCGCGAGTGACCTGGGCTCAGCGTCCCATCTCGGCCGCCCGGTCGCGGGCCGCCTCGATCGCCGCCATCACCGCCGCGCGCACCCCGCGTTCCTCGAACTGCCGGATCGCGGCGATCGTCGCCCCGCCCGGGCTGGTCACGGCCGCGCGCATGCGCACCGCGTCGGCGTCCGGGACCTGGAGCATCTCGGCGGCGCCGGCGGCGTTGGCCTTCACGAGCTCCTCGGCCAGCGGGCGCGGCAGGCCGAGCAGGATCCCGGCTTCGATCAGCGCTTCGGTGAGGAAGAAGTAGTACGCCGGCCCGCTGCCCGACAGCGCGGTGATGGCGTCCATGCGGGTTTCCTCGACCCGCACGACCTTGCCCACCGGGTCGAACAGCGACTGCGCGTAGTCGAGCTCGGCGTCGCCCGCGTACGTGCCCGCGCTGATCGCCACCACCCCGCGGCCGACGGAGACGGGCGTGTTGGGCATGCAGCGCACGACCGGCGGCTTGCCCGGCAGCAGCGCTTCGAGGCGCGCGATGCGCACGCCGCCGACGGCCGAGACGAAGAGCTGGTTGTCGTTCACGTCGTCCGCGACCGCGGCGAACAGGTCGTCGACGTGGTACGGCTTCACCGTGAGCAGCACGGTTTCCGCCGTGCGGATTGCGGGCCCGGCTTCCGCCGTGGTGGCCACGCCGTAGCGCTCGCGCAGGTACGCCGCGCGCTCCTCGGCGAGCTCGACCACGACGACCTCGGCCGCCGTGAACCTCGGTTCGGTGCCGGCGAGCAGTCCGGCGAGCAGCGCCTCGCCCATGTTGCCGCCGCCGATGATGGCCAGTTTCGTCATCGCAGGGTGAACCCCGTTCCCAGTTCGTCGGCCGGGTCGAGCGTGAACACGCTCTCACCGGCCAGGTGTGCGGTGCCTTCGATCTCCGTGGCGACGCCGCCGGCAGTGCCGTTGACGCCGGTCGGCAAGATCCGGCCGGTGAAGGTGGTGCCGATGATCGAGCCGTGGGTGAGCACGTCGCCCTCGCGAAGCCTGCCCTCGGCCGCGAGCAGCGCCAGCCGAGCGGAAGTTCCTGAGCCACAAGGGGAACGGTCGACCTGACCGTCGGCGAACACGGTCACGTTGCGCTGGTGCGGCCCGGTCGCGGTGTCGCCGAGGTCGTCGTAGAGGATCACGCCGTAGACACCGCTGAGCCGGCTGTCTCCGGAGTACCGCGCCCATTCGGTGCCGCTGAGCGCGGCCTTGACCTCGCGGCCGGCCGCCACGAGCTCGGTGTGGTGCTCGGGGACCACTTCGAGGCCGAACGCCGAAGCCGGCACGCACGCGTAGATCGCGCCGCTGTAAGCGAGATCGACCTTGACCGGCCCGCTTTTCGTGGCCACCTCGACGCCGCGGCCGAGCACGGTCGTGTCGACGTTGCGGAATGCCACCTTCCGCACCTCGCCGCCTTCGCACGTCACAGCGGCGATGACGCGGCCCGACGGGACGTCCATCGGCACCTCGGTCACGCCGTCGGCCACTGCTTCGACGCGGCCGGTGCGCACGGCCCACGCGCCGAGCGCGATCGTGCCGTGCCCGCAGGCGGTGGAGTAACCCTCGCGGTGCCAGAACAGCACGCCGAACAATGACCCCTCGGTTTGCGGCGGCACCAGGAAACAGCCGTACATCGCCGAATGCCCGCGCGGCTCGCGCACGAGCAGCTCGCGCACCGCGTCGATGCCCGGCGTCGACCGCGCGGCTTCACGCCGCTCCAGCACCGTCGTGCCGGGGATCTCCGGCGCCCCACCGGTGACGATGCGGAAGGGCTCCCCCGCCGCGTGGTAGTCGGTGACGGTCACCGCGTCCACTGTGGACCGTCCAACCTCTTTGTAGCGTTCATGACAGGTGACAGTACATGGTAGTTTTCACTACGGGAAGAGGTGTGCGCGCGGTCACCGCCACCACCCGACCGGAATACTATTCGTGCACGAATAGTTGAGCCGAACATGAAGACTTCCGTGCTCGCCCGGCACCGCTGGTGGTGCGGGGCGGCCACAGGATCTCGCTGCTGCTGGTGCTCGTGTTCATCGGCCTCTACGTCGGGTTCCAGCGCAGCCCGCGGCCCTACCAGGTGCCCGTCGCGGTGGCCGGGACCCAGCTGCAGACGCAGCTCGCCGGGGCGGCCGGGCAGGCCGTGGCCGTCGTGCCCGTCGCCGACCAGGCGGCGGGTGACGCGCTGCTGCGCCACGGCGACGCCGTCGCGACGCTGACGGACCAGGCCGGGCACTTGCGGCTGGACGTCGCCGGCGCGAGCGGCGCCACGACCGTGTCCGCGGCCGAGAAGCTGGTGAGCGCGTTCGCGCAGCACCGGGGGCAACCGCTGGTGATCACGGACGTGCTGCCGCTCTCGGCGTTCGACACCAAGGGGATGTCGGGCTTCTACGTGGCCTTCGGCGTCACGCTGGCGTCGTTCGCGCTGGCGCAGAACCTCCTCGCGGCCGCGCGGCGCGTCCGGCTGCGCCACCGCATGGCGGCGCTCGCGGGGTTCGCGGTGCTGTCCGGGATCGTCGCGGCCACGCTGGCCGGGCCGGTGCTCGGCGCGCTGCCCGCGCCGTTCGTGCCGCTGGCGCTGACCCTCGGCCTGCTCTCGGCCGCGACGGCACTGGCGACCAAGGCCCTGGGCACGTGGTTCGGCGCGATCGGCATCCCGATGTCGACGCTGCTGCTGCTCACCATCGGCAACTCGACCAGCGGCGGCGTGCTCGGGGTGAACCTCCTGCCCGAGCCGGCGCGGTGGGTGTCGGCCGTGCTGCCACCGGGCGCCGCGGTGCGCGCGCTGTCGGACCTCGACTACTTCCACGGCGCCCACCTGCTCGTGCCCGTTCTCACGCTGCTGGCGTGGTCCGCGGGTGCCGCTTTCCTGATCCACGTGCGGGAACGCAGCCGTACCGGGGCCGATGAAGCAGAACAGGCCGGGCCGGCCGGGGAGATCTCGGGTCGCGTCAGCGCCCCGGCGGTCCTCGTCGTGACGGATCCGCAGGGCGCCGTCACCGCGCGATCGGACACCGACGGCCGCGGCCGGTTCCACCTGACCGGCCTGGCCCCCGGCGACGTGACGCTGACCGCCGTCGCCGAAGGGTTCCTGCCGCAGACGCGGGCGCTGACGGTGCCGGCCAGTGGCGGCGCGACCGTGGACCTCGCCCTGGCACCCGCGTACGCCCGCGCCGCATGAGGCAGCCTTGACCCATGGACACCGGATCGGACCACGACACCGAGAGCGGCGAACGTCCGCTCGACGACGCTCCGCTGTACCTGCTGCGCCAGGCGCTGCGCACCTACACCGCGCGCTGGCAGGAGACCGTGCGCGAGCTGACGCCGCCGCAGTACGTCGCCTTGCGGGTGTTGCGGTCCTCCCCCGATCTCGACCAGGCGGCGCTCGCCGAGGCGACGCGCATCGACACGGCCACGCTCACCCCGTTGCTCGCCCGGCTCGAGGAGCGCGGCTACGTCGTGCGGCGCGTCGACCCGGGCAACCGCCGCCGCAAGCTGTTGCGGGTCACCGAGGACGGGGCCGGGGTGCTGCGCCGGGTCGCGCCGCTGGTCGCCGAGACCGAGGACACGTTGCTGGGTGGGCTGAGCACGGAGCAGCGCACGGCGTTCACCGACGTGCTGCGGAGGATCGCGCACGCCTGAGCGATGTCCCTATCGGTGGGGTTCGTGGCCGGTCCGGCCACAGCGCGCAGCGGCCCTCGCGCGACAGGCTGTGAGGACCACACCGTTTCTCAACGCCGCTTTCAAACAAGGAGTCGTGATGACCGAGACGATCGCCGGGATCACCGTGCCGGACACTCAGCTCGTCGCCGAGGTGACATCGCTGATCCGCGAGAAGTCCACCGAGCTGCTGTTCAACCACTCGCGCCGCGTGTTCCTGTTCGGCAGCCTGCAGGCGCGCGCCCTCGGCATCGACCCCGACCCGGAGCTGCTGTACGTGGCCGCGCTGTTCCACGACACGGGGTTAGTGCCGCCGTGGCGCAGCGAGCAGCAGCGCTTCGAGATCGACGGCGCCGACCAGGCCCGGGAGTTCCTGCTCGCGCACGGCCGTTCGGCCGCCGACGCCGACCTCGTGTGGACGTCGATCGCGCTGCACACCACGCCCGAGGTGCCCTACCGGATGGCGCCCGAGATCGCCGCGACCACCGCGGGCGTCGAGACCGACGTGCTCGGCCTGAACCTCGACCGCATTTCCGCCGACGACCGCGCGGCCGTGACCGCGGCGCACCCGCGGCCGGACTTCAAGCGGCAGATCCTGCAGGCGTTCAAGGACGGGTTCGCCCACCGTCCCGACTCGACCTTCGGCACCGTGAACGCCGACGTACTGGAGCATTTCGTGCCCGGCTTCAAGCACACCGACTTCGTCGACGTGATCGAGAACTCCGACTGGAAAGAGTGACGCCGGCCGGCCGCTGCCGCGCGCCCAAGGACGCGGTGGCGGCCAAAACGCTTGCGCGGTCACCACGATTGCTGTCATGATCGCGGTATGTCTGATGGAAAGGGCGTGCTCGCCCTCGCGCGTTGACCGCGCCCGGCGGGCCCGGAGCCCGCGTTCCCGCACCTCCCGAATTCCTTGATCCGCAACGGTCCCGGTGGCAGCTCGCCGAGGCCGCCCGAGCGGAATGGCTCGGCCACGCCCTGTCCTGCGAGCCTGCCGACCGGCCGGCCGCGGAAGCGGCGATCAGTGCGCTCTACGAGCTCGTCGACCAGCCTCCCCCGACGTTCGTGTGGGTCGATTCCCCTGGTGCGGCAACGAAAGTCGTACTACCGAGCCCCGCGTTGTCCCTCGCGTCAATGACCCGGCTGGAAAACCGGTTGGCCGGGTCGCTTTCGGATCTGCGTGCCCGGTTCAACCGCAGGATCGGCTTCTCCGAGAATGCGTGGCCACGGCCGACCTGGCCCGAAGAACCCCAGGAAGCGCTCGATCGTGGCTCCCTCGACTCGTTGCTGGCCTCCGGCGTCCGACGGTCGGTGCGGCGCAGCATCCTCGATTCCGTCGCCGGCACGATCAAGGCCGAACTGCGTGCACCGACCGGGATCGGCTGGTACGGCCAGCACGAAGCCCACTGGGTGGCGCACTACGACGCCCACCGCCGGATCGGTGTCCACTTCGGACACGAAGTCGAACGACAGCTGGACCTGTGGGCGGAAACCGTGCGCTCGTGCGGCTGGTGGTGGCCCCTCGACGACGTCTGCGTACTCACCGAACGCCCGGTCGTCGTCCGCACCGAACCCGTGCCCGGCTCGGAGTACGGCGAGGTGCGGGCGCACGCCGCCGACGGACCGGCCATCGCCTATCCCGACGGCTGGCGCGCGTATGCGTGGCACGGCACGCCGGTGCCGGCGTGGGTGATCGAAGACGTGACAGCCGAAGCCATCAACACCGAACGCAACGTCGAAATCCGACGCTGCGCCGTCGAGCGCCTGGGCTGGGACGGCTACATCGAACGGGCCGGCCTCACGTTCGTCGCGCGAGCACCCGACCCGGGCAACGGGGACGCCGAACTGCTGCTCTACGACGTGCCCCGGGCGCCGGGCACGATCGCGCGCCGGCTGCTGCTCACCGTCAACGGATCCGTGGAACGCGACGGCACGCGCCGCCGCTACGGACTTTCCGTGCCGCCGTGGTTCGACGACCCCGTCGACGCCGCGGGCTGGTCCTACGGGCTCACCGGAGCCCAGTACACCGGCCTGCTGCGCCGCACCTGACGCACTTCAAAATTCCAGCCCTTCGAGACCCCCCAGGGTGATCACCATGACTGAAACATCCACAATGGACACCCAGACCATCAGCCTCGCCGATCTCCTCGACCGCTCCGGCCTCGACGTGCTGGACCACCTCGAACGCCAGGTCGCCGTCCCCGTGCTCGACGGGCCGCAGGCCCAGGGCGACCTCATCGTGATCCCGCATGCCCTCGTGGCCCGCACTGTGGAGCTGAACGGCTGGGCGCTCTGGCAGCCGGTGCCGCCCAGCGGCTTCGAACTGGTGCGCGGTGTGGACGGCCGCAACCCGCACACGCTCGTGGCCGATCCCGGCACCTGCCGGTGGATCTCGGTGCACGACCCGCTGCGCCTGGGCATCGTCGTGTTCGAGAACACCGCGCCCGCGTACCTGATCCACCCCGAGCACGGCGGCAGCGGCGTGGCGCCGGGCCGGTGGCTCGTGCGCCGCCAGCAGGAGCGCGGCGTCACCCTCGCCCGCAACCGGCTGCTGATCGCCGACTGAACCCGGCCTGGACCTTCGAGTTGTACGTCCCTTGTATCCCGTTCCATGATTCTTTGCCCGGATTCATCCGCGGACGAGAGGACCAGGGATGCTCAGGAAGGTCGTCACACTGACCGCGCTCGCGGCGGTGGCGCTCGGCGTGGCCGCACCGGTTTCGGCCGGTGCGGCCACACAGGCGCTGCCCGCGGCGAGCATGGAGGCCGTGCTCAAGGCCGCGCAGATCGACCCGCGCCGCGCCGACAGCACGCAGACCCCCGGCGCGCACGACAGCGTGCTGCTGGTCGAGCAGGCACTTCAGGCCAAGGGGTTGCTCGACGCGAAGTACGTGGACGGGTACTTCGGCACCACGACCATCACGGGGTACTCGGAGTACCAGAAGTCGCTGGGCTACACCGGGATCGACGCCTCGGGCCTGCCCGGCCGCACGTCGCTGGAGAAGCTGGGCGCCGGCCGCTACACCGTCACCGCCGTGATCGCCGCGGGCAGCCACGTGACCTACCACGGCGTCACGCTCAACACCCGCACCAAGGCCATGCTGGTGGCCGCCGAAGGCCTGCTCGGGCGGCAGCTGAGCCTCACGCAGGGCTCGTACAACCCGGGCGGCGTCGACGCGTCGGCCGGCACCCACGACGGCGGCGGCACGTTCGACGTCTCGGTGTCGGGCCTGTCCACCGCGACCCGCACGAGCGTGGTCAAAACCCTGCGCCAGGTCGGGTTCGCGGCGTGGCTACGCACGCCGGAGCAGGCCGACTGGGGTTACCACATCCACGCCGTCGCGATCTCCGACCCGGACCTGTCCTCGGGCGCCCAGCACCAGACGGGCGACTACTACCTGGGCCTCAACGGCCTGGCCGGACGCGGCGCGGACGACGGCCCGGCGGTGAACCCGAAGAAGACCTGGGAGGAGTACCAGCGCGGCTGACCGCGGCGTCCTCGCCGGTTCGGCAAGAGCCGGCGAGGACGTGCCGTGGTGGCACCCGCACCCTCGGCGGTGGTTGTATCGGGATCATCGACTACGGGGGTGTTTCCATGGCGAACAAGGCGTTCCGGTTCGGAGTGGTCGCGGCGGCCGACGGCAGCGGCGCGAAGTGGCAGGCCACGGCGCGGCGTGCGGAGGAGCTGGGCTACTCGACACTGCTCTCACCCGACAACCTCAACCTGCCCTCGCCGACGGCGTCGCTGGCGATCGCCGCGGCGGTCACCACGACGTTGCGGGTGGGGTCGTTCGTGCTGGCCAGTCCGCTGCGCACGCCGCGCGCGGCCGCGTGGGAGGCCCACAGCCTCACGCAGCTCACCGACGGCCGCTTCGAGCTCGGCCTCGGCACCGGCCTGCCCACGATGCGCCAGGCGGCCGACGAGCTGGGCCTGCCCTACGGCTCCGGCCAGGACCGGCTCGACCAGGTGTCCGAGACCATCGACCACGTCCGGCGCCTCGACGGCGCCGCGCACACACCGGTGATGATCGCGGCCGGCGGCCCCAAGGCCCGCCGGCTGGCCGCGGCGAAGGCCGACATCGTCACGCTCGCCGGCGGCGCGCTGACCACGCGCGCCGAGATGGCCGGCCACGTCGAGGAGATCCGCGCGGCCGCGGGTACGCGCGCCGACGACCTCGAGCTGTCGCACAACATCTTCGTGGTGGGCGACGAAGCTCCGCCGTGGATCAGCCGGTTCCTCGGCGGCCTCGACGCGAAAACCCTCATCGAGCGCGATTCGCTCACCGTGCTCAACGGTGACCTCGACACCATGGCCGCCGAGCTCGAACGTCGCCGCGACGAGCTCGGGGTGTCGTACTTCACCGTGAACAGCGCGTTCGTCGAGGAGTTCGCCCCGGTCGTGGAGCGGCTCACCGGCAAGTGACCATGGGACCCTGGGTCCACTTCGGACTCAACGTGGTTGATGGTCACTCCCCTGCTCATCGCCGCCGGCGGCGTGCTGGTGGTCTACGGCTTCCGCGTCCCGCGCCGCCTGGACCGCAGCGCCCCGCGGGCCGCCTCCGCCGTGCGGCGCGTGTCGCCGGCCCTGGTGCTGGTGGTCGTCGCCGTGAGCTTGTTCTGGACCACGGCCACGGTCGCGCAGTGGTCGGGGTGCGGGCTCGCGATGGCGCGGGCGCGTTCGCTGGACCAGCTGCCGAGCGTGATCGTGGACACGAAGGAGCGGCTGTTCCTGCGCAGCCCGGGGATCGAGGAGACCGCGCTGCCGGCTGCGCCGGGACAGACCTTCCGCTACCGCTACCGCGCGTGCAGTTCCAGTTCCAGAACCAGCAGCCGTAGCGGCGCTTCGGCGAAGCCCGGTTGTGGAAGCCATCCCGGCGCGCGCCCGCTAACCTGGTGGGAACGGTGCTGACGCGATGAGGAGAACGAGTGAGCCGGGCGGAAGTTCGCGGGACGAAGCGGCAGTCCTCGCCGTCCGCGCGTCCCAACCGCCGCGCCGAGCTGCTCGCGGCCGCGGCCCGGCTGTTCCGCGAACGCGGCTACGGCGGGGTCTCCGTGGCGGACATCGCCGAGCAGGTCGGCATCACCGCCGGCGCGGTGTACAAGCACTTCCCCGACAAGCGCGCGCTGCTCGCCGAGCCCATCCGGGAGATGGTGCTCACCTGGCGCAACCGCGAGGTGCTCGCGCTGGCCCAGGGCGGCGACACCGACGACGTGCTGCGGCGGCTGGCGACGTCGGTGGTCGGCGTCGTGCTGGAGCGCCCGGACGTGGTGCGCCTGTGGCACCAGGAGGCCCACTACCTCACGAGCGAGGTCCGCGAAGAGCTGGTGGCCGTGCGCGTCGAGGGGGTCGGCCTGTGGCTGCGGGTGCTGGTGGACGCACGGGCAGAACTGACCACGAGCCAGGCGGAGTTCCGGATCCGCGCCGCGCTGGGCCTGCTCAACAGCGTGCCCGCGCTGCCGCGGCGGCGCCTCTCGGCCCACGCGGCGACGCTGGAAACCGTGCTGCTGGCCACGTTGCTCGCGCCGGAACCGCCGAAGAGCCTGCCGGAAATCCGCGTGGTGGACCGGGAGTCACCGGCCGCGGCGGAGAACACGCGCAGCCGCGCGATCCTCGACGAGGCGGCGAAACTGTTCCGCGAACGCGGGTACCACGCCGTGGGCATCGACGACATCGCCGCGGGCGTGGGCATCGCGGGCCCGTCGATCTACAGCCACTTCCCCAGCAAGGCGGCCGTGCTCACCGCCGTGGTCGAGGAGATCGCCGACGAGCTGTGCTGGGGCGGCGCGCTGGCGATGGCCTCGGACGGGACCCCGCACGAGGTGCTCGAACGGCTGGTGACCACGCACGTCCGCACGGCGATCGCGAAGAGCGACCTGATCGCGGTGTGGATGACCGAGGAGCACCACGTGCCCGAAGACCTCGGCGAGGCCGTGCGCCGCGACCGCAAGCGCTACCTGGACTACTGGGTGGGCGCGGTGCTGGCGGTGAACCCGGGCGTGGAGGAAGCGGTGGCGGAGACCGCGAGCCTCGCGGTGATGGAGCTGATCGACGCCGTGGCGCGGTCGAGGCGGTTCGCAGCGGTGCCGGAGCGTCCCGAGTGGACGGTCGGACTCGCGCTGGCGGCACTGACGAGCGTGGCGGTCTGACGCGGACCCTCTGTCTTGAACAGCCACAGTGGACGAACACAGTGGACGAACACCGTGGACGGACACCGATGGCGGGGTGGACCCTCCCCCTCCGGAAGTCCTTCCCCGCCATCGGTGTTCTCAGCCGGTCGCCCTTCGGCTTTCTCCGGTGGCCGCGCCCGTCCGGTTCCGCGGCCACAGGTTCTGCGCGCGGCTCAGTCGCTCGCGCGCTCGGTGCCCTTCCAGCGGTCGGAACCCTTGCGCGCGAACGACCACAGCTGCGCGCTCTGCTCCAGCGGCACGGCCGCCTGCCAGCTCAACGCCGGCGGGCCGACCTCCGCCCGCAGGCTGCGGATCGCCGCCCGCGTGAGGGCCGGGTCGCCGCCACCACGAGCCGCGAGCGCGAGGGCGCGCGGCTCGACCTCCTCGTCGGGCCGCGCCTCGTAGGCGAGCCCGAGCTCCACGGCGCGGCGGCCGTTCACCGACTCGCCCAGCACGCCGAGCACCGTCGCGGCCTCCGGCGTGACGACCCGCGTCAACAACGTGTAGTGCCCACCACCGGGGTGCACGCCCAGGCGCGTGAAGCCGGACGCGAGCACCGCGTCTTCGGCGACGACGCGCACGTCGGCGGCCAGCGCGAGGTTCATCCCGGCGCCCACGGCCCCGCCGCGCACGGCGGCGACCGTCGGCACCTTCAGCGCGCCGAAGCGGAGGAACGCGTCGTAGATCCGTTGCGTGGCGCGGATTCCCTCGTCCGAAGCCGGTGCGGCCGAGATCGCCGCCAGCTCGTCGCGGTCGCCACCCGAGCAGAAGTACCCGCCGGCGCCCTGGATCACGGCCGAGCCGATGGTGAGGTCGGCGTCGATGCGCTCGCACGCGTCGATCAGCGCGCCGGCCAGCTCGCCATCGATGGCGTTGCGCTTGCGCGGGGCGTTGAGGATGAGCACGGCGACGCCGTCGGTCACCTCGAACAGCACGGGTTCGGTCATGGGCGGGCTCCGCGGAGGTCGACGTCGTCGGATTCGTGCGTGCGCAGCAGGGCCGAGCGGACCTTCTGCGTCGCCGTCTTGGGCAGTGCGGGACGCACCGAGATGTAGCGCGGCCAGGCGAACTTCGGCAGCTTGCCGTCGAGGAACGCGGGCAGCCCAAGCGGATCGAACTCGCCGCGCGGCACGACGACGGCGCGGACCTCCTGGCCCACGACCTCGTCGGGCACGCCGACCACGGCCACCTCGTCCACCGCCGGGTGCTCGGCGATCGCCGCCTCGACGTCGGCGGGCCGCACGTTCTCGCCGGCTCGGCGGATCATGTCGTCGGCCCGGCCGTGGAAGACCAGGTAGCCCTCGTCGTCGACCGCGCCCATGTCCCCGGTGTGGAACCACAGGTTGCGGAACTTCTGCAGCGTCAGCTCGGCCTTGCCGTGGTAACCGTCGAAGAGCACGAAGGCCTCACGCGGGCGCACGCAGATCTGCCCCGGCTCGCCGGGTGCCACGGGCACGTCGTTCACGTCGAGGATCGCCAGGTCCATGTCGGGCCGGACGGTACCGCAGGTCCCGCGGCGGCGCTGCCCGGAGCGGTTGGCCGTGACCCAGCCACCGGTCTCGGTCATGCCGTAGAGCTCGTGGACCTCGACGCCCACGTGGTCCTCGATCGTGGTCCACAGCCCGACCGGCGCGCCGCCACCGGTGCAGAAGCGCAGCTTGTGCGGCGGGATGTGCTCGGGCAGCTTGCGCACGAGCATCGCCAGCATCGTGCCGACGTAGGTGAATCCCGTGGCCTCGTACCGGATCGCCTGTTCCAGGAACTTCGCGGGCTCGAACTTCTCCAGCAGCGCCAGGGAACAGCCGGTGGCGATGGCGGTCATCACCGCGTACACCTGCGGGTTGGTGTGGAACAGCGGCAGCGCCACCATGATCCGGTCGTCGGCGCGGATCCCGATCGCGTCGGCCAGTTCCCGGCCGCCGGCGAGGAACGCGCCGTCGGACAGCACCGCGCCCTTGGGCGGGCCGGTGGTGCCGGAGGTGTAGAGCAGGCTGCTCTCGGCGTCGAGCTCCGCCTCGTGCATCGGGTGCGGCGCGAGGCCGGCCACGGCGTGCTCCAGCTCGTCGGCCGTGGTGAAGCCCAGCGTGTGCCCGGGGTCGAAGCCCGCGTCGGCGACCAGGCGCGCGATGCTCGGGGTGTCGCCGACGGCGAACTCGATGCCCGCGTCGGCCACCACCTGGCGGATGTGCGCGCCGGTCGCCTGGTTGTGCAGCGGCACGCACGTGGCGCCGAGCCAGCGCAGCGCGAACCACAGGTAGGGGAACGTCGGCGTGTTGCCGCAGGCGAGCAGCACACGGTCGCCGGCCCGCACGCCGTTGCTCTGCAGCAACGTCGCGGTGCGGGTGACCACGTCGAGCAGCCCGGCCCAGCTGATCACCTTGTCGTCCTGCAGCAGGAACGGAGCGTCGCCGCTGGTCTCGCACCGTTGCTTCAGTGTTGCCGCGAACATCTACCGATCCTCCACCCTGACGGCCTTGACCAGACTCTTCGCGACGGTGTTCTTGAGCACCTCGGCCGATCCCCCGGCCACCTCGTACGCCTTCGCGTCACGCAGGTACCGGCCGAACGGCTGGGTCTCGCGCGTGCCGTGGGCGCCGCACACCTGCACCGCCGTGGAGGCGACCTTCGTGGCGAGCGAGGCCGCCAGCAGCTTGGCCGACGAGGACGAGCGCGCGATGTCGCGGCCCGCGTCGAGATCGCGCGCGGCCTCGTAGGTGAGCAGCCGCGTCGCGTCGATCTGCGCGGCCAGCTCCGCGAAGTACCACTGGATCCCTTGGAAATCCAGGACCTTCGTGCCGAACGCGGAGCGCTTGTCCACGTACCGCAGCGCGCCCTCGAACGCCGCGCGCGCGATGCCGAGGCTGATGCCGGCGGCGAGCGTGCGCGAGTTGGCGAGGGTGACCATCACCTGCTTGAGGCCACGGCCCTCGGTGCCGATCAGGTGGTCGGCGGGCACCTCGACGTCTTCCAGCACCAGGTTGACGTGCGGGCCGTTGCGCAGCCCGAACGTCTCGGCCTCGTGGCCCTGGTAGCTGGACACGCCCGGGGTGTCCTTCGTGACCGCGAACGTCGAGACGCCGACGTCGGTCTCGGCGAGCACCACGAACAGCTCCGCGGCCGCACCGGAGGTGATGAAGGCCTTCTCGCCGTTGAGGACCCAGCCCTTGTCCGTGCGGTGTGCCTTGGTGTCGAGTGTGCGGATGTCGCTGCCGTGCCCGTCCTCGGTCAGCGCGAACGACGCGGGCAGCCCACCGGCGTAGCGCGGCAGGTAGCGCTCCTTGAGCGACTCCTCGCCGTAGAGCTCGATGCAGCGCTGGCTCTGGAAGATCGTGATGAGCGAGATACCCAGGATCGCGCTCGCGACCGAGAGCTCCTCCAGCACGGCGAGCAGGTCGGTCATCGGGCGGCCCTCGCCGCCGTAGCGCGGGTCGAGGGTCATCGAGTTCCAGCCGCGTTCGGCGGTGAGCCGTACGAGGTCGAGCGGATAGCGGTCGTCGCGGTCGAGGGCGTCCGCGACCGGGGCCACGTGCTCCCGCGTGAACTCGCGGGCCTCGAGCGCGAGGCGCTCGTCGACGTGGTCCCTCCAGAGGTGCTGCAAGTCGTTCCCCTTCCTCATTCCCGACTCATTCCACGGCTGTGATGGCCCGGCCGGAGCGGTCGGCCAGGAACAGCGCGGTGATCATCATCAAGGCCACGGCGAACAGGCCGGTCGAAATGCCGCCGCCGAGGCCGTAGCGGGCGGCGAGCAGGCCGACGATCCCGGGCCCGAAGCTCGCGATGCCGCGGCCCACCGAGTAACAGAAGCTCGAGCCCGTGGCCCGGATCGGCGTGGCGAACAGCTCGCCGAACCACGTGCCGAACACGGCGAAGTAGCCCAGCCCGAACGAGATCACGAAGTACATCGCGATCACCGCCCCGGTCGCGGCGCCGGTGGCGATCAGCACCGCGAAGGCGATGAACGCGACCAGCTGAACCGAGGCGAAGGCGAGCAGCGCCTTGCGCCGGCCCCAGCGGTCGCCGAGCGCGCCGGCCGCGATGTAGGAGACGAGCGAGATGGCGGCGCTGACGTAGAGCACCGTCTGCGTCGGTCCGGCGCCCAGGTGCAGGCCGGTCTTGAGGAAGGTCGGCATCCAGGACGAGTAGACGTAGTAGGAGTACTGCGCGCCGAACACCACGACGGTGCCGAGCACGACCATCTTCAGCGCGTTCTTCTTGAACAGCATGGCGAGCCCGGCGGTCGCGGACTCCCGTGCGACGACAGTGCCGGCCTGCCGGCCTTCGGCCTTGGCCCGCTGCAGCTCCAGCCACTGCTTCGACTCCGGGCAGGCGAGCCGGATTGCGACCGCGGCGAGCGCCGGCAACGCGCCGATGGCGAACGCCCAGCGCCAGTTGGGCACGGCCCCGGCGACGAAGATGCCGATCGCGTACGCGGGCCAGATCGCGGCCTGCACCATGCCGCCCGCGAGGCCGCGGCGCTTGGGCGACCACGCCTCGTTCAGCAGCGCGAAGCCGATGGCCCACTCGCCGCCGATCCCGATCCCGGCGATCATCCGGCACACCACGAACAGCCCGAAGCTCGGCGCGAGCGCGCCCAGCCCCGTGCCGATCGCGAACACCCAGATCGTCCACGTGAGCACGCGACGGCGGCCGAACCGGTCGGCCAGCGGGCCGAACAGGATGCCGCCGATCGCCGTGGCCGCGAGCTGCGCCGTGAAGACCGCGCCCACGGCGGCCGTGGAGACGCCGAACGTCTTCCCCACGTCGCCGGCCACCAGCGACAGGATCACGAGGTCGAAGTACTCCATCCCCCAGCCGCTGACCGCGGCCGCGATGATCAGACCGCGCTCTCTTCGGGTGTAGGCGGACCCGGCCACGCCGGCCGGGGCGTTGGTCGCCACTTCGGACATGGGCCACCTGCTTCTTTGCGGGAGGTGAATACTGGTTAGGCGGACGGTAACTCGTCGTTAGCCAGAGTTCAAGGGGGTTCGCGGTCACGGTTGGGAAGCCCGACTCGGTCGAGAGCCGGGCTGGGGTGCTCGCTGCGTTCGAGATGTGCGCGAGTTCCCGGCTCAGAGGGAGAACTCGGCTCTCAGCGTGGTCGGGCCGCCGGGAGGCGAGGTGAGGGTGAAGTGGCCGTCGAGGGCGTTGACGCGGTCGGCGAGGCCCGCCAGGCCGGAGCCGGACGCGCCGGGGGCGGCGCCGCCGACGCCGTCGTCGCGGACTTCGACGGTGAGGTGGCGGGCGTGGGCCGTGATGGTCACGGTGGCCTGGGAGGCGTGCGAATGCTTCACCGCGTTGGTGAGGGCTTCGGCGACGAAGAAGTACGAGCACGCCGCCACGCCCTCGGTGGGCTCGACATCGACCGCACCGGTCACGACGACCGGCAGGGCGGCGCGCGCGGCGAGGACCTGGACCGCGGGGAGGAGGCCGCGCGAGGCCAGGATCGCCGGGTGGACGCCCGAGGCGAGCTCGCGCAGCTCGGTGAGGGCGGTGAGCGTGTGTTCGACGGCCTCGTCGAGCAGCTGCCGGGCGTGCACCGGGTCGGTATCGAGCTCCGCGCGGGCGACCCGCAGTTCGAGCAGCAGGCTGACGAGCTGCTGCTGCGCGCCGTCGTGCAGGTTGCGGGCCAGCCGGCGCCGCGCCGCGGTGGTGCTCTCGACGATGCGGCGACCGGAGGCGCGCGACGCGGCCGCGCGGATCTCTGCCGAGTCGCGCTCGCGCAGCGCCCGCTCGGCCGCGCGGCGTTCGGTCGTGTCGACGAACGCGAGGACCGCGCCCCGCCCGTCCGGCAGGTCCACCGGCGCCGAGCGCCACGCGACCGGGAACTTCGAGCCGTCGCGCCGGAACAGCCAGTCCTCGTCGCGGTGCAGCGTCTCGCCGGTCACGCGCGGGCGCAGCATCGGGCACTCGGCCGCGGGGAACTCCGAGCCGTCGGGGCGGTGGTGGTGCACCGTCTGGTGGCTCGGCCGGCCCCGCAGTTCGGCCAGGTCGTCGTACCCGAGCACGGCGACCGCCGCCGGGTTGGCGAAGACGATCACACCCGCGTGGTCGACGACCCACACCGGCTGGGGCACGGTGTCCAGGATCAGCTCAAGCAGAGCGCGAGGAGGTTCCACGGCACCCTCCGGTCGAGGTCAGCGAGCCGGACGCCCCTTACCGTACCCACGAAACCCCGCAGCGCGCCCACCCGGAATACGCGGGCGCGGCCGGGGCTTGCACGAGAGATGAAGGCTGTCACGTTCACCCGCCACGGCGGGCCGGAAGTGTTGTCGCTGTCGGAGCGGGAGGTCCCGGAGCCGGGCACCGGCGAGGTCCGCGTGCGGATCGTGGTGTCGGCGGTGAACCCCACGGACTGGAAGTCGCGCCGCGGCCCCGGTGAGCTCGCGGGCCCAGCCGTGCCCAACCAGGACGGCGCGGGGGTGGTCGACGCCGTCGGGCCGGGTGTCACGGAGTTCACGCCGGGCGACCGCGTGTGGGTGCTGCTGGCCGCGGCCCACTCCCCCGCATCCGGAACCGCGCAGGAGTACACCGTGCTGCCCGCCGAACGGCTCGTGCGCCTGCCCGACGCGGTCGGCTTCGACGAGGGCGCCGGGTTCGCCATCCCCGCGCTCACGGCGCACCGCGCCCTGACCGTCGCCGAGGACGGGCCGACGCGGCTCGCCCCGGGCGCACTCTCGGGCCGCACCGTCCTGGTCACCGGCGGGGCGGGCGCCGTCGGCAACGCCACGATCCAGCTCGCCCGCTGGGCCGGCGCGACGGTGCTCACCACCGTGAGCACCGAGGCCAAGGCCGCGCTGGCCCGGGCAGCCGGCGCGCACCACGCGCTCCGCTACACCTCCGGCGACCTGGCGGCCGAGATCCGGGCGATCGCCCCCGACGGCGTGGACCTCGTGGTCGAGGTCGCCGCCGGCACGAACACCGGGCTGCACGCCGACGTCCTGCGCACCCGCGGCACCGTCGCGGCGTACGGCGACGACCGCGGCACCGGCACGATCACCCTCGAGTTCGGCCGCAACCTGTGGCTGAACTCGCGTTACCAGTTCCTGG
This sequence comes from Amycolatopsis sp. DSM 110486, assembly GCF_019468465.1. Lineage (NCBI taxonomy): Bacteria > Bacillati > Actinomycetota > Actinomycetes > Pseudonocardiales > Pseudonocardiaceae > Amycolatopsis > Amycolatopsis sp. DSM 110486. The sequence continues at coordinate 7,581,760 of NZ_CP080519.1, read as the reverse complement.
TCCTCTACACCGTCGGCCTCGACAAGCTCCGCGCCGGCGCGGAGGACGTCACCGCGGCGCTGGCCGACGGCGCCCTGCGCCTGGGCGAGGAGCGCGGCCTGCCGGTGCACCGCTTCCCCCTGGAGCAGACGGCACAAGCCCACGAAGCCTCGGAGAACGGCGTGACGGGCAAGATCCTCATCGACGTGACGCCGGCGTCCTGAACCCTGCGCCGGTCACCGAGGTTCGGTGACCGGCGCGGTCACGAACTCCGGGTCCACGCCCGTGAGTTCCGCGCTCAGGTCCCACAGCCGACGGCCGGTCGCGGAGTCGGCGAGCGGTCCCTTCGGAGTTTCGAGGCGCGGTTTTCCACGCAGGCCGAAGAACCGCGGGCCCCACAGCTGTCCATTGCGGACAGACGGGGCGAGCGCCGCGTGCACGGACGGCCGGGCGCCCGCGTGTTTTCCTTGCAGCAGCACGCCGGCGGGCACCGCGCGGAGCAGCTGCCCGGTGGTGCGTGAGTGCACCGGCGGCCGCGAGGGAGTCAGGGCGTTCAGGGCGCCACCGGGGTGGACCACAACGCTGAGGGCAGCGCTGTCCGCCTCCTCGAGCCGGCGGGCGAGCTCGAAGCCGAACAGCATCTGAGCGAGCTTGGCGCGCTCGTAGGCCTGCTTCGGCGCGAAGGCGCGGGTGCTCTGCAGGTCGTCGAAGTCGAGGTGAGCGGAGCGGGCCGTGAAGCTGCCCGTGGTCACCACGCGGCCGGCCGGCAACCGGGGCCACAGCAGGGCTGTGAGGGCGAAGTGGCCGAGGTGGTTGGTGCCGAACATCAGCTCGTGGCCGGCCGGGGTCTCTCGCCGCTCGGGACCTTCGAGGAGCACCCCCGCGTTGAGGACGACCACGTCGAGCCGGGGCGCGTCCAGCGCGTCGACCGAGGCTTTCAGCGAGGCCAGGTCGGCGAGGTCGAGGCGCACGGAGGTGACCCGAGCGCCGGGCACTCGCGCCTGGATCGCCCCGATCGCGGAGGCGGCCTTCGCGGGGTCGCGGCTGCCGAGCACCACGGCGGCGCCGGCCGCGGCGAGCTGCTCGGCGACGAAGTAGCCGATGCCGGCGTTACCGCCGGTCACCAGCGCGATCGTGGACTGGTTCGCCATGGTGCGCACTCATTTCTGTAGTCACTCTGATTACAGAGTACCTACAATTCCAGAATAACTTCAGCTATCATGAGCCTCATGCCCGCCACCCCCGGCCGACGCGAACGCAAGAAGGCCCGCACCCGCCAGGCACTCGACGAAGCCGCCCTGCGCCTGTTCCTCGAGCACGGCTACGACCACGTCACCGTCGCGCAGATCGCCGAGGAGGCCGACGTCTCCGTCGCCACGCTGTTCGCCCACGTGCCCGACGGCAAGGAAGCCCTGATCTTCGACGACGGCACCGAGCGCCGCGAAGGTCTCGTCGCCGCTGTGCGCGAGCGGGAAGCCGGCGAACCCGTCCTCGCTGCCCTGCGCCGGTACTTCGCGAACCGCGGGCCGTTCGCCGCCGAACTGCCGCCCGAGTACGAACGCAAGCGCACACTGATCGTCACCACGCCGGCCCTGCGCGGGTACGCGCGCAAGCTCTGGATCGCGAGCGAAGACGCGCTGACCGAAGCGATCGCCGAGGCGAGCGAGGTGCCCGCGACCGACATGGCGGCGAGGGCGCTGGCCCGCTACGTGCTGGAGATCCCCGACCTCACCGGTACCGAGCCCGACCCCGTCGCCGCGATGCACGCCGTGTTCGATCTCCTCGAGCCCGGCTGGCCACCGCGGCCCGTCTGAGCACCCCGAACGCGCGAGGCCCCACTTTCGCAGGTACCGCGTCGGACGTCACAGCCGGTATACCTGGTCCCACGCACCGATAGGTCTGGACCATTACGGCAGCCGACCGGGGTGTCGGCCCGGCCGCGCCCCGGCACCGTCCTTTGTGGAGGTACCATGCACCGGCTGGACGCGATCCGCGACCACGCGATCGGACTTTTCCGCATCGTCGTGGGGTTCCTCTTCGCCTGCCACGGCGTGAAAACCCTCTTCGGCCTCCTCGGCGCCCACGCCCCCGCGCAGGTCGGCTCGTGGCCCGGCTGGTGGGCGGCGCTCATCCAGCTCGTGGCGGGCACGCTGGTGTTCCTCGGCATCGGCACCCGCGCGGCCGCGCTGATCGGCTCCGGGTCGATGGCCTTCGCCTACTTCACCGTCCACGCGCCGAACGACGTGCTGCCGATCCAGAACGGCGGCGAGCAGGCCGCGCTGTTCTGCTGGACGTTGCTGGTGCTCGCGTTCACCGGACCCGGCCGGTTCGCGCTCACCGGGGCACTCGCGGCTTTCCGTGCCACTCAACGGGAAGACCCCCGCGCACCCGTACGGGGGTGAGGTGCGCGGGGGTCAAGTTACCCGGATCAAAAGCGGATCAGCCGACCGACGGCCCCATCCCGAGCGACTGCGGAGTGCTCGCGTCGGGTGAGGGCTGGTGCAGGCCTTCGTCGAGCGGCCCGAACTCGGTCATCAGCGCCGCGCTGCCGCCCCACGGCGTCTGCTCCTCGGCGATCAGCGAGTTCGTCGTCAGCAGCAGGCCGGCGACCGAAGCGCCGTTCTGCAGCGCCGAACGGCACACCCGCAACGGGTCGATGATGCCGAGCTCGACGAGGTCGCCGAAGCGCCCGACCAGCGCGTCGAACCCTTCGTCGTCGCCGAGTTTCCGGGTCTGCTCCACGATCTCCTCGGCCGCGTACCCGGCGTTGCTGGCGATCAGCAGCGCCGGTGCGCTCAGCGCGCGCCGCACGATGTCGGCGCCGATGGCGTAGTCGCCTTCGAGGTCGAGTCCGGTCAGCACCTTCTCCGCGTGCAGCAGGGTCGCGCCGCCACCGGCGACCACGCCCTCCGCGATCGCGGCCCGAGTGGCCGAGAGCGCGTCCTCCACGCGGTGCTGCAGCTCCTTGAGCTCGGCCGGCGTCGCCGCGCCGACGCGGATCACCGCGACCTTGCCGGTCAGCGCGCCGATCCGCTCGGTCAGCACGTCGTCGTCGATGCCGAACTGCGCGCGCTCACGCTCGGCCCGCAGCTGGTTCACGCGGAACTCGATCGCTTCGGCGGACCCCGCGCCCCCGACGATCTGGGTCGCGTTCTCCGTCACCCGCACTTGCTTCGCACGGCCGAGGTGCTCCAGCTTCATCGTCTCCAGCGAGAACCCCGAGTGCTTCGACAGCACGGCCCCGCCGACCACGGCCGCCAGGTCCTCCAGCTTGTGCAGCCGGCGGTCGCCGAAGCCGGGCGCGCGGATCGCGACGGCCTGGAACGTGCGGTTCACGTGGTTGTGCACGAGCATCGACAGCGCCGTGCCCTCCACGTTCTCCGCGATCAGCACGAGCGGGCGCGGGTTGCGCATCACCTTGTCCAGCACCGGCATCAGCTGCTGCACGTTGCTGATCTTCTCGCTGCACATGAGGATGTACGGGTCGTCGAGCACCGCTTCCAGGCGCCCGGGATCCGTGACGAGGTACGGCGAGAGGTAACCGTTGTCGAACTCGAAGCCCTCCACGAACTCCACCGACATGCCGATGCGCGGCGACTCCTCGATCGTGACGACGCCGCTCTCCCCCACCGTGTGCAGCGCCTTGGCGATCACCGAGCCGACGGCCCCGTCGTCGTTGGCGGAGATCGCCGCGACCCGCGCGTAGTCCTCTTCGGACTTCACCGGGTGCGCCATCGTCTCCAGGTGCTCGACGAGCCGGCCCACCGCCGCGTCGATGCCGCGCTTGACGAGCACGGGGTTGCCGCCGTGGGCGATCGCCTGCATGCCCTCGCCGATGATCGCCTGCGCGAGCACGGTCGCGGTCGTGGTGCCGTCGCCCACCACGTCGTTGGTCTTGATCGCCGCTTCCTTCACCAGCTGCGCGCCCATGTTCTCGAACTGGTTGCGCAAGTGGACTTCGCGCGCGATGGTCACGCCGTCGTTGGTGACCACGGGCGAACCGGTGATCTTCTCGATGATCACGTTGCGCCCCTTGGGGCCCAGCGTCGACTTCACGGCCTCCGCGAGTTTGTCCACCCCCGCCACCAGCAGGTCGCGGGCTTCCGAGCCGAAGCGAAGTTCCTTGGCCATGCTGCTCCTCCTGTGTGATGGGACTGGATCGGCTAGGGGACGAGAATGGCGCGGCCCCGGACGCGGCCGGCGTCGAGATCGGCCAGCGCGTCGAGTGCCGCGTCGAGCGGGTACTGCCTGGTGTGCAAGGTGACCTTGCCCGCCTGCGCGAGCACCATCAGCTCCACGAGGTCGTTGTAGGTGCCCACCAGATTGCCCACGATGTTGCGTTCCGTGGAGATGATGTCGATCGTCGGCACGTCGATGTTGCTGCCGTACCCGATCACGAAGTGCGAACCGGCGCGGCGTGTCATGGCGAACGCTTCCTGCTGCGCGCCCTGCTCGGCGACGAAGTCCAGCACCACCTCGGCACCGTGGCCGCCAGTGAGGTCGAGGACCGCGTCGACGTGGGTGCCGTCGGCGACCACGGTGTGGTCGGCCCCGAGCTCCGCGGCGAGCTTGAGCGCCTCGACATTGCGGTCCACGACCACCACGGTCGTCGCGGTGAGCGCCCGCAGTGACTGGATGCCGATGTGCCCGAGCCCGCCCGCGCCGTTGACGACGCACACCGTGCCCGGTGGCAGCAGCGGCACCGCCTTGCGCACGGCGTGGTAGGCGGTGATGCCGGCGTCGGCCAGCGCCGCGACGTCCTCGGGGCGCGTGTCCGGGTCGAGCTTGATGCACGCCCGCGCCGAGGTGAGCAGGTACTCGGCCATCCCGCCGTCGGAGTCGATGCCGGGGAAGGCGTTGTTCTCGCAGTGCATGTCATTGCCGGCGCGGCAGGCGTGGCACAGCCCGCACGTCGGCGTCGGGTGCAGGATCACGGTGTCGCCGACGGCCACGTTGGTCACGGCGGAGCCGACCTCGTGCACCCAGCCCGCGTTCTCGTGCCCGATCGTGTAAGGCAGCGCGACGCCGGATTTCGCGGCCCACTGCTCCTCGATGATGTGCAGGTCCGTGCGGCACACGCCGGCCCCGCCGATCTTCACCACCACGTCGAGCGGCCCGGTGACCTTCGGCTCCGGCACCTGCTCGATCACGGGCTGCTGGTGGTACGCGTGCAACCGGACCGCCTTCATGGCGTCTCCTCCGTATCGGGGTTGTCGGTGGCCTCCGGGTAACGGGCGCGCAGCATCCCGCGGCACACCCCCGAGTTGGCGTCCTGGCTCACGCGCGTGAGCCGTGCGAGGCCGAGGTGCCGGTGCAGCTCGTCCGCCGTCACGGCCTCGCCGGTGCCCGGGTCGAGCACGAGCGGGTCCGCGTCGCCGCCGGGCAGGCCCAGCTCACGGCGGCGTTCCCGCAGCCGCTCGCGGTCCGGCGTCGGCGGTGCGTCGGCGAGCGTCAGGTCCGCCAGGCGTTCCCGGGCCACGCCGCCGGACACCACCGACCGGCACACGCGGTCGGTGCCGGCGAGCACGGCCTTGCGCAGGAAGTCTGCGCGCAGCCCGTCGAGCTCGTCCGCCGCCTCGTCGCCGAAGGAGCCGACGAAACCGGCCCGCGCCGCCACCCCCTTGTTGATCACGTCGGCGGCGAAGTGATCCTTCAACTTCACCACGGCCCTGGTGACACCCGGCACCGCCGACACGGCGTCGTAGGAGTCGGCCACCATCAGGAACGCGAAGTTCGGTGCGCAGAAGTACGTCGGCAGGCACAGCTCGACGACCGCCTCCCCACCCGGGTCCACCGTGGAACTCGCCACGAAACCCAGGTCGGTCAGCGGCCGGTCGAGCTCGGGATCGCGCACGGTCCCCAGCGCCGACCAGACCGCCGCGGTGATCGCGGCGGTCTGGTCGGTGCGCGCGCCGGCGGTTCCGGCCGAGGTCACGGTGACGGGACCCCGACGGCTTCGACGGTCTTGGGCGCTTCGATCCCGAGCCCCTCGGGCACGTCGATGCCGTAGAGGCGGGCCGCGTTGAGCCCGAGGATCTTCTTCTTGGTCTCGACCGTGAGCTTCCCGTAGTCGGAGAACTCCTCGCCGTCGGGCATCTGCCAGTCGACGAAACCCTCGACCTGCCACTTGGGTTCCCAGATGGCGTAGTCGGCGCCGAAGAGCATCTTGTCCTCACCGACCCAGAACAGCAGCTCTCCCATCACCTTCGCGAAGAACCGCGGCCGCGCATGCATGAGCCCGCCGATGACCACCGACAGGCCGGCGTAGACGTTGGGCTCCTGCGTGGCCATGAAGCAGAAGTCCTCGATCCGCGGCAGCCCCACGTGCTCGACGATGAAGTTGAGCTCCGGGAAGTTCGTGGCCGCGTAGTCCACGTCCTTGACGTCGAATGCGTCCTTGTCGAGCGGCCAGATCGTCGGTCCCTTGTGGACGTGGATGTTCTTCACGCCCAGTTCCTGGCACTTCTCCAGGTAGTACGCGGCCTCCGGGTCCCGCAGGCTCCAGCCGCGCGAGTCACCGTGCCACTCGGCGGTGTAGAGCTTCGCGCCCTTACAGCCGTAGCGCTTCACGCGCTCTTCGAGCGCCCTCAGCCCCGGATCGCCGTCCCGCGGGTCCCAGTTCGTGTTCACGATGAACCGGCCTGGGTACTTCTCGGCCAGCGCGGCATTGGCCTCCGTCGTGTTGAAACCCTCCTTGTACCACTGCCGGAGGCTGGTGGGCTGGAAGATGGCGATGTCCACGTGACCCGCGTCGAACAGGTCGTGCATCATCGTTTCTTCGTCGTACTTCTGGAACTTTTCGATCGGCCAGTGTGTTTCCGCCGGACCAAGGCTCTGGTATGCGTGAAAGCACTCGATCCAGCCCTTGGCGTACTCCTCCTGACCCGAAACCCAGTTGGCGGGGCTGGCATCCCAGAAGTGGGTGTGGCTGTCGACCACGAAGTACTTCTCGCCGTCCTTTTCGTACACGGTGCTCCTCCCGGACTGAATCGAGTGCTTCTCCGACCGGTCCTGCTGCGACCGGTGCTGTTACGAGCGTGCCACGAGGTCGAAGTCGAGGTACTCGGCCGCGTCCTCGGGGTTGGCGAACATGATGGTGCGGTCGTCGAGGTGGACCATGCGCCCGTAGTGGGTGGACATGTTCTCCTCGAATTCCGCCGAGTTGAACCAGCCCTCCTCCTCGCCCGCCGCCTCGTCGATCTCGGAGTAGACGACGTCCATGCGGCCGTCGGCATCCACGCGGATCATCGAGGGCAGCGGCGTGATGGTCACGTTTTTCTTGCCACCCATGACCTCGGCCACGATGACGCCGACCTGGTTGTTCATCAGGGTGAACCCGCACCGGTTCGAGGCGGTGTTGTTGGACTTGTACGGGCTTTCCGCCGTTTTGAAGAGAGTCACTGGCTCAGCTCCTTCGGTGCCTGCAGACCCAGGTCGGACAGGATGCCGCCGAAGCGGCTCTTGGCGCGGTCGAGGCTGTCTTCGAACCGCATGGGCTTCGCGTCGGGCTGCGACCACAGCGGCTGCAGCGTCCGCGCGGCCAAGATGCACTTCGGCACCCATGCGGACAGCCACTGCTGCATGAGCTGCCGGTTGTGGTCGGCGAATTCCTTGTCGTTGACCAACAGGTCGAACATCGCCTTCGTGTAGCGCAGGTCGCGCTCGGAGTAGTCGAACTCCTCGGCACCGATCAGGGTCGGCGTCACGAAGTCGCCGTTGGCGGGTGCCGCCTGCTGCACCAGCCGACTGCGGAAGAGCTCACCGATCAGAGGCTCGAACACGATGTTCGCGGCGAAGATCGCCTCGCACCAGTCCCAGATCTCGGTGAGCGCCTCGGCCGTCTCCCGTACGCCCTGCCACGCCGGGTCCTCGTTCCACGTCGTCAGGTGCGCGGTGCCGTCGAACGCGTCGATCTCTTCGGACAGCGTGAGGTTGTACAGCGCCAGGTCCTGCGCCGCGCGGATGCGGTGCATGCTGTTCACGGAGATGGCGTTGTTGTGCATGTTGGTCGGCGCCCGCCGGTTGGCGTTGGCGTACAGGTACAGCCCCAGGCCTTGGTCCACGTGCATCCACGCACCGATGTGGTGCGAGACGAAGGTGACCCAGTTGGGGTTCCACTGCTCGAACGCCTTCGACTGGCGGGCCGCGTCGATGTTCTGGTTCAGCTGCCGAACCACGTTCGCGTTGTAACGGTAGAGCGTGAGCTCCCACTCCTCGTTGGGGTCGCGGAACTCGTGCCAGCCGAGCGCGGGCCACGGGTAGCCCTGGCCACCCGAACCGGGGCTGCGCACGGGCTCGGGCCGATCCGAGCCCCACGCCTTGAGCGCGGTCCACTCGAGCGGGTAGCCGCCGTTGCCGTCGGCGAAGCCGTACAGCCAGCCCTGGCTCAGGTAGTGCCGCGGGTCGGGCTGTACCTCGACGGTGACGTCCTCGTAGTGGCTCTGCTTGCGCTTCTTCGGGGTGAAGTAGTTGAAGTGCCGCTCCGTCGAGTCCGGGAAGTCCCGGGCGCCCGCCTCAGCATCGGTGAAGACGGGCTTGGGGACGCTGCGTTCTGCCGTTGATGTCATCGGTTTTCATCCTTCGCGTCGGGCACTGGCCTCGTCGTTACCTCGGTGTCTCAGCCGGACTCACGTCTCATCCGCGTCGCCGGTCGTGGTGAACTTGTCGTAGAAGATCCGCTTCTCCGGCACACCGAGCGCCGGCAGCAGTTCCAGGGCCGCCTCCACCATGGGCGGCGGCCCGCACACGTAGACGTCGGTGCGGCCCAGGTCGGTCTCGAGCCGCCGCACCACATCGGTGATCAAGCCCGTCTCGCCATCCCACTCCTCGTCTTCGTCGGGCTCGGACAGGGCCGGCACGAACCGGAAACCCGGGATCTTGTCCTCGAGAGCCGTCAGCTCGTTCTCGAAGCACAGGTCCCTCTTGCGGCGGGCGCCGTAGTAATAGGTCGCCTTCCGCTCGATGCCGCGTTCGGCCATGGACCGCAGCAACGAGAGGATCGGCGCCATGCCGGCGCCGCCACCGAGGAACACCAGATCCCGCTCGGGTGCGTCCCGCAGGGTGAAGACCCCGAACGGACCCGCCACGTCGAGCCGGTCCCCGATCGAGACCGCGGTGTCCAGGAAGTGCGAGAACAACCCGTCCGGGTAGATCCTGATCACGAACTCCAGCAGGCCGGAATCCCGGCCCGGGGTGTTCGCCATCGAGAACGACCGGGTGGCCTCGTGTCCCGGGACCGCGAAGTCGACGTACTGGCCGGGGAAATACTTGAACGACTCGGCGTCCACGAGCCGGACCACGAGCCGCCGGAGGTCGTGCGTGATCTCATCGAGCGACACCACTTCCGCCACCGCCTCCTGGATCGGCAGTCCGGAGTGGATCATCTCCTCGTCGTAGTTGAGCAGTTCGATCGTCAGGTCCTCGTACGCGTGCGCCCGGCACAGCAGCGTGAAGCCCTCCTCCTTTTCGAAGTCGGGCAACGCGAACGTGGAATACCGGTCGTGGTCGACGTCGTCGCCATCGAGGATGAACGACTTGCAGGAGGCGCACTGGCCCTCCTTGCAACCGTGCATGAGCATGACGCCCTGCTCGGCGGCCGCACGCAGGATGTTCTGGTCCTCGTCGACCTCGATCTCGATGCCGACCGGCTCGAAGCGCACGTGGTGCTTGTTTCCCATTCGCTTCCCTGCCTGAACGCTGGAGCTCGCACGCATCCCGGGTCGCCTCCGTCGGCGACCGGGGCCGCCGCGAAGGCGGCACCCGATCGCCGGTGGAAGCCGGTCGTCCGTCCGATCAGGACGTTGCCCTCGCGGGCCGTCCCGCCGGACCCTGGCGGTTGTAGTCGTCCTGGAACGCGGCCCGCTGCTCGGCGTTCATCTCGTTGAGCAGTACGTTCGGGCTCTGCAGCGGCGGGCACCGGCGCAGGTGGTCCAGTGTCCACATCTTCTTCGGGTCCAGGTCGAGGTGCGGCTGCGCGACCAGGGTCTTGCCGTCGTCCCGGACGAAGCCCATGTCGGACACCACATCGGCCCAGTTCCAGCCGTGGTAGAGCGTCTCCCACTCGCGGGACCCGATGAGCTGGCCCATGTTCGGGGTCTCGCGACCCTGGTACGTGGGCCGGAACGCCTCGACGTCGGTCCACCGGCAGGCTTCGTGGCAGTACGTCCGCCACTGCCCGTCGACCTCCGCCATGACCATGTCCTCACGCACGAGGCACGGGACCATGCAGGTCCAGCACCGGTGCGGGTAGACGTAGTCGACGTCTTCCAGCGCGATCGGGTTGTGCCCGTTCGGCACCGACAGGCGGCTGTAGTTCTCCCACCACTTGCCGTACTTGTCGTACCAGCCCGGGTACTTGTACTCGAACCACTCGAAGTCCTCGTCCGTCATCGGGTCGATGCGCCAGTAGTTGGCGAGCCACCCGGTGGCGAAGAACTGCGCGACTTCGTGCACGTAGCCCTTGTCCCAGATCTGCTTCCACGCTTCTTCGATCAAGTCGTGCGGAATGACCAGACCGTACTTCTCGAGCGGGACGAGATAGCTGCGGTAGTAGTCGTCGTAGATCCACCGGCGCCACATCTCCGCGTAGCTCTCGCGGTCCTTACGGCGGTCCTTCGTGCCGTACTCGATGAAGGTGCCGATGGCCGCGTCGACCACCCGGTGGTTGTTCCACCACGCGTAACGCAGGTCGCGTTCGAGCAGCTGGTGGTTGCTTTCGTCGGAAAGTGCCATCAACAGCGTGGCGTAGCCGTTGCTGATGTGGCGCGATTCGTCGGACTGCACCGAGTGGAAGACCGTCGGCAGCAGGTAATCGCCATTGGCCGCCGCCTCGGCAGGCATCGCGACGAACAGCGTGTTGGTGAACGCCGTCTCGGCCACGATCGTGAGGTAGATGCTCGCCGCGGTGATGGCGTCACCGGTGATGAAGCCCTCGGCGAACTGCCGGCCGATCGTGCCGCAGTAGTCGTTCTGGAAGTTGCGCAGGCTCGAGTTGAAACCCGCCGGGTCGATGTAGTTGTTCATGTACAGGCGCTTCAGGTTCTGCTGGATCGTCGAGTGACGAACCTCGTCGATCATCTGGATCGCCTGGCCGTTGTGCAGTTCCGGGTTCGGCACCGTGCGGAACAGCAGCGGCATGGCCCGCGCCGCGGAGATCTCCGGCAACGGGATGATGGACAGGAACAGCTTCTGCCACTCCAGCCACCGTTCCTGGACCTGCCGGAACATGTTGCCTCGGATGGCGCCGTCCTCGGCCCCGTAAACGCGGTGGTCCTTTTCTTCCTGCATCGGGAAGTAGGAACGAAGCACCTGCTTGAGCGGGTCCTTCTTCTTGGCCTTCTGGAACGTGTAATCGGTCCCGTAGTGCGACACCGGCTGGTGGTACACCGGTTCCCACGACAGCTCCTGGATCTTCTGGTGGGCTTTCGCCACGCTCTGGCGGCTCATGGTCTCTCCTTACCCGTCGCGCCACGACGGCTGCTGGCTCGCCCTGCCCGTACCGCGGTACCCGGTCACCCGGCCGGACCGGGACGTCAAGTCCTGCGAAGACGATTAGGGGGGCGGCCCGCCGAACCGCGAGTCTCAATACGAGACAAGCGGCGGAGATTTTTTCAGCCGTCCTCCATCATCGCGGCCCGCAGCGCGGCCAGCTGAGACTCCTTCTCGTGCTGCAGCCGCACGTCACCCTCGGCCGTGGGCGTGATCCCCAGCGCCCGCAGCAGTTCCGCGGCGGGCTCGCCGGGCGGGCCGCCGGAGCCGAGTGTCGGGTGCAGTCCGATGTCCACGAGGTGGCGGAATACCAGGTCGACAACCGTCCACGGGTTGTACGTTTCCTCGGCTTGTTCATCCATTCGGGTCCTCCTGCGCGCTCGTCCGGACTCCCCCATCAGAACCCCGCGCGCGCGGGGAGCGCGTCTCAAGGTGAGACCCGCGCTGGACACGTGTCCTAAGCTGGGCACGACCCGGTACTGCGACACAAAGATGTGGGCAGCGACAGGAGGTCGAGCCGTGGTGAAGAGTCCACCCGCCCGCCAGGTCGCACCGAACCCGGCCGCGATCCTGCCCGACGAAGACGGTCTGGCCAGGACCCGGATTCGCTTTCTGACGTCGGAAACCATTGAGCCGGACCAAGTCCGCGAGGCGATCCTCGCTTCGTGGTGGCGGTCGCGGCACTTCCGCGTGCCAGCCGATCGCATCGACCTGCCCTACCTCGGCGAGGTCAACCTCGACACTCCCTTGATCCACAGCGCGAAACTCGTCATGCAACGGCTCGGCGACCAGCTGGACGGGCAGCCGATCAGCATGATCCTCGCCGACCCGACCGGGACGGTGCTGAGCCAGCGCTCCGGCGACACCGACCTGCACCGCCACCTCGAACGGGTGGAGCTGGTCCCCGGCTTCAGCTACGGCGAGAAGTTCGTGGGCACCAACGGCATCGGCACCGCGCTGGAGGACGACCAGCCGACGCACGTGTTCGGCCACGAGCACTACGCCGAGCACCTCGAGAACCTCGCGTGCGCGGGCGTGCCGATCCACCACCCGATCTCCGGGAAGATGATCGGCGCCGTCGACCTCACGTGCTGGCGCAAGGACGCGGGCGGGCTGCTGATCGCGCTCGCGCGCAGCACGGCCGAGCAGATCCAGCAAGCGCTGCTGACGCACAGCAACCTGCGCGAGCTGATCCTCTTCCAGTCCTACTTGCAGGCGTGCCGCCGCACGACCGGCATCGTGATGGCGTTCAACGACGACATCGTGATGATGAACGACAGCGCGCGCCAGCTGCTCAACTCCGCCGACCAGTCGATCCTGCTCGGGCACGCCGCGCAGGCGCTGTCGGAGTACCGGCGCAACACCGCGACCGTGACGCTCTCGGGCGGGGGCAAGGTCAAGATGCACTGCCGGCGCGTGCCGGGCCAGCACGAGGACGACGTCGTGGGCGGCGTGCTCTCGGTGAAGCTGATCGTCTCGGAGGCCGAGTCGAGCGGCGTGCCCGTGCCGATGCTGCCGATGTTCCTGCCGGGCCTGGTCGGTTCGACGCCGTCCTGGCTGCGCTGCACGCACGACGTAGACGCCGGCTACAGCCGCGGCGAGTGGCTCGTGCTCGCGGGCGAGCCGGGCACCGGGAAGCTGAGCCTGGCGAAGGGCGTGCACCAGCGGCGCAACCCGACCGGCCGGCTGCACACGCTCGACGCGCGCGACGCGGTGGAGGACGACTGGCTCTGCGACCTTCGGCGCGACCTGATCGACGATCCGGTCGACACGCTCGTGGTGCAGCACCTGGAGTCGCTGAGCGGCGAGAACCTGAAGGCGTTCTCGGCAGTGCTCGAAGAAGTGCGTACCGCGTACGGCGCCAACGCGCCGTGGCTCGCGGTCACCCTCGCCCCGGAGGCCGAGACGACGCCGGACCTGGCCGAGTCGCTGGCGTTCTTCCCGCGCACGGTGACCGTGCCGCCGCTTCGCCGCCACATCGACGACCTGACCGAGCTCGTGCCGTTCTTCCTCGCGAAGCTCTCGCGCGGCAGCCGGCTCTCGTGCTCGCCGACGGCGCTGCACCTGCTGATGCGCGCCGACTGGCCGAGCAACACCGCGCAGCTCTACCAAGTGCTCAAGAAGGTCGCGCAGCACCGGCGGCTCGGCGCGATCCAGCCGAGCGACCTGCCGGCCGAGTACCAGGCCATCGCGAAACGGCCGCTGAAAGGTCTCGAGTCGATCGAGCGCGACGCGATCGTGCGCAGCCTCGAGGAGGCCCACGGCAACAAACCGCGCGCGGCACAGCTGCTCGGCATCTCGCGCGCGACGATCTACCGCAAGATCCACGAGTACGGCATCGTCACGCCCGACCACTGAGTTCACGGAGGTCCCGCACGCCGGGGATCATCATGGAGCCATGCGGTGGCCGGGTGTGCGAGGGCTGAGCCCGCGGCGACGGCTGCTGGTCGCCGGGGTGGCGCTCGCGGTCGTGGCCGCCGGCGTGGTCACGGCGGTGTCCGTCGGCGGGAGTTCCGGCGTACCCCGTGCCGGAAGCCCCGCGCAGGACACACCGGGGCCGGTGCTGCTGGTGCCCGGCTACGGCGGTGGCCGGGACTCGCTCGAACAGCTGGCCGACCGCATCCACCGGGCCACGGGCCGGGACACCGAGGTGCTCACCCTCGCCGGCGACGGGACCGGCGACCTGCTGCAGCAGGTGGACGTGCTGGCGGAAGCCGTCGAACGCGCGTATGCCGGCGGAGCCCCGTCGGTGGACGTGATCGGCTACTCGGCGGGCGGGGTCGTCGCGCGGCTGTGGGTCGCGCGCGAGGGCGGCGAGCACCAGGCGCGGCGCGTGATCACGCTCGGCGCGCCGATGCACGGCACCACACTCGCAACCGCCGGCGGAGTGCTGGCGCCCAGCGCGTGTCCCACGGCCTGCCGCCAGCTCACGCCCGGCAGCGCGCTGCTGCGGCAGCTGCCGCCGATCCCGCCGGGCCTGCCGTGGCTTTCGGTGTGGACGCGGCTGGACCGGACCGTGACCCCGCCGGAGTCGGCGCGCCTCGACGGCGCGGTGAACGTGGCGCTGCAGCAGGTGTGTCCCGCAGACACCGCCGCGCACGGCGACCTGCCGACGGACCCGGCCGTGACCGGTCTCGTGCTGAACGCGATCGGCACCGCGCCGCTGAGCACGCCGGCCTCGTGCGCGGACCTCAGCGAGTGATGCCGGTCAGCTGGTGACGTCCTTGGTGGCGAAGTTCGCCCACGCGGCGCCGAAGAACACCACGATGTAGCCGGCCTGCAGCAGCAGCCCGTGGTCGATGTTGTGCCACAGCACGGGATCGCGGAAGAAGTCGAGCCACGAGAGCCAGTAGTGCGTGGGCAGGTACGGCTTCACCGGCGCGGCCGCGTCGAGCGTTTCCAGCACCGAGCTCGTGATGAGCACGGCCAGCCCGCCGAGCGCGGCGCCGAGCGCCGAGTCCGCGAGCGTCGACAGGAACATCGTGATCGCCGCGAACCCGAGCATCGACAACACGATGTAGGCCACGGCCCCCAGCAACCGCAACGCGAGCGACGACGAGCTCAGCGACGTGCCCGACAACGTCACGACCTGGGCCGCCTGGCCGCCTGCCCCGACCTCGCCGCCCGTGCCGAACAACAGGATCCCGATCACCAGCGACGTGAGGACCACGATCGCGATCGCCGCCGTCACGTACACCGCGAGCGCCACGAGCTTGGCCGTCAGCAGGCGCGTGCGCCCGGCCGGGCGCGCCAGCAGGTACCGCAACGTGCCGCCCGAGGCCTCCCCCGCCACGGAGTCCCCCGCCACCACCGCCACCGCGATCGGCAGGAACAGCGGCAGCACCAACGCGAGCGCGGCCGCCGGGTACAGCGACCCGTCGCTCACCACCGCCGACAGGAACGCCCCGCCCTGCCCCGGCGGCGGCGCGAAGTCCGCGGTCGCCAGGAACACCGCCACGATCGCCGGCAGCAGGCACAACAGCAGCACGCTCACCCACACGCGCGGCCGCAAGGCGAGCTTGCGCAGTTCGACGCCGATCACCGCGTGCCTCCGAAGCGGTCCGAACCGTGGCCCGTCACTTCGAGCACGACCTGTTCCAAAGTGCGGTGCTCCTCCCGCAGGTCGCTCACGCGCACGCCCGCGCTGACGAGGCGGGTGTTGAGTTCCGCGGCGTCGGCGTAGCGGACCACGAGGTGTTCGCCGTCGCGGTGTTCGAGGTGGCCGTCGAGCACGGCGGCGGCCGCGGCGGGGTCCGGGGTGCGCAGGAGGACGCGGCCGGTCGCGGCGCGCAGGGCGGCGACGTCGCCGTCGAGCACCAGGCGGCCGTGGTCGACGATGCCGACGCGGGTGCACAGCTGCTCGATCTCGGCGAGCAGGTGGCTGGAGAGGAACACGGTGGTGCCGTCGCGGTTGAGCTCCAGCAGCAGCTCGCGGATCTCCTTGATGCCCTGCGGGTCGAGGCCGTTGGTGGGCTCGTCGAGCACCAGCAGCCGCGGGCGGTCGAGCAGGGCGCCGGCGAGGCCGAGACGCTGGCGCATGCCCAGCGAGTACGCCTTGACCGGCCGCCGGTCGACGCCGGCGAGCCCCACGCGTTCCAGGGCCTCCTCGATGCGCCGCCGCCGGGTCCGCCTTCCGCGGTGGCGGCCGGCGGCGTCGAGCAGCGCCAGGTTGCGCCGGCCCGACAGGTGCCCGTAGGCGGCCGGGCCTTCGACGAGGGCGCCGACGTCGGGCAGCACGTCGGCGAGCCGCTTCGGCACCGGCTGGCCGAGCACCTCGATCTCACCGCTCGTGGCGTAGACGAGCCCGAGCAGCATCCGCACGAGCGTGGTCTTGCCGGATCCGTTCGGGCCGAGGAAGCCGTAGCGGTCGCCTTCGCGGACCTCCAGGTCGACCGCGTCGACGGCCACGGTCCGGCCGTACCGCTTGGTCAGCCCCCTCGTGACGATCATCGGCCGCTCCGGCGAAGCGTGGCCAGATCGGCCGCGGCCAAGGCCAGCACCGACGGCGCGACCAGCCCGGCGAGCAGGTAACCGCGCCGCGAGCTCGGCGGGCGCACGATCGCGAGCGACAGCGGCGTGACCGACAGCTGCACGGCCGTGCCCCGCGGCAGCGTGATCGCGGTACCGCCCGCCTTGCCGGCCGCGTCCGCCGCGCCGTCGGCGACCGCGCGCGGCACGGCGACCACGGCGAACGTCGCGAGCCCCGAGCCGTAGAGCGCGGCGCCCTGCACGCCACCGAAGTTCGCGGTGCGCACCGGCCGGCCGCCGAGCGTCGGGGGCAGGCGGACGCGGCCCAAAGCGCCCAGCGCGTTCGTCAAATCCGGCGCGTTGGTGGCCGTGAACCCGCTGCCCGGCGCGGGAACCGGGGTGGTCACGACGGGTGCGGTCTGCTCGACGTCCTCGAACTCCGTCGTGAGCATCGGCGCCTGCTGGCCGCGCGCGGTCACCTCGACGCGAAGCGGTAGCCCGCTCTCCGGATCGGCCCACACGTCGACGCCGCCGATCGTCGTCTCCGGATCGGCGGGCACCAGGCGGAACCCGGCGGCCGGGATGCCGGCGACGTTGCGCGGCGGCAGCGCGCTCACCGGATCCGTGGGCGCGGACCGCAGCGCCCACCGTGCCAGCTCCGGCGGCAGCAGGTCACCCGCGCGCGGCAGCCGCACGGCCGGGTCACCCGTCAGCTGGGTCAGCATGTTCGCCCCGTAGTCCCAGGTGTATTCGCCTTCGGGCAGGTGGTAGACGTCGTGCTCCCCCGTCGTGGTCAGCACCGCCACGCGGTAGCGGTCGGGCCCGGCGTACCAGGCACGCGTGGTCGTGGTGGTGGAGAACAGGGCCGACACGTCGGCGAGATCCGGCAGCTCGGGGATCGCCAGCGAGCCCCGGCTTTGCGCCAGCCCCTGGTACGGCTTCCCGGCCGAACTCAGCACCAGGTCGCGCAGGTGCCCGGCGTCGGCGACCGGCCCGGCGGGCCGCAGGGCCGCGACGAGCGACGGCAGCGCCACCAGCGCGATCGCCACGACGGCGACCACCGCCCAGCGAAGACCGCGCTCACGACGCACGACGGACACCGGCATCACCTCTGAGTCCCCTTCCACGGTCCCTTTGTACGCCACGAAACCGCGTCGCCCCGTTTCCGAATCCTTACGCCGCGCCTGTCGCCTTAGGGTGAGGCGCATGGAAGATCTCGCGCAGCGCTACGCCGCGGGCACCCTCGCCGACGTCATCCCCTCGGCGCTCGCCGGGCTCGGCGTCGACGGTGAGCGCAACCCGCTCGGACTGCCCGCCGCCGACCGCGTGTGCGTGCTGCTCGTCGACGGCCTTGGCTGGACCTCGCTCCGAGCGCACGCCGATGCCGCGCCGTTTCTGGCGCAGCTGTCCGCCCGGCCGTTGACGGCCGGCTTCCCCAGCACCACCGCGACCAGCGTCGCATCTCTGGGCACCGGCCTGACGCCGGGCGAGCACGGCGTGGTCGGGTACGCGTTCGAGGCCGGACGCGACGTGCTCAACGTCCTCGGCTGGCGCCGCCACACCGGCGGCAAGCCGATCGACCTGCGCGAGCGCGTTGTGCCGGAGGAGCTGCAGCCGCGCCCGACGGCGTTCGAACGCGCGGCAGGAGCCGGCGTCGCCGTGCGCGTGGTCGGGCCTCGCGACCAGCGCGACAGCGGTCTCACGCGGGCTGCGCTGCGCGGCGGGGAATTCCAGGGCGTGCACGCTCTCGGCGACCTCACCGCGGCCGTCGCCGAAGCGCTGAAACACCCGCGGAGTCTCTGCTACGCCTACCACGCCGACCTCGACCTGCTCGGCCACGTCCACGGCCCCGGCAGCACCCCGTGGCTCTACCAGCTGTCCTACGTCGACCGCCTCGCCGAGACGATCGCGGGCAGCCTCCCGGCCGGCGCGGCGCTGATCGTGACGGCCGACCACGGCATGGTCACCGTCGGCGAGCGCGTCGACTACGACGCCGAACCCGCGCTGCGGGCCGGCGTCCGCACCGTCGGCGGCGAGGCCCGCGCGCGCCACGTCTACACCGTCGAGGGCGCGGCACCCGACGTGCGAGCCGCGTGGCGCGAAACCCTCGGCGACCGCGCGTGGGTGCTGGGCCGCGAAGAGGCTGTCACGGCGGGCTGGTTCGGCCCGCGCGTCGACGGCGCCGTGCTCCCCCGCATCGGCGACGTCGTCGTCGCGGCCCGCGGGACCGCCGCCGTCGTCCGCACCGAAGCCGAGCCGCGGCTGAGCCGCATGACGGGCCAGCACGGCTCGGTGACCGACGAAGAACTGTTGGTACCGCTGGCGATCGCCCGCGCCTGACCGTCCTTCAGGGACGCTCGGTGTGCGGCGCGCCGGTCTCGGCGAGCTGGTCGATGGCGCCCACGAGCTCGGCCAGCGCCGGAATCGCCGACGCGATCAGGTGCCGCCACGCCGGGTGCAGCCGGTCGATCGCCGCGGCGAGGATCTCGGCGTTGTGGTGCTTGTAGCGGTCCACGGCCGCGCGCCCGCTCTCGGTCAGTTCGAGCTCGACCGTCCGCCGGTCCTCACTGCCGCTGGTGCGCGTGACGAGATCACGCGCTCGCAGCCCGGTGACCATGGTCGTGACGGAGTTCGGCGCGAGCTTCAGCAACTGCGCGACGCGGCTCGGGCGGGCGCCGGGATTCTCGGCCAGGCACGAGAGCAGTTCGAGCTGCGCGACCGACAGCGTGTTGTCCGGGTCAGCCGTGCGCGCGGCGCGGCGCATGGCGCGCCGGAGGCGGGCCACGACGTCGGCGAGGTTCGGCTCGGGCGTCATGCGGTGCGGGGTGCGCGGGGGCCGGCGGCGAGACCCGTGCCGGCGGCGAGCACCGCCGCCACGGCCAGGGCCGCGAGCGCGAGCGAGCGGCCGCCGGTTCCCCCGGTGTGCAGGCACAACGTCACGAGTGCCACGCCCAGCGCCGTGCCGAGTCCGCGGGCCATGTTCACCAGACCTCCTCCGGTGGCCGACATCCGGGTGGGGATGGCGCCCATGACGGCCGAGTTGTTCGCCGGGATGAACACTCCCAGACCGAGCCCCACCGCGAACAGCGACACGCCTGTTTCCCACGGACCGGACACCCCCATCAGCACCGCGCAGCCGACCGCCGCCAGCGCCGCTCCGGCGCCGATGCGAACGCGGGAGCCGAGTCCCGCGGGCAGCACGCGATCAGCCGCGACGGCGGCCACCGCGAACCCGGCGGGCAGGCTCGTGAGCACCGTGCCCGTCGCACCGTGCGCGCCCAGGACCTGCGGCAACAGCGCCAGCGGCCCGAACAGCACGAGGTACCCGCACAGCGCGCCGGCCAGGCCGAACGACACGACCGGCGGCCGCAGCACCGCGAGGCGCAGGATCGGGCTCGCGGCCGAGTTCTCCCGCACCACGAACGCGGCGGCCGCCGCCACGCCCGCCACGAGCAGCGCCGGCACCGCCCAGCCGGGCAGCGCCAGCCCCGACAGACCCGAGATGGCCAGCAGCAGCGCGGTCGACGCCGTGGCCAGCAGGGCCACGCCCGCGCCGTCGAAGCGGCCCAGCGGCGTGCGCTCGCGGGTGCGCGGCAGCAGGTACCGCCCGGCGATCAGGCCGACGAGGCCCACCGGCGCGTTGACCAGGAACACCCACCGCCAGCCGACGGTGTCCACGAGCAGGCCGCCGACCGCGGGCCCGAGCGCGAGGCCGAGCGCCTGCGCGGCGGCCTGCACCCCGAGCGCCGCGCGCATCTTCTCGCGGCGCACGCTGCCCACCACCAGCGCGACGCTGTTGGCCTGCAGCATCGCCGCGCCGAGCGCCTGCACCACGCGGAACACGACGAGCCACGTCAGCGTCGGCGCCAGCCCGCACGCGATCGACGCCGCGGTGAAGACGCCGAAGCCGTAGACATAGGTGAGCTTGCGCCCGTGGGCGTCCGCGAGCCGGCCGACCGCGGCGAGCAGCCCCACCAGCGTCAGCAGGTAGGCCAGCGACACCCACTCCACCGCCGCCAGCGGCTCGCCGAACTCGCGCTGCAGCGCCGGGAACGTGAGCGTGACGATGCTCGCGTCCAGCTGGCCCATGAACGCGCCGAAGCACACCGCGCCCACCGCGAACCAGCCCGCGAGCCGGTGCTCGCGCACCACCCGCGGCCGCGGCCGCTCCACCAGCATCGCCACAGCGGTCCCCTTCGCCGACAGTTCGTTCTCACACAGAACTACTTTTCCGCGAACCTCGCCACCCCAGCGCGACCAACCCCACACAACTAACTCTGCACCCGAACGACCGATGCTCCCCAACGAGACCACTCCAGCGTCTCGACTCAACCCCACCAGCGAGATCGCGTCGGTGTTTCGTCGGGGCGGTTCGATCGGCCGCCAGGCCGATCCGACCGCCCCGACGAAACACCGATTCAAAGGCGATCTCGCACGCCTCGGCGGAGCCGAGGCAGACAACTCTGTTTCACATTGAGACACGCAACTGTGCCGCGGTGCGGTGTGATGGCCGCAACACTTCCGCCGGCAGGACAGGAGCGTCCGGGATGTCCCAACCCACGGCACCGGTCAAGAACGCGCGCCAGCTCAGGACTCCGCTGGCGCTCGCGCTGGCCGACCTCGCGGCGATCTTCGACGACCTGCAGTTCACGCTGCGCTGTTGCGAACGCCTGGTCGTCGAGCTCGAACGCGGCGAGGCGCAACGCGACCCCGTGCTGATCGAATCGCTGTGGGTCTCGGCCCTGAACTCCTACGCGCGCTGCTTCCGCCCCGGCGAACGCGGCATGGGCCTGACCGAGGACGACCTGAAGGCCACCGGTGTGCAGGGCGAGGTGCTCGAGTGGCACGGGTTGCTGCGCAAGATCCGCAAGCACCTGGTGCTCGGCGAGGCCAACCCGCGCGAGGTCTACTCGATCGGGGTCTCGCAGGCGGCCGACGGGAGCCCCGAGGGCATCGTGATCACCTCGGCGATCCACCCGCTCGTCGACGATCTCACCGTCCGCCAGACCGGCCGGCTCGCCTTCGAGCTGAGCCGTCTGCTCGACGAGCGCATCAAGGAGCACCAGAAGAAGGTGTTCGCCGCCGTCGAGGAGCTGCCGAAGGGCAAGCTCGACGAGCTGCCCGACATCGAGATCACCAGCTGAGCCAGGCCGGTCCCGGCTGAGGCCGGCTGTTGCGGCCACGTGACACGCGGCCGGGAAACGCACGTGTCCTTCGGGCAGTCCGCCACGAGAAACGGGCACTCCACCGCTGTGGCGGGTGCGCCGCGATGGGCCCGGGCGATGACCTGGTGTGGGCGCGGGTGCGCGAGCCTTCCCTCGCGCACCCGCGCCCTTGCCATTCCTCCGGCGTCAGCCGGTGATGCTGTCCGAACCGTCCTCGAGGTGGCCCACGTAGCGACGCGACCAGGACTTGTCGCCGTCCAGGGTCACGGTCACGTCGTACCAGCCGTGGTCCGAACCGCACGGGTCGACCGAGTGCAGCGTGCGGCCGTGCGCGGACACGCGGTAGGTCTTCGGGCGGTCGTCCGAGTACTGGTTGTGCTTCACGGTGAAGGTGACCGGCCGCGAACTGTTGTTCTCCAGCTCCAGCAGCAGCCGCGGCCGCGAGCCGAAGCCGAGGATGCCGTCGAAGTAGGCGGCGGTGACCTTCGCGGTCTGACCGGCGGCGTCGAGGTCGCCGGTGAACTGGCGCAGGAACCGGTTCGGGCCCACCACCGTGATGTCGTAGCGGTTCCCGGCGAGCTGCACCGCACCCGGCACGGTCTTGTCCCAGATCGTGCTCGACGGCGCGACCGTGTACTGGCCCGGGAACTTCGCCGGGTAGTCCTTGAGCGACGGGGTCGCCTGGGTGTTGTCGTACACGGCGAAGTGGCTGGCCTTGCGCACGTGCTTGCCGTTGTTGCTGAACGACAGCTTCGCCTGCGTCGAGCCGGGCGAGGTGGTGAACCCGTCGAGGTTCGCGTTCGGCTGGTACGGCAGAGCGCGGGCCTTCTTGGTGCCCGGCTCCTGCTTCGGCATCTTGTTCGTGGTCACCGGCGGCTGGTACGAACCGCCGGCCGGGTCGCCGATCACGGTGGTCTTCGGCAGCCGCGGCAGGCCGTACACCGGCGAGTGGAAGTCGAACGAGCCGGTGAGGTCACCGCACACGCTGCGGCGCCACGCGCTGATGTTCGGGCAGTGCGCGGTCTTGCCGAGCGCCTCGGTCCACTTCTCCAGGAACTGGATCACCGACGTGTGGTCGGAGACCTCCGAGGTGACCCAGCCACCGCGGGTCCACGGCGAGATCAGCAGCAGCGGCACGCGGAAACCGAGGCCCACGGGCATCGGCTTGGTGAGGCCGGCATTGGCGAGCGCGCCGGAGGACTCGAGGTAGAACTCGTCTTCGTCGGCGCCGGGCGCGGGCACAGGCGGCGGCACGTGGTCGAACTGGCCGTCGTTCTCGTCGTAGTCGATGATCACGAGCGTCGAGTTGAAGACCTCGGGGTCGGCGTTGAGGGCCTCGAGGACGTTGTTGACGTAGTAGGCACCGTCGTTCGGCGAACCGTCCGGGTGCTCGGAGAAGGCCTGGTTCGTGACCATCCACGAGACCTTCGCCAGCTTGCCCGCCACCACGTCGGCGCGCAGGGCGTCGGTGAGGTTGTCGGCGTTGGCGCTCAGGCCGGTGTGCGGCTCGGGGACGATCGCCACGCCGTTGTCGTAGAACACGTTGCCGGGCGCGGCGGTGCCGCCCTGCGACGGGTCGAGCTTGGCGAAGGTGTCGAAGTACTCGACACCGTTGTCACCGTAGTTGTCGGAGCCCTGGTAGACCTTCCACGAGTAGCCGGTCTTCTGCAGGGACTCGGCGTAGCTCTCCCACAGCAGGTGCTTGCCGAGCTCGTCGCCGCCGTTGAAGGCCACGTAGTCGCCGTGCAACTTGTCGGCGTTGATCGAACCGCTCCACAGGTAGGTGCGGTTCGGGCCGGTCGCGCTGAGCACGGAGCAGTGGTAGGCGTCGCCGACGGTGTAGGTGTCGGCCAGCGCGTAGTGCCACGGGATGTCCGAGCGGTCGAGGTACCCGAGGGTGGTCGGGCCGCCCTTGGCGTAGTACCAGCCGTTCATGAGGCCGCCGTACCAGGCGCCGTGCTGGTCGTCCCAGCTGTGCGAGGTGCCGCCGTAGCCCTGCGCGCCGACCTCGGAGGTGGGCGGCTGGTGGTTGGCCGGGTACTGCGACACCTTGGCGTCGGACAGCTTCCACGGGAACTGGGTACCACCGGCCGGGGTGGTGGGCGCCGTCGTCGGCTGCTGGAACACCGAGTTGCCGCCGGGCAGCGTGATCGCCGAGCGGTCGCCGAAGCCGCGAACGCCCTTCAGCGAGCCGAAGTAGTGGTCGAAGCTGCGGTTCTCCTGCATGAGGATCACCACGTGCTTGATGTCCCGCAGGTCGCCGTACCGCTTCGACGGGACGGGCGGCCGGGGCGACGCCTCGGCTTCGGTGGCGGCCAGCGCGCCGCCGCCGACGACCGCGGCACCGGTGACCGCCGCGGCAGCGCCGAGGAAACCTCTTCGGGAAAGATCGGACATGGGTGAGAACCTCCGGTAACGGCCGGCACGCGCGAGAGAGCGCGTGGGACGGCCGAAACCTACGGTCGCGGAACTGGTTCAGGGCGAACTCGACCTGAACACTCCTCGACGCGCGTCGGAACCGTGGCCGGGCTCGTCCGACCGGCGCAGTCCACACCGGACAGAGCGGACAGCCGGCCACCGCGAGGGCACCCGTGAGTCACGGGTTGATCACAGCCGCAACGCCGGGCGCGCACAGCCGTCTTTGCCCGTGACCGCAAGCTTTTCGCGAATCCTGGGGGAATGATCACATGACGCGGACAACCGTGTTCAGAGGCGCTCTCGTCGCTGCTTCCGTTTCGGCGGCGGTGCTCGCCACCGCGTGCTCGGGTGCGCCCGCCGCACCGCCGGCACCGGTTCCGTCAGCCCCGTTGTCCACCTCCGTCGCCCCGACCGCAACGCAGGCCCCGTCGTCTTCCGCGCAGCAGCCGGGCCAGTCCCAGCAGCCGGTGGCGGCGGCCGCCGCCGGGCTGAAGTTCCCGGGCAAGAGCCTCGAGGTCCGGTTCTACCGCTACGACCGCGCGAGCGGGATGGCGGAGTTCTTCCTGGTCACACTGGCGCCGAACGGCGGAGCCGGCCCGCACCTCGTCGACGTGCCGGGTCCGCACCGGCTGCCGCTGGCCCCGAACGCGACGATCGAGTCCGTCGACCCGGCCGGCTTCCCGTTCGAGACATGCCCTCCCACCGAGTGCTCGACCGGGATCGAGCTGCAGAGCGTGCTGAGCCAGTACGGCGGCAGCGGGCTGTTCGCCGACGCCGCCGTGAACGCCGCCGACCAGATCACCGACATCCACGAGATGCCGTACTGACCCGCGACGGGTGCCCGGACTCGAGGTCCGGGCACCCGTCGCGGGTCAGGTGCTCTGCTGGGTACGCCGGCGGGCGCGGTAGGCGCGCAGGTTGACCGCGTTGCCGCAGATCTGCACGTTGTGCCACACGCCGCTGTTGTTGCGGGAGCGGTCGTAGAAGGCGACCGCGCAGCGCTTGTTGCGGCAGGTCTTCAGGCGCCGCCAGCGGTCGGCGCGCTGTGCCTCCAGCACCTCGATCAGCACGATCGACGCCACGCGCCGCCAGCCGGTGCCGCGGGGCTCGGGCCGGATCCAGCCGTCGGCGCCGGGCTGCAGCAGCACGGGCGCGCTGTGCAGCAGCGCCGCGCCGGCTTCGGGGTCGTGGTCGGTGAAGTCGCGCAGCTCCTCGCGCAGGTCGCGCAGGCGCTCGACGTCGTCGCCGGACAACTGGACACGTTCGGCCGGGCGTTCGGTGGCCCCGGCCCACCGTTCCAGCGCGCTGTCCAGCCACTTCTGCGCGTCACCGACCTCGGCGAGCAGGTCTTTTTCGCGGGGCTTGCCGGCCGAGAGCGTGTTGAGCAGGTCGTGCACGAAACCCAGCCCGCCCGGGCTCACCTCGAGCTCGTAGCGATCCGTCGCCGGCCAGTTCATCCGTACTCCTCCCGGCAGAGCCATCACGTCATCAACTCTGTCGGCTCGACTATACCGCCTCCGAGCTGCACGCAAGACAGAACCGGCATTCCGCCCCGGCCGACGCAGGTGGACGGCGTTCGGCTGCGTCGGCTGACGGCGGTCCGACGACTCAGTGCCCGTCGAACGTCAGCACCGGCCGCGGCTGCCCCGCCTTGTATGCGGTGATCGCCGACGCCAGGCCGCGCCGCACGTCGCCGGTCTCGAACAGCGGCATCGAGAGGTCGAACAGCACCTGGTCCGCGGCCGCCGTGCCGCCGACCTCCCACGTGCGCAGCAGCGCCTTGTGCACGGCGTGCGCCCGGGTCGGGCCCTGCGCCACGCGGCGCGCGAACGCCAGCGCCTCGGCGAACACCTGCTCGTCCGGGACGACCCGGTTGACGACGCCGGCCTCGGCCATCACCGTCGCCGGCACCGGCTCGGAGGTGAGCGCCCACTCCATCGCCCGTGCCCGGCCCGCCCGCGCGGCGACGCGGTGGATCCCGCCCAGCAGCGTCACGATCCCCAGCGTCTGCTCGGGGTGGCCGAACCGGGCCGACTCGCCGGCGAAGAGCACGTCGGCCCGCAGCGCCAGTTCGAAGCCTCCGCCGAAGCACAACCCGTGCACCGCGGCGATCACCGGCACCGGCAGCTGCTCGAACGCGTTGAACGCGCGCAGGAAGAGCTCGAACGACGCGCGCAGCTCCCGCCCGTCCTGCCCTTCCCACGGCACGATGTCGCCGCCGTAGCTGAAGTCCGGGCCTTCGGCGCGCAGCACGACGGCACGGGCGCCGCTGCCGGTGATCTCGTCGACGGCGGCCACCAGCTCCGTCGTCATCGGGACGCCGATGCGGTTCTGTGGCGGATTGTGGAGCGTGAGCACGGCGACGGCGGCGTCCTCGGCACCGTCTCGGGTCAGGGAAAGCTGCGGCACGGTGGACTCCTCAGGACAGGTGCTGCTCGAACCAGGACCGCGCGGCGGCGCTGGAGCGGGCGAACTCGGTGACGTACGGGTCGAAGTGCCCGCCCGGGATCAGTTCGAGCCCCTTCGGCTGCAGGGCGCGTTCGTAGGCGGCGAGCGCCAGGTCGGTCACGGTGATCGTGTCGTTCAACGCGACGACCAGCAGCAGCGGCGTCGGCGACACACGGCTGACCCACGCGCCCGGCTCGTACATCCGCGCGGCACGCGTGGAGCGCACGGTGACCTGGTTCTCCCAACTGCCCTCGGGGATGTCCTGCAGGTAGAACCCGACCGCGTCCGGCGCGCGGTAGGAGGCGGGCACAGCCGGGTCCGTGCTCACGATCGTCTGGCTGCGCGGGGGTTCACCCCGCCCGACCGCGCGGTCGTCCTCGGCGAACGCGTGCTCCAGCGCGGCGACGCCGTCCGGCGGCACGCGGCGCAGGCCCTGCTCGACACCGCTGATCGTCGGCACCTGCGCGACCACGGCCTTGAGCCGCCGGTCGGTCGCGCCCAGCACGATCGCGTGGCCGCCGGCGTAGCTGGTGCCCCACAAGCCGATCCGCTCCGGGTCGACCTCGGGGCGGGCTTCGAGGAAGGTGAGGGCGCGGCGCCAGTCGGCGATCTGGCGCCAGGGGTCCACGTCCTGGCGCGGGGTGCCGTCGCTGGCGCCGAACGTGCGGTGGTCGTGCACCAGCACCACGAACCCGGCGTCGGCGAACGCCTCGGCGAAGGGTTCGAGGCCGTGTTCTTTCACGCCGGCGTAGCCGTGGGCCATGGTGATGGCGGGCCGCGGCCCGGGCGCGTCCGGCACGAACAGCCAGCCGCGCAGGGTCACGCCGTCCTCGCCGGCGAACTCGATGTCGCTTCGTGTGGTCATGTCAGGCCTCCTGGTGGAAGTGAGCGGCCGCGAGGTCGGGCAGGCGCCGGCCCAGCTCCGCGGAGAACTTGAGCGCGCCGCCGAGCGGGCGGTGGTGGATGGCCGCGTGCACGATCCGGCCGGCCTCGTCCTTGGTCAGCACGGTGACGCCGAGCAGCGTCGCGCCGCCGAACGCCACGGCCTCCCACTCGAGGTAGGTGCGCTCGCCGGACTCGGTCTGGTGCGTGAACTTCAGCGACTCGTAGATCCCGCTGGCGGCGGCCATCACGCGCTGCACGTTCTCCCGGCCTTCGACGGGCTCGAGCAGCGTGCCGGCTTCGAGGACCACGTCCTCGGCGAACGTCTCGCCGAACGCGTCGGCGGTCTTGCGCGAGAACCCCGCGGCCCAGCCGCGCGCCTGGCCGCCGGCGAAGCCCGCGATCAGCTCGGCGAGACGGGCGGGCGCCTCCGCGTGCGTCCAGTGACCCGCGCCGGCGACCACCTCCGTGACGGGCGCGGCGAAGCGGGGTGCGACGGCGCCGGCCACGAGGTCCGCCGTGACGAACGGGTCGTCCCCGCCGCGCACGATGAGCACCGGACCCGGGTACCCGCTCGGCGCGTGCCCTTCCGGAGCGCCGTTGTTCCAGCAGGAGGCGAACGCGCGCACCACCTCGGGACGCAGGCGCAGGCCGGCCGCGCCGATCCGTTCGGAGGTTTCGGCGCTCAGGTTCGGCGAGAGGTTCGCCCGCGCCGCGCGCTGCGCCTCGGCTCCGGCCTCGCCCAGCGAGCGGAACGGTTCGATGACCTCGTCGGGCAGGCGCGTGCCCGCCAGGGGCACCGGGTTCACGAGCACCAGCCCGCTGGTCAGCTCGGGCCGTGCCGCCGCGACCAGCTCGGCCACAGCCGAGCCCATGCTGTGGCCCACCAGCAGGAACGGGCCGCCGATAGCGTCCACAGTGGACAGCACGTCGGCCGTGAACCGGTCGTAGGTGAACGGCCCCGCCTCCGCGGCACGGTCGCCGCTGCCGGCGAGGTCCACGGCCACGTACTCGCCGTCGGCCGGGAGCGCCCCGACGACCCCGTCCCAGACCCGGTGGTCGTCGAGGAACCCGTGCACGAAGACGGTCGGTTCGGCCATGGATCTTCCCCGATCAGGTCGTCCCGGCGTCGGGCGACTGCCGGTGAATGACCCAACCGTAGACCGTTAGCCTCTGTCATGCCAGGAGCCACGCCAGGTGACTCCGGCCACAGATCACAGGGTCAGTGCCCGGAGGTTCCCGACTCAGGACCGTCTTCGTGCCGGGTTACGACAGAAGTGAACGGAAATAGTAGCCCGCACTCACTGCCGGTACGGCGCGGCGGCTGCCTGCGCGGCGGTGATGAACGCGCCCTTGTTCTTCGGCCAGAACGTGCTGTCCACACAGGAGTACTTCGGCAGGAACCCGCCGCACGTGCCGCTCGACGCACCGACCTCGAAGGTGAAGCTCGCGACGCCGAGGGTGCCGTAGGTGAAGTCGTCGGTCGTGCCGCTCGTGTCGTAGCCGACGGTCTCGCGGTTGGTGCCCACGACGTAGCCGTTGGAGGCGGTGAACTTCGCGCCCAGCTTGCGGTACTGCGCGTCGTTTGGCGAGGTCGCCTGGGTGAAGCCCCACGGGATCACGATGTCGTTGCCGTAGCTGTGCAGCGTGATCATCGTGCCGCGCGCGGTCGTGGGCGCCGGGTCGTTGTTGCCGGTGCCGCGCTGCACGGGGTAGATCGCCCGGAAGAACTTCTCCAGCGCCTGGGTTTCCGGCTCCGAACCGGCGCTCGCGCCCTGATAGGTCTCGGCGCACGGCGAGTTCGAGTCCCCGCCCCACTGATAAGTGGAGTTGCGGTTCACGTCGATGCCGACGTTGGTGCCGGAGCAGCCGCCGCGGGTGTTGTCGGCGTTCTTGCGCTGCAGCTTGGGCGAGTTGCCGCCCGAGGCCACGATGTCCACGCCGTCCGGGTTGGCGATCGGGATCACCCACACCTCGGTGGTGTCCAGAATGGACTTCGCGGTCGGGTCACCGGCGTAGCCGTTCGCGAGGTAGTCGATCCAGCGCCACGCGAGCTCGCCGGTCGAGATCTCGCGCGCGTGGATCTGGGCCATCAGCACGAACTTCGGTTTGGCCGAGGCCGTGGACAGCGTGCAGTCGCCGGCCTGCTTCTTGCTGAGGCAGATGGCTTTCAGGTCGTGTCCGCCCTGGCCCTTGGTCTTCTTCCACGACGAGCCGAGCGTGTACACGGTCGCCAGGTCCGGGTGCGCCGAGGCGACCTGGGTCAGGTGTGCTTCCTGCGCGGCGACGGTGCGGTAGCCGCCGTAGAAGGTGTCGGCCGCGGCCGCCCGCGCTGACGCGGCGGGCACGTCCTTGTAGACGGTGTCGAAGTACGACGGTTGATACCCCAGCGTCCGCAGCTTCCGGGCCACGGCCTGGTCCCCCACGACGTACGCGGCTTCACGGTCGGATTCGGCGACGTCGAACCCGGCGCGCGCGAGCCCCGCCACCTGGTCCGCGGTCACCGGCACCCGCCAGAACACCGGCGCGCCGGACCCGGGCGCGGCGGCCGTGGCGCTGGTGGCGCCCGCGGACAGGCCCGCCACCAGCACTCCGACCGCCGCCAGCGCGGCCTTCCACGACGACCTGACCTTCATCGGGGCTCCTCACGGATGCGTCGGGGGACGGACCGACGGTGACCGTCCCGCAACGCACAGTGTGGCGGCCCGGGACAAACCCGGCACACCCACGAAAGTCGGAACTCCCGCTCAGCCCTCGGTGAGGATCGTGGCGAGCAGCTCGGCGGCGATGTTGCGCCCGGACACCACGAGCACGATCGGCCGGTCGAGCGGGACCAGGCCCTCGCGCAACGCGGCCAGCGCCGCGGCCGACGAACCCTCCGCCACCAGTCCCGCCGTGAGCGCGAACTCGCGGACCGAGCGGCGGATCGCGGGCTCGTCGACGTCGACCAGCCCGACGCCGGCCTCGCGCACGATGTCCGGCGTGATGGTGCCCGGCTCGAGGTTGCCGACCAGCCCATCGGCGATGGTGTCCCCCACCGGCACGGTCACGAGGTGTCCCGCCGCGACCGCCGCGGACACGGCGTGGCACGCCGCGGACTCGACGCCGACCACGCGCACGTCCGGTTTCGCGCGACGGGCGCCGAGCGCCGTGCCGGCCAGCAGCCCGCCCGAGCCCGTGGGCACGACGATCGTGAAGTCCTCGCCGAAGCTGTCGGCCACCTCGCCGACGAGGGTGCTCTGGCCGGCGATCACGTACGGGTCGTTGTAGGCGGACACGAACTTCATCCCGCCGGCCGCCAGCTCCAGGGCCTTCGCTTCCGCGCCGTCGTAGCCGCCAGGCGCGAGCACGAGGTCCACCGGGTAGGTGCGCAGCGCCGAGATCTTGGCCGGGGAACCGTCTTCCGGAACGACCACTGTGGACTGCGCGCCGAGCAGCCGCGACGCGTGCGCGATGCCGAGCGCGTGGTTGCCCGCCGACGCCGTGACGACCGGCGTGCCGTCGGCGGCGTACGCGGTGAGGGCGGTGACGCCGCCGCGGACCTTGAACGAGCCGGTGGGCTGCGCGCCCTCGTACTTCAGGAACACCGGCACGTCGAGACCGGCGGCATGAAAGGGCAGGAGCGGGGTCGGCGCGAGGTTACGCGTGACCGTTTCCCTTGCCTGGTCGAGGATGGCGTCGGCGATCAGGGGCATGGCTCTCCTTCGGGGACGGGTCAGGCTTCCGGGGCGAGTTCGCGGCGCAGGCGGGTGAGCAGTTCGTAGGTGTCGACGGCGGGGTCGCGTCCGACGGCCATCGTGGCGAGCACGAGCATGTCGGCCAGCAGCATCCCGCCGAGCGGTTCGGCAGTGAGCCCGCCCGCGGACGCCTCGTCGCGCAGGACGACGTCGACAGCACTGGTGAGCTCCTCGCCGAGGTTCTCGGTCACGAGAATCAGCCCGGCCCCGGCGGCGCGGGCGTGAGCCACGAGCAGCTCCAGCTCCGGCAAGGCGCGGCCGGGCGCGAAGATCACCACGGCGTGGCGGGCGGAGAGGCTGAGCAGGTCGTCGGCGAGGGTGAAGCCGGTGGCGCCGGAGAAGACCGCGAACTTGCCGATGCGGTTCAGCTTCAGGGCGAGGTAGCGGGCGCTGAGCTCGTTGACGCCCCAGCCGTAGCAGAAGACCGTGGCCGCGGGCGCGATGAGCTGCAGCGCCTTCGCCAGCGCGGCCGGGTCGGTCTTGCGGCCGAGCCCGGTGATCCGCTCACGGGCGTCACCCAGGACCCGTTCCGAGGTGGCGGAGAAGTCCCGCGCCGTGCGGGAGAGCTGGAGGCGTTCGCTGATCTGGGGTGGCGCGGTCGTGGTGAAGTTTTCGCCCAGCGCGGCTTTGAGGTCCGGGAGCCCGGCGTACCCGAGCCGGCGCGCGGTGCGGACGACCGTGGCGTCGCTCGTGCCCGTGGTGCGGCCGATGTCGCCGGCGGTGGCCAGCATGATCCGCTGCGGCGGCGACGCGACGAGGTACCGCGCGACGACGCGTTCGGTCTTGCTCAGCCGGGTCCACTCGTGGTTGACCCGGCTCGCGAGGGTGCGCGGTTCTGAAGTATCCAATTCAGCTAGTGCCGTTTCTGTCGTCACTGCTACAGTGACCGCAGCTTACCCCGCCGGGCCGGGACTGCCCCGGGCCTCGCCGCGCACACCCGCCCGCCGCGAAGAAGGAGCTGCTTTGTCCCCGATCACCGGCGCCATCGCCTCGCCGCACGCCCTCGCCACCCGCGCCGGGGAGCAGGCCTTCCGCGCGGGCGGCAACGCCATCGACGCGGCGCTCGCGGCCGCGACTGCACTCACCGTCGTCTATCCGCACAACACCGCTCTCGGCGGTGACCTCGTGGCCCTCGTGCGCACCCCCGACGGCTCGATCACCTGTGTGAACGCCACCGGCACAGCGCCGGCCGCCCGCGACCTCGCCGCACTGCGCGCCCGCCACGGTGAGCGGCTGCCGGAACGCGGGCCCGACACCATCACCGTGCCCGGCGCGGTACGCGGCTGGGAGGCCCTGCGCGGTCACGGTGCCGCGCTGGACTGGTCCGCCCAGTTCGCCGCCGCGATCGGGTACGCGGCCGAAGGCGTCCCCGTGGCGCGCTCGCTCGCCGCCGCGCTCGTGACGGACCGGGCGCTCCTCGACGCCGACGCCGGCTCGCGCGCGGTGTTCGGTGCGTCCCTTCGCGAAGGCGACCTGCTCGTGCAGCCACGTCTCGCGGATTCGCTGCGCGCGATCGCGTCCGGCGGACCCGGCGAGTTCTACGAAGGCGCGGTGGGCGCGGCCCTGGCCCGTGGCCTGCGGGCCCTCGGCTGTCCACTCACGACAGCCGACCTCGCCGGGTACGTGGCCAGGGACACGGCCGCGATTTCCGCACCGCTGAGCGGTTTCCGCGTGCACACCAGCCCGCCCAACACGCAGGGCTTCGCGCTGCTGCGGACCGTGCGGGCGCTGGCCGAGCTGGGCTTCGCCGCCACTCCGTGGACGGCCCCGGCCGCCGTGCTGGGCCGCCTGTTCCACGACGGCACGCGCGTGCGCGACACCCTGCTGGCCGACCCCGCCTTCGCCGCCACGGACGTGGAGAACGACGGGTTCGCCGAGCTGATCGCGGGACTGCGAGACCCGCGCCCGGCCGACGCGGTGGCGGCTCCCTCGATCCCGCGCGGCGACACCGTGGGCGTGGCGGCGGCCGACTCCGCGGGTTACGCCGTGTCGATCATCCAGAGCGTGTTCGACAGCTTCGGCGCCGCCGTGCTGGAACCGGAGACCGGCATCATCCTGCAGAACCGCGGCACGAGCTTCTCGCTGGATCCCCGCTCCCCCAACGTGATCGCGCCCGGCAAACGGCCCAAGCACACGCTGATGCCCGTGCTCGTCACGCGCGAGGACGGGCGCGTCCGCTGGGTGAACTCGACGATGGGCGGGCACGGCCAGCCGCAGATCCACGCGCAGGTGCTGCTGCGGCTGCTGGCCGGCGACTCGCCGGCCGAAGCCGTGAGTGCGCCGCGCTGGGTCGTCGGCGCGCGGGCCGAGGGCCAGGCCTCCGACACGGTGCACCACGAAGCCGACCTCGCGGCCGAGACCGTGGCGGACCTCGCCGCCGACGGCTTCCCGCTGCGGGAAGTCCCTGCGCGCACGGAGTTCCTGGGCCACACCAACGTCGTCTCGCTCGCGCCGGACGGCACCCTCACCGCCGGCAGCGACCCGCGTTCCGACGGCTCCGCCGCCGTGGTCCCGGAGTGACCGGGCGCCTGCGGCCCGGTTGAAGGGCCCGGGTGGCGAGCCGTCGGCCCGCCACCCCACCCGGCTCACTCCTGCGCGAGAGCCATCGCGCCCAGGAACGTCTCGAGCGCCACATTCCGTCCACAAAGGACGACCGCGACCTTTTTGCCCCGGTACTGCTCGGCCGTGCGGATCAGACCCGCGACCGCGACACCGGCGGCGCCTTCGACGATCCAGCGCTCCCCCTCGGCGATCTTCCGCATGGCACGGGCGATCTCCGGCTCGGTGACCGTGACCGTCTCGTCGATCACTTCCTGGCAGATTCCGAACGTGACGGAGCCAGGCTCCACCGCGCCGGCCGAGCCGTCGGACAGCGTGGGGAACTCCGGCGTCTCGATGATCTCGCCGGCCTTCAGCGAGTCGAGCATGCAGGTGGAGGCCTCGGGCCACACGCCGACGACCTTCGTCCGCGGGCTCAGCTGCTTCAGCGCCGTGCCCGTGCCGCCGATCAGGCCACCGCCCCCGGTGCAGATGAACACGGCGTCGAGGTCGGGCGCCTGCTCGGCCAGCTCGACGCCGAGCGTGCCCTGGCCCGCGACGGTGTCGAGGTCGTTGTAGGGCGCCACGTACGGCTTGCCGAGGCGCTCCGCCTGCCGGCGCGCCTCCTGCTCGGCGTCGAGCGCACCGCCCTCGACCACCACGAGCTCGGCCCCCATCGCCCGGATCGCGGCGATCTTGGCCGGCGTGGTGTAGGAGGCGACATACACGGTGACCCCGACCCCGGCGAGGTTGCCGGCGCGGGCCACGCCCTGGCCGTGGTTGCCGGTCGACGCGGTGATCACACCGGTCCGCTTCGCGCTCTCGCCGAGCACGCGGATCTTGTTGGCCGACCCGCGCACCTTGAACGAACCGGTGGGCATGAGGTGCTCGGTCTTGAGCCACACATCGCACTCGAGCTCGTCCGACAGCAGCCGGCTGCGTTCGAGCGTGCTCACCGGCACCTGCGGGCGGATGCCCTGGTGCGCGTCGAGAATGCGGTCGAAGAGGGTGGGCACGCTGGGCTCCTCGGGGGTTCTCCGGATGGGGCCCTGGACGCTCCGCCAGGGCCACTGGTCTCACTTCCGAGCTTATTATAGCCTATAAGCTGTATGGAAGGAGTGCCTTGAGCACAGCGCCGAATACCGCCGCGCCGAACACCCCGGCGCCGAACACCGCAGCCACCTCAGGACCCGACAGCTTCGGCAGCCTCGCCCGCCTCGACCTCGGTGGCGAGCGCTATCGGGTGCACCGCCTCGACGCCGTCCCCGACTCCGAGCGGCTGCCCCTGAGCCACAAGATCCTGCTGGAGAACCTGCTGCGCCACGAAGACGGCCACACCGTCACGGCCGAGCACATCACGGCTCTGGTGCACGGCGGGTCCGACGCGGCCCACGACGTCGTCGCCTTCTCCCCGTCGCGGGTGTTCCTGCACGACACCAACGGCGTGCCCGTGCTCACGGACCTGGCCGCGCTGCGCGACGCCGTCGCCGCGGCCGGGGGCGATCCCCGCAGCGTGCGCCCGCGGATCCCGAGCCACCTGACCGTGGACCACTCCGTGGCCACGGAGGTCTCCGGCCGGGCCGACGCCCTGCGCCGCAACGTCGAGATCGAGTACACCCGCAACGCCGAGCGCTACCGCTTCCTCAAGTGGGGCGAGACGCTCGACGGCGTGCACGTGGTGCCGCCCGGCACCGGGATCATGCACCAGATCAACCTCGAGTACCTCGCGAGCGTGGTGGAACGCCGCGACGGCTGGGCGTTTCCGGACACCTGCGCCGGCACCGACTCGCACACGACGATGGTCAACGCGCTGGGTGTGCTGGCGTGGGGTGTCGGTGGCGTCGAGGCGGAAGTGGCGCTGCTGGGCCAGCCGTTGAGCATGCTGGTGCCGCCCGTGGTCGGCGTGGAGCTCACGGGTGAGCTCGGCCCCGGCGTCACCGCGACCGACCTCGTCCTCACGGTCGTGGAAACCCTGCGCGCGCACGGCGTGGTCGGGAAGTTCGTGGAGTTCACCGGCGACGCCGTGGCGCGCATCCCGCTCGCGCACCGCGCGACGATCTCCAACATGTGCCCCGAGTTCGG
Organism: Amycolatopsis sp. DSM 110486; assembly: GCF_019468465.1. Taxonomy (NCBI): domain Bacteria; kingdom Bacillati; phylum Actinomycetota; class Actinomycetes; order Pseudonocardiales; family Pseudonocardiaceae; genus Amycolatopsis; species Amycolatopsis sp. DSM 110486. The sequence continues at coordinate 7,546,056 of NZ_CP080519.1, read as the reverse complement.
CGCCACCGCGGCGATGTTCCCCATCGACGCCGCGACGACCGGCTACCTGCGCCTCACCGGCCGCACGCCGGACCACGTCGCCTCCGTGGAGAAGTACGCGAAGGAACAGCTCCTCTGGCACGATCCTTCGGCGGACTTGCGTTACGACGAGCGCCTGCGGATCGACCTCTCCACTGTGACGGCTTCCCTCGCCGGCCCCCGCCGGCCCCAGGACCGCGTGCCGCTCGCCGCCGTGCCGGCCAACGCCACGGCCGCAATCGAGCACGTGCGCTCCTCGCGCGGTGAAGCACCGTCCCCCGAGCCACCCCACCATCAAGAACCCGACTCCGTCGACGCGACCCACCAGCGAGATCGCGCCGGCTTCCGGATGGGGCGGTCCGATCGGCCCCCGGCCGATCCGACTGCCCAATCCGGAAGCCGGCTCAAAGGCGATCTCGCACGCCCCGGCGGAGCCGGGGCCAAAAAACACAGCGATGGCGATAGCACCGTAGGGCCCGGCGGAGCCGCGGCTGACGGTGCGATAGCCATTGCAGCGATCACCTCGTGTACCAACACCTCCAACCCGCATGTGATGGTCGCCGCGGGTCTGCTCGCGCGCAACGCCCGCGCGCGGGGCCTCACCGCGAAGCCGTGGGTGAAGACGAGCCTCGCGCCGGGTTCGAAGACCGTCACCGAGTACCTGGCGCGCGCCGGGCTGACCGGGCCGCTCGACGAGCTGGGCTTCCAGCTCGTGGGCTACGGCTGCATGACGTGCATCGGCAACTCCGGCCCGTTGCTGCCCAGCGCCGCCGAAGCGGTGGCCGAGCGCGGCGCCGTGGTGGCGTCGGTGCTGTCGGGCAACCGGAACTTCGACGGCCGCATCAACAACGACGTCTCCCTCAACTACCTCGCCTCTCCCCCGCTCGTCGTCGCCTACGCGCTGGCCGGTTCGGTCAAGCACGACCTGACCAGCGAGCCGCTGGGGGTCGACGCCGACGGCCAGCCCGTGCTGCTCGCGGACCTGTGGCCGGACGACGCCGAGATCGACGAGGTCGTGCGCGCGCACCTCACGCCCGAGCTGTTCCGCGAGGCCTACGCCGACGTGTTCGGCGGCGACGAGCACTGGGCCGGCGTGCCCGAGTCCGACGGCCACCACTTCGCGTGGGAGCCGGACTCGACGTACCTGCGCCGCCCGCCGTTCCTCGACGAGGTCACCGAAACCGTCGCCGCGCCAACCGACGTGACCGGCGCGCGCACGCTGTTGCTGCTGGGCGACTCCGTGACCACCGACCACATCAGCCCCGCCGGCCGCATCCCCGCGGCGAGCAGCGCCGGGCGTTACCTCACGGCGCTGGGCGAGACCGACCTCAACACCTACGCCTCACGCCGCGGCAACTTCGAGGTGATGGTGCGCGGCGGGTTCGCCAACCCGCGGCTGGCCAACCTGCTCGCCCCGGACGCCGGCGGCGGCGTCACCCCCGACTTCACGCGCGACGGCGCGCTGGTGCCCATCCACGAGGCTTCCCAGTCCTACGCCGCGGCCGGCGTGCCGTTGATCGTGATCGCCGGCCAGGAGTACGGCACGGGTTCGTCGCGCGACTGGGCGGCGAAGACGACCGCGCTGCTGAAGGTGAAAGCCGTGCTGGCGCAGTCGTTCGAGCGGATCCACCGGTCCAACCTCGTGGCGCTCGGCGTGCTGCCGCTGCAGTTCCTCGACGGCGACAGCGCGGCCTCGCTCGGGCTCGACGGCACGGAGGAGTTCGACCTCACCGGGATCGCCGACGTCGTCGAGGATCCGGCGCGGCCGCTGACGGTGCGCGTGCGCCCGGCGGGCCGACCGGCGTTCGAGTTCTCCGTGCGCGCCCGGCTCGACACCCCGCGCGAAGCCACCTACTACGCGAACGGCGGGGTGCTGCCGTACGTCCACCGCCTGATCCTGCGAGGTGAGCTTGACTGATCCCGCGCCCGTCGTCGAACCGCTGCTGCTCGGCTACGGCCTCTCGTCCGACCAGGGCAGCATCGGGTTCTGCGGCGTCTACCTCGTGCAGTCGCCGCGGCGCCGCATCCTGTTCGACTGCGGTCACGCGGGCCGCCGCCGCGCGCTGCACCGGGCGCTGGCCCGCCACGGGCTCGGCGTGCGCGACGTCGACACGCTGGTGCTCTCCCACGCCCACTACGACCACGTGCAGAACGCCGACCTCTTCGGCCACGCCGAGGTGTTCCTGCACCCGGCCGAACGCGGGCGCGCGCCCGGCGACCCGGTGGCTCCTCCGTGGACGGACGCGATCTTCACCGGACTGGCACTGCACGAAGGCAGCATCGACGGGCTCGAGCTGGCGCCCGGCGTCACGATCACCGGGCTGCCCGGCCACACCGCGGGTTCGCTCGGCCTCACCGTCGAGACCGCCGACGGCACGGCGCTGCTCACCGGCGACGCCGTCCCCTCCTCCCGCGCCCTGCGTGCCGGCCGCGCCACCACAGCGGCGAGCGAGGAAGCGGCCGCCGCGTCGATCGAGCTCGTGCGGAGCCGGGCCGACGTGGTGTACCCCGGCCACGACCGGCCGTTCACGATCGAGGCCGGGCTGCCCGGCCGGTACCTGTTCCCGCGCGTGGACCTCGAGGTGCTCGCGCCCGACCCGCTGACCGACGACCCGCCCGCGCCGTCTTGAGGCGCGGGTCTCCGCCGAAAGGAAGCTCCCCAGCATGACCACCGCCACCGGCATCTTCGCCGAGCCGGCTCCGAAGTTCTCCACCGAGGGCCTGCACGCCGTGCTCGGCGAGCACTGGGCGCTCACCGACCCGGTACTCAAGCCGCTCGACAGCGAACGCGATCTCAACGTGCTCGTCGACGGCCGGTTCGTGCTCAAGATCTCCAACCCCGCCGAACAGGCTGACGTCGTGGACATGGAGACCCGCGCGCTGGAGCACGTGCACGCAGCCGACCCGGAGCTCCCGGTGCCGGAGACGGTCGCGACCACGGCGGGCGAACCCGTCGCGCGCCCGCTTGACGACGCCGGACGCGAATGCCTCGCGCGGCTGATCACGCTGCTGCCCGGGTCACCGCTCGAAGGCGGACCGCTGGATCCCGACCTCGCCGCGCAGGTCGGCGCGGTGGCCGCGCGCGTTTCCGTGGCGCTGCAAGGGTTCTTCCACCCCTCGGCCGGGCGGACGCTGATGTGGGACATCCGGCGGATGCCGGAAGTCCTGACGGCGGCCGGGATCGCGACCGGGCGGCTGGGCGAGCTCGCCCAGCGCGTCGCCCCCGCGCTGGCGGCCACCGCCACGCTCCCGTCGGGTGTGCAGCACGCCGACGTGACCCTCACCAACGTGCTGGCCTCGCGTGCGAGCGTGACCGGCGTGATCGACTTCGGCGACATGCACCACACGGCCGCCGTCGCCGACCTCGCCGTGACGCTGACCTCCGTGCTGCGCTTCAGCGGCGGCGACGCGGATCGCCTGTGGCGCCTCACCGACGCGGTGCTGCGCGGCTACCAGCGGCACCGCTCGCTGTCGCCGGCGGAGGTGGCGGTGCTGGGCGAGCTGGTGATCGCGCGCCTGCTCACGACACTCGCGGTCTCGGCGACCCGGCGCGGGCCGCACGCGGACAACCACCGCTACATCACGCAGTACGACACCAACAGCGAGCAGGCGCTGGAGCTGCTGTCGGCGTTGTCCGTGCGGGAGCTCGCCGACCGGCTGGCGCGGCTGGCGGGCACGCGGGACCTCACGGCGGCGATCTCGCCGGACAGCCTTCCGGCGCGCCGCGCGCAGGCCATGGGCGGCAAGCTCTCCCCGCTGTTCTACCGGCGGCCGCTGGAAATCGTGCGCGGCGAAGGGCCGTGGCTCTACGCCCGCGACGGCGCGCGGTACCTCGACGCGTACAACAACGTCGCGGTCATCGGCCACACGCACCCCGCCGTGACGCAGGCGGTGAACCTGCAGCTGGCGCAGCTCAACACGCATTCGCGCTACCTGCACGCGGGGATCGTCGAGCTCTCCGAGCGCATCCTCGCGACCATGCCGGCACCGCTCGACACAGTCCTGTTCACCACGTCCGGCACCGAGGCCAACGAGCTGGCGTGGCGCCTGGCCACGGAGTACACCGGCGCGGGCGCGGCCGTAATCGCGGAGCACGCCTACCACGGGGCGTCGAAGTGGATGGCGGACCTGAGCTCGAACGAGTGGCCTGCGGGCTACCGGCCCGCCCACGTCGCGACGTTCGAAGCACCGCGCGGCCCGGCTCCCGAGCTGACGGAAACCGTTGCGGCCGAACGGATCCACCGGGCGGACGAGACCCTGCGCGCCGCCGGTGAGCGTCCGGCCCTCGTGCTCGCGGACTCGCAGTTCACCTCCGAAGGCATCCTCGACGTGCCCGGCGAGTTCGTGGCCGGCCTGGTCTCGGGCGCCCACACGGCGGGCGCGCTGTACCTCGCCGACGAGGTCCAGTCGGGCTACGGCCGCAGCGGCCCGCAGCTGTGGCGCTTCCTGCTCGCCGGCGTGACACCCGACCTCGTGACGCTGGGCAAGCCGATGGGCGCGGGCTACCCGATCGGCGCCGTCGTGACGCGGCGCGAGATCGCCGACGCGCTCGCCGGCAGCTACGAGTACTTCTCCACCTTCGCCGCCACTCCGGCGGCGGCCGCGGCCGGCCACGCGGTGCTCGACGTCCTCGGCCTCACCGACCTGCCCGCGCGCGCCGCCGCGACGGGCACGTTCCTGCGGGAGGGTCTGCGAGCGCTGGCCGCGGAGGAACCGCTGCTGGGCGAGGTCCGCGGCACCGGGCTGCTCGCGGGTGTCGACGTGCTCGGCTCGGGTGCCTCGACGTCTCGCGAAGTCACGCGCGCGCTCCTCTCGGAGCTGGTCGGGCAGGGCGTGCTCGCCGGGTCCACCGGCCCGCGCGGTGACGTGCTGAAGGTGCGGCCGCCGCTGGTGTGGGAGGACACGCACGTGAGCCAGTTCCTGGAGCGGCTGCGGCGTGCGCTGGCGGAACTCCGGGCCTGACAACTGAAACCGGCCGTGAGGTCCGCCGTCGGTGCGGCAGACCTCACGGCCGGGGGCCGAGGGATTACTTGCGAAGCTCGCCGCGCGCCGGCGGCAGCGTCGTCGGCCCGGAGTTGACGTTCGTGGCGTGGCCGACCGTGACGCCGGTGTCGTCGAAGGCCAGGTCGAGCCGGTCGACGAACGGTGACTCCAGGAAGTGCCACGTCAGGTGCAGCTCGTCGGCCGACCACCACTGCCCGGCGGCGAGGACGGCAGCCGTCGGGTCCTGGTAGGAGTGGTGCAGGCGCCACACGCTGACGCCGGTGTCCTGGCGCGTCCAGGTGCCCACGCCGTGGTCGATCGGGTGCCGGCCCAGCTCGTCCTCGACGACGACGTGCACCGAGCCGTCGCGGACCTCGACCGCCAGCGACACGAGACCCTGCTCGTTGGGCTCGAAGTCGTACGTCGCCGTGAACCCGGCCCTCTGGACCGCGGCGCCGACGGTTTCGGGCTCCTGCACGCGGTCCACCCACGCGGCCAGATCGTCTACTTCGGACTGTTCCCGAGCCGGGCTCTCGAACGCCGTGGTGAACGCGGACCGCAACATCCCCGGCAGGTCGTGGTAGCTGCCGTCGCCCATGGCGCCGGTGATCACGACCACGCCGTCGTGGCGGGGGAAGACCATGCATTCCTGGCCGAAAATGCCCGAAGCGCTGTAGATCCCGGCTTCGGTCGTCCAGAACTGGTAGCCGTACCCCTCGTCGGCGACGACGTCGGGCGCGGGCGGCACGAGCTCCTTGCCGTTCCACTCCCCGCTGATCGCGCGGCGCACGTGCAGCGCCGAAGCCTTCTGCACCCAGCCGGCCGGCAGCACGCGGGAACCGTCCCACACGCCGTCCTGCAGGTGCAGCACGCCGAAGTTCAGCAGATCGCGCGGGCGCAGCGAAAGCCCGTTGCCGCCGCTGGAAACGCCCTCGGGGTCCCGTTCCCACGTGTAGTCCGTGATCCCCAGCGGGTCGAACAGCCGTGGCCGCAGGTACTCGTCGACCGGCTGACCTGAGACTTGCTGCACGATCGCCGACAGCACGTGGCTCGTGGTGCTGCTGTAGGTGAAGTTGCGCCCCGGCAGCTCGACCACGGGCTCCTCGAGGAACTCGTCGACCCAGCCCGTGCGCCGCAGCCGCGTGGTGGCGCCCGACAGCCCGCGCGCGTGACCCGTGCACATCGTCAGCAGGTCGCGCACGCGCATCCGGCCGAGGTTCTCGCTCGGCTCGCCGCCCAGCCGGTCGGCGAAGAAGCCGACGACGGGGTCGTCGAGGGAGAGCAGGCCCTCGGCCTCGGCGAAACCGACGGCCGCGGACGTGAAGCTCTTCGTGGCCGAGTGCACCTTGTGCCGCAGGCCCGGTTCGTGCGGCCACTGCCACAGGTCCAGCACGGTCCGCCCGTGGCGGTGCACGAGCAGGGAGTGCACACGCATCCCGCGCTCGGCCATCGTCTGCAGCAGGGTGTGGACCGGGCCCGGGTCCAGCGCCGGGTCGTGGAAGGCGTTGCTCATGCTCACCGTTCTCGTGCGGAACTTCTTACCGGATTACAGGACCTGCGAAAGGAACGACTTCAGCCGCGGCGTCTGCGGGTCGGTCAGCAGCTGCCGGGCCGGCCCCTCCTCCGCGATCACGCCGCTGTCCACGAACAGCACGCGGTCGGCGACCTCGCGGGCGAAGTTCATCTCGTGCGTCACCACCATCATCGTCATCCCGGACGACGTCGCGAGGTCGCGCATCACGTCGAGCACGCCCTTCACCAGCTCGGGGTCGAGCGCCGAGGTCGCCTCGTCGAACAGCATGATGTCGGGCTCCATCGCGAGCGAGCGCGCGATGGCCACGCGCTGCTGCTGCCCGCCGGACAGGTGCGAGGGCCGTGCGGACGCCAGCGCCCGCAAGCCGACCTTGTCCAGCTGCTGCATCGCGCGTTCCCGCGCTTCCTCGCGCGACATCTTGCGCACGCGCCGCAGCGCGAGCGCGATGTTGTCCACCGCGCTCTTGTGCTGGAACAGGTTGAAGTGCTGGAACACCATGCCGGTGCGCGAGCGCACGGCGTTGAGGTCCACCTTCGGGTCGGTGATCGTCTGCCCGTGCAACCGGATCGTGCCCGACGTCGGCGGGGACAGCAGGTTCACGCACCGCAGCAGCGTCGACTTGCCCGACCCCGAGGCGCCGATGAGGCACACGGTCTCGCCGCGCGCGACCGTCGCCGACACGCCCTTGAGCACCTCGACGAGGCCGAAGGATTTGCAGATGTCGACCAGCTCGATCGCGGGGACGTCGGCCTTCGCCTCGTCCTGCGCCTGCGGAGAAGTCGTTACCTGGTTCACGTTCACGCTCCCGCTTCGAATCCGGTGGCACCGACGGGGACCAGCGGCTGCGGCGTCGCGGCCGGGCCGCCGCCACCGCCGCTCGCCGGACGGCGGCCTTCGCGGAGCCGCTTGTCGAACCAGTTCACCAGGTGCGTCAGCGGCACCGTGAACACGATGTAGACCAGGCCCGCGGCCACGAACGACGACGAGTTGTACGAAATGGACTGCGCCTGCTGCGCGATGAAGTACAGCTCGCGCTCACCGACGGCCAGGCCGAGCAGGTACACCAGCGAACTCTCCTTCACGGCCACGATGAACTGGTTCGCCAGCGCCGGCAGCACGTTGCGGATGCCCTGGGGCACCACGACGAGCAGCTGCGTGCTCAGGTGGCTCATCCCGAGGCTGCGGCCGGCCTCGGCCTGGCCGGGCGGCACGCTCTGGATGCCCGAGCGGAAGATCTCCGCGATGTAGGCCGCGTTGATCAGGCCCACCGCGAGGATCGCGTAGCCCATCGGCGACTGGCCGAACAAGCGCACGCCCGCCGACGGCAGCCCGATGCCGATGAGGCTCACCGTGACGATGGCGGGCAGGCCGCGGAACACGTCGACGTAGACGCGGGCCGGCATTCGCAGCCACCAGCGCGTGGAGATGAGCAGCATCGCCAGCAGCAGGCCCACCACCAGCCCGAGGACCAGCGCGAGCGACGCGATGATCAGCGTGTTGCGCAGGCCCTCCCCGAGCAGCGAGGGCAGCACGGCGAGGATCTGGTGGATATCGAAAAAGGAATGCAGGAAATCGCCCATGGGACCAGGTGTCCTTACCTCGGTTCGGCCGCGGACCGCTGGAGTGCGCGCGGACCCGGGCTCAGCGGGGTCGGCGACGGTACCGGCCGGCAGTTCGTCTTATAGACTATAACTGTGACGTGGCGCTCACGGTAGCAGATTCGACAAGATAGTCAACGACTGAAGTGCTCACTTCACACGGCTCGCGAGCAGGCCGGCGAAGAAGTCCTGGACCACGGGGATCACCAAGCTGCCCTGGTGGGCCACCCCGGGCACCACATCGAACCGCACGGAGAGCCCGCTGCGCTCGAAGCTGTCACGCAGCGTCTCGATGCGCTCGATGCGCGTGCGGCCGGTCTTCTCCACGCCGTCCATCCAGTTCGGACCGCCGGCGTTGTTGATCTCCCACGTCTCCACGTCCGCGGAGCCGACCACCATCTGCACCGGCACGCGGCGCAGGGCCGCGAGGTCGAGCTCGATGCCGAACTTCTCGCGGAAACCCCCGGTGCCGAGCCACCACGGCAGCGAGTCATCGAGCTGCGTGATGCGGCCCGGCGCGCCGATCGAGATGCCGGCGAGGCGGTCGGGGTGGGCGTAGAAGAACCGGTGCGCGAACTGCCCGCCGCCGGAGAAACCGTGCAGGAAGAAGGTTTCGGTCTCGGTGTTGAACTCCTCGCCGACCTCGTCGACGATGTGCAGCAGCTCTTCGTCGAAGCGAATCCCGTCGTACTCCAGGAACTTGAAGCTGTGCAGCTCGCGCCGCTTGCCGATGCCGGCCGGGAACAGCGGCGTGAGGATCACGCACCCGTTGCGGGTCGCGAAGTCCGCCCACTGGTTGCGGTAGCGCTCGGCCGAGCGGCCCGTGCCGTGCTGCACCACGACCAGCGGCAACGGGGCGGCATCGGGTGTGTGGTCCTCCGGCACGAACAGCCCGTAGGACAGGCGCTGGTCGTGGCCGGAAGCGAAGAACGGGGTCGCGCCGACGAAGTGGGCTCCCTGCGAGTCGGGTTCGGTGGTGGTCATGGCAGCCGGGGCCTCTCAGAGTTCGGGGGCGGGTCAGAGTTCGGGGACGGGCACAAGCGGTGCACTACGCACGCAGACGATATAGGCTATAGGTTCATTCGAGGACCTGAAGACACCGTTTGACACTGTGTGATGCGACAACTCCGGGCGAGCGGACCACGAGGCCGCCTCAACCGGCACGACAGGATGCAGGCCGCAGGCCACAGCCTGCCCACCGAGCGGGAGGGAGACCGATATCCTTGCGGTCCCCCTTTGTCCGCCCAGAGAGATTGTCAGGCCGATGACCCACCCCCGCCCAGCCCTCACGAAGAACGCGTACGTCTACGAGGAGCTGCGCCGGCGCATCTTGGCCGGCGAGCTGATCCAGGGCCAGTCCATCTCCCAGGAGCAGCTCGCGGCCGAGCTCGGCGTGAGCACCACTCCCCTGCGCGAGGCGCTGCGGCGGCTCGACGCCGAAGGGCTCGTGACGATCGACGCGCACCGCGACGCGCGGGTGAGCCGGCTCAACGCCGAGGAGGCCCGCAGCCTCTTCGAGGTCCGCGAACGCCTCGACCCGCTGGCCACCAAGCTCGCCGCCACGCGCCGGACCGAGGCCGACATCGCGGCGATCGAGTCGGCGCTCAAGGACCTCGAGCCACTGAGCACGTCCACCGGCTTCGACTCGCTGCTCGTGCACCGCGCGTTCCACCGCAGCGTCTACACGGCCTCGCACAACCCGCTGCTGATGACGCTGCTGGACGGGCTCTGGGACAAAGCCGACCGTTACCGGCTGATCGGCCTGCAGTCCAAACCGGACTCCCCGCAGGACCAGGAACGCGTGCGGCGCGAGCACATCGAGATCGCCCGAGCCGTGATCTCGGGTGACGCCCGCACGGCCGAGCGGACCATGAAGAAGCATGTGCTCGGCAGCCTCGGCCGCCGGGCGATCGCCGCGCTGGAGGCCTGAGCACGCTCACAGGAGCGCCAGCGGGTTGGCCGGCGAACCCGTCCCGCCCTCGACCACGAGCGGCGCCACTACGAAGAGGAACTCGTGACGACCTTCCTCGGCACACGCGGCGGCCAGTGGTTCGAGCGCGCAGTTGTCCACCACGGCCAGCCCGTAGGCGAAGATCGCGCCGTGCACGGTCCACGGCACTCCCCCGTCGTTCGGGGTCCGGTCGAGCATGTCCCACGCCAGGGCGGCGCAGTCGTGGTCGCGCAGGAACGTCAGGCAGGAGGCGTGCAGGCCCGGCCGGCTCTCCTCGGTGCCCCAAGGCGGGTTCTCGCGGTCCCACGCGTCGCGTCCGCAGTGGACGACCACCGCGTCGCCGGGGCCGACGGAGACGCCTTGCGCCTCGGCGATCTCCTCCAGCTCGTCGCCGTGCACCGGGCGGTCGAGAGTCACATACGGCTCGCCGCGGAAGGCCGCCACGTCGAGCAGGACCCCGCGAGTGACGATGCCCTCGCGCCAGTGGTCCACCGAACCCCAGCGGCTGCCGCGCGAGGTGAGCTCGACGTCGGGGTCGCGGCCCTGCCACAAACCGCGCTCGTCCCAGACGTGACAGAGCGCGTCGACGTGGGTGGAGGCGACACCGTGGTACTCGATGCCGTAGTAGTCGCCCGAGATCCCGCCGGTGCCGCGGGGCGTTTTGGTCGTGTAGTGCGAGGCCGGCCGCGGGTTGTCCACGTGCGGGCGGGTCGGGAACGGCCGGCTGAGCGACACCGAGCGGCCCGTGCGCACGAGTTGCGCGGCTTCGGCCCGCTTGGCGGCGGTGATCAGGTTGACGGCGCCGACTTGGTCGTGGGCGCCCCAGCGGCCCCAGTTGCTGCGGCCGTGGAGCTGCTCCTCGACCTCGGCGCGGGTCCAGTCACGCGCCACCGCTCCACCTCTTCCGGCTCGCCTCCGAGTTTTGGTATTTTCTAAGCTACAAGTACCAGATTGTCAACCGCGTGAAAGGCGGCGACGAGTGAAGACGATCGTCCTGTTCGGCGACAGCATGCTGGGCCGGTTCACCAAGCCCCGCATCGACCAGCTCGAGGCCGAGGCGGGCGACGTGCTCGTCTTCAACTGCGCCGCGGGCGGCTGGAAGAGCGACGACGGGGCGCGCCGCGCGGCCACGATCGCCAAGACCGAGCCCGACGTGGTGGTGTTGTCCTTCGGCGCCAACGACTGCGCGCCCGACCGGCTCGTGGAGCTCGATGCGTACGCCGAGAACATGCGCACGATCGCCGCCGCCTTCGCCCCGGCCACGCTGATCGGGTTCCTGCCGCCCTCGATCGAGGAGATCGACGGCGTCGGCAAGCGCGGGCGTACGAACGCCGTGCTCGACACCTACCGGCAGGTGCTGCGGGAGGTCGTCTCGGCCGCGAACTCGGTGGACACCGACGCCGCGGTGGCACCGCTCGTCGCCGCCGGAGCGCCGGTCCACGAGGACGGTCTGCACCTCACCGGAGACGCGTACCGACTCGTGATCTCGGCACTCGCCGAGCGGATCTCGGCCGTCGGCACCGCCTCCGACCTGCACTGATCTTCCCAGAGACGCCGTACTGAAGCCGTGACTACAGGTCGTTGACGTTCTGAAGTTCTATAGCCTATAGTTCCGCTCCATCGTCAGCGCTCCCCGCTTTCTCTCCCCACCTCTCGGTCTGGCGAAGGAGACCCATGAACCGACTTCCCCTGCGGCGCGCGCTCGGTGCGCTCGGCCTCGCCGCACTCACCGCCGCCTCCGTCACCGCTTGCGGCGGCGGCGACTCCGCGGCCGGCGACGACTTCGGTCTCGCCCAGCCCGGCACCATCACGGCGGCGGTCACGGCGGGCGACTACCCGTTCGTCTCCCCCGACGCCAGCGGCAAGCCGGTCGGCCTGCTCGTGGACCTGAACAACCTCATCGCCGACCGGATGCACCTCAAGATCGTCTACAAGACGACCACCGTCCAAGCCGGACTCCCCGGTCTCACCAGCGGTCAGTACGACCTGATGTCGGTGGGCCTGGTGGCGAGCGACGAACGCAAGAAGAGCGTGGCCTTCACGAAGGCCATCTTCTGGGGCCAGAACGTGGTCGTGGTCCCGGCGAGCTCGACCGCGAAGTCCATTCCGGACCTGGCCGGCAAGCGCGTGGGCGCCGGCGCGAACAGCACGCAGGAAGACTTCGCGAAAAAGAAGATGACCACGTCGCAGCTCGTGTCCGAGGCCACCGACGGCGCGGGTGTGAACCAGCTGCTCGCGGGCAACCTCGACGCGATGGTGCTCGGCTCGACGCACGTCGGGCAGATCTTCACCGAGCACCCCGGCAAGCTCAAGGTCGCGCTGACCTCACCGCAGGACCAGCCGGGCGCCGAGGCGGTCAACAAGAAGCTGACCAAGTTCCTCGACGCCTACAACACCGAGCTCAGTGCGCTCGCGAACGACGGCACGTTCCTCAAGCTGTACCAGAAGTATTTCCCGAACCTGCCGTACCCGACGCAGATGTACCAGTTCTGGCCGTCGATCCAGCAGCAGATCGAGAAGCAGGGCAAGCCGACCCCGTAGCCCGACGGGGCTCGGTGCCCCGCCGCGCCTTCCCGTGGCGCGCAGTGGGGAGACAAGGGGTTTCCTGCCCACGCCGGGCAGGAAACCCCTTGTCGTTTCCGGTGTTCGGCTCACCCGCTCAGCAGGTGACGGACACCTTGGCCCCGGCCTTGAACGACACGTGCACGTGGTCGAAGTGGTTCGCGGTGGGGCTGCCGCGGTCCTCCATCGGGTCCCAGCCGCTGCCGGTGTTGATGCGCTGGCGCCAGATCACGTACGTCACGCCGAACTCGCCCTGGTGAGCCAGCACGTATGCGGCGAGCGCGTTGCCGGTCGCGGTGTCGACCATGAAGTCGAGCGCGAGACCGGCTGGGTGGTCGCTCGTACCCGCCCGGCCGGCGCGGCCGCCGACGGAGCCGACCTTGAACTTCGTGAGGATGTGGTTGCCCACTTGGGCCGCGTTGGGTTGCGCACCGGCCAAAGTGGACGAACACGCCTTACCGGCGGACAAGGTCTGCTTCGCCGCGGGCGGGGGGTTCGGCTTGACCTTCGCGACCGGCTTCGTCGTCGTCGGCTTCGGGGACGCGACCGACATGCGGGGACTCGACGTGCTCGGGGTCGTACTGGGGGTCGTCTGGGTCGGGCTGCTCGGCGTCGTGCTGCTCGGCGTGGGGGCGCCGGACAGCGAAGCGCTCGAAGCGGGCTGCGGGGCGCTGAGGGCGAGGCGGTCGGCGGCCGAGACCTGCCCACCGCCCGGGATAGCGCCCGTCAGCCACACGAGGGCCACCAGTCCGAGTGCGGCGAACACGCCGACCCCGACTGGCAGCCGCCACGACAGCGACCGGTAGCGATGTCTTCCGGACATCCTGGTGCACCATTTTCTTCGCTCGGGGAACGCGCGCCGCGAATTCGGGGGATACGGCGCACGCAAAGCGGCCTCGACATTACGAATCGGACACGGCGATGTCACTGCCGAGTGATTGTCCGCACAGATCAACACCGATCGATGCAGGTCAGCAGTGATGTTGACTTTCCGGCTACCCGCCATTGACACGGCCTGTTCAACCATTCCGCGCAGCCATGGTCACGGTGCGCGAGGCCGTGGTCGCGCATTCCGTCGACGCGTTTTCCATGATCACCGCTGCGCGACCGAGCAGGGCCGAAGAGGCTTCGGAACCGATACCGAAGGGTGGACCCGGTTGACGAACCGCCGTTTTGGATCCAAACTCTCGGGGATTCCGACCCGACCCGTGGAGGCGGCATGACGTTCTCGTTCCTCAGTCACCTGGAGTGTTCCCGGACCGGAGATCGGTACGAGGCGGACCAGGTGGCCGGCACGTCGGCCGCGGGCGCCCCGCTGCTCGCCCGGTACGACCTGGAACGGGTGCGGGAAACGGTGACGCGCGAGGACATCGCGGGCCGCGAGCCCAGCCTCTGGCGCTACCACGAGGTGCTGCCGGTGCGTTCGCGCGACAACATCGTGAGCCTGGGCGAAGGCCTGACTCCCCTGCTGCCGCTGCCGAACCAGGGCAAGCAGTCCGGCGTGCCGAAGCTGCTCATGAAGGACGAGGGCCTCGTGCCCACCGGGTCGTTCAAGGCCCGCGGCGCCGCGGTGGGCGTGTCCCGCGCGGCCGAGCTCGGCGTGCGCGGCGTCGCGATGCCGACCAACGGCAACGCCGGTGCGGCCTGGGCGCTCTACGCGGCCCGCGCCGGGATGGACAGTCTCATCGCGATGCCCGACGACGCCCCCGCCATCACCATGAAGGAGTGCCTGGCCGCCGGCGCCGAGCTGTACCGGGTGGACGGCCTGATCGGCGACGCGGGCAAGCTCGTCGGCGCCGCCGTGGCCGAACGCCAGGGCTACCAGGACGTGTCGACCCTCAAGGAGCCCTACCGGCTCGAGGGCAAGAAGACGATGGGCTACGAGATCGTCGAGCAGCTCGGGTGGCGCGTGCCCGACGTGATCCTCTACCCGACCGGTGGCGGCGTCGGCATCATCGGCATCTACAAGGCGCTGCTGGAAATGCGGGAGCTGGGCTGGATCTCCGGCGACCTGCCGCGCCTGGTCGCCGTGCAGGCCACCGGCTGCGCGCCGATCGTCGAGGCGTTCAAGTCCGGTGCCACTGAAAGCACCGCGTTCCCCGACGCGCACACCGTCGCCTTCGGCATCACCGTGCCGAAGGCGCTGGGCGACTTCCTCGTGCTGGACGCCGTCCGGGCCACCGAAGGCACCGCGATCGCGGTGACCGACGACGAACTGCTGGCCGCGCAACGGCGGCTGGCCGCGCTCGAGGGCGCGTTCGTCTGCCCCGAGGGCGCAGCCTGCTTCGCGGCGCTGGACCAGCTGCGCGAATCGGGCTGGGTGAGCGAGGACGACGAGGTCGTGGTCCTCAACACCGGCGCCGGCATCAAGTACCCCGAGACCGTGGAGGTCGACGCGCCGCTGCTGGCGACGACCGACGCGATCCCGCCGCGGGGTGCGTTGCGGGCGCGTTAACTCTGCTCGCAGGCCTTCGCGGCACCGATTGGATCTGATCTGATGTCCCCACCTCAGCAGCCGATCTGACAGGACCGAGCCCATGAACCAACGACGTTTCCGTGCGGCGCTCCTCCTGGCCACTGCCCTCGCTCTCGGCGCCGCCTCGTGCGGCATCCAGCCGGCGAGCGAGGGCCGTGGCCCCGGCACGATCACGATCGACACCGCCAACTATCCGTCCACACTGGACCCCGGCAAGCAGTACGACACCGACACGTACTCGGTGTACCGCAACATCTTCGACCAGTTGCTGCGCCGGAATCCGAAGACGAACACGGTCGTGCCCTGGCTCGCCACGAAGTGGCGGCAGACCGATCCGCTCACCTGGCGCTTCACCATGCGCCCCGGCGTGACCTTCAGCGACGGCAGCCCGCTCACCGCCGAAGACGCGGCGTACTCCATCAGCCGGATCCTGGACAAGAAGTTCGGCAGCCAGCAGTACGCGAACTTCTCCGTCATCGACAAGGCCACGGCCGACGGCAGCGACCTCGTGGTGCGCACTTCGGTCCCCTCCCCCACCCTGCTGAGCTACCTGACCACGCTCTCGGTGGTGCCGAAGGCCTACGTGCAGCGCGTCGGGGACAAGCAGTTCGCCGTGAAGCCGATCGGGTCCGGCCCGTTCGTGCTCCAGTCGGCGACGGCGGGGTCCGAGGTCGTGCTCACCGCCAACCCGAAATGGTGGGGCCCGCCCACGCAGATCCGCACGGCCGTGTTCCGCGCGGTGCCCAACGTGGCCAGCCGCGTGGCCGACCTGCAGTCGCGCAAGGTCGACCTCGCGACCACGCTCACGCCGGACGCCGCGGACCAGATCCGCCGCGACCCGACGCTGGCGATCCTGTCCACGCCCACCGAGCGAGTGGCCTACCTCGCGTACAACACGATCAAGGGCGGGGCTACCGACGATCCCCGCGTGCGCAAGGCCATCGCCGAGGCGATCGACTACGACGCGCTGATCAAGAACCTCCAGCGCGGTTACGCCAAGCCGATCAACTCCATGGCCACGCCGTTGGCGTTCGGCTACGACAAGTCGTTGCCGGACAACCGCCACGATCCCGAGGACGCCAAACGCCTGCTGCAGGAAGCGCACGCGGTCGGCGCGAAGCTGGTGATGGCGACCTCGCCGTCGTTCGACCCGCAGGTGGTGCAGGCGATCCAGGGCGACCTCGCCGCCGTGGGGCTGCAGGTGGAGATCCAGAACAGCGACCAGGCGACGTACCTGAAGAAGGTGCAGGACCCGTCGCACGAGTGGGGCTCGATCCGCTTCGGCAAGTGGTCGTGCTCGTGCCTCGACTCCGACGGCGTGATCTACCCGCTGTTCCACACCGGCGAGATCTGGAGCTCCTACAGCAACCCCGACTTCGACAAGATCGTGGAGCAGGCGCGCGAGACGATCGACCCCGCGCAGCGGACCAAGCTGTACTCGCAGGCGTTCGAACTGCTCAACCGCGACCTGCCGGGCATCGGCCTGTTCCAGGCGTACGCGGTGTACGGCGCGAACTCGCGTCTGCAGTGGACACCCGACGCGTCGGAAAGCCTGTTCCTCGACCAGATGAAGGTGAGCTGACATGACGGCGATCGCAGTGCCGGCCCGCCGCGGGCGGACGAGGAGCCTGCCGGCCACCCCGCGCTACGTCGCGGGCCGGCTGGGCCAGGCCGTGCTCGCGCTGTTCGGCGTGACCACCATCGTGTTCTTCGCGCTGCGCCTCTCCGGCGATCCGGCGCGGCTGCTCGTACCCGAGGGCGCCACGGCGGCCGACATCGAGCGGGTGCGCGAGCAGCTCGGGCTGAGCGATTCCCTGTGGCACCAATACCTTTCGTTCCTCGGCAACGCCGTGCGCGGC
The DNA here is from genome assembly GCF_019468465.1 of Amycolatopsis sp. DSM 110486. NCBI lineage: Bacteria > Bacillati > Actinomycetota > Actinomycetes > Pseudonocardiales > Pseudonocardiaceae > Amycolatopsis > Amycolatopsis sp. DSM 110486. The sequence goes on along the minus strand of NZ_CP080519.1, from coordinate 7,529,075 downwards.
GACCTCGGGTACTCCTACGTGCAGAACCGGCCGGCGACGGCGCTGATCGCCGAGCGGCTGCCCTACACCGCGAACCTCGCGGTGGCCGCCCTGATCCTGTCGGTGGTGTTCGGCGTGGTCGTCGGGGTCGTCACGGCACTCAAGCGCGGCCGGTGGCAGGAACGCGTGCTCATGCCGATCGTCCTCATCGGACAGGCGATGCCCGCGTTCTGGACCGGGCTGCTGCTCGTGCTGGTGTTCTCGGTGGCGCTGCGCTGGCTGCCTTCCACCGGGTACGACGGGCCGCTTTCCCTGCTGCTGCCGGCCGTCACGCTCGCCTCGCTGTCGGCGGCCGCGATCGCGCGGGTGACGCGGGGCGCGGTACTCGAACAGCTGTCCCAGGACTACGTGCGCACCGCGCGGGCCAAGGGCGCGAGCACCACGCGGCTGGTGCTGCGCCACCTCGCGCGCAACAGCGCGATCCCGGTGCTCACGGTCGCCGCGCTGGAGCTGGCCAACCTGCTCGGCGGCGCGGTGGTGACCGAGGTGATCTTCGCGTGGCCGGGCATCGGCCAGCTGACGATCCAGTCGGTGTCGGCGCGTGACTTCCCGGTGGTGCAGGCGATCGTGCTGTTCGCCTCGGCGGTGTACATCGTGATCAACCTGCTCACCGACCTGCTCTACGGCGTGATCGACCGGCGCGTCGCCACCGGTGGCAACGGAGGTGCGGCGTGAAGCGGCGAGCGATCGTCATTCCCCTGGTCGTGCTGGCGATCTACGTGCTGGTCGCGGTGTTCGCGCCCGTGCTGGCGCCGTCCGACCCGGACAAGGTCACGCTCGCGCAGCGGCTGCTGCCCCCGGGCGCACACCACTGGCTCGGCACCGACGCGCTCGGGCGCGACGTGGCGTCCCGCGTCATCTACGGCACACAGGTCTCGCTGCTCGTGGCGATCGGCGCCGTCGTGGCGGGTGGTGTGGTCGGCATCGCGCTCGGCGTGCTCGCGGGCTGGCGCGGCGGCTGGCTCGGCGCGGTGATCATGCGCGTGGTCGACATCGTGCTGTCGGTGCCGTTCTTCCTGCTGGCGATCCTCGTGGTGGCGGTGCTCGGGCCGAGCCTGCTCAACGTGGTGGTGTGCCTGGCGCTCGTGCGCTGGCCGCGCTACGCCCGTGTCGCCCACTCCGCGACGCTCCAGGCCCGCGGCCGCGGGTTCGTCCGCGCGGCGACGGCGACCGGCGCGCCCGCGTGGTGGATCGTGCTGCGGCACGTGCTGCCCGAGGTGCTGCCGGTGTCCATTGTGGTCGCCACGCTGGAGCTGGGGCTCATGGTGATCTACGAGGCCTCGCTGTCGTTCCTGGGCCTCGGCGTGCAGCCGCCCACCGCCTCGTGGGGCTCGATCCTCTCCGACGGCCAGCAGTACATCGCCTCGGCGTGGTGGCTCGCCACCTTCCCGGGCATCGCGTTGTTCCTGCTCGTGCTGGCCGTGAACCTGCTGGGCGACGCGGCCCGCGACCGACTGGACCCGGCGAAACGCGCCGAGCTGCCGCGACCGCGGCTGCTGCGCAGGATGGCGAGGCAGACCGCATGACCCCCGACTACCGAGGCGAGTTCACCGGCAAGCGCGTCGTCATCACGGGCGCGGCCGGGCTGATCGGCACGTGGACGGCCGAGGCGTTCCACGCCGAAGGCGCCGAGTTGTTGTTGTCCGACAACCGGCCCGGGCCGGTGAAGGAGCTGGCCGATCGGCTCGGCGCGCACGCGGCGGTGGCCGACCTGACCACCGGCGCCGGCGTCGACGAGCTCATCGCGGCGATCGACGAGCGCTGGCCGACAGCCGACATCCTCGTCAACAACGCCGGCATCTACCCGCGCACGCCGGTCGCCACCACCGAGCGCGAGACGGTGGAGACGATCTTCGCCGTCAACGTCCTCGCGCCTTACCAGCTGGCGCGGCACGTGATCGCGACGATGACCGCGACCGGTACCCAGGGCTGCATCGTCAACCTGTCGTCCGGCGCGGCGAAACGCCCGACCCGCACCGGCGGCGTCTACTCCGCGAGCAAGGCGGCGCTGGAGATGCTCACCCGGTCGCTCGCCCTCGAAACGGGCGAAGCCGGGATCCGCGTCAACAGCGTGGGCCCGGGGTTCGCGCCCGGCAGTGAGGTCAGCGAACTGCCGGAGGAGCACGTCGCCAAGATGCGCCGGGCCATCCCGCTCGGGCGCACATCCGGGCCTGGCGACGCTCCGTCGGCGATCCTCTGGCTGTGCTCCGGCGCCGCGTCGTTCGTCACCGGCACCACCCTCGACGTCGACGGCGGCCGCACCGCCGGCGACTTCACCCCCTCCGGAGGCACGTCGTGACCTACCCCTGGCCCGGCGGCGCCCGCGCGGCCGTGTGCTTCACGCTCGACTTCGACGGCGAGTCACCGCACCTGTGGCGCACCCGTGAAAACCCGCCCGCCTCCGTTGGTGAGCTGGAGCAGCGGCGCTACGGACCGCGGCGCGGGATCCACAACCTGCTGTCCATGATGGACAACCTGCACCTGCGCGCGACTGTCTTCGTGCCCGGCTGGATCGCCGACCGCTACCCGAAACAGGTGGCCGAGGTCCACGCTCGCGGGCACGAGCTGGCTCTGCACGGCTGGTGCCACGAAGCACCGACGGGCCTGACGCGCGACGAGCTGCGCCGCACGCTGGCCCGCGCCGCGGACACGCTCACCGCGATCACCGGCGAACGGCCGGTCGGCTACCGCTCCCCCAGCTGGGACATGACCACTGACGTCTTCCCGGTCCTGCACGAGCTCGGCCTGACCTACGACAGTTCGCTCATGGGTGACGACCGGCCCTACCTCGTCGACGACCTCGTGGAGGTCCCCGTCGACTGGGCCACCGACGACGCGCCCTACTACCGCTACGTCGGCGGGGATCCGCGGCCGCCCACGACCACACCCGAAGTGCTGGCCGGCTGGGCCGCCGAGATCGCGGCGGCCAAGAAGCTCGGCTCGCTGTGCATGATCACCGTCCACCCGTGGCTGTCGGGCCGGCCCGCCCGCGTGGCCACGTTGGAAGCGCTGCTCGCCTCGGTCGTCGCCGACAACGAGCTGGCCACCCCCACCGCCGCCGAGCTCGCCGCGCACCATCGCGAGCACGGCACCGGATACGAAGTCCCCCTCGAAGAGTTGGGCAGGCCCGGTCATGACTGAGCTGCTGGAAGTACAGGACCTGAAGGTCTCCTTCGGCGCCGGGCGTGACGCCGTGCGCGGGGTCGACCTCACCGTCGGCCGCGGCGAAACCCTCGCCGTGGTCGGGGAATCCGGGTGCGGCAAGAGCCTCACCGCGCTGTCGCTACTCGGCCTCGAACCCGCCGCCGCGCAGGTGACGGGGTCGGCGACGCTGGCCGGCACGGAGCTCATCGGCCGCGGTGAACGCGAGCTGCGGCGCCTGCGCGGCACCCGCGCGGCGATGATCTTCCAGGACCCGATGAGCTCGCTGAACCCGACCACCCGCATCGGCACGCAGATCGCCGAGGTGCTGGCCATCCACACGCCGATGCGGCGCTCGGCCCGGCTGCGCCACGCGGTGGAGCTCATGGAGTCCGTGGGCATCACCGACGCCGCGGCGCGGGCGCGGCAGATGCCGCACGAGCTGTCCGGCGGCATGCGCCAGCGCGTGATGATCTCGATCGCGCTGGCCGGCAGTCCCGAGCTGCTCATCGCGGACGAGCCCACCACGGCGCTCGACGTGACCGTGCAGGCCCAGGTCCTCGCGCTCCTGCGGGAACGCACGCGGGACACGGCGCTGCTGTTCATCACGCACGACATGGGCGTGGTCGCGGAAATCGCCGACCGCGTCGCGGTGATGTACGCGGGGCAGGTCGTGGAGACCGGCACCGTGCGCGAAGTCCTCGAAGCCCCGCGCCACCCCTACACCGCGGCGCTGCTGCGCTCGGTGCCCGATCCCGACCGCCCGGCGGCCGGGGAACTGCCCACCATCCCCGGGCAGGTCCCCGCCGTCGGCGCGGTGCTCGAAGGCTGCCCGTTCCGGCCCCGGTGCGACCACGCCGACGACACCTGCGCCACCGCCCCGTCCCTCGTCGAGGGTGTCGCCTGCTGGCGCCCGGTGTCCCGCGAATCCCAGGAGGTGGCGTGATGACGGATCTCGTGGTCGCGGAAGGACTGGTCAAGCGCTACCCGGTTCGCGGCGGCACGGTCGCGGCCGTCGACGGCGTCGGCCTGAGCATCGAACGCGGCACCACGCTGGCGCTCGTCGGCGAGTCCGGCTGCGGGAAGTCGACCACCGGGCGGCTGCTGCTCGCGCTGGAACGGCCCGACGAAGGCAGCGTCGAGGTCGCCGGGCAGGCCGTGCACTCGATCGGCAAGAAGCAGCTGCGCGAGCTGCGGCGCACGATGCAGCCGGTGTTCCAGGACCCGTACGACTCGCTCAACGGCCGCATGACCGTGGGCCAGATCGTCGCGGAACCCCTGCGCGTGCACCACTTCCGCGGTGACCTCGACGCGCGGGTGCGGGAGCTGCTCGAAGCCGTGACGCTCGCCCCGGAGCTCGCACAGCGGTATCCGCACGAGCTCTCGGGCGGGCAGCGCCAGCGCGTGGCGATCGCGCGGGCCATCGCGCTCGACCCGGAGTTCCTCGTGTGCGACGAGCCGGTGTCCGCTTTGGACGTTTCCGTGCAGGCGCAGGTGGTGAACCTGTTGCGGCGCCTGCAGGACGAGCGCGGCCTCACCTACCTGTTCATCAGCCACGACCTCGCACTGGTGCGCCACCTCGCCCACCGTGTGGCCGTGATGTACCTCGGCCGGATCGTGGAGGAGGGCGAGACCGAGGAGCTGTTCGCCGACCCGCGCCACCCGTACACGCAGCTGCTGCTCGCGGCCGCGCCCCGGCCGCGCGTGCGTGACCACGACCGGCAGGAACCGGTGGAGCGGCTCGGCGAGGCCACGAGTGCGCTGACGCGCTCGAGCGGCTGCTCGTTCGCCCCGCGCTGCCCGCTGGCCACGGACCTCTGCCGCACCGAAGATCCCGCGCTGCGGCCGCTCGCGGACACGCGCGCCGCGGCGTGCCACTACGCCGAGACCGCGCGGGTCGGAGCCACATGATCACTCGCGACGAGTACGGAATTCCCTCGGTGGTGGCGGAAACCGAGGATCAGGCGTGGTTCGAGCTCGGCCGTGCCGCCGCCGAGGACCGGCTGTGGCAGCTGGAGTACGACCGTCGCCGCGCCCGCGGCCGCTGGGCCGAGGTCGTGGGCGAGCCGGCCGTGGCCGCCGACCGGCTCGCGCGCCGGCTGCGCCTCGCCGACGCCGCCGACCGCGACCTGGCGGCCATGGACCCCGCCACGCTCGCGACGTTCGAGCACTACGCGGCGGGCATCAACGCCCACGTCGCCGAGCACGGCGCCGGCGTCGAGCACGAACGCGGCGGCATCGGCTGGGAACCGTGGACGCCACGGGACTCCCTGCTGATGTTCAAGATCCGCCACGTGCTGATGGGCGTGTGGCAGTACAAGATCGCCCGCGCCGTGCTGCGCGCGATGGCCGGCGCCGAGGTGGCCGCGAAGCTGGACCCGCGGCCGTTGCCGGGCATGCGCGTGACGGTGCCGCCGCTGGGCCGGGTCGACGACGCCCGCGCGAACCTGTTCGAGCAGGCGCGCGCCGACGTCGAGGCGGCGGCCGAGCACCTCGGGTTCCTGAGCGAGTCCGAGGGCGGGTCCAACGCGTGGGTGCTCGGCGGCAGCCGCACCGCGAGCGGGAAACCGTTGCTGGTCAACGACTCCCACCGCGCCCTGGACGTGCCCAACACCTACTGGCAGGCCCACGTGCGCTGCCCGGAGTTCACGGTGTCCGGCGCGACGTTCCCCGGGCTCCCGGGCTTCCCGCACTTCGGCCACAACGGCCGCGTCGGCTGGGCGATCACCAACGCCGCTGCCGACGCGCAGGACCTCTACGTGGAGCACTTCCGCGGCGAGCAGGTGCGCACGGCCGACGGCTGGGCGGACGCGTCCGTGCGCGACGAGGTCATCCACGTCCGCGACGGCGAGGACCGCGTCGAACGCTGCTGGCTGACCCCGAACGGTCCCGTCGTGCACGGCGATCCGGCGAGCGGCGCGGCCCTGTCGCTGCGCTGGACGGCCACCGACGGCGCGTGCGAACAGTTCGGCGTGCTGCGCCGGATGCTGCTCGCCCCCGACGTACCCACGCTGCTCGACGCTCAGGACGGCTGGGTCGACCCGGTCAACAACCTCCTGGCCGCCGACAACAACGGACACGTCGGGCACATCGGCTACCTGCTGCGCGGGCAGCTCCCGGCGCGCGACAACCACGCCGCGACCCAGCTGCCGGTGCCCGGCTGGGAGCCTGCGCACCGCTGGCGCGGCCGCGTGCCGTTCGGCGAGATGCCGCGGACCGAGGACCCGCCGGAAGACCTCATCGTCACGTCGAACAACACGGTCACCGCCGCGACGCACCCGGTCGTTTCCCACGCCGTCAATGACTCCTACCGCTCCGAGCGCATCCACGAGCTGGCCGCCGCGGCCGGCCCCGCGACCGCCGACGACATGCGCGCGTGGCAGGGCGACACGACGTCGGTCGCGGCCCGGCGCTGGGCGGAGCTGCTCGACGGGCGCGGCCCGTTCACCGGCGACGCGGAGCTGGCCCGCGCCGTGATCGTGGCCGGCCGGGGCGACCTCGGGCCCGGCGAGACCACGGGGCTCGTGCACGCGTGCTTCCGCCGCGAGGTCGCCGCGCGCGTCCTGGACGCCGAGATCGGCGCGGACACGCGGGCGTGGCTGATGAAGTGCGGGCTGCCGGGCATGCCGGTGGTGCTGCGCCGCTGGTTCGCGAGCCTGACCTGGCCGCGCGAGGGCGAGTGGCCCGCCGAGCGGCTCGGCGACGACCTGCTGGCCGACGCGCTCGCCGCGGCCTGGCGCCGAGTGGCCGAAACAGGTCCGCGGCCGTGGGGCGAGGTCCACCGGACGGCGGCCAAGCACCCGCTGCACCCCGTGGCCGGCTCGGAGTTCGACCCGCCGGCCGTCGGCATCGGCGGCGACAACGAGACGATCCAGAACGGCGCCTACGGCTGGGCCCCGGGCGGGCGGTTCGACATCACCAACCTGTCGGTCTACCGCCAGGTACTCGATCTGGCCGATCTCGACGCCTCCGGCTGGGTGATTCCGGGCGGAGCGTCCGGCTCGCCCGGTTCGGCGCACTATTCTGACCAGCTGATCTCATGGCAGCGCCACGAGCTCGTCCCGATGCACCCGACGGGAGCCACAGCAACCACAGCAGCCGCAGCCACGATCGAGGAGCCGCGACCCGGTGACTGACCAGCCCCCCGAACCGGCCAGCCTGGTCCGCACCGCGTACCGGGCGATCCGCGAGGCCGTGCTGGACCGGCAGCTGCTGCCCGGCGAGCGGGTGACCGTGCGGCCGCTGACCGAGCGGCTCGGCATCTCGCCGACGCCGGTCAAGGCCGCGCTGGCGATCCTCGAACGCGAGGGGTTCCTCGTGGCTCGCCGGCACTCGGGGTATTTCGTCGCCGAGCTGACCGTCGCTGACATGCGCGACATCTACGAACTTCGCTCCGCCGTCGACACGCTCGCCGCGCGGGACATCGCCCGCACGCAGCCGGCGGAGCTGCTCGCCCGGCTGGCCGAGCTCGTCGCGGGCCAGCAGGCGGCCCTGGCCGCGCGCGACGTGCCGCGCTACGCCGAGCTCGACCGCGAGTTCCACGCCCTGATCTGGCAGGGCTCGGCCAACCGCCGCCTGCTGGCCATCGCCGATCTGCTCGGCGCGCAGCTGCAGCTGGGCCAGAACGTGACGATCACCGTCCCCGGCCGCCCCGAGGCCAGCCTCGACGAGCACGGGGAGATCCTGGACGCGCTGCGCTCCGGCGATACGGCGGCCGCGGAACAGGCGACGCGCCGGCACGTCGCTCAGGTCATCCGGGCGCTGGAGTCGGCTCTGCCCGAATAAAAAAACTGCCCGAATAAAACTGCCGTCATAACGACACACGGAGGTGGAGCTCGTGGACTTCGGGCTGACCGAAGACCAGGAAGCACTGCGCCGGGGCGCCCGCGAGCTGGCGGCGAAGTTCCCTGACGAGTACTGGGCGCGTTGCGATGCCGAGGGTGAGTTCCCGTGGGCCTTCTACACCGCGTTCGCCGACGCCGGCTGGCTCGGCATCGCGATCCCCGAGGAGTACGGCGGCGGCGGGCTCGGGATCTTCGAAGCCGCGCTGCTGCTCGAAGAAGTCGCGGCGTCCGGCGCCGGGATGAACGGGTGCAGCACCATGCATCTCACGATCTTCGGCCTCAACACCATCGTGAAACACGGCAGCGCCGCCCTGCGCGAGGAAATCCTCCCCCGCGCCGCCGACGGCTCACTGCACGTCTGCTTCGGCGTGACCGAACCGGACGCCGGCACCGACACCACGCGCATCCGCACCTTCGCCCGCCGCGACGGCGACAGTTACGTGATCAACGGCCGCAAGGTCTGGATCACCAAGGCCGGCCAGTCGCAGAAGATGGTGCTCATCGCGCGCACCACCCCGCTCGAGGACGTCGAGCGGCCCACCGACGGCATGTCGTTGTTCCTCGTGGACGTCGATCCGGAAGCGATCACGCTGAACGCGATCCCGAAGATGGGCCGCAACGCCGTCAGCTCCTACGAGGTCGCGATCGACGACCTGCGAGTGCCCGCGTCGGCCCGCATCGGCGAGGAAGGCCAGGGTTTCCGTTACCTGCTCGACGGACTGAACCCCGAACGCATCCTGCTCGCCCACGAAGCCCTCGGCCTCGGCCGCGCCGCCGTGGACCGCGCCGTGGCCTACGCGCGCGAGCGCATCGTGTTCGACCGGCCGATCGGGCAGAACCAGGGCATCGCGTTCCCGCTCGCCGAAGCCCAGACGCGCCTCGACGCCGCCGCGCTCATGGCACGCAACGCCGCCTGGCGTTACGACCAGGGCCTCTCGTGCGGGCGCGAGGCCAACATGGCCAAGTGGCTCTGCGCCGACGCGGGGTTCCAGGCCGCCGATCGCGCGATGCAGACCCTCGGCGGCATGGGCTACGCGAAGGAGTACCACGTCGAGCGTTACTTCCGTGAAGCCCGCCTGCTGCGGATCGCGCCGGTGAGCCAGGAGATGGTGCTGAACTACGTCTCCACGCACGTGCTCGGGCTGCCCAAGTCGTACTGAGACCGACCCGCCGAAGCGGCCCCACCCGGGGGATGCCGGGTGGGACCGCTTCGGTTTTCCTTGCCGCGCCTAGATCTTCGGCAAGGCCACGTCGTTCACAGTGGCCGTGCCCGCCGTCACCTTCACCTGCCGGAACTGCGGCTGGTACCCGTTGGCGGCGACCGTGACCATCAGCGGGTTGTACCCCTTGTCCAGCCACAGCCGGTAGTGGCCCTGCGCGTCGGTCTTGAGGGTGTACGAGACCTCACCGCACACTCCATTGTGGACCATCGTGCAGACCTGCACCGTGGCGTCGGCCACCGGAGCACCGGACGCGGTGTCGGTGACCGTGCCCGTGAGCTCACCCCACGCCTTGGGCGGCGTGGCCTGCAGCGTGACAGGCAGGGCCGCCACCGCGTAGGGCGAGTCGGTGTCGAGCGTGATCGTCGCCGTGTACTTGCCGGGCTGTGTGACCTTGCCGGAGTCGACGGTCACCGCGACCTTCGCGGTGGCGCCGGGTGCGAGGTCCAGTTCGGTGCTGCCTTCGGAGAGCCAGCCGGCGTCGTCGTCACCGCATTGGTCGTAGCCCGGCAGCATCGCCGTGGTGCGCAGCGCCGGCACGAACGAACCGACCTGGTAGAGCGCACACGCCCCGCGCCCGCCGCCGTAGTACTCCTGCGGCAGGTCCGGCAGCGACGACCACTTGTCGCTCACCGGGTCGTACTCGATGGTGTGCGCGGTCTCGCCGGCCTGGGACACGACCGTGCCGGTGCCGGTCTCGCCACCGGCGAGCTGCAGGCGGCCGTTCGCCCCGCTGTAGGCCATCTGGGAGACCTCGTACGGCGCGTCGGCGACCTTCGTCCACGCGGCGCTGCCCGGCTTGAACACGTAGGTCGACTTGATGTTCGTGACGCCACCGATGTACCCGCCGGCGCACACGATCTCACCGTGGATACCGGCGCAGGCCGCGTCGCTCTCGGCCTCCGGGTAGTCGGGCAGTGCCGACCAGACGTTGCGCGCCGGGTCGTAGACGAACGCCGTCTTCACCGGGTCCTTGCCGCACACACTCGCGCAGCCGCCGACCACGTACAGCTTCCCGCCGAGAGTGGCGGCGGTGGCGCCGTAGAGCTTCGCCGGCAGGTCCGCCAGCCGCGACCAGGTGTTCGTCTGCGGGTGGTAGGCGTACGTCGTGGACAGGAGGCCGGGCATCCCGGCCCCGCCGACGACGTACAGCGAACCGTCCAGGAACGCCGCCGCACCACGCATCACCGGCTCCGGCATGTCCGCGATCGGCGACCACGCGGCGGTGACCGGATCGTAAACGTAGCTGCGGGCCGAGGGCGAGAGCATGTGCATGGGCATGCCGCCCGCGCTGTAGATCTTGCCCTGGTAACCGCCGAGCGCGCTTTCGTAGGTGAACTCCGGGACGTTCGCCAGCGGCTGCCAGCCGGCCGCCGCCGACGGGTCGACCCCGGTGAATCCGGTGACGTGCTCGCCGAGCGACACGTGCACCGGTGCCGTGCCGGTGTTGGTGAGCTTCACCGTCTGGTTCGCGACCTGGCCCATCGTCTTGCTCACGGCCAGCGCGGTCGAGCCGACCGCCAGCTGCCCGGCCTTGAGCTTGACGTCCAGGCGGGCCACGGAGTTCAGGCCGGTTGTCGTCGACAACGCCGGTGACGAGTACCGCGGCAGGCTCGCCGTGTACTGGTGCGCACCGGTGGTGTCGAACAGCTCGTAGAAACCGTCCGCCAGCGCGGCGTCGTCAGGCGTGGGCGAGCTGACCGCGGAGCGGGCCGCAGCGGCCGAGTCGGCCACCGTGACGTCGTTGAGCGGCCGGCCGTTGTTGGCGTCGGTGACCACACCGGCGACCAGGCCGCCGTCGCCGGCCGTGCACGAACCGACGACCACGTCGTCGAGCTCGGCGAGCGAGTTCCCGGCACCCTGGAAGTGGAACCGCACGCGCACGGAGTCCTTGCCCGCGGCCTGCGGCAGCGGCATCGACACCTGCGTTTGCACGAGGTCGGTGGTGTGGTGCGCCAGCGGGCTCCACGTGGCACCGCCGTCGAGGGACAGATCGGCGTCGAACGCGCTGTTCCCGTCCGGCACGTACACGCCGCCGAACGACAGCACCGGGGCGTCGTCGCCGGTCAGGTCGAGGACCGGTGAGAGGAACGTGGTGTCCTCCGCCTTTCCGTCGCGGGTGATCGGGCTGGCGAGCGCGTAGTTGCCGCTGCTGATGAAGTTGAACAGCTCGATGCCGTTGTCGAACGTCCAGCCCGTCGAAGCCGGGTCGGCGTTCGTCACGGTCCACCCGTCCTTCGGGGTGGTGCCGAGCCAGCCGTCGAAGCGGGTCAGCGCGGCGTGGCCGTAACCGAGCGCGGTGCACGCGTTCGAGTCGACGACGGCGGTGAAGTTCTGCCGCACGCCCGAATCGGCGACGGTCACCTGCTTGTCGATCGGCTGGTACCCGGGCTGCACCGCGGAGACGTGCAGCTGGTAGGCCGCGCCCTGCGGCAGGTCGACGCTGTAGTGGCCGGAGAACGGGTCGGTGTAAATCGCGCCGCCGGGGTAACCGTCGACGGTGATCTTCGCGTACAGCGGCCAGCCGTGGCCGGAGCCGTCGGTCACGGTGCCCGACACCGCCTGCGTGGCGATCTTCGCGACGGCGTAGTCGGAGGTGGTGGCCTGACCGTCCACGAGGGACAGCTCACCGCTGCCGTTCTCGTAGCCGAAGCGGGTGACCGCGATCTGGTAGGAGTCGGCGGCGACGGCGAGGTGGTAGGCGCCCTGGTCGTCGGTCGTGGCGTGGTAGACGTTGCCGGTGCCCTTGCCGGTGGCGGTCACCGTGGCGCCGGCGATCGGCGTGCCCGCGGTGTCGCGGACGTGCCCGGCGACCGTCCCTTGTGGAGTGTAGGCGAGGGTCGCGACGCCGTGGGGCGAGCCGAGGCCGGTGGGGCCGTCCCAGCCCGCGCCGGCAGTGCACAGCACCCCGCCGCACGAGCCGTTGGTGCCCTCGGTGACGTCGTAGAGGTCGTTGCCGTGGTTGAAGTAGGCGTAGGTCGCGGGGTTCGTGCCCGGACGCGGGTCGCCGGCGAGGGCGAACATCGAGGCGATCAGCGGCGAGGACAGGCTCGTGCCGCCCACCTGGCCCCAGCCACCCGTCTTGCCGGAGTCATAGATTCCGAAGCCGCTCGCCGGGTCGGCGATGGCGGAGACGTCGGCGATGGCGCGGTTCGCGCAGCCGGTCGCGAGTTCCTGCTGGTATTCGGGCTTCGGCTCGTACGGGGAGCAGCCGGAGCCGGCGTCGGACCAGGCCTGCTCGCTCCAGCCGCGCGGGTTCGCCGGGTCGCGGTAGAGGTTCGTGCCGCCGGCGGCGACGACGTTCGGGTTGGCGGCGGGCCAGTCCTGCAGGCCGTAGGCGTGGTCACCGGTCGAGGCGACCATCGCGACGCCCGGCACGGTGTAGTGCGAGTCGAGCGTGCCCTCTTCGGGGTCTTCACCGTCGATGCCGTAGGAGTTCGAGACGAACTTCGCGCCCAGGCGCACGGCGGTGTCCACACCGACCACGATGTCGTACGGGCTCGTGGAGGCGCCCTCGACGAGCAGGATGTGGCACGCGGGGCACGCGGCGGAGACGGCGTCGAGGTCGAGCGCGGTCTCCTGCGCCCAGCCGTCGTCGTCGGCCGGGTAAGCCACGCCGCCGTTCTGGTCCACCTTGCGGAAGCAGCCGTTGTCCGTGGTGCACGGCGGGAGGCCGTACTGCGCGCGGTACACGGCGAGGTCGGCCTCGGCGTGGGAGTCGCCGAGCGCGTCGATGATGGCGACGGTCTTACCCGCGCCGCCGTCGGGCAGGTCGTAGGCGGCCTTGATGTCGGCCGGGCCGAGCGAGTCCGGCAGCGGGCCGGCGTTGCTGGTCAGCGGGCGCAGGTCCTTGCCCGCCTTGAACAGCGAGTTGCACGTGACGGTGTGCGGCTTCGGCTTGGCGGGGTTGCAGCCGGTCGGCGCGTAGAGCGCCTTCGGCGCCTTCGCGGCGGTCTTGCCGGTGGCCGTCCGGGTGGCCTTGTCGGCGGCGACGGGCTTCGCGTCGCCGGAGGTGTTGGCCGCGTCGAGCACGGCCTGCCCGCCGGTGGCGAGCGCGTTCGCGGACGGTTGCGATTGTGACGCGCCGGATTGTGTCGTGCCGGGTTGGGTGATGCCGACGACCAGCGCCAGGCCGGCCAGCACCGGGAGGATGAGCGCCAGCAGGCGCCCCCGGGGGACTCTCAAGGGATAACCTTTCCGTTCGCCCGGGCAGTCACAGGGGTTCGTACCCCGCGGGCAGGTCGCGCCCGGCTTCGTCGGCTGCCCGGTCGGACCGATCGCCGGGCGCCGGTGCGGCGTCGGCGGGATCCGCGGTGGTGGGGTGGGGATCCGTTCCCGCGTCGGGCCGGGGTACCGCGGTGCCGTCCACCGGACGGTCATCGCCGGGTCTCGTCGCGTTCACCGGCGAAGTATCGGGGCGCACACGCTCCGTTCGCGATTGGGCGGATGACCTAATCTCCCGCCCGCGCTTGCTTAGTCCACGGCTCCGGGCCAGCCGGTCCGCCACTTGGTTCAGTCGGCGCGGTCGGCCGGCTCCCCTCGGCATCACGTTCCGGCCGTCGCCGGGTGGTCGGCCCCGTGATCGGCGCTGGTTCAGTCCGCCGTCGCCGGGGTGATGCCGGCCTGGGTGGCGCTCACCGCGAGCGCCGTGCGGGAGGACACGCGGTGTTTGCGCATCGCGGAGTTCAGCTGGGCCGCCACGGTTTTCGGGGAGCGGGACAGGACCCGGGCGATCTCCGGGTTGGTGAGGCCCGTCAGCAGGAGCCGCACGACTTCCAGCTCGCGGGGGGACAGCTGGTCGCCGTAGCCGCGGCGGCCGCCGCGCCACACGGCGGCGCCGGGGAGGTGGGCGCGGACGCGGGAGGCGGCGGCGGAGGCGCCCAACGCGACGCAGTCGGCGTGCAGCTTTTCCAGCTGTTCCAACGCAGGTGCGCTCGAACCGCCGGCCAGCAGGCACAGTGCGGCACGTTCGCGCGCGAGCAGGGCGTCGTACGGTCGCGGCAAGGCGGCCCACGCGGCAGCGGCATCGGCCCACTCCCGCGCGGCGCCGGCGTGGTCGCCCGCGGCCTCGGTGAGCAGCGCCCGGCACCAGTGGACCGCGCCGGTCGCACCCGGGTAACCGGCGGCGAACTCGCCGACGAGCGCCGAAGCCTCGCTGACCCGGCCGGCGGCCAGCAGCGCTTCGACCCGCACCGGCGCCAGTTCCGCCGCCCACAGCCAGATCTGCTTGCGCGCCACCACGGCCATCGGTTCCTCGGTGACCACCAGCGCCGGCTCCGGGCGCCCGGCCGCGAGGTGCAGCCGGGCCAGCGCCGCGGCCGGTTCGAGCGGCATGTCGACAATCCCGCGTTGCCGGGCGGCGTCGAACACCAGCGTCAGCTTGCGCTCGACCTCGGCCTCGCTGCCGGGCTCGGTGGCCGACTGCAGCAGCGCACCCACCATCGTGGTGTCCAGCTGGATCAGCGGTTCCTCCGCGAGATCCGCGAACTCGGCGACACGCGAAGCCAGCCCCTGCCACGAACCGGTCAGCCAGTCGAGCCGGATCAGCGTCGCGAGCCCCATGTCGCGCAACCGCTGCAACCCCTGCCGCTCCGCGAGCTCGACGGACCGGGTCAGTTTGGCGCGCGCGTCGGCGTAGCGGCCCCACTGCAGGGCGGCGTCGCCGTAGTTGAGCAGGCCGCGGGTGATCTGCAGCGGGTCGTGGGCGTCGTCCGCGGGCAGGGCGTCCACGACCGTCCAGCCGGCTTCGTCGCCCATCTCGAGCAACGCCGTCGCGCGGTCGACCGTGAACGACAGCAGCTCGTCCTCCGGCACGGCCGAGCGCACGACGGCGTCGGCGCGGTCCAGCCACTCACGGTGCGCCTGCGCGGGCCACGACGCCCCGGCGGGCCGGCCGAGCACGGACATCGCCTGCGCGACGGCGACCGGGTTGTCCGCCAGATCGGGGATCGCGCGTTCCAGCTCGGCGGCGCCCTCGGCGTAGTCGCCGGCGTGCATCAGCAACCGGCCCAGCTGGCTGCGGATCTCCGCGGTCTCGCGCCGGTCGAGCACGGCGCTGTCGAGCACCCCGCGCACCGTCCGCACGAGGTCGACCCGCCCGAGGTAGCCGGTGAACGCGAACAGCGGCGTCTTGCGCGAAAGTCGGGCTACGGCCGTCGGCGGCAGCGCGGGCGAGGCGAGCAGGCCGTGGAGGAAGGACACGGCGGTGTGGTGGTCGCCGGACGCGAGCGCGAGATCCGCCGCGCGTTCCGCGTACTCGCACCACTTCTCCGTCTCGCCCGCCTCGCGGAAGTGGTGCGCCAGCACGGCGACCGGCGCGGGGTCCCAGGCCGACAGCGCCTTGCCCGAACGCCGGTGCAACTCGCGGCGTTCGCGCCCGCCGATGCCGTCGTACACGGCCTTCGCGGCCAACAGGTGCCGGAAGCCGAGCCGCCCGCGTTCGTCCTCCACGAGCAGCCCGCTGCGCGCGGCCTCGTCGATCGCCGTGCCCGCTCGTCCGGCCGGCAGCCCGCAGACCTCGACGACGTCGCGTTCGGCCGCGGGGGTCGCGAGCACCGCGCACGCCCGCAGCACCGCCTGGGCGTCGGGCATGAGCCGCACGAGCCGTTCGGCCAGCGCGTCGCGGATCGTCGGCGGCACGGCGATGTCGGTGAGCGAACGCCGGATCCACTCACCGCCCTGGCGGATGAGGTCGGCGCGGTCGCGCAGCAACCGGACGGATTCCTCGAGCGCGAACGGGATCCCGTCGGTGTGCCGGTGCAGGAACCGCGCGAACGGCTCCGACACGCGCTCGTCGCCCAGCATCGACGAGACCAGCTGCGCGGTCTGGGCCACGTCGAGCGCGCCGAGGGTGATGCGCGGGTAGCGCGAGGAAAGCCGCAGCAGCAGGCTGTCGTCGCCGACCTCGTCGGGCCGGTAGGTGAGCACGAGCCCCGGCCGCTGCTCTTGCCGGGCGGCGAGGAACAGCAAGAACTCCAGCGTGGTCTCGTCGGCCCAGTGCACGTCTTCGACCACGAGCACGTCGACGTCGATGCGGTCGAGCAGCTCGGCCAGCGCGCGCAGCAGGCGGTGCCGGGCCGCGCCCGCGTCGGCCAGTGCCTCCGGCGCCGGCGGCAGGTTCCACTCCGGGAACAACGGCCGCAGCGTGCCTGCCAGCGGGCTCAGCTCCAAGCCGGCGACGCCGGGGCGCGCCTGGCGCAGCGCGTCGACGATCGGGCCCAGCGTGAGCGCCTCCCGCAGCGGCGGGCAGCGCGCGACGAGCACACCGGGCTCCGGCAACAGCTCCCGCACGAGCCGGCTCTTGCCGATGCCGGCCTCGCCCGAGACCAGCACCACCCCCGGCGGCGACGCGAGCGCTGCGGCGAGACGGGCGAGCTCGTCGTCGCGGCCGATGAGCCGGGGCGTGCCGACCGCGGGGAGGTCAGGCCCGTCCGCTGCCACGTGTACCCCGCTCGCCTCGCCGATCACCGCTGGATTCTCGGCACGTCGGCCCGCGCGGGCAAGCGATCCGGACCGTGATTCACACTGCTGTCACACGTTTCCGACAAAAACCGACACGTCGCGGGCAAGTGGCCCAGTGGCGTCGACCAATCGGCGCAACCGTCCGGAGTGGACCTGCGTGCCGGGCGCGTACTTGGGTTCGACGAAGGCCGAGAACCAACCGGGTGCGACCTAGATAGCGAACAAGTTCGGCGATTTGGCCAACGCGAAGACTCTAGATTTTCGCGACGGGCAGGCCCATCGCAGCGCACGTTGTCGCGTCACCGGGGAACACACCGACCGCGCCGACCGCCGCCTGGTCGATGTTGACGGCCGCGGACGTCAGGACACACGCGACGAGCGGAGGAACGACCCGGGGCAGTCCGGGCTGCTGCCACTGGTAGTAGTCGTTCGCCCAAGCGGTGGTGCAGTACGACATGATGTGGGCCGCCGTGTCGCCGCGGCCGTTGGCGCTGTTGCCGCTGATGCCAACGGCGACGTGCTGATCGTCCGCGCTGCTGGTGATGTCCGCGTTCTGGTAGCAGTAGGCGATCTCGCGCTCGGTCGGCGCCGCGGTGGTGACCTGCCCGCCGGCGGCCGGGGTCACCGTCTGCGGGGTTCCGCTGGTGAATAGCGCCGCCCCGCCCAGTCCGACGAGGACCACCGCGGCGGCAGTGCCTGCCAGAGCCAGCTTGGTGCGACGCCGCACCGCTCGTGCCCCCTGCGCCTCGATCGCCTCGAAGTCCAGCGACACCGGCGGCTGGTGGGAGCCCAGGGCCTGCTCGAGCAGTTCCCGTTCTGTCGTCATGGCAGAACCCTTTCGGTCGGGCTGAGCGTGGTCGAGTCGTACGACAGCAGCGTCCGCAGCGCGGCCAGGGCGCGCGCGGACTGGGACTTCACCGTGCCTTCGCTGATCCGCAGCGTCGCCGCGGTCTCGGCGACCGAGAGGTCGCAGTAGAAGCGCAAGGCCAGCACGGCACGCTGCCGTGGCCCCAACGTGCGGAGCGCGGCGCGGACATCAGCCCCGTCCTCGGGGGCCGCGGCCCGCTGCGTGCGTTCGGGGGGCGTGGTCAGTACTTCGCTGCGGCGGTGCGGCCGTCGGGAGGCGTCGATCGCCAACCGGGCCATGACCTTGCGCGCGTAGGCCTCGATTCCCGCGGGATCCAGCCGGTGCCAGCGCTTGTACAGCCGCAGCAACGTCACCTGCACGATGTCCTCGGCCAGGGCCCAGTCCCCGCACATCAGGAACGACACCCGGCACCACACCGGCGCGCGGTCCCTCGCCACGTCGGTGAAACTCTTCCGATCCGCCACGTCACCACCCCTCGTCGACCACCCCATACGACGCGGGGGCCCTGTGAGGTTGCATGGCTCGCCAGAAATCTTTCCGGCGCGCGGCGGCTGGGCTCGCCTCGGCGTGGTTACGCCCTCCAGCGCTGGGCTGGGCCACGCAGGATCACCCGCCAAAGTCGTGGGCGCGGGTTCGTGGTCCTACCGAGTGGTCCTCAGGACGACGGCGCGATCTCCGCCGAGTCACTCAGCCGTAGCTTGCGCCGGGCCCGTTGGAAGAACGTGGTGCGGCCCAGCCGCACGACGCGGGCCGCGCTCGGGCGGGCGCAAAGTTCGATCCGTTCGCCCGGCTGGACGTAGCCCTCGACGATCCCGTCGACCTCCACCGCCAGCCGGCCGCTGCCGGGCAGGAGCTCGAGGGCCAGCGTGTCGTGGACGGAGAGCACCACGCCGCGGCCGTACGCGGAGTGCGGGGCGGCCGGCGTGACCAGCAGCGCCTCCACGGCGGGGCTCGTGATCGGGCCGCCGGCGGAGAAGCTGTAGGCCGTGGAGCCGGTGGGCGTCGCGACGATGACCGCGTCGGCCGCGTAGCTCACGAACTGCTCCTCGTTCACGCGCACCGCGACCAGCGCCCCGCCGTCGCCGGGCACGCGGACCACGGCGACGTCGTTGAACGCCGTCACGGTCCGGCCGCCGATCACCGCGTCGACCGCCAGGCGCGGCTCGACGGTGAACTCGTGCGCGTCGATCATCGACAACGCGCCGGGCAGGTCGGGCACGTCGACCTCGGCCAGGAAGCCGAGCTTGCCGAGGTTCACACCCAGCACGGGGGCGCGCTGCCCGTCTGCCAGGCGCATCGCGCGCAGCATGGTGCCGTCGCCGCCGAGGCTCACCAGCAGGTCGGACTGGGTGGCGAGCTCTTCCGCCGACACCCCCACCGCCTTGCAGTCCAGGCGCACGATCTCTTCGGCGATGCCGAGGATCTTGATCCCGCGGTTCGCGGCCCACCCGAGGACGGCCTCAACCGCCGGGGCGGAGTCCCGCTTCGGGTGCAGTACCAGTCCGGCCGAGTGCATGTCAGCGCCCCGCCGGTTCGAACAGCGCTGCCGGTTCGAAGTGCACTGCCGACGCGAAAAGCACTGTCGGTTCGAAACGCGCCGCCGGTTCGGGGCGCACTGGCTGTTCGAGAAGCATGAACCAAGTCTGCCCGGATCCGACGCCTTTGGCGAGCCCCGCCTAAGCTGGGCGTTCGTGATCGAGAGTGCGCGCGGCGCGGCCGCCAACTGGGCGGGGAACCTCACCTACGGCGCCCGCGAGGTGCTGACCCCGCGGACGCTCGACGAGGCCCGCGAGCTCGTCGCCTCCGCGGGAAGGATCAAGGCGCTCGGCAGCCGGCACAGCTTCAACGACGTGGCCGACAGTCCCGGTGGCGTGCAGCTGGATCTTTCGGGGATGTCAGGCGTGCCGTCGCTGGACACTCGTGCTGCCACCGTGACCGTCGGGGGTTCGGTCCGCTACGGCGACCTCGTGGCCCAGCTCGACGAAGCCGGCTTCGCACTGGAAAACCTCGCGTCGCTGCCGCACATCACCGTGGGCGGCAGCGTCGCCACCGGCACCCACGGCTCCGGCGAACGCCACCCCGGCCTGGCCGCGGCCGTCTCCGCGGTGGACCTGCTGACCGCTGACGGCTCGCTGCTGACCTTCACCCGGGGCGACGCCGACTTCGCCGGTGTCGTCGTCGGCGTCGGCGCTCTCGGCGTGGTGACCCGGCTGACGCTCGACCTGGTCCCGTCGTTCACCGTGCGCCAGGACGTGTTCGACAACCTGCCGTGGTCCGCCGCCGTCGAGCACTTCGACGAGATCCAGGCGGCGGGCTACAGCGTCAGCCTGTTCACGAACTGGGCCCGCGACGTCGTCGACCAGGTCTGGCTGAAAAACCGCACCTCAGCCGAGGTTCCGGCTTCGCCGGCCGCCGCTGTCCCGCCGTCACTGTTCGGCGCCGCCCCCGCCGACGGTCCCCGCCACCCCGCCCACGCCGCCGGCGTGCCGGCCGGCAACACCACCGCCCAGCTCGGCGCCCCCGGTCCCTGGTACGACCGCCTCCCCCACTTCCGCCTCGGCTTCACCCCGAGCGTCGGCGCCGAACTCCAGACCGAGTACTTCGTGCCCCGCGCCGCCGCCCCCGCCGCGTTCGAGGCCCTGCGCGGCATCGGCCACCTCATCGCCCCGCTGCTCCTGGTGTCCGAAATCCGCACCATCGCCAGCGACGACCTCTGGCTCAGCCCCTCGTCGGGCCGCGACAGCGTGGCGATCCACTTCACCTGGCTCCCCCGCCAACCCGAGGTCGAGACCCTTCTGCCGACCATCGAGTCCACCCTCGCCCCCTTCGCCCCCCGCCCCCACTGGGGCAAACTCTTCCACGGCGAGGCACTCGACCTGGCCTACCCGCGGTCGGCCGACTTCCGCTCCCTGGCGACCCGGCTGGACCCTGCGGGGAAGTTCCGCAACCCGTTCCTGGACCGGCACGTCTTCGGCAGCTGATCACGCCGCACCGCTCACCACGCAGGGGCGAGCTTTCGCGCGCCCCGAGTTCCGCTGATCACAGTCGGCAGCCTCAATAGAAAGCGTATGCAACTATTGCCAGCGACGGTAGTTGTCCACGCTTCAGGAGGCAGTCCCATGCCGCTCGCCTTGCTCGCGCTGGCCATCGGCGCGTTCGGCATCGGCACGACGGAGTTCGTGATCGCCGGGTTGCTGCCCGAGGTGGCGGCCGATTTCGGGGTGTCCATCCCGGCCGCGGGGTGGCTGATCACCGGGTACGCGCTGGGGGTGGCGGCCGGCGCGTTGCCGATGACGGCGCTCGGCACCAGGATGCGGCGCAAGCACCTGCTGCTCCTGCTGATGGGGGTGTTCATCGTCGGCAACGCGTTGTCGGCGCTGGCGCCGAGCTACGGGGCGCTGCTGGCCGGCCGGATCGTCGCGGCGTTGACGCACGGGGCGTTCTTCGGGGTCGGCGCGGTGGTGGCCGCGGACCTGGTCAAGCCGGAGAAGAAGGCCAGCGCCATCGCGCTCATGTTCACCGGGCTGACGCTGGCCAATGTGCTCGGTGTGCCGCTGGGCACGTTCATCGGGCAGGGCCTGGGGTGGCGAGCGACGTTCTGGGTGGTCGCGGGGCTGGGCGTACTCGGGCTGGCCGGTGTCGCGGCGCTCGTGCCGGACACCCCGAGGCCGGAAAACGCCAGGATCGGCGCGGAGTTCGCCGTGTTCCGCCACGCGCGGGTGTGGCTGGCGGTCGGCACGACGATCCTGGGCTTCGGCGGGGTGTTCGCGAGCTTCACCTACATCGCGCCGATGATGACCGAGGTCGCCGGCCTGCCGAGCAGCGCGGTCAGCTGGCTGCTGGTGCTGTTCGGGGTCGGGCTGGTGCTCGGCAACCTCGTCGGCGGCAAGTTCGCCGATCGCGCTCTGATGCCGACGCTGTACACGGTGCTCGCCGCGCTGGCCGTGGTGCTCGCCGTGTTCGCCTTCACCGCCCACGCGGCCGTGCCCGCGATCATCACGCTGTTCCTGCTGGGCGGCTTCGGCTTCGCCACCGTGCCGCCGTTGCAGATGCGGATGCTGGCCAGTGCGGAAGCCGCACCCACGGTCGCCAGTGCCGTGAACATCGGCGCGTTCAACCTCGGCAACGCGCTGGCCGCCTCGCTCGGCGGCGTCGTCATCGCCGCGGGATACGGCTACGCGTCGACCAACTGGGTCGGCGCCGCCATGACGGTGGCCGCCCTGGCGCTGGCCGTCGTCTCAGGCCGATTGGATCGCACGAAAACACCAGTACCAGTGCACTGACCACAGTGGACACCGCGGGCCCGGCACACTCGCCGGGCCCGCGGCACTCACGTCACACCAGCTTGCGCAACCGCGGCAGGATCTCCGTGCCGTAGGCCTTCAGGAACCGCTCCTGGTCCGGCCCGGGGGCGTGGAACACCAGGTGCGTGAAGCCCAGGTCGAGGTACCGCTTGATCGCCGCCACGTGCTCGTCCGGGTCGGACGACACGATGAACCGGCTCGCGGCCCGCTCGATCGGCAGCGCGTCGGCCAGCCGCTGCATCTCGACCGGGTCCTCGACACCCGTCTTCTCCTCCGGCTTCAACGCCAGCGCGCCCCAGAACCGCGTGTCCTGCAACGCGCGGTCGGCATCGGCGTCGAACGAGACCTTGACCTCGATCATCATGTCCACGTCGCCGACCGCCCGGCCCGACTGCTCCACGCCTTCGCGCACGGCGGGCAGCAACGTGTCCGTGTACAGCGACGGCGCCTTGCCACTCGTGGTGATGAACCCGTCACCCCGCCGGCCCGCGAGCCGCGTGGCAGCCGGGCCGGAGCCCGCGATGTAGAGCGGCACCGGCACCTCCGGCCGGTCGTACACCGTGGCCTTCTCCGTGCGGTAGTGCGCGCCTTCGAAGTCCACGCGCTCCTCCGTCCACAGGCGGCGGATGAGCTCGATCGCCTCCTTCAGCCGCGCGAACCGCACCTTCGGCTCCGGCCACTCGATGCCGAGCGGGGCCTCGTTCATCGACTCGCCCGACCCGATGCCCAGCACCACGCGGCCCGGGAACAGGCACCCGAGCGTGGCGAACGCCTGCGCCACCACCGCCGGGTGGTAGCGGAACGTCGGCGTCAGCACGCTCGTGCCGAGCACCACCCGCTCCGTCGCCGAACCGAGCGCGCCCAGCCACGGCAGCGCGGCCGGCGCGTGGCCGCCGTCGTGGCGCCACGGCTGCAGGTGGTCGCTCACGAACACCGAGTCGAACCCGTTCTCCTCGGCCAGCACGCCGTAGCGCAGCAGCTCCGCCGGCGCGAACTGCTCCGCCGACGCCTTGTACCCGAACCTCACCACTGGACTCGTCCCTTCTCAGACGCCCGCGTTCACCTTGCCGATGATCTCCGACCCGAGCAGCTCGATCTGATCGAACCACCGATCGAACTTGAACCGGAAGTCGAACACCAGGTGCTCCACCCCGGTCGCGGCGAAGCGGTCGATCTCCTCCAGAGCATCCTCCGGTGTGCCGACGATGAGCTGCCCTGAGAGATCCTTCACGGTCTCGAAGGTGCCCGACGGCGGCTTCACCGCGAACTTCGCCTTGTTCGCCCAGGCCAGCAGGCCCGGGACGTTCACGTGCTTCACCGCCTCCTCGTACGTAGGCTCGATCGACGTGGGCGGGATCACGGCCACGGTCGGCATCGTGCGCCCGGCCTGGTCCGAGAGCTCCCGCATGGTCGTCACGCGCTTGTCCAGCGTCGCCATCGAGATCCGGCCCGGCATCCAGCCGTCGCAGAACTCGACCGCGAGCCGGGCCGAACGAGGGGTGGCGCCGCAGTACCAGAACGGTACCCTCCCGCCCAGCGGCTTCGGTTCGATCGTGATGTCGCTGAACGAGAAGTTCGCGTCCGAGTAGGTCACGTCGTTCTCGGTGAACACGCGCTTGAAAATCTCGGCGTTGGAGCGCACGAGCTCCACGCGGTCGCGCTCGCCCCACTCGATGGCCTCGAACTCGTGGTCGAACGTGCCGGCGCCGAACCCGAGGATCACGCGCGGGCCGAACAGCTGGGTCATCGTGCCCGTCATCAGGGCCGTGACCAGCGGGTGCCGGAACGGGATCAGCGAGCCCGTGCCCAGCTCGATGCGCTCGGTCACGGCGCCGATGGCCGTGAGCGTGGTGAGCGCGTCGTAGAACGTGCGGTTGGGTTTCTCCATCTCGCCGTGCGGCTCGAACACCAGGTGGTCACGCACCCAGACCGAGTCGAACCCGGCCTTCTCGGCCATGATCGCGCCCTGGAGCACGTTGTCGCGCGAGGCGTGCTCGCCGAAATGCGGGAGCAACAGTCCGAACTTCATGCGTTCTGCACCTTTCCTGACACCGCCTGCTTGCCGTGCCCGGCCTCGCCGGTCACCTTGCCGCCCGCGAACACCTCGGTGCCGCGGACGTAGGTCTGCTCGATGCCGGCCGTGAGCTGCCGGCCGTCGTACGGGGTCCAGCCGATCTTCGACAGCACGCCGTCGTTGGTGATCGTCCACGGCGCGTCGAGGTCCGCGATCACGAAGTCCGCGTCGCAGCCCGGGGTGAGTGCGCCCTTCACACCCTGCAGGCCGAACTTCGCGGCCGGCGCACCGGCGACGAGCTCCACCGCGCGGTCGAGCGTGAGCAGGCCCTTGTTCACCGCGTCGAGCGCGAGCGGGTAGAAGTACTGGATGCCGGGGGTTCCCGTGTGGGAGCTCCACATCTGCGTCCAGCCGATCTCCTTTTCCTCGCGCGTGTGCGGCGCGTGGTCGGAGGAGAACATGTCGATCGTGCCGTCACGCAGGCCCTCCCACACGGCTGCGCGGCCGTCGTCGGGCACCCAGTAGGACAGCGCGTACGGGCCGAGCTTCTCCACATCGTCCCAAGTGGACAGGAACGGCAGCCAGTGGTTGACCTCACACGTCACGTCCACACCGTGCTCACGAGCCCGGCGAACCGCCTCGACGGAGCGGCGCGTCTGGATGTGCGCGAGGTGCACCTTGCAGCCCGAAGCCTCGGCCAGCCGCAGCACGACCTCGATCGCCGTGTCCCAGATGACGCCGTTGCGCGCGGCGTAGGCCGACGCGTAGCCCTGCGGCGTGTTTTCCCCGCGCGCCAGGTATTCACCCTCGATGTAGTCCATCAAGGACTGGTCGTGCGGATGGATGATGAAGCGCTTACCCGTCTTGGCGATGGTGTCCATCATGCGCAGCAGGTCGCCGTGCCCGTGCATGCCGGTGCCGGCCGGATGCGGGTAGGTGCGGCCGGTGTCCACGACCATGTAGATCTTGTACGCGTTCACGCCCATCGCGGCCATCGGCGCGATCTCGTCGGGCTGCGTGGCCGCCGGGTTGTGGTTCCAGTCCACGATGGACTTCTCGGCGTAGAGGCCGAACACCTCGCGCAGCGTCTTCGCGGTGGTGGTCGGCGGGTTCAGGTTCGGCATCCCGAAGATCGTGGTGACGCCGCCCGCGGCCGCCTGCAGCGACGTGGTGTAGATGTCTTCCTTGTGCTCGAACCCGGGCTCGCGGGTGTGCACGTGGACGTCGACCATGCCGGGCAGCACCAGCTTCCCGGTGGCGTCGACGGTGCGGCCGACGTCGGCGATCTCGACGGAGCCGGACACGACCCCGACGACCTTGCCCTCGTTCACCAGCAGGTCGCCGTCGACGGCGCCGCTGGGCAACTGCACGCGGCCACCGGAAACACGGAGATCGATGCTCATGCCTTCACCTCCACTACGGCCGGGTGTCCGCCCGGCCGGCTCGAACGCACGACCACATCGGCCGGGCGGAGATACTCCTCGAACCACGCGACGATGCGGGGCGTCGTCGCGGTCCAGTACTTGTCGTAGGCGGCGTAGTGGCTCGTGTGCCGCTGCATGATCAGTTCCTTCGGCCCGCGCGCGGCTTCGTAGATCTGCTCCGCATGGTCGGTGGGCGTGGTGGCGTCGTTCTCCACGCCGATCACGAGCAGCGGCGTGGTCAGCGTCGCCGCCGCCTCGGCCGGCCGGTAGGCGATGATCTCCTCCGCCGCGGCCAGGCGCACCTGCTTCGGCACGCGTCCGTCCACATCGGACTTCACGCTCGTGGCCCGGCGTTCCGAGGTCGGCACCATGATCTCTTCGCGCGGGTTCACGAGCTTGCCCACACCGTGCAGCGTCCGCTCGCGCCGGTCGGCGTCCAGCTCGGCCAGGAAGTCGAGCCACTGGTACTCGCTGCGCATGCGGTGCAGCCAGTCGCCGCCGTCGGCCACGGGCAGCTGGCTCACCGCCGCCCGCACCCGCGGGTCGACGGCCGCGAGCAGCACCGCGTTGCCCCCGCCCGTGCCGCCGCTGCCGAACACGCCGATCGAGTCGGGCAGCACGTCGGGCCGCGCCTCGACGTAGGTGACCGCACTGCGCAGGTCGGCCAGCTGGCGGGCCGGCGACAGCAGCTCCGGATCGCCCTCGGAATCGCCGAAGCCGCGGTAGTCGAACACCAGCACGGCGAACCCGGCGTCGGTGAGCGCCTGGTGGTAGCGCACGTAGAGCTTCGCGTCCTTCAGGCCCATCCAGCCCGGGCCCTGCACGACGACGCGGTAGGGCCCGTCGCCCTCGTCCGGGGTGCGCCAGAGCCCGCTGATGCGTTCGCCGTCGCTGAACCAGGAGACCTCGTCAGTTCTCATGCCGTTTCCGTTCACTCCTGCCCGCCGGTTTCCGGGCAGGGGGTACCTGCCCGGCGATTCGGCCGGGTTTGCGGACAACGCTGTATTCGATTGCGGAACTGTGTTCGATGAAGGGAAAGGATTCTGTTACGCGGGGAATTCGCTGTCGGGTTCGCGATCGCTTTCGCCGGAAAGGATCTTGGCGACGCCTTCGCTCACTTCGCGAAGGTGGTCGTGCAGCGCCGCTTCGGCCTTCTCGACGTCACCGCGCTCGACGTGGTCGACCAGCGTGGTGTGGCGCCCGTGGTGGCTGCGGCTGCCCGACACCCGCCAGCCGAGCAGGTACCGCCCGACGCTGCTGCGCAGGTCCTCGATCAGCTCCACCAGCCGCGGGTTGCGCTCGGCGTCGTAGAGCTCCCGGTAGAACCGCACTCGGACGTCGAGGAAGCCTTCGCCCTCCTCCTCGGCGTCGAGCAGCTCGGCGTTGCGGCGCAGGCTCGCGATCCGGTCCACGGTCATCGTCTTCATCGACTTGCGCAGCGCGTGGGTCTCGAGCAGGTCGCGCAGCTCGTAGATCTCCACGAGCTGCTCGGCCGTCAGCGTCTTGACCACCGCGCCGCGGCGCGGGTGGAACTCCACGAGCCCCTCGGCGTCGAGCCGCAGCAGCGCGGCCCGCACCGGGAGCCGGGACACCCCGATTGCGGTGGCCAGCGCCTCCTGCCGGAGGTGCTCCCCGGGGGCGAACGCCCCGGAGAGCAACGCCTGGCGCAGGACCTCGTAGACCATGTCGCCGATCGAACGGTAGCCGCTCGACAACCGCGACACGACCTCGTCGAAGCTGGCGCGGCCGGTGATCGCGGCCCCTTCCGGGGTGCCGCCTCCCGTACCGCCGCCGGCTCCCCCGGACTGACGCTGAGCCATCGTGACCTAGCCTCCCCTCGACCGGCGTGCGCCGGCCGTCAAGCGGTTACCATTCGTCCTGGTTTTACCGGACAATCGTATCCTGGATCCATTATCGGACCGACCCGGACGAGTCCTTTCCCACTGGGGTTTTTCACCGGGTCTTTCCGTTGCGGATCAGGTGGATCAGTTGATCTTCATGGCGGCCGTGGCCTTGTCCCACGTGGCGGTGTCGACCCAGACGGACGTGGCCGGTGCCTTGGTGATCGCGCCGACCTTGTTGGCCAGATCCTCCTGGACCTTCGCCGAAGCCTCGGAGTAGGCGTCCTTCGTCGCGGGGAATGTGTCCGCCGCCTTGAGGGCGTCGTAGGTGCTCGACGCTTCCTTCTCGTCCGCCTTGGCGTAGGCGACCGCGGCCTTGACCCACTGGTCCTTGTCGGTGTTGAAGATCTGCGCCGCCTTGATCCACGCCTGGTCGATCGCCACGGCCAGCGCGCCGTGGCTCGCGAGCCACTGCGGTGAGGTCGCGAGGAACGAGTCCGCGAGCTCCGGTGCGGTCTTCGACATAGTCACGAGGTCGTGGAAGCCGGCCGAGGTCAGCTTCGAGACGTCGGTGGCGTGCGCGAACGTCGCGTCGATGTGGTGGGTGAGCATGGCGCTCACGCGCACCGACGCGCCACCGGCCACGGTCGTGGTGACCGCCTTGGGGTCGATGTTGTTCTTCGCCAGCAGGTCGGCGAACATCAGCGCCTCGACACCGTGGACGTTGGAGGTGCCGTAGACGTGGCCGGGCAGGTCCTTCATCGAGCTCAGCGAAGGGGCGCCGATGAAGTGGTAATCCAGCCGCGGCTGGCTCGGCCCGAAGATCTTCAGGCCCGAGTTGATCGACGACGATACGGCGAGCGTGCCGATGTCGGCGTCGCCGGCGAGCAGCACCCGGATGGCCGAGGGGTCGCCGGTCTGGTTGACGATCGACGCGTCGGCGCCCCAGCTCTTGAGCACCTGCGCCACGAGGGCGATCTTGGTGTCCTCGATGGCGGGGGCGGCGCCGGTGACGATCCGGATGGTGGTGCCCTTGAGGTTCGGCGTGCCGTCGGCCGAGGTCGGCAGCTTGTCGCCGGTGCCGGTGGCCGCGTCGCCGGAGCCGCACGCGGCCGTGAGCGACACAGTGAGCGCGGCGATCGCGCCGACGACGAGCGCCGTGCGGCGCCGCCGCGAAGAGGGAGCGGACATCGCGGACCCTCCTTTCTGGACTGGATCTGACGGTGGGGTGGGGATGGGGGTTGGGAGAGCGGTTCGAGCGTGGTTCTTCGGTGCAGAAACTTCAGTCAGGAACATCAGTGCGGGAACTTCAGTGCAGGCCGAGCACGATGCCCAGCACGTGGTCGCGCAGCTTCGCCACCTCGGGATCGCCGAGCAGCTCCGCGTGCGTGCGCGGTTTGGGGAACGGGACCTCGACGACATCGCGGACCGAGCCGGGCGAGGTGCCCATCACCACGATGCGGTCGGAGAAGAACACGGCCTCGTCGACGTCGTGCGTCACGAGCACCGTGGTCGCGCCGATGCCTTCGATGATCGTGGCGATGTCCTGCTGCAGCCGGCGCCGGGTGAAGGCGTCGAGCGCGGACAGGGGTTCGTCCATGAACAGCACGTCGGGGTCGCAGGCCAGGGCCCGGGCCAGACCGGCGCGCTGTTGCATGCCGCCGGACAGCGCCGACGGGTAATAGCCCGCGAAGTCCTGCAAGCTCGTCATCTCGAGCTTCGCGGCGATCGCGGCGTCGACCTCTTCGGGCGGAAGCTCCTTGGCCTTCAAGGCGAAGACCATGTTCTCGCGCACGGTCTTCCACGGCAGCAGCGCCGGCTCCTGGAACACGAACCCGATCGACCCCGGCACGCCCTGCACGGGGTTGCCGTTGATGCGGATCTGGCCGTCGTCGACCGGGATGAGCCCGGACATCATCCGCAGCAGCGTGGTCTTGCCGCAGCCCGAGGCGCCGATCAGCGAGATGAAATCACCCTGGCGGATGTCGAAATGCACGTCGGAGACGGCGAGGAAGCTCTCGGCCTTGCGGCCCGGGCGCTGGTAGCGCTTGGACACGTGCTCGATCTCGATGCAGGCCGTGGGTGCGCTCATGGCGAACCTTTCATTGACGGTGCCGGGTTCAGACGCGGGTGTGGGCCGAGGCGTTGGACGACCACGGGGCGAGCTTGCGGCGCAGGACCTCGAGGATGATCGTGCCGATCACGCCGACGATCGAGGAGCTGATGATCGAGGCGAGCAGCGGCGCGGTCTGGAACGAGTCGCCGTAGTTCTGGATCAGCCCGCCGAGACCCTTGAGGCTGATGTCCATCTCGCCGATGATCACACCGATCAGGGCCTTGGCCAGCGCGATGCGCAGGCCGGCGAAGATGTAGGGCACGGCGTTGGGCATCGCGACGTGGCGGACCACCGACCACTCCCCCGCCCGGTAGACCTTCGCCATGTCGAGCAGGATCGCCGGGGTGTTGCGGGTGCCTTCGGCCGTGTTGATGATGATCGACCACACCGCGAGCAGGAAGGTGATCGTGACCTCGGAGGTGAACCCGATGCCCGTCCAGATCACCACGAGCGGCGTGAGCGCGATCAGCGGCGTGGCCTGGAAGAAGCTGACGTAAGGGTTGAGCACGCGCGACACCGTTTCGCGCCGGCCCATCCACACGCCCACCGCGATGCCGACCACGGCCGAGAGCCCGAAGCCCGCCGCGAGCACCTCCATCGCCCGCAGGAAGGCCGCGCCGAGCTCACCGTTGCCGATGATGTCCACAAAGGACGCGGCGACCGCCGACGGGGTGGCCAGCAGGATCGGGTTGACCTGCGCGCCGAAGATCTGCCACACGCCCAGGAACACCACGACCGACGCGACGGGCAGCACCCGCCGGCGGACCTTCGCGTTCCACGGGATCCGGAACTTCCTGGGTGGCGCGGCCGGCGGTCCGGCCCGGTCCGGGGCCGAACTGGCCAAGCTCGTGTCTTCGGTGAGGGACACCGTGACCTCCTCCGGTTGTCAGTTGGAGCCTGGATCCATTCGACATCAAGGTCAAGCAGTCCGGCCGTGAACTGTTCGTTTCGGGGATGACGTTCGTGTGCACCGTGTTGTGCAGCGCGGGTTTCGTGCACTGTGGACACGAGGAGTGCGCACAACGACTGCCACCGGCCGGTTTTCCCCGGCCGACGGTGTTCTGTCCTGCGTGGAGCTGTCCTGTGTGGTCAGGCGGCGAGCACACCGGCGCGGCGGCCGAGGTGCACGTAGTGGTCCCAGAGCTTGCCGGGGCGGTGCCCGCCGCGGTCGTAGCTCTCGGCGACCTGCACGATCTCTTCGGGCGTGAGCGGCAGCGGCGTGCCGAGCTGGCGCGCGATGAGGAGCGTGCGGGCGTTCTCCTCGAGGTCGAGGCAGTCCATCAGCAGTTCCTGGATGCGGTTCGCGACCACGACCGTGCCGTGCGAGCGCAGCAGGCACGCGCCGGCGTCGCCGAGGGTCTTCGCCACGGCGTCACCCTGCTCGCGCGAGCGGATGTGCGTGGGGTCGGGGTGCACGGCCAGGCCGTCGGGGAACTTGTACGCGAAGTGGCGCATCGGCAGAAACGGGTGGTCGACCATGGTGAAGGTGGTCGACAGCGTGGGGTGGCCGTGGCAGATGAAGTCCACTTCGGGCCGCGCGCGGTAGACACCGGTGTGGATGGCCGTCTCGGCCGGCGGCGGGAGCTCGCCCTCGACGAGGTTGCCGTCCAGGTCCACGACCAGCAGGTCTTCGGGTCGCAGCGCGGCGCGGCTCGCGTCGCGCGGCTGGATGAAGATGCGGTCGTCGGTGCCCGGCACCCGCGCGGAGAGGTGGCCGCTGTAGTCGAGGACACCCTTGAACACGAGCAAGCTGGTGCAGGTGACGAGATCGGCCCGTACTCGGTCGGCGTCGGTGTCGGCCTGGGAATCGATCATGAAAGCCCTTCCTCTCGGATTGGCGATTGGATCCAGGATAAAGGAAACACTTTCACAGCGGAAGTATCTCCAGGTCGCGAACCGGCCACGGAGTTGCGACCGGCGTGCGGGTGGGGCTGTTGTTGCGGGAAGGTTAGGCCTCCGCGCCGCCCGGCGCCATCATCTGAGGTAACGCTTCCGATTTTCCCGATCAGGTCGCGACGCGACAGTCGGCAACATCGGAAAGTGCTTCGAGAGCACATTCGCGGCCATCAGGACCACGCACGGTGACCGGCGCGGGCCCGATGGCCGCGAAATGACCTTTGTGGACAGTGAAGCTCAGGTGGTGCGCGTGAACTCGCCGATCAGCCGGGCCAGCTCGGCGGGCCGGTCGAGCGGCAGCAGGGTGTAGCTGTCGTCCACTTCGGACAGTTGTGCCTTCGGCAGCAGCTCGGCCAGCCGTCGCCCGTGTTCCGGTGGCATCACGCGGTCCTCGCTCGCCCACACCACCAGCGTGGGCCGGTCGAACTCCGGCAGGTGCGCCGCGGCTTCGACGAGGATCCCGGGTTCGGCCGCCGCGGCCCGCAGCACGCGGACGGTGTCGCGGCGGATCCCGGGCTCTGTCAGCAGGGGCCGCAGCCACCGGGCTACGGCCGCGTCGCCGCGCTTCGTCAGCCACCCGAACGAGATCGGCAAGCGGCGCAGGGCTTTCAGCCGCATCTGTTGCATGAAGGCCCCGAACAACCCCGGTGACAACCGGCCCGTGAGGAACAGTGTCTTCCCCGTCAGCCCCGGCGGGAAGTTGTCGAACGCGTCGCACGACGCGAGCACCACCCGCCGCACCCGGCCGGCGTCCCCGGCCATCAGCAGTTGCACGAGCGCCCCACCGGTATCCACGCCGACCAACGTCACCTCGCGAAGATCCAAGCGTGCCAAGAACTCCCCCGCCAGCCGCGCGAGCGCCGGCATCGACAGCTCGGCGTCGGGCCGCATCGCCTTCCGGTGCGCCCCGAGCGGCAACGTCGGCGCGACACACCGGAACTCCCCCGCGAGATCCGCGATCGTCTCCGCCCACAGCGACGAGTCCATCAGCAACCCGTGCAGGAACACCAGAACCGGCCCGTCGCCGCCCGTGTCCTCGTACTCGATCGTCCCCGCGGACAGCTCGATCTCGTTCATTCGCCCGCCTCCCCCGCGGACGGACCGCCGTGCTCCCCGAACCGTGCTCGCCGACACCCCATGCGGACCTCCCGGTCGTTCGCCCCGCCAGAAGTGAACCACGTGGTTCGCAAACGCGTCCAGTCCCGCCGCCCCGGGAAACCACCCGAGCGGCTCAGTCCCCCGCGGCTTCCTCCCGTTCCAGCGCCCGCTCCAGCGCCGCGAAGCCCGCGTCGGCGCCGCCGGGATCGTCGCTGGTCAGGCGGTGCACGACGAACCCGCGCAGCGTCGCCAGCACGAGCTCGGCCACCTCCCGTTTGCGCTGCTCGGGCCACGACTGGGGGCAGAACGACACCAGCAGGTCCAGGTACTGCCGCGTCGAGCCGCGGCCGAGGTCGGCGTAGCGCTCGGGGTCGTACATGGTGAGCCCGACGGCCTGGTCGAGCACGCGGCGCAGACCCGGCTCCTCGTCACGCAGCGTCTGCCACGCCACGCGCACGCGGCCGGCGAGTGTGCGCTGCTTCGCGCCGTCGGCCATGGCCGCGAGCGCGTTGCCGATCCGGCGGTCGCGCAACGCGAACACGGCCTGCGCGAGCAGGTCCTCCGCTCCGGCGAAGTGGTAGAGCAGCACTTTGTGCGTGGTGCCGGCCGCCCGCGCCGCGCGCCGCAGGGAGAAGTCGACGAGGCCGTTCACGGCGAGGTCGTCCGTCACACGCGCCAGCAGCTCGCGCCGCCGCGCCTCCCCGCGCGGCGACCCCGCCGACCGCCGATAGCCCGTCCGTTCCGCCGAATCGTCGTCCACCCCGACAGCTTCCCCGATGCCCGTGCGGCGCGCAGCGACCGGCCTCTTACTTGGCGAACGCGGTCAGGAACCGGTCCCGGAAGGTGTCCATGCGCCATACCGGCGCGTTGGCCGCCGGGCGCATGCCGTCGGTCCAGTTCCACGACGACACCCGGTTCAGCACCGCCGGGTCCTTCGCCACGATGGTGATCGGAACCTGGTGCGTCACCCCGGCCGGCGTGACCACGGGCGGCTGGTGGTCGCCCAGGAACACCAGCACCGTGTTGTCGTTGCCGTAGGTTTGCAGGTAGGACGTCAGCGTCGAGAGCGTGTACTGGATCGCCTTGCCGTAGGCGTCGCGGATCTGGCTCGGGTCCTTCCACACCTGCTCCGGGTCCTCGCCCATCGCCGGCTGCGGGTCGAAGATCGAGCCGTCGCCGACCTTGTTCCAGTCCACAAGCGACGGGCGCGGCGACCACGGCGCGTGGCTCGACACGAAGTCGACCTCGGCCATCACGGGTTTGCGGTTCTGTGCGGCGAGTTCGGTGCGCTGCAGGAAGGACAGCGTGTACTGGTCGGGCATCGTGGCGTACGCGTAGCCCGGGCCCTGGTAGCCGACAGTGTGGAAGTCGTAGTACTGCTGGAACCCGTAGTACTTGCCTTCCGGCCACGGCATCGTGTGGGCCGGCACGTCCTGCACCGTCTTCCAGCCGGCCTTGCCGAACGCGCGCGTCAGCGAAAGCCGGTTGCTCGCCAGGAGGTCGTTGTAGCGCTGCTGGTTGTCCACCCACGTTCCCGATTGGACGGTCGAGTGCGCGAGCCAGCTGCCGCCGCCGAAGGTCGACGAGTCCAGGAAACCGCTCTTCGCCGCGAACCCGGCCGTCTGCAGGCTCTTCGTCTCCTGGTCGAGCTGGGCGTCGATGGCCGGGGCGATGTCGGAGCCCTCGATCGCGAAGCGGCCGTAACTCTCCACAAAGGTCAGCAGCACGTCCTTGCCCTTCAACCCCTGCAACAACTGGTCGCCCGGAGTGTTGGCGAAGGGGTCGTCGGCCAGCTGCGCCGCGAAGTCCTGCTTGTCGTGCAGGTCGGTCCCGACCTGCCGGATGTCGTCGAAGGCAAGCGCGGCCGCACTGCGCGACGCGATCGGCTGCCCGGGCGCGAGCTGCACCCCGAACACCGCCGCGACGATCCACACGACCCCGAGCACCGCCACCACGCGCGTCGACGCCGTGCGCCGCCCGGCCGCCAGACGCGTGAGCCGCATCGCGGCGAGCGTCGTGAACACGACCACCGCCAGGATCAGCAGCACCACGCCCACCGCGGAGGCGATCGCCCCGGCGCCGCCGACCTCACCACGCAGGAAGTCGAGCCCCGCGCTCACGAAGCTCCAGTCGAAGATCGGGTCGAACGGGCGCGAGAGCACCTCGTTGAACCCCATGTCCACGAGCTTCAGCACCGTCAGCACGCCGAGCACCGCGCCGACCACGCCGGCCAGCACGCGCCGCCACCGCGGCGGCAGCACCAACGCGAGCGCCGTGACGACCAGCGCCTCCACCGGAATCCGGACGAACGCCGCGGGCGAGAGCTCCACCAGGTTGTTCGGCGCCACCAACGCGAACAACACGAGCAGGCACGCCAGCACCGTCAGCACCACAGCCGTCACGCGCCGCGCCCGACCGCGCTCCGGCGGCGCGGGGTCCGGTTCCTCCACTCCGGACTGCTCGCGATCGTCGGTGCGCGTGAAGAGTGACACGGGGTTCCTTTCCGCCCGAAACCGGCACGGCGGCCGGTGCTCCTCTTCCTTACACGGACGGAAACGCCGAGCGGTTCAGCGGGTTGCCCCGGATCACACCGAAGTGAGCCCCTCCCGGCACCGCAGCCCCGGCACCAACACGTGGACCACCGACACCCGGCCGGTGTGGTGCTCGCGCAGGTAGGCCGTCAGTTCCCGCGCGGCGAGGCTGTCCAGGAGCTCGGCCAGCAGCTCCGGCGCCGTGCCGGAGAGGTTGTTCTCCCGGAACGGCACGAATTCCGCGGCCTCGGCCAGGGCCGGGTACCGGGCGGCCGGGGTCGCGGCGCGGCGGCGCAGCAGGCCGGTCAACGCGTCGGTCAGGGCGCACCGCCGGCTGAACGACACGCCGGCGCCCCAGGCGGCGCGGTCGCCGGCCAGGTAGGCGGGCACGCCGAGCTGGGGCGTGAGGTCGGCGACGCGCACGGGCCCGCCCGCGGCGAGCGACGCGGAGGCGAGCAGCGCGGCCAGGTCCGAGGGCAGGCCGGCCGGGTCGAGCAGCGCCGGGCGGGCACCGGCGAGCATCGACTCGTGGGCGTTGTGGTCGAGCAGGCCGATCAGCGCGCGCACGGTCGCCTCGGCGCTGGTCGTCGCGGCGCCCCACGAAGCGGCGGCCGGCCGGGTCCCGAGGGCGTCGTAGCCCACGACGTCGCCCACGGAGTGGCGCAGCAGCAGGTGCCCGGCTCGGCCGTAGTCGGTGATCGCGAGCACGGCCGGCACGGCGGCGACCGGGCCGAGGCCGGTCGGCATCAGCCGCCGGTACGCGAGCGTGCCGACGGGCAGGTCGGTGTAGCGGGCCAGGGAGCACACGGTCTCGTCGGCGGCCAGCGGGCCCGTCGCCAGCTCCGGCGCCGGCACCGCGCGCACGTCGGCCGGGCGCAGCCAGGCGGCGCCGCCGAAGCGGCGGGTCAGCGCGTCGAGCACGGCGTCGCGTTCCGCGGTGGCACCCGCGCCGTAGCCCGGCCCGGCCGAGAGCGCCACGCCGTCGCGCAGCAGGTCGCAGCGCCACACGGCGGCGATCCCGCCCGCCACCGGAGTCAGCTTCGCGGTCAGCCCCAGGTCGGCCACCTCGGCCAAAACGTCGTCCATCTTGTTCGCACCAGCTCGTCGTCCGGGGTCCTGAGAAGGACCCACCTGCCCCCTGCCCGCATCAAACTCGATCACCGCCGGGGAGTCGAGCACTTTCCCGCACGCGTGACCGAACGGCCACCGCCGCGGGGTGCTCTGCGCGGCCACTGAACGACGACTGAACGCGCCCGGAGTAGTTGATCAGTCCATTCGCGCATGCTGACAGCATGAACCAGACCCTGCGGACCGGAACCGTGCGTACCCTGCTCTCGGTCTCCGACGCGCTCACGCGCGCGTGCCTCGAAAGCTACTTCGACGGGAAGCCCGAAGTAGCCGTGGTCGACCGCACCCGCCCGATGGGCGCCGAGGTCTCGCTCGTGGTCACCGACCGGTTCACGCCACGCACGCGCGACATCCTGGAACGGGTCGCCGCGACACTCGACATCCCGTCCGTGCTGGTCATCGGCCGGCTCGACGACCTGCCGATCACCGAGCTCGCCCAGCACCGCGTGGTCACGATCCTGGACAAGACGACCAGCCGCAGCGAGGCCGTCACGCAGGCCGTGATCGACGCGGCCGGCGCGCACCCGGCGGACCCGGTCGAGCGGCTGAGCACGCAGGTGCGCCGGCTGACGCACGCGGCGGCCCGGCAGAACCGCCTCGACCGCCGCGAGACCGACATCCTGCGCTTCCTCGCCGACGGTCTCTCGGCCGGCGAAGTGGCCAACCAGCTGGGTTACAGCGAGCGCACGGTGAAGAACATCATCAGCAAGATGACCGTCCGGCTGGAGCTGCGCAACCGCGCCCACGCCGTGGCCTACGCGATCCGCGAAGGCCTGATCTGACCGCTCACGCGCCCGGCGGCGACACCACGCGGGAGACCGGGTCGCCGAGGCGCAGCCGCACGTCGTTGGCGGCGGGCATGCCGAACGCGTCGAGCACGTGGAGCGCCTCGCGCCACGCCTTCTCCGCGCCTTCCGGATCGCCCGCCGCGCTGAGCGCGTCGCCGAGCGCCACGAGGGAGTCGGACTCGTCGGAGCGGTTCCCGAGCTCGCGGTAGTAGGTCACGGCGCGGCGCCACGCGTCGATCGCCTGGTCGAGGTGCCCGAGCGAGCCGTACGCGGTGGCCAGGGTGCTCCAGCAGTTGCCTTCGCCGTTGCGGTCGCCGATGTCCTCGTAGAGCTTCATCGCCCGCAGGATCAGCGGCACGGCCTCGGCGTTGCCGCCCATCTCGCTGAGGCAGCGGCCGATGCCCTCGAGCCCGATGGCCTCGCCCTTCACGTTGCCACTGGCCCGGTACAGCTCGAACGCGCGCTCGTGGTGCTCCAGCGCCGCGTTGAACCGGCCCAGCTTGGCGAACACCGTGCCGAAGTTGCTGTGCACGTAGGCCTGGTCGGCCGCCAAACCCAGCTGTTCGAACAGTTCCGCGGTGCGGTTGAGGTGCTCCAGCGCTTCGTCGTAGCGCTCGACGAAGTGGTAGGCGCCCGCGAGACTGCGGTGCACGTTGGCCTGCGCCACCAGGTCTCCGGTGCCGACGGCGACGCGCAACGCGAGCTCCGCCTGCGTGACCCAGTCGTGGTAGAGCGCGCTGCGCTGGTAGTACGGCTGCAGGCTCAGCACCAGCTTCCACACGTTCCCGGCCAGGCGCGGCACCCCGGCGATCTGCCGGATCAGCAGTGTCAAAGCGGGCAGCTCGGCCTCGAACCACTCCATCGCCTCGCCGTAGCCCCGCGCGAGGTCGGCGGTCACGCCCGGCTCGAGCACGGGCGGCTCGATCGGGAGCTGGTGCGGGTTCAGCGCGAGGTACGCGCCGTGGGTGCTGCACAGGTAGTGGTTCACCAGCCGTGCGAGGGCGTCGGCCTGTTCGTCGGCCGGGTCGGTCTGCTCGCGCAGCTCCATCGCGTACGAGCGCACGAGGTCGTGGGCGAGGTAGCGCCCCGGGCGGTGCTCGCTGAGGTAGCGGATACGCGTGAGCTCTTCGAGCAGGTCCTGCGCCTGCAGCAGGGGTACCCCGGCGAGGCTCGCGGCCGCCGCGGTCGAGAAGTCGGCGCCGCGGTGCAGCGAAAGCAAGCGGAACAGCCGCGCCGCACCGGGTTCGAGCACGCGGTAGGACCAGGAGAACACCGTGCGCACGTCGCCCGCGCTGTCGCCGCGAAACGCCTCGAGCGTCCCTTGGGTGGCGCGCAGCTTCGCGGTGATGTCGGCGAGCGAGAACTGCGGGTGCGTCCGGGCGCGCGCGGCGACGATCGCCAACGCGAGCGGCAGCCGGCCGCACAGCTCGATGATCTCCTCCACGGCCTCGGGTTCGGCCGCCACCTTCGCCTCGCCGAGCCGTCGCACGAGCGTCTCGCGGGCTTCCGACGACGACAGCGTGTCGAGCGTCAGCACGTCGGCGTCCTCGGTGGCGACCAGGGCACTGAGGCGGTTGCGGCTGGTCACGATCACGGCCGAGCCGGCGCTGCCCGGCAGCAGCGGCCGCACCTGCTCGGAGTCGCGGACATTGTCGAGCACCACCAGCATCTGGCGCCCGGCGAGCAGGCTGCGGTAGAGGCCGCTGCGCGCGTCGAGACCCGAGGGCGCCTGCGTGGCCTCGATGCCGAGCACGTCGAGGAACCCGCGCAGCGCGTCGGCCGGGTCGACGGTGGCACCCGTGGGGTCGAAACCGCGCATGTTGACGTAGAGCTGCCCGTCGGGGAAGCGCTCGGCGACCTGGTGCGCGAGGTGGATGGCCAGCGAGGTCTTTCCGGTGCCGGCCAGCCCGTCGATCACCGCGACGGTGACGCGCCGTCGCTCGGCGGCGCAGTCGAACAACCCGGCGAGCCGGGTGAGCTGGTCGCGGCGGCCGGTGAACGTCGGCAGGTCCGGCGGCAGCTGCGCCGGTCGCACCACGGGCCGGGCCTGCGGTGCGCGGACCGCGGGCACTTCCTCGGCCTGCTGCACCAATACGTCGTGCTGCATGCGCGTGAGCTCCGCGCCGGGCTCGACGCCGAGCTCGTCGACCAGTCGCTTGCGGATCTCGCGGTACACCTCGAGCGCCGCGGCCCGGCGCCCGACCGAGTCGAGCGCGAGCATGAGCCGGGCGTGCACGGTCTCGTTGAAGGGATCGGCTTTCACGGCCCGCTCGAGGTGCAGCAGCAACGGCTGCAGCGGGCGCCCGGCCGCGTGGGCGACGTCGGCGGCCTCCACGACCGTGGCCAGGCCCTCCTGGTCGATGCCGGCCAGCAGCGCGCGGGCGCGCCCGGGCATCATCAGCCCGGCCGCGCACGGGCCGCGCCACAGGGCGAGGGCGGCGTTGAACTCGGCGAGTGCGTCGTCGGCGTTCTCCGCGCGGCGCGCCCGCTGCACGCGTGCGCGGAACTCGACGAGGTCGGAGGAGACGGCGTCGACCTGCAGGCCGTAGCCGCCGGGGTGGCGCACGAGCCAGTGACCGGGCGAACGCGCGGGCAGGTCGGGCTCGACGAGCCGGCGAAGGGCGCCGACGTAGCGCTGGATCACGTTCACGGCGCTGGCCGGCGGCTGGTCGTCCCACAGCAGGCCCACGAGCTCGTCGACCCCGGTCGGCTGGCCGGCGCGCGCGAGCAGCACCGCCAGCAGCAAGTTCTGCGCCGGCGACCCGATCGCGAGCTCGTGGCCACCGCGCCAGGCGCGCAGCGGTCCCAGCAGCTCGAACCGGACGCCGACGGGGGCACCGGGTTCGCTCACCGGTTCCTCCCTCGCTCACCGGTTGCGGGCACGTCTCCCGTTGAGCGTAGCGCCCGCTACGGCGCGGGTCCGCGAGAGCGCCCTGCCGACAGGACAGCGGTCCCGTAGGTAGGACGTGGGACGATCACGGCCAGATCACCGCCGGGCAAACAGTTCTCCTTGGTACAAAAGCGATTGTGCGTGCGGTTGTACGGCGTGTGTACGACCGCGCCGGAGCCTGGGAGCACTTTCGGCAGCCGCCCCGCGATCGCGGGGGCGGCCCCCAGGACGGAGACCGACAGTGAATCTGAGACGTGTCGCACGAGGACTGCTCACGGCAGTGGCCGGGGCGACGGCGTTCGCCGCGGCGGCCGTGGTGCCGGGCGCGACCCCCGCCGCGTCGGCCGACGCGGCCAGCACGGTGGTGTACCAGGCCGGCACCGGCGGCTACTCGTGCTTCCGCATCCCCGCCATCGTCAAGGCGAACAACGGCGACCTGCTCGCCTTCGCCGAGGGCCGCAAGAACAGCTGCGCCGACACCGGCGACATCGACCTGGTCATGAAGCGCCAGGCCAAGGGCAGCTCCACGTGGGGCCCACTGCAGATCGTGATCCAGGGCTTCGGCGACGTGAAGGGCAACCCCACGCCCGTCGTCGTGCCGCCGACCGCGGACGAGCCCAACGGCCGCGTGGTGCTTCTCTCGGTGATGCAGTGCGTCGCCCCGCACGCCGCTTGCGGCCGCGTTCCGCGCGTGAGCATCAGCAAGGACAACGGCTCCACGTGGGCCGCGCCCCAGGTGCTCACCACGCAGCTCGGCTTCACGGCGGCGCCGGGCTGGCTCGCGACCGGGCCGTCGCACGCTTCGGTGCTCACCCGCGGTGCCCACAAGGGGCGCCTCGTCGCGGGCATGAGCTACCAGGTCAACGGCTCCGCGCCCGACACCGGCTCGATCATCTACAGCGACGACCGCGGCGCGACCTGGCACCGCGGCGCCACCGACGCGAGCACGAACAACAGCACCCTCAACCCTCAGGAGATCAGCCTCACCGAGCTGCCCGACGGCAAGATCTACGCCTCGGCCCGCAACAACGCCGGCACGATGTGCTCCACCATCGAGCGCGCGTACGCGATCAGCTCCGACGGCGGGCAGACGTTCAGCCAGAAGTTCGTGACCGAGCCGGGCCTGGCGAAGACGCCCGACGTGCAGGGGTCCACGGTCGCGATGAGCGCCACGGACACCGGCGGCGCGTACACCCGGCTGATCTTCGCCGGCCCCTCGGTGTGCGACCACCGCCACGCGCTGCGCATCCGCTCGTCGTTCGACGAGGGCGGCAGCTGGCAGGGTGACACCGACGGGTTCCTGGTGTGGAGCCAGGACGCGGCGTACTCCGACCTCGTCTCGCTCGGCACCGGCTCGGCCGGTGTCCTGTTCGAGGGCGGCCCGCAGGGCAACTCCAGCGCGGCGATCCGCTGGGCGAAGTTCACCGACGCGGACCTGGGCGCGCCGGCGTGCGGCTGGGGCTACGGCGTGATCGACCAGGGCTCGCTCGGCACCGCGGGGACGGTGTACTTGTCCTACAACGCGGCCACCGGCAAGAACTGCGTGAGCACGATGAAGAACTCCGGCGCGGGCACGCCGTCGCAGACCACCGCCTACCTGCAGGTGCAGGGCGGGACGAAGCAGACGGACTCCGGCTCGTTCTCCTGGTTCGCCGGGCCGGTCACGGCTTCGGCGGCCGGCAAGTGCGTGACGTGGGGAGGCTCGATCGGCACCGTGAAGTTCGACGCGCCGCTGGGGCACTGCGGCTGACTTCGCGTGCCGCTGCTGCGGCGGCGCCACCGAAAAAGGGGCTGAGGGTGGTCGTGGTGACCACCCTCAGCCCCTTGTCTTGCTCGGTGTCAGCGCTCTTCGCGGAAGTCCACGTGCTCGCGGACGA
The DNA here is from genome assembly GCF_019468465.1 of Amycolatopsis sp. DSM 110486. Taxonomy (NCBI): domain Bacteria; kingdom Bacillati; phylum Actinomycetota; class Actinomycetes; order Pseudonocardiales; family Pseudonocardiaceae; genus Amycolatopsis; species Amycolatopsis sp. DSM 110486. The sequence continues at coordinate 7,487,595 of NZ_CP080519.1, read as the reverse complement.
CCGGGTCGTACTTGCGCAGGACCATCCGGTCCGGGTCGTTGCGGCGGTTCTTGGTCACCACATACGTGTAGCCCGTGCCGGCGGTGGAACGCAGCTTGATCACCGGGCGCAAAACGCTCTTCGCCATCGGTTCTCACCCCTTCCTGCTCGTGGCGGTCGCCGGGTTCCTCCGGCTTCCGCAGCAGATGTAACAGTGGGAGGGCACGGAAAAGTCCCGGCGGGCAGTGGCCGGGGTCACGCCGTCGGGCGACCGTCCATTTCGGACGGGTGGGCTGGGGTCGTGTTCGGGATGCCGTCCTCGCGGGGCGGCTTGCGTTGGGGGAGCACCCCGAAGCTTGATTGTGCTGACGGCCGTTGACCCCGTGTAAAGGCGGGAAAGCGTGCCTTGACGCGGGGTCGGCGGCCGTAGGGAGGCTTCGGATCGGGGTGGCGGGGTGGGGCTGGGTGCAGGGCTTGGTTGCGTTGTCGGCCGGCGGTTGGCGAGGTGCGGCGCGTGGCTTGGGTGGGCGAGGAGTTGGTTCGGCGGCCGGCGGCTGGGCAGGCCAAAGCGCCCCCAATGTGGCGTTCGGTGCGCTCAACGCACCCAATGTGGCGTTCGGTGCGTCGAGCGCAACCAATGCCGCGTTGGGGCGCGAGCGGCGGGGTGGCGGGCGCGGAGGAGGGCGGTGGTGAAGGCGACGTACTCGCCTACGAGTGTCGGCGCGGGCGGAGCCGGGTGGTGGTGCGCGCCGGCGCGTGGAGCGGGCGGTCGTCGGAGGCTGGAGACGTTCTGACCACGCGGTGGGTGGGCCGCGACGTGACGTGGCACGGGCGAACGTTGTGCGTGCCCAACGACCACCCCGAGTGGCCGCTGCACCGCGCGTCGCTGCTGGAGCCGCGCGACGACCTGGCGGAGCTGGGCGGGGTCGCGGTGGCGGGCGAGCCGGTGAGCGTGCTGTATTCGCCGGGGGTGCCGGCGCGGTTCGGAGCGCCGTTCGTGGTGTGAGGTGCTAGTGGGTGCAGGCGGCGCAGGCCTTTGCCGCGGGTTCGACCGGGGCCGGTGGCCGCCGGGGCTGGGGTACGGCGGCCGGCCGGCACGGCTGGCACGAGCCGACGGCCGGCCCGAGTTCGACGATGATCTGTTTCGGCGGGGCGATGGGCACGGGCCGCACACGCGGCAGGACCTCGGCGACCGCGCGCAACTCCTCCGCGAATCGCGCCTGCGTGCGGACGGCGCGCGCTGTGCGCAGGGCGGGGCGGCGGCGCAGCACGAGCAGCGCCGCCGTGAGCGGCCCGCCTGCCAACGGCAGACCGGCGACCACCGTCGCGAACAGTTCCATCACCGACCCCAGAGGTGCGCGGACACCGGCACCGTGACCGCTCGGCTCGGCGGTCCGTCCCCCGTACTTCGCGGGGTAGTCGATGCTAACGCCGGTTGCCACGTGGCCAACAGGATCACCACCCGGCCGTGGTGGCGTCCGCCTCGTGAACGTCACTTGACATGGTGAGGGAGATTCGTCACGCCCGTGTCGCCATTGCCCGGTCGACCACCAAGCCGTGGTACGAACGACCCTTTTCGCGCGGTGCTCCATCTTCTACAGAAGCGCGCAGACAGGACCGAAAAGAGAAGTGTGTCTGTCCTACCTTGGGGGAGGTCGTGCTAACGTCCGCGCCAGCGCGCGGATGCACGTGCAGATTCCCGAGCTGGCAACGGAAGGCGGGACGATGAACCACCACCGAGCGGCCCGGCCACCCTGTGACGTCGAATCCGGCCTGCGCGCCCTCATCGCCCGCGGCTACCAGTTCGTGCACCCGAGCGACGCCACCGGCGCCGTCCTCGCGGTCGTCGGCGTCCGCGTCCACGGCGACGTCGTGGACGTCGTCCGCCTCGACGCCGAGGACGACGCCACCGCCACCCGCATGTCGGCGGACGAGGAAAACGTTTTCACGCCGAGCACCTGGCTGTGGCGCACGAGCGGCCCCGCCACCCTCGTGCTGGCCGACCTCCTCGCCCTCCCGGACGAAACCACCCCCGCCGTCGCGGGCGGCTGCTGGGTCCCGGGCCGCCCGGGCACGGCGAAGTGGCTCGCCGCAAGCTGACCCGGCTCACCAGCGCCTGACAAGCGCACGCGGGTTTGCCGCGCCCGCCGGCGAAGTCGCCAGGTGGCTCGTCGCGAACCGACCCAGCTCCCCCAGCAGCCGCCACTCCCCCAGATCTCACCTGATCACAACCCCGCCAACACCTCCGCCTCCTCGGCCGCCGACAGGCCCGAGCGCCGGTCGCGGTCCAGCCCCAGGTTGCGTTCGCGCGCCAGGGCGCCCGCGACGGCGTCGGCGAGGGGGCGGACGTCCAGGCCCGCCGCCAGTGACGGGGCCGGGTCGTGGGAGGCGAGGCCGGCGTAGGTGGGTGGGAGCCACAGCGGCAGGGAGCGTGGACCGGACCACGGGGCGACGCCGGCGGTTTCCAGCTGGGTATCCGTGGCGGGCACGAACTCGACGTCGGTCCCGACGGCCGCGGCGATGTCCGCGAGCAGCTTGCCCAGGTCGGCTGCGGGGCCGATCCCGTCGAAGGTGCCGCCCAGCCCGGTCTCGAACGCGGTGACGATCCAGGCCGCGAGGTCGCGCACGTCGATGTACTGCGCGAGCCGGTCGGAGGCGGGCACGAGCACGCGCCCGCCGCGGGCGAAGCGGCCGGGCCAGTAGCCGAAGCGGTCGCTGCCGTCGCCGGGGCCGGTGATCAGGCCGGGCCGCACCACGAAGGCGCGCTCCCCCAGCGCGGCGCGCACGGCGTTCTCGCTGGCCACCTTGATGCCGCCGTACAGCCCGGTGCCGCCTTCCGCGGTCAGGTCGTCGCGGGTCGCGTGGCGCGGCAGCGGGTCCACGAGCGGGCCGGTCGCCGGGGTCTGGCCGGGCGTCGCCTCGTCGGCGTAGACGTTGATCGTCGAGACGAACGTCCAGTGCGCCACGCGGTCCGCGAGGACCGCAAGCGCCCGCTGCACCCACGGGAACGACATCGGCGCCACGTCCACCACGGCGTCGAAATCGGGCAGCGAAGCCAATCCGTCCGGATCGTCGCGGTCCACCTTGATCAGCCGCGCGCCGTCGGGCACCGTCCCCGACTCGCCGCGCGCCGCGCACACGACCTCGTGGCCCCGTCGCAGCGCCTCCACCGCGACGGCCCGTCCGACGAACACCGTCCCACCCAGCACGAGAAGTCTCATGCCCTCACCCTGGCGCGCGCTGCCCCGGCGCCACCACCGGTCTCGCGGAGGGCGAACGCACGCCTCAGCCCAGCACCCGCTCCGCCGCCAGCGCCGCCTGCGTGCGGCTGCCCACCTGAAGCTTCGCGAGCAGGTTGCCCACGTGGACCTTGACCGTGCGTTCCGCCAGGCCGAGCTCGGCGGCGATGTCCCGATTGGACAGTCCGCGGCCGAGCAACGCCAGCACGTCGCGTTCGCGCGGGGTGAACAGTTCGGCCGGCGCCCCGAGCTCCGCGGCGACGGCCGGGCTGACGGCGGTCACTCCCGCGTGCGCCGCGCGGACGGCGGCGGCCAGCTCTTCGCCCGTGGAGTCCTTTGAGCACGAACCCGTCCGCGCCCTCGGCGAGGGCGCGGCGGATGTCGCTCGCCCGCCGGATCGTCGTCAGCATCACCACGCGCGGGCGGGGCGTGCGCGCCCGCAGCCGCCGCAGCACCTCGTGGCCGTCGAGGCCCGGCAGGTTCAGGTCCAGCAGCACCACGTCACCCAGGTCGCCCGGCACAGCGAGCAGCCCGGCGCCGTCGGCGTGCACGCCCGTCACCGTGAGGTCCGGCTGCGCGGCGAGGATGAAGGCGAGACCTTCGCGGACGAGCGCGTGGTCGTCGACGACGCGGATCCCGATCACCGGCGCGCTCTACCTTCGGCCCGTGCGCCGACTCGCCGATCGACGGCTCCTCGCCGACCTGGCGACCACGCTGCTGGTCGCCGTCCTGCTCGCGCTGGGCGGCACGTGGCAGCCGGGCCACGGCGGGGCCGGCCTGCTGCTCGTCGTGGCACAACTGCTGCCGCTGCCCCTTCGCCGGCGGTTCCCCGGCTGGGTGCTCGCCGTGGTCGCCGCGACGACCGTCGCCCACCTCGTCACCAGCGCGCCGCGCAACCTCGACTACCTCCCGGTCCTGCTCGCCCTCTACACCGCGCCGATGTCGCCGCGCCCGCTCGTGCGGTTCTGGCTGTGCGGCGCCACGACGGCCGCGGTCGGCGCGGCGATGGTGCCCGCCAAGGGTTTCGTGGACGGCGCGCTGCGCACCGCCACCATCTGTGTCGTCGCGTGGCTGCTCGGCGTGGAACGCCAGCGTCATGTCGCCGAACGCGCGGAGTTCGCCGCGCAACGCACGCGCCACCGGCTGGAACGCCTTGCCGCCGAACGCCGTGACCGCACCGCGCGGCGGCTGCACAACACGCTCGCGCGCACCACCACCGTGATGCTCGTGCAGGCCGAGGCCCTGCGCGCGGTCGGCGACCTGACCGACGCCGACCGCCTGCGCGTCGACGCGACGCTGTCGGCCGGCCGCGACGCACTGGGCCAGGTCCGCGCGACGCTGCGCGAACTCCACGGCGAGGACGAACCCACCGCCGAACCCGCGCTGGCCGACGTGCTCGACCAGCTGCGCTCCGCCGGTCTGGTCCTCGACGCCGTGCCGGACGCGGCGGCCTTCCCCGGCCCCGTCCGCCCGCTCGCCGGACGGGTGATCGCCGAAGCCGCCACCAACGCCCTGCGCCACCACGGCCCGGGCACGCGCCTGGGCGTCGAGGTCGCCGTGACCGGCGGGCAGGTCCGGATCGCCGTCGCGTCGAAGGTTCAGACCCCACCGGCCGGGGAAACCGCCGGTGCCGGCTACGGCCTCACCAGCCTGCGCGCGCAGCTGGCCGAGCACGGCGGCTCGCTCACCGCCGGACCCGTGGCAGGCGGCTGGTCCGTGGTGGCCGTCATCCCTTGCCCCGCAACGCCAGCAGCTGCGACACCGTGACGAACCGGTAGCCCCGCGCCCGCAGCCCGTTGATCGCGGGGCCGAGCGCTTCCCGCGTCGCCTCGCGAGCGGGGTACATCGCGTGCAGCACCACGATCGAGCCCGGACGCACGTGGCTCACCACGTACTCGGCGGTCGCGGTGGCCGAAGCGTCGACGGCGGGGTAGGAGTTCGGCTCGACGTCCCACATGATCGTCTGCCGGCCGTGCTGGTGGAGGTAGTACGGGAGCGCGAGCAGCTTCTTGCCGTTGGGCGGGCGCACGGTGATCTCGCCCCGGTAGCCGGTCCGGCGGATGAGCGCGTCGGTGCGTTCGATCTCCGACGCGACGTAGCCGGGCGTCACCAGCACCATGCGCTCGTGCGAGTAGGTGTGGTTGCCCAGTTCGTGCCCGGCCGCGGCGAGCTCACGGCCCAGCTCGGGGTGTGCCTCCAGTTCTCGTCCGATGAGGAAGAAAGTGGCCTTCACCCCGCGGCGCGAACGTGCGCGCGTCGACCACCCGCAGCAGGGCGTACCCGCCGCCGAGCACCAGCACGAGCGCGACGGCGAGCGAGATCGTCCAGCGGGCCCGCCGGGACAGGTGGGGACGGATCATGCGCGCCACCCCGCCCACCCGGCCCGCGCGCCGGAAGCGGCGGAGGTACTAGTCCCTCCGGTCGATCACCGGACCGGCAGTACCGGTGATCGCGAGTCCGGAGTAGAACGACAGGGGTGATCACCGAAATCGCGATCGTCGACGTGAAACCGGGCGCCGGCGACGAATTCGCCGCCGCGTACGCGAAAGCCCACGAGCTGCTCGCGACCACGCCCGGCTGCCGCAGTGCGCGGATGATGCGCAGTGAGGAGAGCCCGGACCGCTTCGTCGGCGTCGTCGAGTGGGAGTCGAAGCAGCACCACCTGGAGCACTTCCGGGGCACCGACCGCTACGCGGCGTACGGCGCGCTGCTCGGGCCCTACCTCGCCGCGCAGCCGCGGGTGGAGCACTTCGAGGCCGTCTGACGGGTCAGGCGCTGCGGCGGGACCGGACGCCGGCCGCCCGCGCGATCATCCCGGCCAGGTCGGCGACCGGGGCCGGGTCGTCGGGGAGCTGGCCCACGGCGACGCGGATGTGCGGCGCGCCGGAGCGGCCGGTGAAACACCGGCTGCCCGCGCCGACGGAGACGCCGTGCGCGGCCAGCGTGACCAAGGTGCGGGTCTCCTCGGGCACCGGCACCCACAGCGTGAGCCCGTCGCCCACGGCCACGTCGAGGCCGTGGTCGCGCAGCGCCTCGGCGAGCACCGCCCGGCGACCGGCGTAGCGCCGGCGCGCGCGGTGGACCAGCGCGTCCGTGGCGGTGTCGGTGAGCAGGAACGCCTGCGCGTCCTGCAGCACCCGGCTGGACCACGCGGTGCCGAACGCCCGGTGCGCGCGCACCCGCTCCACGAGCGCGGCCGAGCCGCCGAGCACGCAGCTGCGCAGCTCGGTGCCGAAGGCCGTGCAATAAGACCGCACCAGCAGCACCTGCCCGGGCAGGTGCGTGCCCAGGCTCGCCCCCGCCGAGGCGGCGAGCGGGCCGAAGTCGTCGGCCTCGATCACGGCGGTGTCGGTACGCGCGAGCACGGCGGCGAGCTCGGCGACGCGAGCGGCGGACACGGTGTGACCCAGCGGGTTCTGCGCGCGCGGCTGGTAGACGAAGGCGACGGGCCGGTGCGCCAGCGCGGCTTCGAGCGCGTCGGCGCGCGGGCCGGCTTCGTCGCGGCGCACCGGAACCACGTGGATGCGCGCCGCGCGCAGGTGCCGCAGCAGCCACGGCGCGGTCGGTTCCTCGACCGCGACCACGTCGCCGGGCCGGGCCACCGCCCGGCACGCCAACGCCACACCTTCCTGACCACCGGCGGCGACTGTCCACGCCTCCGCCGCGAACGGCCACTCCGGCTTCACCGCCGCCCGCAGCCGGGAGCTGATCGGTTCCTTCACCGCCCGCCGCTCCGACCGCACCCCGGCGGCCACCGCGTCCTCCAGCGGCGGCAGCAGCGCGGGATCGGGTGAGCCGTGCTCCAGGTCCACCGACTGCCAGCCCGGGAACATCCGCGCGGGCGGGAGCCCGGCGGGCGGCGCCAGCACGGTCGTGCCGCGACGGCGGCCGGTGCCGATCAGCCCGGCCGCGCGCAGCTGCGCCCACGCCTCCGCGATCGTCGTGGGACTCACCGACAGCTCGGCCGCGAGCGCGCGCACGGTCGGCAGCCGCGTGCCGGGCTGCACCTCACCGTCGCGGATGAGGCCCGACACGGCGCCCGCGATGCCGCGCGCCGTGCGTTCGCCGATCCGCACGGCGAGCCAGCCGAGCCCGACCGGCGCCGTCGTCGCGAGTTCGCCCGAGGCCACGCACCGGCTCCCCTCATTCGGTGAGAAATCGATCTGTCGGGCTCAAAAGCTAGGCCGCTCGCACCCCGCCGCAAAGCGGTTTCACATCCTGGTCGGCCCCGGCAAAGGCGGTACAAAACCGCAGCTTCGCCCACCTGTGCGCATATTCCTTCGGTGACCGAATGAACTCGACGGAACCGGTTCCGCCGATTCGACCACCGGATCAGACCACTGGTACGTCCACACCGGACCGGACCCGAAAGTGTTTGCGAGATCGCCCGGCCGGGTACTTCGAAACCATCGGTCCCCATTACGGAACAGCTGGAGAATCCATGATCGTGCTCGGAGTCATCCTGCTCGTCGTCGGTTTCATCACCGGCATCTCGATCCTGTGGACGATCGGCATCGTCCTGCTGGTCATCGGTGCGGTCCTGGCCATCCTGGGCGGAACCGGCCGCAGGGTCGGCGGCCGCGCGCACTGGTACTGAGCCACTTGTTCACCGGGCGACTTGTTTGAACCGCCGGAAAACGGGTAACCACCCGGCCTTCGCGAAAGGAGCGGTCGTGAACGACAAAATGCAGAACAAGGCCGATGAATTGAAGGGCCGCGCCAAAGAAGCACTCGGAAACGCCACCGGAAACGAGCAGTGGCAGGCCGAAGGCAAGGCGGACCAGGCCAAGGGTGCCCTCAAGCAGGCCGGTGAGAAGGTCAAGGACGCGGTCGACGGGCTGAAGAACAAGAACTGACACGCGGGTGAACGCGCGCCGCCGGGTCCCGCCCGGCGGCGCTCGCGCGTCCCGGGATGTGAGGCGCCCCAAGGGAAACCGCCCCCGAACGAGTGAGATCGCGGTCTCACAAAACCGAGGATTGAACCAAAGGGTGAGAGGGTAGCCGTGGGACGCCGCCCGTCCCGACCGGCGCGGCCACGATCGCGGTGTGGCTGACCGCCCGACCAGGGAGAATCGCCATGACGACCTCACTCACCCCCGAGATCACCGAAAAGGCGCCCGCGAAACTCGCCGGACGCTCCGAATTCCCGCGTGCGGCACCGGCTCCGGCCGCGCCCGCACCGGACGCAGGCGCGCCGGGCGCCACCGCGCCGGACCTCACCGGCGTGCACACGACCGCCCCGGACACGAATACCGACACCGGGGAATCCGGCTCCCAGCTCCACCGCCTCGCGGCCATGGCTTCACTGCAGGAGTGGATCCGGCGCAGCAGCCCCGTTCTCATGCACGAAGCCGTTCTCGCCGGTGAAAGCCCTGCCGAGGTCGCCGCGGCCGCGCGGCTGTCGGTCGCCCAAGCGCACCTCACCTGGAACACGTGGGCCACCCGCCGGCTGGCCTCCCCCACGCCCGGCGAAGCCCTTCCGCTGCGCCGGTACCTGCGCGTGCACACTGCCTTCGCCCGGGCGCTGAACGACGCCTGATCATTCGGTCACCGAACCGGTCGGCGGCCCGAGAGGGCCCGGCACTGCACCGAGCGGGGTACGGCCGGGCTCAACGGACGCCGGCTTGGCATCATTTGCGCATGGCTGAGTCCGGTGCCCCCGGCGACGACGCGGGCCGGGTGGAGACCACGGGCGGCGCCGTCGCGCTGAGTGAGGACGACGGTGCCACGGTGCTGGCCGTGAGCGGCGCCCTCGACCTCGCGCTCGCCCCCAAGCTGCGCCGGCTCGTGGACCGCGCCGCGCGCACGGGGGCGCCGGTGCTCGTGATCGACCTCAGCGCGGTCGACTTCCTGGCTTCGGCGGGGATGGCGGTGCTCGTGTGGGCCCACCGGCAGGCCGAACCCGCCGACGTGCGCGTGGTCGCGAGCAGCCGGCTCACGCTGCGGCCGCTGGAGCTGACCCGCCTGACCGACGAGCTCGCCGTGTTCCCCTCGGTGCCCGCCGCGCTGGCGGGCGCATGACCACCGCCGACGGCCTCGGGCCCGTGGCCGCGGCCGTGCGCAAGGCGTTCGTCGACGCCGAGGGCCGGCCCGTGGCCGTGCGGATCCGCCGGCTCGACGCCGCGGACTACCGGGGCCGGGGCCGGATCGTGGTCCCCGACGCCGCGACCGTGGCCCAGCTCGTCCCGGCTCAACGCGTGACGGGCGCCGTGGTCGTCACCGACGAGGACGCCACCGTGCTGCTGCACACCGACGCTCCCGAAGGCGCCCGCCTCGCACCGACCGCAGCCGGGGTCGACGCCGCGACGGCCGAGCTCACCGGCACCGTCAGCCGGCTGCGCGCCGAGGCCGGCGTCGTCGACGCCCTGCACTCCATCGGCCGCCGGCTCACCGCCCAGCTCGACCTCGACGTCGTGGTCCAGGAAGCGACCGACGCCGCCACCGGCGCGACGGGGGCCGCCTTCGGCGCGTTCTTCTACAACCTCGTCGACCAGTTCGGCGAGTCGTACACGCTCTACACCCTCTCCGGCGTGCCGCGCGAAGCGTTCTCCCGCTTCCCCATGCCCCGCAACACCGCCGTGTTCGGCCCGACGTTCGACGGCACCGGCACCGTCCGCAGCGCGGACATCACGGCCGACCCGCGGTTCGGCCACAACGCGCCCTACCACGGCATGCCCGAGGGGCACCTGCCCGTGCGTAGCTATCTCGCCGTATCGGTCGTCAGCCCCACCAGCGGCGAGGTGCTCGGCGGGTTCTTCTTCGGCCACCCCGAAACCGTCCGGTTCACCGAGCGCCACGAGTACCTCGCCGAAGGCATCGCGGGGTACGCCGCCATCGCGTTGGACAACGCCCGCCTCTTCGAACGCGAGCGCACCCTCGCCGCAGAGCTCTCGCGCAGCATGGTGCCCGCCGCGCCGCGGATCCCAGGCCTCGACCTCGTCACGCGCTACCTGCCGGCCGCCACCGGCAGCAAGGTCGGCGGCGACTGGTTCGACGTACTCCGCCTGGGTTCGGACGCCACCGCGTTCGTGATCGGCGACGTCGTCGGCCACGGCGTCGCCGCCGCCACCGTGATGGGCCAGGTCCGCACCGCGATCCGCTCGTACGCGCTGCTGGAGCTGCCGCCGTCGGAGGTCCTGCGCAACGTCTCACAGCTCACCGGCCGGTTCGCCGAGCCGAGTTTCGTGACTTGTTTCTACGCCGTGCACGAGCCCGCGGACCACTCGCTGACGTACGCGAACGCCGGGCACCTGCCCGCCGTGCTCGTCCACGCCGACGGCACGCCCCAGCAGATCGGCGAGGCGCTGGCCCAGCCGCTCGGCGTCGGCGCGGAGTTCCCGCAGGAGCAGGTGGCTTTCCCGCCCGGCACCGACCTCGTGCCCTACACCGACGGTCTGGTCGAGAGCCGCACCCGCGACCTCACCGTCGGCATCGCCGGGCTGCTCACCGCGCTCGGTGCCCTGCACGATGCCCTGCACGATGGGTCCGACGCGGAAACCGCGTGGGACCGCCTGATCCACGACCTCACCGGCGGCAGCCACGACGACGACATCGCCCTGATCCACGTGCGCCGCCGCGACGGAGGTGCGGTGTGACGGGGCGCGCGACCGAGGATCGCCTGACGCCGGAGTTCCGCCGCCGCGTCACGGCCGCGCCGGAGCCGCTGATCGGCCTGCGCCGCGCCCTCGCCGGCTGGGTCGCGGGGCTCGGCATGAGCACCACGCAGCAGGAAGACGTGGTGATGGCGAGCTACGAAGCCATGGCCAACTCCGCCGAACACGCCTACGAGGGCCGGGAAACCGGCGTCCTCGACGTCCTCGCGACCTGCGTGGGCGAAACCGTCACCGTGATCGTCACCGACTACGGCCGCTGGCTGCCGCCCCGCTCGACCAACGGCCTGCGCGGCCGCGGCCTGCCGTTGATGCGGGGCCTGGCGCACGAAAGCGAGTGCCTGCAGCGCCCGGACGGCACCACGGTGACGCTCAGCTGGCGGCTCGAACCGGCCGGATAGCGGGCCGCAGGATGCGGTTCGCCGACCAGGCGAGCAGCAGGAGCTCGGCCACGGAAAAGCCCAGCAGCGCCATCGGGCTCGACACCCACACCAGCGCCAGCCCGACGGCGAGCACCGGCACGACGAGGCCCGCGTAGGCCGCGAGGAACAGCGCCGCCAGCACCTGCCCGCGCGAGCGCGGACCGGCCAGCGTGGCCACGGTGGTCACCGACGCGCGGAATCCGAGCCCCATGCCCGTGCCGGCCAGCAGGCTGCCGGCGAAGAACAGCCACAGCGAAGGCAGCAGCGCGGCGACCGGCAGCACCACCAGTCCCACGGCCATCAGCGTGAAGCCGAGCCGCAGCTGGCGCGCGAGAGTGAGCCGCGCGAAGACGATCTGCCCGAGCGCGGCGGCGACCAGCAGTGACGCCGCCGCGATCCCGGCGAGCAGGTGGCCGCTTTGGTGCAGACCCTGGGCGAGCAGCGTCGGCGCCAGGGCCGCGAACAGTCCCGTGATCGCGAACGAGGCGAACACGGCGATGGCCGCACCGAAGAACGTCGGCTTCGCGTCGGCCGGCAGCGAAAGCCGCTGCGGCCGGTACGCGGGCGGCTCGTCCCACGGCTCGACGGTCTCGGGCACCAGCGCCACGGCGATCGCGGCCGCGAGCAGCACCACCAGGAACACCGCGAACGGTGTGGTGAGCGGGCTCGTCGCGTACTTCGCGAAGAACCCGCCGACGAGCGGGCCGAGGCCGAGCCCGCCGAGGTTCACCACGCTCGCGATCAGCCTGGCGTGGCCGGCGTGCTCACCGGGCCGCGCGACCGCGCGCAGCTCCGACAGGTGCGCGGTGGCCGTGGCGGTGAGCGCCCCGATGCCGGCGCCGCTGATCAGCCGGGCCAGCAGGAGCACCGGCACCTCCGGCGACGACAGGAACAACGCGGCCGCCAACGCTTCGGCGAGGGTGGCGGCGACGATCACGCGGCGCCGGCCGAGCCAGTCGCTCACGTGGCCGGCGAGGTAGAGGCTCGCCATCACGCCCACGGCGTAGGCGACGAAGACGAGGGTGACCACGAACGTCGGGAACCCGTCCTGGCGCTGGTAAATCGCGTACAGCGGCGTCGGCACGGTGGAGAACGCGAGCGACGCGGCGAACGCGAGGGCGATCACGCGGAAGCCCCAGTCGTGGGTGAGCCGCGGGCGGACTGTGCGGGCTGTGACGGGCGAAACGGTGTGGACCATGGCTTGCCTTCCCCGGAAGATCCTTGTGCCTTCAACCATCCCCCCGGCAACTCATTCCGTCCAACGAAAAGTCTTGGCGACAGTTATCGCTCGATGCGATAATTCACGCCGTGGAGACCCGTCAGCTCGAGTACTTCGTGGCCGTGGCCGAGGAGCTCAGCTTCACGCGCGCGGCCCAGCGGTTGTTCGCCGTCCAGTCCACGGTGTCGGCCACGATCCGCACGCTTGAGACGGAGCTGGGCACGACGTTGTTCGACCGCTCGACGCGCAGGGTCGCGCTGTCGGCCTCGGGCGCGTTGTTCCTGCCGGAGGCGAAGGCCGCGCTCGACGCCGTGGAGCGCGCCCGCGAGGTGGTGCAGGAGGCCTCGGCCGGCCTGCGCGGGAGCCTGCGGGTGGGCACGCTCACCAGCGTCGGCGCCCTCGACCTGCCCGCGCTGCTCGGCGCGTTCCACGACCGGCACCCGCTGGTCGACCTGCACCTCACGGTGTCGGTGACGGGCTCGACCGGCCTGGCCGAGGACGTCCGCCACGGCCGGCTCGACCTCGCGCTGCTCGGCCTCCCCGAGAGCGAGCTGCCGGGCCTGACCGTGCGCACGATCGTCACCGTCCCCTACTTCGCCGTGCTCCCGGCCGCGCACCCGCTCGCCGGCCGGCCGTCGATCTCGTTGCGGGACCTGGCCGGCGAGCGGTTCGTGGACGCGCCGCGCGGCTTCGGCAACCGCATCGCCATCGACCGGGCCTGCGAGTCGCTCGGCGTCGGGCGCCGGGTTCCCGTGGAGGTCGCCGACCTCCGGGTGATGCCGCTGTACGTCGCCGCCGGGCTGGGCGTCGCCGTGGTCCCGGACCTCGTGCCACTGACCGCTCCCGGCGCGGCCGTGGTGCCACTGGACGACGCCGGGCTCACGTGGCCGCTCTCGGTCGTGAGCCACGGTGAAAAGGCCCCCGGCCGGGCGCTGCGGACCCTGCTCGATCTGCTGGTGGAGACCGATTTCTTACAGAAGTCGGACGGGGGCGCAATCGGCCGTCCGAGGGAATAGAAAGTGCCCGTACGGTGTCTTTATAACTGCACGTCCAGGTGCGTTTCACCTGGTTCCCCAGCCCGAGCCGAGAGGCCGCGAAGGGAGAGCTGTGTCCCAGCAGACCCAGTACAACAAGAACCCGGAAGCCGTGTCCCGGCTGACCCCGGAGCAGTACCGCGTGACCCAGCAGGACGGGACCGAGCGGGCGTTCGCGAACGCCTACTGGGACAACCACGAGCCCGGCATCTACGTCGACGTCGTGTCCGGCGAGCCGCTGTTCGCGTCCGTCGACAAGTACGAGAGCCACTCCGGCTGGCCGAGCTTCACCAAGCCGATCCAGAAGACGACGAACGTCGTCGAGCGCAACGATTTCAGCCACGGCATGATCCGGGCGGAGGTCCGTTCGCTGCACGGTGACAGCCACCTCGGCCACGTCTTCGACGACGGCCCGGTCGACCAGGGCGGCCTGCGCTACTGCATCAACTCCGCGTCGTTGAAGTTCATCCACCTCGACGACCTGGAGAAAGAGGGGTATGGAGACTTCCGTGCCCTCTTCACCGACAACACCGACAAGTAAGGAGACGACGTGACGACCGAAAAGGCGATCCTCGCCGGCGGATGTTTCTGGGGCATGGAGGAGCTGTTCCGCCACCAGCCCGGCGTCGTGTCCACGCGCGTCGGCTACAGCGGCGGCGACACCCCCAACGCCACCTACCGCAACCACGGCACCCACGCCGAGGCCATCGAGGTCCTCTACGACCCCTCCCAGACCGACTTCCGCAACCTGCTCGAGTTCTTCTTCCAGGTCCACGACCCGACCACGAAGAACCGCCAGGGCAACGACATCGGCCTGAGCTACCGCTCCGCGATCTACTTCACCAACGACGAGCAGAAGAAGGTCGCCGAAGACACCATCGCCGACGTCGAGGCCTCCGGCCTCTGGCCCGGCAAGGTCGTCACCGAAGTCACCCCCGCCGGCGACTTCTGGCAGGCCGAACCCGAACACCAGAACTACCTGCAGACCTATCCGAACGGCTACACCTGCCACTTCCCCCGCCCCGGGTGGAAGCTGCCCAAGCGGGCGACGGCCTGATCACGACGGCGCGCGGACCCACGTCCGCGCGCCGCGCGTTTTTCAGCGCCCCAGTTTCAACGCCTGGTTCCAGCGCCTCTTTTTCAGCGCCCCAGTCCCAGCGCAGCCGGAGCTGTCACACCGGACAACGGCCCGGCCGAACCGAGGAGATCCCGATGCGCGACTACCCGGACGCGATCACCCCGATCGACCACGTCGAGCCCGTGCCCCGGCGGATCCGCGCCGTGCTCGGCGGCGAGACGGTGCTCGACACCACCCGCGCGCTGTACGTGTGGGAGTGGCCGTACTACCCGCAGTACTACATCCCGGCCGCCGACGTGACGCCCGGCGTGCTCGTGGACGAGAACCACCCGCAGCACCTCAAGCGCGGCACCGCGCGCCGCCAGACCCTCAAGGCGGGCGACGAGGTCAAGACCGCGGCCGCGCGCCTCTACGGTGAGGACGCCACCGCGGGGCTCGCGGACCACGTCCGGTTCGAGTGGGCCGCCCTCGACGCGTGGTTCGAGGAGGACGAGCAGGTGTTCGTCCACCCGCGCAACCCGTACGCGCGCGTCGACGCTCTGCGCTCCACCCGGCACGTGCGCGTCGCGCTGGAAGGCCGGACGCTCGCCGAGTCGTCGTCTCCGGTGCTGCTGTTCGAAACCGGCCTGCCCACGCGGTACTACCTCAACCGCACCGAGGTGGACTTCTCCCACCTCGTGCCCACCGGCACCGTCACCGAGTGCCCGTACAAGGGCACCACCACCGGCTACTGGTCCGTGCGCGTCGGCGACGTGGTGCACCAGGACCTGGCCTGGTCCTACGACTTCCCCACGCGCTCGCTCAGCGCGATCTCCAACCTGATCTGCTTCTACAACGAGAAGGTCGACCTCTTCGTCGACGGCCAGGAGATCCCCCGGCCGACCACGCACTTCTCCTGACGGGTCAGTCCACTTCGGACTGCAACCGGGCGAACGCCGATCTCACGGTGCCCGCCAGCCGGTCGCCTCGCGCGGCGTGGCCGGCGGGCACCGTCACGCACACGGTGAACCGGTCGGCCCACGTCATCACGCCCACCGCCACCGGCACGTCCGGCGCCAGCGACAGCACGGGGTAGACGGTGCGCACGAGGGAACCGTTGAGCACCACCGGCGAACGCGCGCCCGGCAGCACCGAGGCGATCATGCTGAACCAGGTGCCGCGGTAGACGAGCCGCGCCACGCGCCGGTGCAGCCACGGCGGCAGGATTCCGATCACGCGCACCACGGCGTTGCCCGCCCGGGGCGCACCCCGGGTCACCTGCTCGGCCAGCAGCTCCCGCGTCGCGCGCACACGTTCGGCCAGCGACATCGCGCCGGTCGGCAGGTCGACGCTCGCGGCCCCCGTGTGGTTGCCCAGCTGGCGGAACGTGCCGGTGTCGCGAATGGACATCGGGATCAGCACCCGCACCCGCTCCGGCGCGGCCGCGCCCAGTTCCTGGTGCACGGCTTCCGCGACGAGCGCGAGCACGAAGTCCGTGGTCGGCACGCCGACCTTGCGCGCGGCCGCCCGCACCTGCGGCGCCGACAGGTGCGCACGCGCGTAATGCCGCCGCGGGCCCGAAATCTCGGTCTCCCACCGCACGCGCGGCGCGGTGCCCGCCCGCGCGAGCGCCCAGATGCCGCGGGCCAGTTCTTCGGCTTCCTTCCTGCGCCCGGGCCGTTTCCGCGCCGCGGCCGAGACGCGGTCGGCCGCCCCACGCAGCCGGCCGCGGCGCACCGGCGCCGGCGGCGGGTCCAGCGGTGGTTTGCCGCGGGCCTGCCCGACGAGGGCGCCGATCACCGCGATGCCGTCGCTCGCCGCGTGGTGCAGGGCGATGAGCAACGCGCCCTGCTCACCCTCGAGGCCCGTCACGAGCCGCGCGCGCACCGGGTGTTCCGGGGAGACGGGCTCGGAGAAGAAGTCGTCCATCTGCGCGGTGAGCGAGGATTCGAGCTCGCTGCCCGCCGGCAGCTCGACGTCGCCGAGGATGCCGTCGGCCGTGCGCGCCGGGTCCTCCTGCCACTTCGCTCGCCACAGGCCACCGCCCGGCAGGAGCCGCGCGCGCAGGCCGGGCGTCGCGGAGAGCAGGTGGACGGCGTCCGCGTGCGTGGGGCGGGAACCGTCGGCCTTCGGGTCGAGCATCAGCACCGCGCCGACCTGCTGCGGCACCTGCGGGGTCGCGACGTGGAGGAACAACGCGTCTTCGGGCCGCAGCCGCTGCGGCGCCGGGTTGAGCGGCGAGCCCACGAGCGACTCGAGCGCCGCCGTGAGCGACGTGGCCGAATCACAGTGGCGCGTGGCCGCCTCCGCCATCGCCTTGAGCCGCTCCGGTTCGGCGAGCAGCGTGCGGACGGAGCCGGTGAGCTCACCGTCCTTTTCCGTCACGAGCGCGAGACCGGCCTCGGCCATCAGCCGGGCGTTGGCCCTGCCGTGCGCGGCGATGGGCCGGTGCATGAGCACGGGCCGCCCGCACGCCAGGGCTTCCAGCCCGGTCGCGCCACCGGCGTTGGTCACCACGACGTCGGAGGCGATCGTGTAGTCGGCCATCCGGTCGGTCCAGCCGACGACCCGCAGGCGCGGCTCGTCGAGCCGTTCGAGCCGGTGCTGCAACGCCTCGTTGCGACCGCAGATCGCCACGGGCACGACCTCGGACCCGGCGGCGAGCAGTTCACGCGCCGTGCCCTCGACGTCGCCGAACCCGAGCGAGCCGCACGAAACCAAGGCCACGAACGCTTCCGGCGGCAAACCCAGCCGCTGACGCGCGCCCGCGCGGTCGCCGGGCCGGAACTCGGCGCGCACCGGCGGCGCCGACACCCCCACCGCGGCCGAGGGCGCGCAGCGGCGCGCCAGGCCCACGGCGACTTCGTGCATCACCATCGTGAGGTCGGCCGAGCCGTAGACCCAGAACGGGTGCGGCGCGAAGTCCGAAACCCACGCGCCGATCGGCACCTTCAGCTTCCCGCGCCGGCGCAGCCACGCCAGCCCGGCCGTGCCCATCGGATAGGTGGACAACACGAGGTCAGGCGCGAAGTCCGCCACCGGTTTCGCGAGGCGGCGTCCGCACCAGGACGCGGTGAAGCGCTTCGACGCCGCCGCGAACCACGCGAGGCGCCAGATGGCGTCGTAGAAGAACTCGTACAGCCACGGGGTGGTCTCGACGTTGGCCACGTAGATGCGGCGGAACAGGCCCCCGAAACCGGGCCCGAGCTGGTCGAGGGCGTCGAGCCATTTCACCTCGGCCGCGGGCCAGCGCTCCCGCACGGCGCCCTCCAGCGCCCGTCCGGTGGCGTTGTGCCCTTCCCCCATGTTCGCGGAGACGATCAGCACGCGCTCCAACGCGCCCCCTTCGCCAGAGGTGCCGCGAGCGGCGGTCACCAGCTGTTTCCTAACAGGTGGATCCGGCCAGACCGTACCCGTCGTCGGGGTCCGACCCGGCGTGCTCGGCCTCGGCGTGTTCGTGTTCTTCCTCGATCGCGGCCACGTCCAGGTGAGCCGCGCGGGTCGAGAGCAGCGCGATGCCGACCACGATCACCGCACCGGCGAACGCCTCGCCGGCGAGCCCCCACGGCGTGCCGTTGGCGCTCTCCCCCATCCAGGACAGCCCGATCGCGACCCCCACGAGCGGGTCGAGCGCCGTGATCACGGCCAGCGCCGGCGTCAGGTAGCGGCCCTGCTGGAAGGTGTTCTGGCTGAGCAGGAACCCGAGCGGGCCGACCACGCAGACGATGTAAAGCGTCCAGTGCTTGAACGGTTCGTCCAGGCCCTGGCGGAACTGTCCGGCGACGACCTTCATCAGGCCGGCGGTCAGGCCGTAGAGCACGCCCGTGGCCACGGCGAGCCCGAGCACGCGCCCGGAGCCGGAGCGGCTGAGCGCGGCGAGCGCGAGACCCGCGATGGTCACCGCGGCGAGCGCGATGCCGAGCGGGAGCAGCGAGGTCCCGGTGATGAGCACGTCGCCGTTGCCGCTGGGGCGCGCGATCAGCAGGAACACCGCGAGTCCGGCGACGCACAACGCCGAGCCCGCGCTCATCACCCGGTCGGGGCCTCTTCGCTCGAGCCGCGCGAACACGAACCCGGCGAAGATCAACGACGTGATGAGCAGCGGCTGGACCAGCAGCAACGGCCCGAACGCGAGCGCGACGAGCTGCAAGACGAGCCCCAGTACGGTCGCCACGATGCCGATGAGCCACAATGGTCGACCGACGAGGCGCCTGAACAACGTGAGATCAAGCGGGTTCGCCGGCTCGACCTCTTTGGCCGCCTTTGCCTGGGCGGCGCTGGCGATCCCCATGCACGCCGCGCCCAGCACCGCGGCAGGGACGGCCACGAAAAGCGACACCCCCGTGACACTCATGGAATACTCACCTCACACCATTCCCATCCGCCGTGCCTATGCTGTTGAAAAATTCGTGGGCCGTGAGGGGGATGGTCACCCGCACCGGAGGTATTTGAAACGCATGCGACACCACATGACGGTCGACCTCCCCTCGTTCCGCAACTTGGTCGTGGGCGGGGGTCGGCATCTGCTGGAGTCCACGCTCGTACCTGCCGGCCTCTTCTACCTCCTCCTGACTCTGGTCAGCTTCGACAGCGGAGTCATCGCCGCGCTGTGCTGGTCGGTCGTCGTCATCGTGACGCGCCTGGTGATGCGAAAGCCCGTCCCTGCGGTCCTGTGGCTCACCTCCGCGCTGCTGATCGTGCGGACCGCATTGGGCCTGGCCACCGGCAGCGCCTTCCTGTATTTCCTGCAGCCGACCCTACAGAACTTCGTTATCGCCAGCCTGTTCCTCGTGTCCGCGCCGTTCAACAAGCCGTTGCTCGCGCGGCTGGCCGGTGACTTCTGCTCGTTCCCGGACACGCTGTCGGGCCACCCCGGCATGCGGCGCTTCTTCCAGCGCGTGTCGGTGCTGTGGGCGCTGGTGTTCGCCGTGAACGGTTCCGTGACGCTGGTGATGCTCGCGAAGGCGACCGTCGGCAACTTCCTCATGGTCAGCACCGCGGGCTCGTACAGCCTGGTCGCGCTGGCGATCGTCGGCTCGTTGCTGTGGTTCCGGCGCTCGCTGCGTTCGGAGGGCATCGTGCTGCGGATGGCCTCGCGCAAGCCCGCGCTCACCACCGTCTGATGCCCGCTCCCCGCGGCACAGCGCTGGTCACCGGCGCGTCCTCGGGAATCGGCGAGGCCACCGCGCGGCTGCTCGCCGCCGCGGGAACCCACGTTCTGCTGCACGGACGCGACCGCGAGCGCCTGGCCGCGCTCGCCGCGGAAACCGGCGGCACCGCCCTCGAAGCCGACCTCGCGGACCCCGAAGCCGCGGGCAAACTGGCCGAACGCGCGCTGGCCGTCACCGGCCACGTCGACACGCTCGTGAACAACGCGGGCCTCGGCTGGGCCGGTCCCCTGCCCGAGCTCTCCCCCGAGCTCCTCGCGCGGCTGGTCACCGTGAACCTGACCGCGCCGCTCCAGCTCACCCGCGCGCTGCTGCCCGGCATGCTGGCGCGAGGCCACGGCCGGATCGTGTTCGTGACGTCGATCGCCGGACGCACCGGCGTCGCGGGCGAAGCCGTGTACGCGGCGACCAAGTCCGGGCTCGACGCGTTCGCCGACAGCCTCCGCTTCGAGCTGCACGGCACGGGTGTGGACGTCGGCGTGGTCGTGCCCGGCGTGGTGCGCACCGCGTTCTTCGAGCGCCGCGGCCGGCCCTACACCCGCACGACCCCACGGCCGGTGTCCGCACAGCGCGTGGCCGCCGCGGTCGTGCGCGCGACGCACCGGCCCGGTGACTACTACGTGCCCCGCTGGCTGCGCGTGCCGGTCGCGCTCCGTGGCGCGGTGCCCGGTGCGTACCGCGCGCTGGCGACGCGGTTCGGCGCCGAAAGCTGACCGCTTCCCGCGCAGACCGAGCACGGCACCTCCCTCGCACCGAGTCATGTGACCAAGCGTCTCCCTGCCCGTAGTCTGGCACCGCCGTCAACAAACTTAGCCCTGCTAACCATTCTGAGGGCAACCCTTATTCCGCGCGCGCCGTGTGGCACCGGGCACGTCATTCCGGGTCGGGCTGCCCTCCCGGCGGACCCCAGGCCAGGGCCAGCAGCAACGTCGCCCTGGCCTCCGGGTCGTCGAGCGCGGGCCCGAACAGCTCGTGCAGGCGGCCGAGGCGGTAGGACACCGTCTGCGGGTGGATGTGCAGGTCCTCGGCCACGGCCTTGCGGTCGCCGAGGTGCAGCAGCCACGAGCGGAGCGTGGTCTGCAGGCGCTCGCGCGAGGAGTCGTTGAGGTCGTCCAGCGGCGCCAGCGATCGCTTGCGCAGGACCTCCAGCAGCCGGTCGTCGCGGTGCACGATGATCGCGTCGAGGTGCTCGTCGGCGAACACGGGGTCGTCGGACAGCAGGCGGTCGCGGCGCAGCCGAGCCGTCACCTCCGCGATCCGCAGGCTCGCCGGGAGCCGGTCGACGGGCACGGTCGCGCCGACCACCGCGCCGCCGCCGCGCAGCGCCCGGGCCAGCCACGCGCGCCGGCCCGGGCCGCCCGGGTCCGGCACGATCGTCACGAACTGGCCCGGCCGGCGAAGCCGCAGGCAGGTGTCGTCGAGCCGCGCCACGAGCTCACGGCCCAGCTGGTTCTCGTCCTCCACCAGCACCACCGTGGCCGAACGCGGCAGCCGCCACTCCGCCCGAAGCGCGGCGGCCTGCACCGCCGCCCCGTCGGCGCGGTCGGACAGCAGCAGCTCGGTCAGCTCGTCGCGCAGCCGCTCGCGCATGCGAACGGCGTCGGACTGCTCCTGCAGGTAACCCTTGAGCGAGGACTCCGACAGCTGGTCCACCAGCGCGAACACCGTGGTGGCGAGCGAGGCGAACAGCTCCGCCGGCACCTCGAGGTCCAGCGCGGCCTCCGACACGTGGCGCCACGCGACCCGCGCGCCCACGCGGTAGGCCGAGAGCAGGCTCGTCACGCGCCGGCCCTGGCGGTACTGCGTCCGCCCGATCTCCTCGAACACCACTTGCTCGACGCCCGAGCCGAGCTCGGGCAGGTCCTCGTCCGGCTGTTCGGCGAGGTTGATGAGCCGGCGCACGAACCCGGCGCTGGCGGTCACTATCTCCGCCAGCTCTTCGGTGAGGAACGCAGCGTAGTCGGGGTGCTGCTCGACGAGCTGATCACGAACCTCGTTCAGAATGGCAGGGAGTCGCCTGGTCACGACGGTCTCCAGCTCACCCAGACGGGTCACCTGGTCTGATCCCATGTGCGCAGCTCGTCCTTCCGTAGCAGGTAGCAGGTCTACGGGTTCGGTCCGCCTTATCCTCACCCCACTTTGTCCGCTCGTGCCAAGTCGAAGCCAGCAAAATTCTTCTTCCGGTCGCAGAAGCCGCCCATCCGTGCGAGTCAGACTGTGTTCAATGAGATCGACTTCACCTGGCGGTCACGCAGCGGACACGGACGGTCTGCGGGAGAAGCGGCATGCGGAGAACTTCCCGGTCGCGCTCCGAGTGCTGCCCCGGCGGCTGCGGTCGGATCTGCAGGCCGTGTACGCCGTCGCGCGCACGATCGACGACCTCGGCGACGAAGCCGAAGGCGACCGCGTCGCGCTGCTGAAGGCGTTCGGCGACGAGCTCTCGGCCGCATTCGACGGCGCCGATCCCACCGACCCCGCGATCCGCGGCCTGGTGCCGGCGATGCACGCGGGGCGGGTGGAGTTCGCACCGTTCCGCCGGCTGGTCGAGGCCAATCTGCAGGACCAGCGCGTGACGCGGTACGCGACGTACGACGACCTCCGCGCGTACTGCCGGCTGTCGGCCGACCCGGTGGGCCGGATCGTGCTGCGGCTGTTCGACGTGCACGACCCCGAGGCCGAGAAGCTCTCGGACCGCGTGTGCACCGCGTTGCAGCTGCTGGAGCACTGGCAGGACGTGGCCGAGGACCACGGCAACGGCCGGATCTACCTGCCGCAAGAGGACCTCGCGGCCTTTCGCGTCACCGAAGACGAGCTCGGCGCGGCGCGGGCGTCGCGCCGGCTGAGAGAGCTGATGCGCTTCGAGATCGACCGCGCCGCGGCCCTTCTGGGCAGCGGCGCTGGTCTGGTCGGGCTCTTGTCCGGCTGGGGCCGGCTGGCCGTGAGCGGGTTCGTGGCCGGCGGGCTGGCGACCGTCGACGCGCTGAGGGAGACGAACGGAGACGTGCTCGCCACGCAGGCCAAGCCGGGCAAAGCGGGTGTGCTGGCGTGGCTCGTGTGGCTGCAGGTGGGTGAGCCCAGAACGGGGAGGCGGTCGGGATGAGCACGGTCGAAGAGGCGTACGAGCACTGCGCGCTGGTCACCAAGGAGCAAGCGCGCAACTTCTACTACGGGATCCGGCTGCTGCCGCCCGACAAGCGCTCGGCGCTGTGCGCGGTCTACGCGCTGGCCCGGATCGTCGACGACATCGGCGACGGCGATCTCGCGCCCGAGGCGAAGCTGCAGGGCCTGGCCGACATCCGCAAGTCGCTCGGCGACCTGTCCGCCAGCACCGACCCGGTGTACGTCGCGCTGGCCGACGCGGCACGGCGGTACCCGATCCCGCTCGGCGCGTTCGATGAGCTGCTCGACGGCGTGGAGATGGACGTGACCGGCCGCGAGTACGTGCGGTTCGAGGACCTCGTCGAGTACTGCCGGTGCGTCGCCGGTTCGGTCGGGCGGCTGTGCCTCGGTGTGTTCGGCAGCAAGCCGGAGCCCGAGGCACCGACGTATGCCGACGAGCTCGGGATCGCGTTGCAGCAGACCAACATCCTGCGCGACATCCGCGAAGACCTCCTCAACGGGCGCGTGTACCTGCCCAAGGAAGACCTCGACCGGTTCGGCGTGGAGCTGAAAGTCGGCGAGGACGGCCGGCTGGCCGACGACGGCGGCGGGCTGACCGCGCTGGTCCACTTCAGCGCCGCGCGCGCCCGCGACTGGTACGCCCGCGGCCTGAAGCTCGTGCCCTCGCTCGACCGCCGCAGCGCCGCGTGCTGCACGGCGATGTCCGGGATCTACCGCACGCTGCTCGACCGCATCGACGAGCAGCCCTCGCTCGTGTTCGACCGCAGGCTATCCTTGTCCGGCAGGGAAAAGGCGGTTGTCGCGGTTCGGGCGCTCACGGGGATCGGCCGATGACCTCCGAGGTCGCGGTCGTCGGCGGCGGGCTCGCGGGCATCGCCACCGCGCTGCGCTGCGCCGACGCCGGGCGCCCGGTGACGCTGTTCGAGGCCCGGCCGCACCTGGGCGGGCTCACGCACTCATTCACGCGCGGCGAGCTGCACGTGGACAACGGCCAGCACGTGTTTCTCCGCTGCTGCACCGCCTACCTCGCGCTGCTGGACCGCCTCGGCGTCACCGACCGCGTGATGCTGCAGCCGCGCCTGGAGATCCCGATCCGCACGCCGGGTTCGACGGAGTCGACGTGGCTGCGCCGCGGCGACCTGCCCGCGCCACTGCACCTGGCCGCGTCCCTGCTGCGCTACGACCCGCTGCGCCCGCTCGACCGCGCGCGCTTCGCGCTGGCAGCGCTCGCGTTGCGCCGCGTCGATCCCGCCGACGACCGCACCGACCGGCAGTCGTTCGGCGAATGGCTGCGCCGCCACGGGCAAAGTGCCGCCGCGATCGAGGCGCTGTGGGACCTCGTCGGGGTCGCGACGCTCAACGCGACGGCCGACGAAGCGTCGCTGGCCCTCGCGGCAACGGTGTTCCAGGAGGGCCTGCTCACCGACCCGGCGGCGGCCGACATCGGCTGGTCGCTCGTGCCGTTGCGTGAGCTGCACGGCGACGCGGCGCTCGACGCGCTCACCACGGCCGGCGCCGACGTGCGGACCGGCACGAAGGTGCGCGGCATCGAGCAGACGGCCGGCGGCTGGCGCGTGCGCACCGACGACGGCGAGGCCACCTTCGCCCACGTCGTGCTCGCCGCGCCCCCGCCCGTCACGGAGAAACTCGCGCCGCCGGGCGCGATCCCGTTGCCGACCGGCTGGTCGGGCGGGCTGGGCAGCTCGCCGATCGTGAACGTCCACGTGGTGCTCGACCGCCGCGTGCTGGACGAGCCGTTCGTGGCCGGTGTGCGCACGCCGGTGCAGTGGGTCTTCGACCGCACGCGCCAATCGGGCCTCGAATCGGGGCAATACCTGGCGATGTCGCTCTCGGCCGCCGACGACCTGATCGACCTGCCTACCGCGACGTTGCGCGAGCGCCTGCTGCCGGAGCTCACCAGCCTGCTGCCCGAAGCTCGCGGCGCGCAGGTGCTGGATTTCTTCGTGACCAGGGAACGGCACGCGACGTTCCGGCCCGGCCCGGGCACGGCCTCGCTGCGCCCGGGCGCGGAGACGTCCGCGCGGGGGCTTTACCTGGCCGGGGCGTGGACCGCCACCGGCTGGCCCGCGACGATGGAGGGCGCTGCCCGCAGCGGTGCGGCCGCGGCGACCGCCCTCCTCGAGAAGAACGTGCACGAGGAGAAGGAGGGAGTCGGAGCATGACCGCCACCATGCGACCCGCCGCCGAGGCGGCCCCTGCGGTGCCGGCAGCACTCGGCCGCACCCGGTACGCCGTGCAGCCCGCGCTGCGCGAGGCCGTCGGCCGGTTGGACGAGACCAGCCGCGCGATCAGCGCGTACCACCTCGGCTGGACCGACGCCGACGGCACGCCGGTGAGCGGCAACGGCGGCAAGGCCGTGCGGTCCGCGCTCGCGGTGCTCTCGGCGCTGGCCGCCGGCGCGCCCGCCGAGACCGGCGTGCCCGGAGCCGTCGCCGTCGAGCTGGTGCACAACTTCTCGCTCGTCCACGACGACCTCATGGACGGCGACACCGAACGCCGCCACCGCCCCACCGTGTGGGCGCTGTGGGGTGCGCCGGCCGCCATCCTCACCGGCGACGCGATGCTCGCGCTCGCGCAGGAAGCGGTGTTGGACAGCGATTCCCCGCACGCGATCCCCGCCGCGCGGCTGCTGTCGGAGACCACGCGCCGGCTCATCCACGGCCAGGTGCTCGACGTCCAGTTCGAGCAGCGCGACGACGTGACACTCCCCGAGTGCGTCACCATGGCCCGCGGCAAGACCGGCGCGCTGCTGTCCTGCAGCGCCGCGATCGGCGCCGTGCTCGCCGGCGCGCCCGCCGAGACCGTCGACGCACTCGCGGTGTTCGGCGAAGAGGTCGGGCTGGCGTTCCAGCTCGTGGACGACGTGCTCGGCATCTGGGGCGACGCGGCCGTGACCGGCAAGCCCGTGTACTCCGATCTGCGGGCGCGCAAGAAGTCGCTACCCGTCACCTACTCGATCACCCACGGGGGTGCGAAAGGCCGCGAGCTCGCGGAGTGGCTCGCGGGCGAGGAAACGGGCGGTGTTGCCGACGAGACCGAGCTGGCGCGCGTCGCGGCGCTCGTGGAGTCGGCCGGCGGCCGCAAGTGGGCCACGGCCGAGGCCGCGCGGCGCGTCGGTACGGCCGAGCGCGCGCTGTCTGCGATCCCCGAAGGGCCGCGCGAAGAGCTCATCGGCATCGCACGCTTCATCGTGCACAGGGAGGCGTGAATGACGCAGACCGTCCCCGGGACGTCCACTTCGGACACCCCGCGCGAACGCTCGCGTACTCCGGAAGAAACCCTCGCCGCCGGGATCGAGTTCCTGCGCGGCGAGCAGGACGCGGCCGGCTGGTGGAAGGGTGAGCTCTCCACCAACGTCACGATGGACGCCGAAGACCTGCTGCTGCGCCAGTTCCTCGGCATTCTCACCGAACAGCAGAAAGAAGAGTCGGCGCGCTGGATCCGATCGCAGCAAAGGGACGACGGCACGTGGGCCAACTTCCCCGGCGGCCCGGCCGACTTGTCGACCACCGTGGAGGCGTGGGTCGCCCTGCGGCTGGCCGGTGACCCGGCCCACGCGCCGTGGCTCGTCGAGGCGGCCGGCTGGATCCGCGCGCACGGCGGTCTGGAGAGCACCCGCGTGTTCACGCGGATCTGGCTCGCGATGTTCGGGCAGTGGTCGTGGGCCGACCTGCCGAACCTGCCACCGGAGCTGATCTTCCTGCCGTCGTGGTTTCCGCTCAACGTCTACGACTTCGCGTGCTGGGCACGCCAGACCATCGTGCCGCTCACGATCGTCGGCACGCTGCGGCCGAAGCGAAAGCTGCCGTTCGACGTGGCCGAACTGCGCGTCGGTGAGAGCCCGAAGAAGTCCGCGGCGCCGTGGACGTGGGACGGGGTGTTCCAGAACCTCGACACCGCGCTGCACACGTATGCGAAGCTGCCGTTCAACCCGGTGCGCAAGGTCGCGATGCGCCAGGCCGCCGAGTGGATCCTGGCGCGCCAGGAGTCCGACGGCTCGTGGGGCGGCATCCAGCCGCCGTGGGTGTACTCGATCCTCGCGCTGCACCTGCTCGGCTATTCGCTCGACCACCCCGCGCTCAAAGCCGGCCTCGAAGGTCTCGAAGACTTCACCGTCCGCGAGGAGACCGAACAGGGCTGGGTGCGCCGGCTCGAGGCGTGCCAGTCGCCGGTGTGGGATACCGCGCTCGCGATGACCGCGCTGCTCGACGCGGGCGTCTCCCCCGGCGACGAGACGCTGGTGCGCGCGACGGAGTGGATGCTGGGCGAGGAGATCACCGTGCCGGGCGACTGGATGGTGCGCCGCCCGTCGCTCGCGCCGGGCGGGTTCGCGTTCGAGTTCGCCAACGACGGTTACCCCGACACCGACGACACCGCCGAGGTGGTGCTGGCGCTGCGGCGCATGGGCCGGCCCGACCACCTGCGCATCCGCGGGGCGATCGACCGCAGCGTGAAGTGGCTCGAAGGCATGCAGTCCAGCGACGGCGGCTGGGGCGCGTTCGACGCGGACAACACGCAGGTGCTCGCCACGAAGCTGCCGTTCTGCGACTTCGGTGCCGTGATCGACCCGCCGTCGGCGGACGTCACCGCGCACGTCGTGGAGATGCTGGCGGCCGAGGGCAAGGCGGACACGACCGAATGCCGCCGTGGCGTGAAGTGGTTGCTGGACAACCAGGAGGCCGACGGTTCGTGGTTCGGCCGGTGGGGCGCGAACTACGTGTACGGCACGGGCGCGGTCGTGCCCGCGCTGGTCCTCGCCGGGATGCCGGCCTCGGACGTCCGGATCCGCCGCGCCGTGCGGTACCTGACCGAGCACCAGAACCCCAACGGCGGCTGGGGCGAGGACCTGCGCTCCTACGACGACCCGGGGAAGTGGTCGGGCCGCGGCGAGTCGACGCCGTCGCAGACCGCGTGGGCGCTGCTCGCGCTGCTGGCCGCCGGCGAGCGGGACTCCGCCGCGACGACGGAGGGCGTGGCATGGCTGTGCGAGCAGCAGCGCGCAGACGGCGGCTGGGACGAGGACTTCCACACCGGCACGGGCTTCCCCGGCGATTTCTACCTGTCGTACCACCTCTACCGCGTCGTGTTCCCGCTGTCGGCGCTGGGCCGGTACGTGCGGAGCTCCTCGTGAGACCGGCCGTGCTGTGCGCGCCGCTGCGGATCGAGCGGGCCGCGTTGCGCGGGGCCGGGCTGCCGGTGGTGCGCACCGGCCTGGGTCCGCGGCGGGCGGCGGCCACCGCGGCCCGGTTGCCCGAGGGGCCCCGCGTGGTCGCCGGGATCGGCGGTGGTCTCGCGGCGCGCGTGCGCCCGGGTGACGTGGTGGTGGCCGACGAGGTGCGCGGGCCGGACGGGGTGGTCGAGGTGCCGTCCGCCCCCCTGCTGGCCGGTGCGTTGCGGCGGCTCGGGTTGACGGTCCACCTCGGACCGGTGCTCGGGGTCGACCACGTGGTGGGGGAACGGGAACGCGACGCGCTGGCCTCGTCGGGTGCGCTGGCGGTCGACATGGAGTCACACCGGCTGGCCGCTGCCGGGCAGCCGTTCGCCGTCGTACGGTCCATTGTGGACACGGTCGGCGCGCCGCTGGTGCGGCCCGGCACGGTTGCCCACGGCCTGGCCGGGCTGCGCAGCCTGCGGGCGGCCGTGCCCGCGCTCACGGCGTGGGCGGCGGCGACCGGGGCGCGGCAGCTGCTGATGGCGAGCCCGCGGTCGTTCTGCGCCGGCGTGGAGCGGGCGATCGACATCGTGGACCGCGCGTTGGCCAAGCACGGCGCGCCGGTGTACGTGCGGCGCCAGATCGTGCACAACACCCACGTGGTGCGGCAATTGCAGGAGCGCGGCGCGGTGTTCGTCGACGAGGTCGGGGAAGTGCCGGAGGGCGCGACGCTCGTGTTCGCCGCCCACGGCGTGACCCCGGCGGTGCGGCGCGACGCGGCCGATCGCGGCCTGTCGGTGATCGACGCGACGTGCCCGCTGGTGACCAAGGTGCACAACGAGGTGCGCCGCTACAGCGGGCGCGGCGACACGGTGTTCCTCATCGGGCACGCCGAGCACGAAGAAGTGGAAGGCACAGTCGGGGAGGCTCCCGGTTCGGTCGTGGTGGTGGAGGACGTCGCGGCGGCCAGCACCGTGACCGTGCCTGCCGCTCAGGGTTTCGCGTACACCATGCAGACCACGCTGGCGCTCGACGAGGCCGAGGAGATCGCGTCCGTGCTGCGCTCGCGTTTTCCCGGGTTGTCGGCGCCCCGCAAGGACGACATCTGCTACGCCACCACCAACCGGCAGCAGGCGCTGCGGGCGATCGCGCGCGAGGTCGACCTCGTGCTGGTGGTGGGCTCGGTCAACTCGTCCAACTCGCGCCGGCTCGTGGAAGTCGCGGAGCGAGAGGGAACGCCGGCCGTGCTGGTCGACGGAGTTTCGGACATCGACCTGCGCCGCTTGGCGGGCGCGGGCCGGATCGGCCTCACCGCGGGCGCTTCGGCGCCGCCGCACCTCGTGGACGAGGTCGTGGCGGGCCTGCGCGGACTCGGGCCGGTCACCGTCGCCGAAAACCGGCTGACGGAGGAAGAAATCACTTTCACCCTACCTCGGGAGGTGCTCTGAGCCATGGCCATGCCGTTGCGTCAGTCCGTGCGACTGGGCGGTTATCTGATGAAGCAGAAGCTGCTGCGCAAGGAAAAGTTCCCGCTGCTGGTCGAGCTTGAGCCGCTGTTCGCCTGCAACCTCAAGTGCGCCGGCTGCGGCAAGATCGAGCAACCGCACACCCTGCTCAAGCAGCGCATGCCGGTCGAGCAGGCCGTGGGCGCCATCGAGGAGAGCGGCGCGCCGATGGTGTCCATCGCCGGCGGTGAGCCGCTGATGCACCCGAAGATCGACGAGATCGTGCGGCAGCTGCTCGACCGGCGCAAGATCGTGTTCCTCTGCACCAACGCCCTGCTGCTGCACAAGCACATCCACAAGTTCAAGCCCCACCACAACTTCGCGTGGATGGTGCACATCGACGGCCTCGAAGACCGCCACGACGCGTCGGTGCGCAAGGAGGGCGGGTTCGCCGCGGCCGTCGAGGCGATCAAGCTCGCCAAGGAAAAGGGCTTCCGGGTGATGACGAACACGACGTTCTTCAACGGGGACACCTCGCAGGACGTGATCAACGTGCTCGACTACCTCAACGACCTGGGTGTCGACAACATGCAGATCTCGCCCGCGTACGCCTACGAGAAGGCACCGGACCAGGACCACTGGCTCGGCGTGAACCAGACCCGCGAGCTCTTCGCGAAAGCCTTCGGCGGCGGCAACCGCAAACGCTGGCGCCTCAACCACTCGCCGGTGTTCCTCGACTTCCTCGAAGGCAAGCGCGACCTCGAGTGCACGCCGTGGGGCATCCCGTCCTACTCGCTGCTCGGCTGGCAGCGCCCGTGCTACCTCCTCGACGACGGCTACGCGAAGACCTACAAGGAACTCATCGAGGACACCGACTGGAACGCCTTCGGCCGCGGCAAGGATCCGCGCTGCGACAACTGCATGGCCCACTGCGGCTATGAGCCGACCGCGGTGATCGCCACGCTGGGCTCGCTGAAGGAGTCGGTGCGCGCGGCTGTGGGGCACTGAGGTTTCGCGTTTAGGGGGAAGCCGCAGGTCTTTCGGGACTTGCGGCTTCCTTCTTGCCGCGATGGAAATGCCGGCCTTCACTCGCCGAAGGTGAAGAGGATCTTGCCTCGGCGACCAGGGGTCAGCGAGTGCGCGAAGGCTTCCTCGTACTTCTCCAGCCGGTACGTCGCTTCGACCGGCGCCGTCAGCTCGCCGGTGGCCACCAGGTCGGCCAAGTCGGAGTACAAGGTGGTCACCTCGGCGGCCGTGGCGGTGCGGAGCCAGTTCATCAGCCAGAAGCCCCTGAGGGTGATGCCGCGGAAGACGAGGTCGGCCGGGGAGATCCGCGGGGCGCCTTCGGGGAAGGCGTAGGTGACGACGGTGCCGCCGTCTTCGAGGGCGCGGGTGAGGTCCTTGACGACCGGGCCGCCGGTGGCGTCGAGGATCAGGGACAGCCGCTCGCCGGCCAGGGCGGATTTCAGGGAGGCGCGGAGGTTGTCGTCGGAGACCACAGCCGCGTCGCCGCCCGCGGAGAGGACTTCGGCGGCGGCTTCGGGGCGGCGGACGACGTTCAGAGTGCGCAGGCCGGCGCGCCGGGCCAGGGTGATGAGGTAGCGGCCCATGGCGGAGTTCGCGGCGGTCTGGGCGATCCACGAACCCGGCTCAAGCCGGCCGTACAGGCGCAGCAGTTGGTAAGCCGTCGCGGGGTTGACGGCGAGCATGGACAGCTGGAGGACGTCGGCGTCCTCGCGCATCGGCATCACGTTTCGCCGCGGGAGCACCACTTTGTCCGCCCACAGGCCCTGTTCCATGGTCGGCAGGATGAGCACGCGCTTGCCCACCAGCTCGGCATCGCCCTCGACGACCCGGCCCACGCCCTCCGCGCCGAGGGGCGCGGGCAGCCCCGGGCGGACGCCGTAGAGGCCGCGCATCAGCAGGAAGTCCGCGGGGTTGAGCGGGGCGGCGAGCATCTCGACCACGACGTCGTCCGGCCCGGGCTTCGGAGCCGGGGTGTCGTCGAGGCGGACGGAGGTGGCGGGGTCGCCGAACTCGGTCAACAGAAGGCGGGCCATCGGGGAAGTCCTCTCAGGAAGTCGGCAGAAGGAACGGATCAGTGCGAACCTGCGGACGGCGGATCGCCAGGCGCAACCCCGCCCTCGGAATCGGCCGAGCCCGCCCCGCTCGCGGCAACAGCACCACCCGGCGCGTCGTCAGAAGCGCCAAGACCGGAAACCGCCAACCCCGGCGCAACATCACCCCCGACCAGCCCTGCCAGAACCAGCGCCGCCCCTAGCGGACGGTGGTTCACCACGATCTCGTCGATCTCACCGCGTTCGTCGAAGTGGAAGGTGCCGGTGCCGAAGATGGTGTGCCCGCGGACCTGGGCCGCGTACTCCTCCGCCTGCCGGTCCCCGGCGTCGAGGTGCCAGCGGACCGTCATGCCCGAGTAGCACGCCCCCACGGCGCG
The DNA here is from genome assembly GCF_019468465.1 of Amycolatopsis sp. DSM 110486. Classification (NCBI taxonomy): domain Bacteria; kingdom Bacillati; phylum Actinomycetota; class Actinomycetes; order Pseudonocardiales; family Pseudonocardiaceae; genus Amycolatopsis; species Amycolatopsis sp. DSM 110486. The sequence goes on along the minus strand of NZ_CP080519.1, from coordinate 7,455,674 downwards.
GACCTGCGCCTTCACGGCTTCCGGGCCCCGGAGTACGCCGTCGAGGATGGTGCCGGCGAGGCGGACGCCGGGTAACAGGCGGGAGAAGAACCAGGGATCGGCCACCCCCGAAGGCTATGACAACCGTCATAATTGTCAAGCGCCGCAGAAACACCCACCCCGACAACGGCTCTATCGGGCCAGCAGATCGTGCAGCGCCGCACTTACGACGGCCGCGCCCGAGTGGGTCATGATCGTGGCCGCGTGGTCGGCGCCGGTGATGCGCCGGGGGCGGCGCAGGGAGGGCAGGGCGGCACGGAAACCGGTCAGAGCCTCGTCGCTGTACGCGGGCGGCGTGCCCGCCCCCGAGCTCCACTCGGCGCACACCAGCTCGGTCGGCACGGCGATCTCCTGCCAGCGCGACTCGCCGAAGAACACGTCGGTCGCGTCGGCCAGCACGGCTTCGCGGCTGAGGAAGACGCGGCCGTCGGACAGGTCGTGGTCGAGGCAGTCGCGCAGGAGCGGGTCGGCGGCGTCCAGCAAGGGGTTGGTGCGCGTGAAATAGGCCAAGTACTCGTCGACGTCCGCCCAGCGCCGCGAGACGCGCTCCAGCTGCGGGGCGAACGCGGCGGGCACCGTCTCGGGCGTGAGGCCCGGGGGCACGGCCATCGGGAATCCGCCGTCGACCAGCACGAGCCCGCGCACGCGGTCCGGCCTGCGCGTGGCGAGCTCCACCGCGACGAACCCGCCCAGGGACATCCCGCACACGTCGACCACCGGGTGGCCCAGCGCGTCGAGCACCCGGACCAGGTCCGAAGCGTGCTGCCGCAACGAAGACGGGCCGGCGACCGCGAAGCTGCCCGCGCGCCCACGCAGGTCCGGCATCACCAGCGACAGGTCCGGCGCCTCGGCCCGCAGCCAGTTCCACAGCCGGCGGTTGCTGGTCACCCCGTGGACGGCGAGCACCGGCGCCGAAGCCGCGGCCACCACCTCCACGGCCAGCGCCCCGCCCTCGACCGGCACCGACACCGTCCTCGCGTCACCCACCATGAGGACACCGTAACGACCGAGGACCACTGTGGACAGTCACGGCCCGACAGTAACGGCCGGCAGTCACGGCCCGATCGGCTCCCAGTCCCGGTGGTGGTCCGACCACCACTGCGCGATGTCGAGCCGCCGCAGGAAGCGGACACCCGGCTGCTCCGTGGCATACCGGACGAAATCCCGCACGGCCGCCGCGCGCCCGGCCTGACCGCTCCACCGCGGGTGCAGCCCGACGGTCATCATCCGCGCCCCGAAGCCGTCGTCGGCTTCCTCGCAAAGGTAGTCGAGCGCGAGCCGCAGGCTCTCGAAGAACTGCGCCGGCGAGCCGTAGGTCGGGCTCAGCAGGTAGCGGGTGTCGTTGTACACCTTGGAATACGGCACGATCAGCAGCCCGCGCTCCGAAAAGTACGGCAGCTCGTCGTTGCACGGATCCGAATCGTAGAGAAACCCGCCTTCCTCCACGAGCAGGTCGAGCGTGTGCTCGCTCGGGAACGACCGCACGTACCACCCGCGCGGCCGCTGTCCCGTCGTCCGCTCCAGCGACTCGATCGCGCGGTGCAGGTGGTCCCGCTCGTCGTCGACGGACATCCGCGCGTAGTCGAGCCAGCGGTAGCCGTGGCCGATCACGTCGTGGCCGCGTTCGCGGATCCACTCCGCGACGGCCGGGTTGCGCTCCAGCGCCACCGCGCACGCGCCGACGCTCACCGGCACCGAGTACCGGTCGAAGATCCGCGCCAGCCGCCAGATCCCGACGCGGCTGCCGAACTCGTAGTGCGTCTCCGTGCCGAAGTCACGCACCTCGGGGCCGACCTCGTACGCGTACTCGCCCCAGCCGTCGTTGCGGCCGTCGCCGTCGGGGATCGAGTACTCGGCCCCCTCCTCGTAGTTCACGACGACGTTGACCACGACCTTGGCGTCGCCGGGCCAGCGCACGCGCGGCGGGTACCGGCCGTAGCCGACGAAGTCACGCGGGGACGCGGTGGCCGGGTCACGGGGTTCGGGCACGAACCCAGCGTGGCACGGCCGCCGCGTCGCGGCGGGTCAGTGCGGCGGGAGCTTCGTGGCCAGCAGGTCCACCGGTGTGATCGTGGGCGGCACGGCGAAAAGCTCGTCGCCGCGCAGCTCGATCTGCCGTCGGACCTCACCCTGGAGGTGGGCTTCGCGGTCCTCCTCCGTCTCGAACGCGTCGAAGATCCGGAACGACGACGGCCCGAGGCGGAAGCTGAACCAGGCCAAGGTGCCCGGTTCGGCGTCCACAAGGGACTTCGCGTCAGTCAGGAACTGCGCCACGTCGTCCTCCTTCCCGGTCTTCGCTTCGAACTGGACTAAAAATCCGTACGCCGGCATGGTTTCCTCCTCGCCTGGGCCACCGTGGCCCCGCTCTTCGACGCTAGCTGGCGGGAAGCGGGTCCGAAGCTCGGATCCCGCCAGATCGAGCCTCACCCGGCGCCGGGTTCGTCACGACGCGGCCGGAGTGGCGCGAAAGGTGGCCCGGTAGCTGCCCGCCGTGGTGCCGACCTGGCGTTCGAAGTGACGACGCAGGGTTTCCGCGGAGCCGAACCCCACCATCGCGGCGATCTCCGAGATCCGGTGGTCCGTCGTCTCCAGCAGCACCTTGGCGGCCGCCACGCGCTCGCGGTTGATCCAGTCGAACACCGTCATCCCGGTGGCCCGCCGGAACTTCCGCACCAGGCTCCGCTCGCTCAGGTGCACCTGCGAGGCCAGCCCGGCCAGCGTCAACGGCTCGTGCAGGTGCTCCCGCAGCCACGCCAGGAACGAACCGAGCGCCGGCTCCCCCGCGATCCGGATCGAGTCCTTCACGAACTGCGCCTGCCCACCCGGCCGCCGCGGCGCCGTCACCAGCAGGCGCCCGACATCGCCGGCATAGGCCTGGCCGAGATCCTCGGCCAGCAGGTGCAACGCGAGGTCCGTCGCCGAGAAGATCCCGCCCGACGTGTGCACCCTGCCGTCGTCCACGTACAGGCATCCTGGCTCCAGCTTGACCTGCGGGAACTCCCGGCAGAACTCCTCGGTGAACAGCCAGTGCGTGGTCGCCCGGCGCCCGTCCAGCAACCCGGCCCGCGCCAGCAGGAACGCGCCCCCGCAGAACGACACCATGCGCGCGCCGGCGTCCGCCGCGCCCCGCAACGCCCGCACCACGGACCGCGGCCGCTCCGCCAGCGGCTCCTCGACACCCGGCACCATCACCGTGTCGGCCGTCAGCAGCGTCTCCAGCGGCGCGAGCTCCCCGAAGTCCACACCCGAAGACAGCACCTGGCGCGGCTCCTCGCCGCACAGCACCACCTCGTACGCGCTGTCGGCATCGCCGGTCAGCTCGGCGATCGCCGCCATCCGCGGGCCGAACACCTGGTGCACCACCGTGACCTCCAGCGCCACGGAATCGGGCACGACCAGCACCGCGATCACGTGCTTGGCGCGGCCGCGCGAGGTGACGGGCGTCTTGGCGGGGTGCATCACTGCTCCTGATCCGGCGGGTGCCCAGGAGGCCGGGGCCCCGCCGCCGAGCGGGGTCACAGCCGGACCGCTTCGAGCACGGCGTCCACGAACGCGCGCGGCTTCTCCTGGGGCAGGTTGTGCCCAGCCCCGGGCACGCGGTGGTGCACGCGCGGGCCGGTGAAATGTTTCGCCGACGCCGTGCCGTCGGTCGCCGGGAAGCTGCCGTCGGCGAGCCCGTCGAGCGTCACCGCCGGCACCGTGATCGGTGGCTGCGCCAGCAGCCGCGCCTCGAGGCCGGCGTAACGAGGATCGCCCGGCGCCGCGCCCTGGCGCACGCGGTAGTTGTGGATGACGACGTCCACGTAGTCCGGATTGTCCATCGCGGCGGCCGCGATGTCGAGGTCGGCGCTCGTGAAGCGCCACTGCGGCGAGTTGCGCCGCCACACCACTTCCGCCAGGTCACGCCGCGAACGCGTCAGCGCCGTGTGGCCGCGCTCGGTCAAGAAGAAGTAGAAGTACCAGTGCGCCGATTCGGTGCCGGGCGCGTCCGGGGAGGACGCGAGCACGCCCGGGTCCAGGTTCTGGATCAGGTAGCTGTTCACCGACACCAGCGCGCGGCACCGCCGCGGCCACAGCGCGGCGGCGACGTCGAGGGCGCGCCCGCCCCAGTCGTAGCCGCCGAACACCGCGCTTTCGACGCCGAGCGCGTCGAGGAACGCGATCAGGTCCGCGCCGAGCGCGGCCTGCTGGCCGGAGCGCATCGTCGTGGCGTCGCGGAAGCGGGTGGCGCCGTGACCGCGCAGGTACGGCACGAGCACGCGGTAGCCGCGGCCCGCCAGCGCGGGCGCGACCTCGGCGTAGGCGTGCGGGCTGTACGGCCAGCCGTGGCCGAGCAGCACCACGTCGCCGCGGGCCGGGCCGACCTCGTGGTAGGCGAGGTCGAGCAGGTCGGTGCGCACGTGGCGGACCGGGCCCAGCCCGGAGGCCACGGCCGGGGTGGCCGAGGCCTCCGAGGAGAAGGTCGGGAGCGAGGCGACGACCGCCCCCGCTCCCACAGCCTTCCCGAACGCCCGCCGGGAGATCATGGTGTGCTCCTCGTCCGTCGGGCGCACCGTCAGGCGACGGTCGCGTCGATAGTGACCTCGACGTTGCCGCGGGTCGCCTTCGAGTACGGGCAGATCTGGTGCGCGGCGTGACCCAGCTCTTCGGCGGTCGCCTGGTCCACACCGGACACTTCGAGGTGTAGGGCGGCGCTGAGCCAGAAGTCGGCCGACTCGTTGTGCAGGGTGATGTCGGCGACCACGGCGAGGTCGGCGAGCTTCACCTTCTTCTGCGCGGCAACGATCTTCACCGCGCCGAGGAAACACGAGGCCCAGCCGGCGCCGAGCAGCTGCTCCGGGTTGGTCGCGCCGCCGTTGCCGCCGAGCTCCTTCGGGATGGCGAGGGTGACGTCGAGCGAACCGTCGGCGGCGGTGGCGCGCCCGCCGTTGCGGCCCTCGCCGGTAGCGGTGACGACCGCGGTGTAGGTGGTTTCAGTCATGGCAACTGTCCTTTCTCGACAGAACTTCGGGGGTCAGGCGGCGGTGCGGGTTTGCGCGAGCAGGACGTCGCGCAGGATTTCGAGCTGGCCGTGGTGCTGGACGAGATCGGCGCACAGGTGCAGCAGCGCGCCGCCGGCGTCGAGTGGGTCGCCGAAGCCGGCCAGCGCGGCGGGCACGGTCGCGTGCGGGTCCGCGCGGGTCACGTCTTTCTTGAGCTGCCGCACGGTCTTGCGCACGCGGTCGAGCAGCGGCGCGACCGGGCCGGCGGCGGTGAACTCGGCGTCGCGGTCGCGGTGAGCGGCGCGGCCGGAGACGACCTCGCCGGCCCAGTAGGCCGTGGCGCCGAGACAGTGGTTGAGCACCGCGTACGGCGCGTTGGCGCCGGGCAGCTCGAGGCGGGTGTTGGCCAGGTCGTCGCCGAGCTGCTCGACGACGGCCGCCATGCCGGTCAGCGCCCGGGTGACGACGTGCAGGTACTGGCCGGTGGTGATCACAGGTACTCCCCCGGCACGAAACCGGGCACCGGGGTGCCGGTGAGCGCGCCCATCATGACGAGCACGTTCCGCAGGACGAGCAGAAGCGAGAAATTCGGATCCATCGAAGGCGAGACCTTTCCGGACGGGGGCCGCCAACCGCGGTTTCCGCGGGGCCCTGGTGGTGATGACGAAACTTTCGCACGCGAATTCGTCACCAGTCAAGACGGTTACGCATTTTTGCCGCACATTCCAGTTAAATTGCTTTTACCGGTTAGCGATTGTTGCGTTCTTTTTCGTCACCTGTCAGACTGGTGCGATGGAACACGCCTTCCCCTGCGGGAACCCGGCACTCGACTTCGTCGGGACCCTGCGCGCCCGGCGCAACGCCGAACCCCTGGAGAAGCTCGGTTCACCGCGCAACCTCGACGCGTGGTTCCGCGAGTCGGGCGTCACCGACACCGACCCGGGGAGCCGGCCGCAGGACGTGGCCGCCGCGATCGAGCTGCGCGAGGCGATCTACGCGCTGGTCGCGGCACGGCTGACCCACCACGAGCCCGACCTGCGGGCCATGGACGTGGTCAACGAGTTCGCGGCGCATCCCTCGACCGTGCCGCAGCTGGCACCGGAAGGTCGCCGGCTCGAAGCGACCCCCGCGCAGGCGCTGTCGTCGGTGGCCCGCGAGGCCGTGGAGATCCTCGGCGGGCCGGACGCCGACCTGCTCAAGGAATGCGGCCGGCCCGAGTGCACCCAGGTCTACCTCGACCGCTCCCGCGGGTCGCGGCGCGAGTGGTGCGCCATGGCGACCTGCGGGAACAAGATGAAGGCGGCCGCCTACCGGGCGCGCCAGCGCGGCAACCCGCCCCTGTCCCCGTCGCGACAGGTCGGCTGACCCGCTCCCCGGCACGGCCAGGCCGGTGAAGGCATTCCGCCTTCACCGGCCTTTTTCGTGTCTCAAGTCATAACCATCTTGATAGGTTACGAATAACCGCTAGGCTGCGAGCAATTCGTCCCCGGGGAGAAACCATGCTCACTCTTGTGCTCGCCGGCCTGCTCGCGGGCGCGGTCACGAGCATTTCGCCGTGCGTGCTGCCGGTCCTGCCCGTGGTCCTCACGGCCGGGTCGCGCCGGCCCGTGCGCGTGGTCGCCGGGCTCGTGCTGAGCTTCAGCCTCGCGACGCTGTTCGGCTCACTCGTGCTCAGCGCGTTCCACCTGCCGCAGGACCTGCTGCGCGACGCCGGGATCGCGGTCCTCGCCCTGCTCGGGCTGGGCCTGGTCTCGCGCCGCGTCGGCGAGCTGCTGGAACGGCCGTTCGCGCGGCTTCGCGGACGCGCGGCCGACCCGGACGCGGGCGGGTTCACCGTCGGCCTCGCCCTCGGCCTGGTCTACGTGCCGTGCGCGGGCCCGGTGCTCGCGACCATCGCCGTGCTCGGCGCGACGCACCAGGTCGGGTTCGGCGCGCTGGTCCTCACGGCGGCGTTCGGCGTCGGCGCCGGGATCCCGCTGCTCGCGCTCGCGCTGGCCGGCGACGCGCTGACGCGCCGCGTCCGGTCCCTGCGCGCCCGCGCCCGGGCGATCCGCGTGACCACCGGCGTCGCGCTGCTGGCGGTCGCGGCGGCCACGGCGTTCGACCTCACCGCCGGCCTGCAGCGCGCCGTGCCCGACTACACCGCGGCGCTGCAGAAGTCGTTCGAGGCCGGCACTTCCGCGACCGCGAGCCTGCACGAGCTCGGCGCCGCGCCCGAACCGACGGGCATCGCCGCGTGGCTCAACACCCCCGGCGGGCGGCCGCTGACGCTCGCGAGCCGGCACGGGAAGGTCGTGCTCGTCACGTTCTGGACCTACAGCTGCGTGAACTGCCTGCGCGCCCTGCCGCACTACGAAAGCTGGTACCGCATCTACCGAGATTCGGGGCTCGAGGTACTCGGGGTGCACACGCCCGAGTTCGCGTTCGAGCACGAACCCGCCAACGTCGCCGCCCAGGTGAAGGCCCTCGGCGTCGACTACCCCGTGGCGATCGACAACGACTACGCCACCTGGAACGCCTACGGCAACCAGTACTGGCCCGCCTCCTACCTCGTCGACGCCTCCGGCCAAGTCCGCGGCTCCCACTTCGGCGAAGGCGCGTACGCGGACACCGAACAGCAGCTCCGCGGCCTCCTCACCGACGCCGGCGCCGGTCCCCTGCCGCCGCCCACCGACGTCCCCGACCGGACCCCGGTGCAAGCCTCCACGCCGGAGACCTACCTCGGCCCGGCCAACGCGCCCCTCGACATCACCGGCGACCAGCCACCGCCGGGCCGGACCCGCACGCTGCGCTTCCCCGCCGCCGTCGCTTCCGACACCTTCGCCCTGGACGGCACCTGGACCGCGTCGGGCGAGTCCCTCACCGCGGGCCCGGCCGCGCGCCTGCGCCTGAACTTCCGCGCCCGCGCCGTCCACCTCGTCCTCGCCGGCACGGGCACGCTCACCGTCGATCTCGACGGCACCCGCACGACAGTGGCGGCTTCGGGCGTCCCGAAGCTCTACACGCTGGTTTCCGGCCCGGCGGCCCGCCATTCGACGCTGACACTGTCGCTCACCCCGGGGCTCCAGGCGTACGACTTCACGTTCGATTGAACCGGGGCCCTCCGACCACAGTGGACGGTCACTTCCCCCGCAACGGCAGCTTCGTGATCTTCCCCGTCGGCCCCTTCGGCAGCTCGTCGACGATCCGCACCCGGCGCGGGTACTTGTACGCGGCGATCCGTTCCTTCGCCCACGCCACGATCTCCTCCGGCTCCGCCGACGCACCCGCCTTCAGGGAGACCACGGCGACGATCTCCTCGCCCAGCCGCTCGTCCGGCTCCCCGATCACCGCGGCCTCCCCGATGGCCGGGTGCCGGTAGAGGAGTTCCTCCACCTCGCGCGGGTACACGTTGTACCCGCCCCGGATCACGAGGTCCTTCTTGCGGTCCACGACGAACACGAACCCGTCCTCGTCGACGTAACCCAGGTCCCCGGTGTGGAACCACCCACCCCGGAACGCTTCGGCGGTCTCGGCGGGCCGCTTGTAGTAGCCCTTTGTGATGTTGTGCCCGCGCAGCACGATCTCGCCCACGTGGTCGACGCCTTGCGGCAGCGGCCGGTCCTGCGCGTCGACGATGCGCAGCTGCACGCCCCAGATCGGCTTGCCGATGGAGAGCACCTTGCGGTTGGCGGCGCCCGGGTTCACCGTGGTCGTCGACGCGGACTCGGACAGGCCGTAGCCCTCCAGCACGGGGATGCCGTACTTCTCCTCGAACGCCAGCAGCACCTGCTCCGGGATCGCGGCGCCGCCGGAGCTGCCGATGCGCAAGCTGCTCGTGTCGTACGCGGAGCTGTCGGCGACGGCCAGCGCGTGGTACATCGTGGGCACGCCGGCCATGATCGTCACGCGGTCGCGCTCGATCGCCTCCAGCACCGCCTTCGGCTCGAACCGCCGGACGACCGACACCGTGCGCGCGTGACGGGCGGCGGAGTTGAGGATGCTGGACAGGCCGTAGACGTGGAAGAACGGCAGCACCGCGAGCACCACGTCCTCGGGCTCCGTGCCAAACGTCTGCCCGCCGATCGTGCACGTCATGTACAGCGAGAAATGCGACAGCTCGGCGCCTTTCGGACGTCCGGTAGTGCCGCTCGTGTACAGCAGCACGGCGGTGTCGTCGGCCGCGCCGGGGTACAGGTCACCGTCGTCCTCGGCGTCGAGCAGCTCGGCGAACCCGACCGCGCCGGCGGGCCACCCGTCCAGCCCGCCCACGACGACCGCGGCCACCTCGGGCACCTCGGCGAGCGCCTTCGCCACCTCGCCGGCCAGCGCCGTGTCGGCGATGAGCAGCCGCGAGTCGGAGTCGGCCAGGTGGTAGGCGATCTCGTCGGCCTTGAGCAGCGGGTTCAGCGGCACCATGGTGAGCCCGGCCTTGAGGATCCCGAAGTACGCGAACACGAACTCGGGCACATTGGCCAGCTGCACGGCGATCTTGTCGCCCGGCGCGAAACCTCGCGCGCGCAACGCCGTCGCGACCCGGCCGGACGCCTCGTCCACCGCGGCGTAGGAGTGGATTCCACCCGGAAAACGCAGAAAGTCCTTTTCCGGCTGGGCGAGCGCGGACTCGTGCAAGATCGTGGCCAGGTTGAAGCTCACGCTACCTCCGAACCTCGTTCTGCCCGCGGCGCGCGTGAGCAGAGAACTCCGTTGTCGACCCAGGCCGGTCGAGCCCAGGCTACCGAATCTTGTTCGGTCCGCCGAGACCCACTAGTTCGACGATCGAACAAACAGGGGTTACAGTCGGGATCATGCCGTCCCCCGGAGAATCCCGCGAGCAGACCGCGACGAGCGCCGTGCGCGCACTGGCCCGCGTCTCGCGGCTGCTGGAGCGCTCGTCGGGAGAGCTGAACCTCGCCCACTACCGCGTGCTGTCCGCCGTCGCCTCGGGCGACGAGCGCGCCTCCCGCGTGGCCCGGCGGCTCGCGCTCGGCCGCCCGGCGATCAGCGCCGCCGTCGACGCGCTCACGAAACGCGGCCTCCTGATCCGCGGCGATGTCGACGCCGACCACCGGGCCACGGCGCTTTCCCTGACACCGGAAGGCGAACGGCTGCTCGCCGCCACCGAGGCCGAGATGATCAAGGGGCTCCTCGCGCTGGTCGCCCGCACGCCCGACGGCGACGTGGTGCTCGAGTCGCTGGGCCGGCTCGGTGACGCGATCGACGAGGTCATGGCCGAGCGGTCGGCCGGAAACCGGTGAGCGAACCCGAAGAGAAGTCCCGCTGGTTGCGCCGCCTCGGCGGCTACGTCCTGCGCCACCGCCGCGAGCTGCTGATCGCCTTCGGCGCCGCCGTGCTCGGCAGCGCCTGCCAGACCGTGGTGCCGCTGCTGGAACGCCAGATCGTGGACGGGGTGATCCTCAGCCGCTCAGCTTCGCTGTGGCCGTGGCTGATCGCTCTGCTCGTGCTCGCCGCGGCCGCGTTCGTGTTCGCCTACCAGCGGCGCTACCGCGGCGGCCGGGTCGCGCTGGCCGTGCAGTACGACCTGCGCAACGACATCCAGGCCCACCTGCAGCGCATGGACTTCGCGAACCTCGATCGCATGCCCACGGGCCAGCTCGTGTCGCGCGCGACGTCGGACTCCGCGCTCGTGCAGGGCCTGCTGAGCCTGTTGCCCATCATGAGCGGCAACATCCTGCTGGTCCTGCTCTCGCTCGGCGTGATGCTGGTCCTCTCGCCTCTGCTCGCGCTCGTGAGCCTGGTCGTGGTGCCGCTGCTGCTCATGGTGTCCTACCGGATGCGCCGGCGGATCTTCCCCGCCACCTGGGCCGCGCAGCAGCGCGAGGGCGACGTGGTGCAGATCGTCGACGAGGACGTCAACGGCGTGCGCGTGGTCAAGGCGTTCGGCCAGGAGGACCGGGAGCTGGGCCGCCTGGCCGACACCGCCGGCGATCTCTACGGCATGCAGCTGCGGGCTGTGCGGCTGCAGTCGCGGTACCAGCCGCTGCTTCAGGCGATCCCCGCGCTCGGGCAGGTCGCGATCCTCGTGCTCGGCGGCTGGCTCGCGCTGCACCACGGGCTCAGCCTCGGCACGTTCCTCGCCTTCTCCACCTATGTCGGGCAGCTGATGGCCCCCGCGCGCCAGCTCGCGGGTGTGCTCGCGATCAGCCAGCAGGCCCGCGCGGGCGTCGAGCGGATCTTCCAGCTGATCGACCTGGAGCCGGACATCGCCGACGCCCCCGACGCCGTGGACCTGCCGACGGCCAAGGGCGAGATCACGTTCGAGAACGTCCACTTCGGATACTCGCCCGACGCGCCGGTGCTGCGGGGCTTCGACCTGCACATCGCGGCCGGCGAGCGCGTCGCGCTGATCGGCCCGAGCGGCAGCGGCAAGACCACCGCGACCACGCTCGTGTCCCGTTTCCACGACCCGGAGTCCGGCGCCGTGCTGCTCGACGGGCACGACCTGCGCACGGTGCGGCTCGAATCTCTGCGGTCCCAGGTCGGCGTGGTGTTCGAGGAGAGTTTCCTGTTCTCCGACACCATCCGCGCCAACATCGCCTACGGCAGATCGGGCGCCACCGACGAGGAGATCCTCGCCGCCGCCGAGGTCGCCGAGGCCGACGCCTTCATCCGCGCCCTGCCGCAGGGTTACGAGACCGTAGTCGGCGAACGCGGGCTCTCGCTCTCGGGTGGGCAGCGCCAGCGCGTGGCGCTGGCCCGCGCGATCCTCACCGACCCCCGGGTGCTCGTGCTCGACGACGCCACCAGTGCCGTCGACGCCAACACCGAGGAGTCGATCAACGCGTCGCTGCGCACGGTGCTGGCCGGGCGCACCACGCTGCTCGTCGCGCACCGCCGCTCGACGCTGCACCTGGCCGACCGCGTGGTGGTGCTCGACGGCGGCGTGGTCGCCGACCAGGGCACCCACGAGGAGCTGGTCGAGCGCAGCGCCCTCTACCGCACGCTGCTCACCGGTCTCGAGGAGGAAGCCGCCGAACGAGTCGGCGACCGCATCGAGGCCCTCACCGTGGCCGGCACCACCGCGTCGGCCTGGCGTGGGGAACGCAACGGGCACAACGGCAACGGGCAGAACGGCAACGGCCGGCGCGTCACGGCCCGCGCCACCGGAGCCGTGGGCATCGGCGCCGGCCTCGGCGGCTCGGCCGGCGGCAGCGGCTGGCGCGCCGCACTGCCTCCGACCCCGCAGCTGCTCGCCCGCGTCGACCAGCTGAAACCCGTGCGGGACTTCGCGAAGGTCGACCTCGCCACCGAAGCCCGCCAGGAGCGCACGTTCTCCCTGCGCACGCTGCTGCGTGAGTTCCGCCGTCCGCTGCTGTTCGGGCTGCTGCTCGTGGTGATCGACGCCGTCGCGTCGGTGATCGGGCCGGTGTTCGTCAAAAGGGGCATCGACGACGGCGTGCTGCAGGGCGCGCAGGCCGTGCTCTTCGGCGCCGCCGGGCTGTTCCTACTGATCACCCTGATCGCGTTCCTCGACGAGGTGGCGCAGACGTTCGTGACCGGCCGGACCGCGCAGCGCGTGATGCTGTCGCTGCGGATCCGGATCTGGGCGCAGCTGCAACGCCTTTCGCTCGACTACTACGAGCGCGAGATGGCCGGCCGGATCATGACGCGGATGACCACCGACGTCGACCAGTTCGAGTCGCTCATCCAGAACGGGCTGCTCTCGGCGCTGGTCGCGTTCGTGACGTTCGCCGGGGTCGGCGTGACGCTGGTCGTGGTCAACCCGCTGCTGGGCCTGTGCACGCTGTCGGTGGTGGTGCCGCTGGCCATCGGCACGGTGATCTTCCGCCGGCGCGCCGCGAAGCTCTACGACGTGGCGCGCGACCGCGTGGCGATCGTGAACGCCGACTTCCAGGAGAGCCTCTCGGGCGTACGCGAGTCCCAGGCGTTCGCCCACGAGGACGAGACGATCCGCCGCTTCCGCCGGCTCGGGCGCGACTACCTCGACTCGCGCTACTCCGCGCAGCGGCTGGCCGCCACCTACTTCCCGTTCGTGCAGTTCCTCTCGGCGGGCGCCGACGCGATCGTGCTCGGGGTCGGCGCCGGGATGATCTACACCGGCAGCCTGACGCCGGGCGCGCTGATCGCGTTCATCCTCTACATCGACCTGTTCTTCTCCCCCATCCAGCAGTTGTCGCAGGTGTTCGACTCGTGGCTGCAGACGCGCGTGTCGGTGAGCCGCATCTCCGACCTGATGCGGCTGGAGACGCTCACCCCGCCCGCCGTCCAGGCGATCGACCCCGGCCGGCTACGCGGCGAGATCACCTTCGACGGGGTGCGCTTCGCGTATCCGTCGGCGCCTGCGCTCGGCACGGGTGAACGCCGTGGTCCCGCCGACCCCCGGCTGGTCGCGGGCTCGCAGGCCGTGGCGAAACCGCCGGAGGCGCTGCGCGAGGTCGACCTGACGATCGCGGCCGGCGAGACCGTGGCGCTGGTCGGCGAGACGGGCGCGGGCAAGTCGACGCTGGTGAAGCTGCTCGCGCGCTTCTACGACCCGGACACCGGCAGCGTCCGCGTCGACGGCCACGACCTGCGCTCACTCGACCTCGCCGCCTACCGTCGCGCACTCGGCTACGTGCCCCAGGAGGCGTTCCTGTTCACCGGCACCGTGCGCGACAACATCGCCTACGGCCGCGCCGACGCCACCGACGCCGAGGTGGAGGCGGCCGCACGGGCCGTCGGGGCGCACGAGTTCGTGGCCACGCTGCCCGGCGGCTACCTGCACGAGATCGCCGAACGCGGCCGCTCGCTCTCGGCCGGGCAGCGCCAGCTCCTCGCGCTCGCCCGCGCCCAGCTCGTGGACCCGGCGATCCTGCTGCTCGACGAGGCGACGTCGAACCTCGACCTCGCGGCCGAAGCCCACGTCGCCGAGGCGATGCGCACGCTCTCGGCCGGGCGCACGACCATCGTGATCGCCCACCGGCTGCAGACCGCGCAGTCGGCCGACCGCATCGTGGTGCTCGACCGCGGCCGCATCGCCGAGGCCGGCAGCCACGACGAGCTGCTCGACCGCGGCGGCCACTACTCCGGGATGTGGGAGGCGTTCGAGCTGCTGTCGGGACAGCGTTCGTAGGACGTGGTGTGGAACCCGTTCCGGACCGGTGGGGGGCAGCCGGCCCGGAACGGGGGTCAGGCGCCCGCGCGCTCGGTCACCGCGGGAAAGGGCTCGACCATCGGTGCCAGGTCGGTGCCGCGGGTCTCCGGCAGGGCGAGCACCGCGAGCAGGCCGGCGACGGCGACCACGACCATCGCGACCGCCACGAGGCTCGGGGAACCGGCGCCGAGCGTCACGAGGCCGACGCAGATCACCGGGGCGGGTCCGGAGAGCACCGCGCCGGGGATCTCGCGACCCAGCGCGAAACCGCTGAAGCGGTACTGCGCGGGGAACAGCTCGGCGTAGAACGCGGCCTGCGAACCGAACATCGCGAGGCAGCCACCGAGCGCGAGGGCGAAGGCGAGCACGATCAGGCCCACGTTGCGGGTGTCCAGCAGCCAGAAGAACGGGAACGGCACCAGCGCGCAGAAAGCGCTCACCGCGACGTACACCGGCTTGCGCCCGGAGCGGTCGGAAACCTTGCCCAGCACGGGGATCACCGCCGCACCGACCGCGCAGCCGACCAGCACCGCCACGAGCGCGCTGCTCTTGGCCACGCCCTTGCCCGCCAGGTAGCTGAGCGAATAGGTCTGAACCACGTAGATGTTGAACGCCAGCACGCCGTTGGCGACCATCACCAGCAGCAGCCGCTTCGGCATTGCCTTGATCATGGTGAGGGCAGGCACCTTGGTGCGGGCCCGAGCTTCCTTCAGCTCGGCGAACACCGGTGACTCGGGCACGCGCAGGCGGATCAGCAGGCCGATGCCGACCACGACGAAGCTCAGCAGGAACGGCACTCGCCAGCCCCAGCTCATCAGCTGGTCGTTCGGCAGCGCCGAGACGCTCGCGCTCACCGCGGCCGCCAGCCCGATCCCGAGGAACACCCCCGAGGCGGGCAGCGAGGCGAAGTAGCCGCGCTTCTTCGCCGGCGCGAACTCCGCGACCATGGTCACGGCGCCCACGTACTCGGCGCCGACGCCGAGCCCCTGCAGCAGTCGGCAGACCACGAGCAGCACCGGCGCGAGCATCCCGATGCCCGCGTAGGTGGGCAACAGCCCGATCACGACAGTCGCGATCCCCATCAGCAGCAGCGTGCAGACGAGAGAGAACCGGCGGCCGTACTTGTCCCCCACGTGGCCGAAGATCATCGCGCCGAGCGGCCGGGCGAAGTAGCCCACGCCGAAGGTCGCGAACGCGGCGACGCGCCCGGCGGTGTCGGAGAACTGGGGGAAGAACAATGTGCCGAACACGAGCGCCGCGGCCTGGCCGTAGACGGCGATGTCGTACCACTCGATGAGGCTCCCGATCACCGTCCCCGGGATGAGACGGCGCCGGGACTCGGCCCAGATCTGGTCAGGTGTTCCGGTGGGGGTCATGGCTTGCTCCTCCTTGAGCGGTGCCATTCGGCGGGCGAACGACGTGGCGCAACGGCTCCCCTGCGGCGAGCCGGTTGATGTTTTCCGCGATGACCGCGTAGCGGCGGCGCGGCAGCTGGGTGGTCCAGGCGCTGGAGTGCGGCGTGCACCAGGCGTTCGGCAGGTCCCACAGCGGGTGTGCCGCGGGGGCCACGGCCTCCCCGCCGCTGCCGGGGTAGCGGTACCAGACGTCGAGGATCGCGCCGCCGATCCCGTTGTCCCGCAAGGCTTCGTAGAGCGCGGTCTCGTCGACGATCGGCGCGCGGGAGATGTTCACCAGCACGGCGTGGGCCGGCATCCGCGCCAGCGCCGCGGCGTCGATCAGCCCCGTCGTCTCCGCCGTGAGCGGGCAGGCGAGCACGAGGTAGTCGGCCGTTTCCTGCACCTGCGCCAGCCGGGCGGTCGGCAGCACCTTCGCGATGCCGTCACCCCTCGCGAAGTCGTCCACCGCGAGCACCTCGACGCCGAACCCGGCGGCGCGCTCGGCGATGGCCCGCCCGATGCGCCCGTAGCCGACGAGACCGAGCGTCTTGCCGTACAGCTCGCCGTGCGGGACGCGGTGCGCGTAGAGCTCCGGCCACGCGTCCGCGCCGAACGACGCCTGCAGTTCTGCCGCCCGGATCTCCCACTCCAGCAGCCGGGCGAGGACGAACTCCGCGATCGGCGTCTCGTGCTCGAACACGTTGGCCACGGCGGTTTCCGGGGCCAGCGCGGCGAAGTCGATCCGATCGAGGCCCGCGCCCGGCACGTGCAGGAGCCGGAACGGCGGCGCCTGGCCCTCCGGGCGGGAGAACCGCAACGAGACGACGACGTCGTCCGGGCCGAGCTCCCCGTCGAACGCGGCCGAGTCGGCGGCCGCCCACGGCAGCCCGGCCACCTCGTACGGCTGCGCGAGGTGCGCGCGCAGGTCGTCCTCGTGGTCCGCGGCTTCGCCGATCAGCAGGATCCTCATCGCGAACCACCCGGACGGGTCCCGTCGGCAGCCGCGCGGAGGATGGCGCGCACGGCGGCCGGCGTGACCGGCGCCGGGTTGCCCGCCCGGCCGCCATCGTGGGTGTCGGGCGTGGCCGGAGCACCGTCGGCCGTGGTCGCGATCTCGACGGCGCGGTCCTCGTCGCCGGGGCCGAAGCCGACGTCGGCGAGGCGCACCGGGAGTCCCGCGCCGGTGGCGAGGTCCCACAAGGCGCCGGCAAGGTCGTCGGTGCCGAGCGCGGCCGCGATCCGCCCGAGCGGCCCGGGCGCGTGGCGCACGAGGTGGTCGGTCACGTAGGGCAGCACCACGGCGTGCGCGACTCCGTGCTCCACGTCGTAGCTGCCGCCGAGCATGTGCGCGATCGCGTGCTGCATCGCGAAGCCGCCGGTGAGCGCGGCCCCGGAAAGGTAGGCGCCGTAGAGCATTTCGTTGCGCAGCGCGAGATCGCCCGGGTTCGCGAGCAGCGCCGGCAGCGTGGTCGCCACCACCCGGGCGCCCTCGACCGCCGCGGGCGCGATCAGCGGGCTCAGGCTGGGCAGGTAGATCGCGTCGACACAGTGCGCCAGCGCGTTCATCGCGCTCGACGCGCTGACCGCCGGCGGCAGCGACAGCGAGAGCTCGGCGTCGTAGATCACTGTGGACGGTCGCATCGCGAGGCTTTCGTGCATGCGCTTCACGCCGTCGGCGGTCATCCCGCAGAAGCCCGTCATCTCCGAGCCGGAGTAGGTGGTGGGCACGGCGATGATGGGCAGTCCGGAGAGGTACGCGATGCCCTTGCACAGGCCCGTCGCCGCGCCGCCGCCGATCGCGACGAGGCAGTCGGCGCCCCGGCTCGCCGCCTTCTCGGCGCCGCGGCGCGTGAGCTCCACCGGCACCTGGCTCACGGCCTCGGGCAGCAGCCCCGCGCAGCGATCGCCGATCGCGGTCGCGAACCGGTCACCGAGCTCGGTGCGGCCCGGGGTCGTGACGACCAGCGCCCGGCTCGCGCCGAGCCGCTCCACTTCGTCGCGCAGGCCGGCCGAGGTGCCGGGGCCGAAGACCACCCGCGGCGGCGTGGCGTTGTGCACGCCGGCGGGGTGGGCGAACGTCCGCATCGTGGTGGTCACCAGTCCACCACCGTTCCGTCGGCCAGCACGGCCGAGCTGCTGTGCGGCACTTCCGGTTTGAACGGGTGCTTCGCGGCCTCCCGCTCGTCCACCTCGACCCCGAGCCCGGGTTCGTCGGGGACCTGCCAGTGGCTGCCCACCCGGGTCATCGGGGTGCGCACGACGTCGTCGTACCAGCTCACCGCGCCGCTCATCTCCTCTTGGATCACGAAGTTCGGGGTGCTCACGTCGAAGTGCAGGGCCGCGGCCCCGGCGATCGGGCCGTTGGGGTTGTGCGGCGCGACGCCCACGAGCTCGGTGTCGGCGATGGCCGCGATGCGCTTGCCCTCCAGCAGCCCGCCGGTGTGGTTGAGGTCGGGCTGCGCGACGTGCACCGCCTTCGCCGCGAACACCGGCAGGAACTCGCCGAGGCCCACCAGGCGTTCCCCGGTCGCGATCGGCACCCGCGAACGCTCGGCGACCTGCCGCAGTGCTTCCGTGTCACCGGGCTGCACGGGTTCTTCGCAGAAGAGCGGCTCGTACGGCGCCAGCACCTCGATGTACTGCAAGGCCGCGGCGACGGACGCGGTGCGGCCGTGGAAGTCGACCATGATGTCCACGTCGGGGCCGACGGTGTCGCGCAGCGTCGCCATCAGCTTGTCGACGTGCCGGCGCTCCGCGGCGACGGTGAGGTGGTTGCCGTAGGGGATGAACACGACTTTGAGCGCGTCGTAGCCCCGCTCGACGACCGCCGCGGCCTTCTCGCGCAGCCGGCCGGCGTCGGCCGTGTCGTAGACCGAGCTCATGTCGCCGAGCCCGAGGTGGGTGTACACGCGCACCGAGTCGCGGACCCGGCCGCCGAGCAGCCGCCACACCGGCAGCCCGACGGACTTGCCGAAGATGTCCCACAGCGCGTGCTCGATGCCGCTGATCGCGGTGGCCCCGATGATGCCGAGGCGGTAGTAGCTGTGCTTGGTCAGCACGCGCACGATCTGCTCGATGTCCCGCGGGTCGCGGCCGATCACCAGCGGCGCGAGGTCCTCGATCGCCCCGGTCACGGCCCGGGTCTTCCAGTTGAGGCTCGCCTCGCCCCAGCCGTACAGACCGTCCTGGTCGGTGCGGACCTTGACCAGGATCCAGTTCCGCAGCTCCGCGTTGACGACGGTCGTCTCCACGGACGTGACGCGGATCGGCGGACCGTCGGACGTCGGCAACAGCATTCGGTGCTCTCCGTTCTTCGAGTGGCGCAGGCCACGGTAAGAGCGCCGAGACGATTGGGTCCAACTCTTTGTCTGGATCTATTGATTTGTTTTGATTATCAGAGTTGGCTGGGCCGATGGACCGGACCGGACTCGAGTGCTTCGTGGCGCTCGCCGAAGAACTGCACTTCAGCCGTGCCGCCGAGCGCTGTCACATCAGCCAGCCGGCGATGAGCCAGCAGATCCTGCGCCTCGAGCGAGCACTCGACGTGCGTCTCGCCCACCGGAACAAGCGCTCGGTCTCGCTCACGCGGGCGGGAGAGGTCTTCCTGGCCGAGGCGCGCAAGGTGCTGCGGCAGATGGACGACGCCGCGGCGCTCACCCTGCGAACCGACCGCGGCGAGGTCGGTCAGCTCACGGTCGGCGTCACGTCGCCCGCGCTCTACGTCGTCTACCCGGAGATCGCCGCGTTGTTCCGCGCACGGCTGCCGAATGTCGGCCTCGTGGTCCGCGAGCTGACCACCGCGGAGCAGGAGCACGCGCTGCGCCGTGGCGACCTCGACGTCGGCGTGGTGCACCCGCCACTGGACGACGCCGGCCTCGCGGTCGAAGAGATCGGCCGGGCACCGTTCCAGCTTGCACTCCCGGAGGGCCACCCACTCACGGCGCACGAGTCGCTCGAGCTGGGCGACCTCGAAGGCGAGCAGGTGGTGATCTTCCCGCGTCAGATCGCGCCGCAGCTCTACGACACCGTGCTGCTGCTGTGCCGCGAAGCGGGCTTCAGCCTGAAGATCGCGATGGAAGCCCACCCCGCGCAGTCGATCATCGCGCTGGTCGCGGCCGGGCTCGGTCTCGGGTTCATCGCCTCGGAGACGCAGCGCCTCACCCGCGCCGGCGTGGTCTACCGGCCGATTCGGGGCCCACGGCCACAGCTGGGCATCGGGGTCGCGTACCACGCCGACGGGATCGCCCCGGCGGTGCGCACGTTCGTCCACGCGGCGCGGGAAGCCGGCGCTTCGATGCACTGAAAACCGATCTTCGGTTGGCCACTTACCAACTTCGAGCTTCTCTTTGCCAGTTGTTGACCAAGGTCGATCTTCGGGGTTATGGTCTAGACCACAAAGTCACCCTTCGCTCGCACACCTCCCCGGCGGCCCGCCAGTGCGCCGCTGCGCCGTACCCAGCAGCGTCGTACCCACGGCGTCGCAGCCGAGGCCGGGAAGCGAGCATTCCCCGAAGGAGCTGAAATGAAAGCGAACCGGAAGATCCTCGCCGGACTCGCGGGCGCCGTGCTCGCGCCGGTGCTCGTCCTGGTCAGCCCCGCCGGCATCGCGAGCGCCCACGGGTACGTCAACTCCCCCGCCAGCCGGCAGGCGCAGTGCGCGCAGGGCGTGGTCGACTGCGGTGAGATCAAGTACGAACCGCAGAGCGTCGAGGGTCCGAAGGGCCTGCACAGCTGCAACGGCGGCGTCGCGCAGTTCGCCGACCTCAACGACAACTCCAAGCCCTGGCAGGCCGCTCCGGTCGGGAAAACGGTCACGTTCACGTGGACCTTCACCGCGCGCCACAGCACCGCGAGCTACGAGTATTTCATCGGCGACGAGAAGATCGCGAGCTTCGACGGCCACAACCAGCAGCCGCCGGAAACCGTGACACACCAGGTGGACCTGGGCGGCCACACCGGCCGCCAGACCGTGCTCGCCGTGTGGAACATCGCGGACACGGCCAACGCGTTCTACTCCTGCATCGACCTCCAGGTCGGCTGAGCGGGATCGCCTGCGCCTGACAAGAAGGCAGGCGCAGGCGATCCGCACCACTTTTCGCCGGGGATTTCCCCGGCGTGTCCCCGTTTTCGCCGACCCGCGGTCCGGAGTGTGGTCGGCGTGCCCGCGAACCCCAGGAGGCGGTTTCCTTGATTTCCCGGCGAGCTTTCCTCGGCGCGTCCGCCGCGGCGGCGACTTTTCCGTTGTGGGGCACCAGAATCTCCTCCGCCGCGACGCCCGACACGGTGAAGGTCGCGTTCGACGACCGCTCAGGCGCCGGCGAAACCTACGCCTACATCACGGGTATCGCACCAGGCAACAAGGTCGTGATCCTCAAGGCCGACGGCACGCCGTACTACCCGCCCTCCCCCGCGGCGGACCAGACGCCGCTCGCCGAGGACTGCGCCATCCCGGTGAAATCGCTGCCGCAGGTGAGCGTGCCGAAGATGGCGGGCGCGCGGATCTACGTGGTGACCGACGCGAAGCTCGACTTCTTCGTCAACCCCGGCCCCGCGCTGGTGCACCCGAGCTTCGTCAACACCGCGGACCCGAACCACGGCCGCGACTGGTCGTTCTGCGAGTTCACCTTCAACGACGCGGTGCTGTTCGCCAACATCAGCTACGTCGACTTCGTCGCGATCCCCCTGGGCCTGCACCTGCGGACCACCGGCTCGGGCGACCAGACCGTGCCCGGGCTGCCCGCCCGCTCGCTCGACCCGATCTGCGACGCGCTCAAGGCCCAAGGCGGCGCGTGGGCCGAACTCGTGGACGCCGGCTCCGACGGCCCTCCGCTGCGCGCGTTGTCCGCGCAGCACCGCGCCGACCGCTTCACCGGTTACCTCGACAGGTACATCGACTCGGCCTGGCAGAAGTACGCGAGCACCGACCTCACCGTCGACTCTCAGATCCCGGGTCTGGGCAAGTTCACCGGCCGTGTCGGCAGCGACGGCATGCTCGCCTTCACCAACGGCGAGCGCTTTGCCAAACCAGTGACCGCCGACGTGTGGAGCTGCGACAGCGGCCCGTTCGCGCTGAAGGACGGTGACAGCGACGCTCGCAAGGCCATCGTCCCCCGGCTGGCGGCCGCGCTGAACCGCACGACGCTGCTCGACAACCCGAACCAGCCGGACGGCGAAGACCCCGCGAAGTTCTACACCGCCGCCGAAACCAACCACTACGCCCGCATCGTCCACAGCCGCCTGCCGGACGACCGCGGCTACGCCTTCCCCTACGACGACGTCTCCCCCGGCCCGGACTTCAGCGGCGCCGTACAGGCGGGTGACCCGGACACGCTCACCATCACGATCAACGCGCTGCGCTGACCTGCCGGGAATGACACCGTCCAGAACTGTACTGTATGGTACAGACTGAAGGCGGGCACCGGCCCCGCCGGAGGGACGGGCCCGAGCCGATGCCACGCACCGATTTCCTGGTCACCACCGAGTGGCTGGCCGCACACCTGCACGATCCGGACGTCCGGATCGTCGACATCCGCGGCTCCGTGCCGCCGCTGCCCGGCCAGGGCGCGGGGGCCTCTTCACCGCGGCCGGCCGGCCTCGGCTACGAGAGCTCGGCCGACGAGTACGCCACCGGTCACGTGCCCGGCGCGGTGTTCCTCGACTGGACGCGCGACATCGTCGACCCGGACGACGCCGTGCCCGTGCAGGTGGCCACCGAGCGGCAGTTCGCCGACGCGATGGCGCAGGCCGGGATCGGTGACGAGCACCTCGTGGTGGCCTACGACACGCACCCGGCGTCGACCTTCGCCACGCGGCTGTGGTGGGCGCTGCACTACTACGGCCACCACCGCGTGGTCGTGCTCGACGGCGGCTTCACCCGGTGGCAGCAGGAAAACCGGGCCGTCGACACGGCCGTGCCGCAGCACCCACGCGCGGTGTTCACCCCGCGCACTCGCCCGGAACTGCGGGCCACGGCCGAGGACGTGCTGGCCGCATTGGACAAACCGGAGATCCAGCTCGTCGACGCCCGCGATCCCGGCCAGTACACCGGCGAGATCGCGCGTCCCGGCAACCGGCCGGGGCACATCCCCGGCGCCGTGAACGTGCCGCGCGAAGACCTCGTGGACCTCGCCACCGGCACCTGGCGCTCCGCGGCCGAGCTGAAGGACCTCTTCACCGCGGCCGAGCTCGACCCCGGCCGGCCGATCGTGGCCTACTGCAACGGCGGCGTCGCGGCCTCGACCGTCCTCTTCGGACTCGCCATCGCCGGTTACCCCCTCGGGACCAACTACGACGGCTCGTGGAACGAGTGGAGCGCCCGCGCCGACCTGCCCGTCGAAACCGCCTGAGGGAGGCAGTCATGGTCACCGAAGTCGCCACCCTCACCGCGCTGCCCGGCGGTGAAGACGAGCTGGGCCGGGCCATCGCTTCGGGCGTGCCCTACCTGCGTGAGCACCCGGACTGCCTGGAGGCGACGATCAGCCGCTGTGTGGAAGAACCCGGCCGCTTCACCGTGGCGGTGGACTGGACGTCGGTCGAGGCGCACGAGCGGGGTTTCCGCGCCAGCCCGCTGTTCAAGCAGTGGATCGGCTCGATCGCGGGCAAGTTCGACCCCGCGACGCTCGACACCCGCCACTACGAGACCTATCCCGCGTAGATGCGCCCCGAACCGACCACGAGCCGCGGCCGCCGCACGCGCGAGAAGATCGTGACCACGGCCGCGCGGCTGATGCACGAGCGCGGCATCGGCGGCACGCCGCTGGAAGAGGTGCTCGCCGAGAGCGGCACCGGCAAATCCCAGCTGTACCACTACTTCGGCGGCAAGCAGGACCTCGCCGTCGCCGTGCTGGAGTACCAGCTGGAGCGCGTTCTGGCCGCGCAGCCGTCGCTGCACGACGAGGAGTGCACCGACCTGCGCCGCTGGCGCGACGAGGTGCTCGCCGCGGCCGACGAGAGCGGCTACGGCAACTGCCCGCTCGGCGCCTTCGTCGGCCAGGTCGACGACGACGCCGAGCTGGGCACCACCCTCGCGCGCCTGTTCGACCGCTGGCAGGACGCCATCACCACGCTCGTCCGCCGAGCCCAGGCGGCGGGCGAGATCCCCGCGGACGTCTCCGCGGAGCACCTCGCCCTGACGCTGCTCACCGCCCAGCAGGGCGGCACCGCGCTGTCCCACCTGCACGGCTCACCCGAAGCGCTGGTGTGCTCCCTCGACGGCGTGCTCGCGCGCGTCAGCCCGTGAGGTCGCCTTCGGCGGCGTTCTTCGCGGCGTAGAAGGCGAGCTTGTCCTCGTCGACCTCCACACCCAGGCCGGGGCCGGTCGGCACGCGCAGACGGCCGGCCTCCAGGTGCAGCGGCTCGACGATGTCGTCCACGTGCAGGTAGTACATGCTGTCGATCGCGCGCGAGAGCACGGGCGTGCTGGCGACCACGGCGAGGTGCGCGGCCGTCGCGATGCCCAGCTCGCCGCCGCTGTGCAGGTTCATGCCGAGGCCGAACGTCTCGCAGTGCGCGGCGAGCGCCTTCGTCGCCGCGATGCCGCCCCACTTGTAGACGTCGCCGTGGATCACGTCCACCGCGCCGAGGCGCATCGCCGGGGCGAACTCCTCGAACCGAACCACGCACATGTTGGTGCACAAGGGGATCCGCACCTTTGCGCGGACCTGGCTCATGCCCTCGATGCCCACGCACGGGTCTTCGAGGTACTCCAGGTCGAGCTCCTCCATCGCCAGCCCCGCGCGGATCGAGTCGGGCACGGACCACGCGGCGTTCGGGTCCACGCGCAGCTGGACGTCCGGCAGCGCTCGCCGCAGCTCCCGCATGATCTTGACGTCACCGAAGACATCCGTGGTGCCCTTGAGCTTCACGGCCGTGAAGCCGCCCTCGGCCACGACCTTCGCCGCGTGCTCGGCGATCCCCTGCGCCAGCTCACGGCCCTGCGCGCCGGGCGCGTCGGCGCGGGTCACCAGCGCGGTGATCGGCACCTCCTCGCGCACCGGGCCGCCCAGCAGGTCGGTCACGCGCTGCCCGGTGGCCTTGCCCATCACGTCCCAGCACGCGACGTCCAGCGCCGCCAGCGCCGCGTAGCCCAGGTAGCCGTGGAAGAAGGGCACCATGTGGTGCCGCTGGTGGAACGCCTCCAGCGCGAACGGACTCTTGCCCACCAGCTCCGCGCCGAGCTGGCGCGTGAGCTCCGCGACCGGGCGGCCCCACATCGTCTCGCCCCAGCCCTCCACGCCGGTGTCGGTGCGCAGGCGCACGACCGTGCGGGTCTCCCCCGTCTTGGTCTCGAACGAGCTGGTGAACGGGTTGGTCAACGGCAGGTTCACGACCTGCACGTCGACGTCGGTGATCTTCATGCCTCCCCTTCGGTGTGTACGTGTTCTCCGGTGGCCGCGGTGGCGTTGTGGAAAGCGCGGATCGCCGCCGCCAAGGCCGCCACCCGCCGGTCGAGCAGGTCGGCACCGCGGTCGGCGGTCGCCGCCGTGGCGTCGTCGGTGGAGCCGCCGACGCGGGCCCACTCGCCGTGGCGCTCGACCGTCAGCCCGGGGTAGGGCGGCCGGTCGAACAACGGCGGCGGGGTCACGTCCGGCCGAGGCGCGGGTTCGCGCACCAGGTCCGGCTTCGCGGCGAGCATCAGCGACGTCTCGAACAGCCCGGCGTGACCCGGCGAAGCGGCTTCGCCGAGCGACCAGTACGAGCACGCGGCGAGTGCGACGTCGGCCTGCAGCGCGTACTGCTTCACCGCCAGGCGCATGATCTCGTCGTTGCCGCCGTGGCCGTTGACCACGAACACGCGCCGGAAGCCGCTGCGCACGAGCGAATCGAGCACGTCGGCGAGCACGGCCTGCAGTGTGGCGGCCGAGAGCGAAACGGCCGCGGCGAACAGGTGGTGCGGGCTGTGGCCGAACGGCAGCGCGGGCAGCCGCACGACCTCCGGATCGCCGCCGAGGCGGGTGAGCGCGCCGTCGACCACGGCCTCGGCGAGCATCGTGTCGGTGCCCATCGGCAGGTGGCCCGCGTGCTGCTCCTGCGAGCCGATCGGCAGCACCGCGATGGCCGACGGCGCGGCCGCGCGCACCTCCCGCCAGGTCATCCGCGTCAGTTCGGGCATGTGGGCTCCCCTCGTCGGGCCGGGCGTGGCATCGTGACCGCATGAATTCCGGCGAACGGCCAGCACTGCGGCTGGTTCCGGCTGCCGAGCCGCGCACGCCGGACGCACCGCTGCTCGGCGCCGTCGAGCTGGTGCCCGGGCGCGTGCGCGCCGCGTTGCTCGACTTGTCGGGCACGGTGCTCTGGCAGGCCGAGGCGATGTACCCGCACGGCACGGCCGACCCCGGCGAGATCGACGCCGCGCTCACCTCGGCGCTGCGGTTCCCGAGCGCACCGGCCGGAGTCGGGATCGCCGCCGCGGGCCTGCTCGACGCGTCGGCGGGCGTGATCATCGAGGTGCACGAAGTGCCCGCGCTGCACGGCTACCCGGTGGCCGACGTCGTGACCCGGCTCGTGGGCGTCCCCGTGCATGTGGAACACCTCGCCCGCGTGCAGGTCCTCGGCGACCGCTGGTTCGGCCCGGGCCGCGGCCGCACGACGTTCGCGTCGGTGTCCACCGGCGAGGTCCTCGGCGTCGGCATCCTCTACGACGGTGAGGTGCTCGCCCCGCCGGGTGGGCGCAGCGGCGCGCACATGACGGTGGCCGCGAGCGGTCTGCCGTGCACCTGCGGCGCACGCGGCTGCTGGAAAACCGTCGCGACCACGTCGTGGCTGCGCGCCGAGGCCGAACGGCGCGGGCTGGCCGCCCGCGGCGTCCGCGAGCTGGCCGGCGACCCGCTGCTCGACGAGTACGCGGGCAACATCGCCCTGGGCCTGGTCAACATCCAGCAGCTGTTCGCCCCCGGCCTCTTCATCCTCCACGGCGAAGCGTCCGAAGGCGGCGAAGCGTTCCGCGCCCGCATCGAGCACCGCCTGCGCGAGGACTCGTCGTGGGCCACCGGCGCGGAACCCCCGCGGGTGCTGGTCAACACCGGCCCGGCCGACGACATCGTGCTGCTCGGCGGCGCGGGCCTGGTGCTGTCGCGGCACTGAGGTCACGTCGGCCACCTCACGACGCGGCCCATCGCCGGGCCCGCCGCGGATCCGGGTCCGGCACCGCGTCGAGCAACGTCCGCGTGTACTCGTGCTCTGGCGCCGAGAAGAGCCGCTGTTTCGACGCGAGTTCCACGATCCGGCCCGCCCGCATCACCGCCACCCGGTCGGCGATCTGCTGCACCACCGCGAGGTTGTGCGACACGAACACGTACGTCAGCTGCAGCCGCGACTGCAGTTCGGCGAGCAGGTCGAGCACCTGCGCCTGCACGGAGACGTCGAGGGCGCTCGTCGGCTCGTCCAGCACGACCAGCCGCGGTTCGAGGGCGAGCGCGCGGGCGATGGAGATGCGCTGGCGCTGCCCGCCGGAGAACTCGTGCGGGTAGCGGTCCTGCACCTCCGGCGCGAGGCCGACGGCGTCGAGCAGCTCGTCGACCCGCGCGCGCAACCGCGTGCGGCCACGCCGACCGCGCAGGCCGCGCTCGTGCGTGACCAGCGGTTCGCCCACGATCTCGGTGACGCGCAGGCGCGGGTTCATGCTGGAGTACGGATCCTGCAGCACCACCTGCATCTCGCGGCGCACCTTGCGCAGGCGGGCCGCGGGCAGCGTCGCCAGGTCGGCGCCGTCGAAGCGGACACTGCCCGCCGTCGGCTCGGCCAGCCGCAGCAACAGCCGCGTCAGCGTCGTCTTGCCCGACCCCGATTCCCCGACCACGGCGAGCGTCTCGCCGGAGACCACGTCGAGGTCGACGTCGTCTACGGCGGACACCGCGCCGTAGTCCTTGCGCAGGCCCCGGATCTCGACCAGGTTCGTCATACCCGCTCCAGCTTCGGTGTGGCGCGCAGCAGCTCGCGCGTGTACTCCTCTTGCGGTGTCTCGAACACCGGCAGTACTGCGCCGGTCTCGACCACGCGGCCCGAGCGCATCACCACGACCCGGTCGGCGACCTCGGCCACCACGCCCAAGTCGTGGGTGATCAGCACGATCGCCATGCCGTGGCGGCGCTGCAGCTCCACGAGCAGCTCCAGGATCTGCGCCTGCACGGTCACGTCGAGCGCGGTTGTCGGCTCGTCGGCCACGAGCACCCGCGGCCGGCCGACCAGCGCCATCGCGATCATCACGCGCTGGCGCAGCCCACCGGAAAGCTGGTGCGGGTACTGGGCCGCCCGCCGTTCCGCGTCCGGGATCCCGGCCTCGGCCAGCGCTTCGACCGCGGCTTTGGCCGCTTCGGCCCGCGAAGCACGTGCGTGCCGGCGGACGACTTCCGCGACCTGCGCACCCACGCGTTTCACCGGGTTGAGGCTCGTCATCGGGTCCTGGAAGACCATGGCGACGTCGTTGCCGCGGATGCGCCGGAGGTCCTTTTCGGACAGTCGTAGTACGTCACGCCCGTCGAGCAGCACCTCACCCTCGTAGACGCACGGCGGTTCGGGGTTCAGCCGAAGCAACGACAGGGCCGTGGCCGTTTTGCCGCTGCCCGACTCCCCCACCACCGCCAGCGTCTCGCCCTCGTCCACGGCGAAGCTCACGCCGTCGACGGCCGTGACCGTGCCGGTGTCGAGCCGGAACTCAACCCTCAGGTCCTTGATCTCCACGAGGCTCATGAGCGGTACGCCTTCGGGTCCGCGACGTCGCGCAGGACGTCTCCGGTGATGTTGACGGACAGCGCGGTGAGCATCAGCGCGATGCCGGGGAACACGGCCACCCACCACGACGTGCCCAGGTACAGCTGGCCGTCGCTGAGCATGCCGCCCCAGGTCACGGTCTGTTTCGGCACGCCGAGGCCGAGGTAGCTCAGCGACGCCTCGGCCACGATCGCGGCGGCCACGTGCAGCGTGCCGATGGTGGCGAGCGGCGCCATCACGTTGGGCAGCAGGTGGCGGCGCATGATCGCGAGGTCCGTGACGCCGATCGCCCGCGCCTCCGTGACGAACTCCCTGGTGCGCAAGGAAAGCACTTCGGAGCGGATAACGCGGGCGTAGGAGACCCAGCCCGTGAAGCCGAGCACCAGCACCACGTACCACAGGCCGGAGCCGAGGAACCCGACAATGGCGAGCGCGAGCAGGATCGGCGGGAACGCGAGCTGGATGTCGGCCAGGCGCATGAGGATCCGGTCGAACCAGCCGCCGAGGAACCCGGCCACCAGCCCGATCGCCGCGCCGACGATCCCGGCGAGCAGCGCCGCGCACGCCCCCACCAGCAACGAAATCCGTGCGCCGTAACAAAGCCGCGAAAGGATGTCGCGCCCGAGCTGGTCGGTGCCGAGGAGGTGCCTCGCGTCGCCGCCCGATTGCCACGCAGGCGGGTGCAGGCGCACCAGCAGATCCTGCGCGCCCGGGTCGTACGGCGCGATGAGCGGTGCGAACACCGCGACCAGCACCATCAGCGCGAGCACGGCCACGGCGACGGCGCCGAGCCGGTTGCGCAGCATCGCGCGCACGGCGCTCGGCCGGACGGATCGCACAGTGGCGACAGCGGTGATGGCGGTCATGAGGTCACCCGCACCCTCGGGTCGAGAATCGTGTAGGACAGGTCCACCAGCAGGTTCACGATCACGAACGTGGCGGCGAAGAACAGCACCGCCGCCTGCACGAGCGGGAAGTCGCGGTTCTGGATCGCCTCGACCGTGAGCCGGCCGAGGCCGGGCCACGAGAACACCTGCTCGGTGAGGATCGCGCCACCCAGCAGCGAGCCGACCTCGAGGCCGACGACCGTGACCACGGGCAGCGCGGCGTTGCGCATGCCGTGGCCGAGCACGATCCCGCCAGTGCCGAGGCCCTTGGCTTTCGCGGTGCGGATGAAGTCCGAACCGAGCACGTCGATCAGCGACGAGCGCAGCAGCCGCGCGATCACCGCCACCGAGTACACGGCGAGCGTGACCGCGGGCAGGATCAGGTGCTCGATTCCGCCGTAGCCCGACGCGGGCAGGATCTTCAGCTGCACCGCGAAGATCAGGATGAGCAGGATCCCGACCCAGAAGGCCGGAGTGGACTGTCCGACCAGGACACCGGCCATCACGCCGGAGTCGCCGGCGCGGCCGCGGCGCATCGCGGCGAACGTGCCCGCCGGCACCGCGAGCGCGAGCGCGACCAGCAGCGCGGCCCCCGCCAGCTCCAGCGTCGCCGGGATGCGGGAGAACAGCACGTCGGTCACCGGCTGGTCGTAGACGAGCGAGGTGCCGAGCTTCAGCCGGGGCAGGCCGGCGAGGTAGTCGAGGTACTGCGTGATCAGCGGCCGGTCGAGCCCGAGGCTCGCGCGCAGCGTCGCCTCCTGCGCCGCGGTGGCGTCGGGCGGGAGGATCAGCTTCACGGGGTCGCCCGAGAGCCGCACGAGCAGGAACGCCGCCGTGGCCACGAAGAACAGCACCACGATCGCCGTGAGCACCTTCGTCACGACCACGCGCAGCACGCCGGCGCCGGCTCGCGCGGGCAGCCGGGTGGCGGTGGTGACCGGCGCCGTCACGGGGTCACCCTCGCCGAGGCCATGGCGAGCACGCCGACGACACCGGGCTGCCACGTCGGCCGGGTGTTGACCGCGTAGACGTTGTCGATCTGGTAAAGGAACACGAACGGCGCCTCCTGCTTCAGAAGTTGCTGCAGCGACGTAAAGGCCTTCTGCCGGTCGGCGGGCGCGAGGGAGAGTTCCTCGCCGTCGATGAGCCGATCGGCTTCGGCGTTGTGCCAGCGGCTTTGGCGCCGGTCGTGGCGGACGTTGGACTGCACCAGGCTTTCGGCGTCGAGCGTCCAGCCGGTGCTGGCGGCGAGGTAGATCGGGCCGAGCGCGCCGCGGTTGTCCGACGTCAGCCGGCTCGTGTAGGTGCCGGAGTCCACGAGGTCGACGCGCGCCCGCACGCCGACCTTCGCGAGCAGCCCGGAAATCGCCTCCGCGACGTTGGAGTCGGCCGTGAGCGCGCTGATCGACGTGTCGAACCCGTTCGCGTACCCGGCCTCGGCCAGCAGGCGCTTGGCTTCGCCAAGGTCGCGCGTGTACGGCGTGATCGACGGGTCGAAGCCGAACGACTCGCGCGGGAACATCGTCGGCACCTCGCGGGCTTTGCCGTCGAGCACCGCCTTGATCAGCAGCGGCACGTCGACGGCGTGGTTGAGCGCCTGGCGCACCCGCACGTCGCGCAACGGGCCTTGCGTGGTGTCGAGCGAGAGGTACGAGGTGCGGATGCCCGGGAAGTGGCGGATCTCGACGCCCGGGTACCCCTGGATCTGCAGCGCGGCGTCGGGCGTCAGGCCTGCGACGATGTCCACCTCGTCGCTCTGCAGCGAAGCGAGCGCGGACGACGGGTCGGCCATCGGAAGGAAGACGAGCTCGTCGTAGGCGGGTTTGCCGCCCCAGTACGCGGGATTCGCGCGCATCCGCAGCTGGTGGTCGCGCTCGAATTCCTCGAAGGTGAACGGCCCGGTGCCCACCGGATGCTTCGCGAAGCCGGCCGAACCGACCTGCTTCAGGTACTCCGGTGGCACGGCGACGCCGCCGAACAGCGAGACCTTGGCGGGGATGATCGGGTCGGCCTCGCTGCAGCGCAGGTCCACCGTCAGCGGGTCGACGACCACGGCCTGCTTCACGTAGCGCAGCTCGACGATCGGTGACTTCGTGGCGGGGTCGAGCAGCCGGTTGATGCTGAAGGCCACGGCCTTGGCGTCACACGGCTCGCCGTTGTGGAACTTCACGCCGGGCCGGAGCTTGAAGCGCCAGGTCAGCGGGTCGGGCGAGGACCACGACAGGGCCAGCCCGGGTTTGAGCTGGTTGTCCGGACCTCGCGTGGTGAGCGTGTCGAACATGTTGATCAGCACGTTCATGGAGGTCAGGTCGCCCTGTTTCTGGGGATCCAGGGTTTTCGGGTCCGAGGTCTGGGCCACGCGCAGCACGGTGCCGGGAGTGCCGGCGGCGCTGCCGCACGCGGTGAGCAAGCTCGGCAGGGCGAGTGCGGGCAGCGCGAGGCCGCCGAGCCGGAGGGCGTCGCGGCGGGACAGGCGGGGACGCGGAGGGGCCACGGGGTGCCTACTCCTTTCGATCGTTTCGTGAAGTGAAAGACCGTTCCGTCAGGTGGAATGCGATTGCGCTAAGGTAGGCGCCGTGACCAAGGCTGTCAACGACTCGGCGAACAGTCCCCGCGGCGCGGTGGACAAGGCGCTCGAAGTGCTGGCGACCCTCGCGCTCCCGGGTGGGCCGCACCGGCTCGCCGACGTCGCGAAGGCCTGTGACCTGCCGAAACCCACCGCGCACCGGATGCTGCAGACGTTCGCGGACGCCGGTTTCGCCGCCGCGACGGGCGGTGGCCAGTACGACGTCGGGCCGAGGCTGCTCGGACTCTCGGCCGCGGTGCTCGCCGGCAGCCGCACCACCCGGTCCACCCGCCCCGTGCTCGCTGACCTGCGGCGGCGGACCGGGCACACGGTGCACTACGCGGTGCGCCACGCCGACCGGGCGGTGTACGTGGAGAAGCTCGAGCCGGAGCAGGCGTACCGGCTGAACACGCGGCCGGGCGGCGAGGTGCCGCTGTACTGCACGGGCGTCGGGCGGGCAATCCTGTCGCGATTGCCGGAGGCCGAGGTCGCCGAGGTGCTCTCCGGGCCGTTGAAGGCGTGGACGGCGAAGACCTCCACGGATCCGGCCGCCATCCGCGCTTCGCTGGCCACTGTGGACAGTCTCGGGTACGTGGTCGACGACGAGCAGTACGAGGCGCACGTGCGGTGCGTGGCCGCGCCGGTGGTGGATGCCGACGGGGTGGTCGCCGGAGCGGTCAGCGTGTCGGGGCTGACGTTCACGCTGCAGCCGGAGGCGTTTGCGGCGCTCGGCCCGCTGGTGGCCGAGGCGGCGAACCGGATTTCGGCGAAGCTGGGCCCGGCCGGCTTGCAGGCGGTGTCCGATGAGGACTGAGCTGCTCGATCTTCTTGCTTCCACGTCGGGCTTGTACTCGGCCGCGGCGTGGTCTGTCGGCACCGCCGATGAGGTGCTCGACCGCGGGGTGCTCGGCCCGCGTTGGCACGGCGGCCCGGAGGCGACCGAGGAGAGCCGATGGGATCTCGCGTCGGTGACGAAGCCGGTCGTCGGGATCGTGGTGGTGGCACTGGCCGAACGGGGGCTGCTCGACCTCGACGAGCCACTCCCCCGGCACCTGCCGGCGTATGCGGGCGGCGACAAGGCCGGGATCACCGTCCGGCAGCTGCTCGCGCACACGTCCGGGCTGCCGGGCGGAACTCCACTCTACCGCGAGCACCCGACGCGGGAAGCGCTGCTGGAGGCGATCCGGACCGGGCCGTTGCGTTCTTCGCCCGGCACGCGGGTCGAGTATTCGTCGCAGGGGTTCATCCTGCTCGGGCTGATCGCCGAGGCCGCGGGTGGCGCACCGCTCGACCGGCTCGTGACGGAGCTCGTCACACAGCCGCTGGGGCTCACGGCCACCGGCTTCGGCCCTGCTCAGGGGTTTCTGGCCGACGCGGTGGCCACTGAGGACTGTCCGTGGCGCGGCCGGGTCGTGTGTGGACAGGTGCACGACGAAAACGCCGTGGTGCTGGGCGGGATCTGCGGGCACGCCGGCTTGTTCGCCACGCTCGGCGACGTCGAGCGTCTCGGGCAGGCGCTGGCCGGCGGCGCGCAAGCGTTGCTCAAACCCGCGTCGCACACGGAGATGATCGCCTGCCACACCGAAGATCTCGCGCTACGCCGCGGGCTCGCGTGGCAGGGCCTCGACGTGCCGGGCTCACCCGTCGGCACCGCCTTGGAACCCACCTCTTACGGCCACACCGGCTTCACCGGGACCAGCCTGTGGATCGAGCCGGAGCGGGGCCGTTTCTACGTGCTGCTGACGAACCGCGTGCACCCTTCGCGGTCCACGCCCGGGATCGAAAAGGTGCGGCGCGAATTCCACGCGCGAGCCGCGGTTCTCTGATCCCACATCCTGGACATCGGCCATTTTCGCCGCCGGGCCGGAAGTCGTTGGCGCAGAAAGATATCCGCTCTAACGTGTCCGTTTTGGGTATTTTACATCCAATGGCTGGACCACGATCCACTTCCTACTTTCGGCGCTTCTGAGTTTCGGATCGGAATCGGAAACTTCTTCCACGGGCCACTCGGGTTGGCCCTCTGTGCGGAAGGTAGACCGTATGTCTTCGAAACGACTGGCCGTGCTGGCTACAGCAGTGACGGCTTCGTCGATCCTCGTGGCCGCCGGTGGCGCCGCGAGCGCGTCGCCCCAGCAGACCCAGGTGAGCACCGACTCCCTCGGCCGCGTCATCGCCGTCCAGCCCGCGGCCCCCGTCGCCGCCGCACGCGGCCTCGCCGGGAACGCCGCCGCGGCCGCGCAGTCGCACACTGCGGACCTGGCCCTGCAGTTCGGTCTCGCCGTCGGCGACCTCACCCTCACCAGCGTGCAGTCCCTTCCGGGCGGCAGCGTCGCGCGGCTGCAGCAGAACGTCGGCGGGGTGCCGGTGTACGGCGCGCAGATCGTGCAGGACCTCGACGGCAGCGGCGCGCTCATGGCCGCGCTCGGCAAGACCACACAGCGCACGCAGGGCTCGTTCCCGGCCGACGCGAAGGGCGCCCAGGACCGCGCGGCCAAGGTTGCGCACGCCGCCGTGGCGCAGAAGGACGCCGGCGTGCTGAAGACCGGCGCGGAAACCGCGTACTGGTACGACGCGAGCCTGGGCGGCGACGGCGCGAGCGCCACCGCCGTGCCGACCTACTTCGTGCCCGTCAACGGCGTGGACCCCGAGGACAAGTGGACAGTCGTCGTCGGGGCCGACACCGGCAAGGTCCTGCAGGTGTGGGGCGAGTCGGAGGCCGCCACCAACCGCGTGGTGTGCGACGCGAATCGCAAGGTCGTGGACCTCGACATCGCGACGCTGGCCGACCTGCGCTGCGGCGTGGGCACCGCGTTCGGCGTGACCCGAGGT
Source organism: Amycolatopsis sp. DSM 110486 (assembly GCF_019468465.1). NCBI lineage: Bacteria > Bacillati > Actinomycetota > Actinomycetes > Pseudonocardiales > Pseudonocardiaceae > Amycolatopsis > Amycolatopsis sp. DSM 110486. Next base: position 7,421,172 of record NZ_CP080519.1, on the reverse strand, counting down.
GAGGGCCAGGCCGCGGTCGCGACGGCAGACGTCAACAGCGTCTACGACTTCTTCGGCGACGCACAGAACTTCTACTCCCAGTTCGCCTCGTACGACCTGACGGCCAACATCGGCACCGACTACCACGACGGCAAGGGCAAGGCCCTGCGCGGCACCGTGCGCATGTGCGAGGTGGAGACCGAATCGGACGGTCGCCGCCACACGCAGTGCCCGTGGGCCAACGCGTTCTGGGAAGGCGAGCAGATGGCCTTCGGCGAGGGCGTGACCACTATGGACATCACCGGTCACGAGCTCACCCACGGCGTCACCCAGCACACCTCGCAGCTCGGCAACGGCTACGCGGGCGCGCTCAACGAGGGCATGTCCGACGTGATGGGCCAGTTCATCGCCATCAAGTCCGGCGACGCCAACGTGCAGGGCGCGAACCGCTGGCTGATGGGCGCGGGCTCGTCCATTGGGCAAGTCCGGGACATGAAGAACCCGCCCAACTCGGGCGAGGGCCCCAGCCCCGACCGCGTCAACGGCCAGTTCTGGGTCGGCGCCAACGGCGACCCGCACATCGACGCCGGCGTCGTCGACAAGACGGACTACCTCATCACCGACGGCGACACCTTCAACGGCCAGACCGTCCGCGGCATCGGCGAGGACAAGGCCATCGCGCTGTGGTGGAAGGTCGAGAACCTGCTGCGCCCCACGTCCACCTTCAAGGACCTCGGCACGGCGCTGAACTCCGCCTGCACCACCAACGCCCGCACCGGCGTCGCCGGCACCACCACGGCCGACTGCACCCAGGTCGCCAACGCGGTGAAGGCCACGCAGCTGAACCTGGCTCCGTAAGGCTTTCTCTTCCTGGCCGCTGCCGGCGCTCGCTTCCGCGGGTGCCGGCAGCGGCTTTTCGCGTCGGTGTCGCGAACCTGCCAGCGCTCGGTGCTGCGAGCGGGGACGATGGGGTTGTGTCAGTCTTCCGAAAGCAGCTGCGCCAGGACGGCGGCCTGGCTGATGTCCAGGGCGCGGCTCGCGGTGAGCAGCGTGAGCGGGCCCTGTGCGGCGCGGTCGCGCAGGGCGGCCAGGGCGTCGGCCGCCGGGCCGGGTGCGGCGAGCTCCGCGCGGTAGCGGCGGGTGAACTCGGCGAACCGGTCGGGGTCGTGGGCGTACCACTTGCGCAGCTCGGTGGTGGGCGCGACGGCCTTGCACCAGTCGTCGAGGGCGGCCTTCGCCTTGGCCAGGCCGCGCGGCCAGACGCGGTCCACGAGGACGCGGGTGCCGTCGTCGGGGCCGGCCGGGTCGTAGACGCGTGCGATGCGGACCATCGGGTCATTGTCGTCCATCCGATCGTCCGGCACAGCGTTGACCGGCACGACATCGTCAGGCACGGCATCGTCAGGCGCAGCGTTGTCCGGCACAGCGGAGCCGGCCGTGGCTAGCGCGCCCGAGCGCAACCGGGTGACGCCGCTGGGCGAGATCGTCGCGATCCCGCTGCGCGGCGCGTGGACGGGCAACCGCGGCATCCTCCACTCCGGACACGAGATCGTGCGCACCCACGCGAGCGACCTGTGGCTCACCTGCCGGCTCGAGTTCCGCGGCCGGTGGCGCGAGCAGTGGCTGCCGCACCGCTACACGCACCTGTACTTCCACGACGAGGCCGTCTCGTTCGCCGCCGGGCACCGCCCGTGCGGGGAATGCCGGCGCGCGGACTACGTGCGGTACCGCGACGGCTGGGCCGAGGCGCTGGACGTCGCGCCGCCGTCCGCGCGGGCCATGAACCGGCAGCTGCACGCCGAACGCCTCGCCGGTCGCCGGCGCCGGCTGCACGAGCTGCCGTGGACAGAGCTGCCGGATGGCGTGTTCGTCCTGCGCGAAGACCGGCCCGCGCTGGTCGTGGACGGCGGCCTGACCGACTGGACGACCTCCGGCTACGGCCCACGCCACGCCCTGCCCCGCCGCGGAACGGCCCAGGTCATCACGCCACCCGCGACCATCGCCGTCCTCCGGGGCGGCTACCCGATCGAGATCGCTGCGACAGCACACTGAGCAATGGCACTGAGTGCACTTATCGGTCCGCTTCCGGGTCCTGGAAGGCTGCGCCGAGCCGGGCCATGACCTCCGGCAACGGCGTCGCGGTACTCAACACCGCGACCACCGTCGTCTCGGCGTTCACCGGCCGAAAAGCCTCTCCGACCAGGGCGAACGCCCGCGCCGCACTCGCCGCGATGTCGTCCTTGCCGCCGCTGCGCAGCCACCGCCGCAGTACGTGGTTGTTCGCCGCCGCGATCGCCGCCGCGGCCACGGCCGCCCGCAGGCTCGCCGTGCCGTCGCCCTGTTCGGCGAACCGCGTCTGCAGGTACCGCGCGAGCACGCGCTGGTACCGGTCGACGGTCGCGACTTCCTTGTCCCGCAACGAAGTCACCGTCCGCGTGAGCGTGAACCGCTTCAGCGACACGTCGAGGTCCGCGGCGTAGTAGTCGAGCACCAGGCTCACCGTCGAACACGCCACCTCGACCGGATCGCGCGACGGATCCGCGCGCTCGAAGGCCTGCTCCATCTCCGTGACGATCTCGTCGTGGTTGGCGAAGAGCACGTCGTCCTTGGTGTCGAAATACCGGAAGAACGTGCGGCGCCCGACCCCCGCCGCGGCGGCGATCTCGTCAACGGTCGTCGCCTCGTACCCGTTGGCCACGAACAGGTCCACGGCCGCCGAGGACAGCGCGCGGCGCAGCTGCCGTCGGCCGGCTGCCGTCGCCCCGACCCGGGTGGCCGGCGCGCGGCGCTGCGATTCCGTCATGCCCGAAGACGGTAGCAGGCCGCCTTGCTAGTGGCACTGAGTGCCGTTAGACTCGTGGTCGGACCTCGAACCCCTGTGACCATTTCCCCACGACCGGAAGGCGTCGACGATGAGCCTCGACACCCAGCTCCAGCCGACCGAGCTCGCGTCGGCCGAGCACGCCCACGAGCGGTTCGACGCCTACTACGGCCGCCTGTTCGGCTGGTCGGTGCGCTGGCAGGGCAGCCGGCTGTTCCTCGCGCTCGAAAATGGCCTGTGCGCCGTGACCCTGCCGAAGCTCGCCGCCGGCCCGGTGCTGCGCCACCTCGCCGACACCGGCTGCCAGGGCCCCGTCCTAGTCCTGCCCACGCAGCACGGCCCGCGCGTCGCCATCCTCGCCGAGACCGACGGCCTGGTCCCGCCCCGCACCACCCTGCCCACCGACGTCGACCTCCTCGACTGCGGCGCCCTCGTCCCCCTGCCGATCGGCCCGCAGGTCCCCGGCGTCTCGACGGAGTGGCTCGCCGCCCCCGACCCGCGGCAGCGCTGGCTGCCGAGCCTCAGCGCGGTGCTGGCCGGGGTCCGCGTCCGCCACTGACGACGGTCAGGCGCGCCATGGTCACTTCCCCGCCCCACCGTTCTCCCCGACCCACAGTTCGTCCATCCGGCCGACGTTCACGTCCGGCCGCGCCCCGACCGTGATGCCCTCGGGCGAGGTCCATGGTCGTCGCCGGTCACCTCGGTCCCGGAAAATGTGCGCACCCTGTCAAACGGCGAGGGGCAACGCACAAGTCCTGTGAGGATTCGGACACCCCGTGCGGGGAAAGCGTCAGCGGCTGGCCGCGAGCTGTCCCCCGAGGATGGTCGCGGCGCGGTCCACGAGGTCGTCCACGCCGGCGACGAGCGTGTCGATCTCGGCCCACCGGCGGCGGTCGCGGTCGGCGTCGGGCGCCAGCGCGGTGTCGACGAGCAGCAGGAGCGTGTCGATCTCGTAGGCCAGGTCGGCGAGCTTCAGGAACGGCACGTGGTCCGGCGGCGAACCGGCCGCCGCGCGGGCGCACGCGGCGTGCCCCATCGAGCGGCAGACGGCCTGCAGCCGAGCCCGGATCTCCTCCTTGCGGGCCCCCGCCCGCGGGACGCCGGTGCGGATGTTCCAAGCCACCGAGAGGAGGCAGCGGCCGGCGTCGTCGAGGGAGGTGTTCATCACCGCGCGAGTCTCGTCCCAGACGCGCGGGTGACGGCCCCGCTCAGCCGTTCGACACGCGAAGGCCACCGGATCGGGTGAACGCCGCGGTGTCCTCCACTATACGGCGGCCAGTGTCCTTTGTGGACTCTGCTGGCCGGCGGCCACGGGTCCGCGGTCGGCCGCGGCGGCCAGGCTCGTGAGCATCATGTGCACCCACAGCGTGTGCTCGGCGGTCTTCTCGATGGCGTGGCTGTCGTTCGGCTCGGCGACGAGGAAGCCGCTCGGGACCCAGCTGCCGTCGGGCCGCTGGGAGTCGATGTACCAGCGGGCCATGCGCAGCACGTGCTTCAGGTGGTCGCCGGCCGGGTCGATCTCGGCGGCCATCGCGGAGCCCCAGCCGAACTTGCAGATCTGCATCGACTCCCAGTGGTTGTACTGCGCCTCGGTGCCGGAAGCGGACAGCCGCAGCATGCCCGTGGCGATTTCGCGCGCCCGCTCGTCGCGCGTGACCATGTAGTAGCGGCTGAGGAACGCGGCGCCGATGCCCGGGTTGTAGAACGCCTGGCGCGGCTCGCGGAAGTCGACGCGGCTGATGAACTCGTCGTCCTGGTCGGCGACGGTGCGCAGGCCGTTCGGACCCCAGGAGGCGTAGAGCACGTGCGGCAACTCCGGCTGCGCGGCCCACAGCCGGTCGAACCAGCCGAACGCCGCCTGCGCCACGTCCGACTGTCCGCTCGCGAGCGCGGCCAGCCCGAGCTGTGCGGTCGGGAACACGAACTGTCGGCCGGTGCGCGCTTCCTGTCGTTCCATGAACGCGCCGCCGGTTTCGGGATCCTGGAAGGACTTCCGCATGGTGTCCACGAGCGCCAGCGCGGTGTCGTAGCGCTCCAGCGCCCACGCGCCCTGCGCCAGCAGTGAATGCGGGTAGGTCGCCTAGCGCGAGGTGAACGCCTCGCGCGGCACGCCTTCGCGCAGGTCGCCGGTGGCGGTGAGCGCGTTGCGTTCGATCCAGGACATCACCTGCGCGGCGACTTCACGTTCGCCGACGAGCGCGAACGTCCACGGCATCCGGTAGTAGCCGTTGCGAAGGTCGGCTGCCGCGGGCTTGCCGTCGTCGCCGACGTGGTCGAGCAGCCACCGCACGCCGCGAGCCCGGACTTCGCGCAGTCCCTCGCGCGCCGTTTCGAGCTCCGCCTCGGGAACGATCTCAACCGTCATGCGACCCCGTCCTCTCGCCCGGGCCGGCCGCTGCGCCGACGCCCATCCGAACCTAGGCGCGCCGCACCAGCGATGTCAATAAAACAACATCGCACTGACAAGAAAGCAACATCAGGCGATCGCGTGGTCCTCCTCGATCGGCACCGTGATCACCTCGACCTTGTACTCGCGCAAGGCTTTGCGGTAACGGTCGGGCAGCCGGTCGTCGGTCACGAACACGTCGACGTCGCCGAGCGAACACGCCCGCACCATCGCCGAGAGCTCGAACTTGCTGGAGTCGGCCAGCAGGATCACCTCGTCGGCCACCTCCACGAGGGCCCGCTTGGACACGGCGTCGAAGTGGTTGCCGCAGAACACACCTTCGCTCGTCAGCCCCGACGCCGCGAGCAGCAGCGTCCGCACGCGCAGCTCGCCGATCGCGGCCACGGTCATCGGGCCGGCGAACGACTGCGAGCTCTGGTGCAGCGTGCCGCCGAGGCTGATCACGTCGAAGCCTTCGCGGCCCAGCAACGTGTTGATGATCGGCAGCGACGCCGTCACCACCTGCAGGCGCGCGCCGTCGGGCAGGAGCTTGGCCACCTCGTGTGTGGTCGTACCGGCGTCGAACGCGACGGCGCCGGCGTCGGGCAGCAGCTCCAGCGCCTTGCGGGCGATCGCCTTCTTCGCGTCGCCGTGGCGCGTGGTGCGGGCGTGGAAGTCGGTCCCGTCGATGGCCGCGGCGGGCAACATGGTGATGCCGCCGTGCACGCTGCGCATGCGGCCCTCGCCCATGAGCTGCCGCGCGTCCCGCCGGATGGTCATCTCGGAAACATCCAGCGCGACGGCCAGCTCGGCGACGGTGCAGAACCCCTGCGCCTCCACCAGCGCGACGAGCCTGCCCCGACGTTCCTGTGCGGGCGACAGCTGGGTCTCGGATGTCACGCGTTCCTCCGGGTCTCGGCGCTCCCGGCGGCCCCGTCACCGCGACGGGCCCTGCCGGATCCGTCCGATGTTAACCAGTGTCATTTCCCGAACACCACCTCGCGGCCCCACCACCGGTCCCCCGGCGCCGACTTTCTCGCCCACCCCCAGGTCGCGCAGTTTCCGGGCGGTCCCGACCGGCCCCCTCGCCCGGGCGTTTTCCGGCCTTGTTCAGGCCGATCGCGGGCGGGGCGGTCCCATGCAGCGAGTTTCTAGCCCCCCGAGCGCCCAAGACCTGCCACCGCGCCCGCGGCTTCATCCCGACAGCGCCGAGGTCGCCGTCGTGCTTCCCGAGTTCACGGCGCCAGCCCTACTTCAGGCCAATCGCGGGCGGGACGGCCCCAGACAGCAACTTTCTCGCCCCCGACCACCCAAGACCCGCCACCGCGCCCCTACGACCCGGCGCCCCGGCCTTACTTCAAGGCGATCGCGTTGGCAGGAGAGCCGACGCCGCCCCGCAGGTTGATCGGGGCGGAGGTGAGGAGGCATTCGTAGCGGCCGTCACGGGCGCAGTGGGCGGCGAGTTCGTCGAGCCACCACAGCTCGCCCAGCGGCACGCCCAGCAGTCCGATGAGGCGCGGGTGCAGGGCGGCCTCGCCGAGCGGCAGCGCCTCGACGGCGATGTTGTCGCAGGCCAGCGCGCTGATGCCCCAGTCCCACAGGTAGGCGAGGAGCGCCTCGTCGGCCGCCAGGCCCGGGCCCGTCGTGTCCTCGCGCACCGCCGCGCGCTCCGAGGCAAGCGCGCGCTCGTATTCCGTGGCCCAGCCGGTGCGGATCAGCAGGATGTCGCCCGGGCGCTGCTCGACCCCGCAGGCCGCGCGGCACGCCTCCAGGTCCGCCGCCGTGATCTCGGCGCGCGTGCGCCAGTCGAGCGGCCGGCCCTGATCCGCGAGGAAAGCTCCGATGTCCAGCAGCACCGCGCGCCCGGCGATGCCGCGCGCCGCCCAGACGTGAACGCCGTGGTCCGCGGCGGGCAGCCGGTTGTGGAAGCCGCCGTCGGGCCGGCGCGCGTGCAGGAACCCGTCCCACTGCGACGAAGCCTGGAGGTAGTAGCCGTCGAGCCAGTCGTCGAGGTTGCCGCGCGGGGTGGTGAACACGTGGTGTTCGACCTGCTTGCGGCTGAACAACGGCGGGTCCACCCAGTCGACGGGCGCGTTGAGGCTGAACACCGCGCCCTCCCGCACGAGCGTCGCCGCGTGCGCGATCGCGCTGGGCGTCTGCAGGTTCAGCGCACCCAGCGCGTCGCCCGCCCCGAACAACCCACTGGCGTCGCCGCCGGGCAGGTCCGCGTAGGCCGGCCGCTCCGTCATCCGTTCCTCCGATCGCTTTCCGCTCACACCGCTCCCAGCAGGATCTCGCGCACCACCGAGGGATCGCGTTCGTACTCCACCGCCGGACGGTCGAACGGAATCGTCCCGCGGTCCACGATCGCCAGCCGATCCGCGTACTCGATCGCCTGGTCCACCAGCTGTTCGACGACCACCACCGCGCGCCCCGAGTCCGCGCGCGCCCGCAGCGCGGCCATGATCGGCGGGATCAGCACCTGCGCCACGCCCAGCGATGGTTCGTCGCACAACAGAACGGGTGGGTCCAGCATCATCGCCTGTGCGATCGCGAGCACCTGCTGTTGCCCTCCGGACAGGTCGCCGGCGAACACGTCCAGCCGCTCGGCCAGCAGCGGGAACGCGGTCACCACTTCGTCGAACCGCTGCGTCCGCCGCGCGCCGCGCAGGCCGTAACCGCCGAGGCGCAGGTTGTCCCGCACGGTCAGCTCCCCGAACACCCGGTGGCCCTGGTGTACCAGCCGCACACCCGCGCGGGCCCGGGCCGAAGGGCCGCGGCGCAGCGGAGTGCCGTCGAGCGTGGTGGTGCCGGCTTGTTCGGGAACGAACCCCGCGATCGTCGAGAGCAACGTGCTCTTGCCCGCGCCGTTCGCGCCGGCGATGAGCAGCAGTTCGCCCGCGTCGACGGCGAGGTCCACTCCGTGCAGCACGGTCATCGAGCCGTAGCCCGACCGCAGTCCTTCAACGCGCAGCACGGCCGCTCCCCACGATCACGTCCATCGACTCGCTCTCCCGCACCTCGGCCGCCACGCCGGTCGTGAGGACCCGGCCTTCGGACATCACCGTCACCGTGTCCGCTATCCCCCACACCAGTGGGAGATCGTGTTCGACGAGCACCACCGTCGCCCCGCTCACCGCGACGAGGCTGCGGATGAGCGAGACCAGCTGCTGCCGTTCGTTGAGCGACAACCCCGCCGCCGGTTCGTCGAGCAACACGAGCCGCGGCGCCGAAACGCAGATGCGCAGCAGCTCCAGCCAGCGACGCTCGGAATGGGTGAACGAGGAGACCGGCACGCCGCGCAACGCGTCGCGGATCCAGGCGTAGTCCCGATCCGAACCTTCCCGGATGCCGAGCTCGATGTTGTCCCACGCGTCGAGCGAGTCGAACACCCGCGGCGTCTGGAATCCCCGCGCAACACCCGCTGTGGCGATATCCACCGCCGGGCGGTGGTTTTCGGACACCCCGTCGAGCGAAATCTCACCCGCGTCCGCACGAACGAGACCGGAGATCACGTTCAGCGTGGTGGATTTCCCACACCCGTTGGGACCGATCAGCGCATGGACCTTGCCCGCCACGGCCTCGAAGCCGACACCGTCCAGCGCCACGACCGCGCCGAACCGCTTCGTCACCCCGGACACCGCGAGCTCCAGACCCTTCCCGGGTTTCCGCTCGCCCTCCAACCGCCCGATCATCGCCGGGATGTCCACAGGCGGCTTCGGCGCCGGTTTCCAGATCCGCGCCGCGAGGCGTTTCAGCGGTGGCAGCAGCCCGTCGGGCAGCAGCGCCATGATCACGAACGCGAGCACACCGTAGATCAGGTCGCGGTAGTCGGAGAACTTCGTGAGCAGCAGGTTCGGCACCACGTACAGCACGAACAACCCGAACAGCGGTCCGATGATCGTGCTGTCACCACCGACCACCACGGTGAAGTACAGCAACACGCTGAACGAAACCGGGAACGCGTCCGGGCTGACAAAGCTGAAGTACGGCGCGTACAACGCACCCGCGACACCCGCACCGACCGCGGCGATCACGAACGCCGCCACGCGCACCCGCCCCGGCCGGATCCGCAGCGTCTGGGCCGCTTCCGGGCTGATCGCCGCCGCACGCATCCGCCGCCCCAGCCGTGAACCACGCAACACCGCGTGTCCGAAAAGTGCCAGGATCGCCAACGCGAGCACGATCAGGCTGAACGGCTGGAACGCACCGCTGTGGGCGTCGACCGGCCGCACCACGGTCAGCGGCACACCGGACACCGCGTGCGTGAACGTGCTGAACCCGTACAGCAGCTGCGGGAACACCACCGCGGCCGCCAGCGACACGAACCCGAGGTAGTAACCCTGCACGCGCAACGCCGGCAACGCCAGCAGCAGCCCGAGCACCCCGGCGATCGCGATCCCGAGCAGCACCGCGAGCACCGGGTTCCAGCCGTACGTCGCCGTCGCGAGCGCCGTGCTGTACGCGGCGGCGCCGAAGATCGCGCCCTGGCCGAAGGTGTATTGGCCGGACTCCGCGCGCAGCACGTTGGTCGAGGCCGACGCGATCGAGTAGATCGCCACGATTGTCAGCGCGTAGGCCCAGTACGGGTCGCCGCCCAGCGCGGGCACGAGCACGGCCAGCGCGAGGATCACCGCACCCACCCCGGACTCGCGCATGGCGGAGGAGTTCACAAAAGACAGTCGACGAGGCACGCTCACACCCTTCTCGCGGCAGGACGGCCGAACAGGCCCTGGGGCACGACGAGCAGCACGACCACGAGGATCCCCAGCACCACCGCCGACTGGAAGTCCGCGCCGATCCACGTGGTGGCGGCCTGCGTCGCCATGCCGAACAGCGGGCCGATCAGCACCGCGCCCCGCAGCGAGCTCAGCCCGCCTACGATCGCGACGGTGAACCCGCCGATCACCAGGTTCAGCCCGCTCGTGCTCGACAACGCGAGGATCGGGCCGAACAGGTACCCGGTGAGGCCGAGGATCAGCCCGGCGATCGCGAACGACGCGATCTGCAGCCGCCGTGCGGGGATCCCGGCGGCGCGCGCGACGTCGTAGTCCTGCCGCAGCGCCTGCATCGCGAGGCCGGCATCGGTGCGCCGGTAGAAAAGCGACAACGCGGCGAACACGACCACCGCGAACGCGATCGCGACCAGGTACAGCACCGAAGTCTGCACCCCGAACACACCGAAGCTGCCGAAGACGGTGGGGATGTTGAGTGAGTCGCTGCCCAGCGTCCGCTCCACCAGCGCGCCGATGATCACCGACGCCGCCAGCGTCGTGACCAGCCATGAATGCTGGCTCGTGCCGCCCCGCAGCGGCAGCAGCGTCGCCACCCCCTGCACCGACACCAGCGCGACGATCACCGCGACGACGGCGAGCAGCCCCAGCACGTACCCGCCCACCCCGACGCCCGCCGGGAGCCAGGATACGGCGAGACCGCCCGCGGCCACGACCCAGAAGCCCTGCGCGAAGTTCAGGATGGTGCTGGTGTTGTAGATGATCGTGAGCGACATCGCGATGAGCGCGTAGATCGCGCCGCTGCCGATACCCCGGACGAGGACGATTCCTAGTTCCTGCATGGTTCCCTCTCGAGAAGCTGCGCCCCGGTCACCGGCATCCGGCCACCTTCTTGAACACCCCGGGCACCACGGCCGTGCCGGGCGCGACCGCGACGAGCGCGTCGTGCGAGGTGAGGAAGTGCGACGCGGGAGTGATGCCGAACGGAGCGTTGACGTAGCCGTCCTTCAGCCCGGAAGCGTGGTGTTCGAGCCAGTTCGCGACCGAACTGCCGGTGATCGATTTCGAACCGTCGGCACCGGCGGCGAACAACAACACGGAGTCGTGGGTGTTGGCCGCGAGGTCGGTCTGCGCGGTGGCCGCGGCCTTGGCGTCGAACGCCTTGAGCTGCGTGCGGAACTGCGCCGTCTCCGCCGGGACCTGCGCGGCCGAGCAGGCGCCGAAGCCGGGGTACTCGAGCGCGGTGACGTTGCGGTATGCGTCGGGCCCGGCGATCGCAGTGGCCGGCCCGGTGAACGTGGTGCCGTAGTTGCCGATCACGGGCACGTCCCAGTGCAAGTCCTGCAGCGCCTTGAGCGCGCGGCCGGTGTCCTGGCCGTTGGACGCGAACACCATCAGCGCCTGCGGGTTCGTGTTCTTCAGGTTCAGCACCTGCGAGGTCATGTCCGCGGTGCCCGACTGGTACTCCGCCGAGCCGGTGACGGCGATCCCGTTCTGCTTCGCCGCGGCCCGGATGGCGGCCGAGCCGAGGCGGCCGTACTCGAGGGTGTCGGAGAGGATCGCGATCTTCCGGTACTGCTTGCTCGTGGCGAACCCGACCTGCGCCAGGCCCTGGTCGCCCGCGCTCGCGGTGATCGAGAAGCTGTTGGGCGCGGCCTTCGGGCCGAAGGCGGGTGAGGCGGAACCCTGCACGTTGTAGACGTCGGCGGCGTTGATCGTGGTGATCAGCGCGGACACCTGGCCGGACGCGGTCGGTCCGACCAGCACGTCCACGTGTTCCTGCAGGATCAGCCGCCGCACCTCCTGCACGCTCTGCGTGAGGTCCGACGTCGTGTCGGCCGTGACGACCTCGAGCTGGTGCCCCAGCACACCGCCCGCGGCGTTGAGCTGGGCGACGGCGACCTCCGCGCCGAGGCGCACGGAGCTGCCGACCGTCGCGTTCGGACCCGTGAGCGGCACGGCGACCCCGATCCGGATCGGACCGTCGCCCAGTGTTCCCGGCGGTGCGGAACCGCCGCCGCAGCCGGCGAGCGCCGCCAGCAGGCCGAGCACGAGCACGGCGCGCAACCCGAAGGATCGCCGGGACCCACGGATTCCACGGTGCCCGGCTGTCCGATGTGGCCCCATCGAGGTGCCTCCGTCTCTCAAGCTGGTCGCAACGTAGGGTGACCCGCTCACGATGTCAATGTTCCAACATTCCTTGTTGCCATTCGATCACCGTTCTGATGACCTGGACCCGGGATCCGTTCGAAGAAAGGCAGGACACGTGACTACTCCACCACCGGTCGCGGTGCTCACCGGCGGCGCGGGCGACCTCGGGGCGGCCACCGCCGCCCGCCTGGCCCGCGACGGCCACCGCCTGCTCGTGGTCGACGTGGACACCGCCCGGGTCGAAGCGACGGTCGCCGCCCTGCGAGCCGACGGCGCGACCGCCGAGGGCCACACCGCCGACGTGACCGACCCCGCACAGGTCGCCGCCTACGCGGAGCACGCGGCGAGCCTCGGCCCGGTCCGCGCGTTCTTCAACAACGCCGGGATCGAAGGCCCGCGCGCCCTCATCCCCGACTTCGACCTCGACGCGTTCGAACGCGTGATGGCCGTGAACGTGCGCGGGGTTTTCCTCGGTCTCAAGCACATGCTCCCCCGCCTCGAAGACGGCGCCGCCGTGGTCAACACCGCGAGCGGCGCCGCGTTCGCCGCGGGCGCCGGCAACGTCGCCTACGTGACGTCGAAACACGCCGTGCTCGGCCTCACCCGTGCCGCCGCCGTCGAGGCCGCCGAGCGCGGGATCCGCGTGAACGCCGTGTGCCCCGGCGCCGTCGAGGGCCGGATGATGCGCAGCATCGACGCGCAGCGAATGTCCACGGAGGACGTTCCCGCCGGAAACCCGCTCGGCCGCCGTGCGCGGCCGGACGAGATCGCCGACGCCGTGGCGTTCCTGCTGTCGGCGAACGCGAGCTTCGTGACCGGCGAAGCGCTGGTCGTCGACGGCGGCAAACGCGCCCGCACCTGACGCGCGGCTCCCGTGCCGGGACTGGCCCCGGCACGGGAGGCGGGAGGTCAGGACACCGTCCACTTCGGAGCACGCTTCTCGCGGAACGCGCGCGGCCCCTCGGCGCCGTCGTCGCTCTCCGCGATCTCCTTGTCCAAGTGCTTCGCGTAGGCCGAAAGCGTCGGCTCAGCCGCCGACATCCGGTAGAGCTGCACGGTCGCCTGCACCGCGAGCGGCGAGCTGCGGCACACCATCTCCGCGATCTCCTCGGCGGCCTCGATCAGCTTGTCCTGCGGCACCACCCGGTTGACGATGCCCTGCTGCAAGCAGTCCTGCGCGCTCAACCGTCCATTGCAGAGGGTCAGGTACGCGGCCGTCGCGCGCGGCAGCGCCGTGTACTTCAGGTGCGGGGAACCGAGACGCCCGACGTTGGTGTGCTGGTCGCCGAGCCACGCGTCGTCGGCCATCACGCGCAGCTGGCACTGCAGCGCGAGGGTGAGCCCGACGCCGACGGCGAACCCGTTGACCGCCGAGATCAGCGGCTTGTTGAGCTCGACGTCCTCGGGCATCCCGCCGCCGCCCCAGTGGAACACCGGGCTGTTGGGGTCCTCGTGCGGCGTGCGCTTGCCCTCGGCCTGGTGCTGCGCGAGGAACTTGATGTCGCGCCCGGCGCAGAACGCGGGGCCCGCGCCGGTCACGATGCCGACGAAGATCTCCGGGTCGCGCGCGATGTCGAGCCAGCACTGGCGCAGCTCGAGGTAGGCGTAGGTGTGCAGGGCGTTGCGCACGTCGGGCCGGTTGATCGTGACGTAGGCAACGTGCCCCTTCTTCTCGTACACCACGTGCTCGAGACCGCTCGGCATGGTGGACGGATCGTACGGGGACTCGTACTCGGCCATGGTTTCTCCTGATTTTCGTTGAAGTGGCTCGGTTTCCGCGCGGGTCAGGTACGAGCGCGGCTCAGGCCGGAACACTGCCGAGGAACACGCGTTGCGGGTCGTAGCCGCGCAGCCGTTCGAGGTCGGCCGCGTCGGGCAGCGGCTCGGGCCGGCAGTCGGCGGCGACGGTGACCGGGAATCCGGTGCGTTCGACGATCTTGCGCAGCGTCGCGTCCCGGTCGGTGCGGGGGACCTCGACGTAGCTGGTGATCTCGTAACGGCCGTTCCGGCGTTCCAGCACCGCTTCCGACGTGACGATCGCCGACACGCGCCGGCCGGGCACCGTCACGTACGGCACGGTTTCGACCAGCCGCCGCGGCGAGTGCTTCACCACCGCGACCACGTCGTCGGCGGCCGACGCAACATCGTTCGCGCCGCCCGAGCCGACGAGGAACCCGCCGTCGGCGCCGACGGTGGAGTTGATGTTGCCCTCCGCGTCGATCTGTCCGGCCCCGAGCACCGCGATGCTGGACGTGCCCGGTCCCGCCATGTCACGACCGAGCACGGTCATCACGTCGGTGAGCTGCAGGCAGGTCGGGAGGTTCCGGCCGGCGAAAAGGTAAGGATCTCCCGGCTGGGGTTCGAATCCGGACATCCCGAGTTCGGCGGCCAACTGCACCGGGGAGCCCGCCGACCGCAACCGCGCGACGGCGACCCACGCGGCCAGGTGCGCGAACCCGATCCCGGCCAGCGCGACGTCGTGGCCCGCCACGGTGATGCGATCCCCGACGATCCGGGCGGCCGTGAGCGTCATCCGCTCCTCGACCGTGGGCCCGGTCGCCAGGGAAGGCGGCCACACGACCGGCCGGCCCTCGCGCAGCGTCCGCAGCCGGTCTTCTCCGAGCCGCGCCAGGAACGCGTCGTGGTCGCGCACGCCGGTGATCCACTTCTTGGTCCACCGCGCGAGCTCCTCGGGGTCCGCGGCGGCCGCGCGCAGCTCGTCCATGAACTCGGCGTCCTCGACGTACCCGCTGACGCCTTCCAGGCCCACCGGCTGCAACCCGTAGGGATGGGAACCGAACGGCGTGTGGCAGACCGCGCGCACCGCGTGTGCGGGAATCATCGGCAGCGAGTTGTGCCGCCGGATGAAGGAGTCGTCCACGATCTCCTCGACGCACGCGATCACGCCGTCGCGGGCCGCGAGCGAACCCCACGCGCCCTCGCCGTAGGGCGGGGCCAGGATCACGTTGCCCGCGGGGTCGGCGGCGAGCCCGTGCAGCAGCACCAGGTCGGGCCGCAGCGCCGTGACCACCGGCGAGACCGCGCCGTCCGGACCGACCTCGTGGTAGTCGCGACCGGCGTGCTCCTGCGCCATCGTGCTGCCGGCGAGCGAGCGCACCGGCAGGAACGGCACCCCGAGCGCTCCGGCCATCAACCGCGCGGTGAGCGTCCAGATCGACCAGTTCTCGATCTCGACGGACCCGTCTGCCGAAGCCCGTTGCAGCGCCGGGTTCGGGCGCGGGCTCGGGAAGTTCTCCCCCGCGTACGCCACGGTCAGCGTCTTCACCAGGCCCGCGGCGACGAGGGCGTGCTGCGTGTTCACGAACCCCTGTGCGCTGATCCGGAACCCCGGCTCGGTGCCGGCGAACTTCCGGATGATCTCCGCGACCGCCGCGTTGGGGCGGCCGCCGTTGTAGGCAAGGTGCAGGAACGCACCCGGCCGCACGAACTTCTCGACCGCCTCGGCCAGCGGCAGCACCTTCGACTCGCTCATCACACGGCCTCCACGATCAGCAGCGCGTCCAGCGCCACGACACCCGACCCGTCCGCCTTGACCGGGTTGATCTCGAGCGTGAACTTCCGCCACGGCAAGGCGGACGCCAGCGCGGCGAGGTTCGCGGCGAACGCACCCAGCGCGGGAAGATCAACACCGGCTGTGAGTTTCGGCGCACGTTCGAACACCTTCAGCCCGCGAATGTGTTCGGCCGCGGACACCGCGCTCACCGGCGCCCGCATGAGCACCACGTCGTCGAGCGCCTCGGCCAGCACGCCGCCGACGCCGACGCTCACCATCACGCCGAACTGGTCGTCGGTGAACGCCGAGACGAGGAACTCCGTGTCCCCGTCGGCCATGCGCTGCACGAGCATCCCGTCGAGGGACACGCCGTCGGCCTCGGCGCGGGTGGTGATCGACTTCCACGCCGTGTTCAGTTCTTCACGGCCGGACACCCCCAGTTTCACCAGCCCGGCCGCGTAGCGGTGGGTGACCTCGTCGGTCACGCCCTTGAGCACCAGCGGGAAACCGAACTCCGCGGCCTCGTCGACCGAATGCGCGTGGATCCCTTCGACCACCGGCAGCCCCGCGGCGGCCAGCAACGGACGCGCGCGGTGTTCCGCCACCACGGCCGGTTCGGAAACCACCCAGCCGGCCACCACCGGCCCGACCGCCGCCGGAACCTCGGCGACATCCGCCGAGGCGGCCCCGGCGGCCGGCGAGTACCGGCCGAGGTGACCCAGCGCCCGCGCCGCCCGATCGTGCTCGGGGAACGCGTAGATCCCGAGCTCCGCCAGCGACCGCAACGCCTCGTCCGGCGCGAGCGGCCAGCTCACGCACACCGGTTTGTCCGTCGCCCCGCGCAGCGCCTCGACCGCAGCCACCACCTCGGCGGCCCGGTGCCGCATCGCCTGGGCGAGGAACAGCACGCCGTCCACACCCTCGTCCGCCGCGATCGCGCCCAGCGCCTCAGGCAGCTGCGAGCGCCACTTCGCCTGGTAGAACGACTCCGGCGTGAGGTCGGTCGGGTTGCCCACCGCCGCCAGCGGCGTCAGCTTCGCGGCCGCCGCCCCCACTGTCGCCTCGGACAGCCGCGGCACGGCCAGCCCGCGCGAAACGCACTGGTCCGTCGCGAGCACCCCGCCCCCGCCACCGGTCGTGGTGATGGCGATCCGCCCGCCGGCCCCGAGCTGCTCCGGACGAAGCGAACTGAACAGCGACGCCGTGTCGAGCAGTTCTTCCAGCGAGCCCACCAGCGTCACGCCGCAGTCGCGCATCACCGCGCTGAACACCTTGTCCACCCCCGCGAGCACCGCCGTGTGCGATTTCGCAGCCTCGGCGCTCTCTTTCGAACGCCCACCCTTCAAAATCACCACAGGTTTGGCGGCCGCGTGTGCTTCCCGCAACGCGGCGACGAGCTTCGCCCCGTCCTGCACACCTTCGAGGTACGCCGCGATCACGCGCACACCGTCGTCGTTCGCGTAGTGGTGGATGAAGTCGGCGGCCGACACCACGGCCTCGTTGCCGACACTCACCACATGCCGGAATCCCCACCCGGCGCGGGCGGCGAGTGCCATCGACGCGGCGGTGATCCCGCCGCTCTGGCTCACCATCGACACCGTGCCCGTGAGCATGGTTTCGAAATCGAACAAGCCCGAGCTGTAGGTGGCCGTGAGCTTGGTGCCCGTGTTGATCAGGCCCAGGCAGTTGGGCCCGCACAGGTTGAAGTCCACCGCCGCGCATGCCTCGACCAGCCGGTCCTGCAGCGCGCGGCCCTCCGGCCCGGACTCCGCGAACCCACCGGCCCACACGACGCCGTTGCGGATGCCGGCCGCGCCGCACTCGGCGACGAGGTCGACCGCCCGGGCCGCGGGGACCGCGAGGATGGCGAGGTCCGCCGCGCCCGGAAGGTCGGCCACACTGCGGTAGGCAGGCAGGCCCGCCACCGTCTCGGCCGACGGGTGCACCGGCCAGATCTCACCGGTGTACCCGAACTTCAGCAGGTGCCCGATCGCCGTGCCGCCGACGTTGCCTTCCCGGTCGGACGCACCGACCACGGCGACGCTGCGCGCCTCGAGCAGACCGCGGATGTCGCGGAACCGCACTCCGTTCTCGCTCACTGAGCTGACCTTTCCTTCGTCCCCGCCGCTCAGGCGGCGAGGATCACGAGCTTCTCGGCGACCAGCGACGCCACGGCGTACTTCACGCCTTCGCGGCCGTGGCCCGATTCCTTGACACCGCGGTAGGGCATGTGGTCCGCGCGGAACGCGGGCGCGACGTTGACCAGGACCGAGCCCGCTTCCGCCTTCTTGGCGTACTGCAGGGCGTTGGTGAGGTCGTTGGTGAAGATCGCGGTGTTGAGGCCGAAGCGGGAGTCGTTGGCCGCGGCGATGGCCTCGGCGACGTCCTTCACGGGCACCACGGTGACGACCGGGCCGAAGACCTCGCTGCACAGCAGCGCCGAGTCCGCCCGGACGTCCGTGACCACGGTCGGTTCGAGCACGCCGTCGCGCAGCGCGCCGCCGGCGACCACGCGGGCGCCTTCGCTGACGGCGCCCTGGACCCACTCCATGACGCGGTCGGTGGCCTGGCCGCTGATCAGCGGGCCGACCACAGTCTTCTCGTCGGCCGGGTCGCCCACGGCGAGCGCCGTGACGGCCGCGCCGAGCTTGGCCACGACGTCGTCGACCACGTCCTCGTGGACGTAAAGCCGTTGCAGCGAAACACAAGCCTGGCCGGAGAAGCCGTAGCCCGACGCCACGGCGGCGGCGACCGCGCGGTCGAGGTCGGCGTCGGCGTCCACCACCATCGCGGTGTTCGAGCCGAGCTCCAGGATGTGGTGCTTGTGCGGCGAACCGGCCTTGATCTGCCAGCCGACGGCGGCCGAACCGGTGAACGAGACCACGGCCACGCGCTCGTCCTCCTGCCACGCCTTCACGATCTGCGCGGGGTCCCCGGTCACGAGGTTCAGCCAGCCGGCGGGCAGCCCCGCGTCGGCCAGGACCTCCACGAGCAGGCCCGCGGTGAGCGGCGTCCGCTCCGACGGCTTGAGCACCACCGGGCAGCCGGCCGCCAGCGCGGGGCCGATCTTGTGCGCGACCAGGTTCAGCGGGAAGTTGAACGGCGTGATCGCCGCGACCACACCCAGTGGCTCGGCCACGGTGAAGGCGAACATTCCGTCACCGGACGGGAAAGCGTCCATCTGCACGGATTCACTCGGAAGCCGGCGAGCCTCGTCGGCCGAGAGCTGCAGCGTGGTGATCGCGCGCTGCACCTCGCCGCGCGCGGCCGTGATCGGCTTGCCCGCTTCGAGCAGCAACAGCCGGGCGAACTCCTCGGCTCGCTCGCCGACGAGCCGCGCCGCGGCCCCGAGCACCTCGGCCCGGCGGTGCGGCGGCAGTCCTTCGGCCAGCGCGTGGTGCGCGGCGGTCACGGCGGCGGTGGCGTCTTCGGTGCCGCCCATCGCGTAGGTGCCGACGAGCAGCCCGTCCCACGGGCTGCGAACCTCGGCTGTTGCTTCGCGTGACACGCGCTGTCCGTTGATGAACAAATCCTGTGAACGCACGATCGTCCCCTCTTCTCCCCTGGTGGTGGTCATGCCTGCAGCCGCGCGGCGACGCCGTCGGTGAACTCCGCGGTGGACGCGGTGCCCCCGAGGTCGCGGGTGCGCAGGCCTTCGGCGAGGCACGCTTCGAACGCGGCCATGAGCTCCGCCGCCGCGGCCGGCTCACCGAGGTGTTCGAGCATCATCACGCCGGCCCACAGCTGCCCGACGGGGTTTGCCACGCCCTGGCCCGCGATGTCCGGTGCCGAACCGTGGACGGGTTCGAACATCGACGGGTGTTTCTTCTCCGGGTTCAGGTTCCCGCTGGGAGCCACGCCGATCGAGCCGGCGATCGCACCGGCCAGGTCGGACAGGATGTCGCCGAACAGGTTCGACGCCACGATCACGTCGAAGCCCGCCGGGTCGAGCACCAGTTTCGCGGCCAGCGCGTCGATGAGCACCTTGTCCACGCTCACGCCCGGGTAGTCGGCGAGCGTGTCGGCCACGACCTCGTCCCAGAACGGCATCGTGTGCACGATCCCGTTGGACTTCGTCGCGGACGTCAGCCGGTTGTGCCGGGTCGTGGCCAGCTCGGCCGCGAACCGCGCGGCCCGGGCCACGCCGCGGCGGGTGAACACGGCTTCCTGCATGGCCGCCTCGTGCGGCTCGCCGACGTAGATCCGCCCGCCGACGGCCGAGTACTCACCCTCGACGTTCTCCCGCACGATCACCAGGTCCACGTCGCCCGCGCCGACGACCCGCGGCGGGATGCCGGGGAGTGTCCGGACCGGACGGAGGTTGATGTACTGGTCGAACGTGCGGCGGATCGGGATCAGCAGGCCCCACAGCGTTTCCACGTCGGGGATCTCCGGATCGCCGACGGCGCCGAGGAAGATCGCGTCGTGCTTCGCGAGCTCGTCAAGCCCGGTCGTGGGCATCATCGCGCCGTTCGCCCGGAAATACGCCGAACCCCACGGGTATTCGGTGAGGTTGAGCGTGAAGTCGTGCCGGTTCGCAACGAGCTCGAGGCACCGCAGCGCGGCGGGCACCACCTCGAGGCCGATGCCGTCACCCGCGATGACGGCGATGTCGTGCTGGCGCTTCCTCGCGGAAGTCATGCTTCCTCCTTGTCCCCCTGGGCTTCCGCCCGGGAGACGATCGAGACCTCGACCCCGTGGGCGAGGAGTGCTTCGTGATCGGGGTCCGGGATGCCGTCGTCGGTGACGATCCGGTCCACGTCGTCGAGGGTGCAGGCACGCACCATCGCCGAGATCGAGAACTTGCTGGAATCGGCCAGCAGCACCACTTCGTCGGCGACGTCCACGAGCGCCCGTTTGGTCATGGCGTCGAAGTGGTTGCCGCAGTACACGCCGTCGGCGTTGACACCGCTGGCGGCGAGGTAGAGGCGGCGCAGGCGCAGCTCCGCGATCGCGGCGAGCGTCGCGGGGCCGGCGAACGACTGCGTCTGGTGGTGCAGGGAACCGCCGAGACACACGATCTCCACGTACTCGTGCGCCAGCAACGTGTTGGCCACCGCGAGCGAAGGCGTGACCACGTGCAGGCGGGCGTCTGGCGGGATGGCGAGCGCGAGCGCCAGGGTGGTGGTGCCGGCGTCGAGCGCGACCGCACCGACGTCGGGCAGGTCGCGGGCGGCGAACTCGGCGATGGCGTCCTTGGTCGAGCGCATGCGTTCGACGCGGGACCGGAAGTCTGTGCCCGCCAACGCGGTCTGCGGCAGGGCGGTCACTCCACCGTGGACACTGCGGAGGCGGCCGTCGGCCACGAGCTTCTGGACGTCGCGGCGGATCGTCATGTCCGAGACGTCGAACTCGCGCGACAGCTCGGCCGTGGTGCAGTAGCCCTGCTCCTCGACGATCTCCATGATGCGGCCGCGGCGGTCGCGGGTCGGGCGGGACGAGGTGGTCACCGGGCGCTCACCGCCTCGCGCACGGCTTTCGCGAGCGCTGCGAGCCGGGGCGCGGCCGTCGCGCGCAGGCCCGGGCCAGGCGGGTTTTCGGCGACGACGTCGTGCCAGATCGCCCGGCCGGCGAGGAACCCCGCCGCGCCGCCGCGGCAGGCTTCGAGGACGGCGGCCGGGTAGTCGGCGGGGGCGATGCCGCTGGAGAGGACAACCCACGGCACGGTGAGCTCTTCGGTCAGCCGGGTGGAAAGCCCGGCGACGGCCGAGACGTCACCCTTGCGGTAGCCGGGGATTTCGGCTTTGTAGAGATCCGGGCCGGCGGCGCAGAGGGTGGTGGCCGCTTCGTGGATGGCTTCGTCGCGCTGCGCGGGTTCGCAGCGCACCATGCCTTCGAGCAGGGTCGGCACTCCGCAGCGCCGGCCGAGGTCGAGGAAGCGGGCGACGGTGTCGTCACGTTGCGGGTCGGGGTGCCCGGGGCGGAAGAGCACGAGCAGCTTGATGGCGTCGGGGCCGGTGCGGCTCAGGAAGGCAGGAGTGGCCTCCCCGGCCAGCTCGCCGCGGGTGACCGGGCCGCCGGGCTCCTGCACGAGCCGGTCGACGGCGAGCACGAACCGCGTGCCCGCCGGGATGCCGGCGCGCGGCCCGTTGGCCAGTCCGTAACGGCTGTCGACCAGGACCGCCGACGCGTGGGGCGCCAGCGCGGCCACGGCCTCGGCCTTGAACCGGCACAGGCGCTCGTCGGACACGGTGCCTACGGGGGCACCCGCGGCCATGAGCGTCCGCAGCGATTCGCGGTGGTCGACCGACACCATCGTGAAGGAGCCATCCGGATTCGCCAGCCGGGCCGCAGCCGTGTGCGGGGCTTTCATCCGGCCTCCTTCCTGTTTTCGTCGCTGTTCGCACAGTGTGATGTTCGAAAAACAACATCGTGGGGCGGTTTCCGCCCAGGGCACCCCGCCCGGGTGTGGCTACTTCAACGCGGCCGCACAATCGATGACGGGATCGATGCGCACGTCGAGCAGCGTGAGCCCCGGCCGGGAGTCGGCCGCCGCCTCGGCCAGCTCCTCCCGGGTGCGCACCACGCGCCCGGTCCCGCCGAACGCCGCGGCGAGGTGCGCGACGTCGGGCAGGGTCTGGCGGATCATCTCGGCCGGCAGGTCGTACTGGTCGATGTACTTGGCCTCGGCACCGAGCTGCTCGTCGTTGGTGACCACGACGGTGAGGCTCAGCCCGTTGAGCCGCACCGCGTCGAGGTCCTGGGCGGCCATCATGAAGCCGCCGTCGCCGCAGAACAGCACCACCGGATCGGCCGGCCGCGCCGCCGCCGCGCCGATCGCGATGCCGAGGCCGCGCCCGATCGAACCGAAACTGTTGCCGATCAACCATTGCCTGGCCGATTCCGCACGCACCAGTGTCGGCAACGTCTTCAGGCTGCGTCCGGCATCGGTCACCACCACGCGCCCAGCCGGCAGGTGCTCGTCGAACGCCGTGAACACCTCTCGCAGGTCCAGCCCGCGCGCCGGGTCGTGGCCGACGTCGACCGCCCGCACCGACTCCTGCACCTCGGCCACCGTCGGCCGCGCCACGACGGGCTTCGGCTCGGTGAACCCGCGCGCCCGCCACGCGTCGAGCACCGCCCGCACCACCGTTTTGGCGTCACCGAACAGCGAAACCTCCGGGTCCGCGCCCGCCGGCACCGTGGCGGGGTCCACGTCGCACCGCACGAACCGTGCCGCCGGGAACACCTGCCGGTCGCCCGTCGTCCACGTGTTCAGCGACGCCCCGACCGCGAACACCACGTCCACCTCGGCCAGTGCCTTGCGCACCAGCGCGGGCGCCCAGTTGCCGCAGAGGCCGAGGTTGCCCTCGCGGCCGGCGAAGAACCAGTTGGCCCGCAACGTGGTCCCCGTCTGCGCCCCGGTGAGCGTGGCGAGCTCGGCCAGCTCGGCCTCGCAGCCGGCGAGCAAGGCACCCTGTCCCGCGACGATCAGCGGCCGCCGCGCCGAAGCCAGCAGATCCACAGTGGACTCGACTGCCGCCGGGTCCGCAACCTCGGCCGTGCCCTCGGCAGGTTCGTCCGCCGGCAACTCGACCTCCGCCGTCAGCACTCCGTCGGCGATGCTCACGACCTGCGGGCAGCCGTTCCACCGGGCCGCCGCCAGCGCCGCGCCGAACTGCCCGGCCAGTTGCGAAACCTCCGCGACGTGGTGGAAACCCGCCCCGGCGATGTCAGACAGCGCACGCTGGTCGATGTTCATCGTGGTCTTCACCTTCGTCGCCGGCGACTCGCCGACGACGAACAACATCGGGACGTGCGTACGTGTCGCCGAGACCAGCCCGTTGAGCGCGTTGGCGAAGCCCGGCCCCTGCGTCACGCTGCAGACCGGGATCTCACCGCGGCTGCGGCTGTACCCCTCGGCCGCGTTCACGGCCGTTTCCTCGTGTCGGGTTTTCACCAGGCGAAGTGCGCCGGTTTTCAACCCGTGTCCGATCCAGGGCACGTTGGTGTTGCCGACCATGCTGAACACGGTCGTGGTGCCCCCACGGCGCAACAGTTCGGGGATCGCTTCGAAGCCCTTCACGAAAGGCTCCCCGTCGGCTGGTCCCAGCCCTTCTCGTCGGTGCCGTACTTGGCGATGTAGGCGTTCAGCACGGTCTCGCCGAGGTAGCCGTCGTAGGGGGCCGGGCCGGGGATCGAGTGGATGTCGTCGAAGAAGTACCGGTTGTCCTGGTCCCAGGTCGTCTTCCAGTACGCGACCCCGCCCGGGGTGAAGATCTGCGCCTTCGTCTCCCCCGCGTTCACCGGGTACGTCTCGAGTTTCTGCCAGTACGCCTTGAAGTTGTCGACCGTGAGCGTGGAGCCGGTCTGCTTGTTGTAGGTCTTCGAGATGTAGGCGGCGACCTGGTCGAGGTTCGCGTTGGTGTAGCGGATCGCCTCGTAGGTCACGTGGATCAGCTTCAGCAGCGCGTCCTGGTTGGCGTTCCAGTAGGACTTGGTGGTGATGTAGCCGTTGACCGGCGGCGGCGACAGGTTCGTGCCGGCCAGGAGCACCTTGTACCCGCGGTCCGACAGCGTCTGGCGCTGCGGGATGCCGGCGATGTAGGTGTCGCCGTCACCGCGCAGGTAGGCCGTGAGCCCGCTCGCCGGGTCGAGGTCCGTGTACTTGACCCAGTCCAGCGCCTTGCCCTGGGCCTGCAGCGCCGTCTGGATCACCTCGGCGCGGCTGTTGTTCAGCGTCGTGATCACCGACTTGCCGTGGATCTCGTCGATCACCGCGGTGATCGCGTCCTTCGAGCTCTTGCCTTCCTTCACGAACTCGTCGTAGGTCTTGAGGTCCGAGCCTGGCCGGCCCATCAGCGCGAAGCCGTTGCTGAAGATGTCCCACGGGTAGAGGTAGGCCAGGTCGTTGTCGAGGTGGTAGCCCTGGTTGATCTCCGACGCCGTGCGCCACCCGACGGGTGCACCCTTGCCGCTGGCCACGATCTTCGCGATGTTGGTGAACGCGACGTTCTGGAACGTCACGTTGAGGCATTCCTTCTTGTACCAGCCCAGCGCGTCGCCCAGGCTCATCACCAGCGAGTCCTGGTACGGCGTGGTGGCGATCTGGATATTGGTGGTTTTCGCACAACCCTGGATAGCCGGGCCGGACGCGCTGTCGGTTCCCCGGCAGGCGGTCAGCGCGGCGCAGAGGCTGACGGCAGCCAGCGCCACGGCGGCGAATCTCCGACGTGTGGACATGGTGCACCCTTCTTGGAGCTCTCGAGCGTCATCGATCGAACCCCCGGCCGCGCGTTCACGCAGCGACAAACTCTGTCCCCTTTGTCACAGATTCCCGGTCGGCTTCGTCCACCCCGTTTCGTCCGCGCCGTACTTGGCGACGTAGGCCTTCTGCACCTCTTCGCCCAGGAACGCCGACGCCGGCGCCGGTTCCGGGATGATGTGGGTGTTGGTGAAGAAGTAGTTGTTGTCCTCGTCCCAGATCGTCCGCCAGTACGCGGGGGCGCCGGGCGTGAACATCTTCTTCTGGGCGTCACCCGCGTTGGCCGGGTACGTCTCGAGGTTCTGCCAGTAGCGGTTGAAGTCCGCGACCGTGAGCGTGCTGCCGGTCTGCTTGTTGTAGGTGTCGGACACGTACTTGGCGACGGCGTCGCGGTTGGCGTCGGTGTAGCGGATGGCCATGAACGTGACGTGGATGAGCGAGAGCAGCGCGTCCTTGTTCTCATTCCAGTACGTCTTGGTGGTGAGGAACCCGTTGAGCGGCGGCGGGGAGAGCTCCGCGCCGGTCAGCAGGTTCTTGTACCCCTTGTCCGCCAACGGTTGCTGCTGCGGCAGGCCGGCGATGTAGGTGTCGCCCGTGCCCGAGAGGAACGCGGTGTACCCGCTCGCCGGGTCGAGGTCCACGTAGCTCGCCCAGTCCAGCGGCTTGCCCTGCGACTGGATCGCGCTCTGGATCACCTCGGCGCGGCTGTTCTTGAGCGTCGTGACGATCGACTTGCCGTGCAGCTCGTTGATCACCGCGGCGATGGCGGCTTCCCGGCTCATGCCGGAGTTCTTGAACTCGGTGTAGCTCTTCAGCCCGGTGCCCGGCCGGGCCATGAGCGCCGAGCAGCTGCTGCAGATGTCCCACGGGTACAGGTAGATCAGGTCGGAGTCGAGGTGTTGTGCCTGGTTGATCTCCGACGACGTGCGCCAGCCCACCGGCGCGCCGTGTCCGCTCGCGACGATCTTCGAGATGTTCGTGAGCGCCACGTTCTGGAACGTCACGTTCAGGCAGGCCTGCTTGTACCACCCGAGCTGGTTGCCCAGGCTCATGATCAGCGAGTCCTGGTACGGCGTGGTCGCGATCTGGATGTTGGTGGTCTTCGCACAGCCTTCGATCGGCGCGCCTTCGCTGCTGGAGCCGGCGCACGCGGTCAGGGCGCTCGCCAGCAGCCCGGCCGCGACCAGGACACCGCCGAGGCGGAGACGTTTGCTGATCCTCATCGGGTGTTCGCTTTCTGACGGAATTCGGTGGGGAACGAAAGAGGGGTGAGCGGATCAGGACATCCGGTCGACCCAGCGGGTGAGGAACTTCGTCACCAGGCGCAGGATCTGATCGAAAACGAACGCGCCGATGGTGACCGTCGCCGTGCCGATGAGGACCACCGACGTGTTGAGCGAGTTGCTCGCCTGCAGGATCAGGTAGCCGATGCCGTTCTGCGCGCCGAGGTACTCGGCCGACACCACCACGGCCCACGCCAGCGCGGCCGCGATCCGCAGCGACGCCACGAGGTTCGGCAGGATCGCGCGCAGGACCACGGTGCGGTAGATCTGGTTGGGCGAGGCGCCCAGCGACTGCGCGGCCCGCACGAACAGCGGGTTCACGTTCTTCGCCGACTCCATTGTGGTCACGGCGAGCGTCATGAAACACGGCAGCGCGGCCAGGGCGATGCGCTGGGTGTCGGTGAGCCCGAACCACAGGATCGTGAACGGGATCAGCGCGATCGGCGGCACCGGCCGGATGATCTCGATCAGCGGGTTGACCGAGAAGTACGCGATGCGGCTGCGCGCCATGATCAGGCCGGCGAGCACACCGAGGGCGCACCCGATCACCCAGCCGAAGAGCATGCGGTACGCGGTGGACCCGAAGTCCAGGGCGAGGTTGCTCCCGAGCGTCTTGCCCGCCTCGATCGTGGACGCGATCGACGGGAAGTACAGGTCGGGCACGACCTTCAGCAGGTCAGTGAGCAGGTACCACGCGGCGAGCACGACCACGACGGCGAGCACGCTGAGGATGCGCAGATCCAGGCGGCGGCGCGGCCGTGCGGACGGCCGCGCGGTCCGCACCGGCGGGGTGTCGAGCTGGGTCATCGGATTCTCACTCTCGAACGGCCTTGTTCGGCGGGCAGTGTTCGGCAGGCGGGGACGGCGGGTTCACTCGTTGCGCAGCAGCGACTGGATCTCGCGGCGCAGCTCCTGGAAGGCGGGTTCCATGCGGACGTTCTCGGGGCGCGGCCGGGCGAACGGCACGTCGATGATCTTGCGGATGCGCCCCGGCCGCGGGGTCATCACCGCCACCATGTCGCCCACGAAGATCGCTTCCTCGATGTCGTGGGTGATGAACACCAGCGTCTTGGGGTCGCTCACACTGAGGTTCACGAGCTCGTCCTGCAGCTGTTCCTTGGTGATCTCGTCGAGCGCGCCGAACGGCTCGTCGAGCAGGATGGTGCGCGGGTTGTTCACATACGCACGCCCGATGTCCACTCGCTTGCGCATGCCACCGGAGAGCACCTTCGGGAACTCGTCGGCGAACGCCTCGAGCCCGAGCACCTGCAGGAAGTGTTCGGTGCGAGCCTTCGACGCCGCGTCCTGTGCGTGGCGGATGCGCGGGCCGTACTCGAGGTTGCCGCGCACGGTGAGCCAAGGGAACACCGCGTCGGCCTGGAACACGGTGGCCCGGTGCTCGTCGGGGGCACCGACGGGCGCGCCGTCGATCAGGGCCTCGCCGGTGGTGGCACCGGTGAAACCGCCCAGCACGTTGAGCAGCGTCGTCTTCCCGCAGCCCGACGGGCCGACGATGGCGAGCGTCTGCCCGGGTTCGATCGTGAACGAAGCGTTCTGCACCGCGTCGAAGCTGCGGTCCTTGAGCTGCATCGTCACGGTCAGGTCGTCCACGACGATCCGCGCGGGCAGGGTGTCGGTGGTCTGGGAGAGCGTCATCGCTTCGTCCTCGTCAGTCTGCAGCGGGGTCACTTGACGGCCAGGGCGTTGGCCGGGGAGGCCGCGCCGTGGAGGAGGTTGATGGGGGCCGACGCGAGCAGGAACCGGTAGACCCGGTCACGCGCGCAGTCCTCGGCGAGCCGGGCGAGGTCCCACATCTCGCCGATCGGCATGCCCAGCATGGGGATGAGCCGCGGGTGCAGCATCATCTCGTGGCGCCGGGCGGGATCCGCTTTGATGGCTTCGGCTTCTTCGCCGGGTTCGAGCAGCGCGCCCGGCGGCCAGATCTCGAGCGCCGGGTTGTCCGCCGCGACGGCAGCGAGGCGCAGGTTCCACAGCGTGCGGACCATGTCCTCGACCGGACGCAGCCCGGGCGTGCGCAGAGCCGGGATCGGGGCGATCCCGGCGCGTTCGTCCGCGGTGAGGCTTTCGTACCACTCCGTCCAGCCGGTACGCACCAGCAGGATGTCTCCACTGTGGACTTCCACCTGCTGGCTCTCCAGCGCGCCCACGAGGTCGGCCACCTCGATCGGGTCGGACGTGCGGTAGTCCAGCGGCCGGCCCATCTGCTCGCGGTAGCGGCCGACGTCGGCGAGCACCGCGTGGCCGAAGATCCCGCGCTCGGCCCACACGTGGACGCCGTGCTCCTCGCTCGGGATCCCGTTGTAGTTGCCGAATCCGACGCGCTCCACGTGCCGGAATCCGTCCCACTGCGACGAAGCCTGGGTGTTCCAGTCGTGGAGCACGTCGTTGAGCGAGGTGGAGGTGGTCGACTTCACGATCTCGTGGCGCAGGTTGGGCCGGCCGAAGAAAGCCGGGCTCGGCAGGTCCATCCGCCAGTTGAGCGAGAACACCGCGCCACGCCGCACGCCCTGGGCCGCTGCGGCCGCGTGCTCCTCGGTGATCAGGTTGAGGCAGCCCAGCTTGTCGTCCGGGCCCCACAGCCCCCAGGAACACGGCAACCCGCCCTTGGTGGGGAGGTCGTCGTAGTCCGGGATCGCGTCTGCCTTCGCCACTGGTGCTCCAACCTGTCCGGGGAGAGCCGCGGACTCGCGGCCGTGAAGTGCGGGGAAGTGGTTGCGACGTTAAGCGCGCGTTGCAGCGGTGTCAATATTCGAACAGATCTCTGTTGTGAAACGAACATCTGGCGGACCCGATGTGGCTTTTCGCTCACACCAACGAAGAACGCTCCACGATCAGCAGACCGTCGAGCGCGATCGCGCCGGCCGCGGTGACGGAGACGGGGTTGAGCTCGAGCACGAACCGGGCCCAAGGCAGGCCCCGGGCGAACTCCGCGAACGCCACCAGGAACTCCGCCGCCGGCTTGCCGGCCACGGTGAGGTCGAGCCCCTTCGGATGTCGCGTGAACCGGAGTTTCTCCAGCAGCCGCAACGCTTTCCGCTCGTCGAGCGGCACGGTGGCGAACGCGACGTCGTCGAGCAGCTCGGCGAGCACACCACCCGCACCACAGGACACGACGAGCCCGAACACGGGATCTCGGAACACGGACACGAAAAGTTCGGTTCCGGACTCCGCCTGTTCCTGAACGAAACAGGACGCACCGGTAAGGCCCAGCCGCGCGATCGCGGCCGTGAACTCGTCGTGCGCCTTCCGGACGGCGTCCTCATCGGACAGTCCCAACCGGACAAGTCCGGCGTCGACGCGATGCGTGACCTCCGGCGAAACGACCTTGAGCACCACCGGAAACCCGATGTCCCGCGCTGTCGCCACGGCATCTTCGGCCGACGGCGCGACGACACCTCGCGGAGTACGCAGCCCGGCTTCGGCCAGCAACCGGTGCACCTCGTGTTCGGGGAACACCTGCCCGTCGACCGCGTGCGGGACACCGCGTGGTCTGTGCCGCACCGCGTCGGCGACAAGCCGTGCGGACTCGGCGCCGACGTCGCGCGCAGCGGCGGCCACTCGCCCCAACGTGACGGTCGCCGAGGCCTGCTCGGCGAACACGTGGATCCCCTCGGCCTTCAGCAACGCCTCGGCCGTCGGCGGAAAACCCTTGCAGTGCACCGCGAGCGTCGCGGGTCCGGTGTCGTGCGCCTCGCACAGCGCGAGCGCCAGCTCCTCCCCCGCCGCTGCGCTCATCGCACCCAGTTGCACCAGGACCACATCGGCCTCGCCACAGGAAGCCAGCACCCGCAACGCTTCCGGGAACGTCTCCCGCCACTCCGCCCGCGTGAACGCCTCCGGCGTCAGGTCGATCGGATTGCGGTTCGACGCGATCGACGGCAGCAACGGCGCCAGCCGCCGGCGCGTCGCCGCGCTCAGCAGCGGCACCTCGAGCCCGGCGTCGTGACACAGGTCCGCGGCCACGATCCCTTGCCCGCCACCGTGGCTCACCACGACGACCCGGCGCCCCGGCAGCGGCCGATCGGCATGGGCGGCGAGGAACGACGCGACTTCCACGAGCTCCTGCGCCGAGGTCACCCGCACAGCGCCTTCTTGCTCCAGCACCGCGTCCCAGATTCGCGCCTGCCCCGCGAGCGCTCCGGTGTGCGCGGCGATCGCCTGCGCACTCACCGCGGAGCGTCCGCCCTTGAGCACCACCACGGGTTTGCCCGCACGCCGCGCGGCCCGCAGCACCGAGACCAGCCCTGCGCCGTCGGTGAGACCTTCGAGGTAACACGCGAGCACCGCGGTCCCGGGGTCGTCGACCAGGTACGCGAGCGCCTCGACGGCGCCGACGTCAGCCTCGTTGCCCGTGCTGATCATGTGCCCGAAGCCGGTACCCGCCGCCTGCGCCCACGAGTGTGCCGACGCGGCGAGGCCCCCGCTCTGGCTCACCATCCCGATCCGTCCCGGCAAGAGCGTGTCCACACCGGACAGCCACGAGGCGAACGTGCCGGTGAAACCGAGGGCGGTGTTCACCACTCCCAGGCAGTTGGGGCCGAGCAGCCGGATCCCGGCGGCGCGTGCCCGTTCGGTGACCTGCTCCTGCAAGCCCGCGTTCCCGGTTTCGGCGAAGCCGCCCGCCCACAGGATCGCCGCGGCGACGCCGGCTTCGGCCAGCTGCGGCACCAGGTCCGGCACACGCGCGGCCCCGACCCCGACGATCGCCAGGTCCGGCGCGCACGGCAGGTCGGCCAGGCCGCGGTAACCGGCGTATCCGGCCACCGGCTCGCCCGAGGGATGAACCGGGAAGACCTCGCCCGAGTAACCGAACTTGCGCAGGAACCGCACGGCCGCGGCGCCGCGGTTGCCTTCGGCTTCGCGCGCACCGACGACGGCGACCGAGCGCGGGCCGAAGAGCGCGCGCAGACCGGCGCTCACGGCCGGGCCGCCTGCGGTCGGCAGGTCCCGGTCGTCCGGAGCGACGTCTCTGTCGTCGGATCCACGGACACCCCTTTACGGGTCGTCTCTGAGTGTGCTCTAGTTTGTGCGGAGGTCGAACAAGTTTCCGTAGCTCGCACAAACCATGCCTCGCCGCCGTCGGACTGTCAAGAATCGAGGCGGACTGCGGCGGTGGCCTGGACCGTGCGAGAGTTTCGGGTCGAAGCAGATTCAGGAGGTGACCGGCAGTGGCCGACAAACCGGGCCCGATCAGCAAGGGCGACCTGGTCCAGTCGTTCGAACGCGGCTTGGCCGTGATCCGCGCGTTCGACGGGCACGGGCCGGAGCTCACGCTGACCGAGGTGGCCGAGCTCGCCGGCGTCACGCGCGCGGCCGCCCGCCGCTTCCTGCTCACGCTCGCCGAGGTCGGCTACGTGCACACCGACGGCAAGCGGTTCTGGCTGCGGCCGCGGATCCTCGAGCTCGGCAACGCGTTCCTGTCGAGCCAGGGCCTCGCGGAGGTCGCGCGCCCGCACCTGGACAAGCTGGTGGCGGAGGTCGACGACTCGGCGGCGCTGTGCGTGCTCGAGGACGACGAGATCGTCTACGTCGGACTGGTCCGCACGCCCGCAAGGCGGATCATGGCGCTCAACGTGACGATCGGCAGCCGGATCCCGGCGCACCCGTCGTCGATGGGGCGCGTGCTGCTCGCGTTCCAGCCCGAAGAGTGGCGCGCGGAGTACTTGAAACGTGTCGAGCTGCAGCCGTTCACGCCGCGCACGGTGAAGGACCCGGCGAAGCTGGGCGCGATCCTCGACCGCGTGCGCGCCGACGACTACGCGCTCGTCGACCAGGAGCTCGACCTGGGCCTGCGCTCGATCGCCGTGCCGCTGCGGCACGAGGACGGGCAGGTGTACGCGTCGCTGAACGTCTCGATGCACTCGACCCGGCGTTCGAAAGAAGAGATGCGTGGGCAGCTGCTCGAACCGCTGCGCCGCACCGCCGGCGAGATCGAGGCGGACCTGCGGGCCATCGCGCGGCGGCGCCAGTCGTTCGGCGTCGGCGACGAGGACGGGGCCTGAGCAGGCCGTTTCGGGCCGGATGTGACCCGGGTCCCTCGATCGGTGTCACCGAGTGGTGCGAAGTTACCATCGGGTCATGGATGACTTCGCGGTCCAGCTGAAGCGGAGGGGACTGCGGAACACGGCCCAGCGCCGGGCGGTGCTCGGTGCCGTGCGCGACCACCCGCACACCACGGCCGCCGAGATCGCGGCGACCGTCGAGGCCGGCACCGGCGGGCTGTCGCGGCAAGGGCTCTACAACGTGCTGGACGACCTCGTCGGCGTCGGTCTGCTGCGCACGCTCGAACCGGCCGGCTCGCCCGCGCGCTTCGAGCTCGACCGGCACGACAACCACCACCACCTGGTGTGCCGCGGTTGTGGCCGGATCGAGGACGTGCCGTGCGCCGAGGGCTCGGCGCCGTGCCTGCACCCGTCGTCGGCGCCCGGGTTCACGATCGACGAGGCCGAGGTCACGTGGTGGGGCCTGTGCGCGGAGTGTGCGGCGCGGGCTTAATCCTGCTCCGGGTTCGGCTCTGGAGTGGCGGTGTCCGGGGTGGCCGTCTCGGGGATTGTGGTCTCGGGGGTTGTGGCCTCGGGAGTCGCCGTCTCGTCGACGGTCAGGGTGAGCAGGCGGATCATCGCCTCCACCGGCAGCTTGCTCTCGTCCGCGTGGTCGAGAAACGACAACACGCGCAACCCCTCCGGGGTGAGCGCCGAGGTGTCGTCGCCGATCTGCGCGCTCGCCGCTTCGAGGGTGCCGAGGCCGGCGTTGTGGTGGGCGTCGCGGACGGCGTTGCGCAGCACGGCGAGTTCGGCCGGCGACGGTCCGCGTTTCTCCTCGCGCAACCGTTGGACGATTCGCACCACCTGAGGTGACCTCGCCGCCACGGACTGGCGGGCCGCGAACGACGCCACCATCCGCGGGGTCGAGCGCGTCTCCTGCGGGGAAGCCGGGATCACGGGTGCGGCGGCACCCTCCACGCGCAGGCTGTCGAGCGCCGCGGCCCGGCGTTGTTCACTTTCGCGCAGGCGCGCGAGCGGATCTTTGCGCCGGGACGCCGCGAATGTTCGAGCTTCATCACGCGCGCTCTGCCCCGCCTCGGTGACGCGCGGGCGCCGGCGGCCCGTGCCCTCTGCCGCGGCCTGACGGCGGTTGTTCTCGAACCACGCCTCGAACGACTGCCCGCGCCGCGGCGGCTCGTGGACCTCGGTCATCGCGGCCTGCGCCGCGTCGTTGAACCAGCCCTCCAGCCGTGAGCGCAGGAAGCCGCCGGGACGTTCGCCGGAGTGGCGGGGGCGCTGGCGCGTGCCGTCGGGCAGGGTGCTGAGCGCGATCAGCAGCGCGTCGGGGCAGTAGCCGCTGCTGTACCAGAACTCGAGCTGGCGCTCGACGTCCTCGCGCTCGTCACGCGTCAGCGTCTCCGTCACCCAGCCCATGCGCCGGAACAGGACACCGGTCGCCTGCGCGCGTTCGTGCTCGTCGCTCGGGATCACCGTCGACGGCCACGCGCGGTCCGACATCCGCACCATCCGCCACCTCCTGCACCGACGGTACGGCGCCCGAGTTCGCGCCCTTCACCCGACACGCCGCCAC
Organism: Amycolatopsis sp. DSM 110486; assembly: GCF_019468465.1. NCBI lineage: Bacteria > Bacillati > Actinomycetota > Actinomycetes > Pseudonocardiales > Pseudonocardiaceae > Amycolatopsis > Amycolatopsis sp. DSM 110486. The sequence continues at coordinate 7,387,504 of NZ_CP080519.1, read as the reverse complement.
CGTGTTGGCCGCCACGATCACGGCGATCGCCGCCCATGCCGGAGCGTCGAGCCGCTGGTGAAGCACCACTTCGCCCACCAGTGCGGCCAGCACCGGGTTCACGCTCATGAAGACCCCGAAGAACCGCGTCGGGACTCGCCGCAGCGCCAGCAGGTCGGCGAGGAACGGCAGCGCCGAGGACAGCACCCCGGCCGCGAGCGCGGCCCCGAGTGCCGCCGGCGTGGGGCGGTGGTGGAAAAACACCACGATCCCGACGGGCAGGTACAGCAGACCGGACACACCCGCCGCCGCGGCGGAGCCCTGCACGCCGGGCAGCCGGCGGCCGACGGTGCGGTTGAGCAGGATGTAGCAGGCCCAGCACGTGGCCGCGACCAGCGCGAGTGCGACGCCGAGGTAGTCGGTGCTGGGCCGGGGTCGCGTGAGGATTCCGACAGCCGCGGCGGCGGCAATCGCACAGGCCAGGTCCGTTCGGCGACGCGAGCCGGCCAGCGCGACGGCAAGCGGGCCGAGGAACTCCAGCGTCACGGCCAGCCCGAGGCCGATCCGGTCGATCGCGGAGTAGAGCGAGAGGTTCATCGTCGCGAACACCGCCGCGAGCCCGAGGACCGGGCGCCACTGACGGGCAGTGAACGACCGCAGCCGCGGGCGTCCCACGGCGAGCAGCAGCACGGCGGCCACCCACTGGCGCACGGCCACCACGCCGGCGGGCCCGAGCACCGGGAACGCCAGCGCGGCTGTGGCCGCGCCGAGCTGGTTCGCGGTCGCGCCGCCGAACATCAACGCCACGCCGGTGCGGTTGTCCTGGGTCATGCCGGCGAGCCTGCGGCACGGCCGTGCATGCGCAAAATGCATTCATCGCGGCACGCATACGCTGGAGTCATGGATCTGGAGCTACGGCACCTGCGGTGCCTGGTGGCGATCGTGGACACGGGAACGTTTACGGACGCGGCGATCGAGCTCGGAGTCTCCCAAGCAGCGGTGTCGCGCACACTTCTTTCGTTGGAATCCGCACTCGGCGTGCGACTTCTCCACCGCACGAGCCGCAGCGTCACCCCGACGACGGCCGGTGTGCAGGTGCTCGCCCGCGCCCGGCACCTGCTGGCCGAGGCCGAAGAACTCGTGCGCGAGGCCACGACGGGGCACACCCGGCTGCGCGTCGGCCACGCGTGGTCCGCGATGGGCCGCCACACGGCCGAGTTCCAGCGCCGCTGGGCCGATCGCCACCCCGACATCGAACTGCTGCTGGTCCGCACCAACACCGCGACGGGTGGGCTGGCCGAAGGGCTGTGCGACCTCGCCGTGGTGCGCACCGCCGTGGACACCCGCAAGTACGCGCACGCGATCGTCGGCCACGAGGACCGCTACTGCGCCATGGCCACCGACGACCCTCTGGCGCGCCGTCGCACCGTCACGCTCGCCGATCTCAGCCCGCGCGTCCTGGTGATCGACCGCCGCACCGGCACGACGACCACCGACCTGTGGCCGGAGGCGGAGCGCCCGCGCGTGGAGCCCACTCACGAGATCGACGACTGGCTGGCCGCCATCGCCACTGGCCGCTGCGTCGGCGTCACACCGTATTCCACCGTGACCCAGTACCGCCGCGACGGCATCGCCTACCGCCGCGTGCGTGACGCGGCCCCCGTTCCGGTGCGGCTGATCTGGCACGGCCACGACCCCCATCCGGCCACACACGCCGCGGTGGCGCTGCTGAGCGAGCTCTACCGGGCCCGCTGAAACCGCCACAGTGGACGGTCACCCCTTCGGGCGTAAGAACCGAGCGGGGGCAGACATCGGCGCCTTCGCGCGGGATGCTCCATTTCGGACAAACGCGATCAGGAAGGGGCGTTTCATGAGGAATCTCCGGGCCGCTCCGCTGGCGGCACCACTAGTGGCCGCGAGCCTGCTCGTCGCGCCGGTCCCCGCGTCCGCGGCGCCCGCCGTCACCGATCTCGACTGCGGGTTCTTCGCGTGCAGCTGGGTGTTCAGCAAGAGCGCCACGAAGCTGATCTCCGAGGGCACGCCCGCGATCCGCGTCTGCAAGAACATCCCGACGCCGGGCAACCTCGCGTGCGGCGTCGCCATCGCGGCGCTGGTCGTGACCGCGAAGAAGGCCCGCAGCGAGGGCAAGTGCGCGAAGATCACCTGGACCAAGACGCCGGCGCCGCCCCTGGGCACGTGGTGGCCGTCGGTCGAGGGTGGCAAGCGCTGCAAGTAGGTTCCCTCCGGCCGTCGGGGTGACGAGCACCCGCCGGCCGGGGAGGTGCGGGGCCGTCCCGTCCACTGTGGACGCGTGGGCGGCCCCGCGAAACATTTCCGGGGGCCGGCGAGGTCGTTCGCCGGGCGAATTATCACCGTTGACGCCGTCGCGCGAGGTCGGTCATGATGTGGTGGTACACCACCAACCGAGGAGTGACGAGAATGTTCGGCGGCGAAGAGCGCAAGGCTTGTCCGGGGTGCTTCGGCATCGCGGGCGATGCTCGGCGCCTGCCTTACGCTGCCGAGACACCAGGCTCCACGCCGTGACGCACCCAGAACGCGTCGCAGCACGGAGCCGCCCGTCGGGAGACCGATCAGGGCGGCTTTTTCGTTTTCCGTGACTTTTTCGTGACATTTCCGGCGCCATTTTCCGACCCCGATTTCCGATACCCCTCTCCGACCACGTGCCCGAACGGCCAGGGAACCGCTTGCAAAGCGGGTCAAACCGGTTCAACTCCGGTCGCGGTCTCCACCCGAGCGAAAACCGAAAAGGAGGTGCCCGTCGCCATGGGTGTCCTGGTCCTCAACGCCGGCTACGAGCCCCTGCACACCGTCTCCGTCCCCCACGCGATCCGGATGCTCGTGCGCCACGTCGCGGTCGTCCACGAGAGCGACGGCGCCGACCTGGGCATCTTCCCGCGCCCGAAGGTCGTGCGGCTGCTGCGCTACGTGGTGATGAAGTGGCGCTATACCGGCCCGCCCCGGTGGTCACGCCGCGGCGTGCTCCAGCGCGACGGCCACACGTGCGCGTACTGCGGCCGCCACGCGACCACGGTCGACCACATCATCCCGACGTCCCGCGGCGGTGAGCGCACCAGCTGGCTCAACACCGTCGCCGCGTGCGGTGGCACCGCGCGCAGCTGCAACGCTCGCAAGGCCGACCGGCCCCTCGCCGAGACCGGGCTGACGCTGCGGATCACCCCGCACGTGCCCACGTGGGACCAGCTGCACCTGCTGCGCTGACCGTCCACATGCGACACCTGTGCGCGACGGCCGGGCGGCGCTAGGCTGGCTCCCATGAAGGGGCTGCTGTTGCGCCTCTCGGCCGTCGACTCCGACGCCGAGGCCGCGGTGCGGGTGATCGCGTACTTCGACGAGCTCGTGGCCCACCGCGCCACGATCGCCGACCTGGTCCGCGCCACGGCCTCCCTCGCCGAATGCGTCGCCGGCCTCCAACGCGGCGGCGAACCACCCTTGCGCTTCCGTCTCGACGGCACCCGTGCGGTCGGGACGGAGGCGCGCGCGGTGGCGAGTCAGCCGAGCGGGCCCGCGCGCGACGGCGGGACACCGGCCGAACCGCGGCCCGGGGCAGCCGACCTCGGCGACGGGCATGACCGCGAGACCGGCAACGAAGCTCGCGTAGCAGCGGCCGAACCCGGTGGACTCACGCCTGACGGCGCTCCGGCAGACCCTCGTCGGGTGGCGACCGGCTTCGGCAACGGGTGCGAGACCCCCGCCGAGGCACAGACCTCGGCGAACGGCCTGCGCGGCGAGGCGCTCTCAGCACCACGCCCCGACGCAACCGGCCTCGCCGGCACACGCGACCACAAGACCCCCGCCCAAGCACTCACCCCGGCGAACGGCCTGCGCGGCCAGGCGCTCTCAGCATCCCGCCCCGACGCAACCGACCTCGCCGGCACACGCGACCACAAAACCCCCGCCCAGGAGAGCGAGCGCGGCGGCGAGGCTCCGGCAACACCTCGCGTCGTGGCGACCGAGCTCGGGGGTGAGGCGGCGGGGCAGGTGTGGCTCGAGCGGGACGGCGAGCCCGGGCCGCTCGACGATCTCGTGCTGGAGCGCTTCGCCATCGCCGCGCGGGTGCTGGGGCCGGCGCCGCAGGTCGTGCAGCCGCACCTGGCGGACCCGGCGCTGGTGGAGTTGGTGCTGGGTGAGCGCGCGGCGGCGGAGGACCGGTCGCGGGCGCTCGTGTTGCTCGGGCTGGACGCGGGGCGGCCGTTGCGGGTCGTCGCGGTCGGGACCGAGGACGGGCGCGACCCGGGCGCCGCCGCCGTCGCGCTGGTTGCGCGCGGGGGTACGGCGCTGGGCGCGCGCGTCGCGGTGGTCGGGGAGGTCGCGGCGGTGTTGGTGCAGCCCCGGGAGGGGCCGGCGACGGTGGTGGGGGTGTTGGCAAACGCACTTTTCCTGCGCGCTCGCGAACGTGGGTCGTCCAGGAGTGTGCGGGTGGGGGTGGGGATGCCGTCGCCGGGCTCGAGACGCGGCGGTCCTGGCTGCAGGCTCGCCTCGCCGAGCGGTTCGCCGTGCCCGCGACGGAGCCGCTCGTGGTCCACGAGAACCTCGGGTCGCTGACCCTGCTGGCCGAGATCCCCGCCGACCACCTGCGCGCGCAGCCCGACGTCCGCGCCCTCGACGCGCTCGCCGCTCCCGACCTCGAAGCGCTCGAAGCCTTCTGCCGCACCGGTTCCCTGCGCCAGGCGGCCGTCGTGCTACACCGCCACCACAGCTCCGTCGCCACCCGGATCGCCCATGTGGAAGACGCTCTCGGCTGGCCCCTGGACGACCCCGCCGGCCGCTTCCGCACCCGGCTCGCCCTGCTGGCACACCGATTGGCCCACCGCACCTGACCGGCCGCGGCCGGCGCCCGAAACCAAGCCACACAACGAAAACACGGCGCCCGGGCCGTCGCCCGGACACCACGTCGCCACAAACCTCAGCCCAGCTCCACACCCAGCGCCCGCGCCAGCACCGCGCCGGACTCCGCGGCCTCGCGCCGGGTGATAGTCGCGTGGCGGATCATGGCGGAGCCGTGGAAGGTGCCGGGGAACAGGTGCAGCTCGGTGGTCACGCCGGCGGCCAGCAGCGCCTGCGCGTAGGCGATGCCCTCGTCGCGCAGCGGGTCGAACTCCATCACCGAGATGTACGCCGGCGGGAGGCCCGCCAGGTCGGTCGCGCGGGAGGGCGCGGCGTAGACGGGCACGCCGTCGGTGCCGCGGACGCCCGGGCCGAGGTAGCAGTCCCAGCTGAGCTCGGCGTTGGGGAGGTTCCACAGTGGAGTGTCGTCGAAGCGGCGCATGCTGGGCGTCCGCAGGCGGTCGTCGATCTCCGGGATGCCGAGGAACTGGAACGCGATGGCCGGCCCGCCGCGGTCGCGCGCCAGCAGCGCGAGCGCGGCGCACAGGCCGCCGCCCGCGCTGACGCCGTGGATGACCACGCGCTCGGAGTCGATGCCGAGCTCGTCGGCGTGCTTGACCGACCACACGAGAGCCGCGTAGCAGTCCTCCAGGCCCGCCGGGTACGGCGCCTCGGGCGCGAGCCGGTAGTCCACCGACACCACGACCACCCCGAGGTCCCGCGCGAGCTCGACCACGCCCGCGTGATCGGTGTCGACGTCACCGACGATGAAGCCGCCGCCATGGACGTTGAACAGCAGCGCGGGCGAGGCGATGTTGTCCGGTGTGTAGATCCGAACAGCCACGTCGGGCGCGCCCTCGGGGCCGGGCACGGTCGTGTCGCGCACGGTCACGCCGGTCTCGTCGACGTCGCCGACCAGCTCGGCCGTCATCTCCTTCATCTTTTCCCGCGCCGACACCAGGTCCCTCAGGTCGCCGGTGTCGGGGATCATCGGGAGAGCGGCGGCGATCTCGGGATCGAACGCGTAGTCCATGCGGGCCTCCAGGAGTGCGGGTGCCGTCCATCCTCCCGGCCGGCACCCGCCGCGTTCATCCGCCACGCGTCGCCGACCCGCGGCGCCGGGCCCGCCACGCGGCGGAGTTCAGCCCAGGTGCCGGAACACGGCCGTCGCAACCGCGGCGTCGGCCACACCGACGCCGGTGAGGTCGGCGATCGTCAGGCCCGAGCGATCCCGCACCCCGTCGCGCAGGACCAGCCCGACGGGGATGTCCGCGTCATCGGCGACGGTCCCGGCCCGGACGGCGTTGCCGAAGTCGCCGTGCGCGAGGCACTGCGCGTGGTCGTCGGTCGCGATCGTCGTGGCGCGGGCGAACAGCCCGGCCGGCAGCTCCGCCTTGCCCGGCAGGTCGGTGCCGATCCCGGTCACGTGCACCGCGGCGAACGCCTCCGCCGGCGCCACCGGGCTCGTCGACGCCGTCGCCGTGATCACGCACGGCGTGGCCGCCGCTTCCCCCGCCGTCGCGGGCACGGCCGTCAGCCCGGCTTCGCCCAGTTCGGCACACAGCTTCCGAACGGCCTCGGGCCGCCGGCCGCACACCCGCACCAGGGTCAGCGGCCGCAGGTCCGCGAGCCACTCGACCTGCAGCCGCGCCTGCAGTCCCGTGCCGAACACGGCCACCTCGTCGACGTCCGGCGGAGTCAGCGCATGGGTGATCAGGGCGCCGGCGGCGGCCGTCCGCCACGCCGTGAGCCAGCCCTCGTCGGCCAGCACCGCGGCGGGCACGCCGGTCGACGCGTCGAAAACCAGCATGAGGCCGCTGTTGGTCGGCAGGCCGCGCTCGGCGTTGCGGTAGAAGCCCGACGCCACCTTCACGCCGAAGTGCGAGGCGCCTTCGAGGTAGCCGGCCTTCACATGGCAATCGCCCTCGGCCTCGGGGAACCACATCGCGATCGGCGCGGGCATCTGCGCGCGGCCCTCGGCGTGCGCGATCAACGCGCCGCGCACGGCGTCGAACACCAGCCCCCGCGTCGCCACGGCCTCGATCTCGGGCAGTCCCACCACGTCCAGCGTCATCGCCGCTCCTCCAGGAACTCCGCCCACGCGGCCAGCCCTTCGTCCGGACCACGACGGCCCACGCCGACGCGGAACCGGTCCTCGGGCGTCGCCGTGAGGTCGGATCGGTAGATGCTCGCCGGCAGCAGCAGCACGCCGCGCTGCTCGACGAGCTCGGTGCACATCGCCTCGACGCCGTCCGCGCCGAGGTAGCGCGGGAAGCACACGCAGCCGCCCTGCGGAGGTGCCCAATCGAACAGATCTTGGTAATTCTCGAAAAACGCGTTGAACTTCGGCACGTTCTCCGCGATCACCGCGCGGTTGCGCGCCAGGATCGCGTCCCGCGCGCGCAGCCCGATCAGCGCGAGCACCTCGCTCGGCGCCGAGTTGCAGATCGACGTGTAGTGCTTGGCCCGTTCGAGCCGCCGCAGGATTTCCGGGTCGCGGCAGGCGATCCAGCCCACGCGCAGGCCCGGGAGCCCATAGGCCTTGGACATCACGTTGAGCGAAAGCGCCGACGCGGACAGGTCGGCGGCCTGCGGCAGCGTCGCCGACGGGTCGAGCTCCAGACCGCGGTAGACCTCGTCGCTGAACAGCAGCACGCCGCGCTCCTCGCACAGGCGCACGAGCCGTGTCCAGGTCTCGAGGTCCGGCACGGCGCCGGTCGGGTTGTTGGGGAAGTTCACCGACACCAGGCGCGTGGTGGGCCGCAGCTGCTGTTCGATCTCGTCGACGTCGAGGGCCCAGCCGTCCTCGGGCCGCAGCGCGACACCGGACACCTCGCCGATCGAGAGCGGAATCGTCTCCGCGGCCTGGTAGTTCGGCGTGATCACCACGGCGTGGTCTCCGGGCTCGAGCAACGTCCGCATCGCCAGGTAGAGACCTTCTTCGGCGCCGGCGAAGCACAGCACGTGCTCGGGGCCGATGTCGGTGTAGGTCGCGGCGATCTCCTCGCGCAGCGCGGGCAGGCCGTAGGTCTCGGTGTAGCCGAGCGCGAGGGTCTCCCAGCGTTCGCGGCCGTCGTCGTCGGCCAGCGCCAGCAGTTCGGCGACGGTCATGGTCTGCACGTCCGACGCCGTGAGGTGGTGGCGGGCGGTGAACTCCCAGCGGGAGAAGTACGTCTCCAGGCGGAAGTCAGGAAGCGTCGGCATCGGGCTCCTTGCGCATCTCGGCGAGCAGTTGGTAGGTGGCCGAACGGGAGATGCGCAACGCGCGTGCGACCACGGGCACGGATCGACGCTGCGCGAACACACCGGCGGCGTCCAGACGTGCGAGAAGCACCAGGCGTTGTTCGCGGGTCAACACCTCGACCGGGGTCGCGTGATCGCGAACGAACTCGCCCACCACGTCGTTGAGCGTCTCGGTCCAGTCGCGTTCGAACAGCGCCTGGGGCTGTCCGGTCACCGGAGCCGCGAACCCGGACAGCAACTGCGCGGCCTGGTCGAACGCGGTGCGGTCGACGTTCACGCACAACACCACTTCGGCGTTGCCGTGTTCGTCTCTCACCACGGCGCTCACACTCGACAGCCGCCGTCCGTCGGGCAATGACTTCGGGTACGGGCCGTAGACGTCTTTCCCCGCGGGCCGCAGGCCGTCGAGCTCGCCGAGCAGCGACGGGTCCCCGGGTTCACGCCCCGAGAACGCGTTCCAGATGCCGAGCACGCAATCCGTGCGCGGGTCGTGCAGCACCACCTCCGCGTGCGGCGAAAGCAGGCGCACGATCGCCTCGCACACCGGCGCCCAGCGCGCCGTCCTCCCGTCCATGGATCTGGACACTACATCCAGTGTGGACGAAGAGTCCAATCACCCACTGTACCGAACCGTACACTTCGTTCTGTACGATCCGGTACAGACAGTCAGGCAGCCGACGGAAGGAACCCGCGTGCCCGATCTCTGGAGTCACCTCGACGTCGGCCGCATGCGTTTGCGCCACCGGCTGGCGCTGTCGCCGATGATGCGCAACCGCGCGCTGCCCGACGGATCACCCACCCCGCTCGACGCCGAGTACTTCGCGCAACGAGCGTCGCTCGGGCTGCTGATCACCGGCGGCACGCAGCCCTCGGCCGACGGACAGGGGTTCCTGCTCAGCCACGGCTGCCACACCGGCGCGCACATCGCCGGCTGGCAGCAGGTCACCAAGGCGGTGCACGACGCGGGCGGGCACCTGTTCGTCCAGCTCATGCACGCGGGCCGCGTCGCACACCCCGACAACACGCCGCACGGCCGGGCGCCGGTCGCGCCGTCGGCCGTCGCGGCGGGCGTCGGCATCCACACCCCGAGCGGCAACCAGCAGGTCCCGCCGCCGCGCGAGCTCTCGACCGCCGAGGTCCGAAAAACCGTCGACGACTTCCGCCGCGCGGCCGCCGCCGCGATCGAGGCCGGCGCCGACGGCGTGGAAGTCCACGGCGCCAACGGTTTCCTCGTGCAGCAGTTCCTCTCGGCCAATGCCAACCACCGCACCGACGCGTACGGCGGCTCCATCGCCGGCCGCACCCGGTTCGCGCTCGAGGTGACCGAGGCCGTCGCCGCGGAGATCGGCGCCGACCGCACGGCCGTGCGCCTCTCCCCCGGCCTGCGCGGCTTCGGCATCGACGAAGGCGAGACCGGGCCGGCGACCTACTCCCACCTGGTCCGCGCCCTCGCCCGCCTCGACCTCGCCTTCCTCCACGTCACCCACCACGGCGACGACGCGCTCCTGGCCGAGCTGCGCACCGCGTTCCCCGGCCCGCTGCTGCTGACCCGCCCTGGCGCCACCGTCCGGGAACGCGCCGCCGACGTCGAAAACGGCCTCGCCGACCTCGTCACCCTCGGCCGCCTGGCGCTGGCCAACCCCGACGTCGTCGCCCGGCTGCAGACCGGCGCGGCCCTCAACTCCCCCGACCCCGCCACGTTCTACGGCGGCGGCGCCGAGGGCTACACGGACTATCCGGCGCTCTGACCCAGCCCGGCGAGCTCGCGCCACTGCGGCATCGGCATACCGTCACCGCCGCCCACGACGTGAAGGGCCACGTGGTCCGCGCCCGTCTGGAGGTGTTCCGCCACGCGCTTGCCGATCGCGTCGATGTCGCCCCAGGCGAGGACGCTGTCCACGAGCCGGTCGCTGCCGCCCTCGGCAAGATCGGCTTCCGTGAACCCCTGCGCCAGCAGGCTCTTGCGGTAGGCAGGCGCCCCGAAGAACCCGGCGAGGAAACCCCGGCCGGCCGCCCGTGCCTTCGCCGGGTCCCGCTCCAGGGTCACGGCCTGGTACGGCGCGAGCAACGGCCCGGCACCGAGCAGTCCGCGCGCCGTCGCCGAGTAGTCCGGTGCGACGAGGAACGGGTGCGTCCCGCCGGCCCGCCGCCGCGCCAGACCGACCATCTTCGGCCCCATCGCCGCGAGGATCAGCCGCTCCGCCGCCACCGGCTCCGGCTCGGCGTCAAGCTCGTCGAGGTACGCGGCCATGTCGTGCAGCGGCCGATACTCGTGGCCGTGCTCGGCGGCGGTGCCCGGGTCACTCACGCCGAGACCGAGCAGCACCCGGTCGCCGTAGGCGCCCGTGAGCCGCGCGTGGCCCGCGGCAAGTTCCTTCGCCGGGTGACGCCAGATGCTCGACACCGCCGGCGCGACCGTGAGCCCTCGGGTCACCTCGAGCAGCCGCTCGAGGTCTCCCACGATGTCGCCGCCACCCAAACCGGGGATCCAGAGCGCGCCGAAGCCCAGCTCGTCGAGCTCGGCCGCCGCGTCGGCGATCTCGCCCGGCGCGGCCGTGCGCAGCTCGACGCTCCAGACCCCGACGCGGCCGATGTCGAGGGTCATACCTGGTTCGCCCCGCCGTCGGCGAAGAGCTCCACCCCGGTGACGAAGCTGCTGGCGTCCGTCGCGAGGAACAGCGCCACCGACGCGATCTCCTCGGGCCGGCCCATCCGTCCCAAGGGGACAGAGCTCACCAGCGCCGCCTTCAGCTGCTCCTCGCCGAAATCGGCGCTCGCGAGCCCGCTGATCCCCGGTGTGTCGACCGGTCCCGGGCTCACCGAGTTGACGCGGATCCTGCGACCGCTCAGCTCTTTCGCCCAGGTCCGCGCGAACGAGCGGACGGCCGCCTTCGACGCGGCGTACACGCCGAAAGCATCGTTGCCCTTCGTGCCCGCGGTGGAGGCGGTCAAGATCACCGAAGCGCCGTCCACCAGCGAAGGAAGCGCTTTCTGGACCGTGAACAGCGTGCCCTTCACGTTGGTGGCGAAGGTGTCGTCGAAGTGCTTCTCGGTGACCTGCTCCAGCGTCGAGAACTCGCCGCCGCCCGCGTTGGCGAACAGCACGTCGATCGGCCCGCCAACGGTGTCGTAGAGCCGGTCGAGGTCGGCCAGGTCGGAACTGTCCACCTGGACCCCGGTCACGTCGCCGCCGATCTCCGCGACGGCCGCGTCAAGCACGTCCTTGCGCCGTCCCGTCACGAAGACGCGCGCGCCCTCGTCCGCGAACCGCCGGGCCGTCGCGAGCCCGATGCCGCTCGAGCCGCCCGTGACGACGGCGGTCTTCCCCTGTAGTGCGTTCATAACCGTGTTTCCCGTCCGTGTACTCACCCGGCCCAGCCGTGGTCGTTCCGCTCGGCCGGTCTGCGCGGGACAATGGGGCCTGCTCGCTCCACCGCCGACCACTACGACAGATTACGGGACATGTCACCTAAAGGCAAAGACGACCCCTGGCTCGACGCGCGACAGCAGCGCGCCTGGCTCGCCTACATCCGCGTCCAGCTGCGGCTGAGCTACGAGATCAACCGGCAGCTGCAAACCGACAGCGACCTGTCCATGCCGGACTACGACGTGCTCACCGCACTCGCGAACGCCCCCGGCGAGCGGATGCAGATGACCGCGCTGGCCAACCAGATCGGCTGGGAACGCAGCCGCACCGGCCACCACGTGCGCCGCATGGCGACGCGCGGGCTCGTCGACGCGCGCACCTCGAGCACCGACCGGCGCGCCACCGAGGTCACCTTGACCGCGCAGGGCCGCGAGCTGCTGGAGAAGGCGGCGCCGGGCCACGTCGACCTGGTGCGCGGCCTCTTCTTCGACGGCCTGCCCGCCGAGCTGCTCACCCCGCTGACCGAGGCGATGGAGAACATCTACGCCAACATCCTGGAGCGCGGCACGCTGCCCCCGCCGTGAGACTGCCGCTGCCGCAAGGAAAAAGCCGTCCCTGCCAGTGGAACACGGGTTTTCGCGCTCGGTGGACCAGACCAACGGGGGTGAAGTAAATTCACCTTTCACGCACGGTCCGCCAGCCTGCGCCCTGTTCTCAAAGTCGTGGACGAAGGGCAGCTCATGCACCGGAAGTTCGTTCGTTGCCTGGCGGCCGCGGCCGCCACCGCCGTGGTGATCGCCACCGGTCCGGCGGCCTCCGCCCAGCCGGCCGCACCTGCGGCACCGACCGCGCCGGCCACCTTCACGCACCCCGGCGTGCTGGTCAGCCGGGCCCAGCTGGACACCATGCGCCAGCGAGTGCAGGCCGGCACGCAGCCACAGAAACAGGCGTACGACTCGATGATGGGCTCGAAGTACGCGTCGTTGTCCTACACGCCGCACCCGCGCGCCGTGGTCGACTGCGGGCCCAGCTCGATGCCCAACAACGGCTGCACCGACGAGCGCGAAGACGCGATCGCCGCCTACACGCAGTCCCTGGCCTGGTACGTGACCGGCGACGCGCGCTACGCGAACAAGGCCATCCAGATCATGGACGCGTGGTCGGCCACCATCAAGGACCACACCAGCGACAACGCGCACCTGCAGACCGCCTGGTCGGCCTCGACGTGGCCGCGCGCGGCGGAGATCATCAAGTACGCCTACGGGACCTGGCCCAACTCCGGGCGGTTCGCCACGATGCTGCGCAACGTCTACTACAACGAGATCCAGGGCAGCGACGGGCGCACCGGCAACTGGGAGCTCAGCATCGCCGAGGCCATCGTCGGCATCGGCGTGTTCCTCGAGGACAAGACGATCTACGACCGCGGCATGTCGATTTACCGCAACCGCGTACCCGCGTTCATCTACCTCAGCTCCGACGGCGCGCTCCCGAAGACCGTGCCCGGCAGCGGCCTGAACACCCGCGACCAGATCGTCGGCTACTGGCAGGGCCAGTCCACCTTCGTCGACGGTCTCACCCAGGAGACCTGCCGCGACTTCGTCCACACCGGCTACGGCATCGCCGCGATCGCGGAGGTGGCCGAGACCTCGCGCATCCAGGGCCAGGACCTCTACGGCACCGACATCGGCGAGCGGTTGCGCCAGGCGCTGGGCTTCCAGACGAAATACGAGCTCACCGCTGCACCGTCGTGGCTCTGCGGCGGCACGGTCAAGCGCGGCCTCGGCCCCGTGACCGAGGTCGGGTACAACGCGCTGCACAACCGCCTCGGCATCGCCATGACCAACACCCAGGCCTACACCACGAGCCACCGTCCCCAGGGCAGCAACAACTTGTTCGTCTCGTGGGAAACCCTGACCCACGGCGACAACCCGGCCTGACCGGATTCGGTTCCGGGGCCGCCGTACCGAGCGCGGCGACCCCGGAATCCGCGAACCCCCGCCGCGCCGGCCCGGCGAGGTGCTACCAAGAACGCATGAGAAAAGCGCTCGCCTGCTCGTTCGTGCTGCTCGCGGCGGGCTGTTCGACGCCGCCCCAGCCACCTCCGCCGCCGCCCGAGCCGATCGTGGCGCCGCCGTCTGTCTCGACGGTCCCGGCCGAGCCCACCACGACGACGTCGCACACCTTGGTCGCGAAAGACGGGTCCGACCTCACCGCGTGCCGCGACGGTTCGTGTGACGTGCTCATCCACGGTTCGGTGACCGTGCCGCTCGACGCGCGGTTCGCCACGCGCCGGCTGACGCTCACGCAGTCGGCTCCGGACCGGCTGGACTTCGCCATCGACCGCACCGAACTGCCCGACATCAAGGGCCATTTCCGCGGCGAGGGCTATGTAAGCCTGGCCAACCGGATCACCGTCACCGTGCTGGACATCGATGCCACCGGGGCCGTGATCCGCGTGTCGCCGTCGAGTGAATCGTCCCAGGACAAGATCTGGGGTGACGATTCCCGCTTCGACTGAGTTCACGGGCCAATGTAGCCGTTGACCATATTGTTGTCGACGACTACATTGGCAGGCGCCTACCGAAAGGACTCCGTCGTGCCTGCTCCCACCCAGACCTGGCTCATCACCGGCGCCGGCTCCGGCTTCGGGCTCGAGGTCACCGCCCAGCTGCTGGCCGGCGGCCACCGCGTCGCCGCCACGAGCCGCGACCTGAGCCCGGCGTTGAAGGAGCTCGCGCGCCGGCACGGCGATCGGCTGTGGACCGCCGAGCTGGACGTCACCGACCCCCAGACCGTCCACTCGACGGTCGAGCAGGCCTTCACCGAGCTCGGCCGCATCGACGTCGTGTTCTCCGCCGCCGGGTTCGGTGCGCTGGGCGCCGCCGAGGAGCTGTCGGACGAGCTGCTGAACCGGCAGCTCGCCGTGAACCTGCTCGGACCGATTCACCTCACGCGCGCGGTCACGCCGTGGCTGCGCGCGCAGGGCGGCGGGCGGGTCATCCAGATGTCCAGTTCCGGCGGCCACGTGCCCGACCCGGGCATGAGTGTGTACAACGCGTCGAAGTTCGGCGTCGAGGGCTTCTTCGAGTCGGCGGCGGTGGAACTGGCGGCATTCGGGATTTCGGTGACGCTGATCGCCCCGGGCGGCACGCGCACGGCGTTCAACGCCAACATCGCGCAGGCCGAACCGCTGCCCGCCTACGAGGACGGCGTGCTCGGCCAGGTGCGCGGCGCGCTCGCGGGCGGGATGGACGAAACCACGCTGCGCCACGCCGTCGCGGGCGATCCGGCGAAGATGGCCCGCGCGATCATCACCTCCGCGAGCACCACGCCCGCGCCCCGGCGGCTCGTGTTCGGCGCCGCGGCCTACGAGGCCATCACCACGGCGTGGCGGCAACACCTCGAAGCGCTCACCGCCCAGCGCGACCTGGCGCTGAGCACCGACGCCGACGACGTGCTCGCCGACCGCGCCTGACGCGTCAGTCTTCGAGAGCCCCCGGTCCGCGGCGGTAGGCGACCTTCGCCGGGTCGACGACGTGACCGTCTTCGTCGACGAAGGCCAGATGCACGGGCCGGTCGTCGGTCGTGTCGACGTAGATCGTCGCCGGGCCGTGGCCGGTCGGGAGGTACTCATCGCCCCACTCCGACAGCGCGGCCAGCACCGGCAGCAGGTCTTCCCCGACCGGGGTGAGCACATACTCGACGCGGGCCCGCTGCCCCGGCTCCCGGTACGGCCGCCGCGCGAGGATTCCGGCTTCGACCAAGGATTCCAGCCGGGACGTGAGGAGATCCGTCGGCACGCCGATCTTCTGGAACTCGGCGAAGCGGGTCCGCCCGCGGAACGCCTCGCGAACGATCAGCAGGCTCCACTTCTGCCCGAGCACCTCCAGGCTGCGCGCGATCGAGCAGCGGCTGTTGGTCGGGATCGCCATGGCCTTCATAACTCCATCGTACGTCACACTTGGCATTTCGGAGTCAGCTTGCTAACTTGGAATTACCAAGCAAGAGAAGCCGGAGGAAGTCATGACCGATCTGCAGGGTGCGGTTGTCCTGGTCACCGGGGCCAACGGCGGGCTCGGCATCGAGTTCGTCAACCAGGCGCTGGAGCGCGGGGCGCGACGCGTGTACGCGACGGCGCGCACGCCGCGCCAGTGGGACGACGAGCGCGTGGTGCCACTCGCCCTCGACGTCACCGACGAGGCCTCGGTCGCCGCCGCGGCCGCGGCTGCCCCGGACACCACGGTGGTGGTGAACAACGCGGGCGTCAGCGGGCGGCAGAGCCTGCTCACCGTGCCGCTGGCCGAGGTGCGCGCGATGTACGAGACGAACGTCTTCGGCGCGCTCGCCGTCGCGCAGGCGTTCGCGCCCGTGCTGGCGGGCAACGGCGGCGGCGCCCTCGTCGACATCCACTCGGCGCTGAGCTGGCTGGCCAAGTCGGGCGCGTACTCGTCGAGCAAGGCCGCGCTGTGGCAGATCACCAACTCACTGCGGCTCGACCTCGCCGGCCAGAAGACCCACGTGCTGGGTGCGCACCTCGGCTACACGGACACGCCGATGACCCAGGCGCTGACCGTCGAGAAGGAAGACCCGCGCGACATCGTGGCGGCGATCTACGACGGACTGGAAGCGGGCGCGCTCGAGGTTCTGGCCGACAAGACGTCGCGGGACATCAAGGAAAACCTGTCCGGTCCAGTGGAGGCGCTGTACCCGGAGCTGACCGCGACGGTGTGAGGCGACCGGACGCGAGCCCGTGGTGGTGAGTCCGCGCCTTGAGTCATGTTGCAAGTCCGCGCCCTGAGTCCACTGTGGAGCGTGTGATGTTCGAGGTGTTCGAAATCGAACGTTCGGAATCGCACGTGCGCTGTGCAGCAACTCCCGGTGCGCTGTGAAGCAAGTCACAGGTGGCCCCCGTGCCTACGTTCGGTCGGCAACAACCGGCACCACGTTCCTCGGAGGCCACCATGACCCACCATGAAACGGCGGGGTGACGCCGTGGAATCCTCGATCGCCGAACACTTGCGCGTCGACCGGGTCCACCCGCGCCGCACGCCGGACAGCTTCCACCCGCCCTACCCGTCGTTCTCCGCGCGCTTCGACCCCGCCGTCGACCAGGTGGTGATGGCGTACCTCGGTGTTCAGTACCGAACACCGGAGCCACCGCCCGTGGTGGTCGCCGCACTCGCAGCGCTCGATTCCGCACGCTCGGGCGAGCACGCGCCCGACCACCACGACCGTGCGCGGTTCGTCGACGAAGCCGGCTACACGTCCGTGCTCACCACGTTCTACTGGACCGACCCCGCCGAGCACGACCGCTGGGCGAAGGCCCGTGAAGCGTGGACCGGCCCGCAGCACCGGTCCCCCGACGCCGGGTTCTTCAGCGAGGTCGTGCGCCCCACCGTGCGGCGGTTCGAGACGCTGTTCTCCAGCGACCGCACCGAAGGCGTGTCCGTGGCCGCCGGCAAGCTCAGTGGCGAGATCCACGAACACGGCTACTGGGGCGGTGCCCGCGACCGGCTGCCGATCGCGCAGACCGACCTGCTCGAACCCGGCACCCGGCCGACCGCGGAGACCAATTCGGAGACGGGCGTGATCACCGTGCGGCCGCAGGGAAACCTGTGCCTCATCCGCTCCGGCCAGGAGTGGACCGAGACCGCGGGCGACGAACGCGGCATGTACCTCGGCGACGTGGAACCCGTGCTGCGAGCCGGCATGGAGTTCCTGCGCGACGACGGACTCGCCATCGGCTGCTACGCCAACCGCTACGTGCGCGTCACCGACGAAACCGGTGCCGACACGGACAAGAGCTACGGGATGAGCTGGTGGCACAGCCTGGCCGACCTCGAGGCGTGGGCCGAATCGCACCCGACGCACGTCGCGATCTTCCGCGCCGCCATGAAGTACCTGTCGGCGATGGGGCCTGCGGCGCGGCTGCGGCTCTACCACGAGGTCACTGTGACCGACGCCGACGAACAGGAGTTCCGCTACCTCGGCTGCCACGACCGCACGGGCCTGCTGCGCGCGGTCCGGTGAGAGCTCCCGGTGCGCCGCCCCCGGCCGGGCGGCGCACCGCGGACGCGGTCAGGCCGGGTCTTTGTGGAACCGGCCGTCCTTCATGATCGCGTGGAGCTTTTCCTTGTCCTGCAACACGGTGATGTCGGCGAGCGGGTCGCCGTCCACGAGCAGCAGGTCGGCGAGGTACCCGGGCTGGACCTTGCCGAGCTCGTCGCCGCGCAGCATGATCTCGCCGCCCTGCGCGGTAGCGGCGAGGATGGCCTCCATCGGCGTGAACTCGAAGCGCTCGACGAAGTGCTGCAGGTCGCGCGCGTAGGTGCCGTGCGGGGTCCAGGCGAAGCCGTAGTCACCGCCGGGCAGCACGCGGATGCCGCGCCGGTGCATCTCGATCATCGCCGCCGTCGCCTTTTCCAGCTCGCGCTTGTAGCCGACGGCTTCGGCCGCCGCCTGCGGGAACCCGAAGTCGGCGGCTTCGTAGAGCGTCGCGACGAGCCAGTTGACGCCCGGCGCCACGAACACCCAGTCTTTGGCCTGCTCCAGCAGATCCATGCCCTCGGGGTCGGTGAAGCTGGCGTGGTAGACGATGTCGACGCCGTGGCGCACGCACATCTTCACGCTCTCGGCGCTGCGCGCGTGGGCGCACACCCGCTTGCCCCGCCGGTGTGCCTCGGTGACGGCCATCGCCACCTCCTCGTCGGACATGTAGGTGTCCTCGGCGCGCTGCGTGCCGGTGATCTCCTCGCCGGTCATCGACAGCTTGATCTGGTCGACGCCGATCTCGACGAGGCGGCGCACGGCCTTGCGCATCTCGTCGGGGCCGTCGGCGAACCAGGTGATGCCCTTCACGAGCTCCCCGCCCGTCACGGCGATCTCGGGTCCGTTGGCGAGGTAACGCGGGCCGGGGATCCGCCCGGCGTTGATCGCGTCGCGGCA
Source organism: Amycolatopsis sp. DSM 110486 (assembly GCF_019468465.1). NCBI lineage: Bacteria > Bacillati > Actinomycetota > Actinomycetes > Pseudonocardiales > Pseudonocardiaceae > Amycolatopsis > Amycolatopsis sp. DSM 110486. The sequence continues at coordinate 7,369,104 of NZ_CP080519.1, read as the reverse complement.
CACGACGTCGAGCCGGTCCTTCGCCGACGCGGCACCCAGGCACATCGTGTAGCCGGAGTCCAGATAGGACTTGGCCGACTCCACGGCGAACAGCAGGTGCTCCTCCACCGGCAGAGCGGCCAGCCCGTCGAGGTCGGCGCTGTTGTTCCAGGTGAAGTGGGTGTGGGCGTCGCACAGCCCGGACATCAGCGTGCGGCCGCGGCCCTCGACCACCCGCGAGCCCTGGGCGGCGGCCGGGTCGACGGCGCCGACGGCGGTGATGCGGTCGTGGTCCACCAGCACGTCGCCCCGGTAGGGCAGCGCGCCCGTGGAGTCCAGAATGGAAACATCGCGGAACAGGGTCTTGTCGGCGGTGAGCGGCACGGTGGTTCCTCCTCGTCGTTGAGGCGCGAAAACGGTGTGGTTAAAGGAACTTCAGCAGCATCGAGGTGACGTCGGCGGCGGCTTCGAGCGCGGTCCAGTGACCGACGCCCGGCAGCACCTCCACGTTCGCGCCGCCGTGGGCGGCGGCGAGCGCCTCGCTCACGGCGGGTGGGCCGACCTTGTCGTCGGCGCCGGTGATCAGCAGCAGCGGCAACGCGGGGTCGACCGGCCCGGGGTCGGTCGCGGCGGCGAGCGCCTCACAGTTGCGTGCGTAGCCTTCGGCGTCCTGGCGCATCACGAGCTCCCGCACGAACGCCGCCACCTCGGGCTTGTCGCGGCGGGTGGCTTCCGACAGCGCGTTGGCGACGACGGCCGGCGCCACGGCCGCAGTGCCTTCCGCGCGCAGCAGGGCCGCGCGGTCGTGCTGGGCCTGGCGCCCGGCCTCGGGCGGCTCCGCGACGGCGCCGAGCAGCGCCAGCGCGGTCACCTTGTCCCGGTGGCGGGCCGCGAAGCTGCGAGCGACGAGCGTGCCCATCGAGTGCCCGACCACGGCCGCCGACGCGACGCCGACCTGGTCGAGCACCGCGGCCAGGTCGTCGGCGTGCGACTCGATGCCGATGCCCGCACGCAGGCCGGAGCGCCCGGCACCCGCGGAGTCGACGCGGATCACCTGGTGGCTCGCTGCCAGCGCGCCGGCCTGGACCTGGTAGAAGTTGCCGGTGCCGCCGAGGCCGTGCACCATCAGCACGGCGGGACCGCTGCCCTCGACCTCGACCGCGAGGTCCGTTCCGTTGATCTTCATGCGGGCTCCTTTCGGTACGGGTTCAGGCGAGCGGGGCTGAGGCGAGAGGGGCTGAGGCGACACGGGCTGAGGCGACACTGTTGCGCAGCACGCCGAGGCCGGTGATGGTCACCTCCACGATGTCGCCGCTCGCCAGGAACTTCGGCGGGTCGAAGCCGATGCCGACGCCTGCGGGTGTGCCGGTGGCGATGACGTCGCCGGGCAGCAGGGTGATGCCGGCCGAGAGGGTGGCGATCAGCTCGGGGATGTCGAAGATGAGGTCCTTGACCCGGGCGTGCTGGCGGCGTTCGCCGTTGACGGAGGTTTCGAGCTCCAGCGCGGTCACGTCGGGGATCTCGTCGGCGGTCACCGCGTACGGGCCCATCGGGCAGTGCGTGTCGAGCGACTTGCCGAGCAGCCACTGGCGGTGGTCGCGCTGCAGGTCGCGGGCCGTCACGTCGTCGAGGATCGTGTAGCCCCAGACGTGCGCCGCCGCGGCTTCGCGGGTGATCCCGCGGCCGCCGCGGCCGATGATCACTGCGAGTTCACCCTCGTAGTCGAGCTCGGAGGTGAGGCCGGCGTGCGGGTCGATGTCGTCGCCGGGGCCGATCACGGCCGTGGTGGCCTTGGAGAACAGGATCGGCCGGGCAGGCAGGTCTTCCGAGCGGTCCGGGCTGTCGTAGCCGCTGCGGCCGAACTCCGCGGCATGCTCGCGGTAGTTCTTGCCGACGCAGAAGATGTTGCGCCGTGGAGCGGGGAACGGCGGGCGGAGCCGCACGTCGGCGAGGGGTACCGGCGTGCGGTCCGCGGCCTGGTCGGTGAGGATGGTCCCGACCTCGCCCCAGCGTTCGACGGCGCCGAGGAGCGTTCCGCCCGGCACGAGATCGGTGACGTCCCGGACCTCGCTTTCGCCGGTCACGACCCCGACGCGGTCGGCGTCCCCGGTGGAGTTCCCGGCGGAGAAGGTCACCAGCTTCATGTGAGACCAATCTGTACCAATATGAACCAATGCGGACGTGATCGACCGTACGCGTCTCGGCATCCGTTGTCGATATGCAGGACTTGTTCTGGCCATCGCTTCACTCATTGGTCTCGATTGGTCTCAAGTCGTCCGGTAGAGTGCGCCCATGACCACGGTGGAACACGCCCTGCGCGCGCTGCTCGACGAAGGCGCGGCCGACGGCAGCCTCGGCCCGGGCGCCAAGCTGCCCACCGAGCGCGACCTCGTGCAGCGGCTTTCCGCGCCGCGCAGTGCCGTGCGGCGCGCACTGGATTCACTGGAGCGCGACGGGCTCGTGATCCGGCACGTCGGGCGCGGCACGTTCCTCACCGACATCGCGGCGCAGCACGTCGAGCCCGCCCCCGCCGACACGAGCCCGGCCGAGATCATGCAGGTGCGCCAGCTGCTCGAACCGCAGGTCGCGACACTCGCCGCACGGGTGGCCACGCAGGCGGACCTCGACCGGATCGCGGTCGCGCTCGGCGCGGCCGCCGCGGCCGGCGACTTCGAAGGCTTCGAGCGCGCCGACGCCGGGTTGCACCGCGCGATCGCCGTCGCGGCCCACAACGGGTTGCTGATGAACATGTTCGACGTGATGAACACCGCGCGCTCACTGCCGGTGTGGGGCAGCCTCAAGCGGCGAACGTCCACACCGGAGCTACGTTCGTGTTACCACGACGAACACACGTTGATCGTCGAAGCACTGCGCGACCGGGATCCCGTGAGCGCCGGCGAACACATGCGGCGCCATCTCCAACACGTGGCCGACACCCTGCTGGGGCGCGACTGAGCTCTCGCCTGCCTGAGCTTCCGCCTGATCGAGCTTCCACCTGACTGAGTTCCCACGTGACGGAGTTCCCACCTGACGGAGTTCCCACGTGTGAGCCCGTGTTCGCCGGGTACCCGCCTCGTGTTCGAATCCCACCACGAGGAGATGGCGCAATGGTGGCACGGTTCTCCACGGTGGCCGGCGAGCGAGCGAAGGCGTGTACGACAATGGTCGGCAACAACACGCCGGTGTTCTTCGTGAAAGACCCGTTGAAGTTCCAGCACTTCATCCGTTCGCAGAAACGCCGGGCGGACAACAACCTGCGCGACCACGACATGCAGTGGGACTTCTGGACGCTGTCCCCCGAATCGGCGCACCAGGTGACGTGGCTGATGGGCGACCGCGGTATTCCGCGCACGTGGCGGCACATGAACGGTTACAGTTCGCACACTTATCTGTGGGTGAACGAACAAGGCGAACGGTTCTGGGTGAAATAGCACTTCACAACCGATCAGGGCATGGAGTTCTTCAGGTGTGGCCGCACGGCGACTACCCGCTGATCGAGGTCGGCCGCATGACGCTCGACCGCAACCCCACCGACCACCACGCGGAGATCGAACAGGCGGCGTTCGAGCCCAGCAACCTCGTGCCCGGCATCGGGCCGAGCCCCGACCGGATGCTGCTGGGCCGGCTGTTCGCCTACGCCGACGCGCACCGCTACCGCATCGGGCCGAACTACAAGCAGCTGCCGGTGAACGCGTCGAAGTCGCCGGTGCACAGCTACAGCAAGGACGGCGCGATGCGCTACACCAAGGTGTTCGACCCGGTGTACGCGCCGAACTCGAAGGGCGGCCCGAGCGCCGACGTCGAGCGCTACGGCACCCCGGCCGGCTGGCACACCGACGGCGAGATCACGCGCTCGGCCTACGTCGACCACTCTGAGGACGACGACTGGGGCCAGGCGGGCACGATGGTGCGCGAGGTCCTCGACGACGCGGAGCGGGAACGATCGGTTTCCAACGTCGTCGGTCACTTGCTGAACGGGGTGAGTGAGCCGGTGGTGCAACGGGCGTTCGAATATTGGCACAACGTGGACAAGAACCTCGGCGACCGCATCGAGTCCGGTGTGCGCGCGAAGGCCGACGAGAAGGACCCCAAGGCGGCGGAGCAGGGCAACCCGGCCCGCAGTGACATGCAGCGGAAGGCGTGAGTCCGTCCACTTCGGACTGGTCACGGTCACGGGGCCCGGCGGAAAATCTGACGGCGTCCACCGGGCCCGCCGGTAGAGTGCGCGTCCATGGGTCACCTGGAGGTCGCGCACCTCGACTACTCGCTGCCCGACGGGCGGCCACTGCTCGGTGATGTGTCGTTCCGGGTCTCCGACGGTGCCGTCGTCGCGCTGGTCGGCCCCAACGGCGCCGGGAAGACGACGCTGCTGCGCCTGCTCTCCGGTGAGCTGAAGCCGCACGGCGGCACGGTGACGGTGTCCGGCGGGCTGGGCGTGATGGGCCAGTTCGTCGGCTCGGTCCGCGACGAGCGCACCGTGCGAGACCTGTTCGTGTCGGTGTCGCCCGACCGCATCCGCACCGCCGCGGCAGCCGTGGACACGGCCGAGGAGCGGCTGCTGACCGTCGACGACGAGGCCGCGCAGATGAAGTACGCGCAGGCGTTGAGCGACTGGGCGGAGGTGCGCGGCTACGAGTCGGAGACGACCTGGGACGTGTGCACCACGGCCGCGCTCGGCGTGCCATACGAGAAGGCGCAGTGGCGGCTCGTGCGCACGTTGAGCGGGGGCGAGCAGAAGCGGCTCGTGCTGGAGGCGCTGCTGCGCGGCCCGGACGAGGTGCTGCTGCTCGACGAGCCCGACAACTACCTCGACGTGCCCGGCAAACGCTGGCTCGAGGCGCGCCTGGCGGAGACGCGCAAGACGGTGCTGTTCGTCTCGCACGACCGGGAGCTGCTCGCGCGGGCGGCGAAGAAGATCGTGAGCGTGGAGCCCGGGCCGGCCGGCAGCGACGCGTGGGTGCACGGCGGCGGGTTCGCCACCTACCACGAGGCGCGCGACGATCGCTTCGCCCGCTACGAAGAGCTGAAGCGACGCTGGGCCGAGAAGTACGCGCAGCTCAAGAAGCTCGTGCTCGACATGCAGCAGTACGCCGCCCGCAGCGACGAGATGGCGTCCCGCTACAAAGCCGCGAAGACCCGGCTGCGCAAGTTCGAGGAGGCCGGCCCGCCTCCGGAGCCGCCGCGTCGGCAGGACATCCGCATGCGGCTGCGCGGCGGACGCACCGGCCTGCGCGCCGTGACGTGCGAAAACCTGGAGCTCACGGGTCTGATGAAGCCGTTCTCGCTGGAGATCTTCTTCGGCGAACGCGTGGCCGTGCTCGGCTCCAACGGCTCCGGCAAGTCACACTTCCTGCGCCTGCTCGCGGGCGGCGACGTCGCGCACACAGGCCTGTGGAAGACCGGCGCCCGCGTGGTGCCCGGCCACTTCGCCCAGACGCACGCCCACCCGGAGCTCACCGGCCGCACCCTGGTCGACATCCTCTGGACCACCCACGCCAAGGACCGCGGCGGCGCCATGGCCGTGCTGCGGCGCTACGAGCTCGAACGCCAGGGTGACCAGCCGTTCGACCGCCTGTCGGGCGGCCAGCAGGCCCGCTTCCAGATCCTGCTCCTGGAACTCGGCGGCGCCACCGCCCTGCTCCTGGACGAGCCGACGGACAACCTCGACCTCGAATCGGCCGAAGCCCTGCAGGCGGGGTTGGAGGCCTACGAAGGCACCGTCCTCGCGGTCACCCACGACCGCTGGTTCGCGCGCAGCTTCGACCGCTACCTGGTCTTCGGCTCCGACGGCGTGGTGCGCGAAACCGCGGAACCCGTGTGGGACGAACGGCGGGTGGAACGGGCTCGCTGATCAGCGCGGCAGCGGCAGAGCCAGCTCCGCGCGCGTCACCGAGATCGAGCCCAGGGTGTGGGACCACCAGGTCGACGCGAGTTCCTCCAGGAGGAAGCGGCCTTCGACGCGTTCCGGGGACATCGCGGTGACGCTGGGCTCGTCGGGTTCGTCGCGTTCGACGTCGATGCGCAGGCGGGGCGGGTGGGCGGCCAGGCCGAGGCGCAGGGCGCGGAAGGAGGCGCCGTCGCGGGTGGCGTCGGTGACGAGTTCGTCCATGAGCTGCGCGGCGTCGCCGACCACGGGGGCGGGCACGTGGGCCAGCATGGCCCTCAGCGTGACCCGTGCGGCCTCCGCGGTGTCCGGGCCGTTGAACACGGCCGTGGCGGCGCCGGGCGGCCGCGAATCCTCCGTCATGGTGGTGCCCCTCCCCTGTCGGGCGATGATCGAGCGCAGTGCAGGTACCCAGAGCCTGCAGGGTTCAACCGTCCGAGTTAAGACGCGGCCATATGCTGGGACGGACGACCGGAGGTGAGCGGGTGCCCGACAAGCCACGAAGCACCTGGTCAGCCGCGGAAAAGGCCGCTTACCGGGAGTTCGTGCGCACCCACCACCCCGACGCGGGCGGCGACGCGGAGGCGTTCCGGGAGGGGCTGGCGCGGTTCCACCAAGTGGACAAAACGGTGGACAAAACGGTGGACCAACCAGCGGACAAACCGGCCAGGCAGCCCGAGTCCGTGATCTTCGTCGTGCGCAGGCGCGGGCTGACGCGGGTGCTCGCCGCGCTCGCCGCCCACCGCAGGCGCAAGCGGCGGACTCGCGTGCGCTGAATCGAACCGCGCAGACGCCCCCAGGCGCGGTCTCGCCGGCTGTAATACTCAACCGGCGAGACCTGGAGCCTCGGCAGCCGGGCCCTGCCGCCGACGCCATGGGAAGCGGATAGACGCCATTACCACCCCGTAAACATCGATTCCGCGAAAAGTCCACCACCGGCCACAGTGGACGCCTGCGTCACCGCAACGGGCTGCGCGCCCCCTCGAAGGCCGCAGCCGCTCCCAGCAGCACGTCTTCCCGCCACGGCGCCGCGCTCAGCTGCACGCCCACCGGCATGCCGGACGCCGGATGCAGCCCGCCCGGCACGCTCAGCGACGGCCCGCCGTACGCCGACCACGCGTAGGTGAACCGGGCGATCTCCCGCGTCGACGCCGCGAGGTCCACGCCCTCGCGCAGCGGCACGTCCACGGGGATCGTCGGGGTCAGGACCACGTCGACCTCGGTGAACACCGCGTCCACCCGCGCGTGGAACCCGGTGAGCCACTCGCGCGCCGCCGCCGTCCGCGCCGGAGGCACCTCGAGCCCGAGCAGGAGCCGCCGCCGGACGTCGGGGTCGATGCTCTCCGGCGCGTCCCGCAGCCGAGCCGCGTGCACGGCCGCGGCCTCCGGGTACATCACGTCGAGCATCCGCGCCTGCGCCTGCGCGGCCGACGGCACCTCCACCGGCACCACCTGTGCGCCGAGCCCGCGGAACACCTCGACGGCCGCCCGCACCACCTCCGCCACGCCGGGATCGACGCCGACGGCGAAGAACCCGCCCGCCACGCCGATCCGCGGCAGGACACCCGACCCGAGCAGCGCGTGGACCGGCCGCGAGCCCCCTCCGTCGAGCGCCGCCAGCACCGCCGCGGCCGTGCGGACGTCGCGCGCCATCGGCGTCACCGTGTCGAACGACGGGCTCACCGGCAGCACGCCGCGGAGGGAGACCCGGCCGAGCGTCGGCCGTACGCCCACCACCCCGTTCACCGACGCGGGAATCCGGCCCGAACCGCCGGTATCGGTGCCCAGCGACACGTCCGACAGCCCCGCCGCGACGGCCACCGCCGAGCCGCTGCTGGACCCGCCGGCGATGCGCGCCGGGTCCCACGCGTTGAGGCAGTCGCCGAACGCGGCGTTGCGGCCGGTCGCGCCCATCGCGAACTCCGCCAGGTTGTTCTTGCCCACCAAGGCGAACCCGGCCTCGCGCAGCGACCGCACGACGTCGGCGTCGGCCTCGGCCGGGCCGGTGGCGAAGGACGCGGAACCGGCGGTGGTCGGCACGCCCGCGACGTCGATGTTGTCCTTCACCGTCGCAGTCATGCCGCCGGCGGGGCCCGGGAGCACGGTGATGAGGGCGCGCAGCCGCCGCGCGAGCTCGAGCCGGGTCTCCACCGTCAGCCTCCCGTCCGCTGCCCACGCACGCGGGCCGTCGCCTCCTCGTCCAGCGCCAGTGTGCGCGCGTCGAGCACCACGCCGTAGTGCTCGCGGGCGTCGGCGGCCGAGAGGTAGTCGTCGAGCACGTCCTCGCGCACGTCCCGCGCGTCCCGCTCGAACGGGTCGCCGTAGCCGCCGCCGGAGGGCAGCTTGATCTCCAGCGTGTCGCCCGCGGCGCACTTTTCCTGCGTCACCTTGGAGTACAGCAGTTCCTCACGCGCGGTGCCCGCGTTGCGCACGAACGACCCCGCGACGCCGTCGTGCCCGCCCGCGAGACCCCGCGGCGGGTCGGTGCGGTTGTCCGCCTCCGAGCCGATGAACGTGTCGGTGAGCATCTTCCACTTGCGGATGCTGCCGATGCCCCCGCGGTACCGGCCGGGCGCGGGCGGCTCGTCGCGCAGCTCGTAACGCTCGGCGAGCATCGCGTGGTTGAGCTCGAGCTCCTCGATGGGGTTGTTGCGAGTGTTGGCCATCAGCGCATCGACGCAGTCGAGGCCGTCCTTCCCGTTGCGCGCGCCGTAGGAGCCCTCGTTGATCTCGATATAGACCCAGTACGACTGACCGTCCGCGGCCAGGCCGGAGTACGCGATCGCGCACAGCGCCGCCGACGAACCCGCGACGGCCCGGTCCGGCAGCACGTCGGCCAGCGCCAGGTTGATCGAGTCGAAGATCCGGTTGATCTGCGAGAACCGCGCGAAGCACGACGCCGGGAAGTTCGGGTTGAACAGCGTGCCCTCCGGCGCGTACGCCTTCGCGGGGCGGAAGCAGCCGTCGTTCTGCGGCACGAACTCCTCGGTGAGCGCCTCGTCGAGCAGCAGCGTGCGCACGGCGGAGGCGACGGTCGGCAGCACCGAACCCTCGAACGGAACGTTGAACGCCGTCGGCACCTGCTCGTGGGAACCGGTGAGGTCGACGACGATGTCGCTGCCCTCTACCTTCACCGTCACCGCGACCTTGAGCGGGACGTCCCGGTTCTTGCCATCGTCGTCCAAAAAGGACAGCGGGGCTTCGTAGCTGCCGTCGGGGATCTCCTGGATGCGGCGGCGCAGCATGTCCTCGGAGTAGTCCATCCACTTGTCGGCCGCGGACATCACCACGTCGAGGCCGTAGCGCTCCAGCAGCTCGAGGAACCGCTTCTCCCCCAGCCGCGCGCACGCGATGAGTGCTTCGAGGTCGCCAGCGTTCTGCTCCGGGGTGCGCACGTTGTCGAGGATGTGCTGGATGAGGGCCTCGTTGCGCACGCCGCCGTCGTAGATCTTCACGGCGTCCATGAGCTTGCCCTCGGCCCAGACGTCGACCACGTCCATGCACAGGCCGGGGAAGTTGCCGCCGATGTCGGACACGTGCCCGGTGCAGCCCGCGAAGCCGATGTGCTTGCCACCGAAGAAGATCGGGATCATGATCCCGTAGTCCGGCGAGTGCGCAGCGCCGTGGTACGGGTGATTGTGCAGCACCACGTCACCGGGCCGGTAGGTGCCGGCGAGCTTTCGGTTGATCCCGCGGATGTAGGCGGGGATCGAGCCGCAGTGCATCGGCGTGGAGTCCGATTCGCACAGCTCGCGCCCGTTGGCGTCGAAGATGCCGGCGCCGAGGTCCTCCGACTCTCGGATGAGGCTGGAATACGCCATCCGGTAGAGGATCTGGGCCATCTCCTTGGCGATGGAGTTGAGCGCGCCGCCGATCACGCGCAGGGTGATCGGGTCGACGTCGACGGTCGTGAAGTCGCCGGGGGCGACTCCGGCGAGCGAAACGCCGGCGGGGTCCAGAGCGGTCACCGCTGGCCTCCTTCGATGGCTCGGCCGGGCTGGGCCACGGCGGTGTCGATGACGAGGTGGCCCACGCGGTCGACGGTGGCGCGCTGATTGGGGCCGATGATGGTCGTGGAGTCGAACTGCTCGACGATCGCGGGACCTTCGAGCACGTTGCCGGCCTTGAGCAGCGCGCGGTCGTAGACCTTGGTGGGAAACGGCGTGACCTCCCCCGCGCCGGACCAGAACACCGCGTCGGTGGTGGTCTTCACGGCGGCCGACGGGTCAGTGCCGCCCGCCTCGACGTCGGCCAGCGGCACGTGCCCGACCTTGCCGACGGCGGTCACGCGCACGTTCACCAGATGAACGGGTTTGTCGTCGAACCGCTGCAGATATGTTCGTTCGTGAACATCGTGGAACGCGGCCGCCGCCCTGGCCACCCAATCCGCGTCGATCTCGCCGGACGGCGCGGGCACGCGCAGCTCGTAACCCTGGCCGATGTAGCGGCAGTCGAGGCTGCGCTCGATCACCACGTCCTCGGGCGCGAGGCCGTCGGCGCCGAGCTGCTCCACAGCGTGCGCGGTGAGCCGGTCGAACTCCGCGGTGATGCGGTCGGTGTCGGGGTCGGCCGAGGAGGTCCACACCGTCGCCGGGGTCTCGCTGCGGATGTCGGTGGCCAGCAGGCCCATCGCCGACGCGATGCCGGGGTGGTGCGGCACGATCACACGCGGGATGCCGAGCTGCTCGGCGATGTGCCACGCGTACAGCGGCCCGGCGCCGCCCTCGGCGACGAGTGAGAAGTCGCGCGGGTCGTAGCCCTTGCGCACCGAGTGCAAGCTGATCGCCTCGGTCATCGCGTGGGCCGCGATCTGGAAGATGCCGATGGCGGCGTGGCTCACGGACGTGCCGAGCTTCTCGGCGATGTGCTCGTCGATCGCCTTCACCGCGAGCTGCGGTTCGACCTCCATCGTGCCGGACAGGAAGCTGTCGGCGCGCAGCCAGCCCAGCGCGACCATGGCGTCGGTGCTCGTGGGCTCGGTGCCGCCGCGGCCGTAACACGCGGGCCCGGGCGTCGCGCCGGCGCTGCGCGGGCCGACGCGGAACATGCCGCCCTCGTCGATGAACGCGATCGAGCCGCCGCCCGCGCCGATGGTGTCGACCTCGGCCATCGGAACCATGGCGTGGTAATCGCCGATCCGTGTGTCGAGCAGGTGTTTCATGCGCAGCTTGCCGTCGGGGGCCACGCCGATGTCGGCCGAGGTGCCGCCGACGTCGAGCGTGATCACGCTCGGGTAGCCCGAGGCCTCGCCGATCGCGCAGCCTCCGAGCAGCCCGGCGACGACACCGCTGGTGAGCAGCAGCACCGGGTTGTCCACGGCGCCGCGCGCGGTGATCAGGCCGCCGGCCGACGTCATAAGGCCGACCTCGCCTCGCACGCCGGCCGCGCGAGTCGTGTTCGCCAGGTTGTCGACGTAGCGCGAGACCTTGGGGCCGACGAACGCGTTGAGCGCCGTGGTGGAAAAACGCTCGTACTCGCGGTACTGCGGCGCGACCTCGCTGGAGAGCGAGACGAAGACGTCGGGGTACTCCTGCTCGATGATCCGCTTCACCGCCTGCTCGTGGGCGGGGTTGCGGTAGGAGTGCAGGAAGCACACGGCGATGGCCTCCACGCCGTTGTCGCGCAGCACGCGGACCTGCTCGCGCACGGCGTCCTCGTCGAGCGGCACGAGGACCGCGCCGGAGGAGTCGACGCGCTCGGGGACCACGCGGCGGTTGCGGCGGCGCACGAGCTGCCACTTCTGCCACGGCAGATCCTGGTAGGACGAGTAGTTCAGCGGCCGCTTCTTGCGGGCGATGTGCAGGATGTCGCGGAAACCCTCGGTGGTGATGAGACCGACGTCCGCACCGTTGTGCTCCAGCACGATATTCGTGGCGACGGTGGTGCCGTGCAGGAACTGGTCCAGGTCCGACACCGCGATGCCGAGGCGCTCGCTCAGCTGCCGTACCCCGTCCATGGTGGCCACTGCCGGATCGTGCGGGGTGGACGGGACCTTGTGCACCGCGACGGCACCGTCCTCGTCCCAGTACATCAGGTCGGTGAACGTGCCACCGACGTCGACTCCGATGCGTTTCACTGCTGGTCCTCCTTGATCAGCTGATCGGCGGCTGCTTCGGCCAGGGCGAGCACGCGGCGGGCACGGCGGACGACGGCCGCGTCGACCATCCGTCCCGCGACGACGGCGACCCCGGTTTTCTCGGTGTTCTCTGCGTTTTCCAGAGCACGCAGGACTTCCCGCGCGTGCGTGACTTCCTCGGTGGTGGGGACGAGGACCTCGTGGGTGAGGGCGACCTGGGCGGGGTGGACGCACAGGCGGCCGAAGAACCCGGCGCGCTGCTGCGCCAGGGTGTCGGCGCGGAACCCGGCGGGGTCGTCGAGTTCCGCGCTGACGGCGGCGGGTGGTGGGGCGAGGCCGGCCGCGGCCGAGGCCACCACGACCTGGGCCCGCGCCCAGGCGAGCGGTCCGGTGTTTTCGGTGCGGCTGGGGGCGGCGGTGCCGAGCTCCGCGGCGAGGTCGTACTCGCCCAGCCCGAGCCGCGTCACGGCCGGGTGGCGGGCGAGGTCGGGCAGCTCTTGCAGTCCGTTCGCCGTCTCCACCAGGGCGAAGACGGCGGCGTCGGTGCGGGCGGTGACTTCGGCGATGCCCGCGAGCTCGGCTTTCGGCAGGACGACACCGGCGATGCCCAGCTTGGTGACGGCGTCGAGGTCGGCTTCGAGGTGCTGGTCGTTGTTGATCCGCACCCACGTCCGCGGCGCGAGGTCCGGCCGTTCCCGCAGCCACGCGGCGACCGCCGTCCGGGCGGCGGCTTTCGCTTGCGGCACAACGGCGTCCTCCAGGTCGGCGATCACCACGTCGGCCACCGCGGCCGCCTTCGTGAGGCGGTCGGGGCGGTCGCCTGGGCAGAAGAGCCCGCTGCGGGTCACCATCCGACCCGGCCCTTCCCCGCGATGAGCGACTTCGCGATGACGGTGCGCATCACGTCGCTGGTGCCCTCGCCGATCGTCATGAGGATCGAGTCGCGGTAGAGGCGTTCGATTTCGAACTCCGTGGAGTAGGAATAACCACCGTGCACCCGCATGGAGTCCTGCGCGGCCTGCAGGGCGACCTCCGAAGCGAACAGCTTGGCCATACCCGTCTGCAGGTCAGAGCGTTCGCCGCGGTCCAAAGAGGACGCCGACCAGTAGGTGAGCAGCCGCGCGGCCTGCAGCTGCGTCGCCATCTCCGCGATGCGGATCTGCGTGGCCTGGAACTCGGCGATCGGCTTGCCGAACGCCTTGCGCTGCGAGGAGTACGCGAGGGCCTCGTCGTAGGCGCGCTGGGCGATGCCGAGGCTGCGGCCGGCGATGTTGAGGCGGCCGACCTCCAGCGCCGAGAGCACCTGCTGCAACCCGCGTCCTTCAACGCCGCCGAGCAGGTTCGCCGCCGGCACCCGGACCTCGTCGAGCACGACCTCGCACGATTCGGTGCCCTTGTAGCCGAGCTTCGGGATGTCGCGCGTGACCTGGAAACCCGGTGAGTCCGCGTCGACGAGCAGCACGCTCATGCCCTTGTGCGCCGGTGTCGTCGTGCGGTCGGTTTTCACGAGCACAGGCAACGGGTCGGCGTGGCGGGCGTTGGTGATCCACATCTTGGTTCCGCTGACCACGTAGCTGTCGCCGTCGCGGGTGGCGGTGGTGCGGATGCCCTGCAGGTCGGTGCCGGCGTCGGGCTCGGTGAGCGCGATGCCGGTGCGGCGCTGCCCCGTGGCGAGCTCGGGCAGGTAGCGCTGCTTCTGCTCGGCGGTGCCGTGGTGGGCGAGCATCCAGCACGCGAGCGAGTGGCTGCCCAGGATGCCCGCGATGCCCATCCAGCCGCGCGAGATCTCCTCGAACATCAGGGTGAACGAGACGAAGTCGGCCTCGCCACCGCCGTACTCGTCGGGGATCATCAGCCCGAACAGGCCGAGGTCGGCCATCTTCGCCACGATCTCGGCCGGGTAGCGGCCTTCGTGTTCCCAGTCGCGGGCGACGGGCACGATCTCCGCGTCGACGAAGCCGCGCAGGATCGTGCGGAACTGCTCCTGGTCGGGGCTCAGCGTGAAATCCACGACGCGCTCCTGTCCGTTCCGAAAGCGCCCCGGCTCGCGAGCGCTTGGTAGTCCGCTTCGGACGTGCCGAGCAGCTCGCCGAGCACCGCGGCGGTGTGTTCGCCCAGCAACGGCGCGCGGTGGTGGTCTTGTCGTGGTTCCCCGACCCGCACCGGCGAGGCGACCTGGTGTACGGAACCGAACCTCGGGTGTTCGGTTGTCACCAAAAGACCGCGGGCCACGGTGTGTTCTTCCACCAAAGCCTGCGGGATGGTGTTGATCGGCGCACACGGCACACCGGCGGGTTCGAGCACGGACAGCCACTCGGCCGTCGTGCGCGTGAGGAGCTCCTTCTCCAGGTGCCCCAGGCATTCCGCCGAGTTCGCGTAGCGGCCGGCGGGAGTCGAGAACCGTTCGTCGGCGGCCCACGCCGGGGAGCCGACTGCCGTCACGAGACGGTCCCAGAACTTCTGCTTCGCGCAGCCGATGACGACCCACGAGTCGGCCGTCTCGAAGTTCTGGAACGGCACGAGGCTCGGGTGCGCGGAGTGGTGCGTGCGCCCGGGTTCGAAGCCGCGGTTGAGGTGCCAGGTCGCGAGGTAGGTGAGCATGCCGACCGCGGTGTCGTAGAGGCTCACGTCGCAGTCGGTGCCGACGCCGTCGCGGCGGGCGGCATGGATGGCTGTGACCATCGAGAGCGCGGCCACGATCCCGCCGGTGTAGTCCACCATGGACAGTCCCGACTTGGTGGGCGGGCCGTCCGGCTCACCCGTCACGGACATCCAGCCGGCGAGGCCCTGCAGCAGGTAGTCGTACCCGGGCTGGGCGCTACGCGGGCCGGTCATGCCGTAGCCCGAGAGCGAGCAGCAGACGATGGCCGGGTTGAGGTGCTTGAGGTCCTCGTAGCGGATGCGCATCTTGGCCGGCACGTCGCCGCGCAGGTTGGAGTACACGGCGTCGCTGACCTTCACGAGCTCCTCGAAGACCTCGCGGCCCGCGGGGTCGGTGAGATCGAGGACCACGGACCGCTTGTTGCGGTTGAAGGCCTCGAAGAAGAGCGAATCGCCGTCCTCTGCGTAGGGCGGGGTGTGGCGGCCGACGTCGCCGCCGGTGCCGGGGTCCTCGATCTTCACGATCTCGGCGCCGAGGTCGGCCAGATGCACGGAGCCGAACGGGCCGGCGCCGTACTGCTCCACGGCGAGCACCCGGACGTCGGCGAGCGGCAGGGGGCGGGTCATGCGCGGTCCCCCAGCGTCAGCGGGCCGGTCTTCGCGGCGGGGAACGAGTCGATGGCACCGGCCTCGGATCGCTTGTACACCAGCACAGTGCGGTCGAACGACAGGCATTCGTCGCCGTCGCCGTTGAGCCCGCGGGTGTGCACGGACACGAGCCCCGCGTACGGCTTCGAGGCCGACTCGCGCTTCGCGGTGCAGATCGACTCGCCGTAGAGCGTGTCGCCGATGAAAACCGGGTGTGTCAGCCGCACGTCGGTCATCGCGAGGTTCGCAATCGCCCGCTGGCTGATGTCGGAGACGCTCTGGCCCAGCAGCATCGCGATCGTGAGCCCCGAGTTGACCAGGATCCGGCCGAACGGCGTGCGCTCGGCGTAGTGCGCGTCGAAGTGCGCGGGGTGGGTGTTCATGGTGAGCAAGGTGAACCACGTGTTGTCC
Source organism: Amycolatopsis sp. DSM 110486 (assembly GCF_019468465.1). Classification (NCBI taxonomy): domain Bacteria; kingdom Bacillati; phylum Actinomycetota; class Actinomycetes; order Pseudonocardiales; family Pseudonocardiaceae; genus Amycolatopsis; species Amycolatopsis sp. DSM 110486. The sequence continues at coordinate 7,353,505 of NZ_CP080519.1, read as the reverse complement.
GCTTCGCTGATCGTGCGACCCAGCGGGTGGCGGTAGACGTCGCCCACGGCGAAGTCCTCGTAGTAGCGCCCTTGCCGGCCGTCGTGCACCGTCAAAACGGCACCTCCGGGGAGTCGGCGGGTGGGAATCTGCGCTGAAGTATGCGCATCGGACCTGCAGTTGGCAATACCTCAGACATTTAAATCGCGCAGCTGGTGCCGCACTCGTTCCCGATGTCCTACGCTTCGGGGACCAAGCTTTTCGAACCGAGGGGGAACCGATGAGCGAGACCGCCGGCACGCAGGCCGGCCTGCGGGTGCGCCGGGTTCAGGCCGCGTACCGCCAGGTGGCCGACCAGCTCAAGGACCAGATCCTCACCGGGGAGCTGACCGCCGGCACGCGGCTGCCCAACGAGGCCGAGCTGGCCCGGCTGTTCGGGGTCAGCCGCAGCACCGTGCGCGAGGCGCTGCGACTGCTCGCGAGCCAGCACCTGGTGGACACCACCCGCGGCGCGACCGGCGGGACGTTCGTGTCGAGCCCGGACGCGCTGAGCGTCGCCGAGAACCTGGGCGGTGCGCTGGGGCTGCTGGTGAACGCGCAGGGCATGAGCGTGGAAAACCTGCTCGAGGCGCGGCTGATCCTCGAGCCGCTGGCCGCGCGGCTGGCGGCTTCGCGGGCCGATGCCGCGGGACTGGAGACATTGGCGGGGGCGACGGCGAGCACGTCGGCGCTGGCCCCGTCGAGCGGGTTCGTCGTGCACTGGGACTTCCACACGACGCTGGTCGCCATCACCGGCAACCCGCTGCTGCACCTGATGTGCCGCCCGATCAACGACGTGCTGCGTGGCCGGCTGCACCGCGACCGCGTCCCGCGTGAGGTGTGGGACCAGGTCGATGCCGACCACGTCGACATCCACCGCGCCGTGGCCGACGGCGACGCCGACGCGGCCGAGCGGCTCACGCGCGAGCACTTGCACAGCCTGCGGCCGTTGTACGAAAAGATGGAAGACTAAACGTCCGACATATGCCTTGCGGTGGCGTGGCGGGCCCTGCACACTGCTGGGCATGCACCCGACCACCACGCTCGCCGGCCGGCTCGGGGAGTTCGCCGCCGGCATCCGGTTCGAAGACCTGCCCACCGCCGTCGTCGAGCAGGCGCGCCACCTCGCGCTCGACGCGGTGGGGCTCGCGTTCTGCGCCGCGGACGAACCGTTCGCACACCGGGCCCGCGAGGCGTTCACACTGCTCGGCTCCGGTGACCAGCCCGTGCTCGCCGTCGGCGACCGCCTGCCGGCGCGCGACGCCGCAATGCTGGGCGGGATCCTCGTACACGGCCACGACTTCGACGACACGCACATCGGCTCGATCGTGCACGTGTCGGCGTCGGCGTTGCCCGCTTCGCTGGCCGCCGCGATCGCGGCCGGGCGGACGACGCGGGAGCTGCTGGTGGCATACGTGCTGGCGATCGAGGTGAGCGCCCGCGTGGGGCTGGCGGCGCACGGCGGGTTTCACGACGCGGGCTTCCACCCGACCGGCGTCGCCGGCGCGTTCGGCTCCGCGGTGGCCGCGGCGAAGCTCGGTGGCCTCGACGCCGCCGGGATCGCGGGCGCGCAGGAAATCGTGGGCTCGATGGCGTCGGGGATCCTGGAGTTCCTGGAAGACGGCGCGTGGACGAAACGCCTGCACCCGGGCTGGGCCGCGGCTTCGGGTCTGACGGCGGCGGCGTTCGCCCGCGCGGGCTGGCCGGGGCCGGGCCGGGTTTACGAGGGCCGGTACGGGCTCTATGCCACGCACCTGGGTAGTCGAGCCTGGGACCCCGACGCGCTGACCGCTGACCTCGGCTCCCGCTGGGAACTGCTCACGACGGGTGTGAAGCCGTACCCGAGCTGCCACTTCAGCCACGGCTTCGCCGACGCGTTGCTGACCCTGCGCGCGGACGAGGGTTTCACGGCCGACGACGTCGAGCACATCCGCTGCCTCATCCACCCCACCGCCGCGGCGGCCGTCTTCGAGCCCGCGGAACGCAAACGCCGCCCTCGCGACCTGTACGACGCGAAGTTCAGCGTGCCGTACATCGCGGGCGCCTGCCTGACCCGCGGCCGCCTCACCTTGGCGGAGTTCACGGAGGACTCACTCGCCGACCCCGCCATCCACGCGGTCGCCGACCGGGTGGACTTCGCGGACGACCCGGAATCGCGGTTTCCGGAGGCCTATTCGGCCGCGGTGGAGGTAACACTGCGGGACGGCCGCCGGTTGTTCCGGCGCGAGCACGTGAACCGCGGTCATGCCGAGCGGCCACTGTCCGTCGAGGACATCTCGGCCAAGTACGCGGCGAACATGGCCCTGGTCGTCGACGAGGCCACTGCCGCGCGGGTTCGCTCCGCCGTTTTGGCCCTGGGCACCGACGACACGACCACGGCGCTGGAGTTCGGGGAGGCTTGCTCTCGGGTGGCGTGAGGGCGGTCAGTCCACGCGGGTGACTCGGGCGTAAATCTGGTGGTTTTCGTGCCGGTGCCCGAGCACTTCGCCAGTGACGCGGGCAGAAAGAAGCGGAAGCTCACCACCGCCGGGAAGAGCGGTGACTTCGGCCAGCCCGAGGGCGCCCGGCACCTCGTCGACCGCGAAAAACACGCCGAAGGGCTGACGCGCGATGACCGAGCCGGTGATCCGGGCACCGACGGGCAGTCGCACGACAGCGACATCCCACGTGAGGCGCGCCCGCTCCGCCAGGCGGTCGCCGTGCTCCGGCCACGAATAGTCGCTCACGAGCACAGTATGACCGGCACATCGCGGTGATCGCGTAAGCGTCCGCGCACGGTCAGAGACCGCCTCCCAGATAGTGTTGACTGATACTATCTCACTAGATACCAATCTGGGACGGGGAGGCAGGGTCATGGACGTCTACGAGGCAGTCACGAGCCGGCGGGCCGTGCGCGGGTTCACGGACGAGCCGGTGGCACCGGAGGTGCTTCGGCGGGTGCTGGCGGCGGCCGCGGCGGCGCCGTCCGGGTCGAACCTGCAGCCGTGGCGCGTGTATGTGGTGACGGGGGCGCCGCTGGCGGAGCTGAAGAAGCGCGCCGGCGAGCGGATCGCGGCCGGGGACCCGTGGGACGAGGCCCAGTACGAGCAGTACCCGGCCACGCTGAAGTCGCCGTATGCCGAGCGTCGCGCCGCGTTCGGCAAGCAGCGCTACGGCGCGCTCGGCATCTCCCGCGAGGACGTCGAGGCGAGCCAGCGCGCCGCCGCGGCGAACTGGGACTGCTTCGGCGCCCCGGCCGCCCTGTTCTGCTACCTCGACCCCACCCTGGGCCGGCCCCAGTGGTCCGACGCCGGGATGTACCTGCAGACCGTCATGCTGCTGCTGCGCGCCGAAGGCCTGCACAGCTGCCCGCAGATGGCGTGGGCGAAGTTCCCCAGGACCGTGGCCGAGATCGTCTCGCCGCCGGAGGACCTCATCCTGTTCTGCGGGATGTCCATCGGCCGCGAAGACACGTCCGTCGACCTCGGCCGCACGGGCCGGGCGCCGCTCGAGGAGACGGTGACGTTCGTCGAAGGGTGAGGCGGCGGCAACAATCTCACCTTCGCCGTGTGGTGCCGCAGCCGCGCGGGTTCGCGACGATGGCGCTCGGAAGAGACACGTCCACAAGACTGGCTCGGATTGAGAGCCGGACGAGGAGCGACGGTGATTCGGTCACTGAAACGAGCCCGGCTCCGTAGAAGACTTACCCTCGCACTGATCGCGGGTGTCGTGGCCGCGGGCTGTTCGTCCCCCGCCCAGGCGCCGCCGGAACCGGATGTCTCGGCGGTGGACGGCCCGGTGGCTCAGCAGCTGAAGAGCTCGGTCACCGACGCCGGAGCCGTCGTCCACCTCGCGGCGCTGCAGAAGATCGCCGACGAGAACGGGGGCAATCGGGCTTCGCCGGGGCCCGGTTACGACGCGAGCGTCGACTACGTCGCCGCCACCCTCCGCGCCTCCGGCTACGACGTGAGCACGCCGACCTACGAGGCGCCCGGGAGGCGCGGTCGCGAGGGGGCCACGGTGCGCAACGTCGTCACGCAGACCCGCACCGGCGACCCGGACCACGTGGTGGTGATCGGGGCGCACCTGGACTCGGTGAACGACGGCCCGGGCATCGTCGACAACGGCTCCGGCGTCGCGACCCTGCTGGAGATCGCGAGCCGCCTGGGGCCCTCCGCGCAGCTGCGCAACGCGGTCCGGTTCACGTTCTTCGGCTCCGAAGAGGATGGTTCCCAAGGCTCGAAAGCCTACGTGCGCGGCCTTTCCGCCGACGATCGCGACAAGATCATGCTCTACCTGAACGTGGACATGGTGGCCTCGCCCAACGGCGGCTACTTCGCCCAGGGCGGGGTGGGCGACGACGAGTCCGCCACCGGCCCGCCCGGCTCGGCCACCGTCGCCGCCGTCCTCGCCGGCCAGCTGGCGAAGACGGGGGTGCGACCGGAGATCATCAAGTTCGTCGGCGACGACGAATCGGCGTTCATCGACGCCGCCATTCCTTCCGGTGGCGCGGAAAACGGCGACCACAAGGAAAAGTCCACGGCGCAGGCCCAGGCCTGGGGCGGGGCGGCCGACGAACGGTACGACCCGTGCTACCACCAGGCCTGCGACCGTCTCGACAACGTCAACCGCGTGGTCCTGAGCCACTACCTCTCCGCTCTCGCCGGGACGGTCGCCCACTTCGCGACCACGGACGCGCCAATACTCAGGTGAGGCGAACCGAAGCCTCACCTGAAGTCCCTGGACTTCAAGGCCAGGGACTTCAGGTCCAGGGCCGCCAGATGGTCCGCCACCACCGAGACCGTGCCCTGGCCCACCTGGGCAATGCCGCGCACCAGGATCACCGAGTGGTTCTGCAGCAGGCGGCGGTTGCGGCGCCACACGCCGACGGAAACGATGACGTTGATCATGCCCGTTTCGTCCTCCAGGTTGAGGAACGTGATGCCCCCCGCGGTGGCGGGGCGTTGTTTGTGGGTGACGGCGCCGCCGACGCGGATGCGGGTGCCGTCGGGGACCGACAGGAGCGACGCGGCCGGGAGGGCGCCCAGGGTGTCGAGGTGGGTGCGCAGGAACGAGACGGGGTGGCGGTCCGGCGTGATGCCCGTGGCCCACAGATCGGCGGTGGCCAGTTCGAACGCCGTCATGCCGGGTAGCGGGGGCGCGTGGTGGCCGAGCGACAGGCCGGGCAGGTGGTCGGACCGCGTGGCAGAGGCGGGGCCGGCGGCCCACAACGCCGAGCGGCGGTCGCCGAAAACGCCTGCCGTGGCGAGGGATTCGACGACCGGGCGGGCGAGCTGGACGCGTTCGGTCAGGTCGCCGATGGACGCGAACGGGCCGGCGGCGTCGCGCTCGGCGACGACGCGGTCGGCCACGTCCTGGCCCACCGAGCGGATGCCGGCGAGCCCCAGCCGGATCGCGACGCCGCCAGTACTGTCCGAACAGGACTCCAGCGTCGCGTGCGGCAGGGAGAGGTTGAGGTCCGGCGAGCGCGTGACGACGCCGTGGTGGCGCGCGTCGGCGACGAGCGACTGCGGGCTGTAGAAACCCATGGGCTGCGCGCGCAGCAGGCCGGCGCAGAAGGCGGCCGGGTAGTAGCGCTTGAACCACGCCGACGCGTACACGAGCAGCGCGAACGACATCGAGTGCGCCTCGGGGAAACCGTAGCCGGAGAAGGCGTGGATCTGCTCGAAGATCCGGGCGGCGAGGTCGGCCGGCAGGCCGTTGGCCGCGGCGCCCTCGAAAAAGCGACCCGCCAGCCGCCGCATCTTCTCACTGGAGCGCTTGGCCCCCATGGCCCGGCGCAGCTGGTCGGCCTCGGCCGCGGTGAACGACGCGACGTCGCGCGCCATCTGCATCACCTGTTCCTGGAACAGGGGCACGCCGAGGGTTCGCTCCAAAGCCGGCGCCAGCAACGGATGCGCGTGCGACCACTCCTCCTCGCCTCGCCGGCGCCGGATGTAGGGGTGCACCGAACCGCCCTGGATCGGCCCCGGCCTGATGAGCGCGACCTCCACCACGAGGTCGTAGAACTTCCGTGGCCGCAGGCGGGGCAGCGTGCCGAGCTGCGCGCGGGACTCCACCTGGAACACCCCGACCGCGTCGGCCTCGCACAGCATGTCGTACACGGCCGGGTCTGCGAGGTCGAGGTCGTGCAGTCCGATGTGGACGTCGTGGTGCTCGGCGACGAGGTCGATCATGTAGTGCAGCGCGGACAGCATGCCGAGGCCCAGCAGGTCGAACTTCGTGAGCCCGATCGCGGCGCAGTCGTCCTTGTCCCACTGCAGCACGCTGCGGTCGGCCGCCGTCGCCCACTCCACCGGCACGATCTCCGACACCGGCGTCTTCGCGATCACCATGCCACCCGAGTGCACACCCAGGTGCCGTGGCGTGTCCTCCAGCCAGGTGGCGCACTCCAGCACGTCGTCGGGGATCTCGTGGCCCTGCTCCCCCGGCGTCGAGCCACTGGCGACGGACGACCAGCGGTCCACCCGCTTGCCGAACGCGTCCTGCTGGCCGGTGGAGTACCCGAGCGCCTTGGCGGCGTCGCGGATGGCGGAACGCGAACGATAAGTGATGACATTCGCAACCTGCGCCGCGTGAAAACGACCATGTTTGGCGTAGACGTACTGGATCACCTCCTCGCGCCGGTCGGACTCGATGTCGACGTCGATGTCCGGCGGGCCGTCGCGTTCCGGGGCGAGAAAACGTTCGAACAACAACCCCCACTTCACGGGGTCGGCGTGGCTGATCTGCAACGCGAAGCACACCGCGGAGTTCGCGGCCGAACCCCGGCCCTGCGCGAGGATGTTCGTTTCCCGACAGAATCTGACAATGTCCCACACCACGAGGAAGTAGCCGGGGAACCCGAGCTGCCGGATCACCGCGAGCTCGTGGTCGAGCTGGGCGTAGGCCTTGGGGTTGTCCGCGCGGCCGCCGTAGCGCACGGCGGCGCCCTCGAACGTCAGGTGGCGCAGGTAGTCGTCCTCGTCGGCGAACCCCTCGGGCACGGCGAACGGTGGCAGTTTCGGAGCCACCAAAGCGAGGTCGAACGCGCATTCCACCCCCAGCAGCGCGGCCCGCTGCACCGCGCCCGGGTACCGCGCGAAGCGGCCGGCCTGTTCCGCGCCGCTGCGCAGGAACGCCGTGCCGTCGGGAGGTAGCCAGCCCTCCAGCTCGTCGACGGACCGCCGCGCCCGGATCGCCGCGACGGCCGCGGCGTGGCGGGCCTGCTCGGGCCGCGCGTAGTGGACGTTGTTCGACGCCACCGTCGGCAGCCGCAGCTCCCGCGCCAGCTCGGCGAGGCGATCGTTGTGCACGGCGTCGAGCGGCAAGCCTTCCTCCAGCAGCTCGACGGCCACGTTCTCCCGGCCGAACCGCTCGGCCAGCGTCCGCAGCGCCGCGGCCGCCCCCGCGTCGTCGCCCCGCGCGAGCGCGCTGCGGACCGCACCCTTGCGGCAGCCGCTGAGCACGAGGACGTGGCCGCGCAGCTCGTCGGCGACGTCGTCGAGCGCGAGTACCGGACGGCCCTTCTCCCCCGCCAGCTGCCCGCGCGAGATGACTGAGCACAGGCGCCCGTACCCCTTGAGGTCGCGCGCGATCACCTGCAGGTGGGTGCCGACGGGGTCGGCCACCCCGCCCTGCGGCGCCGGCAGGCCCAGCGACAGCTCCGCGCCGTAGCCCGTGCGCACCCCGATCTCGCGCGCGGCCTCGGCGAACCGGACGGCGCCGTACATCCCGTCGTGGTCGGTGAGCACCAGCGCGTCGAGCCCCAGCCGCACCGCCTCCTCGACGAGCGCCTCCGGCGACGCGACGCCGTCGAGGAAAGAGAAGTACGAATGGAGGTGCAGCTCCGCGTACGGCACCCGCCGTCCGTCCGCCTCCACGTCCGCCCACGGCCGCAACCGCTCGGGCGCCCGGTACCCCTCCCGCTTGCGCGACCACGCCGGCGAGTCCCCGCCGTCGCCCCGCACGGGCGCCCGCCCCGCCGCGATCCGCTCCAGCTCCGACCACCGCATGAGGGGGTTGTTGAAGCCGCCTCGCCGGTGTTGCTGGTCCTGCTGGTCCACCGCACTGCCCTCACTCGCGTGAAACCGCCGCGGGGAGACAGCGTGTCCGGACCCGAACCCGGGATGGGAACAGGTGTTCGATTAGCACCATACCTCGACGCTCGAGGGGGACCGGTCCCCCGGGTGCGACGCCAGGTTCGTGGTGCCGGATTTCCCGTCCACGATCGGAGCCGCACCTCGGCTCGAAATTTGTAGGCGGCTCCAATATCGAGGACGCGAGGCAGACCACAGAACCGGGCCGCGCAGCCCGCACCTCGACTACAGTCCGCTCCGGAACTGAAGCCAGCACTACACCAGACCGCGAGGAGACCGAGCATGCCCCAGCTCCAGGTGATCGCCCGCTACACCGTGTCCGCCGGCAAGGAAGACGAGGTCGCCGCGCTGGTGCCGCAGCTGGCGAAGGCGGCGCGGACCGAGCCGGGCAACCTGGCGTTCGACGTCTACCGCTCGTTCGACGACCCGCGGTCGGTGGTGCTGCTGGAGCGCTACGTCTCGCGGGAGGCGTTCGCCGAGCACCGCGAGACGGAGCACTTCAAGCGGCTCGTCCTCGACGGCATCGTGCCTCTGCTGGACGACCGGGCCGTGGAGCTCTTCGACGTCGCCGAGTAAGTCCACAGTGGACCGCGAAGGCCCACTGTGGACACAGCGTCACTCCTCGGTCGAGGCGTAACGCCCCTGCACCGCTTCGGCTGCCCGGTGCCGGTCGGCGTCGGACCATTCGCCGAGCTCGTAACCGTGCCACGGTTCGGCCAGCGACAGCTCCGGCAGGCCGAGCTCCTGCCACAGGTCCTGCGCCCGGTCCATGAACTCCTTGGCCGGCAACGAGGTCGGCGGGTACGGGCGCTTGCGCGTGGCGTCGATGAGCAGCGCCGAGGACAGGCTGCCGTCCTCGGCGGCCGACGGGTCGAGGCGCGGCAGCTTGCCCGGCAGGATCGTGACGTCGCGCGCGGGCTGCATGCGGAAGCTCATCGCCCACACCACGGCGCTGAGGTCCTCGGGGTCGACGTCGTCGTCCACGGCGACGATCGTCTTGCCCATCGACGCCTCGTACCCGGACGCGGCGTACAGCGCTTGGCGCGCCTGGCCGGGCGTCGGGTTCTTCAGCTGGATCACGAAGAACATGTTGCACGTGCCGCTCTCGTGCGTGACGAAGCGCTGCACCGCGTTGATGTTGCACGCCTGCTTGAGGAACCGCAGGTACACGTTCTCGAAGGCGATCTTGCGCATCAACGTCGACTCGCTGGGCGGGAACTCGCTGATGAACGCCTGCACCACCGGCGCCGTGCGGTGGGTGATGCAGCGGACGCGGAACACCGGCGACGTCGTCTGCGGGCCCATGTAGCCGCTCGCCTCACCGAAGGGACCCTCCGGCTCCAGGTGCTCCGGGTCGATCTCGCCTTCGAGCACGATCTCCGCGTGCGCGGGCACCTCGAGGTCCACGGTCTCGCAGCGCACCACCTCGAGCGGGCGGCCCATCAGGCCGCCGGCCACGGCGTACTCGCTGACGCCGAACGGGATCTTCTGCGCCCCGGCGAACCCGACCGCGGGCACCGCGCCGAGCACGATCGCGGCCTCGAGCTTCTTGCCGAGGCGCCGTGCCTTGGCGAGGTGGATCGCGATGTGCTGCGTGGGCGTGTCCATCTGCAGCCCGATGCGGTCCGGGCCCTTCACCATGCCGCGGTAGATGCCGACGTTGTACGTGCCGTCCTCCGGGTCCTTGGTGACCCAGTACGGCGCGGTGAGGAACGGCGCCGGGTCGAAGCCGGGCGTCGAAATCGGGTGCGGGAACCCGTCGACGCCGCCGGCGTCCAGCAGGGACTGTCCCGAGAGGACGTTCTCCTTGCACGGTCCGGTCTCGACTACCACCGGCTCCACGGGGTTCGCGAGCGCCGCGGCCCAGCGCGCGGCCACCTCGTCGGGCTTCGCGGCCAGCGCCGTGGTGTACACCGCGCGCGAGGACGCGAACGCCCCCATCACCACGGTGCCGTCGTAGCGCCGGCCGGACCCGTCGGTCACGTTCTCGAAGAGGAACGCCTTGCGCTCGGCCTCCGGCAGCCCGCGGAACTGCAGGCGCACCAACGGAACCAGCTCGGTGTCCTTGTCGACGGGCCGGCTCACGCGCACCAGCAGCCCGCGGCGGTCCAGCTCGGCCAGGTACTCCCGGAGGTCACCGTAGGGGTAGTCGTTCACGGCTGTCGGTTCCTCTTTCGTCGACGGGAAGAACTCACGGACTCCTTGTTACAGAGGCCGTTAACAAACGCGTGCCGCACCACGAAACCGCACGGGCCCGGACACGGCACGATCACGATTCTCCTTGCCAGCAAGGGTCTCCGGCCCGGTCCGAGTCCACATCATCCTGACCGCCCTCGCGGTCCGGCGTTGACACGGCACCGGGCGCGACCTATCGTCTCCCGCATCATTTATGGCTGTCAAGTCAGGTACTAAAGTTAAATAAATCCCCCCATCAACCCGCGGCACCCGTCCCCCGCCCGCACTCGTCGACGAGTGTCGTGGTGCTGGGTGCCGCCCGGGCCGAGGAGCGCGGATGCGACCCGCTGCCACGTTCGACCACTGCCTCACCGAGACCCCATTGTCCCCCAAGGTCCTCGCGATCGCCGCCATCGGCGGCGCCGCGGTGATCTTCGACGGCTACGACCTGCAGGCCCTGGCCTACGGGCTGCCCAAGATCGTCGCCGAGTGGCACATCTCCCCCGTCCAGGCGGGGTTGCTCGCGTCGATCACGTTCGTCGGCCTGTTCATCGGCGCCGTCGGTCTCGGCGCGCTCGGCGACCGCTTCGGCCGCAAGCGCATGCTCGTGCTGGGCGTGTCCGTATTCGCGGTTTTCATGGGCACGGCCGGGTTCGCCGGCGACTACACGCAGTTCGCGATACTGCGGTTCTGCGCCGCCATCGGCATGGGCGGCGTGCTGCCCGCGACGATCGCGATGCTCGGCGAATACGTGCCCGTGCGCAAGCGCGGCCGGATGATCGCCGCGTCAGCCGGCTGCTTCACGTTCGGCTTCGTGGTCGCGGCCGTGGCCGCGACGCTGCTGGTGCCGAGCTTCGGCTGGCGCCCGCTGTTCCACATCTCCTACGCGGCCCTGGTCGTCGCCGCCCTGATCGCGTGGTTCGTGCCCGAGACGCCGCAGTTCCTCGCCACGCGCAGCCGGTACGAGGAAGCCCTCGCCACCGTCAAGAAGGTCTACCCGGCGATCTGGCCCACCGCGCAGGCCGCCGACCCGGCCACGTTCTTCACGGGCCCGCGCACCGAGAACGGCAAGATCCAGCTGCGCACGCTGTGGACGCCGCGCTACCGCAACTCCACGCTCACGATCTCGCTCCTGTATCTGTTCCTGCAGTTCGTGGTCTACGCGCTCGACTTCTGGATGGTGTCGCTGCTGGTGAAGCACGGCCTGTCGCTGGTCAGCAGCTACTCCTACGCGATCGAGCAGGCCGCCGCGGCCACGATCGGCGGGTTCATCCTCGGCTGGATGCTCGACCGCATGAACCAGTACGTGGCACTCGCCATCGCGTTCGCGGCCGGCGGGGTGTGCCTGGTGCTGTTCGGCTTCGCGAGCTCCGTGGTCGCGCTCTACCTGCTCAACGCACTGGCCGGCGCGTTCATCATCGGCGGCCAGAACGTGGTGCACACGCTCGTGATGGGCACCTACGGTCCGGAAGCCCGCGCGACGGGTCTGGGCTGGGCGCTGGGCATCGGCCGCCTCGGCGGGCTCCTGGGCCCGCTCATCGGCGGTTACCTGCTCGCCGCTTCGCTGCCCTTCCCGGTGTACTTCCTGGTCTTCGCGGTGCCGGCGGTGCTGTGCTCGATCACCGTGGTGGTACTACGGGCCGTCAAAAAGCCGGAACCGGCTCCCGTGGCGCGCCAGCTTGACCCAAAATACTAAGCTAAGTACATTACTTGAGTACCGTTAATTTCTTGATCAGGAAGGCAACCATGCGCCTTGCCGTGCCCGATCTCGTCTCGAACTCCTACTTCCCCGCCATCGCGGCCGTGGAGCTCGGATACCTTCGCGACGAGGGTCTCGACGTGGAGCTGGAACTCCTGTTCCCCGTCACCGACGCAGCAATCGCCCTTCGCGAGGGGCGGATCGACTACCTCGCCGGGTGCGCCCACGCCCCGCTCTACGCCGACCCCACCTGGGGCGGGCAGAAGCTGCTGGCCGCGCTCGCGCAGAACATGTACTGGTTCCTCGTGGTGCGGCCCGATCTCGACATCACCCGCGAGACGCTCGCCAAGCTCCACGACGTCCGCATCGGTGCCGCGCCCGGCCCGGATCTCGGCCTGCACCGCCTGCTCGACGCCGAGGGCGTGGACCTGAAGGGTGCGAACGTGACCATCGCCCCCGTCGCGGGGGTGGCCGGTGACGTCTCGTTCGGCGTCACCGCCGCCAAGGCCCTGTCCGAAGGCAAGATCGACGCCTTCTGGGCCAACGGGATGGGCACCGAGGTCGCCGTGCAGCGCGGTGTCGGCAAGGTCGTGGTGGACGCCCGCCGCGACGGCTCCGCCCACTCGCTGTACACCTTCCCCGCCCTGATGACCACGGACCGCACGGCCGCCGACCGCCCCGAGGAGGCGGCGGCCGTCACCCGCGGCGTGCTGCGGGCCCAGCGCGAGCTGGTCCGGGACCCCTCGCTGGCCACGAAGGTGGGCACCGCGCTGTTCCCGGAGATGGAGGCCGGCCTCATCGCCGGCCTGATCGAGCGGGACGGGCCGTTCTACGACCCGGCGATCTCCGCCGAGGCCGTGGCCGGGCTCGCCGGGTTCGCCCGCGCGACCGGGCTCACCGACCGCGAGCTGTCCTACGACGACATCGTCGCCGCGGGCGCTCGCGACCTGTGGCCGGCCTCGTGAAGATCGCTCTCGTCCAGATCGGCAGCCCTGAGGACGAGCCCGTCGCCGCCCGGTTCGACCGGGTGGCCGGGCTCGTCCGCTCGGCGGCCTCGGCCGATCTGATCGTGCTGCCCGAGCTGTGGGCCACCGGGTACTTCGCCTTCGACGACTATGCCCGCGACGCCGAACCGGCCGACGGACCGTCGTTGGCGCGGCTCGGTGAGCTCGCCCGCGAAACCGGCTCGTACCTGCACGGCGGCAGTTTCGTCGAGCGCCTGCCCGACGGCGCCCTGCGCAACACCGCCGTGCTGTTCGACCCGGCCGGCGAGCTCGTGCACAGCTACAGCAAGGTGCACGTGTTCGGCTACGAGTCGAAGGAAGCACAGCTGCTCAAGCCCGGTGACCACGTGTCCGCGGTGGCCACGCCGTTCGGCGCGGTCGCCGGCACCACGTGTTACGACCTGCGCTTCCCCGAGCTGTGGCGCTGCCTCGTCGACGCCGGTGCGGAGATCGTGATCGTGCCGGCCGCCTGGCCCGCGGCGCGGCTCGCGCACTGGCGCCTGTTCACCACGGCGCGAGCCGTGGAGGACCAGGTGCTCGTGGTGGCGTGCAACGCCACCGGCACCCAGGGCGGGGTCGAGCTCGGCGGGCACAGCCGCGTCGTCGACCCGTGGGGCACCGTGCTCGCCGAAGCCGGCACCGAAGAGGGGATCACCTGGTGCGACGTCGATCCCGGCGTCGTCCCCGCCACGCGCGAGCAGTTCCCCGTGCTCGACGACCGGCTTCCCAGCTATCGCGAACTGACCATCCGAGGAGCGCACGCATGACCGCACTCACCTTCACCGTGGCCGGGACGGGCGAAACCGTCGCGGTCGCCGACTTCGACCTCGTGGTCGCGGGCTACACCGGCCGCGACGAGGCCGCCGTGAAGCACCACATCGACGAGCTCGCCGCCATCGGCGTGCCGCCGCCCGACTCCGTCCCGGCGTTCTACGAGCTCGACGCGGCGCTGGCGACGCAGGCCGCGGCCATCTCCGTCGACGGCACCAACACCTCCGGCGAGGTCGAGCCGGTGCTCGTGCGCGCGGGCGGCAAGCTCTACCTCACGGTGGGCTCCGACCACACCGACCGCGACATCGAGACCTCCAGCGTCAAGGACTCGAAGGCGGCCTGCCCCAAGCCGCTGGGCACCACCGTGATCCCGGTCGACAACCCCGACTGGGACGCGATCGTCGCCGAATCCACTGTGGACGGCGTGCGTTACCAGCACGGCCCGCTCAGCGCACTGCGCATCCCCACCGACGTGCTGGACCTGCTCGGCGGCTCGGCCGAGCGAGACCTGGTGATGTTCTGCGGCACCCTGACGCTGCTCGACGGCAAGTTCGTGCCCGGGAAGGCCTGGACGCTGTCGCTGGCCCTGCCCGGCGGCCCCGAGCTCACCCACGCCTACTCGGTGTCCTGACCCCTCGTACCTGGAGAGAGAAAACCCCATGGCCAAACCGGAACACGAGTTCTTCCCCGCCAAGACGGTGGAGTTCACGCCCTGCGCGGGCGTCGTGCCGCAGCTGACCGAACGTATCCTCGCCGCCGACGGCGACAGTGGCGTCGCGACGCGCATCCTGCGTTTCGAGCCCGGCACGGACACCACGCCGAACGGCGTGCAGGTGCACGACTTCTGGGAAGAGGTCTACATCCTCGAAGGCTCGTTCCACGACACGCGCCTCGGCAAGACCTTCTCGGCCGGCGACTACGCCTGCCGCCCGCCGGGCATGGAGCACGGCCCGTGGACGAGCGAGGAAGGCTGCCTGACGTTCGAGGTGCGCTACCGCGCGAGCTGAACCGTCCACAGCGGACATGAGAAAGGGCGCCCGGTCCCGGCCGGGCGCCCTTTCTCGTCTTCGCGGTCCACGTCTTCGGCGTCCACGTCTTCGCTGTCCAGCGAGCATCATCGTTGCGCGGGCATGGAAACGGGTCGCCCGGCATCCCGCCGGGCGACCCGCTGTCTGTGTGCTTCGCTCAGGCCTGCACGGTCTCCGTGCGGCCACTGAGGTCGTAGCCGGCCAGCGCGCCGTCCACGAGGGCCTCCGCGCGGGAGAAGTCGTAGATCTGGCTCATGCGCGACTTCACGAGGAAGGGCGCGCCCGCGTAGAACATCTCGTACTGCTGGTGGCGGCTCGCGAACTCCGAGCCGACGAGGTCCCACACGAGCTTGAGCAGCTTCACACGCTCGACGGTCGGGTGCCCCGGCGACTGCACGTACCGCTCGAAGTCGGCGCGCGCCTCGGGGTTCTCGAAGTCGGCGGCCGAGGACGGCAGCTGGATCACGCCACCGCCGACGAGGTCACGCACCAGGTGCAGCAGCTTCGGGTAGAAGTCCGACTGCAGCGTCATGGTCGCGTAGCACTCCTCGCGCCCGGGCCAGGCCACGCCCTTCTCGTCGAGCTCGCAGTTCTGCTCCTGCGCGTAGACGAGGCCGGACACCATGGCCGCGTGGGCGGCCAGTTCGCCGAGCACGCCGCGCACCGGCGGGAACTTGTCCGAGCCGTTCATGCGCGCCACTCGCAACGCCAGGCCCGCCAGCAGGTCCAGCTTCACGGAGAAGCGGATCTGGGCCTGGTTGTTGCCCAGCAGGTGCGCCGGCGTGCGGCTCCACTGGTCGCTCGTGATCTGGCGGTCGCGGAACACGAACACCTTGTCCCACGGCACGAAGACGTCGTCGAAGACGATCAGCGAGTCGGTCTCGTCGAAGCGCGTGGCGAGCGGGTAGTCGTACACGCTCGTGGCGGCTTCGGCGTAGCTGCGCCGCGAGTAGATCTTCAGGCCCTCGGCGCCGATCGGGACGGCGACGGAGATCGCCTGGTCCTCGTCACCCGGCTGCAGCGGCACGATGCAGCTGAGGATGAGGTAGTCGGAGATCGCCGCGCCCGTGCCGAGCATCTGCGCGCCGGCGATGACGATGCCGTCCTCGCGCTCCTCCTTGACGCCCGCGTAGAGGTGCGGGTCGGCCTGCTGGTGCGCCGGCTTGCTGCGGTCGATCTGCGGCGGCACGATCGCGTACGAGCAGTACAAGTCGTTGTCGCGCACGTACTCGTAGAACTTCGTGACGTTGTCGGCGAAGCGCTGCTCGCCCGCCGCGAAGACGTCGGAGCGGCCCGCCCAGCCGGCCAGGAAGCCCGCGACGTGCTCGGGCCCGCGGCCCATGAGGCCGAAGGTCGCCTCGGCCGTCTTGCGCAGCGCGACACGGCGGCGGCGCAGGTCGTCCTCGCCGCGCGGGATGAGGTACGACAGGTTCACCGGGGCGCCGGTGGTCGGGGACGGGAACGTCATCTCCGCGGCGTTGGCCGGGTCGTGCGCGACGTCGTACACGCGCGCGATGGACTCGACGGCCCCCTTGAACGCGGGGTGCGCGGCGACGTCGGAGACGTATTCGCCGTCGACGAACACCCGCCGGTTGTCGCGCAGTCCTTCGACGTAGTCCTTGCCGGAACGCGTCACGCCGTTTCCTCCAGTGCGATCGGTAGCGGCCGGGGCCGCGGGTGGTGGACTCCTGCCTGCAACTGCCGGTAGCGGCCGCGGAAGTGCAGGAGCGGTTCGTGGTGCGGCAGCGCCGAGCTGAGCCCGATGCCGCCGACGGTGGCGATGAGCACGGCGTGCGTGCCCGCGTGCACGTCCTGGTCGATTTCGCAGTCCAGGAACGCGAGAGCGCCGGAGAGGGCAGGGCTGTGCCAGCCCTCGCGGCGGGTGAGCCATTCCTCGGGCAGGGCCTTGTCGGCGCCCGGGCGGGCGCAGTGGTCCGAGATCTCGCGCGCCGGCGAGCCGAGGATGTTCACGCCGAACCGGCGGGTTTCGGCGATGCGCTCGTAGGTGCGGGTGGAACGGTTGACACAGACGAGGATCATGAGCGGATCGACCGACACCGACGAGAACGCGGTGGCGGTCATGCCGAGCGGGCGACCGGTCGCGTCCGAGAGGGTGATGACGTTGACGCTCGCGGCGAACGAGCCGAGAGCTGCCTTGAATCCGCTCGGATCACTGTCCGCGGGATGCAGAGCCATGGGGGGACCTCCTGGGCCAGAAGGCTAACAAGAATACCTTACTTTAGTCAACTAAATCGGTGCGACGTATGATCGCCGGGTTCGCTCGCCGCCGCGCTCGTCCGAGAGGAAACTCCACCCCATGAACGACGCAATGCGCGCCTACACCAAGTGGGCCGACATCGGCGACGCCAAGCGCAGCCGCGAGTTCCAGGCGTACGTGAAGAACATCGCCGACGCCCGCTACGTCACGCGCCGCGTGCTGCGGATCGTCGACGAGCAGGCGAAGACCCACGGCCTGGAACCCCTGTTGCACCAGGCACTCCTGCAGGTGTACGGGTCCAACGAGGCCCTCGGCATCACCGTGAGCACACTGGCGGCCAGGCTCGACGTGGCCGCCGCGTTCGCCTCCCGCATGGTGCGCCGGCTCGAAGAGCTGGGCCTGGTCACGCGCGAGGCGTCGGAGAGCGACCGCCGCGCGACCAACGTCGTGGCGACCACCGCGGGCGCGGAGAAGCTCGCGGAGATCGACAACGAGGTGCACCACAGCGTCGCGTTCCTGCAGCACCAGTTGAACGAGGACGAACGCCTGTCGGCGCTGTCGATCTTCGCGTTCTACGTGGGCCTCGACCCGCAGTCGGCGATCGCCGAAGCCATCCGCGCGGCCGTCGATTCCTGACCTCTTCCTGATATAGTGTCCTCAGGTCATTGACTTGATGATGTCTTTGAGGGGGGCGAACACGGTGGAGGACGGGACCGCGGAGCTACTCGCCCTGTGGGGCAAGGGCGCGGTCGCGTCGAGCGACCTCGACTTCGCCAACCACGTCAAGGCGATCGCCCACGCGCGGTTCGTGCTGCGGAAGATCCTGCGGCTGCTCGACGAGCAGGCCATCGCGGGTGGGCTGCAGCCGCTTCAGCACCAGGCGCTGCTGCAGATCTTCGGCGCCGAGGACCCGCTGCCGGTGAACAAGGTCGCCGACCGCCTCGACATCGCGCCCGCGCTCGCGTCGCGCCTGATCCGCCAGCTCGAGGAGAAGGGGCTCGTGCACCGCGCCCGCATCCCCGACGACCGCCGGGTCATCGCCGTGCACGCGTCGGAGGCCGGCATCGAGGTGCTGCGCACCATCGACAACGCCGTGCACCACCACGTGAACCACTTCCAGCGCCAGCTCACCGACGAGGGCAAGTTCGGCGCGCTGGCCACGTTCTCGTTCTACCTGGGACTGGACTCCGACCCCCGGCTGGCGCTGCTGCTCACCGCCGCCGGGCACCACGCGCACGCGCACCACCACTGAGATCGCCGAAGGCCCGAACGTGGAAAGGGGCCCCGGCCCGGGTGCGTCCACACCGGACCGGAGCCCCTTGGTCTTGTTCAGTTCTGCGGGCGGTACCGCAGCAGGAACCCCTCGATCCCCGACACGAGCATGTTGATCACGAGCGCCACCAGCCCGACCACGACCACGAGCCCGTAGACCTGGGCCGACTGGAAGTTCTGCTGCGCGGTCTCCATGAGCTTGCCCAGCCCGGACACCTGTGTGCTGATCTCGACCACGAGCACCAGCACCAACGTGAGCGGCGCCGCGATCTTCACGCCCAGCAGCAGTCCCGGCACGATCGCGGGCAGGTGGATCTTGCGGAACGCCGCGAACTTCCCGAGCCGCAGCGTCGAGGCCACGTCGGAGAGGATCACGTCGGCCGCCTTCGCCGACTGGCGCACCTGCAGCAGCACGGGCCACAGGGCACCGAAGACCACCACGTAGAGCTTCATCGACTCGGTGTAGCCCACGAGCAGCACGGCGAGCGGCACGAGCGCGACCCCCGGCAGGAACCGGAAGTACTCGAGAATCGGGCCGAGCAGCCGTTCCGCCAGCGGGACATGGCCGATCAGCAGGCCCAGCACCGCGCCGAGCACGGTCGCGGCCAGCAACGAGATCACGAACGTCTCGAGCGTGGCGAGCAGTCCGTCGACCAGCGCGCCGCCGGACGTGAGCTCCCACGTCTGGCTGAACCACTTCGCCGGAGGCGGGAAGAACGTGCTCGCGCTGTCGCCGATCACCTGCCACAGCACGAGCAGCAGCGCCAGCGGCAACAGGCCCCGCAGGGGCGCGACCCCGGACTTGCGGGTTTTACGCGGCATCGTCGGCTCCCCCGGCGGCTTGACGGGCACCCGGCACGAACCGGAGTGTCCACACGAGAATGAAGTTGAGCACGATGCCGAGCACGCCGGTGAGCAGGATGTAGGAGAACATCGCCGCCGGGCGCAGCGACTGCTGCGATTGCACCAGCGCGTAGCCGATGCCCTCGGGGTCGCCGACGATCTCGGCGACGATGGCCAGCACCAGCGCGGCCGAAAGGCTCAGCCGCAGAGCCACGATGATCTTCGGCAACGCCGTGGGCAGCGCGAACTTCACGACCTTCGCCACCGGCGAGAGACCGAGGGTGCGCGCGAGGTCCTGGTGCACCGGGTTCACGCCGCGCACGCCGTCGATCGTGCTGATCGCCACGGGCCAGATCGCGACCCACGCGGCGATCACGATCTCCATCTCCACGGTCTGCGCCAGCAGGATCACCACGATCGGCACGAACGAGATCGCGGGCAGCGCGCGCAGCACCTCCACCGAGGCCATGCCGTAGGTCCACGCGGGACGGACGAGCCCGAGCAGCAACCCCAGCAACAGACCCAGCGCGGAGCCCAGCGCCCAGCCGCCGAGGCAGGCGGCGAGCGTGTGCCCGGTGTTCGTCATCAGCTCACCGGACGACGCGAGATCCACTGTGGACGACCAGATGTCCGACGGTGCCGGGACGTTGTCGTACGGCAGCAGCCCGGCCGACTTCACCAGCTGCCACAGCAGGATCACGGCCACCGGCACCGCGAACCCGATCAGGCGCCTCATTCGGCCCCCGCATCGTGCGCCTCGGACTCGGCTTTGAGCGCCTCGTACACGCGGTGCCGAGCGGCGAGGTAGGCCGGGAGCTCCTTCGTGGCCACCTGGTCGCGCGGGCGCGGCAGGTCGATGCGCAGCTCGCGCCCGACCGTGGCCGGACGGCCCGCGAGCACGAGCACGCGGTCGGACAGATACACGGCCTCGTCGATGTCGTGGGTCACGAACACGACCGTCGCGCCGGTGACCTCGGCGACCTTGAGCAGCTCGTCTTGCAGCTGCGCCTTGGTCATCGCGTCGAGCGCGCCGAAGGGCTCGTCCATCAGCAGCACCTCGGGGCGCATCACGAGCGAGCGCGCGATCTGCACGCGCTGCTGCATGCCGCCCGAGAGCTGCCACGGGTAGTCCTTGCCGCGGTCGGCGAGGCCGACCAGCTCGAGCGCCTCGCGGACGCGTTCGTCGCGTTCGGCCTTGCTCGTGCGGCCTTCCAGGCCCAGCGCGACGTTGCGCTCCACCGTGCGCCATTGCAGCAGCGACGCGGCGTAGTTCTGGAACACGATGCCGACGCCGGCGGGCGGACCGGTGATCTCCTTCCCGCGGAACCGCACGGACGAGCCCTCGCCCGGGACGAGGAGCCCGGCGAGGATCCGCAGCAGGGTCGTCTTCCCGGTGCCGGACGGCCCGAGAATGCTGAGGAACTCCCCTTGGGCACAGGAAAAACCGACATCCTCGAGCACCCGCAGCACCTTGTTGCGCGTGCGGTACTCGACGAAGAGCTTCGAACAGGAAAACGCATCCGCCGTCTCGGTGGCCGGCGCGGTGGCTTCTACGGTCACGGGATCGGGACCTCCTTCAGGGCTGGCGTTGGCCATGATGGGCGCCTAACCTTCCACACGTCAATGACTTGAGTAGTGCTTTTTGGTCTGCGATCCAGGCTTAACAAGGCCGTTACCAACGTCCTGAGCTGGACCGTTGAGAGATTAGCTAACTTGAGTTACTGTCTCTGCTCAACTACTTCGGATAGTGAACATCTCCCCGATCCCCATCCCCCCCACTCCCACGGAGGCGTCATGAGGGGCACCCGCATCACCACGCTGGTCACCGCACTGCTCGCAGGCGCGCTGGCCGTGTCCGGCTGCAGCAGCTCCGGTGACTCCGCGTCGAGCGACGGCACGATCCGCGTGGCACTGAACAACACCAACGACTCGCTCGCGGTTGTCGTCGCCCAGCAACAGGGTTTCTTCACCAAGCACGGCATCAAGGACGTCAAGACGACGACCCTCAACGACATCACGCTGGTGCCGTCGCTGTTGGGCAAGCAGTACGACCTCGGGTTCAGCGTCGCGCCGATCATGCTGCGCGCGTCCTCCTCGGGGGTGCCGCTCGTGGCCGTGTCGGGCAACAACGGCGACTCGCCGCAGGACCAGAGCGTGCAGATCTTCGTGCGCCCGGACATCACCGACGTGAAACAGCTGAAGGGCAAGCGCATCGGCTCGCCGACGCTCACCGGCAACATCAACATCTCCACGAAGGCGTGGCTGTCGAAGAACGGCGTGGACCCCGCGGCCGAGCAGTTCGTGCAGGTGCCGACGCCGAACATGATCGACGAGCTGAAGGCCGGCCAGGTCGACGCCGTCGAGGTGATCAACCCCTTCATCACCGTCGGCAAGCAGGCCGGGATGCGCAGTCTCGGCGACCCGGAACGGGCGCTGAGCGCGAACTACCTCGGCGGCACGTACTGGATCGCGTCGAAGGACTGGACCGCGGCGAACCCCCAGCTCGCCGACGGGTTCAAGGCGGCGCTGCAGGACGCGGCGCAGTGGATCAAGGCCAACAACGACAAGGCGTACACCGCCCTGGCCGCGTACACCAAGGTCACGCCCGAGCAGGCCAAGAAGTCGCCGCTGGGCGAGTTCACCACCGAGGTCTCGCAGGACGACCTGAAGATCTGGGGTGACGCGATGAAGCAGTTCGGCGGCTTCGGCGGCACGGTCGACTACAGCAAGCTCGTCTACACCGGTTCGAAGTGACGGGAGCACGACAAGTGTCCACTGAGGACAGAACGGCCGCGGCGGTCACCTACCGGCCCGCGGAGACACCGGAATCCCTGCTCGACTTCCACGCGCCCGACGGCGTGTCGTTGCAGTACTACGAGATCACCTCGCTCGACGGACGTTCCGGCCCGGCCGCGCACCTGGTGCCGGCCGAGCCGCTGCCCGACGCACCGCTCGTGCTGAGCGTGCACGGCAGCGGCGGCAGCATCGGCAGCCTGCCGGTGCGCACGCTGGCGCTGGGCCTCAGCGGCCGCGGCGTGCCGGTGCTCGCGATCAACACCCGCCAGTCGGGCGACGCCGTGAACACCGACAACTTCTACGCGACCGTGCGCGACATCGAGGCCGCGTACTGGACCGCGCGTTCGCTGGGCTACTCGAAGATCGTGCTGCACGGGCACAGCCTGGGCACGTCGCAGGTTTCGTACTTCGCGGCCACGCACTGGCACCCGGAGACCGCGGGCATCGCGCTGACCGGGATGTTCGCGGACCTGCCGTGGAAGTCGCGCCACCTGCTCATCAACGACGAGGCCGCCTACCGCGCGTTGACCGAGGAGGCCGTGGCGGCCGCGCAGGCCGGCGACTTCGGCCGCACGCTGTCCACGCAGATGTCGTGGCTCGGCGGGCGCTCGGTTGCGGTGACGGCGCAGCACTTCCTCACCTACCGGCGCACGGGCACCGCGGGCGCGCGCAGCGTCGAGTGGATCACCCGCGTGCCGAACCCGATCCTCATGGTGCGCGACCAGCACGACACCGTGATCCACGACTTCGAGCCCGGCTGGCTGGAGGCGGCGCTGGAGCAGGGCATCTCGCCGTCGGTCACGTCGGTGTCGCTGCCCTCGCCGGAAGGCACGGAGGGGCACCGCTTCGACGGCTCGGGCGAGTCGCTGGTGGACACCGTGGCCGGCTGGCTCGCGAAACTCGACTGAAAGGGGATTGGAACACCATGGGACAGCGTGTTGTGGTCGTGGGCGCGGGTCCGGTCGGCGCGGTGTTCGCGCTGGCCGCCGCCCGGCGGGGGTTCGACGTGACGCTGCTGGAAGCCGAGCAGGGAGTGGAGGACGCACCGCGCGCGGCGACCGTGCACCCGTCCACCCTCGCGATGCTCGGTGAGCTGGGCCTGATGGACGACGTGGTGGAGCGCGGGCTCGTCGCGCGGTACTTCGACTTCTGGGACCGGCCGGAGCGGTCGATGATCACCCGGCTGGACCACGACGTGCTGCGCGACGCGACGCCTTACCCGTTCGTGGTCCAGATCGAGCAGCACAAGATCGTGAACATGGTGCTGGAACGGCTGTCCGGAGTGGACGTCCGGTTCGGACAGCCGGTGACCGGCGTGACGCAGACGGCGGACTCGGCCACCGTGCACACCGCGGACGGCCCGATCGAAGCCGACTTCGTGCTCGGGTCCGACGGTGGGCGCAGTACCGTACGCAAGGCGCTCGGGATCGAGTTCGAGGGCTACACCTGGCCCGAGCGGTTCCTGGTGCTCACCACGCTGTTCGACTTCCAGTCCGAACTGGACTGCAGCTACCGCAACTACTGGGCCGACCCGCGGGAGTGGGTCAACTTGTTCAAGGTCGCGGGTGACGACGGCAAGGGCCGCTGGCGCGCCGTTTTCCCCACCACGGTGGGCGAATCCGACGAGGAAGCCGTCGGTGACGAGGGTGCGCGGGCCCGGCTGGCGGGACTCGCGCTGTCGGGCAACCCGGCCGATGAGCTGGTGCACCGCAAGCTGTACAACGTGCACCAGCGCGTGGCGAAGGACTTCCGCGCCGGGCGCGTGTTCCTCGCGGGCGACGCCGCCCACGTGAACAACCCCATCGGCGGGCTGGGCCTCAACTGCGGCATCCACGACGCCGTGGAGCTGGCCTCTTCGCTGCACGAGTTCGCCGGCAGCCGCGACGAATCCGTGCTCGACCGCTACACCGTGCGGCGGCGCACCGTGAACATCGAGTTCGTGCAGCAGCAGACCGTGACCAACAAGCGCCGGCTCGAAGAGAAGGATCCCGTGCGGCGCAAGGAGCGGCTCTCCGAACTCGCCGCACTGGGCGACGATCCGGAGCTGGAGCTGAAGTTCCTGATGAACTCGTCGCTGCTCAACAGCGTGGCCAGGGCTGCTTCCCTCGGCTGACGCCCTGCTCTCTCCCCCCTCCCCAAACGCCCCGATGTGGCGTTCGGTGCGTTCAACGCACCGAACGCCACATCGGGTGCGTTGAGTACCAACGCCATATTGGGGGGCGGTGCTAGAGGCGGATGCCGGCGAGCTGGGTGCCCTGGGCGACCAGTTTGCCGGTGCTGTCCCAGATGTGGCAGGACTCGTCGACGCGGCCGTCGGTGATCAGGTGGGCGCGGTGGAGCACGCGGAGCGGGCCGGGGGCCGGGCGGGCACGGACGTAGGCCGTGAGCTCGAGGGTCGGCACCCAGCCGCTGGCCGAGATGTCGAAGGTGGCCGGCGGGAACGCGTCGACGGCGAACAGCAGGCTCACCGGGTCGAACGGTTCGTCGCCCGGCAACGCGAGGCGGCCGACGAGCTCGCCGCCGCCGGAGGGGCCCGCGGTGAACACCCGCGCGCTGGTGGTGTCCAGGCGGACCTCGATCTCGTCCATGATCGACACCGGCAGCCCGGACGGCGTGGCGCCCGGGACGCGGAACGGGGAGTCCACCTCGAGCCGCGGATCGGGCAGACCGTCCTGCCAGTACGGTTCGCCGTCGGCCAGCGTGCCGACGGTGAACAGGGCCTCGACGGCCGTCTTGCCCTCCTGCACCAGCCGGCCGCGCACCTGGCTCGAGTTGCGGCCGGTGCGCAGCGTCTCGATCTCGACCTCGGCCGGGCCCGGGTCGGGTGAGCGCAGGTAGTGGGCGCTGGCGGCGAGCACGTCGAAGTGCTCGCGCTCGGTGACGGCGGCGCGCGCGATCAGCGCCAGCAGGTAACCGCCGTTGGGCTTGCCGCCGATCGTCCACTGCGGGCTGATGTCCGCGTCGAAACCGCCGGGCGACCGCCGTTTGACGGCGGACACCGCGGCGAAGGTCGTCGTGCTCACCAGGACCGCCTCCTCGCCGGGCAGAGGGTTGTTCCGCGCAACTTAGCTCGCCCGGTCCCTGCGTGCCCGTCGAGTGAGACGGACACCACGCCCGTCAGAACCCGTACAGCCCGACCGGGTTGTCGACCAGGATCCTTCGGCCCACGTCCGGGCCGGTCCATTCGAGAAGCCGGGCCAACGCCCGTGCGTCGTCGATCGGCTCGAACGGCTCGACGCTCAGGCGGTTGCCCGGAGTGCGCGGCCGGCCACCGGTGTGGGGCCAGTCCGTGCCCCACAGCAACCGGTCCGGAGCGGCGGCCGCCAACGCGCGAGCCAGCGGCGCGACGTCCGCGTGGTCGAGAGCAGTGGAAATCCGGTGCGGCGCAGAGAGCTTGACGTACGCCGCACCGGATCGCAGGAGGTCGGTCAGCTCGGGCAACCCGGGCTGACCGAGGTCGGGAGAAGCGAGCGCGAAATGGTCGAGGACGACCGGCACCGGCAGCCGCGCGAGGTCGTCGGCCAGCGCCGCGACCACGGACAGCTCCGTGAACACCTGCAGGTGCCAGCCGAGGTCCGCGATGGCCGCCGCGGTCGCGCGCAGCGGCGCGAGGGCCACGGCCGGATCGTCGACCGCGAACGTCGCCAGGTTCACCCGCGCCCCGCGCACCCCCAGGGCGTGCCACTCCCCCAGTGGCGCCGGCGCGGCGGGGTCGAACACCACGACACCGCGCGCCCGGTCACCCCGGACGCGCAGCTGCGCGAGCAGGCACGAGTTGTCCGTGCCGTACGGGCTCGGCTGCACGAGCACCGCCCGGCTCACGCCGAGCCGCCAGTGCAGCTCGTCCAGCTGCTCGCCGCTCGCCGGGCCGGGCGTGTAGGCCCGGTCCCCGGCGTAGGGGAACCGCGGGTCGAAGACGTGCACGTGACAGTCGCACGAACCGGAGGGCACCCTCGTCACCGCACGGCGCCCGCGAACTCGGACAGCCGGGCCAGCACGCCGTCGTCGACCGGCACGCCGTCGCGCAGCTGCCGGTGGTAGCGCGCGAGCTCGAACTCACCCGGCAGCCGCACGGGCTGCGTCGGGTCCGCGGGCGGCGTGGTGTGCAGGATGCCGGCGAAATCGTCCATCCGGGACGCCAGCTCGGCACCGGGCACGAGCTTCGACGCGTCGATCAGGAAGAACACGTGGCCCAGGTTCTGCGGCCGCTCCGGATCGACGCTCCACGAGCTGATGCGCGTGAGGTACCCGGCACCGGAGAGCACGCCGGCGAACAGGTCGACCATCACCGACAGGCCGTAACCCTTGTGCCCGCCCAGCGGCTGCAGGAACCCGTCCAACGCGGCCGCGGGATCCGTCGTCGGCTTGCCGTCGCGGTCGGTGGCCCAGGTGTCCGGTATGGACTCCTCCGCCGCCGCGGCCGCGCGGATCTTCGCGCGCGCCGCCACGCTCATCGCGATGTCCAGCAGCACCGGGTCACCGCCGGGCGTGGGCACGCCGATGCCGAGCGGGTTGTTGCCCAGCCGCGCCTCACGGCCGCCCCACGGGGCGATCGTGGTGGTCGCGTTGCTCGCGATGATCGCCGCGAACCCCTGCTCCGCCGCGCGGAACAGGTACGGCATCACTGGTCCGAAGTGGTTGCTGCCACGCACAAAGGCCGCCCCCAGGCCGGTCGCCCGGGCCGAGGCCAGCGCCGCGTCCAGCGCGTGCGAGCCGACCAGCGGCCCGATGCCGTTGGCACCGTCCACTCGCGACAGCGCCGGCGCGACCTGGTCCACCGCCACCTTCGCGTGCAGGTCGACGCCGCCGAGGCGCGCGCGGTCGAGGTACTGCGGGATCCGCGCGACGCCGTGTGTGCGGATGCCGAAGAGGTCGGCGAGCACCAGCACGTCGGCGACGCGCGCGGAGTCCTCTTCGGACATCCCGTTTCCCGCCAGCGCGCGGGCCGCCAGCCCGCGCAGGTCCTCGGCGGTGATCTGGGTGTCGCCGGTCATCGGTGGTCTTCTCCTTCGGTCAGGTCGAACTCGGTGGTCGCGGCGAGGTCTTCGCCGAACCACGAACGGATCCCGGCTCGCCGGGTGTCCGTGTAAACAGGACGGTCGTGCCACAGCATCGGCACGTCGTGGCCCGGCACGAGCAGCGTGTCCGGGTGTTCCCGCCACAGGGTGAGGATCTTGTGTACGGACGCGCGGCTCGCGTCGCGGTCGAGCGTCATGTCGACATCGCCGCCCAGCAGCTCCGCGCGGTTCTTCGCGGCGTCGCCGCTGAACAGCACGGAACCGGCCACCCGGAACACGAGCGAGCCCGGCGTGTGCCCGGCCGCGGCGAACGCCTCGACGCCGGGGAAGATCTCGCCGTCTTCGCTCACCCGCCGCGTCCGCGGGTTGCTCGCCAGATCGGCGGCGTACAGCTCGGGCAACGGGTCGAACCCCGGCTCGCGCCCCGCCGCCCATTCCAGCTCCGCCGCGCCCACCCACACGGTGGCCGACGGGAAGAGCAGGTAGTTCGCGGCGTGGTCGTAGTGCGCGTGCGTGAGCAGGATGTCGGTGACCTCGCCCGGATCCACGCCGTGGCCCGCCAGCCGCTGCGCGAGCAGAGAGCGCATTCCGAACGAGCCCGTGTCGGCCAGGATCAGCCGCTCGCCGTGGCGCACGAGGGTGACGCTGCTCCAGCCGAGCCCGCCGTGCTGGGTGCTCTTGCCGGGATAACCCTGGGTCAGCGGAAGGATGTTCACCGCGCCTCCGGGGAAACCACGTCGGCAACGGGGACCACGGCCTCGTCGTGGTCGAACGTACGCCGCGCGCGGAACGCGACGATCGCCGTCACCAGGCCGAGCACGGCCAGGTACACACCGAGGCCGTACGGGCCGCCGGTCACGTCGTTGAGCCACACGCCGATGATCGGGCCGGTGCCGCCGAACACGGCCTGCGCCACGTTGTAGGCGAGCGCCCCCGCCGTGACGCGCACGGCCGTCGGGAAGATCTGGCTGATCGCGAGCAGCGCCGGCAGTGCGAGCAGCCCCTTGCAGGCACCGATGAGCGCGCCGCCGGTGAACGCGCCGACCCCGCCACCCGCGGCGAGCGCCAGCGACGGCACCGCGAGGATCGCGACCACGAGCCCGGTCAGGCTCAACGCCTTGCGCAGCCCGATTTTGTCCGCCACCGGGCCCATCACGAGCGTGCCGGCGATGACGAGCACGTTGCTCACGATCGTCGCGTTGTAGGCCTCGGTGCTGTCGAGCTTGCCGACGTTGATGAGGAACGTGGTGAGGAACGACGTGATGGTGGTGCTCAGCAGCGCGTAGCTCGCGGTGCAGACGATGAAGATGACGATCGGCACCCAGTGCAGGCGCAGGGCATCGCGCAGCGGAGTGGCGGCGGCCTTCGCCTTCTCGCGCGCCTTGACCAGCAGCTCGAACTCCGGGCTCTCCTCGACCTTCGAGCGCAGGTACACGCCGAACGCGGCCAGTGGCAGGCCGACGAGGAACAGGATGCGCCAGCCGAACGTCTGGTACTCGTCCTTCGTGAGGATGCTCGAGAACACCCGCGCGAGCAGCGATCCACAAAGGATCCCGATGAACGTGGTGGCGATCAGCGTGCTCACGTTGCGGGCGCGCTTCGCGGCCGGGCTGTGCTCGAACACGAAGCTGATCGCGCTCGCGTACTCGCCGCCCGCGCCCATCGACTGCGCGAGGCGACACACGAGCAGCAGCACCGGTGCCAGGAGGCCGATCTGCGCATAGGTGGGCAGCACACCCATGAGCGCGGTGCCGAAGCACGTGAACAGGATCGAGATCGACAGCGCGCGGCGGCGGCCGTACTTGTCGCCGATCCAGCCGAAGAAGATGCCGCCGATGGGGCGGGCGATGTAGCCGAGCGCGAACACGGCGTAGGTGTTGAGCAGCGCCACGGCGGGATCGTTGCCGGGGAAGAACTTCGCGGCGATGATCGTGGCGACCACGCCGTAGACGCCCCAGTCGTACCACTCGGCGAAGTTGCCCGCGGAGGCCGCGATGATGATGCGGCGCCGGCGGGCGCCGGTGAACTCGAGCTCCGTGTTCATGACGGGTGTTCCGTTCTCTTCATCGGGAAAGGAGTCAGGTGAGCCGGGCCGCGACCGCTTCGGCGACGGCCGTCGGGCCGCCCGTCGCCGAGCCGTCGGGGCGGATGCCGATGTCGCCGGCCCCGAGCGCGCCGGCGACGGCCGCGCGCACGAGGTCACCCTCGGCGACGTGGTGCAGGTGGTCGAGCATCATCGCGGCGGCGAGGATCTGCCCGATCGGGTTCGCGAGGCCCTTGCCGGCGATCGAGGGCGCGCTGCCGTGGATGGGCTCGAAGTACGCGCTGACGTCGCCGATGTTTCCGGAGCCGCACAGCGAGATGCCGCCGACGGTCGCGCCGCCGAGGTCGCTGAGCACGTCGCCGAGGAAGTTCTCCATCACCAGCACGTCGAAGTCGCCGGGACGCAGCACCAGGGCCTGGGCCGCGGCGTCGGCGTAGAGGACCTCGGTCTCGACGTCGGGGAAGCCGGCGGCGACCTCGAAGAAGATCTCGCGGAACAGCGCGTGGCTGCGCAGCACGTTGCTCTTGTCCACGCAGGTCACGCGGTGTTTGCCGTCGTTGGGCGCGCCGCCGCGGGCCGCCGCGAGCTCGAACGCGCGACGGCAGATGCGCAGCGTGCCCTCGCGGGTGGTCATGAGCGTGTCGGACACGGCCCAGCGGTTGCCGACGCCCTTGCCGCGTGAGGCGTAGAGGCCTTCGGTGTTCTCGCGGACGATGACGTAGTCGATGCCGCCGGCCTTCACCCCGCCCAGCGCCGACGTGACGCCGGGCAGCAGCAGCGCGGGGCGGACGTTGGCGTACGCGTCGAGCCCGATCCGCAGGATGCCGCCGAGCAGGCCGGCCTCGGTGCCGTCCGGGAACCGCACGTCGGGCAGGCCGACCGGGCCTTTGAGCGTGGCCGCGACGGCGGTGCGCAGGTAGTCGAGGTCTTCGGGCGAGCAGGCCACGCCGGTTCGGCGGTAGGTGTCGGCACCGGCGTCGACATCGGTGTAGTGAAGCTCGAAGCCGCTCTTGGCCGTGACCGCGCCCAGCACGGTGAGCGCGGCGTCGACCAGCTCGGGACCGATCCCGTCCCCGCGAATGACGGCGATGTCATGAACCTGCACTGGCACTCCACCTCGAAAATCAATACAATCAACATTGAGAGTCAACATTGACGAGAACGACGAGACCGTAGGCCTGTCCGGAATCCGTTGTCAACCCGATGTTTCTGTTCCGTGACAAGCATCAGTGGTCACTAGACTCGCCGCGAATCGTCAACGCGGCACGAGATTGCCGGAAGAGGAGGGGTCACCAGTCGTGAGCACCGACACTGAGGTGCTGTCGATCGCCGAGGCAGCCGACGTCCTCGGGGTCAAGCAGAGCACGGTGTACGCCTACATCAGCCGTGGCCTGCTGAAGCGCCACCGGCTCCCCCGCGACCGGCGCAGCTGGCTCTCGCGCAGCGAGGTCGAGGGCTTCGGGCAGCGCAAGGGCACGCGCACGCTCCTGCACGACGACGAGCCGGCGGTCTCGTCCGACACCAGCCAGGTCGCGCGCCTCGACGGTGACACGTTGCTCTACCGCGAGCGTGACGCCGTGGAGCTGGCGCGCACGGCGTCGTACGAAGAGGTGGCCGAGCTGCTGTGGGAGCAGCCCGACGTAGCGCCCGCGCGCGACCTCGAACCGGAGCTGGTCTCCGCCATCCGCCGGCTGCAGGACACCATGCCGGCCGACAGCCTGCCGCTCGACCGGCTCAAGGTCACCGCGACGCTGCTCGGCGCGCGCGACTCGTTCCGCTACGACCTGTCCGTGCCGTCGGTACTCTCGGCGGCGCGCACGATGGCGCCCGCGTTCGTGGAGTCGCTGCCGCAGCCGGGCGCGGTGTGCGAGCGCGGCCGGCCCATTGCGGAGCGGCTGTGGGGCCGGCTGACAGCGGAACCCGCGACGCCGGAACGGATCGCGGTGCTCTCGGCCGCGCTGGTCCTGCTGGCCGACCACGGCCTCGGCCCGTCGACGCGTGCCGTACGCGAGGCCGCGGCCAAGGCGGCGGACCCGTACTCGGCCGTGCTCGCGGGCATGAGTGTCGCGAGTGGACTGTTGCTGGGCGGTGGTTCGTCACTCGCCGTGCAGGCGTGGCTGGGTGATATCGCTTCGCCCGCCTCGGTTTCGCGGGTGCTCGAACAACGCCTCCTGCGCGGCGACCGGCTGTCCGGCTTCGGGCAGCCGCGGTACCGCAGTGCCGATCCCCGCGCGTCGGAGCTGCTGCGCCTGCTCGCCGAGGCGCCCGCGGACCCCGAACGGCTCGCGATCGTCGAGGCCGCCATAGACCTCGTCCGCCGCCGGCGCGATCTCGAGCCGAACGTCGAGTTCGCGTTGGGTGCCTTGTGTTTCGTGCACGGCATGGCCGAGGGCGCCGGTGAGGCGGTGTTCGTGATCGCCCGCACGGCGGGGTGGATCGCGCACTCGCTGGAGACCTACACCGGCAGGTGAGGACACTCAGGCGAGGCGGCTGCGGCGGTGGGCGGCCATGCGGACGGGCGCGTTGACGGCGCCGTAGCCCGCGTAGCCGTCGAGGCGTTGCAGGACCTCGAAGAACACGCGCCCGCCGAGAATTTCGGTGAAGAAGTGCAGCAGGACGCCGTGTTCGTCGCGGTCGTAGAGGATCGAGTGGGCGCGCAGGGCGTCGAGCAGGTCCGGCGGCGGGGCCAAGCGGGCGTCGAGGTCGTCGTAGTAGTTGCCGGGGATCGGCAGGAGTGGGGCGCCGAGGGCGCGCATCGCGCGGGCGCTGGCGAGCGCGTCGGCCGTCGTGAAGGCGATGTGCTGCGGTTCGCGCACGCCCGGGGCCCAGTCGCCGCGGCGCAGCAGGGCGGAGTCCAGGGCGATGCGCACGGTGCCGCCGCTGACCGTGCGGCTGCGCACCAGACCGAACGGCGCGGCGAACTCCGTGACCGGATCCGGTTCGAGGCCGAGCACCGCGCGGTAGAACAGCGCGGCCTCGTCGAAGTGGTCGAACGGCTGCGTCAGCGACACGTGGTCCACACCCGTCACTCCGGCGTCGACGGTTTTTCCCGCCACGGCGGCGAAATCGTCGAGCCAGCTGTCGCCGGGACCGGTGCGGCAGAAGAACACCGAGGTGCCGTCGGGCGCGGCGACCGCGGACAGATCGGCCTCTCCCGCGCTGTGCGTGCGCGGCAGCACCGGCGCGAGCAGCCGCTGCGCACGGTCCGCCGAGGTCACCGGGTCCGCGCTCTCCACCCCCAGCGCGGCCACGGAGGCGGTCTCCTCGGCCGCGGCGGAGGAGTTCACGAGGATCCGCGCTTCGCCCTGCTGCCACAGTGCAACGGGTTTGGTCCGGTGCTGCCCGACGTGCGCGAAACCGAGTGCCGCCAACGCCTGCCCGACCTCGGCACCGGCCGTGGCGATCTCCGTGAACGCGTGCCCGCTCAACGCTGGTGCGGCCGGCAACGTCGTCGTGCCGAGCGATTCCTCCAGCGCCAGCAGCGATCGCATGGCGTCGACGGCGGCCGGGCCGGGGTCGGCCTGGCGGAACACGTCGTTGAACACCTCCAGCGACAGCGGCCCGTCGTAACCGGCCGCACGCACGTGGCCGGTGAAGGCCGTGAGGTCGAACGCGCCCTGGCCCGGGAAGAGCCGGTGGTGGCGGCTCCACTGCAGCACGTCCATCTCCAGCCGCGGCGCGTCGGCCAGCTGGAGGAAGAACAGCTTCTCCCCCGGGATCGTCCGGATCGCGGCGGGATCACTGCCCCTGGACAGGATGTGGAAGCTGTCGAGGCACAGCCCGAGCGCGGGGTGCGCGGCGCGGCGCACGATCCGCCACGAGTGCTCGTAGGAGTTCACGAACCGGCCCCACGCCAGGGCTTCGTACGCGATCCGCAACCCACGCGCGGCGGCGCGCTCGGCCAGCGTGTGCAGCTGCTCGGCGGCGAGATCGTCGTCGTCCACCGCGTCCGGGGACACCGAGGAGCACACGAGCATCGTGTCCGCGCCGAGCTGCTCCATCACGTCGAACTTGAGCTCCGCGCGGCGCAGGTTCGCCGCGAGCACGGCGGGAGCCACGGCCTCGAAGTCGCGGAACGGCTGGTAGAGGTCCACCGACAGGCCGAGGTCCGCGCAGTGCTCGCGCACCTGCTTCGGCGACCACGGCGAGGCGAGGAGGTCGCTCTCGAAGATCTCCACGCCGTCGAACCCGGCGGCCGCGGCGGCGGTCAGCTTGTCCTCGAGCGTGCCGGACAGGCAGACGGTGGCGATCGCGCGACGGAACTCAGTCTGCACTTCAGTCGAGGACATCGGCGGGTTCCCTTTCCCCTGGGGCGGCGAGGCGGTCGAAGTGCCGCCGCATGCGGGCGGCGTCGGGTTCGGCGCCGGTGAACAACGCGAGCGCGTCGGCGGCCTGGAACACGGCCATCCGGCCGCCGTCGAGCACGCGGCAGCCGCGTTCGGAGGCGACGCGCACGAGCTCCGTCTCCAGCGGCCGGTACACGACCTCCGCGACCCACAGCCGCGGGTCCAGCAGCTCGGCCGGCAGCGGCAGGCCCGGGTGCGCGGCCATGCCGACGGGAGTGGCGTGGACCAGACCGTCAGCGGTGGCCAGGGCCGACGCCACCGAGCCGCCGGCCGAAGCCCGCTCCGCACCGAAGCGCGCTTGCAGTGCCGCGGCGAGCGCCTCGGCCCGCGCGGGGTCCAGGTCGAGCACGCGCACGCGGCCCGCGCCGAGCGTGAGCAGGCCGTGGGCGACGGCCGCTCCGGCACCGCCCGCGCCCAGCAGCACGACGGAGCCCAGCGGCACGCCCGGCAGCCCCGTTTCGAGACCACGCGCGAAGCCGGACCAGTCGGTGTTGTGCCCGGCCGCCGTGCCTTCGCGGAACACCACGGTGTTCACGGCGGCGAGCGCGGCGGCGTCGGCCGACAGCTCGTCGAGGTAGTCCAGCACGACCTGCTTGCACGGGTGCGTCACGTTGAGCCCGGCGTAGCCCGCGGCACGCGCGGCCGCCACCACCTCGCCCGCGGCGTTCGCGGGCAGGCCCCAGTCGTCGAGGTCGAAGCGGCCGTAGGCGAGCCGCACGCCGAGCCGGCGCGCCTCGGCCTCGTGCAGCGGCGGGCTCAGCGACGGGCCGATGCCCGAACCGACGAGCCCGGCGAGCACGGTGCCCGGGCCGGAGCGGCGGGCGTGCTCGCGGACCGCGTCCACGACCGTGGCTGGGTACACAGGTTTCCTTTCGACGAGCCGGTGGTGCCGGGCGGGTTCGCGGCGAAGCGGCCTACAGTGGGACGAGATCCGTCCGGAGGGAGAAGGGACGTCCGTGGCCGCACCGTCGCCGGAAGACGCCGCCGGGAAAGACCGCACCCGCGACGCGGAGCGGACCAGGGCCGAGATCCTCGACGTCGCCGCCGCGGAGTTCGCCGAGAAGGGCTACGACGGCGCCCGTGTGGAGGAAATCGCGGCGAAGACCCGCACCACCAAGCGGATGATCTACTACTACTTCACCAGCAAGGACCAGCTCTTCGTCACGGTGCTGGAGCGGGCCTACACGGTGATCCGCTCGCTGGAGCAGGAGCTCGACGTCGACCACCTCGACCCGGTCGACGCGATCCGCCAGCTCGCCGAGCTCACCTTCGACCACCACGAGTCCCACCCCGGCTTCGTGCGGCTGGTGAGCATCGAGAACATCCACCGCGCCGAGCACATCGCGCGTTCCACCACATTGTCGACGCTCGCCAACCCGGCGCTCGACGTGCTCACCCGCATTCTCGAACGCGGCCGCGCGGCCGGGCTCTTCCGCGAGGACGTGGACGCGCTCGACGTGCACATGGCCATCAGCGCGTTCTGCGTGTTCCGCACCGCGAACCGCTACACGTTCAACGCGATCTTCGGCCGCGACCTGCTCGACCCGGCCACGCGCGAGCACCACCGGCGCATGCTCGGCGACCTGCTCGTGAGCTACCTGACCGCGAGCTGAGGCCCTCACGCGATCCTCGCGATCCGGCCGGACGGGTGGGTCGGGTAGCGGTCGAGCACGCGCGGATCGTGGCCCGGCAGGAAGATCCCCGACGCCCCGGCCAGCTCCCGGATGCGGTCGAACCCGCCATACACCCCGGTGGTCGAGTGCAGCAACGGCGCGGGGAGGTCGGCCTCGAGGTTCTCGTAGAAGTGGCTGGCGTCGGAGGCGACCACGACCGGGCCGGCCGCGGTGGCGATCCGCACCACCTGCGTGCCGGCGGTGTGCCCGCCGACGAGGTGGACGCTGAGACCGGGAACGACGTCGGCGTCACCGTCGACGAGCCGCAGGCGGTCGTGGGCCCGGAGCCGGTGCAGCTCGACCTCGTCCAGCAGCCAGTGTTCGCGCGTGATGCGCGTGGCCCACGGCCCGGTCCAGTAGTCCATTTCGGACTGCTGCACGACGCAGGTCGCGTCCGGGAAGGCGCTCGCCCGGCCGGCGTGGTCGTAGTGCAAGTGGGTGAGCACCACGTGGTCCACGCCTTCGGGCTCGACGCCGAACTCCGCGAGCACAGCCAGCGGGTCGGTGTACTCCAGCCCGGGCACTTCCGCCGCGCGCCGCGGGTGCATCCCGGCGTCGACGAGCACCGTGTGCTCCGGTGAGACGGCGAGCCACACGTAGTACGCCGTCGGGTGCGGCTCGGTGGAATCCTTGCGGTAGCCCAGGAAGTGGTCTCCGCGGACGCCGTCGCGCCGGGCGTAGCACAGGGCGTGGACCTCGAACGTGCTCACTTCTGGACGCCGACCTCACTCGCCTGCCGCGCCGGCGCGTTCTTCAGGCCGAGCAACGCGGTCGGGACGCGGTAGGTCTCGCGGCCGGTGGCCACGGCGATCGCGTTGACCACGCACAGACCCGCGGTGAAGATCGCGACGCCGAGCCACGCGCCCCGCCCGTCACCGGCGACGGCCGCTGCCACGCTCGGCAGGAAACCGCTGATGGCGAAGCCGATCTGCGTGCCGATCGCGGTGCCCGACAGGCGCACGCGGGCCGGGAACATCTCGCCGTAGAACGAGGGCCAGATGGCGCTCGTCGCGGTGTAGACGATGCCGAACATGCCGATGCCGAGCACGAAGATCCACACGTAGCTGCCGGCGGCGATCGCGCCGAGGTAGCCGAAGATGAGCACCGCGCAGCCCAGCGAGCCCGCGATGAAGATCTTCCTGCGGCCCTTGCGGTCGGACAGCTTGGCCCACAGCGGAATCGAGATCACGGCCGCGACGTTGGCGAGCACGCCGACCCACAGCATCGGCGTTTTGCTCAGCCCCACCGTGTTCACGGCGTAGCTCAACGCGTAGACGGTGAAGATCGTGCTGACGGAGGCGATGAGCGCGGCGACGATCACACGCAGGACGTCGGCCCAGTGGTCGCGCAGCAGCACGGCGAGCGGCAGCCGGACGACCTCGCCGGCGGCGACCTCCTCGCGGAACACCGGCGTCTCCTCCACCGATCGGCGAATGAAGTACCCGACCGCGACCATCACGGCGCTGAGCCAGAACGGCACGCGCCAGCCCCACGACAACAGCGCGTCCTGCGGCAGCGCGGCGACGGGCAGGAACACCGCCGTGGCCACGATCTGGCCGGCTTGGGTGCCGCTGAGGGTGAAGCTCGTGTAGTACGCGCGGCGGTGTTCCGGCGCGTGCTCCAGGCTCATCGAGTTGGCGCTGGCCTGCTCGCCGCCGGCGGAAAGCCCTTGCAGCAGCCGCAAAACGACGAGCAGCACCGGCGACGCGACGCCGAGCGCTTCGTAGCTGGGCAGGCAGCCGACGAGCACTGTGGACAGACCCATGAGCAGCAGCGTCGCGATGAGCACGCGTTTGCGGCCGAACCGGTCGCCCAGGTGGCCGAGCAGCAGCGCGCCGAGGGGACGCGTGACGTAGCCGACGCCGAACGTCGACAAGGCCAGCAGCGTGCCCGCGGCCGGTGAGGACGCCGGGAAGAAGATCTTGCCGAAGACCAGCGCGGCCGCGGTGCCGTAGATGAAGAAGTCGTAGTACTCGAGCGCGCTGCCGATCCAGGCGGCGAGCGCCGCTTTCGCGGGCCGGCCCGCGGCGGGCGCCGCTCGATCTCCTCGACCGTTCACTTTTGTCTCCTCTGCGGTGCACCGTTGCCTCGCCCGACGGCTAATGTACCGTGCGGTTAATTAGAGAGAGTGAAGGGCGCACCCGAGGTTGTCAAGGACGAGTTTCGACACAAGATCGACTCCGTCCGGGCGCGACGGACCGCGGAGCGATCCTGTGTGGAGAGTGCGCGAAACGCACCGGAAACCCATGGTGGTCAGGGGTTTCCGGCCGGTCGGGTGTGCTACGGCCGGAGGTTCTCCACCTCGACCGGCTCGATGGCCTCGCCCTCGGGGAGGTCGAAGCCGAGGATCTGGCTGTAGAAGCTCAGCTCCGCGTCGAGGGCCCGGCGGATGTTCTCCGCGCGGCGGAAGCCGTGCTGCTCGCCTTCGAAGAGGAGGTAGGCGACGGGCACCTTGCGCGAGCGCAGGGCGTCGACGATGAGCTCCGACTGGTTGGGCGGCACGACGGGGTCGTCGGCGCCCTGCAGCACGAGCAGAGGCTGGGTGAAGGCGTCGACGTGCTGGATCGGCGAGCGGTCGAGGTACACGTCGCGCAGCTCGGGATACGGGCCGATCAGGCGGTCGAGGTAGCGGCTCTCGAACTTGTGCGTGTCGGCCGCCAATGCCTGGAGGTCGGCGACGCCGAAGAGATCGGTGCCGGCGGCGAAGGGCGTGTCCGCACGCGAAAGGGCGGCCAGCACGGTGTATCCGCCGGCCGAGCCGCCCCGGATGAGGAGCTTGTCACCGTCGACGCGGCCTTCGGCGGCGAGCCAGCGTACGGCCGCGATGCAGTCGGCGACGTCGAGGATTCCCCACGTGCCGTGGAGTTCCTCGCGGTAGGCGCGGCCGAAGCCGGTGGAGCCGGCGTAGTTCACGTCCACGACACCGAACCCGCGGCTGGTCCAGTACTGGATCGCCGGCGACAGCACGGGAACCGCGTGCGACGTCGGTCCACCGTGGACGACCACGACGACCGGCGGCTTCGACCCCGCGGGACCCTCGAAGTCCGGGTTCGCGGGCGGGTAGAACAACGCGTGGGACACGCGCTCGCCCGACGGGAAGTCGATCGCCTCGGGCGCGGACACGTACTCGGCGCCGATCCCGGTGTCGCGGGGTTCTCGCACGGTGGCGACCTTGCCCTCGGCGGTCAGCGTGTACACGCTCGGCTCGGCGGTGGGCGAGCCGGCGATGAGGAGCAGCTCGTCGCCGCCGGACGGGCGCAGCACGCTGATCGCGGTGAACGGGGTGTCGAGGTCGGTCACGGTGCCGTCCGGGCTCGCGAGGGCGAGCCCGTCGATGCCGCCGGACCAGCGGGCGAACACCACGCGGTGGTCGGCCAGCACCACGTACCGGCCCGTGCCCAGGCCCCAGGCCGGCACGCCGATCTCGGCGTCGAGCACGACCACCGGCTCGACGGTGCCGCTCTCGCCGAGCCGGTAGAGGTTCCACCAGCCGGTGCGGTCGGACAGGAAGTACAGCGTGCCATCGGCGTGCCACCGCGGCTCGGACACCGACTCCCCCGGCCCGCCCGCGACCACGGTCTCCTCGCCGGTGGCCAGGTCGCGCACGCGCAGCTCGGTCGAGTCCCACGGCATGTTCGGGTGGTCCCACGCGACCCACGCGAGCTTCCCCGCGTCGGGCGAGAAGCGCGGGCTCGCGACGAAGTCCGGGCCGGACACGAGCACCTCGGGCTCGGCTCCTTCGGTGAGCAGCACGATCTCGTTGCGCACGTCGGCCGCGCCCCGGCTCGTTTTCGGGTGGTGCTCCCGCACCACGGCCAGGCGCGTCCCGTCGGCGGTCAGGTCGCCGTCGGCGTACCGATCGCCGCGC
Source organism: Amycolatopsis sp. DSM 110486 (assembly GCF_019468465.1). Taxonomy (NCBI): domain Bacteria; kingdom Bacillati; phylum Actinomycetota; class Actinomycetes; order Pseudonocardiales; family Pseudonocardiaceae; genus Amycolatopsis; species Amycolatopsis sp. DSM 110486. The sequence continues at coordinate 7,314,654 of NZ_CP080519.1, read as the reverse complement.
GGGACCTCGGGCTCGGGGGTGACGGCTTCCGGCTCGCCGTCGCGGTCGAGGCGGTACAGCCGCTGATCGGCCCAGTTGGCGAACCACACCACGCCGTCGCGCACCCACCAGTCGGCCCCGCCGTACTCGTGTACCGACGTCCGCGCCCCGAACCCGTCCGGCAGCAGGTCGGCGGTGCTCCCGTCGGCTTCCCGCCGCACGAGCTGCACCCGCCCACCCTCCGCAGGCCTCGCCTCCGACCACACCACGGCCCGCCCGTCGGCGCGCACATCCGTGACGCGCACGGCGCTCTGCGTGATCAGGTCGGCGGTGAACGGCGTGGCCCAGGAACCGAACTCGGAGATCTGCACGGCGCCACGCTAGCCGATCTCCCGCACGCCGGGGGCCGCGTTGCACCCGTTGCCCCGCGGCAGTGCCGGATCGGCCCCCGGCTCACACGGCGTACGTGTAGTCCGGCACGTCCGTGACGAACATGTACCCCGGCGCGTGCGTGATCGCGAACGGCGGCTTCGACCGCATGATCGCGGCCTGCGGGGTCACGCCGCACGCCCAGAACACCGGCACCTCGCCCTCGCGGATCTCCACCGGGTCACCGAAGTCCGGCTTCGACAGGTCCTCGATACCGAGGGCTTCGGGCGCTCCGATGTGGACCGGCGCGCCGTGCACGGACGGGAACTGGCCGGAGATGCGCACGGCGTCGGCGACGCGGTCTGCGGCGATCGGGCGCATCGAGACGACCATGGGACCGCTCAGGCGGCCCGCGGGGGCGCACTCGCGGGAAGTCTTGTACATCGAGACGTTCTGGCCCTTGCTGATGTGGCGAACCTCGATGCCCGCGGCGACCATGGGCGTCTCGAACGTGTAGCTGCAGCCGATGAGGAACGTGACGAGGTCGTCGTTCCAGTACTCCAGCACGTCGTCCGGCTCGTCGACCAGCTCGCCGTCGCGCCAGACGCGGTAGGCGCCGACGTCGGTGCGCAGGTCGGCACCCGGCGCGAGGTCGGTGTGGGGGCTGCCGGTGTCGGTGACGCCGATGATCGGGCACGGCTTGGGGTTGCGCTGGCCGAACAGGAGCGCGTCGTAGGCGTATTCGCGCGGCACGATGATCATGTTGGCCTGGGCGTAGCCCGGCGCCCAGCCTGCGGTCGGCACGCGCAGGCCGCCGCGGAAGGCTTCGCGGGATTCGGCCGGGCTCAGAGCGGGGGTGACAGTCATCAGCAACTCCTCAGGAGAAGATCGAACCGAGTGAGGTCAGGGATTCCACGGCGGCGTACGCGGTGAACAGCCAGGCGGCGATGCCGACGCCGAGCAGCACCTTCGGGTAGCGGTAGCCCGCGATCAGGTCGCGGCGGCGCAGCGCCACCCACAGGATGATGGCCAGGCCGATGGGCAGCACGAGCCCGTTGATCGCGCCCGCGAACACCAGCATCGACTGCGGCGTCTGACCCGCGGCGATGAAGATGATCGTCGCGAGGCCGATCAGCACGATCACGGCGCGGTTGAAGTGCGTGCGCACGGGCTTGACGTAGGACTGCAGGAACGTGGCGGTGGTGTAGGAGTTGCCGATCACGCTCGTCATCCCGGCGGCCCAGAACACCAGGCCGAACAGGTGCAGCCCCACCGTGCCGAACGCGGAGAGGAACGCCGAGCCCGCGGCGTCGTTCTTGTTCGCCAGCGTCGCGCCGGTCGCGACCACGCCGAAGAAGCCGAGGAACAGCACGATCCGCAGCACGCAGGCCACGAGGATGCCGGTCCACGCGCCGCGGTTGATGCGCTTGAGGTTCGCCACACCGGTGATGCCGGCGTCGATCAGCCGGTGCGCGCCGGAGTAGGTGATGAACCCGCCGACGGTGCCGCCGATCAGCGTGAGGATGGGCAGGAACGGCAGGCCCTTCGGGTCGACGGTGCCCACGGCGGCCTGGCCCACCGGCGGCGCCGTGGCCACGACCAGCGCGATGATCAGCGCGATCTTCACGAGCCCGAGCACCACCATCACGCGGTCCACTGCCGTGAGCACCGAGCGGACCAGGAAGATCGCGATGGTGAGGATGCCGCTGATGGCCGCGCCGATCCGCGGGTCGATGCCCAGCAGGTTGTGCAGGCCGAGGCCGGTGCCGGCGATGTTTCCGATGTTGAACACGACCGCGCCCAGCACCACGAACACCGTGAGCACCTGGCCGGCGCCCGGGAACACCTTGCTCGCGATGTCCTGCGCGCGCTGCCCCGAGATGCCGAGGATGCGCCATACGTTGAGCTGCACGGCGACGTCGATGATCATCGAGACCACCACCGCGAACGCGAACGAGGCCCCGTAGAGCACGGTGAACGAGGCGGTCTGGGTGATGAACCCCGGTCCCGCCGCGCTCATGGCCATCAGCAGTGCCGCGCCGAACAGCGGCGGCACGCGCAGCCTGCCCGGCCGGGCCTGCCGGTCGTCGGTACTGGTCACGCTGTCCATCCCACTCCTTGGTCCCGATTGGCGGGGGTTGCCACGCAGCTTAAGTTAGACGTCTGACGTCTTACGACCTGTTTCACCATCTGGGAGGTACCCGTGGCGGACACCCTGCCTTCGGTTTGGATCCAGGACCTGACCTGGGAAGAAGTGAGCTCGTACCTGGAGCACGAGCGGATCGTGATCGTGCCGATCGGCAGCACCGAGCAGCACGGCCCGGCCGGTGTGCTGGGAGTCGACTCGTACGTGGCCATCACGTTGGCCGAGGACGTGGCCGAGCGCAAGGGCGTGCTGGTCGCGCCCCCCATCTGGTACGGCGACTCGTCGCACCACGGCGCGTTCCCCGGCACCATCACGGTGCGCCCGGACACGCTGACGCTGCTGATCCGCGACGTCGCCCGCAGCCTCGCGCGCCACGGCTTCACGCGCATCATCCTGCTCAACGGGCACAAGGGCTCGAACCTGCCCGCGCTCAACAGCGCCGTGCGCGTGCTGCACGACGAGGAGCTGCCCGAGGTGCTCTTCGCCGTCGCGGACCCGCTGCACCTCGCGCGGTCGGCCTCGCCGACGATCAAGGAGACCAACGAGCACCACGCCGGTGAGCTCGAGCTCTCCCACGTGCACTACCGCTACCCGGGCAAGATCCGCACCGACCGGCTCACCGACGCCTCCGTCGACTTCGACGCGGTCTTCGGCGGCTTCGTCGGCAACGACCTGTTCGGCCCGGCGCCCGACGGCGTCGAAATCATCTGGTCCGGCGACGAGCAGCGCGCGTTCACCCCGACCGGCTCGTTCAGCTCGTCGAAGGGCCTCTCGGAGGACAAGGGCAAGCGCTACCACGACCACATCGTCGGGCGCCTGGGCGAGCTGGTCGACTGGCTGCGCACGTACAACGGTCCCATCGGCCACCGCGAGGACTGACCCGTGGTCACGCGGATCCACCCCGAACCCGCTCTGCCGGCCGACCTCACGGCGATCACGTCCGACGCGTACCGGCAGGTCAAGGACCGGCTGCGCGAGGTGATCACCCGCCTCGGCGAGGCGGGCCGGCTGCGGCTGCCGTCGGAGGCGGAGCTCTCGTCCGCGCTCGGCGTGAGCCGGGCGACGCTGCGTTCGGCGCTGCAGTCGCTGCAGAAGGAGGGGCGGATCCGCCGGCTGCACGGCCACGGCACGTTCATCAACCGCCACGCGCTGGGCCTCGGCGCCAACCTCGCCGAGGCGGGCGCGTTCATGGACCTGCTCGCGAAAGCCGGTCACGAGGCGTCGGTGAGCACGGCCGACCAGCGGGTGGCGGCGCTCGAGGCGGACATGGCCGCGTCGCTGGAGATCCCGGCCGGCGAGCAGGCGCTGCGGATCGAGCGCGTCTTCGCCGCCGCGGGTGAGCCCGCGGTGCACAGCGTCGACCACTTCCCGGTGCGGCTGCTCGGCGAGGACGCGCGGGCGCTGGAGCCCGCGCAGTCGACGTTCGAGTTCGTGGAGCGCCACCTCGGCCCGCCGGTGTGCTACTCCGTGGCCGAGGTCCGGCCGGTGCTGCCACCGCCGGACGTGGCCGCGGCGCTGAAGATCCCGGCGACGCAGCCGTTGCTTCGGTTGCGCCACACTCACATCCGGGCCGACGAGCTGCCCGTGGCCGTCACGGTCGCGCACGTCAACGACGAATACCTGCGTTTCTCCGTGATCCGGACCTACCTCGATGAGTGAGAGATGACCACACTGGCCAACCCACCGCGGCTCGACCGCAAGGCGTGGGGCGTGCTGGCGCTGACCCTGGTGTTCTGGGTCGCCGACGGCTACGACACGTTCGTGCTGCTGATCACCGCGCGGCCGACGCTCACCGAGCTGCTGCCGCACGACCAGCTGCCGCACCTCACGACGTACCAGGGTTACCTGGTCGCCATCACGCTCGCGGGCTGGGCCACGGGCGGGATCGTCGGCGGCGTGCTCGGCGACCGGCTGGGCCGGCGGCGGACCATGATCGTGGCCGTCGCCGTGTACAGCGTCTTCACGGCGTGCTCGGCGTTGTCCGGGAACTGGTGGATCTTCGGGCTCACGCGGTTCCTCACCGGGCTCGGGATCGGCGCCGAGTGGGGTGTGGGCACTTCGCTGCTGCAGGAGGTGTGGCCGGAGCGGTGGCGCGCCCGGGGCGCCGGCTTGCTGCAGGCGGGGTTCTCCGTCGGCGGCGTGCTCGTGTCGGGCCTGTGGGTGCTGCTCGGCTCGACGCTCGGGCTGTCGTGGCGCTGGATGTACCTGTTCGGGGTGATTCCGCTCGTGGTGGTGCTGCTGGTGCGCCGCAGCATCCCCGAATCCCCGCGATGGGCGGCGCAACGCAAGCGAAAAGTCGGGCTGGGTGAGCTGCTGGCGCCCGGCGTGCGGCGCAATTTCCTGGGCGCGCTGGCGGTTTCGATCGCGATCACCGGCGGCTGGTGGGCGGTGAGCTCGTTCCTGCCCAGCTTCGTCGGCGGACTCGTCGACGATCCGAAGCGCGTCGCGTTCTACACGGGCTGGGCCGGGGCGCTGTACAACCTCGGCGAGATCGTGGGCTGCGTCCTGCTCGGGTTCCTGGCCGAGAGCTGGGGCCGCAAGCTCTCGGTCCAGGTGTACTTCGCCGGGTGCGTGGCGATCGTGCCCATCGTGTTCCTGCTGGTGCACGACGCGGCGACCGCCACGTGGCTCCAGCTCATCGCCGGGTTCCTCACCGGCGGCGTGTACAGCTGGTACACCGTGCACACGCCGGAGCTGTTCTCCACGTCGATCCGCGCGACGGCGATCAGCGTGGTGTTCAGCGGTTCGCGGTACCTGGCCATGGCCGGCGCCGTGCTGATCGGCCCGCTGGCCTCGGCCGTGGGCGGATTCGGCCACGCCGCCGCGATCTTCGCCCCGATCTACCTGCTCGGCATTCTCGCCGTGCAGTTCCTGCCCGAGACCAAGGGCAAACCCCTGCCGGACTGAGTGCTTCTCGCCGGACTGAGTGCTTCTCGCTGGAAGAAAGGACCACCCATGACCGTGAAGGTCGACATCCGGGTTCCCGTCGGCCGCCCGCTGCCCGAGCTGACGAAGTTCATCGTGTCGTGTGAAGAGGCCGGGTTCAACGGCGTCGGCGTGCACGACCACCACCACTCGGGCCGCGACGTCTACTCCGCCCTGACGCTGGCCGCGGCGGCGACGTCGAAGCTGCAGCTGTACCCGGCCACCACCAACACGGTGACGCGCCACCCGCTCGTGCTCGCGGCGATCGCGAACTCGCTCGCCGAGATCGGCCCGGGCCGCGTGCTGCTCACGCTCGCGCCGGGGTTCCTCTCCGTCGAGAAGGCGGGCCGCCCGCAGGGGCGGCGTGAGCAGCTCGGCGAGGCGGTCACGGCCATCCGCAAGCTCGTGGCCGGTGAAACGGCCACTGTGGACGGTCACGAGATCAAGATGAACAACGTCGCCAAGCCCGCGCCCGGGATCTTCGTGCTCGCCGCCGGGCCGAAGATGCTGGAGCTGGCCGGCGAGGTCGCCGACGGCGTGGTGATGCTCGCGGGCCTGCACCCGGACAGCATCGAGGCGGCGCGCTCGCACGTGCGCGCGGGTGCCCTGCGGGCTGGCCGGGCGCCGGAGTCGGTGCAGGAGATCCTCATCGTGCCCACGGCGATCGAGCCGTTCGACACCGCGCGCGAGTGGGTGCGGCGCTACTTCCGGCCCGACAAGCCGTTCCTCAACTACCCGAGCACGGCCAACCTGCGGTGGCTGCGCGCGGCCGGTCTCGACATCCCCGAGGACCACGACCCCACCGCGTTCACCTCCGCGCAGGCCAAGGAGATCAGCGACGCGTTCGGGCTCTTCGGGCCCGCCGAGTACTGCGCGGAGCGGCTCCTGCAGGCGCGCGAGGAATCCGGCGTGGAGCACGTGTTCTTCTTCCCGTCGCACACGGCCGAAAGCGGCTACGACCTGCCGGAGGCCGACGTCGCCGCGTTCGCCGACGTGATCGGTCCCCGCCTGGCCGCCGGCTAGTTTCAGTCCCGCACGGGAACCGCTTCGCCCAACGCCTGCACCACGGCCAGCGAGTCGAGGTAGTCGCGCCAGTGCACGACCTTGCCGTCCGCGACGGTGACGATGGAGACGAAGCGGTTCTCGTACGGCCGGCCGGTTTCGACGATCCGGCCGCGCACCGAGTACTCGAGGGTGACCACGGACTTCTCGCGGTCGTGGTGCACGGCCAGGTCGCCGGCTCCGTCGAGCACGATGGCGTCGCCGTAGCCACGGTAGAGCTCGGCCAGCGCCGCGCGGCCTTCGACCCTTTTCGGGTAGCCGGGGACGGTGACGACGAACTCGGTGACGAGATCTTCGGCGAGCAGGTCGAAGAAGTGCTCGCCCTCGGCGAGGCCGGCGAGGCCTTGCTGGACGACACCGAAAAACGGGTCGAGAGCGGCGAAGTCTTCGAGGTGTTCCACGGTCATGGGGCTGTCCTGTTCTCGATCCGGGTGGGTCCCGTAGCCGAGAACGGTAGGACCCGGCACCGACAGTTTCGGCCGCCGCGGCTTCCCTCGATCCGGTGAACCGGCCGCCCCCCCGACGCTACTTCGTCAGCGTCCGCATCAGCTCCACCAGGCCGGAAGCCCCGGCGACGGCCCGGGCTGTCACCGCGTCGGCCGGGGCGTTGCGTTCCGCCATGGCCGCGGCGAAGAGGTCCATGTCCAGGAGTTCGACCTTGCTGAGGTGCTCCGCTTTCTCCGCGGTGATGGCCTCGCCGAGGGCGGAGAGGGTGAAGCTGCCCACGCTGCCGTTCTTCAGGACGGCGACGAGCGACGGGAGGTCCACGTCGAGCGGGAAACCCGCTTCGGCGATGGCCGTGGCCAGCGGGGCGCCTTGGTCGCCAAGGCCGATGAATCCGATCGAAAGAGTCATGCCTCCAGTTTCGGCAAGTGCACGGGCCACCCGGGTAAGCCGACGTTTTCCTGGGAGCGACAGGGCCACTCACGCGGCGAGACTGCCGAGCAGCCCGAGCAGCTCGGCGCTGCGGCTGCCCGGGTCGGCCTGGAACAGGACGAGCGTCACGGCGTCCGTGCCGTCGACGGTGAGCTTCGTCGACCGCAGCTTGAAGTCACCGATCGAAGGGTGCGTCAAGCGGTGCACGCGGCCGGCTCTCGGGCGCACGTCGTGGCGGCCCCACAGCTGCCGGAACCTCGCGCTGCGCACGGAAAGCTCGCCGACGAGTTCCCGCAGCCGCGGGTCGTCGACGTCCGGGCCGACGCGGGCGCGCAGCGTCGCCACGCCCTCGGCCGTCGCCTCCGTCCAGTCGCGGCGCAGCGCGCGTTCCGCGGGGTCGAGGAAGACCGCGCGCAGCAGGTTCACGCCCGGCCGGTAGTTCGGGGACAACGCGGTGGCCGGCGGGTTGGCGGCGAGCACGTTCGTGAGCTTGTCCTGGATATACGCGGGCGTGTCGGTCACGCAGTCCACCAACCGGTCGACGCCGGGCGGCAGGCGCCGGGGCGGGCTCTTCCGGCGCGTCGGGCGGCTCAGGCTCAGCAGGTGCGCGATCGCGTCGCCATCCAGCTGGAGCACACCGGCGAGCGCGCGCAGCACCTGTTCCGACGGGTTGCGGTCACGGCCCTGCTCGAGCCGCAGGTAGTAGTCGGAGCTGATGCCGGCAAGGATCGCCACCTCCTCGCGGCGCAGCCCGGCGACGCGGCGACCGGTCCCGCCGGGCAGCCCCGCGACCTCCGGGCGAACCAGTTCGCGCCGGGCGCGGAGGAATTCGCCCAGCGCGTTCGTCGTGTCCACACCGGCGAAGGTAACCGCGGCCGGCGCCGGAAAACCTGGCCCTGCCACTCCCAGGCTCCGCCACTCCCAGGAACGCAGGGGCCGTCCCATCCCCGGCCCGCGGGCGCATCGTGGAACACGGGCGGGACAACCGTCCGGAAAACCCAGCAGGAAAGGCATCCGACCATGGCCGACAGCGTTCCCGGCGGCACCCTCACCCTCGCCGACGACCTCACCCTCAGCCGCATGGGCTACGGCGCCATGCAGCTGGCCGGCCCCGGCGTCTTCGGTTCCCCCAAGGACCACGACGAGGCGATCGCCGTGCTGCGCGAAGCGGTCGAGCGCGGCATCACCCACATCGACACCAGCGACTTCTACGGCCCGGCCGTGACCAACGAGCTCATCAAGGAAGCGCTGCACCCCTATCCCGCCGACGTGCACATCGTCACGAAGGTCGGCGCGCGCCGCGGCCCCGACGGCGCCTGGATCCCGTCGCTGGAGCCGGAAGACCTCAAGGCGCAGGTACGCGAGAACCTGCAGCACCTCGGCCTCGACGGGCTCGACGTGGTGAACCTGCGCGTCGGCGCCCACGAGGGCACGGACGACACCCCGCTCAGCGACGAGTTCGGCGCGCTGGCCGAGCTGCGCGAGCAGGGCCTGATCCGCCACCTCGGGCTCAGCGGCGTCTCCAGCGCGCAGCTCACCGAGGCGCAGGCCATCGCGCCCGTGGTCACCGTGCAGAACCTGTACAACCTGGTCACCCGCGACGACGACGCCCTGGTGGCGCGCTGCGCCGCGGAGAACATCGCGTTCGCGTCGTTCTTCCCGCTCGGCGGTTTCAGCCCGCTGCAGTCGGAGACGCTGGCCAAGGTCGCCGCGAACCTCGACGCGTCGCCGCAGCAGGTCGCGCTCGCGTGGCTGCTGCAGCGCTCCGCCACGACCGTGCTGATCCCCGGCACGTCGTCGCGCGGGCACCTGCGCGAGAACATCGCGGCGGCCGACCTCGTGCTGCCGGCCGAAGCGGTGGCGGAGCTGGACGCCATCGGCGCCTGAAAGTCCACAGTGGATCCAGATGCGATCGCGGGGCTACGCTCACCGGCGTGATCACCACGGACGGATACCTGTACCTCGTCGACCGCGCACTCGACGGGATGGCGGCCACACTCACCGAGCTCGGCGACGAGCTCGTGAACGCGCGCCCCGAGGCGGCCGGGACGAACTCGCCGTACGCGATCGTCACGCACTGCCTCGGGGTGATGGCGTTCTGGGGCGGCCAGGTCGTGGCCGGCCGCGACGTGGCGCGCGACCGGGCGGCGGAGTTCGAGGCGGCGGGACCCGTCGCGCCGCTGGTGGAGCGGATGCGGGCCCTCCGGGAGCGGTTCGGCGCCGATGTCGCCGGGTGCGCCCCGGAGGCGCCGCCGAAGGGCGAGGTCCCGCCGAAGTACCGCGACACCCCGATCGGTGCGACTCAGGGCGTGGCGCTGCTGCACGTGTACGAGGAGCTGGCCCAGCACCGCGGCCACCTCGACCTCACCCGCGACGTGCTGCTCGGGCGCGTGGAGAAAACCGGGTAGAGCGCTGTGTAGAGGACACGGGAGCGGCTCCGTCCTTACAGTGAGCGTGCCGACGCGCGGCACGCCGGAAGGGCGGAGGAGCCACGATGACGAAGTACATGGTGATGCAGACGTACTCGGGCGGCGAGGCCTGCGACGTGCCGATGACCGAGTGGTCCCCCGACGACATCCGCGCGCACATCGCGTTCCAGCGGGCGCTCAACGAGGAGCTCGCCGACAAGGGCGAGCTGGTGGACGCGCAGGGGCTGGCCGGGCCGGAGGCGGCGAAGAAGGTCGTGTCCGGCGGTGCCGGTGGGACCGTGGTGACCGACGGGCCGTTCACCGAGAGCAAGGAGCTGCTCGCGGGGTACCGGATCATCGACGTCGACTCGGAGGAGCGGGCGCTCGAGATCGCGGCGCGGCTCTCGGCGGCGCCCGGGCTCGGGGGCACGCCGATCCGCCAGCCGATCGAGGTCCGCCAAGTGATGAGCGCGCCGGCCTGATGACGGCCGACCGCGTCGAGGACCTGCTGCGCACGCTCGCGCCGCAGGTCCTCGGCGTGCTGGCCCGGCGGTTCGGCGACTTCGACGCCGCCGAGGACGCCGTGCAGGAGGCGCTGCTCGCCGCGGCGCTGCACTGGCCCGGCGACGGCGTGCCGGACAACCCGCGCGGCTGGCTGATCCAGGCGGCGGCGCGGCGGCTGACCGACGCGTACCGCAGCGACGAAGCCCGCGCGCGGCGTGAGCTGGCGGTGTCCGCCGAGCCGGGCGGCGCCGAGGTCCCGGACGAGGACGACACGCTCACCCTGCTGTTCCTGTGCTGTCACCCCGCCTTGACGTCGGCTTCGGCCATCGCGCTCACGCTCCGGGCCGTCGGCGGCCTGACGACGGCGGAGATCGCGGGCGCGTTCCTCGTGCCCGAGGCGACGATGGCGCAGCGGATCAGCCGGGCGAAGGGGAAGATCAAGGCGTCGGGTGTGCCGTTCCGGCTGCCGGCCGGCGACGAACGCGCGGCGCGGCTGAAATCGGTGCTGCACGTGCTCTACCTGGTGTTCAACGAGGGCTACACCAGCAGCGCCGGAGCCAGCCTGCACCGCACGGAGCTCTCGGGCGAGGCGATCCGGCTCGCGCGCCTGGTGCAGCGGGTGCTGCCCACGGTGTTGCCTCAAAGCAGCGGCGAGGTCACGGGCCTGCTGGCCCTCATGCTGCTCACCGACGCGCGGCGTCCCGCGCGGACCGGGCCCGACGGTGACCTGGTGCCGCTGGAGGACCAGGACCGTGCGTTGTGGGACCGGTCGTCGATCAGGGAAGGCGTCTCGCTCGCCACCGCGGCGCTTTCCGACGGGCCCGCCGGTGAATACGGGCTGCAGGCGGCGATCGCGGCGAGCCACGACATCGCGTTGCGCGCGCAGGACACGGACTGGCCGCGCATCCTGGCGCTCTACCAGCGGCTTGAAACACTGGCGGACAACCCGATGGTCACGCTGAACCGCGCGATCGCGACCGCGATGGTCCACGGGCCCACCACCGGTCTGGACCTGCTCGCGACGCTCGACGAGCGGCTCGCCGGCCACTATCGTCTCGACGCCGTGCGCGCTCACCTGCTGGAACGCGCGGGCGAAACCGCGGCCGCGATCGGCTGCTACGAGGCCGCCGCGGCGCGCACCACGAACGCCCCGGAACGCCGCTACCTCACGGTTCGCGCCGCGCGGCTGCGGGCGGAGGGCCCCTGACTGTCCTCTTCGGACAGTGAGTTGATGTTCCACACTTCGTTCTCACACCGTGGCCCAGTAGGATCAGCACCGATCCTCACTGGAAGCGGAGCGGACCATGGCCACCACGGGTGATCGGCGGACGGGGTACGACATCACGAGCGTGCCCGCCGAGACGGTGCTCGCCGCGCTGCAGGCAGCTGTGCCGCCGTCGGCCAACGCGGGGGTCGTCTGGTGGATCTACGCCGGTCAGGGCCCTGGGACACCCCACCTCGTCGTCGGCCTGCGCGGTGAGCGCGGCGCCCTGGTGTGGCAGGAACACGGCGCCGCGCACCTGCCCGCCGACGGCGACGGCGCCGCGTCCGCCGACTACTTCAGCCTGCAGGGCGGCCACTTCCCGCAGCCCGAGGGCAACGAGGTGCCGGCCGAGCTCGTGCTCCGCGCAGTGCGGGAGTTCGCCCAGACCCGGGTCCGGCCGGAGTGCGTCGCCTGGAAGCTGCCTTAGACCTGGTCTCAAAACTTAAGGGTGTGTCACTGCGTAACCTGCCGGTCCTGGTCGTCGATCGTGGGCGGTCGTGGCGAAGACGACGCAGCAGCGGCGGGTCGAAGACCGGCTCTGGGAACTGATCGAACCCCTGATCCCGTCCCGACCAGCGCCGCGCGGTCCGGGTGGGCGGCCCCGGATCGATGACCGTGCCGCGCTAGAGGGGATCTTGTTCGTGCTCGACACCGGCTGCCGCTGGCGAGACCTACCCGAGCAGCTCGGATGCGGTTCCGGGCACACCGCGTGGCGGCGGTTACGTGAGTGGCAGGACGCCGGCGTGTGGGACCGGCTGCACCAGCTCGTGCTCGACGAGCTGTCCAACATCGACGAGCTCGACTGGACCAGAGGCTGCATCGACGCGGTGTCGGTGCGGTCGAAAAGGGGGGCGAGCTGACCGGCCGCAGCCCCACTGACCGGGGTAAAGCCGGCTCCAAGTACCACGTTCTGTGCGACGCGAACGGGCTACCGCTGCACATCATGTTGTCGGCGGCAAACACCCACGACAGCATGCTGTTCGAGCCGCTGCTGGACACGAACCCGACCGTGCGCGGCCACCACGGCCGGGCGGGCCGGCCACGATGCCGACCGGACAAGCTGCACGCCGACAAGGGCTACGACTACCGCCGCTGCCGCCGCTACCTGACCCGCCGCGGTATCAAGGTCCGTATCGCCCGGCGCGGGATTGAGGACAAGTCCCGCCTCGGCCGGGTCCGCTGGGTCGTCGAACGCACCATCTCCTGGCTGCTGCGGTTCAAACGCCTCGGGCTGCGCTACGACCGGACCGAACGCACCACGCTGGCGCTACTCACGCTGGCCTGCACCGTGATCAACGTCCGCCGGCTCATAAAGATCGAGCTCTGCGACCAGGTCTAACGCATCCATTCACTCGTTGGGATACATCGGTAGCTCTGTGTCGTTGGGTGGGGGTGACTGGTGAGCTTCTGAGCGCGGAGCAGGTCCTCGGGTCGGCACGGGCCCCCGTCACCACGAGGGAGATCGATCTCCTGGAGGAGGCTGCAGCCGCGTTGCTGACGGCACCATCGACGGGGATGAACGAGCACTCTCGTCGGGAAGTGATCAGCCATCGGTGGGGCCGCCTCTTCAGAGGCGTTCGATGCGGTCGGCCTGCGGGCCCCGGTCGCTCTGACGCACCGCGTACCGGACCCGGTCACCCTTCTGCAGCGGCTCCGACCCCATGATCACGGACACGTGGGCGAAGAGATCGTCGCCGCCTGCGTCCGGGGTGATGAAGCCGAAGCCGCGGTCGCCGTCGTAGCGCGCGACGACGCCCTCGCCGCCTCGTACGGGCACGTCCCGCGCCGCCGGCCCTGCGGCCGCGGCAGGTGCCGACCGCTGCGGCGCCGTCTGGGGCTCGGTGCCCCGGACCAGGTGCACGTCGCGGGCCTGCGGGCCCTTGTCTCCACTAGCCACCTCGTAGGCGACGCGATCGCCCTCCGCGAGCCACGTCAGCCCCTCGGCCAGGGCCCGGGCGTGAACGAAGACGTCCCCGGCGCCGGAGTCGGGGTTGATGAAGCCGAAGCCCTTGTCCTCGTCGTACCAGGCCACCGTGCCGTCGGCACCGTCCGCGATACCGGCCGCAGCGGGTGAGCCGGCCCCTGCTCCCAGCGGGATCACGTGCCCGGCCTGCGGGCCGCGCTCGCCTTCGACGATCAGGAAGGCCACCCGCTGCCCCTCGGTGACCACGCCGCCGGTCACGATGGCGGAGCTGTGCACGAAGATGTCGGCGCCGCCGCCGTCCGGCGACGCGAAGCCGTACCCCTTGCCCGGCTCGTACCAGTTGACGGTGCCGAGCAGGCCCACGGCGCTGCCGGTGGCCGCATCGGCGGTGACGCGAACGCGCAGCGCCTGGGGCCCGCGGTCGTTCTCGCCGACCTCGAACACGACGGCCTGACCCTCGCGGAGCATTTTCGCGCCGCCGTCCCCGACGATCTCGGAGGCGTGCACGAACACGTCCGGCGAGCCGTCTTCAGGCGCGAGGAAGCCGAAACCCCGTTCGGCGTCGAACCAACGGACGGTCCCTTGCGGCATCAAAGGCTCCAGGTCGAGAGGGCGGGCACTGGCCCCCAGTCTCTCTGACAGACCTCCGGTCCGTCGGGCCGGGCCCACAGGCGGGCGGTGCGGAGCCAGGGGCGGGCCGTTGGTTCACCTAGCGACACGCCGAGTTTTGAGACCAGGTCTTAGGCCGTCGCCGCGTCGAGGTGCATCAGCTTCACCACGGCGAGGTTCGCGACGAACAGGGCGGGCAGCAGGAGCCCGAGCGTCCGCAATCCCGAGAACCACAGACCCACGCCGGCGCCACCGATCACCACGACGACGGTGAGCGCGTAGAGCAGCGGCGTGTGCAGTTTCGCGGTCGGCGCGGCGAACAGGGCCCACAGGCCGATGCCCACCGCGGGCGCGCCCAGGCCGAGCAGCAGCTTGCCCGCGGTGGACTCCCCCGCATGGAACCCCCAGTACCCCAGCGCGACGATCGCGGCCAGCTCCAGCAGGAAAGCCAGACCCAGGTTTCCCCAGCGCCACACGGACTCGATCACGGTCGCCTCCTTGAAGTGAGAGCAGTGCTCGCTGTTGGGAGCAGTGTTCACCCGCCGGGTTCGCGTTGTCAAGAGCACTGCTCTCGGATTGTCAGGGCGGCGGTCGCGAGGACGGCGGCGAGCCACACCGGCGCGCGATAACCGGTGCCGATGAGGGAGGCCGCGAGCCACGGCCCGGCGGCAGCGCCGACGTTGAGCGCGGCGGTGGCGAACGCGCCCCTGAGCGCCGGCGCGTCCGGGGCGGCGCGGAGCACCTGCGCGACGGCGGTGGACCCGACGGCGAACGACAGCAGCGCTTGCAGCGGAACGAGGACGAACAGCACTGTCGCGTTCCCCGCGCCGAGCGCGAGGGCGAGCCAGCCGACGGCGAGCGCCACCTGCGTCTTTCGCGTAGCGGGACGCCGACCGGCGAGCGCGACCCCGGCGGCGGCGCCGATGCCGAACAACGCGAGGAGGGCGGGGAGCCGGCCTTCGGCTTGCGAGGTCGCAAGCGGGGCGAGATAGGTGAAGACGGCGAAGGTGGCGCCGTTCACGAGCGCGCCCCTGCCGAGCGCGGCCAGCACCCGCGGCCGCTTCACCACCGCGAACTCGGCTTTGACGGGCACGCTCGCGGTCTCCGTCGCAGGCGCCCACCGCGCGATGGCGGCGAACGCGGGCACGGACACGAGCGCGACCGCCCAGAACGCCGAGCGCCACCCCCACACCTGCCCGAGCACGGCGCCCGCCGGCACCCCGGCGATGCACGCCAGTGTGGTCCCGGTCAGCACCACGGCGGTCGCCCTCCCCTCGGCCCCGGGCGCGGCATCGGCCGCCACCGTCAGCGCGACGGCGAGAAACCCGGCCGTCGCCAGCGCGGCCACCAGCCGCGTGACGAGCAGGATCCCGAACCCGGGCGCCAGCGCCCCCGCCACGTGCACCGCGACGAACACCCCGAGATACCCCAGCAACGCGCCCCGCCGCGGCCATCCCCGCCCCGCGACCGCCAGCACCGGTGCCCCGAGCAGCATCCCCACGGCGAACACCGCTGTCAGCGACCCCGCCGCGGCCACGGAAACCCCCAGGTCCCGCGCGACCTCGGGCACCAGGCCCGACACCATGAACTCCGACGTTCCCTGGGCGAACACGGCCAGGGCGAGCAGATACGGCAAAACACGCAAGACAGACACTCCCGAGATCGACGTGACCGTCCTGTTCGGACGGTGAAAGAAGGCACGGTCGATCGGAGCGCCTGGCCTGAGCCACTAGGGAACACAGCCCCCAGGCAACACAGCCACCAGGGAACACTGCGGCCAAGGAACACAGACCCCGCAACGCCACCGCTCGACCGGTGGCGCCACTCTGTTGGCCTCAGGACTCCCCACGGCGCGCACGGTAGCAGCGCCGCGTGGTGGTGCCGAACGGTTTTCCACCGGAGCTGCCCGACCGCGCAGGCCTGCGCGGGATTCGCGGTCCCGAAACGGCCGTGGGCCGGAAAAATCACCTGCCAAGAGGCCAAGGGCCACCCTCGGTGGTAGTTCCGGGCAGTGGTCACGATGGGTAGCGCTCGAACGGAGCAGCGAGCCGAGATCGTGTCCTTCGTTCGGCGGCGTCGCTCTACCGTGGGTCTCAGTAATCTTCTCCGCCATGAACGACCGAAGGACCGGGATTCGCACGGTCCAGATGGCGGGCCTGGGCATCGTCGCCGGGCTGGGGTTCCTGGTGGCGAGCCTGTGGTGGTCGGCGGCCACGTGGTGGAGCTGGCTGGGCGGGAGCCTGCTGGTGGGGATGCTGACGTGGATCTTCGTGTTCGAGCTGCTGCGGCTGGGGCGAAGAGACGACGACTGAACCATGCGAGGAAACCAAAGGCACAACGGCACGAAAAAGGGGCCGCCCCAGAGAAAAGGGCGGCCCCGGAAAAGAAAACCTACTTGGTGAAGTACCACTCCTCAGGGCTGCGCGCCGTCTGCACGGCCGGGAACGAGACGCCGCCGAGGTCCTTCGCGACGACCTCCGTCGCGCCGCGCAGGGGCATGTTGATCTGGCCCGGCAGGGTCTTCGTCGCGTAGTCCTCGTAGGCGGCGAAGGCGTTCTTGTCGTCGCTGTGCAGCGTGGCCTCGATGAGCTTGTCCAGCTGCGGGTCGTCGTAGTTGCCGATGTTGCCGGTGGAGCCGGGGAGCAGCAGCTGGTCACCGGTGGGCACGGCGTTGTACTGCTGGTACCCGAAGTAGCCCATCTGCCAGTCGCACGCGGGGCCGGAGCCGTGGCAGTCGCTGACGTCGCTCAGCACCGCGTTGAACTCCTGGCCCTTCAGGTCGAACACGATGCCCGCCTCGGCGGCGTCCGACTTCCACTGCTGCATGATCCGCCCGTACGCGGGATTGCCGGTGGAGTACTGCAAAGTCAGCTCCAGCCGGGTGCCCGCCGCCACGCCGGCGCCGCACTGGTTCGGGGCGCTGCCTGGCGCCGTGCACGTCATGGCGCCGTTCTGCAGGGTCCAGCCGTGCGACGTCAGCAGGGCCTTCGCCTTCGCCTTGTCGAACGGGTACGGGCCCGCGCCGCGTTCGGCGTCGGTCACGTAGGAATTGTCCGGGTTGATCGGCACCGGGCCGGTGGTCACGGTGGCGTAGCCGCGGTAGGCGACGTTCACGTCCGTCACCTGGTCCAGGGTCTGCTGGAACGCCTGCCGGACGTAGAGCTGCTTGAACACGGCCCCGAACTTCGGGTTGTCCATGTTCAGGATCGTCGAGCTCCAGCCCCACGCCGCGGCGGGCACGAGGTTGTAGTTGGCCTGCAACGGGTTAGTCGCCGGCAGCTTCTCGTTCGCCTTCTTCTGCGGCAGATCCGCGCCCTGCACGCCACCGACCGAGATGGTCCGGCCGCTGCGCATCGTGTTGAACTCCGCGCTGGTGCTCGTGAACGGCTGCATCTTGTAGTGCGCGAGGTGCGGCTTGTCCGGCCCGCTGTAGGAGGGGTTCGGGTCGTAGCTGATGTTCCCCTCGGCGTCGAACGACGTGAGGTGCCACGGCCCGTCCACGACCTGCCACAACGGATCCGTCGCGTAGGTCGAGAGGTCCTTGCTCTTGGTGAACAGGTACTTGTACACCGCGTCGCACTTCGCGCGGTCGTCCGCGCAGCCGCCGCTGCCCGCCGCCGCGGAGTCGGAGGTCTTGTCCCACGCCATCGGCAGCGGCGCGATCTGCGCGAGCTCCTGGCCGGTGAACCACGTCGGCGAGTACGAGTCGGTGAGCTGCAGCGTCACCTGCTGCGGCCCGGTCGCGGTCGCGGACTTCACGTTGTCCGGGAACTGGCCGGGTACGTAGCCGTACCAGTTGGCCTTCTCCGCGAACATCATGTTCATCCAGAACACCACGTCCTTGGCGTTCACCGTCTCGCCGTTGGACCACTTGTACGGCTTGACGTTGATCACCACCTTCGTGTTGTTGTCGCTGAACACGGGCGGGTCGGCGAGGCTCTTGCGCGTGTTGACCCCGGTGCTGCCATCGGCGTCGCCGAACCAGTACAGCTCGCGGTACATCAGCTGCTGCAGGTCGCCCGTGGCGTAACCGCTGTTGTGCGCCGAGTCCACGAACGGGAAGATCCAGTTCGGCTGGGCGCCCGGCGATTCGGCGAACACGGCCGTGCCGCCTTCGGTCGGGGTGCCGCCGCCGGAAGACGAGCTCCCGCCGCTGCACGCGGTGGCGAGCGCGGCCGCGGCCAGCACCACCACCGGCGCCACGAGTGCCTTGCGCAGTCTCATCCGTTCTCTCCTTGGTAGACCTTCGTCGCGTCGTGCTCACGAGCGGCGTCGAGCGGGAAGTGGCAGGCCGCCTCGTGCCCGGCGCCGAAGGGCCGCAGCACGGGCTCCTCGGCAGCGCAGACCTCCTGCGCGAACGGGCACCGCGTGCGGAACCGGCAGCCGGACGGTGGCGAGATCGCCGACGGCAGCTCGCCCGAGACGCCGCCGCTCTGCCGGGCCGCCCACGGGTCCGCCACCGGCACGGTGTCGATCAGCCCGCGCGTGTACGGGTGCCGCGGGTGACCGTGCACCTCGGCGGCCGGACCGGTCTCCACGAGCTTGCCGAGGTACATCACGCCGATGCGCTGCGCCAGGTACCGCACCACGGACAGGTCGTGGGAGATGAACACGTACGTGAGCCCGTGGCGCTCGCGCAGGTCGTTCATCAGGTTCAGGATCTGCGCCTGCACGGACACGTCCAGCGCCGACACCGGCTCGTCGGCCACGATCAGCTTCGGCTCCAGCGCCAGCGCCCGCGCAAGCCCGACGCGCTGGCGCTGCCCGCCGGAGAACTCGTGCGGGTACCGCTGCGCGGCGTCGGCGGGCAGGCCCACCTCGCCCAGCAGCTCACGGACCCGCCGGCTGCGCTGCGCCCGTGTGCCGGCGCCGTGGATCTCCAGCGGTTCGGCCAGGATCGCGCCGACGCGCATGCGCGGGTCGAGTGAGGCGTACGGGTCCTGGAACACCAGGTGCGTGTCGCGGTGGCGCTGCCGCAATTCGGCCCCGCGCAAGGAAGTCAGCTCCGTGCCGCCGATCCGGATGTGGCCCGACGTCGGCTCATCAAGGCCGACGACGGCCCGGCCCACGGTCGTCTTGCCGCAGCCCGATTCCCCGACCAGGCCGAAGGTCTCCCCCGCCGCCACGGAGAAGCTCACGCCGGCCACCGCAGACACCGTGCCAGTGCGCCGCCGCAGCACCGCGCCCTTGGTGACGGGGAAGTCCTTCACCAGGTTCTCGACTTCCAGGAGCGGCGCGCCCGCCGTCGGCTCCGAGGCCGGCGCGCCCGCCCGTTCGTGCACGCGGACGACGGCCGACGGCTCCTCGACGCCGGCCGAACCGACCGGGTGGAAACACGCGTACTCGTGCCCGGCCACGTCGGCGCGCAGCTCCGGCTCCTTCTCGACGCACTCGTCGGTCGCGTAGCGGCAGCGCGGCGCGAAGCGGCACCCGGCCGGCGGCTCACGCAGATCCGGCGGCAGGCCGGGGATGCTGTAGAGCTTCTCCCCCGACTCCGCCGAGTTCTCCGGCAGCGCCTCGAACAACGCCTCGGTGTATGGGTGGCGCGGGTTGCCGAACAGCCGGCGCGTGTCCGTGAGCTCGGCGATCTTCCCCGCGTACATCACGGCGACGCGGTCGGCGCGGCCCGCGACCACGCCGAGGTCGTGCGTCACGAGGATCACGGCCATGCCGAGGCGCCGGCGCAGGTCGTCGATCAGCTCCAGGATCTGGTGCTGCACGGTCACGTCGAGCGCGGTGGTCGGCTCGTCGGCGATGAGCAGCTCCGGCTCGCACACCAGCGCGCGGGCGATCATCACGCGCTGGCGCATGCCGCCGGAGAGCTGGTGCGGGTAGTCCTCGGACCGCTTGCGCGCGTCCGGCAGCCCCACCAGCTCCAGCATCGCGACGGCGCGCTCGTGCAGCTCCCGTCGAGAGAGCGTCGAGTGCAGCTCCAGCGGTTCGCTCACCTGGCGCCCGATGGGCAGCGACGGGTTGAGCGAGGTCATCGGATCCTGGAACACCGTGCCGATGCGCTTGCCGCGGACCTCCCGCAGCTCGGCGGGGGTCATGGCCGCGACGTCGTCTTCGCCGAGCAGGATCCGCCCCGACGCGATGCGCCCGCCGGACGGGAGCAGCCGCAGGATCGACAGGGCCGTCATCGTCTTGCCGCAGCCGGACTCGCCGACGAGCCCGAGCAGCTCGCCGCGGCCGACTTCGAGCGTCACGCCGTCGACGGGGTGCACCATGCCGTCGCGGACGTCGATGGTGGTGTGCAGGTCTTCCAGGCGCAGCACGGGGTTCATGGGGTTCAGCGCCTCCGCAGCCGCACTTCGAGCGCGTCGCGCAGGGCGTCGCCGAGCAGGTTGAACGCCACGACCACGAGCATGATCGCGATGCCGGGCGGCAGGATCATCCACCAGTAGCCGTTCTGCACGAACTCGGTGCCGTTGGACAGCATGTTGCCCCAGTCGGCGTGCGGCGGCGCGATGCCGAGGCCGAGGTAGCTCAACGCCGCCACGAGCAGGATCGCGTCGGCCACCTGGAAGGTCGCGTTGACCACGATGGTGCCGATCGCGTTGGGCATGATGTGGCGCAGCACCACGCGTTTCCCGCCGCCGCCCATCATCCGCACGGCCTGCACGTACTCGCGGGTGCGCAGGGAAAGCGTCTCGCCGCGCACGAGCCGGGCGGGACTCAGCCACGCGCCGAACGACACCACCAGGATCAGCAGTCCCAGCGTCGGCGTGAAGATCGCGGCGAGGATCAGCAGCAGGAACAGCGTGGGGATGGCCAGCAGCGTGTCGACGATCCGCATCATCACCGTGTCGACGAACCCGCCGACGTAGCCCGCGATGGCGCCCCAGAACGTGCCGAACATGGTCGCGAGCACCGCGGCCGCGACGCCGATCTCGAGCGACGACTGGCCCCCGACCATGAGCCGGCCGAGCTCGTCGTAGCCCACGTCGTCGGTGCCCAGCGGGTGACCCGCGCCCGGCGGCTGGTTGGCGCCCGCGAGGTTCGTCGCGATCTGCTCGGTGTGGTAGACGAGCGGGCCGAAGAAGCAGAACAGCACGAACAGAACGATCAGCACGAGCCCCGCGACCGCCAGGCGGTTCTCCAGGAAGGCCCGCAGGGTCGCCCGCGCCGTCGATCTCGGGGGTGCCGCTTGGTCGGTCATCAGTACTTCACCCTCGGGTCGAGCACGGCGTAGCCGATGTCCGCGAGCAGGGAGCCGGCCACCGTCGCGAGCGCGACGACGAGCCCGATCCCCAGCAGCACCGGGTAGTCGTGCACCTGGGCACCCTGGATGAACGTGAAGCCCATGCCCGGGTAGTTGAACACCTGCTCGGTGATGAGCGCGCCCGCGAACAGCTGCGGCAGCGACAGCCCCAGCAGCGTGACGATCGGGATGAGCGAGTTGCGCAGCACGTGCCGCGTGAGCACCTTGCCCTCGCTCGCCCCACCCGCGAGCGCGGTGCGCACGTAGTCCTGGCTCAGGTTCTCCATCACCGACGAGCGCGCGTAGCGGCTGAACGACGCGATGGTGATCAGCGCCAGCGTGACCACGGGCAGCACGAGCGCGGGTGCCTGCGACAGGATCTCGCCCAGTGAGTCACCGCTCGGCCCGAGCGGGGAGAACCACTGCAGCTGCACCGCGAACAGCAGCACGAGGATCTCGCCGAGGAAGAAGCTCGGCATCGAGTAGAACGCGAACGACAGGCCCGTGGCCACGTAGTCGCCCAGCGTGTTGCGCTTGCGCGCCTGGTACACGCCCAGCGGCACCGCCACGACGAGAGCGACCAAAGTGGACAGTGTCATGAGCAGGATCGTCTTGGGCAGGTGATCGGCGATCACGTCGGTCACCGGCTGGTTGAGCTTGTACGAGTAGCCGAGGTCACCGTGGAGCACGCGCCCGGCCCAGGTGAGGAACTGCGTGATCAACGGACGGTCGTAGCCGTTGTCGTGGAGGAAGGTCCGGATCTGCAGCTGCGTGGCCTTCGGCCCCAGGATCGCGCGGGCCGGTCCGCCGGGCAGCAGCTGCAGCAGCACGAAGGTGAGCACCGCGACCAGCACGACCACCACGACCGACTGCAGGACGCGGCGCGCCAGGTACCCCGCCATCAACCGTCCCCGTGATCGTTCCAGTACTTGCCTGGTGCATAGACCTACACCGGCAACGGCTCACCTGTCCACGGTGTCCACGGAAACTGACGTGCTGGTGTCCCACCTGGTGATCTTCCTACTTTCGGCGCTACCGCTCCCGAAGTGTCCGATGTAGATGATCGGCAAACCGGACAATCCGGGGCACACTGTGATACACGACCCCGCCTCCGCGTTGTACGGATCGTGTACGGAACGCGCACAGACTCCTCACCGTTCGCGACGGACGAGTGAAGGAGCTGAGTGTCGTGCTGGGGAAGACAGTCGGGAAGACAACTGCCCGCCGCGTGGTCGCGGCAGTCCTGGCCGCGGGCGCGGTCACCACGAGCGGGGTGGCGCTGGCGGCGCCCGCGAGCGCCGCGCCGGCCGGGTCCTGGCGCGCCGATCTGTCCCATGTCGACGGTGACGACGTCAACGTCGAGGCGGCGGGCGGAGCGCTGACGCTGAAGGATTCCGCTTGGCACAGAACGGATCTGCTCACCGCCGGCAGCCAGGGCTACCTGGTCTCCGCCGCGCGGCAGCTCGCCTCGCCGGTGAACCGCGTGACGACGAAGGTCGCCGCGGACCTGCCGAAGGGCACCGACGTGCAGATCGACGTGCGCGGCCGCACCGGCGCCGACGACTGGACCGAGTGGACGCCGGCCGGCGCGCAGGCCGCGACCTTCGGCCGCGCGGTGAGCGTGGTGCAGGCGCGGATCTCGCTGTCGAGCACCACCGACGGCGTGCGCCCGACCGTGCGCGAGGTCGACCTCGACGGCACGCTGGCCCCGCAGGCCAACGCGCTCGCGGCCACGACCCCGCTGACCTACACGATCTACGCCACGCGCGAAGGCCTCACCGGCCACACCACCGCCAACGGCCACGTGATCACGGCCAACGACCACTTCGTCGCGCTGCCCTCGGGGAAGGCGACCTCGCCCAAGGGCACCGGGAACTACACGGTGAAGGTGTGCCGCACCGACGGCAGCCGCTGTGAGTACGCGCCGGTGTGGGACGTCGGCCCGTGGAACACCAAGGACGACTACTGGAACCCGGCCTCGGTCCGCTCGGAGTACAAGGACCTGCCGCAGGGCCAGCCGGAGGCGTATGCCGCCTACCACAACCACTACAACGGCGGTAAGGACGACCTCGGCTACACCGTGGGCAACCCGGCCGGCATCGACCTCGCCGACGGCGTGTTCAACTCCGGGCTCGGGCTCGCCGACAACGGCAACGTGAAGGTGACCTATTTGTGGACCGGTTCGGCCGCCGCCACCGGGGTCGTGAGCACCGCCGGCGACCCGATGAACGTGCGCGCCACCGCGAGCACCACGGCCGCCGTCAAGGGTCTCGCGGCGAACTACGCCAAGGTCAACATCGAGTGCTACGTCAACGGTTCTTCGGTGACCGGAACGTTCGGCACCAGCACGATCTGGGACCGCATCGGCCCGGACAACTTCATCTCCGACGCCTACGTGAAGACCGGGTCCGACCTCCCCGTCGCCCCGCTCTGCTCCTGAATTCGGCGGTGAACGGTCCGGCGGGGACACTCCGCCGGACCGTTCACCTTGACCCGCAACGTTTTTTCCACCCGGTTCAGCGACACCGGTTTCCCGTCGGCCCAGCTATCGTGTCTGCCATCGTTTTCTTTGCGCCGAGGGGGTTTTCATGCCGAGGACACGACTGCTCGGAAGACATCCGAACGCGGTACTCGCCGCAGCGTTCTTCAGTATGGCGGTGTTCGGTGCGGCAGTGGTGACCACTGTGGTCACCGGCCCGGAAGCGGCCGCGCAAGGCGCGATCGTGGGCGGGGAAAAGGCATCGCTGGCCGACTACCCGTACGCGGTGTACCTCGTGGACGACGCCGGCACGCAGTTCTGCGGCGGCGTGATCGTGAGCAGCTCGACGGTCGCGACCTCGGCCCACTGCGCCGAAGCGGTGGCCACGAAGGACATCCGCGTCGTCGTCGGCCGGGAGGACAAGCGCACGAACGAGGGCAGCACGCTCGCCGTCACGAAAGCGTGGGTGCACCCGGACTTCGAGAAGGCCGAAGAGGGCCACGACATCGCGGTGCTGACCGTGCGCGGCCGCCTGCCCGGCCGCGCGGCGACGGTGGCCCGCGACACCGATGTGTACACCCCGGGCACGAAGGCCACCGTGCTCGGCTGGGGCCGCGTCGCCGACGGCGGCGAACGCTCCGACTACCTGCGCGGCGCCGTGGTGCCGATGGTCAGCGACTCGACGTGCAAGCAGGCCTACGACTCCTACGATCCGGCGAGCATGGTGTGCGCCGGGTACCAGCAAGGCGGCATCGACGCGTGCAAGGGCGACTCCGGCGGCCCGCTCGTCATCGGCGACACACTCGTCGGGATCGTGTCCTTCGGCGACGGCTGCGCGAAACCCGGCAAGCCCGGCGTCTACACGCGCGTGACCACGTTCGCCGGCGCGATCGCCCGGCAGACCCGCGGCCACTGACAGTCCACAGTAGACCTACGCGGCGCCGGCCGACGAGCGCAGCACCTCGAGGAAATCCGCGACCGGCTTCGACCGCGGCGCCTCGGGCAGCGTCGCCGCCGTGACGCGCCGGGCGAACCCGCGACCCGCCAGCGGACGGTCGGCGAGATCCTTGCGGTGCGCCGCCAACGACAGCCGCGGCACGAGGCTCACACCCATGCCCGCGGCCACGAGCCCTTGCAGCGACTGGTAATCCGCCGCGCGGAAGGTGATCTGCGGTTCGAACCCGGCGATGCGGCACATCGTCTCGTACGCCTGCTCGTACGGCGCGCGGTGCGTACGCGTCACCCACTGCTCCCCGGACAGGTCGGCCAGCGCCACCTCTTCCGCGTCGACGAGCGGGTGGTCCAGCGGCAGCACGACGTGCAGCGGGTCATCGGGCAGAGCCACGTGGTGCAGCCCGCGGTCCACGGGCTGCGGCGCGAAGTCGTAGCCCCACACGAGGACCACGTGCGCGGCGCCCTCGCGCAGCCGGCTGAACGCGTCGTCGCCGTGGGTGGCCGACAGGCGCAGGCGCACGCCGGGGTGCAGTTCGCGGAACGCCTTCACCACCGGCGGCAGCAGCTCGACCCCCGCGGTCGCGAACGCCTCGATCCGCAGCTCCGCCGGGTCGGTGCCGAACGAGCGCACCTCCTGCTCGATGGCCGAGAGCTCGCCGAACAGGCTCTTCGCGTGCGCGGCAAGCACCTCGCCCGCCGGGGTCAGCTCGACCCCGCGCGGCAGCCGTTTGAGCAGCGACATGCCGACCTCTCGCTCGATCACCGACATCTGCTGCGAGACCGCCGACTGCGTGAGCTGCAGCCGGTGCGCGGCCGCGGTGAACGAACCCCCTTCGACCACCGCGACGAGGATCCGCAGGCGCCTGACGTCCAGCACAGGCGCCTACTCGCCCGTGACGGCGTACTGCGGTGCCCGCCCGCCGAGGGTCGCGTCCACGAACGCGACGGCCGCCCGCGCGTTCTCGAGCCGGAAGGTGAGCAGCACGATGTCGAACCCGTCGGAGGAGCCCTGCTGCTTCTCGAGCCCGTCGACGATCCGGTCCAGCACCCGCCGCTGCTCGCCGAGCAACGGCGCCGGGTCGGCCCCGCGTCGTTCCAGCAACGCGAGCTTCACCAGCAGCTCCGAGCGCACGTCACGCACGTGCCGGGCCGGCCGGGCGAGCCACTCGCCCACGGCCGCGTGGCCTTCGGGCGTGGCCTGCACGAGCGCACGCGGCGGGCCGGAGTCGCCGGGTTCGGTGCCCGCGCCCACCACGAACCCGCGGGCCAGCAAGCGGTCCACAGCGCGGTAGACGACGGGTTTCGGCAGCCGCCAGACGCGACCGACCTCGCCGGCCTCCGACGTGAGCCGCACGAGGGCGAAACCGTGCGTCGGGGACTCTGTTATCAGGCAGAGCACGATCCACTCGCTCAGTGACAACCCAGCGGACAACCCGGCTCCGTCTTCCACGTCCGACACTGTAGCTCGTGAGTAGTCTCGGTGATACTAGTCGTGGAAGATCGGGCCGGGCCGCCGCTCGCCTGGCGCTGTTTTCGGCTCAGCCGCGCAGCGTGGCGCGCCCCGCGTACCGGGCCTCGGTGCCGAGCTCCTCCTCGATGCGCAGGAGCTGGTTGTACTTCGCGGTGCGGTCGGAGCGCGAGAGGGAGCCGGTCTTGATCTGGCCGCAGTTGGTGGCCACGGCGAGGTCGGCGATCGTGGTGTCCTCGGTCTCGCCCGAGCGGTGCGACATGACCGCGGAGTAGCCGGCCTTGTGCGCGGTCTCGACGGCGGCGAGCGTCTCGGTGAGGGTGCCGATCTGGTTGACCTTGATGAGGATCGAGTTCGCGATGCCGCGCTCGATACCGTCCTTGAGGATCTCGACGTTGGTGCAGAACAGGTCGTCGCCCACGAGCTGCACGCGGTCGCCGATGGTGTCGGTGAGCTGCTTCCAGCCGGTGTAGTCGTCCTGCGCCAGACCGTCCTCGATGGACACGATGGGGAAGCGCCGCGTGAGGTCTTCGAGGTAGGCCACGTGTTCTTCGATGCTGCGCTTGCGGCCTTCGCCGGTGTAGTCGTAGACCTCGCCGGTGTAGAACTCCGACGCCGCCGGGTCGAGCAGCAACGCGATGTCCTCGCCCGGCGTGTAGCCGGTCTGCTCGATCGCGCGCACCACGAACTCGAGCGCCTCGTCGGCCGAGCCGAGCTGCGGCGCGAAGCCGCCTTCGTCGCCGACGTTGGTGTTGTGGCCGGCCTCGTGCAGCGACTTGCGCAGCGTGTGGAAGACCTCGGAGCCCATGCGCACGGCGTCGGCGAACGTCTCGGCGCCGACCGGGCCGATCATGAACTCCTGGAAGTCGATCGGGTTGTCGGCGTGGGCGCCGCCGTTGATGATGTTCATCATCGGCATCGGCAGCAGATGCGCGTAGACCCCGCCGACGTAGCGGTAAAGCGGCAGGTGGTTCGCGGCCGCGGCGGCCTTCACCACGGCCAGCGACACCCCGAGCGTCGCGTTGGCGCCGAGGCGAGCCTTGTTCGCGGTGCCGTCGAGCGCGATCAGCGAACGGTCGACGTCGGCCTGTGCCTCGGCTTCGAGCCCGGTCACGGCCTCGGCGATCTCGCCGTTCACCGCGTCGACGGCCTTGCGCACGCCCTTGCCGTGGTAGCGGGACTTGTCGCCGTCACGCAGCTCCACGGCCTCGCGCGTGCCCGTGGACGCCCCCGACGGCACGGCCGCGCGCCCGCGCGACCCGTCGGCCAGCTCCACATCGACCTCGACCGTCGGGTTCCCGCGGCTGTCCAGCACCTCGCGGCCCTTGACCCGGACGATGCTTGTCATGTCGCTCCTCGGAGGTTCGGCCGGAGCGCTCGTCGACGAGACCGTGGGCACTGCGGCGGCAGGCGGCACCACGGTGAGCCGCGAATCACGGGGAGGCTAGCAGAAATCCGCTGAATCGATCCTGAAAGTTCGGCGACGAGGTGGCGCCGTTCCGCTCAGGGGGACGAACGAGGAGGCTCTTGCGCCCCGGCTCGAGCCGCACAGTTCACGGAGAGTCCACAACGGACATCTGGCGTCCGGGCGAGCCGGGAGCCATGGTCGAGGAGTACCCCGAAAGCGTCGCTCTGCGTAACACGCTCACCAAGTCCCGCCGAACCCGAAGTCACGAAGCCATTACGGGCCCTGCCAAGATCTTCACAGCTGGCGCCCTTGATCCACACGCGGGCGAGGCACCGGTCACCACTGCGCACTCCTCCGACCGGGTTACGACAACTTACGCGCGGAGTTCTGCGAAGCGTAACCACGGCTTCTCCTCACCTGCATCGGCCGGAACGACTCTCGGGACGTCAACACCTGCCGCCCTACCCGGGCGAAAAAAAGGAGAGTCCCCGATGTCCCGTCTCCCCCGACGCACGGCCGCGGCCGTCCTCGGCGTGGCCGCCGCCTTCCTCCTGGCCGCGTGCGGCCAGAGCGCGGCGACGAACACCGGCAACGCAGCCGATGGTGGCGGTCGTAACCCCGATGAGCTCGTCTTCTCGGCGGTTCCGTCCGAAAACGCGCAGAGCCTCCAGCAGTCCTTCCAGCCGGTGATCAACCTCCTGGAGAAGGAGACCGGCAAGAAGATCAAGTTCCAGCCGGCCACCGACTACGCCGCGGTGATCGAGGCGCAGCGCAGCGGCAAGGTCGACATCGCCAACTACGGCCCGCTCTCCTACGTGCTCGCCAAGAACAGCGGCGTGAAGGCCACCCCGATCGCCGCCGGGATCACCACCAAGGGTGAGACGCCCGGCTACAAGTCCTACGGCATCACCAAGGCGGGCTCGCCGATCAAGAGCATCGCCGACTTCAAGGGCAAGAAGATCTGCTTCGTAGACCCCGCTTCGACCTCGGGCTACCTGTACCCGAAGGCCGCGCTGCTGCAGGCCGGCATCGACCCGGTCAAGGACATCACTCCGGTGATGACCGGTGGCCACGACGCGTCCGTGCTCGCCGTCAACAGCGGCCAGTGCGATGCCGGCTTCGCCGAGGACGTCATGGTCGACAAGATCCTGATCGACAAGGGCCAGCTGAAGCAGGGCGACATCAACACCGTCTGGAAGTCCGACATCATCGCCGGCTCGCCGGTCGCGGTGGACGACGACCTCTCCGCCGACCTCAAGGCGAAGATCACCGACGTGTTCCAGAACAAGGCCAACGTCGACTACCTCACCGCCAACGGCTTCTGCTCCACCGCCTGCAAGGCGGTCGACGACGCCGGCGACTGGGGCTACGCGAAGGTCGACGACGCGTTCTACGCCGGTGTCCGCAAGGTCTGCGCGACCACCAAGGACAAGCAGTGCACCGCGTCGTGACCGACGAACCGGTCATCGTCTTCGAAGGTGTCAGCAAGCACTTCGGGCCCGAAGTCCGGGCGCTGGACGAGGTTTCGCTGAAGGTCCACCAGGGTGAGGTCGTGGTGCTGCTCGGGCTCTCGGGCTCCGGCAAATCCACGCTGCTGCGCCACGTCGACGGGCTGCAGCGGCCCACCGGCGGCTCGGTCACGGTACTCGGCACCGACGTCGGCAAGGCCCGCGGCAGTGAACTGCGGCGCCTGCGCCGGCGGATCGGGTTCGTGTTCCAGCAGTTCCACCTCATCGGCAGCCTCACGGTGCTGGAGAACGTCTGCGCGGGTGCCCTCGGGCGCCTGCGCGGGCCGCGGCTGGGCCTGTTCACCTATCCGAAGTCCGTCCGGATCGAGGCGCTGGGCCACCTCGAACGGGTGGGGCTGCTCGACCGCGCGTTCCAGCGGGCCGACACGCTCTCAGGAGGCCAGCAGCAGCGCGTCGCCGTGGCGCGGGCGCTGATGCAGCGGCCGGAGATCCTGCTCGCCGACGAGCCGGTGGCCTCGCTCGACCCTGAGTCGTCGGCTCAGGTCATGGCCCTGATCCGGGAGATCGGGGCCGAGCAGAAGCTCACGGTGCTGTGCAGCCTGCACCAGGTCGACCTGGCGCTGAGCTGGGGCGACCGGGTGGTCGGCCTGCGCGGCGGCCAGGCGGTGCTCGACACCCCGGTCGCCGGGCTGGATCGGGACGCGGCCATGGGCCTGTACGCCAAGGTGGCCGCGGCCCCGCTGCCCGTGCCCGCGGCCGTCGGATGACCGCCGCGCCGCCGCTGTCCACCGCCCGCGTGGCGCAGCGGACCCTCGCCCGGCCCCGCGCCGGTGGCACGGCGGCGTGGCTCGTCCTCGCCGCGATCGTCGCCGTCGGCGTGTGGGCGGTGGCGGACCTGAAGATCAACGTGGCCACGTTCGTCGACAGCGCCGACAACGCCGTCGACTTCGCCGGCCGGATGTTCCCGCTCGACTTCCCGCCCGTGGGCGAGCTGCTGGAGCTGTGCGGGAAAACGCTGGCGATCGTCGTGTCCGCGACGTTGCTGTCGGTGATCATCAGCGTGCCGCTGGCGATCCTCGCGGCCGTGAACACGACGCCGCACCGCACGGTGCGCGTCGGGGCCCGCACGCTCATCGTGCTGGCCCGGGCCGTGCCCGACGTGGTGCTCGCCATCGTGTTCTTCCGCATCTTCGGCCTCGGCGCCATGACCGGGGTGCTGGCCATGGGCCTGCACTCGGTCGGCATGGTCGCCAAGATGTACGCCGACGCGGTCGAGCAGATCGACGAAGGCACCCGCTCGGCCGTGCGGGCGGGCGGCGCCGGGACGTTCCAGGAGCTCGTGACCGGCGTGCTCCCGCAGGTGCTGCCGGCGTTCGTGGCGACCGCGCTGCACCGGCTGGACATCAACCTGCGGGTCTCGGTGGTGCTCGGGTTCGTCGGCGTCGACGGGCTCGGGTACGCGATCGCCACGGCGTTCCAGCAGCTCGACTACCCGCGCGGAATGGCTCTCGCACTGGTGGTGCTGCTGCTGTGCGTGGCGGTGGAGCTGCTCTCGGGCGCCATCCGCCGCGCGCTGCTGCGCGGGCAGGACACCCGCAAGACCGTGGCGATCCCCGTGCAGCGCGGGAACCAGGTCAGTCCCGGGTGGACGTTCCGCCGGGTCCGCCAGGCCGCCTACGCGCTGGTGACCGTGCTGGTGATCGCGGCGTCCGCGTGGGGTGCCGACCTCGACCCGGCGCAGTTCTTCGGCGCGCTGGGCAATCTCGGGCAGACGGCCGGGCTGTTCTGGCCGCCCGAGACGGCCGGGATCTTCGGGCAGCTGCTCGACGACCTGTGGGTCACCGTGCAGATCGCGCTGGGCGCCACGGTGCTCGGGGCGGTGCTGGCGGTGCCGATCGGGTCGCTGGCCGCGCGCAACGTCGCGCCGGCCGCGTGGGTCGCGCGCACGTTCCGGCTGATCGTGGTGCTGATCCGCGGCATCCCGGAGCTGGTGCTCGCGATCGTGTTCGTGGTGATCACCGGGCTCGGCGCGGTGGCAGGCACGCTCGCGCTCGCCGTGGGCGCGGTCGGGCTGCTGGGCAAGCTCGTGGCCGACTCGCTCGAGGAGGTCGACCCGGGCGTCGAGCAGGCGATCCGGGCTACTGGGGCGGGGCCGTGGCAGGTGTTCTTCACGGGCACGCTGCCGCAGGCGGCCCCCGCGTTCGTGGCCCACGTGCTCTACCAGCTCGACACGAACATCCGCTCGGCGACGCTGCTGGGCATCGTCGGGGCGGGCGGGATCGGCTTCGACCTGCTCAGCGCTTCCCGGGTGATCGAGTTCGGCGTGGTCACGACCGTCCTGCTGCTGGTGTTCGCCACGGTACTGCTCGTGGAACTGCTCGCGGTCTGGCTCCGGCACGTCGTGCGCTGAGCCGCCGCCGACAACTGTCGCTGATGTTCACCTTCGGGCGTGCGAGCGTTGGCCACGGCGCAGTTGTCCGGACAAGCCCGGCGAGCACTGTGGGTGACATGACCTCGACGAGGTACCTCGACATCGCCGACCAGCTGGCCACCGAGCTGGTGGCCTACGCACCCGGGACGCGGGTGGCGAGCGAGCCGGAGCTCGCCACCCGCTTCGGGGTCGGCCGGGCGGCCGCCCGTTCGGCCCTGCAGGAGCTGGAGCGGCGGCTGCTCGTGCGCCGAGTGCAGGGTGCCGGCACGTTCGTGAGCCGGCGCATCGACTACGTGATCTCGCACAGCCGGCCGCCGTCCTGGCACGCCACGGTGGCGGCGGCCGGTGCCACGCCGCGTTCGCAGATCAAGGGCGTGGAACGCGTCGAGGCCTGCGAGGCGGCCGCCCGGCAGCTCGAGCGGCCGGTGGGCTCGCCCGTGCACCGGGTGATCCGCCACTTCTACATCGACGACCTGCTCGCCTCCTGGACCGAGGAGCTGATCCCGGTCGACGTGGCCCCGAACCTCGACCTCGCGCTGCACAGCGTGGAGTCGGTGGACCTGGTGCTGCGGCAGCTGGGCGGCGTGCAGCCGGTGCGCGCGTGGTTCCGGGCGAGCGTGGACATCCCGCCCGCCGAGGTGCTGCGCGGCCTGCAGATCGAGGCCAGGGTCCCGGTGTGGTGCATCGAAAGCGTCAACCGGGACGCCGAATCCGGCCGGGTCCTCATGACCAGCAGCGCGTGGACGCGCATGGACGCCGTCCGCGTGGTGGTGGAGCTGGAAGACCCGGCCTTCCCCGCGAAACGTGAAGGAGAACAGGGTGACTGACCCCTTGGGCCGGGAGGAGCGCTGCGGCCTGCTGGCCGAAGCCCAACCCGGCGAACTGCGGGCGCTCGCCGACGCCTGTCTCGCCGACGGCGCCGACGTGCGGGTGCTGCTCGCGCCGGAGGTCGGCTGCGTGCAGACCCAGGTTCGTGAACCCGTTGCCGGTGAACGGTTCCTGCTCGGCGACGTGCTCGCGTGCCGCGCCGAGGTGGAGCTCGCCGGCCATCGCGGCTGGGCGATGCGCCTGGGCGACGACCGCGCGGCTGTGCTCGCCGCCGCGGTGCTCGACGCCGAGGTCGAGGCCGGCCGGGCACACGCGTCCGAAGTGGACGAACTGTGCCGCGAGGTCGCGCGCCGCCTCGTCGAGCGGGAAGAACGCGAATGGGCCGAACTGGCCCCGACCGTGGTCGAGTTCGAGGAGCTGACGTGATCGCCACCGCCAACGCCACCGCGCCTGCCGCGGTCCTGCGCCCCGCGGAGTCGCAGCAGGTGTTCCGCACCGTGTTGGAAGCGCTTTCCCGTCCGGGCGCGCCGCAGGACCTGCCACAGGATCTGGTGCGCGGCACGGATCCCGCGGTGCTGCCGGTGCTCGCACTCGCCGACCTCGGCACCGGCGTCTGCGTGCTGGAAGAAAGCACGAAGTGGGCCGACGCCGTCGCGCTGGCGACCTCCGCGCCGATCCGGCCGCTCGAGCTGGCCCGCCTGGTCGCCGCCGTGCGCCCGGTGACCACGGACGAGATCACGCGCCTGTGCCGCGGCACCGCGCCGGCCCCGGAGGACGCCACGCTGGCCGCCCTCGCCGTGTCCGATGTGGACGGCGGCGAGCGCCGCTGGCGAATCTCCGGCCCGGGTGTGCCCGGCGAACTGACCCTGGCCCCGCGCGGCCTGCCGAAGGGCTTCGTCGCCGCGCGCGCCGAAGCCGTGGCCGGCTACCCGGCGGGGATCGACGTGCTGCTGGTGACGGACGACGGCCGCGTCGTCGGCCTGCCGCGCACCACCACGATTTTCGAGGAGGACTGATGGGGTACTCGGGAGCCCGGGGCGGGCTCGAAGCCATCCTCGCGGCCGAAGACCTGGTGCGCCGCGCCCGCGACCACGCGCCGGTGGCGTGGGCCGACACCGAGCAGATCGTCGCGCGGTTCCGGCTCGCGGTCGACCGCGTGATGGGCGAGGCCGGCCTGTTCGACGAGGACACCGCCGCCGCGGCGTTCCGCCAGGCCGAAGGCGACCCGCTGGAGGCGTCGCACCTGCTGCGCGCCTACCGCTCCACGCTGCCGCGCCTGGCCGTGGGCGAGCCGGTGGACCCGGACGAAATGCTGATCCTGCGCCGGATCGTGCCCGCGTTCCGCGAGCCGGACGGCCCGCAGCTGCTGGGCCGTACCACCGACTACACCGGGCGGCTGCTCGAAAAGCCGGCCGACGCACCGGAGGCCGACGAGCACGTGGCGGGCGCTCCGAAGCCGCGCACCGACGAGCAGCGCCGGCCGCGGCGGTTCCTCGACCTGCTGCGCGAGCTCGACCTGGCCGTGGATCACCGCGGCGAGGCCGAGGACGCCGAGCCGTTCGACCTCACCCGCAAGCCCGCCCGGCCGCCGGCCCCGCGCTCGGCCGCGCTGGCCGCCATGGCGCGCGCGGAGACGGGCGCGCTGGTGTCATTGTGGTACCGCTCGATCCTCGGACCCGACGGCAACCTCCACGAGGTCACGCTCGGCGAGGTCCGCCACGGCCGGCTGCCACTGCGCGTAAAGCACCCGCACACCGGGAACCCCGTGTCCGTCGGCGACTTCCGGGTGACCGAGGCCGAGGCCATCGAGGATCTCAACGGCGCCGAAGAAGACCGCAGCCGCTTCGATGTGGGCTACGGCCTGTGCTTCGGCCACAACGAGCGCAAGGCCATCGCGATGGCGAACCTCGACATCGCCAACCGCCGCTTCGGCAAGTCCGGCCCGCTCGAACAACTGCTGCTGCTGACCACCGACGGGCTCGACTCCGGCGGTTTCCTGGAGCACCTCAAGCTCCCGCACTACGTCACGTTCCGCTCGATGGTGGAACGCAAGCGGGCTCTGCAGGCCGCGGCCGGTGAAGGGCCGGCGCCCCGGCAAAGCGAGCCCTTCGGAGGAGAATGCTGATGAGCACGACCGAACAGCTGCTCACCGACCTCGAGGCGGTCGCCGAACCCGCGGGGATCCTCGACGAGGGCGGCAAACGCGAGGTGCGCCGCGCGGCGCTGACCGCGGTGTGCGTGCCCGGCTACCAGGTGCCCTTCGGCTCCCGCGAGATGCCGGTGGCCCGCGGCTGGGGCTCGGGCGGCCTGCAGGTGACGCTCGCCGTCGTCGGCACGCAGGACACCGTGAAGGTGATCGACCAGGGCGACGACGCCGGCGTGAACGCCACCAACCTGCGCCGGATGATCGCCGCCACCACCGGGGCGACCGAGACGGCCGACACGCGCGAGGCGACGATCGTCCAAACGCGACACCGCGTACCCGAGGAGGCGTTGTCGGAAGGCGATGTGCTCGTGTACCAGGTGCCGGTGCCTGAACCGTTGCGCGGCGTCGAGAAGTCCATGGCCGAGTGCGGCCGGATGCACGCCGAGGGCGACTACTCGGCGATGTGGGTGAGCCTGTACGAGGACATCGTCCGCAACGGCATGATCACCCGCACCACCGGCTACCCCGTGCTGGTCGGCGGCCGGTACGTGATGGCCACGACGCCGATCCCGCGCTGGGACGTGCCGCGGCTGCACCAGTCACCGCAGCTGAACCTCTTCGGCGCGGGCCGCGAGAAGCGCATCTACGCCGTGCCGCCGAACACCGACGTGACGCCCCTGACCTTCGACGACGTGCCGTTCGAGGTCGAGTACACACCGGGCGCGGTGTGCAAGCTGTGCGGTCGCGACGATTCGTTCCTCGTCGCCGCCGGCACGAGCGGCGCCTACGCCTGCAGCGACACCGAGTGGTGCGCCCGGGTGCGCGCCGGCGACGCCGACGTGAGCGCCCACTACCACCGCGCGCCGCTGAACCTGCTGCCGGACCCGGGCCGGCGCGCCCGAGCCACCGTGACGGCGGAGCACCGCGAGATGCCGCGGCGCGAGATCGCCGCGGACGCACCCGAGTGGGCACTGAAGGTCACCGGCATCGGCAAGGTCCACGGCGCGGGCGGCGCGGACGCGGTGCCCGGCACCGGGCCGGAACACGGCACTGCCGTCAGCCCCGCGACCGGCGCGATCGTGGCGGCGTGGGACGTGTCCTTCGACGTCGCGCCGGGCGAGGCACTGGGCGTGATCGGCGAGTCGGGTTCGGGCAAGTCGACCGTGCTGGCGTGCGTGATCGGCGACGAGCGCGCCACCGCCGGCGAGGTCCGGCTGGCCACTGTCGACGGTGGCCGCACGGACCTGATGACGCTGCCGGACGCGCAGCGGCGCGGCCTGCGCGTGGACTCGATGGCCGTGGTGCACCAGAACCCCGCCGACGGGCTCGACCTGCGGGTCAGCGCGGGCGGCAACATCGCCGAGCGCCTCACGGCGGCGGGCTGGCGTGGCTACCACGACATCCGCCGGCGCGCGGCCGAGCTGCTCGACCGCGTCGAGGTGCCGCTGTCGCGGATGGACGATCCCGTGGGGACGTTCTCGGGCGGCATGCGCCAGCGCGTGCAGATCGCCAAGGCCCTGGCCACCGAGCCGCCGGTGGTGCTGCTCGACGAGCCGACCACCGGGCTCGACGCGTCGGTGGCCGCCGGTGTGCTCGACCTGCTGCGCGGCCTGCTGTCCGAACGCGACATCGCGGCCGTGGTCGTGAGCCACGACTTCTCCGTGATCGACGCGCTCACCGACCGCACGCTCGTGATGCAGCTCGGCCGCGTGGTCGAGCGCGGCCTGACCGACCAGCTCTTCCACGACCCCCACCACCCCTACACCCAGCGGCTCGTCGCCGCGGCCCGGAGGTGACCCCCGTGTCCCCCGTCCTGTCCTTGCGCGGCCTGCGCAAGTCGTTCACGCTGCACACGATCGACGGCCGCACCGTGCACTCGCTGCACGGCGTGGACCTCGACGTGCGCGCCGGCGAGCACGTGGCGCTCGCCGGGCCCAGCGGTGCCGGCAAGTCGTCGCTGCTGCGCTGCGTGAACCGCACCTACCTGCCCGACTCCGGCTCGGTCGGGCTGCGCACCGCCGACGGCACCGAGCTCGAGCTGACGGAGCTGCCCGACCGTGCGATGGCCCGGGTGCGCGGCCGCGAATTCGGTTACGTGTCCCAGTTCCTGGCCGCTCCCCCGCGTACCGGACCGCTCGAAGTCGTGACCGCCACGGCCCGGCGGCGCGGCGTGGACCGCGCCGAGGCGCGGGAAGCCGCCGCCGAAGCGCTGAAGCGGCTCAACCTCGACGAGGCGCTGTGGGACGTCGACTGTTCGGTGCTCTCGGGTGGCGAACGCCAGCGCGTGAACCTCGCCGCGGGCACCGTCCGGCCGCCGCGCCTGCTGCTGCTCGACGAACCGGTGTCCGCTCTGGACCCGGCCAACCGCGAGTCCGCCCTGGAGCTCATCGCCTCGCTCACCGCGCGAGGCGTGGCCGTGCTGGCGGTGTTCCACGACCTCGACGCCATGCGGCGCCTGGCTTCCCGCGTCGTGCTGATGAGCGACGGCCGCATCGCTCGCGACGGTGCTCCTGACGAAATCCTGGAGGAAGTGGCATGACCACTGCCGACGTTCTCACTACCGCGGAGGCGGCATGACTACCGAAGTGTTCGAGGCCCGAACCGATCAGTGGACGCTCGGCGCGCCGCCCGCGGACTACGTGCTCGGGCACGTGCGCGCGGTGCTGCCGGACCACGTGCTCGACGACGCGCTGGTGGCGGTGCGCGACGGCGTGGTCGCCGCCGTGGAGCCGCACGCGCCGGGCGTCGAGGCCGATGTGGACGGTCAGGGCCTGCTGTGCATCCCCGGTTTGGTCGACGTGCACAGCGACGGGTTGGAGAAGGAACGCCTGCCGCGGCCCGGCGCCGAGCTGCCGATGGAGTTCGCGCTGCTGTCGTTCGAGGGCAAGCTGCGCGCGGCGGCGGTGACGACCGCGTTCCACGGCGCCGGGTTCGAGCAGAGCCACGGCCGCGGGCTGGCCCGCACGGTCGAGCGCGCCCACGACGTGTGCCACGCGGTGGACGAGCGCTCGGCGAACCTGGTGGACCACCGGATCCTCTACCGGCTCGACGTCCGCTCCCCCGAAGGTCTCCAGGCGCTGCAGAGCCGGATCGCCGAGGCCTCGGACGCCGGTGTCGCGCCGCTCGTGTCGCACGAGGACCACACGCCGGGTCAGGGCCAGTACGCCGACCGCAGCTACTACGAGCGTTACCTCATGGGCGTGCGCGGGCTGTCGGAGCAGGAAGCGGCGGAGCACGTGACCAACCTGATCTCCGAGCGCGACGGCCGGCTCGGCGTGCGCGAGGACGCGATGGCGTGGCTCGGCGAGCAGGCCCGCGCGGGCCGGATCCGCCTGCTGGGCCACGATCCGGCGTCGGCGCAGGAAATCGGCGAGCTGGTGGAACGCGGCGGTTCCGTGGCCGAGTTCCCGACCACCGTCGAGGCGGCGCGCGAGGCTCGTGAACGCGGCCTGCCCGTGGTGATGGGCGCGCCGAACGTGCTGCGCGGCGGCTCGCACAACGGCAACGCGTCGGGCCGCGACCTCGTCGCGCTGGGCCTGGTGACGGCGCTCGCGTCGGACTACCTGCCCTCGGGCCTGCTCGCGGCGGCGTTCGCGCTCGTCGACGACGGCCTCGTGACCCTGTCCGAAGCCATCGGGCTCGTCACGAGCGGTCCCGCGGCCGTCGCGGGGCTCGACGACCGCGGCCGGCTCGAACCCGGCCGGCGCGCCGACCTGGCCCTCATCGCGGCGGGCCCGCGGTGGCCGGTCGTCCACACCACCCTGGTGAGCAAGGCATGACCGCGCTCGCGAGGGAATCGAATCGACACAGCGCTTCGCGGCTCAGCCGCGGCGCCGAGCGCAGCGAGGTGCGCGCATGAGTTTCATCGGATGGCCCGTGCCCGAGCCCGTGATCCCCGAGGGCACGCACCCCGCCCTCGCCGACGCCACCCGCGCGGCCGTCGCCGCGTTCGCGGCAGCCCGCGCGAAGCACACCCGCGCGGAGCTGGCGGAGAAGGTGCAGATCGGCGCCGACGGGACGCCGACGATGCGACTGGACATCCTCGTCGACACCGCCGTCGCCGAGGTCGTGGACTCCCACCGCGTGAACCTGCTGAGCGAAGAGATCGGCGTGATCGACCACGGTTCGTCGGTGACGCTCGTGGTCGACCCGGTCGACGGCACCGCCAACGCGGCCGCCGGCGTGCCGCTCTCGGCGTTCGCCGGGGTCGTGGCCGTGGACGGGGTCGCGACCGAGGCCCTGACCTGCTGGCTCGACACCGGCCGCTGCTGGCACGCCGTCGCCGGCCGGCCGACGCCGTATCGCACCACGGGCCGCCGCGAACTCGACGGCGCGGCCGTGAGCCTGCTGCGCCCCCACGGCCCCGACGACGACGCGTGGTGGCGCGTGGCCAAGCGCGCCTCGCGCGTGCGGATCCTGTCCACCAGTTGCCTCGAGGCGGCCCTGGTCGCCGAGGGCTCCACCGACGCGTTCGCCGACGCGGGCTCCGACACCCACCGGATCATGGACCTCGCCGCGGCGATGGTGATGGTCCCCGCCGCCGGCGGCGCCGTGCTCGACGTGAACGGCCGTCCGCTGGAGATCGACCCCGACCTGACGCGCCGCTGGTCCGGTGTCGTCGCCGCCACCCGCGAGCTCGCGGAAGAGCTCGTGAGCACGCTGAAGGAGAAGCCGTGACCCTCACCCGAGAAGCGCTGGCCGAGCTCGTCGACGGTCTCGCCGGCCTGCCCTACGGCGGCGAGGCCGTGGACCAGCGCACCCACGCGCTGCAAGCCGGCTGGTTCGCCAAGCAGCACGGCGGCGACGACGAGCTCGTCCTCGCCGCGACGCTGCACGACATCGGCCGCGCCCGGGCCGTCCGCGAGGAGTGGCCGGGCCTGCCGCACGAGCTGTCCGGCGCCGAGTTCGCCCGCCGCCATCTCGGCGAGCGCGCCGCGTGGATCATCGCGCAGCACGTGCCGGCCAAGCGCTACCTCGTCGCCACCGACGCCGAGTACCACGACCACCTCAGCCCCGCGTCCGTCGCGTCGCTGAAGGTCCAGGGCGGCCCGATGACGGCCCAGGAGGTCGCCGAGTTCGCGTCCCACCCGAACGCCGAGGAGGCCGTGCTCGTCCGCCGCTGGGACGACGACGCCAAGGACCCGGACGGCCCGGCGCTGGCGACCGCCGATGTGGTCGCCGCGTACGACCGGTTCCTCGCGAGCCGCTGACGCGGTTTCGCCGCCTATGCCCGAAAAGTTCCGGTGCGCGGGTGTCCTGATTGGACCGTCCGGCCCAGAGCGGACACCCGCGCTCGGAGACACTTCACGCGGCTGACAGGTCTCGTTCATCACCGCGTCGGCCTGCGCGCCTAGGTTCTCCTGGCCGAAGCCGAGGAGGGTCATGTCCGAGACCAGCAAACACACCGTAAGCCGCCGGGGGGCTCTGGGCCTGCTGGGCGCGGGCGCCGCAGTGCCCCTGCTGGGCACCGGAGTGGCCGCCGCCGCGCCGCAGAGCGCCGCGTTCGTGCCGCAGGTCGGCTCCGGCACCACGCCGGTGCAGGGCCTGCACCTCACCTTCGGCCGCGACCC
Organism: Amycolatopsis sp. DSM 110486; assembly: GCF_019468465.1. NCBI lineage: Bacteria > Bacillati > Actinomycetota > Actinomycetes > Pseudonocardiales > Pseudonocardiaceae > Amycolatopsis > Amycolatopsis sp. DSM 110486. Next base: position 7,274,634 of record NZ_CP080519.1, on the reverse strand, counting down.
CGCGCGCCAGATGGTGGTCTCGTGGATCACCGAAGCCTCCGTGCGCAAGCCGCGCGTGCTGTACGGGACGCTCGACGGCGGCTTCGGCGCCGTGGCGCAGGCCGACACGCGCACGTACGTCGACGGCACGTCCGGCCGCACCGTGTGGGTGCACCACGCGCTGCTCGACCACCTGCGCCCGGGCACCGAGTACATCTACGCCGCGCAGCACGACGGCGCGACGCCCGACGCGGCCACCTTCCGCACCGCCCCGAGCGGCCGCTCGGCCTTCACGTTCACCAGCTTCGGCGACCAGTCGGCGCCGCAGGTCACCTGGAACGCCGCGGGCGCCGTGGGCCTCGACGCCAACTCCACGCCGGCGACCAAGGACATCGTCACCGGTATCGAGACGGTCGCGCCGCTGTTCCACCTGCTCAACGGCGACCTCTGCTACGCGAACCTCGATGTCGACCGCGTGCGCACGTGGAACAACTTCTTCACCAACAACACCCGCTCCGCGCGCTACCGGCCGTGGATGCCCGCCGCGGGCAACCACGAGATCGAGAAGCTCAACGGCGAGATCGGCCTCGGCGCGTACCAGGCCTACTTCCAGTTGCCCTCGACCGAGACCGACCGCGAGCTGGCCGGCCTCTGGTACAGCTTCACCGCCGGTTCGGTGCGCGTGATCGTGCTGCAGAACGACGACAACGCCCTGCAGGACGGGGGCGACGTCTACATCAGCGGTTACTCCGGCGGCCGCCAGCTCGCGTGGCTGAAGAAGGAGCTGGCCGCGGCCCGCGCGTCGAACGACATCGACTGGATCGTCGTCGCGATGCACCAGGTCATGATCAGCACGTCGGACGCCAACGGCGCCGACCTCGGCCTGCGCGAGAAGTACGGACCGCTGTTCGACCAGTACGGGGTGGACCTGGTGCTGTGCGGGCACGAGCACGACTACGAGCGCTCGCTGGCCGTGCACGGCGTGGTCTCCGGCAGCGAGACGCTCACGCCGAACCCGGTCTCGACGGCGACCGACAACATCGACGCCTCGCACGGCACCGTGCACATGATCCTCGGCGGCGGCGGGGTCTCCGGCACGACCAACGGCAGCTTCTTCAAGGACGGCACAGGCAAGGTCATCACCGCCGTCTCCGCGAAGGCCGACCCGGGCACGGGCAAGCGCGTGTCGACCTACGTCAAGGAGCAGGCCGTGTGGAGCGCGGTCCGCGACGAGGAGCACCCCTACGGTTTCGCGTCCTTCACCGTGGACCCGGGCCGCCACCGCGGCGACACGACGACCATGCACGTGACCTACTACAACGTGAACAAGCCGCACGGCGAGCTTTCGGTGTTCGAGAAGTTCTCGCTGCACCGCCGCCGCTCCGACGGCTGAGCGGAATCTCCGAGGGCGGGGCGCCATCCGGGTGGGCCGGGGTGGCGCCCTTTTCCGCGTCCAGGGCGCGTCCGGGGCGCGCGTTCGGGGCGCGTCAACCCCTCTTGACGGTCTTCACCCTGAATGATCATCCGGACCCCTTCCCGGGGGACGGTTCGGGTGGGTCGCGCGCTACGGTTCCCGGCACCGGTGCTCGGCGAGGACAACCGTCCTCTGTGGACACACCGGCCAGCGAGGAGCGCCTGCCGATGGACCACACCGCGACTCCCTTCGTGCTCGACCCCGCCGCGCGCGACGTGCACGGCGAAGGCGCGCGGCTGCGCGAACGCGGGCCGCTGACGCCGGTCGAGTTGCCGGGTGGCGTGCCGGCGTGGGCGGTCACGAGCCCCGCAGTGTTGAAACAGCTGCTCACCGACCCGCGCGTGTCCAAGGACCCGCGGCGGCACTGGCCCGCCTACCGCGCCGGCGAGATCCCCGAAGACTGGCCGCTGCACATCTGGGTTTCGGTGCAGAACATGTTCACCGCCTACGGCAGCGAGCACCGCCGGCTGCGTTCGCTGGTGTCGCAGGCGTTCGCACCGCGGCGCATCGAGGGCATGCGGCCGCGGATCGAGGAGCTCACCGCGGACCTGCTCGACGGCCTCGCCGCCGGGCCCGCGCACACCGACCTGCGCGAGAACTACTGCTACTCGCTGCCGATCGAGGTGATCTGCCGGCTCGTGGGCGTGCCGGAGGAGTCACGGCCGGGGTTGCGCGAGGGCGTGGCGGGACTGTTCGCGACGTCGGCCACGGCTGAGGAGGCGACCGCCAACGTCGCGCGGCTGTACGAACTGCTGGGCGACCTCGTGGAGACGCGCCGAGCCGAGCCCGGCGACGACCTGGCCACCGTCCTCATCTCCGCGCGCGACGACGACGGCTCCGCCCTGACAGACGCGGAACTGCTCGACTCGCTGATGCTGGTGATCACGGCCGGGCACGAGACCACGGTCAATCTCCTCGACCAGTCCGTGGCCGCGCTGCTCACGCACCCCGCGCAGCTGCGCCTCGTGCTCGACGGCGACCGCGGCTGGTCCGACGTGATCGACGAAAGCCTGCGCTGGCAGTCGCCCGTCTCCCACCTGCCCCTGCGCTACGCCCTGGCCGACATCGACGTCGCCGGCACCACGATCCACGCCGGGGACCCGATCCTGGCCTCGTTCGGCCCGTCCGGGCGCGATGAAGCGTGCCACGGCCCCGACGCCGGGGTTTTCGATGTGACGCGGGCGAACAAGTCGTCGCTGGCGTTCGGCCACGGCGCGCACTACTGCCTGGGCGCGCCGCTGGCTCGGATGGAGGCAGAAATCGCGCTGCCCGCGCTGTTCGCGCGGTTTCCGGAGCTGGCGCTGGCCGTTCCCGCCGAGGACTTGCGCCCGCTGGCGTCGTTCATCACCAACGGGCACGAGTCCTTGCCGGTGCGGCTGTTCTGAGCTTCAGCCCATCGACCCGATGTGCTCGGCCTCGATACGCAGCAACAGCCGCACCTGGTCGCGCCCGCCGTACCACGCGTAGGGCTGCCCGGTGTAGCGGAGCGCGAGCTTGTCGATGTGCTCGGCGGCGCCTTCGGTGGTCGCCTCCAGCACGCGCCCGCGGACGGTGAAGTAGCGGAACGGGTGCGTCGCGTCCGCGATGTTCAGCGCCACCCGCGGGTCGCGCTCGATGTTGCGCACCTTGCGGAAACCCTCGACCGTGTTGACGAGGATGTGCTTGCCGTCGGTGTCCACCCACGTCTGCGTCAGCTGCGGCGAGCCGTCGGGCATGGTCGTGGCGATGAAGCAGAGGCTCGGCTGTTCCAGCAGAGCGAGAAGACCGGCGGGGAGATCCATGGGTCTCACGCTAGCCGCCGGTCGCGGGGGTAATCGAGTCAGGTTCCGTGCTGGTTTCGCGGGTTCCGGGGACCAGGAGCAACGGGACACTGAGGACACAAAGGACACCCGCGGCGGCGATCGCGACCCGGACGTCCGTGGCGCTCGCGAGGAGGCCCGCGGCGACGATGAACAGCGGCCGGACCAGGCGGCTGCCGGCGGACCAGCCGGCGAGGACTCGCGCCATCATGTCCTCGCGCGTCAACGTCATGCGGTGGGCGCTGAACAGCGGGTTGAACACCCCGGCGCCGAGCAGCAGCAGGGTGTCGATCGCCAGGAACGCGAGCACGCCGCCGAGGCCGGGCCCCACGAACGGGATGGCCAACACCCATGGCGTGCGGGCGATCCCGGCCCAGACCAGCACCCGGCGCGTGCCGAAGCGCGCCGCCAGGCGGGGTGCGAGGCGGGCACCCAGGACGCCGCCCAGGCAGGGCAGGCCGATGACGAGGCCGTACTGCCACGGACGGAAGCCCAGGTCGTCGAGCATGAACACGGTCTCCAGCGGCGAGATGGCGAGCACGGCGGAGCCGAAGAGCAGCGCGTTGCCGAACAGAAGCGCGAGTTCGCGGCTGTGCAGCAGGTAGCGCCAGCCCTCGAGCAGGTCGCGACCGACGTGCGCCGACGTGGTGCGCGCGGGCGGCGGTGGCTCGGGGCTGCGCAGCGAGCGCACGCCCAGTGCGGACGCGAGGTAGGAGACGGCGTCGACCAGCATCGTCACGGCCGGGCCGGTCAGGGAGACCAGCACTCCGCCGACGGGTGGCCCGGCGGAGTTCACCGTCCAACTCGCGGCTTCGAAGCGGCTGGCGGCTTCGGCGCGCTGGCGCGCGGTGACCAGTGCCCGTAGGTGCGCTCCGCTGGCAGCGGTGAAGGCGACGAGCGCGACCGTCTGCACGACACCGACCACGTACAGCTGAGCCAGCGACACCGCGCCGAGCCCGATCGCCACCGGCACGCTCGCGAGGGCGACGAACCGCACGACGTCGGCGGTGATCATCACCGGCCGTTTCCGCCGGAACTCCACGAACCCGCCGATCGGCAGGGAGATCAGCGCGCCGGCGAGGCCGGGGATCGCGGCGAGCAGGGACACCTCTGCGGCGGACGCGTGCAGGATCAGCACCGCCACGAGGGGCATCGCGCCGTAGCCGATGGCCGAACCCGTCTCGCTCGCGGTGAACGCCCACCACAACCGTCGGAAATCCGCCCCCAGCCCCCGCATCCGGATGACGATAGCGGGACCGGGCCGCCGAAATGACCATCGGGGCAGCGGCAACGGTACTTTCGGACCCCTCTCTCGCGCCATCCGGCACTTGCATCGCGGCTGGTGGAACGACATCCCGCACGACCAGGCCGGAAAGGTGACATTCGCAGCGACATCCGTCACCTCGACCCTCGGCGGATAATCGGACGGGTGGACGACGGACGCGCCGGCAAGGTCACTTTCGCGGACCTGGAGCTGCTGCTGAGCTTCGCCGACACCGAGCACTTCGGGCAGACCGCCGTGGAGCTCGGCGTGAGCGTGGCGACGGTCCAGCGCGGGATCCGCGCGCTGGAGCGGAAGCTGGAGATCCGGCTCGTGGAGCAGGACGGCCGCCGCGTGCGGATGCTGCCGGCGGGCCACGTGCTGGTGCGCGAAGCGCACGCCGTGCTGCGCGCGCGGTCCGACGCGGTCGGTGCGGCGCTCGCGGACGCCGGCGAGCCGCAACGGCTCCTGCGGATCGCGCACACGTACTCGCTGGGGCTGGGGTTCGTGCCGGGCGTACTGGCCGACCTGCTCGCCGAACGGCCCGAGCTGCGCCTGCGCTGCACGCAAAGCCCGGCCACCGGCGTCGTCGAGACGCTGCTGCGCGGCGACGCCGACGCCGCCTTCTCGTCGGTGGCGCCGACCGAGTCGGACCTCGTGGTGGAGCCGCTGTTCACCGAGTCGCTGCTGCTGGCCGTCCCCGTCGGCGACGACCTCGCCGGGCGCAAGCGCGTGTCGCTGCGGGAGGTGAGCGAGCGGCCGTTCGTCGCCATGGAACCGGGTTCGAGCAGCCGCACGCACATGGTCAACGCGTGCGCGCGGGCCGGCTTCGTCCCGCGGATCACGGTGGAGGGCAACGACCTGTTCGTCGTCGAGTCCATGGTCGGCGCGGGAATCGGCGTGTCGGTGGTGCCGGAGGGCATGAACGACCACCAGCACCCCCGCATCACCCGCATCCCCATCGACGACCCGTCGTTCTCCGGCCGCACGATCTTCCTGGCATGGCACCGCAGCTCCACCGTCGCCGGCAGCGTGCAGACCCTCGCGCGCATCGCCCGCACCCACGGCAAACGCATGTCGCGACCGTTACGCCGCGTGCAATGATCCCGCCGCGCGATGGCGTTGTTCACCACCACCCGGCTCCCTACGCTTCGTGATCATGGCCGCCACGTCCGTTCACCCGAGGACTCCCGAGTCCTCCGCGTGGGTGTGCGCGACCCCTTCCGCGGCAACCCTGCGCTGCCTGCCGGGGGCCGCCGACGAGGCGCTCCGAGCCGCCGTGCGCGAAATTGGCGACACGGGCCAGGGCGCGCCGACGGCCCGGATGGCGGGCTCACGCAGCCGGGAAATCGGCCGCACGGATCCGGTCGGAGCGCCAGGGCGAATGGCGCACCCCGGGCACAGCCCGCGGTCCGACGACGGACTCCTCGAGGGCGTCCGCGACGTCCTCGTTCTCGGTCCCGGGGCGTCGCGGCCGCCGGCCGCCGCCGTGCGGGGTCTGGGCGCGGTGCCCGATCCCGGGGTGCTGCTCGTGGCGGACCCGGCCGGCCGAGGGGGCCGACCGGTGACCGCGGGCGGCACCAAGGGGCGCGTACGCGGCCATTCCACTGTCTCCACCTGCCGCTCCGAAACCTCCCACGGGGAGACTTCCCTTTCCGAGGCCTCTCCCACTCCGGCACTGCCCACTCCGGCACTGCCCACTCCGAGACTTCCCCTCTCCCCGCTCGTGCCCCCTTCCGCCGATCGAGCAAAGGAGCCTGTCCCGTGACGACGAACTCTGTTTCCCTCGCCCCCAAGGCCGACTGGTGAACCCGCCGGCCGTCCAGACCGCCGAGCTCGCCGCCCTGGCGTGCGCGCTCGGTGCCGAGACCGTGCCGCCCGCCGAGGTGGTCTCCGGCGCCGATTGGTGACCCCACCGCGCCCGATCAGGTACCGCCCCGCCACCACCCTCGGCGGGGCGGTACCGCGGTAACCGAAGCGGCACCACCCGCGGCCGCTTCGCACTGATGTCCGAAAGGGACTGACGTGCCGCGGCCCGCCCGGCTCGGCCACCTCCCCTGGACGCACTACCAACGGAGAGTGGCCCTCGCCGCGATCGTGATCTTCGGCTGCCTCGTGGCCGCGCTGAACCAGACGCTCGCGTTCGGCCCGCTGCTGGTCGGCCAGATCTCCCTGTCGCTGGGCTACCCGGCGGTGTTCGTCTTCGTCGGCGCGTGCGGCGCCGTGGTCGCGGTGGCCGTGCCGGCGCTCGCCCCGCGACGCAGCGAGGAACCGGTGCCCGTCACACGCCCCAGTCGGCGATGACCGCTTCCGTGTCGGCGCCCGGCTTCGGCGGCGAAGACGGCAGATCCGGTGCCGTCCGCGAAAACCGCGGCGCGGGAGCGGGCTGCAGCACCCCGTCGAGCTCGACCAGGCCGGCGCGCGCCGCGATGTGCGGGTGCGCCGCGACCTCGTCCGGCTCCAGCACCGGGGTGACGCACGCGTCGACGCCGCCGAACACCTCGGCCCACTCGTCGCGCGTGCGCGAGAGGAACGCCTTGGTGAACTCGGCCCGCAGCGTCGGCCAGCTCGTTTTCTCCAGCTGCGGCGGCAGATCCGCGGATTCCAGGCCGAGCCCGGCGAGCAGTGCCGCGTAGAACTGCGGCTCCAGTGCGCCGACGGCGACGTAGCGGCCGTCCGCGCACACGTAGGTGTCGTAGAAGGGCGCGCCGCCGTCGAGCAGGTTCACGCCGCGCTCGTCGGACCACACGCCGAGGCCTCGCAACGACCACACCATCAGCGCGAGCACGCTCGTGCCGTCGACCATCGCGGCGTCCACGACCTGGCCCAGGCCCGTGCGCTCCCGTTCCCACAGCGCGGAAAGCACGCCGACGAGCAGGAACATCGATCCGCCGCCGAAGTCGCCCACGAGGTTGAGCGGCGGCACCGGCCGCTCGCCCGCGCGGCCGATCGCGTTGAGCACGCCGACGAGCCCGATGTAGTTGATGTCGTGCCCGGCGCGCTGCGCCAGCGGGCCCTCCTGGCCCCAGCCGGTCATCCGGCCGTACACCAGCCGCGGGTTGAGCGCGTGGCAGTCGGCCGGGCCGACGCCGAGGCGTTCGGTCACGCCGGGACGCAGGCCCTCCACGAGCACGTCGGCCTTCGCGGCGAGCCGCAGCACGAGGTCACGGCCTTCGGGTGTCTTCAGGTCGGCCGCGACGGAACGCCGGCCGCGCAGCAACGGGTCCGCCTTGCCGCCGGTGAGGTCGAGCGAGCCAGACGGACGCTCCACGCGCACGACGTCGGCCCCCAGGTCGGCGAGCACCATGCACGCGTGCGGGCCCGGGCCGATCCCGGCCAGCTCCACGACCTTCAGTCCGCTCAGCGGTCCCGCCACGTGCCCTCCTCAGCTCCGGTGCCGATCGCCCGACCCTACCGGGCCTCACAGCGCCAATTTGGTGAGCAGCGCCACGAGCTGGCGCCGTTCCTCGTCGTCGAGCGGCGCGAGCATCGACTCGTTCACCCGATCGACGACAGGCATCGCCGTGGCGAGCAGCTCCTCCCCCGCCGGTGTGAGCCGCAGCTCGCGGCGGCGCCGATCGGCACCCACGGTGCGCGTGATCAACCCGCGTTCTTCCAGGCGCAGCAGCAGGTTCGCGAGCGTCGCCTTGTCCGTGGCCGCCCGCTGCCCGGCCGACGCCTGGTCGAGCCCCGGCGTCTCCGAGATCGCCACCAGCACGGCGTACTGCGGCTTCGTGAGCCCCGGCAGCGTCGCCTGCCAACGGGCCCCGTGCTCCTGCATCGCGCGCCGCAGCGCGTGGAAGACCGACTCGTCCATCCGGCTCGTCATGATCGCCATGTTAGTATGAATGCGAACGGTTCGTATACGAACTTATCCAGTGAACGACACCCCGGAGGAGGTGCCGCCGTGCGGCTGATCGTCGGCATGACGGGCGCGACCGGCGCCCCGTTCGGCATCCGGCTGCTCGAGGTGCTGCGCGCGATGCCGGACGTGGAGACGCACCTTGTGCTCAGCCGCTGGGCGCGCACCACCATCCACCTGGAGACCTCGCTGTCCGCGCGCGAAGTCGGTGAACTGGCCGACGTCGTGCACTCGCCCGAGGACCAGGCGGCCTCGATCTCGTCGGGCTCGTTCCGCACCGACGGCATGATCGTGGTGCCGTGCAGCATGAAAACCCTCGCCGGCATCCGCACCGGCTACGCCGACGGCCTACTGGGCCGCGCCGCCGACGTGGTGCTCAAGGAGCGGCGCAAGCTCGTGCTGGTCCCGCGCGAGACGCCGCTTTCGGAGATCCACCTGGAGAACATGCTCGCGCTCACCCGCATGGGCGCGGTCATGGTGCCGCCGATGCCGGCCTTCTACAACCACCCGCAGTCGCTCGACGACGTGCTCGACCACGTCGTCGCGCGCGTGCTCGACCAGTTCGGCCTGTCCGCGCCCGCGGCCCGCCGCTGGACCGGGCTGAACCCGCAGGAGGACCCATGCCCCACGACGACCTCAGGTCGTTCCTGACCACGCTCGACAAAGAAGGCCAGCTGGTCCGGGTGACCGAGCAGGTCTCCCCCGAGCCCGACCTCGCCGCGGCCGCCAACGCCGCGCCGAAGCTCGGCGACGCCGCCCCCGCGTTGTATTTCGACAACCTCGAAGGCTTCACCGACGCCCGGGTCGCCCTCAACGTCCACGGTTCCTGGGCCAACCACGCGCTCGCGCTGGGTCTGCCCGCCGACACGGGCGTGAAGGACCAGGTCGCCGAGTTCATCCGCCGCTGGGAGACCTTCCCCGTGCCCGTGGAGCGCCGCGAAGACCCGCCGTGGGCCGAAAACGTGCTCGAAGGCGACGACGTCGACCTGTTCTCCGTGCTGCCCCTGTTCCGCCTCAACGACGGCGACGGCGGCTTCTACCTCGACAAGGCCGCCGTCGTCTCGCGCGATCCCGAGGACCCCGGCAACGACGGCAAGCAGAACGTCGGCATCTACCGCCTGCAGGTGAAAGGCCCCGCCGAGCTGGGCATCCAGCCCGTGCCGATGCACGACATCGCGCTCCAGCTGGCCAAGGCCGAGCGCGCGGGCGAGGACCTGCCGGTGGCGATCGCGCTGGGCAACGACCCGGTGATCCCCATCGTCGCCGCCACTCCCCTGGCCTACGACCAGAACGAGTACGAGCTGGCCGGCGCCCTGCGCGGTGCCCCCGCCCCCGTCACCGCCGCGCCGCTGACCGGCCTCGACGTGCCGTGGGGCGCGGAAGTGGTGCTGGAGGGCGTGATCGTCGGCCGGCGCCGCGAGCTGGAGGGCCCGTTCGGCGAGTTCACCGGCCACTACTCCGGCGGGCGCAGCATGCCCGTGATCCGGATCGACCGGATCTCCTACCGCACGCACCCGGTGTTCGAGTCGCTCTACCTCGGGATGCCGTGGACCGAGATCGACTTCCTCATGGCCGCCAACACCTGCGTGCCGGTCCACCAGCAGCTCACGGCGGAGTTCCCCGAGGTGCGGGCGGTGAACGCCATGTACACCCACGGCCTGCTGGCGATCATCTCCACGAAGTCGCGCTACGGCGGCTTCGCGAAAACCGTCGGCATGCGCGCCATGACCACGCCGCACGGCCTCGGGTACCTGAAGACCGTGATCGTGGTCGACGAGGACGTCGACCCGTTCGACCTGCCCCGGGTCATGTGGGCGGTGTCCACGAAGGTCAACCCCGCCGGCGACGTGCTGGTGCTGCCGAACCTGCCCGTGGTCGCCCTCGATCCGGCGGCCGACCCGGCGGGCATCACCCACAAGATGATCATCGACGCGACCACCCCCGTCGCCCCGGACGAGCGCGGCCACTTCAGCCAGCCGGTGAAGGACCTGCCGGAAACCGCCGCGTGGGTGGACAAACTGCGCAAGCTGGCCGCCCGATGACCGCCCCGGAAGGAGCCTCGCCCGTGACCTGCCCCCGTTGTGACCACCCCGATGTCGCGAAGCTCGCCGACTCCCCCGTCGCCGGGGTGTGGACCGTCCACCAGTGCGCGCGCTGCCGCTACACCTGGCGCAGCACGGAACCGGCCCGCCGCACCCAGCGTGCGCACTACCCCGAAGCGTTCCGCCTGACCGCGCAGGACATCGCCGCCGCCACTGACGTGCCCGCGGTGCCGCCGTTACTGATCCGGCCAAAGTAGGTCGACCCCCACGCGGCACGTAGCCGTTGCTGCGAAGCCATTCGGCCGTGGCTGCGGTCGGATTGGTAACGATCGGCACAGTAGAGTCGCGGCCATGAGCGACACACTGATGTGGGAAGTCCGCGCAGCGCCGGGCCGCCAGCAAGACCTGCTGTCCTGGGTCGAGGCCACCGCCGTGCCGGAACTCACGGCCACGGAGCATTTCGCCGGTGCCGACGTCTACCTGGGCGGACAGGACCGCGTTGTGGTCATCGCGCGCTGGAACGCCGTTCCCCCGCGGCTGCCCGACCCGCCGGAGGAGCTGCTCGCGCGTCCGGTGGCGCAATGGCCCTTCCAACACCACAGCACCGTCGCACCCTGAACCCAGTAGGTTGGGAGAGCCGGGAACACCCTCGTCTTGGAGGTCAGGAATGACAGTCGCGCAGATCGCCTACATCCGTCCCAAAGCGGGCAAGGAGGCGGAGGTGGAGCAGCTGCTGCGCGGGCTCGTCGACGCGGCTCGGCAGGAAGAGGGCACCCTGCTCTACCTGCTGAACAAGCGTGAGGACGAGTTCGTCTTCTACGAGATGTTCGCCGACCTCGACGCGTTGAAGGTCCACAGTGGCAACGACGCGCTGCGCGGCCTGGTCGCGCGGGCCGACGAGCTGCTCGAGGGCGGGATCACCGTCGACAAGGTGTCCTACATCGACGGAGCCGGCCGCTTCAACTGAAAAACCTCCCGCTCCCATCTCACCCGATGAGGGGACAATGAGGCTGACCCGGTGAGCTGCTGGGTACTCCTCGAAACGTTCACCGGAATTCGGCACGACGGAAGGGAGCGAGAGATGGCCGGCATGTTCGACAAGGCCAAGGAGAAGCTGCAGGAGTTCGCGGGCCAGCACCCGGACAAGGTCGACCAGGGCGTGGACAAGGCCGCCGACGTCGCCGACGAAAAGACCGGCGGCAAGCACGGCGACCAGATCCAGAAGGGTGCCGACAAGCTGAAGGAACGCTTCGGCGGCGACGAGCAGCAGAAGTAGTCGCGGCCGCACCAAAGAGGGGTCTCCCCGCCGGTATCCCGAGCCGGCCGGGGAGGCCCCTCGTGGTTATTTCCTGAGGTTCTCCAACGCTTCGTCGAGGTCCACGACGTCGGCATACTTCGCGTCGAGGTCCACCAGATTGTTGTCGTGCACGGCTTCCGTTCGGTCCGCGCACGCCTGCCGCACGACTTGGGGCCGGAACCCGTGGTTCAGCGCGTCCATTGCGGACGCTCGCACGCACCCGGACGTCGAGACCCCGGTGACGACCAGAGTGTCCACACCGGACGCGTGCAAAGTGGACGCCAGCGAGGTGCCGAAGAACGCCGACGCGTACTGCTTGACCACCACGACTTCCCCCGGCTCGGGCTTCAGCGGGCCGATCTCGCCCCAGCCGCCCTCGGCACCTGCCTCGAATGCCTTGAGCGCCGGGACTTTCTCCACGAACAGCCCGCCGTCGGCGAGGCCGCGCGTGTAGGCCACCGACGTCCACACGACCGGGTGTCCGGCCGTGCGGGCGGCCTCGAGCAACGCGCGGGTCGCCTCGACCGCAGGCCCTGGGCTGGGAAGCTCGAACGGCCCGCCGGGCTCGGTGTACGCGCGCACGAGGTCGATCACGAGCAGCGCGGGCCGCGCTCCCCAGCCGAGCCGGCCGGAGAACGCGGACCCGTGCGGCCCGTTCATGTCGCCGACCAGACCGGGCGCTGCGGCGCCGGCAGGCCGGTCTCCGCCTCGCAGTTGGCCAGCAGCTCCTCGATCGGCGGACCCATGTCGAACACGGGCAGCTCCGCCGGCCGCGACGCGCGCAGCTGATCGCGCAACGTCTTCGTCGCGTCGGTGTCCACAGTGCCGTCCGCCGCCACGACCACACCGTAGCCGCGGGCGCCGTCCGGCGTCACGAGACCGCGTTCGACCTCCAGGCCCACCAGCGCGGGGTCGCGCTCCAGCGGGTCGCCCCAGCCGCCGCCACCCCACGTGACGAAGTGCAGCACGTCGCCGGTGTGCACCGGAACGTCGTGGCACTTGCTGGGCAGCACTTCCTTCGTGCCGTCCGCGCGGTCGATCCACTTGGTCCCGCGAGCGCCGGGTGCGCCGCCGTTGACGCCCCACGGGTAGGTGAGCCAGCGGTCGTCGTGGATCGCGATCGTGCCGGGCTCCTCGAACACGTACGTCACGTCCACGCCGTTGCCGCCGCGGTGCAGGCCCGCGCCGCCGGTGTCGGCGACGGTCTCCCAGCGTTCGATGCGCAGCGGGTAGTAGGACTCCAGGTACTCACAAGGGATGTTGACGAAGCTCGGCCACAGCGAGTGCCCGTCGGGCCCGTCGCCCAGCGGCCGGCCGGGGATGCCGCCGAAGCCGATCGAGTACAGCTGGAACCACTCGCCCTTGCGCTCACCGCTCGAGTAGTTGCCGGAGTACATGAAGTGCGGGCTGGACGAGAAGCCCGCCGCGTTGAGCAGCGCCGGGTTCGTCTGGCCGAGCAGGCCACCGAACAGGTCGAACACGCGGCCGATGCCGTGGTTGCGGCCGTTGAGCGACGCGGGATGTTTCGGCTTCCAGTAGGAACCGTCCGGAATGGTCACGTCGACCAGCGGGTAGAACCCGTCGTTCCACAGGATCTGCGGGTCGGCCACGGTGATCATGTAGATCCCGAAGAACATCCGGGTGAGGTTCTCGTTGATGTAGTAGTTGATCGGCCCCGCGGCCTGCGGCGAGCTGCCCGTGAAGTCCAGGTGCACCTTCTCGCCGGTGCGGGTGAGGGAAAGTTTCAGCTCGTAGGGGCCGAAACCCACACCGTCGTCGCAGATGTAGTCGGTGAAGCTGATCGTCCTGCCGTCTTCGAACACCGTCTGCAGCAGGATCTTCATCGCGTCGTAGTTGCGCTGCAGCAGAGCGTCCAAAGCGGACAGGTAGGTCGCCGTGCCGAACCGGTCGCACATCTCCACCACGCGGCGCGACGCCGTGCGGCAGGCGGCGACGAGCCCATTGAGGTCGGCGCGGTTCCAGTCCGGCATGCGGACCTGGTTGAGGATGATCCGCAGGGCGTCCTCGTTCAGCTTTCCCTTGCGGTAGAGCTTGAACGGCGGGACGACCACGCCCTCTTCGTAGATCGTGCGCGCGTCGGTGGGCATCGAGGACGGGGTCTTGCCACCGACGTCGGACATGTGCCCGAACATCGAGGCCCAGCCCACGAGCCGGCCCTCGTGGTAGATCGGCATCACGATCAGCCAGTCGTTGGCGTGGCTGATCGCCGCCCCGCACGCGTACGGGTCCGACGTCATGAGCACGTCGCCCTCTTCGATGGTGTCGTCGAAGCCCTCGAGGAAGTCCGGGATGGACAGTCCGAACTGGCCGACCACCATCTTGCCGCTCGGGTCGCCGATGAGCGGGAACTCGTCGTGCTGCTCGCGGATGCCGGGCGACAGCGCGGTGCGGAAGAGCACCTCGTCCATCTCGTAACGGGCGTTGCGCAGCCCGTTCTCGATGAGGTCGAGGGTGACCGGGTCCACTTCGGACCTGGTGATCGCACCGGTGGCGGTCTCGATGATCTCAGCCAAGGTTCAGCCCTCCAGCGGGGTGATCAGCAGGCTGCCCGACGCGTGCACGGTGGCGGCGTGCTCGGGCAGCACGAGGGTCGTGGAGTCCATTTCGGTCACGATCGCGGGCCCGGCGACGACGTCACCGGCCAGGAGCTTCGCGCGGTCGTAGACCTTCGCCTCGAGCTGTTTGCCCGACACGTGGATCGGGTGCGTGTCCACCAGCGCGGCCACCGGGTCGCCGGTGCCCTCGGCCAGCGTCACGGCCGCCACCGACGGGCGCGGGCCGGTGACGGTGGCGCGGGCGTTGACCAGCTCGTGGTCCACGTTGAGCAGGAAGGAGAACAGCCGGTCGTGCTCGGCGTCGAAGTGCTTGGCCAGCAGGTCGAGCGCGGTGTCGGGGGTGTCCAGCGACGCCGGGTCGACCTCGACCGGGATCTCGAAACCCTGGCCGTGGTAGCGCACGTCGACCTGGAAACCGAGCGTCTGGTCGGCGCGGTCGAGCCCCTGCTCCACGAGCCGGCCACCGGCCTCGTCGCCCAGCTCGCGCAGGATCTGCACGAGCTCGGCGCCGGTGAGGTCGGCGAAGCGGCGCAGTACGGTGCGGGCCGACACGTCCCGCAGGCTCGTGGTCGCGTCGCCGAGCGCGCACAGCACGCCGGGTGACGGCGGCACGATCACGGGCCACGCGCCGGTGAGCTTGCCGAGGGCGTTGGCGTGCAAGGGACCCGCGCCGCCGAACGCGACGAGCGCGAAGTCGCGCGGGTCGAAACCCTGCTGCACTGAGACGAGCCGCAGGCCACCGAGCATGTTCTCGTTGACGATGTCGATGATCCCGGCCGCCGCGGCCTCGACGCTCGGCAGGCCCATCGCGCCGGCCACCTTGGCGACGGCCGTGCGGGCGGCTTCGACGTCGAGCGTGATCTCGCCGCCGGCCAGCTGTGCGGGCAGGTAGCCGAGGACCACGTTGGCGTCGGTCACCGTCGGCTCCGTGCCGCCCTTGCCGTACGCGGCGGGGCCG
This sequence comes from Amycolatopsis sp. DSM 110486, assembly GCF_019468465.1. Classification (NCBI taxonomy): domain Bacteria; kingdom Bacillati; phylum Actinomycetota; class Actinomycetes; order Pseudonocardiales; family Pseudonocardiaceae; genus Amycolatopsis; species Amycolatopsis sp. DSM 110486. Next base: position 7,259,386 of record NZ_CP080519.1, on the reverse strand, counting down.
GGGTCGGCACCCGCCGACTGCGGGCCGACGCGCAGCGCCTTCGTCAGTTCCGGTACGTGGGCGATGGATCCGCCGCCGGCGCCGACCGTACGAACGTCCACACTGGACGCCCGAACGGTGAGGTCACCGACCTGCGTCTCGCGGCCGATGCGCGGGTTGAGGTCCTGCACGAGCGCGACGTCGGTGGACGTGCCGCCCATGTCGAACGTGATGAGGTCGCGGTGGCCGCACTGCTCGGCCACCCACACCGCGCCGGTCACGCCGCCGGCGGGGCCGGACAGCAGCATCGTCACGGGGGCGGCGACAGCGGCGTCGGCCCCCGAAAGGCCACCGTCGCTGCGCAGGATGGCCAGCTCGCCGGCCACGCCGCTGCCGGCGAGCTCACTCGCCAGCGTCTCGACGTACTTCTTCACCTGCGGCTGCACGTAGCCGTTGGCGACGGTGGTGACCGTGCGCTCGTACTCGCGCAGCTCGGGCAGCACGTCCGACGACAGCGACACCGGCACGCCGGGCAGCACTTCGGCGGCGATCCGGGCCACGCGGCGCTCGTGCGCGGAGTCGGCGAAGGAGTTGATCAGCGACACAGCGAGCGCCTGGATCCCGCGGCCGCGCAGCTTCTCCAGCTGGGCCCGCACGTCGGCCTCGTCGAGCTGGCGGATCACCCCGCCGTCGCTGGCGATGCGCTCGTCGACCTCGACGGTGTTCTCCAGCGCCGCCAAGGGTTCCGGCTTTGGCCAGATGATCCAGCCGGCGAGCCCGCCCGGGACGTAGGAGCGCGCGATCTGCAGCACCTGGCGGAACCCGCGCGTGGTCACGAGCCCCACGCGGGCACCCTTGCCTTCGAGGATGGCGTTGGTGGCCACGGTCGTGCCGTGCAGCACCTGCGCGACCTCGCTCAGCGCGATGCCCGCGTCGGCGCACACCTTCGCGATGCCGTTGCGGACGCCGACCGACTGGTCCGCGGGGGTGGACGGGGTCTTCGCCCGCCAGGTGCCGCCGGTCGTCTCCTCGACCAGCAGCACGTCGGTAAAGGTGCCGCCGACGTCGACACCGAGTCTGTAATTTGGCCTCGGCTCCGCCGAGGCGTGCGAGATCGCCTGGGAGCCGGCGTCTCGCTCAGGCGGTCGGATCGGCCGGGGGCCGATCGCACCGCCTGAGCGAGACGCCGGCGCGATCTCGCGCTGTGGTTGCTGTTGGGGGGACGAGCTGGCCGTCGTGGTGTGGCCGAGGAGATGAGTCAACGGTTCTCCTGATCTTTGGCGGCCCGGACCATCACGGTGCGGGCGTTGCGGATGTGGGCGGTCATCACTGCCCGTGCCCAGTCGGGGTCGCCGGCGCGCAGGGCGGCGACGATCTCGACGTGGTGCGCGAGGCTGCGCCGCAGGGACTGTTCGTCGTAGGTGTGGAAGTTGCGCAGCACGACCGGCGCGTGGACGGCGGTCGCGAGCGCTCCGGCGAGCGCCGGGTGCCCGGCGAGCGCCACGAGCTTGGCGTGGAACTCGCGGTTGAGGGGCACCAGCGCGTCGAGGTCCTGCCCGGGTCCGGGGTGTCCGACCTCCACCATGTGCGCGGCGAGCTCGTCGAGCGCCGCGAGGTCCGCGTCGCTCGCGTTCGGGGCGGCGAGCGCGGTGAGCTGGGGTTCAAGCTGCGTGCGCAGGTCGAAGATCCCTTCCAGCTCTTCGACGCTCCACTGACTCACGCGGGCCCCGCGGTTGGGGACGAGCTCCACGAGTCCTTCGGCTGCGAGGCGGGTCAGCGCCTCGCGGACCGGGGTCCGGCTCACGCCGAGCCGGACGGCCAGCTCGACCTCACCGAGCCGCGAACCGGCTGGGAAGTCGCCTCGCAGGATGAGCTCGCGCAGGGCGTCCACCGTGCGCGTGGTTGAGGTCGCTGTTTGTGTCACCCGTCACCTCGTCTCGCAGATTGTGTGCAATCTAGGCTGGAGTCTTGTTCGACGCAAGACGTTGGGCGTAGTTTTGCTCTGGATGTATACAAGGAGGAATTCCGTGGGAAATCTGCTCGGTACCGCCGGAACCCCGCGCAAGCGCCTGCGCGAGCTGCTGGCCGCGGGCCCGCCGCTGGTCGCGCCCGGGGCGTACGACGCGCTTTCGGCCCGGCTGGTGGAGCAGGCCGGGTTCGACGTCGTGTACATGACGGGCTTCGGCACCACCGCGTCGCTCATCGGACGCCCTGACGTCGGCCTGCTCTCCGCCGCGGAGATGATCGACAACGCGACGCGCATCGTCTCGGCGGTCGACGTGCCCGTGATCGCGGACGCCGACACCGGCTACGGCAACGCGATCAACGTGGTGCGCACCGTCCGGGCGTATGAACAGGCCGGCGTCGCGGCGATCCACCTCGAAGACCAGGTGATGCCGAAGAAGTGCGGCCACATGTCGGGCAAGGCCGTGATCTCGCGCGAGGAGATGGTCGGCAAGATCGCCGCGGCCGCCGCCGCCCGGCGCGACCCGGACTTCGTCCTCATCGCCCGCACGGACGCCGCCGCCGTCCACGGTCTCGACGACGCCCTCGGCCGCGCCAAGGCCTACGCCGACGCGGGCGCCGACGTGCTGTTCGTGGAAGCGCCGACGAGCGAGGAGAGCATCGAGCGCGTGGCCACGGAGCTGCGCGGCGTGGCGCCCTTGGTGTTCAACTGGGCCGAAGGCGGCCGGACGCCGCCGCTGCCGCTCTCGCGCATCACGGAACTCGGCTTCTCCCTCGTGCTCTACCCGATCGGCACCCTGCTCGCCGCGACGGCCGGCATCCGCTCCCTGCTGGACGTCATCCACCGCGACGGCACCCCCACGGCCGCCCTGCCGGGCGTGCCGACGTTCGACGAGTTCACGACGCTCATCGGGCTGCCCGAGGTGAATGAGCTGGAGCAGCGGTTTTCCGGGGAGTGATCAGGGTTTCCGTGCGGTGACCGGGCTTGCCGGGCTCGAACGTGTCCAGGTGGGTACCGGTCACCTCGAGCCCGTCGGCCCGGACGCCATCACCTGGCGGTACTGACGTTCACTCGGCCCAAATCCCCCGCACGTGCCGGATGTGGCTTCTCATCAAGGCTTCCGCGCCGTCCGCGTCGCGGGCTTCGATGAGGTCCAGGAGTTCCGCGTGTTCGTGGGACGAAGGGACGAGCTCGTCGCGGTCGGCGAGGCTGCGGAGGCCGTAGATGCGGGAGCGGGAGCGCAGGGAGCGGACGGTCTCGACCAGGTGCGGGTTGCCCGCCTGTTCGAGCAGACGCAGGTGGAACTGCATGTCCGTGGCGACGTGGGCGATGAGGTCGTGCGCGGCGGCCGCGTGTTCGATGCCGGTGGCCAGCGGGCGCAGCTCGGCGATCACGGCGGGGTCGACGCCCGTCTCGGCGAGCCGACGGACGGTGGGCACCTCGATGAGGGCACGCAGCTCACTGAGGTCGTCGAGGTCCTTTTCGGACGGTTCGGTGACGCGGAAACCCTTGTTGCGCACCGTGTCGATCAAGCCCTCTTTGACGAGGTCGAGCATCGCCTCGCGCACGGGCGTCGCGGAGACGCCGAACTGCGTGGCGAGGCTGGGCGCCGAGTACACCACGCCGGGGCGCAGCTCGCCGGAGATGACGGCGGCGCGCAGCGTCTGCGTGATCTGGTCGCGCAGGTTCCGCTGGACGCCGAAGGTGGGCAGCGTCAGCGTGAGGTGCTCCTGGCTGGTCAACGTGACTCTCCCCGGGCGGCCTCGTAGGTGGTGGCGGCGACCACCAGATCCTCCCACGCCATTCCCACGCTCTTGAACAGCCGGGGCCCCGGCTGGGGCAGCGCCGTCCCGCGGACCACATCGGACAGCGGCACCAGCGCGTCCGGCGCCAGTGTCCCTTCGGAAACCGCCAGGACGACGTCGCCGGCCTCCCGCAGGGCGGTGTCCACCGCTTCGACGACCACCGTGGCGCGGCCCATCAGCCCGGCATCGACCTCGCGGATGTGCGGTTCGTGCGAACCGACCGCCACCACCGTCGCCCCGTCCGGAACCAAGGCGCCGTCGAACAAGGGCGTCGACGAAGTAGTGCAGCACGCCACCAGGTCCGCCGAAGCCACGTCCGCCGCGGTGCCGACCCGCGCGCCCCAAGCCATCGCGAAAGCCTCAGTGCGCGCGGCCGAACGCCCCACCACCACGACGTCGCGCACCGGCCGGACCTCCCGCAGCGCCTCGAGGTGGCTCGCCGCCTGCGGTCCGGTCCCGAACACCACCAGCCGCGACGCGTCCGGCGCCGCCAGGCAGTCCACGGCCAGCGCCGACACCGCCGCCGTCCGCACAGACGTCACCGCGACCCCGTCGAGCAAGGCCAGCGGCGTCAACGTCGCCCCGTCCAGCAGCAGATACTCGCCCTGGATCCGCGGCAGGTCACGGGCGGGATTTCCGGGCGCTACCGTCGCCACCTTCACCCCGGCGAACGATCCCCAGAACGCCGGCATCAGCAGGAACTGCCCGCTCGGCACCGGAACGACGGCCCGGGCCGGGTCCGCCGAAGGGTCGAGGCCGTCGGCCAACGCGGCACGCAACGCCGCGATCGCCGCGGGCATCGACGGCCGCGCGGCCAGTACCTCGATCACAGTTCGAACCCCGCCGGGAACGGGTCGTCGGGGTCGAGGAAGTACTGCGCCGTGCCGGTAAGCCACGCCCGGCCGGTGATGGTCGGGACGACGGCGCCCACCGTGCCCACCGTCGTCTCCTCCACCAGCCGGCCGATGAAGTGCGTGCCGATGAACGACTCGTTTCGGAAGTCAGTGTGCAGCGCCAGCTCGCCGCGCGCGTGCAGCTGCGCCATCCGCGCGCTCGTGCCGGTGCCGCACGGCGAACGGTCGAACCAGCCCGGGTGGATGGCCATGGCGTGGCGCGAAACCCGCGCGTCGGAACCGGGCGCGGCGAGATACACGTGGTGGCACCCGGAAATCGCGGGATTCTCCGGGTGCACGGGCAGATCCTGGGAGTTGATCGCGTCCATGATGGACAGTCCCGCGTCAAGCAGCTTCTGCTTCTCCGCGTGATCGAAGGGAAGCCCGAGCTCCTCGAGCTCGACGATCGCGTAGAAGTTGCCGCCGAAAGCCAGGTCGTAGCGCACCCGGCCGAGCCCCGGCACGGCCACCTTGCGGTCGAGGCCGACCGAGAACGACGGCACGTTGCGGATCGTCACCGACCGCGCCGCGCCGTCCTCGACCGCGACCTCGGCGATGACGAGCCCGGCCGGGGTGTCGAGCCGGATCGTGGTGACCGGCTCGACGACCTCGACCATGCCCGTCTCGACCAGCACCGTCGCGACGCCGATGGTGCCGTGCCCGCACATCGGCAGGCAGCCCGACACCTCGATGAACAGCACGCCCCAATCGGCGTCCGGACGCGTCGGCGGCTGCAGGATCGCGCCGCTCATCGCCGAATGCCCGCGCGGCTCGTTCATCAGCAGCTGCCGGATGTGGTCGAGGTGCTCGACGAAGTACTGCCGTCGCTCGAACATCGTGGCACCTGGCACGACGCCGACCCCACCCGTGATCACGCGGGTCGGCATCCCCTCGGTGTGGGAGTCGACCGCGTGGAACAGCCGCTTGGCACGCATGGTCTAGGAAAGCCCTTCCTCGAGCGCTCGTTCGGTGGCCTGGCGGACGGCCTTCTCCTGCTCGGGCGTGAGCGGCACCCGCGGCGGACGGCACGGCCCGCCGTAGCGGCCCGCGATGTCCATGCTCAGCTTGATCGCCTGCACGAACTCCGTGAGCGAATCCCAGCGCAGCAACGGGTGCAGCAGCCGGTAGAGCGGAACGGCCTTGTCCAGGTCGCCGGCCGACGCGGCGGCCCACAGCTCGCTGGTGGCCTTCGGGAACGCGTTGGGGTAACCCGCGACCCAGCCGGGCGCACCGGCGATCGCCAGCTCCAGCAGTACGTCGTCGGCGCCGCACAGCACGTCGAGCTCCGGTGCCAGCTCGGCGATCCGGTACGGCCGCCGCACGTCGCCCGAGAACTCCTTCACGCCCACGATCAGGCCCTCGGCGTGCAACTCGGCCAGCAGCTCCGGCACGAGGTCGACCTTGGTGTCGAACGGGTTGTTGTACGCGACGATCGGCACGCCCGCCTTCGCGACCTCGCGGTAGTGCTCGACCACCGCGCGCTCGTCGGCCCGGTAGGAGTTGGGCGGCAGCAGCATCACCGCGGGGCAGCCCGCCTCCGCCGCGCTCTCGGCCCAGCGCCGCGCTTCCGTCGCGCCGTACGCCGCGACACCCGGCATCACCGTGAAGCCCTCGGGCGCCGCTTCGACGGCCGTGCGGACCACTCGCGTGCGCTCTTCGACGCTCAGCGTCTGGTACTCCCCCAGCGAACCGTTGGGCGTGACCCCGTCACAACCGCTCTCGGCCAGCCACGCGACGTGCTCGGCGTACGCGTCGAAATCGACCGTCAGCGCACCCGGTTCGGTCTCCCGCAAGGGGAGTGCCGCCGCCACCAGCACGCCGTGCCACGGCTTTTCGCGCCCCGTCATCAAGCCCTCCACGAAGTCGATGTTACTCAGCGCCGTCGACCGGAGCCGAGCCCGAAACTCGGTCGGAAATTCATCGTGCCATGTGTCATGTGACATTGTACAGTGGCCTGACCTCGTCCCCCATCGTGGGAGGCTCCATGTCAGAAACGACCGGCGCGCCCCCGAAGCTCACGTCGCACGTGCTGGCGGCCCGGCTCGAACGCCTGCCGATCTCCCGGTTCCACTACAAGCTTCTCTTCGCGGGCGGCCTCGGCTACACCTTCGACGCGATGGATGGCGCGATCGTCGCCTTCATCCTCCCCTCCGTCACCGCCGAATGGGGGCTGTCCAGCGGAGCCACCGGCATCCTGGGCAGCAGCCTGCTGATCGGATTCCTCTTCGGCGCGTTCGGCGCCGGGGTGCTCGGCGACAAGATCGGCCGGCGCGCGGTGATGGTCAGCGCGCTCATCCTCTACGCGGCCGCGAGCCTCGTCGCGGCCGCCGCGCCGAACTTCGCGGTGCTGTTCGTCGCGCGTGTCGTGGCGGGCATGGGCACCGGCGCGGAGAGCGCGATCATCGCGCCCTACCTGTCGGAGTTCGTGCCCTCGCGCGTGCGCGGGCGCTACATCGGTTCCCTGGCCGGGTTCTTCGCGTTCGGCTACGTGTTCGCGAGCCTGCTCGGTTACTTCGTGGTCAGCGACGTGCCTCACGGCTGGCGCTGGGTCCAGGTGCTCACGGCCGTGCCGATCGTGATGCTGCTGTGGTGGCGCCGCTCGCTGCCGGAGTCGCCGCGGTTCCTGCACGTCCACGGCCGGGTCGCAGAGGCCGAGCTGGTGGTCTCCGACATCGAGCGCCAGGTGAGCGCCCGCGTCGGCCCGCTGCCGCCCCCGGTACCGTCCACACAGGACGAAGACGTGCAGGTGTCCTCGGGCACGATCGCGTCGAACCTGCGCGCGCTGGTGTCGACCGGGTTGCGCAAGACCACGATCACGTCGTGGGTCTACTGGTTCGTCGCCATCTTCACCTACTACGGCTTCTTCACCTGGATCCCGTCGCTGCTGGTGAAGCAGGGCTTCGACATCTCGAAGAGCTTCCTGTTCTCCATCCTCATCTACCTCGCGCAGATCCCCGGCTACTACTCGGCCGCGTTCGTGAGCGAGCGCATCGAGCGCAAGTGGACGATCGTGATCTACCTGGCGGGCGGTGCGCTCGGCGCTCTGGGGCTGGCCTTCGCGGGCAACAGCACGCAGATCCTGATCTGGGGCATCGTGCTGTCGTTCTTCATGAACGGCAACGCGGCGCTCGAGTACTCCTACACGTCCGAGATCTATCCGACGATGATCCGCACCACCGGCCTCGGCGTCGCGTCGGCGGTCGGGCGGATCGGCGGCATCATCGCGCCGATCGTGATCGGTTTCTCCTACAGCAACGTCGGGTTCGGCGGTGTGTTCACCATGCTGCTGGTCCTGCTCGTGATCGGCGCCGGGGTGGTGGCCGTGTTCGGCCAGCGCACCACCGGCCGCTCGCTCGAAACGATCGGGCAGGAGACGATCGGACGTGGCTGAACCCCGCGAACCCTCTGGAGGTGCCCGCATGTCCGCCGACCTCAGCGTCCGGCAGGTCAGTGTCGTCGATCCCGAGTCCGAGCAGGTGACCGGCGAGCAGGTCGTCCGCATCACCGGCGGCCGGATCACGGCTGTCGAAGCCGATCCCGGCGGTCCGGTCGGGGCCGGCGAGCTGGACGGCACGGGGCTGTTCGCCGTGCCGGGGCTCATCGACTGCCACGTGCACGTGAACGCCGTGAGCGCGGCGCTCGGCACGGTGGCCGACGAGTCGCCCGCGTACGTGGCCGCGCAGGCATCGCACCTGCTGAAGGACATGCTGGCGCGCGGCTTCACGAGCGTCCGCGATGTCGGGGGCGCGGACTTCGGGATCGCCGCCGCCGTGGCCGAAGGCCTGTTCACCGGTCCGCGCATCTTCTTCGGCGGCAAGGCCCTGTCCCAGACCGGCGGGCACGGTGACCTGCGGCCGGCGGGGCGCGACGTGCACGACCAGCACTACGCGATCCCGGTGCTCGGCCGGGTGTGCGACGGCGTCGATGAGGTTCGCCGCGCCGCGCGCGACGAGATCCGCCGCGGCGCGTACCACCTGAAGATCATGCTGTCCGGCGGCTGCGCGAGCCCGACCGACCGCGTGGATTCCCTGCAGTTCTCCGACGAGGAGGTGACTGCGATCGTCGAGGAGGCGGCCGCGGCGAACCTCTACACGGCGGGCCATGCCTACACCGCCGACGCCGTGAACCGCGGGCTGCGCCTCGGCGTCCGCACGATCGAACACGGCAACCTCCTCGACGCGACGTCGGTCGACCTGTTCCTCGCCCACGACGCGTTCTACGTGCCCACGCTGATCACCTACCAGGCCTTGCTGGAGCAGAGCCGCGAGCTCGGTTTCACGGCGGAGCAGTACGAAAAGGTCGTGCGGGTGACGGAAAACGGCTACCAGGCGTTGCAGCTCGCCGACTCCGCCGGTGTCCGCATCGCCTACGGCAGTGACCTGCTGGGCGCGATGCAGGCACGGCAGTCGGAGGAGTTCGCATTGCGCGCCAAGGTGCAGAAGCCGGCCGCGGTGCTGCGCTCGGCCACCACGGTCGCGGCCGAGCTGCTGCGCCAGGTCGGCACGGTGGGCACACTCGCGCCCGGCGCCCGGGGTGACGTCGTGCTCGCGCGGGCGAACCCGTTGGAGGACCTCGACGTGCTGGCGAACCCGTCGACCGGGCTCGCGGCCGTGGTGCAGGACGGGGTGGTGCGCGTCCAGCGCTGACCGACGGTTCGGGCCTGGTCCGGACCGGGCCGTGGAATTCCGGGCCAGAGGGGGCCTGACAGGTCCCCTCTGGGCGCCGGATCGGGCCTCGCGCGTCATTAGCCTCGGTCGTGGATCCCAGCCACACCAGGAGGAACGCACCCATGAAGGCCATGTTCATCACCGCGTACGGCGACCCCGGCGTCATCGAGCCGGCCGAGGTCCCCGAGCCCGTCCCGGGGCCTGGTGAACTCAGTATCACCGTGTCCCACTCGGCCGTCGGGCTGGTCGATGCGATCATCCGTCGCGGCGAACTGGCCGACTACGACTACGCGCCACGACCACCGGTGGTGCCCGGGCTCGAGGTGGCGGGCACCGTGCGCGCCGTGGGCCCGGGCGTCGACCGGTTCGCTGTCGGCGACGAGGTGGCGACGCTGACCCTGCCGCGGATGGGCGGATACGCGGAGGTCACCGTCGCGCCCGCCGACCTGGTGGTGCCGCTGGCGGGCACGGGTGTGAGCCGCGAACAGGCCGTCGCAGGGTTCGCGAACACGGTCACGGCGTACCTGTCCCTCACCGAGGCGGTGCGCCCGCCGGTCGGCAGCAAGGTGCTGGTGCACGGCGCGCTCGGCGGACTGTCGTCGGTCTACCCCGAGGTGGCGCGGCTGCTCGGGGCGAACGAGGTGGTCGGCACCGTGCGCCGGGCCGAGCAAATCGACGCGGCGCTCGCGCTCGGGTTCGACCGGGTGGTCCTCTCCGGTGAGTTCACCGAGGCGCTGGGAGACGAGCGGTTCACCGTGATCGTCGATCCGGTGGGCGGCGACGTGCGGCGGGCCTCGGTCGGCATGCTCGCTCCGATGGGCCGGCTGCTCGCGGTCGGCAACGCGGGCGGTGAGCACGGCGCAGCGCTCGACTCGAATGCGGTGTGGGGCGGCAACATCGGCGTCGTCGGGTTCAACGTGGGCGGCTACCTGGCCGCCGACACCTCACCGGCCGTGCCTGCGGCGCGGGCGGTGCTGCCACTGTTCACCGAGGGGAAGATCAGCCTGCCCGTGACGACGCTGCCGTTCGCCGAGGCCCGCGAAGCGCACCGGCGGATCGACGCCCGGGAGGTAAGCGGGCGGCTGGTTCTCGCTTCGCTCTAGGCTCGGGCGCATGGAGCGGGACGACGAGCTGAGCGAGTTCCTGCGCTCGCGCCGCGCCCGGGTCACCCCGGCCGAGGCCGGGCTGGGTCCGGGTGCCGGCGTTCGCCGTGTCCCCGGCCTGCGGCGCGAGGAGGTCGCGCGGCTGGCCGGGGTGAACGTGGACTACTACGTGCGGCTGGAGCGCGGCCGCCGGATCAACCCGTCCGATTCGGTGCTCGACGCGGTGGCCCGCGCGCTGCGGCTGAACGCCACGGAGCGGGCGCACCTGTTCGCGCTGGTGCGCCCCGGGAGCACTCGCCCGGCGCGGCGCTCGGTTCCGCCCCAGCGGGTGCGGCCGTCGGTGCACCGGATCCTCGATGCCCACGAGCCGCTCCCGGCGATGGTCCTCGGCCGCCGGATGGACGTGCTCGCCGCGAACCGGCCGGCCCGCGCGCTGTACACGGACTGGGAAGCCCTGCCCGGACCGTCACGCAACATGGTGCGGTTCCTCTTCACCGACCCGGCGGCGCGCAGCGTGCTGGTGGACTGGGCGGGCAGCGCGACCGAGGCCGTCGCGCACCTGCGCCTCTACCAGGGCCGCTACCCCGCCGACCCGCTGCTGGCGGACCTGATCAGGGACCTGTCGGCCACGAGCGAGGACTTCCGCGACCGGTGGGCCGACCACGACGTGCACCAGCACACCTACGGAGCCAAGAGCTTCAACCATCCGGTGGCGGGCCGGTTCACCCTGACGTACGAACTGCTCGGCGTGCTGGACGACGCGGACCAGTTCCTCACGCTCTACACAGCGGAACCGGGCTCGGCGTCGGAAGCCGCGGTGCGTCACCTCCGCACGGCGTCCATCAGCCGAGTCGGATCGTCGCGGTTTCCGGACCCGCACTGACGTCCACCGCGCCGCGACAGACCGCGAGCCGCGCGTAGTCCTGCGAGGTGAGAACGACGATCGGCAACCGCAGGTCGTACAGCTCGGCCGCGACCCAGGCGCCGAGCATGAGGATGGCGTCGGGTTCGGTGAGGACGAGGGCGGCGGGCGCGGTGCCGCTGCGGATCTGCTCGGCCAGGACCGACGACGAAGAGCTGGAGCCACGCGCCCGCGGCAGCACGAGGACGCGGCCGGTGAGGGTGGCGCCGCGCTGGGGGTGGTGTTCGTCGACGATGCGGCCGGACAGGTCCGTGCCGCCCCAGAACGACAGGGGCGCGTCGAGCACGAGCGGCTCGCCGGTGGCTTCGCCGGGGAACACGGTGCGTCCGGTCAGCTCGCCCACAGCGCCTCGTCCCGCACGATCCGGCCGGCCCGCGCCGACGCGACGCATTCGGCGAGCGAGCCGAGGGCCACGTCCACGCCGATGTTGCCGGGCGCGTACCACGCCCATTTGCCGGAGTTCGTCATCGCCGTGCGCAGGCCGGCGTCGAGGATCGGCGTGATGTAGGTGCAGGTGTCGACGACGATGCGCGCCCCGGCGGAGCGCACGGTTTCCGCGTAACCGAGCCGATCGGCTTCCGCGAGCACGGCGCGGCTCGTGGTCACGTAGGCGCGCACGGCGTGGTGGAACGGCCCGCCGTCTGCGAGCAGAGCGGCCAGGCGCTCGAACTCCGTGAGCGAGAAGTGCGGCGTGCCCAGGCACAGCGCGTCGAGGTCCGTGCCGTGGGCGGTGGTCAGCTCGTCGCGGATGGCGCGCACCTGGTCCGCGTCCACCGCGTGCGTCACGAGGTTCGGCGACGCGACGGCCGCGAGATCCGGCGCCTCCGGCGTCACGCCGACTACGTGGAACAGCCCCACTCCCCCACTCGACGCCGCGGCGGCGCCGAACGCCTTCAGCTGGTCCTCCGTGACGGTCGAGGGCACGCCGGTCAGCACCGGCACCCCGCTGCCCGCGAGCCGGCCCGCGAGGTGGCCGAGCACGCCCCACGCCGCGTCCTCGCCGAGCAGCCGCCGGGACAGGGCCGCGCAGTCGAGCCGGATCGTCGCGCGGCGGTTGTCGTCCCGGTGCAGGCCCGCGTCGGGCACGCGGCCGGTGATGGCGGCGCCGATGTCGAGGAAATCGCCGTAGCGGTCGGTGCGGGCGCCGAGCACGGAGTTGGCGAACACGATCGCGTTGGACTCCGCCCACGCCACGTGCGTGCCGAACGCCGGGCGGTGCGTGAGCTGGTACGGCGCGCAGGTCCACGTCGGCGCGCAGCCCAGCGCGGTGTAACCAGCCATCAGGCGGCGCGCGTTGGCGGTCGTTTCGGCATCGGCGCGCACGAGGTCGGGGTGGCGCAGGTCGAGGGAGCCGACGTTGAGCGTGGTCGGCACGGCGACGCGGCCGCCGAGCTCTCCCAGCCGTTCGACGAAGTCCAGGCCGGCCTGGCCGTGGTAGAGGCAGCCGTCGACGTGGGCGGACTCGACCGTCAGCAGCCGCGTGGCGCCCCGGACCTGCGCGAGCGCGATGACCATGCGCAGGCACAGTGTCGCCGCCTCGCCGTGCTCGCCGGCGAGCATCGCGTTGTCCTCTTCGGACAGTTCGAGGTCAGCCACGCGCGAGGTCCCCGAGCGTCACGGGCTGGGCGATCGGCCGCGCCGCGACCCCGGCGAGGTCGGCGGCCGTCGGTTCACGGCCGCATTCGGCGGCGACGAGGCAGGCCGTCGCATAGCCGCAGACTCGGCCCTGGCACAGACCCATCCCCGGCCGGGCGAGCAGCTTCACCGTCCGCGCGTCCGTGGCGCCCAAGTCCTTGACCGCGCTGCGAACGGTGCCGACGGACACCTCTTCGCAGCGGCACACCTGTGTCCCGGTGTCGAGCCACGTCTGCCACCCGGGTCGCACGGGGTGGGCCGCGTGCATCGCGTTCGCGAAGGCGCGCAACGACTTTCGCTGCCGCAGCAAGCGCGCGACGGTGTCCCGGTTCGGCTCGGCGCCTACCGTGGTGAGTGCCGCGTGCAGGCCGGCCAGCTCACCCTCCACCAGCGACAGCGCCGATCCGCCGACTCCGCAAACCTCACCGGCGAGGTAGACACCAGGCGTGGTGGCGCGCTGCTGGTCGTCGGCGACGGCGACGAGACTGCCGTCCGCGCCGAGGCGGGTTTCGCAGCCCAGCTGCAACGGGAGCTCCAGCTGGGGCGTGAAGCCGTAGCCGACGGCGACGGTGTCGCACGCGACCGTCCGCTCGCTGCCCGCCACGATCCGCCACTGCCGATCGAGCGACGCGACCGTCACGCTCTCGACCCCGTCCGTGCCCTGGGCGGCGACGACCGCGGTGCGCGTGCGGTACGGAACTCGTTGGCGCAGCAGCGTTTTCAGGTACCCGGCGCCTTCGGCGAGCTTGCCGGCGTTGGCCAGTACGGACAGCGGCGACCGGGCGAACCCGGCGGGCGAACCGGCCTCGAACACCCCCGCCACCTCGGCGCTCGCCTCGACCAGCCCGGCGGCGACGGGCAGCAGGAACGGACCCGTCCCCGCCACCACGACCCGGCTCCCCGCGCGCACGCCGTGGCCCTTGAGCAGCGCCTGCACACCACCGGCGGTGTAGACGCCCGGCAGCGTCCAGCCGGGAAACGGCACCTGCCGGTCGTACGCGCCCGTCGCCACGATCACCGTACGGCTGGAGACCTCACCGCGGTCGGTGTGCACCGTGAAGCCGCTGTCCGTACGCTCGACGTGCCAGATCGCGTGCCGCGCTCGAACGTCCACTCGGGACAGTCCCGTGCGCAGCCGCACGAGCGTCGGCCAGTCGTGGTGGCCCACACCTTCGTCGCCTTCGCAGTGACGCCAGAACTGCCCGCCCACGCGCGCGCCGGCGTCGACCAGCGTCACTCGCGCGCCGGCCGACGCGGCTGTCACCGCCGCGGCGAGCCCGGCCGGGCCGGCCCCGAGGACCGCGATCTCCGCCGCCTCAGCAGGAAAGCTCACCACGGCCCGCTCCTTCCTGCGGTTCGATGACGTCACCCGGCAGCACCTCGGTCAGGCACGCGCGCCGCCCCGGCTTGCCGTTCACGACGACCAGGCAGTCGAAACACACGCCGATCCCGCAGAACACCCCGCGCGGCGCGCCATCGCGGCGCGTCGTCCGCCAGGACCGGTGGCCGGCGGCGATCAACGCGGCGCCCACGCTCTGCCCGGCTTCCGCCACGATCTCCTGGCCCCGGAAGGAAAACTTCACGCGCTCGCTCACGCGACCTCCTCGAACCGGTCCGCCCGGAACGGCGTCAAGTCCAGCTCCGGCTCCACACCCGTCGCCACCTGCGCGATCAGGTGTCCCGTCGCCGCGGCCAAACCGATACCCGCCCCTTCGTGACCACACGCGTGCACCAACCCCGGCAGCCGCGGATCCTCGCCGATCACCGGGAGGTGGTCCGGGCAGTACGGCCGGAAGCCGAGGTAGCTGCGCAGCAGGGAAACGTCGGCGAGGAACGGGAAAACACCGATCGCCTGTGCCGCCAGCTTGCGCACCACGGGCAGCGAGAACTGCCGGTCGAACCCGACGCGTTCACGGCTCGCACCGATGAGCACCGTGCCGGCCTGCGTGCCCTCGACGACCACCGAAGTTTCCAGCCCGGCGTCGCCGCTCGAGACGTTGGCGACGTAGTCGGCCGTGTAGACCTTGTGCCGGATCACGCGCGGCAGCGGTTCGGTGACCAGCACGAACCCGCGCCGCGGCAGCACCGGGATCGGGGCACCCGCGAGCTTCGAGACGTCCCCGCCCCACGTGCCCGCGGCGTTCACCACCCACGGCGCGGAGAACTCGCCGGCCGACGTGAGCACCCCGCCGACCGAACCGTCGGCCCGGCGCCGGAACGCCCGGACCTCGACCCCCGGGTGCAGTTCGGCACCGAGCCGACGCGCTTGACGCAGCAGCGAAGCAGCCGCGAGCATCGGCTGCACCTGCTTGTCCTGCGGGTAATACGCGCCGGAAGCGACGTCCGGCGTCAGGTTCGGCTCCAGCTCGGCGACCTCGGCCGGTGTCAGGTCGTCGACCGAAACACCCCGCGCGCGCTGCTCCGCCGCCAGCTCCGCCAAGCCCCGGGCGGCGTCCGCGGACTGCGCCACGACCACGCCACCCTTGTGTTCCAGCTCCAGCGAAGCGGGTCCGAGCTCCTCCCCCAGCCGGGCCCACAGCCGGATCGACAGCAGCGCCAGGTCGAGCTCCGGCCCGAGCTCCTTGTCCGACACGAGGATGTTGCCCTCGCCGCCGCTGGTCGTCCCGCCGGCGACACCGCCGCGGTCGAGCACCGCGACGCGCAGGCCCGCGGCCGCGCAGTAGTAAGCGCACGCCGCCCCGACCACTCCGGCGCCCACGACGACCACGTCGGGGGACCTTCCCGTCGCCACCATGGCCAGTAGTATGTCACATTGCACAACGTCGGGACGTGCTGTTCCCCACACCCCGGCGGCGGGACCGGCCGTCACCCCGGCCCCGCCGCCGAAGCTCAGCAGCCGGCCGGCTTGAGGACGAAGTCCGCGGTCACCGCCTGTCCCTTGACCAGTTTGACGCTGCGCGTCTGCGGCTGCCAGCCGTCGCGTGCCGCGATGAGCGTGAGCGGGTTGTTCCGGCGGTCGAGCCACAGCGTGTAGTGGCCCGAGGCGTCGGTCTTGAGCGTGTAGCTCGCCGCCCAGCTGTCGACCTGCACGGTCACCGCGGCGAGCGGACCGGCCGTCGCCCCGCAGTGCGCGCCCGTGACGGTGCCGGTCAGCTTGCTCCAGGTGGCCGGCGGCTTCACCGTGAACGACACGGGGATCGCGGCCACCGCCTTCGGCACCTGCGCCCCGACGACCAGCTGCGCCGTGTACGTGCCCGGCTGCGTGATCGCCGAGACGTTCGCGTCGAGTGTCACCGTGAAGGTCGTCGTCTTGCCCGGCGCGATCGTGGTCACCGACGGCGTGGTCGACAGCCACGGGATCGACACGTACTCCCCGCATTCGCCGTAACCCGGCAGCAGCAGGTCGTGACTGGTCGGGTTGAAGCTCGCGTTCGCCGAGCCGCCGATGCGGTAGAACCCGCAAGTGCTGCCGCCGCGGAACAGCGTCTCGTTCGAGTTCGGCAGCGCCGACCACTGGTTGGACGCCGGGTCGTACGCGTAGCCGGCGTTGGTGAGCTCACCGTCGGCGATGCCGCCCGAGAGCAGCAACTGTCCATTCGCGACGGTCGAGGCCGAGCCCCACATCTGCACCGGCAGGTCGGCGACGCGCGACCACTTGCCCTTCTCGACGTCGAGCTTGTACGCGGTCTTCAGGTTGTCCAGGCCGCTGACACCGCCGGCGCAATAGATCGAGCCCGCGATGGTGCCGCAGTTGGTCCAGCCGATCGGCGCGGGCAGCGCCGGGCCCGCCGACCACTTGTCCACGGCCGGGTCGTAGACCTGCACCCGCGTGACACCGCAGTTGCCGCCGTCGCAGCCGCCGACCACGTAGATCCGCCCGCCGGCCACTGCGACGCCCATCGCGGAGGTGGCCGTGGGCATCGGCGCGCCCGTGGTCCACGTGTCGGTGACGGTGTCGTAGATGTCGGTGTTCGTCACGGGGATGCTGCCGTCGGCCCAGCCGCCGGTCACGTAGATCTTCGTGCCGACAGCCGCCACCGCGGGGGTTTCCCGCGGAGTCGCGAGGTCGGCGATCGGCGTCCACGCGAGCGTGCCCGGGTCGTAGACGAAGTTCTTGGTCGTCAGCTCCGCGCCGTTGAGGCCGGTGAAGGAGTACACCTTCCCGTTCACGGTCGCCACGCCGTTGTCCATGATCTTCGTCGGGTAGTCGGCCACGGTCTGCCACGCGTCACCGGCCGCCAGGGTCTCGGCGGGCGCGGCCTGCTTCACGTGTCCCAGCAACGGTCCCGTGCTGAAGTCGCCCTTGATCCGCTGCAGCGGCGCCGAGTGCACCACGGCCGGGGTGAACGCGCCGGACGACGGGTTCAGCCGCACGTCCACGGGTGCCGTGCCGGTGTTGCGCACCTTGACGTTCGCGGTCGCCGTCCCTTGCCACGCCACGGTTTTGCTCACGGCCGCGCTGGTCACCTCGAGCTGGCCGGCGTCGAGCAGGAAGTCGGCCGGGGTCGCGGCGTCGGGCGCCACCACGGTCTTCTGCGTGCCCGGCACGAAGTTCGTGGCCGACGCGGTGACCGGGTGGCTGCCGGTGACGCTGGAGAAGAACCAGTACGAACCGTCGGCCTGCGTCGTCGCCCCCTCGCCGGGCCGGTCGACGCTGTCCACCGACGCCCCGCCGAGCGCGGCGCCGGTCACGTGGTCGTGCACCGTGCCGCTGACGAGCCCACCGGGCACGACGTCGCACGCGTGGTCGCCGATCAGCACGTCGTCGACCTGCCACCAGAAGCCGAACAGCTGGTCGCGGTAGTGGAAGCGGACCTGCACGGCCTTCTTGCCCGCCGCGCCCGGCAGCGGCACGACCTGCGTCGACGGCCCGGCCAAGGTGTCGCTGCCGTGCTGCCACACGGTGGTCCAGGTGGCGCCGCCGTCGGTCGTGAAGTCCACGGCCGCCTGCTGACCCTGCGTGCCCTGGTAGTCGCTGGCGAACCGCACGGTCGGGTTCGCCGTGCCGCTCAGGTCGACGACGGGGCTGACCAGCGACGTGTCCTGGTCGCCGCCGATCGAGTTGCTGTCCACGGTGGCGAACGCGCCGCTGCCGCCGGTGTAGTTGTCGCGGCCGGCGGGGTTGTCGAACGCCCACGTGGCCGCGCCGTCGCCGAGGTTGTTCACCACCTGCCACGTCGAGGGCGCCTCGAAGTCCTGCGTGTCGCCCGTGAAGCGGTTGGCGTAGCCGGGCGCGCCGCAGGTCACGGGGTCGACGGTCACGACAGCGTCGTGCGTGGCGGCGGTGTCGCCGACCGGCACAGAAGCGGAGCCGGGCAGGTATCCGGGGTAGTCCGGGTCGACCTGCACGGAGTAGGTCGCGTCCTCGGGCACGGTCATCGAGTACCGCCCGGTGAGCGGATCCGTCCGCACGGTCGTGGTCGACTGCCCGGCGACCTGGACGTGCGCGGCCACCGGCCAGCCGTGGCCACTGCCGTCGCGCACGGTCCCGCTCAGCTGCACGGAAGGCACGGACGCCAGCGTGAAGTCGGCGGTCGCGGTTTTGCCGGCCTCGACGGTCACGCCGTCGACAGTGGTGTCGCGGTAGGAGAACTTGCCCGCGGTCACGGCGTAGGTGCCCACGGGCACGCCCAGCGTGTAGTGGCCCTCGGCGTCCACCGTCGTGGCGAGGTCACCCGCCTTCACCTGCGCACCGGCCAGCGGCGCGCCCGCGGCGTCACGGACCGTGCCGGAGACGAGGCCGGTCGCGCCGGGCGTGAAGGCCGAGATCCCGCGCGGCGTGCCCAGGCCCGTCGGCCCGTCGAAGCCGGGGCCGGCCGTGCAGAGGTACGCCGGGGCGCAGGTGCCGTTGGCGCCTTCGGTGACGTCGTTGAAGGTCGCGCCGGAGCGGTACGGCAGCGCGTTCGGGTAGGTGCCCGCCGCGGGAGTGCCGGCCAGCGCGTAGGCCGCCGCGACGATCGGCGACGACGCGCTCGTGCCACCCGCGAGACCCCACGCGCCGTGCACGAACACCGCGACGCCGGTGGCGAGGTCCGCGACCGCCGAGACGTCGGCGATGGTCCGGTTGGCACAGCCGGAATCCGTCTGCGCCGGAGGCTTCTGCTCGTACGCGGAACAGCCGCTGCCGGTGCCGGACCACACCGTCTCACGCCAGCCGCGGGCGTTCGCGTCGCGGTAGAGCGAGGTGCCGCCGACCGACGTCACGTGCGGCGAGGCGGCGGGGAACTGCGGCCCGTAGCCGTAGTCGCCCGAGCTCGCGGTGACCACGACGCCGGGGTGGTCGTAGTAGGCCTCGTCGAGGTCGAGCTCGGCTGGGTCCTCGTCGGCGCCGTAGCTGTTGGACACGAACTTCGCGCCCATCGCGACGGCTTGGTTCACCGCGGCGCCCATGTTCGGCACCAACGAGTCGTCGGCCTCGACGAGCAGGATGTGGCAGCGCGGGCAGACGGCCGAGACCATGTCGAGGTCGAGCATCGTCTCCTGCTGCCAGCCCGTGTTCCCGGCCGGGAAGTCCTGGCCGCCGCGCTGGTCCACGCGCGTGAAGCAGCCGTTCGCGACCGTGCACGGGGGCAGGCCGAACTGCGCGCGGTACACGCCCATCTCCGCTTCCGCGTCGGGAGTGTCGTAGGCGTCGACGATCGCGACCGTCATCCCGTCGCCGCCCGTGGCCGTCGGGAGCTCGTACGCGCCGGCGAGGTCCGCCGGGCCGTAGCCCTGCGGCGCCGCGGCGCGCTGCATCCCGTGCGCGTCGCCGCGGAACAGCGCGAAGCACGTGACCTCACCGGGTTTCGGCTGTTCCGGGCACGCCTTGCGCCCGACGACCGGCGCCACCGGCGCTACAGCGGCGGCCGGCGCGCCCTGAGCCGCGGCGGGCACCACGGTGAACGCGACCACCGCCAGGAGGAACGTGAGGAGGATCTTCAGTGCCGCTTTGGCGAACGACATGCGCGTCCCTTTCGCTGACGAACCGCGGTCGGCTGCTCACCCGACGTCGCGGATTCTGTCAGCGCTCCCGGCGTGAACGATCACGTCCGAACGGACAGAAAGCCAGACAGGATCAGGGTTTTCCCGGTGTCCGGGACCTCCGCGCGGCGAAGAGACCAATGGTTCAGACCATAAGGAGCAGCGCGTTCGCGGTCCCTCGTGACGGTGGACAACGACGAGACAGGGCATGATCGCGCGAACGGGCCCGGAGAGAGGACGGCGAGGCATGCGGATGGACCTGACGCGGTGGACGGTGCGGGCGACCGGCGACCTGGGCGAGGTGCCCGCCGAGCTCGTGGAGACGCTGCGCGCCGGGGTTCCGGCGACCGTACCCGGCTCGGTGCACACCGACCTGCTCGCCGCCGGACTGATCCCCGACCCGTACCTCGACCGCAACGAGGACCTCGTGCAGTGGATCGGGCTCACGGACTGGCGCTACGAGACCGAGTTCGACCGTCCGGACGCCCCTGGCGCGGCCGCGCTCGCGTTCGACGGCCTCGACACCGTCGCCAAGATCGAGCTCAACGGCCGCGTGCTCGGCGAGACCGAGAACATGCACCGCTCCTACCGCTTCCCGGCCGGTGAGCTGCGGCCCGAGGGCAACGAGCTGTCGGTCACCTTCGCCTCCGCCGTGCGCTACGCCCGTGCACGCGCCGAGGCCCACCCGCTGCCGCGCACCAACGACGGCGAGCCGTCGAACTTCATCCGCAAGATGGCCTGCAACTTCGGCTGGGACTGGGGCCCGTCGCTCGTCACCGCCGGCCTCTGGCGCCCGGCGCGCCTCGAGGTCACCACCGGCCGGCTCGCGTCGGTCCGGCCGGTGATCACGGTCGACGGCACCGACGGCGTGGTCACCGTCCACACCGAGGTCGAGGGCGAAGGCACCGTGCGCATCCGCGTGGCCGGCGTCGAGGCGGCCGGCGACACCGCGCGCGTGCCGTCGCCTGAGCTCTGGTGGCCGCACACGCTCGGCGAGCAGCCGCTGTACCCGCTGGAGGTGACCCTCGAGGCCGCCGACGGCACCGTGCTCGACACCTGGACCCGCGAGATCGGCTTCCGCACCGTCGCGCTCGACACCACCGACGGCGCGTTCACCCTGTCGGTCAACGGCACGCCGCTGTTCGTCCGCGGCGCCAACTGGATCCCCGACGACTGCTTCCCCCACCGCGTCGACGCGCAGCGCTACGCCCGCCGCATCGAGCAGGCGAAGGACGTGAACATCGACCTCCTGCGCGTGTGGGGCGGCGGGATCTTCGAAAGCGACGAGTTCTACGCCGAGTGCGACCGCGAAGGCGTGCTCGTGTGGCAGGACTTCCTGTTCGCCTGCATGCCGTATCCCGAGGACGTGCTGGCCGACGAGGTCGAGGCCGAGGCGCGCGAGAACGTGGTCCGCCTCGCGCCGCACCCGTCGCTGGTGCTGTGGTGCGGCAACAACGAAAACTACCTCGGCTGGTTCCACTGGGACTGGCAGGAGCGCCTCGCCGGGCAGCCGTGGGGCGCGACGTTCTACGAGAAGCTGCTGCCGACGGTCGTCGGCGAGCTGGACCCGACGCGGCCGTACGTGCCGGGCAGCCCGTGGGCGCTCTCGCCGGAGCGCGACGCGCTGGACCCCGACTACGGCTGCCAGCACGTGTGGGACATGTGGAACGAGCGTGACTACCTCGGCTACCGCGACACCGTGCCGCGGTTCGTGTCCGAGTTCGGCTGGCAGGCGCCGCCGACGTTCGCGACGCTCACCGAGGCCGTGCACGACGAGCCGCTCGCCGCCGACTCCCCCGGTGTGCTGCACCACCAGAAAGCCTTCGACGGCAACGGAAAGCTCGCCCGTGGGCTCGCCCCGCACTTCGCCGAGCCGAAGACGTTCGACGACTGGCACTTCCTCAACCAGGTCAACCAGGCGCGCGCGATCCGCCTGGCCGTGGAGCACTACCGCTCGCACGCGCCGCGCTGCATGGGCGCGATCGTGTGGCAGCTCAACGACTGCTGGCCCGTCACGTCGTGGGCCGCGGTCGACGGCGCCGGCCGGCCGAAGCCGCTGTGGTACACGCTGCGCGAGGTCTACGCCGACGAACTGCTCACGATCCAGCCGCGCCCCGAAGGCCTCACGGTCTTCGCGCTCGGCTTCGCGCCGGAGACGGTCGACGTGCGGCGGATGTCCGTGACCGGCGAGGAGCTGGCGTCGGCCCCGGTCGCGCCCGGCACCGCGCTGGGACCCGAGTTCGCGGCCGGCGACCCGGCGCGCGAGTTCCTCGTGGCCGACGCCGGCGACGAGCGCGCGTTCTGGTTCTTCGCCGAAGACAAGGACATCGCCTACCCCCAGGCCGAGTTCACGCAGTCCGTCACCGGCTTCGACGGCGGCTACGAGGTCACCGTCATCGCCGACACGCTCATGCGCGACGTCTGCCTGTTCCCCGACCGCCTCGCCGCCGACGCGACCGTGGACTTCGCCCTCGTGACGCTGCTGCCCGGCGAGTCGGCGACGTTCACCATCGAGACCGGGGCCACGCTCCAGCCGGGTGCGCTGACGTCGGCTCCCGTGCTGCGCTGGATCGAGTGAGCCCCAGGTCACAAGTCGTTAGATACAAGCTTGGACGCATGCTAGCTTCGTTGGCGTGACACCTGCCAAGTACACCGCGCCCGGCGCTGCCGACCGCGCGTACCGGCTCACGAAGGAGCTCGTCCTCACGGGCGAACTCCCCGGTGGGCACCTGTTCAGCGAAGGGGAGATCGCCGAGCGGCTCGGGGTGAGCCGCACGCCCGTGCGCGAGGCGTTCCTGCGCCTGCAGGTCGAGGGGTTCCTCAACCTGATCCCGAAGCGCGGCGCCGTGGTGGTGCCCGTGCCGCCTGGCGAGGCCGAGGACGTGCTCGACGCGCGGGAGGCCGTGGAGGGCGCGGCCGTGCGCCGCCTCGTGCGCCGGCCCGACCTCATCCCGGACGCGCTGGGGCAGCTGCGCGGGGTGCTGGACACCCAGCGCGGCCACGCCGAATCCGGTGACCTGCACGGGTTCGCCGAAGCCGACGAACTGTTCCACCGCACCATCGTCGCGGCCGGCGGCAACGCGTTGCTGCTCGACTTCTACGCCACGCTCGCCGACCGGCAGCGCCGGATGAACGTGCACGCCCTGCGCCCGATCCCGGATGTGCTGCCCGTGGTGCTGCGTGAACACGAGGACCTGCTCGGCATCATCGAGCGCGCCGACGGCGACGCGTTCGGCCCGGCGCTGCGCGCCCATCTGGACCTGGTGCACCGCCGATGACCGCCACAGCCGAAAGCACCCCGCTCCCCCAGGCTGCCACCGCGCGCCCGGCCTGGTTCGGCGCCGCCGCGGCGGTGTTCGTGGTCGGCTGGGGCGGCAACCAGTTCACGCCGCTCCTGGTGATGTACAAGGAAGCCGGCTACTCCACCTTCACCGTCGACGCGCTGCTGGGCGCGTACGTGGTCGGGCTGGTGCCCGGCTTGCTGCTCTCGGGTGGACTGTCCAATCGCTACGGTCGCCGGCCCGTGATGCTCGCCGGCACCGTGCTGTCGCTGCTCGCGAGCGTGCTCATCGCGCTCGGCCCGGAAGGCGCCGGCTGGATCGCCGCGGGCCGGTTCCTGACCGGCGTGGCCGTGGCGGCCGCGATGGCCGTGGGCTCCACGTGGATCAAGGAGCTCGCCGACGCCGACCCGCGCGGCGCGGCCGACCTCGGCACCCGGCGCGCGGCCCTGTGCCTCACGCTCGGGCTCGGCATCGGACCCGGCGCGGCCGGGGTGCTGGCGCAGTGGGGGCCGTGGCCGATGGTGCTGCCCTTCGCGGTCCACATCGGACTGGCGCTGCTCGCCCTGCCGTTCATCCCGCGCAGCCCGGAAACGCTCGGCCTCGAAAGCCGCAAGCCGGCGCTGAGCCGGCTGCCCGTGACGACCCGGCACCCGCGGTTTCGCCGGATCATCCTGCCGATGGCGCCGTGGATCTTCGGCTCGTGCGGCGTCGCGTACGCGATCATGCCGCAACTCGTGCAGGACAAACTCGGTTCGTGGTCACTCGCCTACTCAACGCTGCTGACGGTGTGCGCGATCGGCGCGGGCGTCGGGATCCAGCCGATCGCCAAACGCGTGGACCGGACCACCAGCGCCCGCGCGGTGCTCACCGGAATGGCCGTGATGTGCACTGGTCTGGTCCTCGCCGCCGTCGCCGCGGATCTGCGTTCGCCGTGGCTCGCGCTGCTCACGGCCGTGGTGCTCGGGACCGCGTACGGCATCGTCGTGGTGTCCGGACTGCTGGAGCTGCAACGGCTCGCGCGGCCCGAGGAAATCGCCCAGCTGACCGGGGTCTACTACGCGCTGGCCTACATCGGCTTCCTGTTGCCATCGCTGCTCGCGGCGCTCAGCGGGTTCGCGAGCTACCCGATGTTGCTCGGATGCCTCGCCGTGGTGGCGTTCGCGGGGACACTGACCGTTGCCCGAAACTCCCGTAGTCACCTTCCTGTGACCTGAGCGGGAATTCGCTTCACCGACAAATGGGACAGCGATTCCGGGCATTCCGGAAATGGTGTCCCATTTGCGTCGATTTCTTCACCACTATTGTCGCTTGTGGATCGTCGATGTGCGCGAAATAGTTCTCCGGCATGGGAAATCGGGCCGGCACGACTGTGCTCGATTTCGTCGGGGCCGGTAACTTTCGAACCCTTCGAGAAGGAAGTGGGAGCTGCACATGCGGCGTTCCTCGCGATCCGTTCGCGCGCTCGTAATAGCCGCGACAGGCGGTCTGGCACTGGCCGGGGTCACCCAGCTCGGCAGTCAGGCCGCCGTCGCCGCGCCCACCGCTCAGGCGAGCAGCGCACCGCAATCGGTGATCGTGGTCCTCAAGGACCAGCTGCCCGACGCGCCGGCCACCAAGGCGGCTTCGGGAACCCGGCGGGCCAAGGCGACCCAGCAGCAGGAGTCGGTGCTGGCCAAGCTGGCCGGCACGGCGCCGGCCAAGGTCAAGCACTTCGCGCTGGGCAACGCGTTCTCCGCCACGGTGACGCCGGACCAGGCAGCGCAGCTGGCGGCCGACCCGGCCGTGGCACAGGTGCTGCCGGACAGCAAAGTAACGCTGCCCGACGCGAACCCCGCGGGCAAGAACGCGGACGCCGGCGCGCCCAAGGCCGGTGGCGGCACGGCGCAGAACCAGGACCCGAACGCGATCTGCCCGACCGACCCGGCGAAGCCGTTGCTGGAGCCCGAGGCGCTGACCTCGATCCACGCGTACAGCACCGACGGGTCCAAGGCCGCTTCGGACCTCGCCGACGGCTCGGGCGTGAAGGTCGCGTTCCTCGCGGACAACATGGACCCGAACTACGCGGACTTCATCCGTCCCGACGGTTCGCACGTCTTCTCCGACTACCAGGACTTCTCCGGCGACGGTCCCGCCACGACCGACTCGGGCGCCGAGGCGTTCGGCGACGCGTCGTCCATCGCCGCGCAGGGCGTGGTGGTGCACGACCTGTCGAAGTTCGTGAACGAGAAGCACCCGCTGCCCGCGGGCTGCAACATCGTGGTGAAGGGCGTTTCGCCGGGCGCGAGCCTGGTGGGGCTCAACGTGTTCGGCTCCACCGCCACGAACTCCGCGGTGCTGCAGGCGATCGACTACGCGGTGACCGTGGACCACGTCGACGTGATCAACGAGTCGCTGGGTCTGAACCAGTACCCGGACGCGAGCTCGCGCAACCTGTTCCAGGTGTTCAACGACGAGGCCGTGGCCGCGGGCGTCACCGTCACCGCCTCCAGCGGCGACGCGGGCATCACGTCGACCATCGGCAGCCCGGCCACCGACCCGCTGGTGATCTCCGCCGGCGCGACCACGGACAACCGGCTCTACGCGCAGACCACCTACGCGGCTTTCCCGTTCTCCAACGGGAAGTGGACGAGCGACAACATCTCCGCGCTGTCGTCGTCGGGCATCACGCAGAACGGGCGCACCATCGACCTGGTCGCCCCGGGTGAGGGCAACTGGGCCGACTGCGCGCCCGCGTATGCCGAATGCCGCAACTTCCAGACCGTGCCGCAGCCGACGGACCTCGAATCCTTCGGTGGCACCAGCGAGTCGGCCCCGCTCACCGCGGGTGTCGCCGCGCTGGTGATCCAGGCCTACCGCGGCACGCACCACGGCGCGTCGCCGACGCCCGCGCAGGTGAAGCAGTTCATCACCGGCACCACGCGTGACCTCGGCCTGCCCGCCGACGAGCAGGGCTCCGGCCTGCTCGACGCGCGCGCGGCCGTGGAGGCGGCACTGACCTCGCCCGGCACTTCCGGTGCCCCGGCGGGTGTCTCGTCGAACATCGCCCTGTCCGCCGACCAGCTCACGCTGGAAGGCGCGCCGGGCAGCACGCAGAAGGCCACGGTCAACGTGACCAACGTCGGCACCAAGCCGCTGACGGTCACGGCGGGCACGCGCTCGCTCGCGCCGCTTTCGGCGCAGACGCAGACCACCGCGTTCGACTCGACGAAGCTGCCGACGTTCCCGTACTACAACGGCACGGACTGGGCGTACAAGAAGGTCACGTTCTCCGTGCCCGCCGGTGCGCAGCGCCTGCTCGCGCGGATGGCGTGGCAGGGCAGCCCGAAGACCGTGAACGGCCAGTCGGTGACCCCGGTCGTGCGCGTGTCGCTGCTGGCGCCGGACGGCACGTTCGTGGCCAACAGCCGTCCGCAGGGTGGCGCGGCCACGGCGAACTACGCCAACGTGGACGTCACGCGCCCGGTCGCGGGCACGTGGACCGCGGTGCTGTACTCGGCGGGTGGCCCGACCGGCTACACCGGCAACATCCAGCTCGCCACCTCCACTCAGCGGGCGATTCCGTACGGCCAGGTCTCGCCGGGCGTACTGACGCTGAAGCCGGGCCAGACCAAGCCGGTCAAGGTTTCGCTGCAGACCCCTGCGACGGGCGGCGACGCGGACTACTCGATCACGTTCGGCAGCTCCGACGGCCACCAGACCACCGTGTCCGCCGTGCTGCGCGCACTGGTCCCGACCAAGAACGGCAAGGGTTCCTTCGGCGGCACGATCACGGGCGGCAACGCGCGGGCCGTCTCGCCGGCGCAGACGTTCTCGTACGAGTTCGACGTGCCCAAGGGCAAGAAGGACCTCGACGTCGCGGTGAAGCTGCAGGACCCGGGCACCGTCATCGACGGTGTGCTCGTGGACCCGAACGGTGAGCTCGCCGACGTGAACAGCAACGTGTTCCTCAGCTCCGCGAACCAGCTGTCGCAGGGCACCACGTTGCAGCTCACGGACGCGAACCCGCTGGCGGGCCGCTGGCACTTCGTGGTCGTGGTGCAGAACCCGGTGACGGGCAAGCAGATCGACCAGCCGTTCACCGGCACGGTGGGCTTCGACCAGGTCGTGGTGAGCGCTCCCGCGCTGCCGAACTCGGCCTCGAAGAAGCTGGCCGCCGGCCAGGCCGTCAAGGTGCCGGTGACGGTGCGCAACACGGGCGTCGAGCCGATCGCGATCGGCGTGGACGCGCGGACCAACGCGCAGCAGACCCTGCAGCCGCAGCCCATCCAGGGCTCGACCGACGTCGATCTGCCCGAGGTCGGCGCCAACGCGCCGATCTACTCGATCCCGCCGGACACGAGCAAGTTCACCGTCGCGACGTCGTCGTCGGTGCCGGCTCAGGTGGAGCTGCAGGGCTCGGCCGCGGGCATCGACGTGCTCGGTGACCTGAAGGCCGCGCAGGCCGGCAGCACGGTGTCCGTCGCGACGATCGGCGAGAAGCAGGGCTACGTCACGAAGGGCATCTGGTTCGCCAGCGTCCAGGAGATGGGCCCGTTCGGCCCGTCGGGCGCCCCGGCCGGTCACGCGTCTTACACGGCGTCGATCAAGACGGCGGGCTTCGACGCCGCGGTGAGCTCGTCCACCGGCGACCCGTACGACCAGTCCGTCGACCCCAACGGCACGGGCGGCACGCCGCTGCTCGTCCAGCCGGGCCAGACGGTGACCGTCACCGTGACGATCACGCCCTCGGGCAAGCGCGGCGCGTCGGTGACCGGTCACCTCAACCTGGTGACCGTGCCGACCCTCCCGACCGGCGTGACGGGCCTCCCGCAGGTCGGCACCGGTGAAGTGATCGCGACGCTGCCGTACAGCTACAAGATCGGCTGAGTGTCATTTCCGGACGACCGGGCCGTCAGTCCTTTTCGGACTGGCGGCCCGGTTTTCTTTCAGCCCGTCGCCGCGGCGTGGCAGGCGCCGAAGCCTTCGGCGCGACGCACGACGCGGCTCGAGGTGATACGCACGGCCGTTTCGGTCGCATCGCTCACCGCCGAAACCCCGGCCGCCGACGCGATCGCGCCGGAGTCGTCGCGCAGCACCTGCAGGCGCGGCCACGCCGAAGCCGGGAAAGCCCGGCGCAGGTGACCACGCAGCTCCGCCAGCGCGAGGTGCGTCAACGGCGCCAGCTCCGGCGCCGAACCCGTCACCACGGCGACTGTCACAGCAGCGTCCGCAGGTGCGGCGCGGACGGCCTCCTCCGCGGCGGAAAGCCGGTGCAGGCCGAGGATCGCGACGACGCCGTCACCGGACAGCTCGGCCGGCCGCGACCGCAGTGAGTCGAAGGCCGCGGGCGGAACCCAAGGTTCGTCCACCGGCTGCGCGTGCGCCACGATCGGCGGGACCGCGGGCCACGTGTCGGCCAGCCCCAGGGCGGGCAGGGCTTCGCACGCGCGCACGACGTTGAACGGTTCGCCGAAGCCCGGCGCGGCCGCGGCGAGGCCGGTGGCGCCGTGCAACGTGGTCAGCGCGAGTTCGGCGACGCGGACGAGGCGGCCCGCGGACGGGGCGAGCCGTTCGAGGGCCAGGCCGAGGACCACGGCTTCGAAGCGCAAGAGCTGGGCGTACGGGCGGTGGGTGAGCTCGTCGGCGAGGATCTCCGGCCCCAGGTCCACGCCGAGACGTGGGCCGCGGTCGGTGGCGAGCGGCAGGCGGGAGACCCAGGCGCGGGCGAGGGCGCCCAGGGCCTCCGCGGTCGTGAGGGCGGGGTCCGAAGCCGGGGGCTCGGCGGCGACGCGCTCGGCCTCCTCCGCGAGCACGGCGAAGTACAGCGCGCGTTTGCCGGGGAAGTTCGAGTAGACGGCGCCGCGGGTGAGCTCGGCGCGTTCGGCGATCACGTCGATCTTCGCTTCGCGGAAGCCGCGCTCGGTGAACTCGTCGCGCGCGGCGACGAGCACCTTCGCGCGGTTGAGCTCCTGAGCCTCCGCTCTGGTCAGCCGGGCCATCGTCCTCCTCGTGCTCCCTTGCTGGTCACGATAGCGCTCGGGTACATATGATGAGACCATCTGATTTCACCATCCAGAATGAGGAGTGCCCGTGACCGACGTCCCCGAGATCGACCTGACCGACCCCGCGGTCCACCGCGACCCGTTCGCCGTCTACGGCGCCGCCCGCGAGCACGGCCCCGTGGCCAAGCTCGTCGGCCCCGGCTTCGGCCCGCTGTGGGTCGTCACCCGCCTCGCCGACGCGCGGGCGATGCTCACCGACCCGCGCTTCGCGCTCGGCCCGGGCAGCTACCAGGCGCTCGACGTGCCCGAGCACTGCCGGCCGTACCTGCGGACGATGCAGGAGATGGAAGGCGCGGAGCACCGGCGGCTGCGCGGCCTCGTCTCCCCCGCGTTCACGGCGCGCCGTGCGGCGGACTTCCGGCCGCGGATCGAGCCGATCGTCGACGAGCTGCTCGACGGCCTCCCCGCCGAGCGCGCCGACCTGCTGACCGGGTTCGCGCAGCCGTTGCCGATGGAGGTGATCTGCGAGCTCGTCGGCGTGCCCGAGGCGGATCGGCCGCGCTGGCACAGCTACGGCCAGAACGTGGTCGCCGGCTCGGGCGAGAGCTTCGCCGCCGCGGTGCCCGGCATCATCGACGGCGCGCGCGGCCTCACCACGCCGCCGGCGAGCGAGTTCCTCGAACTGCTGGCCGGGACCGAAGGCCTCACCGAACCCGAGCTCGTGACCCTCGTCTGGCAGCTCGTGCTCGCGGGGCAGACGCCGGCGAACTTCGTCGCCAACGCCGTCGAGGCCCTGCTCACCCATCCGGACCAGCTCGCCGTGCTGCGCGCGGAACCCGGACTGTGGCCGACGGCGATCGAGGAGCTGATGCGGTGGTGCGGACCTCAGCTGCTGACGATTCCCCGGCAGGCCACCGAGGACCTTTCCCTGCACGGCGTGGCGATCCGGGCCGGCGAGCCCGTGTCGGCCGCGATCGCGTCGGCGAACCGCGACCCGCGCGTGTTCACCGATCCCGACCGCCTCGACGTGCGGCGGACAGAGGGCGGGCACCTCGGGTTCGCGTACGGCCCGCACTTCTGCCTCGGTGCGGCGCTCGCGCGCGTGGAGGCGGAGGTGGCGTTGCGGGGGTTGCTGGAGCGCTTTCCCGCGCTGAGCCTGGGCGACGTGCGGCGCGCGCCCGACCCCGGCACGTGGCGGCTCGCCGGGCTGCCGGTGAGCTTCTGACGTCCTCTTCGGACACTTCGTCACCGATCGGGTGAACAACGAAGCGGTGCTTGGATCTTCCTGCGCTGCTAACGTTTTCCCAGGTCAGCATCGTGCTCGGGAGGCAAGCATGTCCGCACACATCTCTGCTGGGGTCGGTGGTCTCGTGATGGACCCGCGGCAGACGTGGCCGCTGGTTCTCGTGCGCGGTGTGCTGGCGGTGGTGTTCGGCGTGATCGCGCTGATCTGGCCGGGCGTCACCGTGCTGGCGCTGGCACTCGTTTTCGGTATTTACGCGCTCGTGGACGCTGTGGGTGCGTTCATGCAGGCGTTCCGCCCGGGCGACGGCGCGCACCGGTTCGCGTACGCGTTGCTGGGTCTGCTCGGGCTCGTCGCGGGGGTGATCGCGCTGGTGTGGCCCGGCGCGACCATCCTCGTGCTGGCGACGCTCGTCGGGGCGTGGGCGGTGGTCACGGGCGTCGCCGAGATCGTCGCCGCGATCCGCCTGCGCAAGCAGATCACGGGCGAGGCGTTCCTCATCGTGGCCGGCGCGGTGTCCGTGATCGCGGGGGTGCTGGTGCTGATCCACCCGATCGCGGGGGCGTTCGGAATCGCCTTGCTCGTGGGCATCTACGCGTTGCTGTACGGGATCATGCTCGTCGTCCTGTCCTTCCGCTTGCGGCGCGTCGCGAAACTCGACCAGGCGAACGAGCCCGCTTAGGACGACAATCGAGTGGGACAGCTTCGTTGACGGAGGGATCCGTGATGGCGCAGAACCCGTACGACCAGGACGCCCGACCCGGCATCGACGCGGCGCGGCTGTGGGCGGGCGGCGTCGCCACGGCGGTGGTGGCGGCGCTCGTCGCCATCGTCGGCCTGCTCATCGCCCGCGGCATCTTCGACGTCCCCGTGCTCGCCCCCAAAGGCGAGGGCGCGTGGGGCAGCGCCAGCACCACCGCGTATGCGCTCGCCGCCGCTTTTGCCGCCCTGCTCGCCACGGGCCTCATGCACCTGCTGAGCGTCGCGACGCCCGCGCCCAGCCAGTTCTTCGGCTGGATCATGGTGCTCGTGACGCTCATCGCGGTGGTCCTGCCGCTGACGTTGACGGTCGAAACGAGCGCCAAATACGCGACGGCCGCGATCAACCTCGTGATCGGCTTGGTGATCGCCATCGTGGTGAACAGCATGGCGGCCAACGCACGCACTTTGCACCGGCGCAAGCGCTCCCCGCGCCCTGACGCCCCGACGCAGCAGTGGAACGAACCACCGTCGAACTTCTACGACCGCTAGAGGCAACCACCCGTCCTCCCCGAACGTGTTCCGCACACAGTCTCGGGGAGGACGACATGTTCACGGAATTTCTCACGGGCGCGGCCCTGTTGAGCGCATCTCTCACGGCACCAGGTGACGTCGGCTGGTCCCTGTGGCCCTCGGAAGTGGCGCCAGGCGGCGAAATGCACGCGGAAACGTATGCCGCCCAAGGCAACGGCTGCAGCCCCTCCGGCCCCGTCACCTCGCCCGGCTTCGCCGCCCCACTCAAGTGGACCACCGGCGGCAACTGGGGCCGCGCCGGCGGCACCGGCACCGCCACCACCCGCCCCGGCACCTACACGGCCACCTTCCCCTGCACCGACGGCCGCGTGGCCACCGCAACGTTCACTGTGGTGGGGACGCCGCCTTCTTCGGTTACGCCGCTGCCTTCGCCGCGACCTTCCTCTCGGCCCACCACTCCGCCGCGCCGGGCTCCTGACCGGAACCAGCCGCAGGTGACGGTCCGCCCTGTGGGCGCACCACAAACGGGTGGTGGCGGGTTGGCGGTTTCGTTTACGGCGTGAGTGTCTACTGAGGACATTCGTCACGGCGTCATTCGCCTGAGCCTCCCGTTTCCGGAAACGCGGCCACTCGCACAGACGCCGATCGCGCTCGACTCGACGGCATCCACACCGTCAGAACGACCGAGGTCGGCACCGGCGGCGCCTTGGCGCCGGTACTCACGGCACCGCGGCGGCAGACCGCCGAGCACGACCTGGCGACCAAGGGTGCGGAACTGCGGCTCCGCGAACACGCCATCCGGCACTGCGCCACCGAACGGCGGATCAACGAGCTCTACCTGAAACCCTGCCGACCGCGACCAGTTGCAAGAACGCGAAGTGCGATGCTCCCGACGAAGCGCGTGAAACTCAGCCCACCGGAACCCGGCTCCGAGGAATCCACGGCACAACAGCCGAAGTCCGCTGCTGATATTCCGCGTACTCCGGGTACCGCCCCCGCGTGATGGTCTCCGTGAAGATCGTCGATCCCACGAACAGCAGCGTCAGCAGGACCGCGCCCGCGATCGTCCAGGGGATTCCGCCGAAGGCCACGGCGCCGAACACGAACACCAGCCACCACTGGGCCTGCTCGAAGAAGAAGTTCGGGTGCCGCGAGAAGCGGAACAGACCACTCTGCAGGAATCGCGGCGAAGGCACCCGCCCGGCGTCCTGCTCGCGCTTCTTCCACTGGTGGAAGTTCCACTGCTGCTGATCCGCGACCGTCTCCCCCGCCAGGCACGCGACGAAGATCACCGCCACGATCACATCACCCACACCGAACGGCGACCGATACTCCAAAACCGTCCACGCCGGCAGCGCGATCAGCAGCAGAATGGCGTTCTGGTAGATCGTGATGAAGAAGAAGTTGAAGACCTGAAACTGCCAGGGCGCCATCTTCCCGCGCAGCACCACCCAGCGGTAGTCCTCGCCGCCGCGGGCGTAGCCGCCCTTGCGGGCGAAGTTGAAGGTGAGGCGCAAACCCCAGAGAAGCACCAAGACGAACATCACGTCGAGGCGCGCGTCGGCGAAGCCTGCGAAGGCGGCGAAGATCGCGACGTACGCCACGGGCACCAGGGACCAGATCCGGTCCACCCACGAGTACTCGCGCGTGATCACCGAGAGCACCCAGCACAGGGCGCAGACGCCCGCGAAGACGCAGAGGCAGACCTGGAACGCGTTCATGCCCGCACTCTACTGCCCGAGTACCGCCCGAGCCGCCCGCTTAGGATCATCCTATGAACCTGCCGCTGCGCCGACGCGGGATCGACATCTTCTTCGCGATCGTGTTCGCCGCGTTCACGATCACCTCGCTCATCAGCGACCTGCTGCCGACCGTGGGCGTCGACTTCTCGGGCCCGTCGGACAACTTCTTCGTGAACTCCAACTACTGGTACGCCCACGACGCCGACATCCTCTTCATGCACCCGCCGGACTGGATGCGGATCGTCACGGGGCTCTCGGCGTTCGTGTACATGCCGTTCTACGTCGTGCTCGTCGTGTGCCTGCTCGCCGGCAAGAACTGGATCCAGCTGTTCGCCGTGATCTACGCGACGATGATCGTCACGCTCACCGGCGTCGTCGTGTTCGGTGTGGAGTTCTTCGGCGACCCGGCGATGCGCACGGGCAACCCGGTCAAGTTCCTGGCCTTCAACATCTGGTACGTGCTCGTGCCCCTGCTCCTGCTGATCCGCATGCGCAAGCCGATGCCGTTCACCCGGCGGTTCTGACCAATACGGCCGCGCCCGGGTGCGGCAGGCGGATCGGCAGCGTGTCGGCGTGGTACTCGAAGTGCCACCACTCGTTGTCGTAGCGGCGGTGCAGGTGGTACGCCGCGCCGTGGCGTTCCAGCCACTGCGCGCCTTCCGTGGGCCGCACGTCGAGCGCGAAGCCGCCGACGTGGGCCGACTGCTCGGGCGGCAGCACGAGCCGGCGGGCCGCCCACGCGGAACCCGTGCGCCGGACCTCGGCGGTGAACATCGCGTGCTGCCGGGCGGCGTCGCGGTGGCCGGAGGTGAGGCCGATCAGCTGCCCGTCGCGCCAGAACGCGTCGGTGCGCGCCGCCACGAACGCCTCGCGCGCCGCGGCCGTGAGGCCCGCGAGGTCCTCCGCCGGGTAGCGCAGCGCGAGCGCCCACTGGCAGGCGAGCCGGCGGGCGTGGTGGGGCGAACGCACGAAAGCCACCGGCAGCAGCAGCACGGCCACCAACCGGGTAGCCACGGCGTAGGCACGGGAGCGGAGCAGTTCGGTCATGGTGTCCACGGTCGCGGCCCCGTGTGCGCCGACGGTCGAAGTCGTGTACGCGGACCCCGACAGTTTTGTAACAGCTCCGCACGGGCGAGGCTGTTACGCAACCATGACATTCCGCGCACCCCGCGATGAGACCGGACGCGGATCCTCTCGGGAGGTGTCCGCTGTGGACTGTCCGGGGAATCCGGACGGGCGGGCCCGGAAGTGCGCTGCGATAGTGGGAGACATGCCCCGGGTGCTGTTGATCGAAGACGACCAGGCCGTGCGAGACGGCCTGCAGATCGCCCTGACCTACCAGGGTCACACCGTCGACGCGGTGGAAAGCGGCGAGGAAGGGCTCGCGCGGCTGAGCGCGGGCCCGGCCGATGTCGTCGTGCTCGACCTGATGCTGCCCGGGATGGACGGGTTCGAGGTGTGCCGGCGCATCCGCGCGACCGGTGACCTGCCGATCATCATGCTCACCGCGCGCAACGACGACATCGACGTGGTCGCCGGGCTCGAGGCCGGGGCCGACGACTACGTGGTGAAGCCCGCCCAGCCGCGCGTGCTCGAGGCCCGGATCAAGGCCGTGCTGCGGCGCACCGGCGGCGAGCAGCGCCAGGCGGGCACGCCGAAACCCGAGGTCGAGCGCCACGGCGACCTCACCATCGACCGCGACGGGCTCGTCGTGAGCAAGCACGGCCGGCCTGTCAGCCTCGCGCCCACGGAGATGCGGCTGCTGCTGGAGCTGTCCGCGTCGCCGGGCCGGGTGCTCAGCCGCCAGCAGCTGCTGGAATCCGTGTGGGACCAGGGTTACCTCGGTGATTCGCGGCTCGTCGACGCGTGCGTGCAGCGGCTGCGCGCGAAGATCGAGGACGACGCCGCGGCCCCGGTGTACGTGCAGACCCTGCGCGGTTTCGGGTACCGCTTCGGGCCGCTGTGACCGGCGCCCGGTTCCGGAAGCTCTGGCCCGGCTGGGGCCTGCGCACGCGGCTGCTGCTCGCGTTCGTGCTGCTGAGCGTGCTCACGACCATCGCCGTCGCCGGGTTCGGGTACCGGACGGCGCGCAACACCATCCTGACGAACACGCAGGACAACGCGGTGCGGGAGCTGAGCAGCCGCATCCAGCTGCTCTACCCGCTGCCCGTGGACCAGCCGTCGGAGGGCCAGCTCGACCAAGTCGCCGGCGAGATCGCCGGACGGACCGGCAACGCGCTCGTGACCGCCGGCGGCGTCTCCGGCGGTGATCTGCCCGCGTCCGTGATCACGGACGAGGTCAAGGAGATCGTCGGGCGGGGCTCGATCGCCTGGCAGCGCGTGGACGTCGGCGGCGAAACCCGGCTGCTGATCGGCACTCAGCTGCGGCTCACGACCAGCAGGTCACACGAGACGGTTCCGTCCGGGATCGAGGTCTTCGTGCTGCAGCCCTTGGACGCCGAGAGCGAGAGCATCGCCACGCTGGCCCGCAGCGCGTGGCTGACCGGCACCGGCGCGGTGGTCCTGGCGCTGCTGCTGGCGCTCGCGGCCGCCCGCAGCGTGCTCGGGCCGGTGCGCGAGCTGCGTCGCGCGGCGCACCGCCTCGGCGAAGGCGACCTGGACACGCGCCTGACCATCCACGGCACCGACGAGCTCGCCGAGGTCGGCAAGACGTTCAACACCACCGCGGAGTCGCTGCAGCACCACGTCGGCGAGCTGGAACGGATGGAGTCGGACGCGCGGCGGTTCGTCGCCGACGTGTCCCACGAGCTGCGCACCCCGCTCGCCGCGATGACCGCGGTCACCGAGGTGCTGGAGTCCGAGGTCGCCGGCCTGCCCGAGATCGCCGGGCGCGCGGTGCGGCTGGTGAGCCAGGAGACCCACAACCTCACGCGGCTGGTCAACGACCTCATCGAGGTCACCCGCTTCGACTCCGGGTCCGCGTCGCTCGCGCTCGACGAGGTGGACGTCGCCGAGGCGATCGGCGTCACCCTGCGCGCCCGCGGCTGGGTCGGCGAGGTGGCCACGGAGCTGCCGCCGGGTGTCCGCGCGCGGCTCGACCCGCGCCGGCTCGACGTGGTCGTCGCGAACCTCGTCGGCAACGCGCTGCGCCACGGAGCGCCGCCCGTCCGGCTGAGGTTGAGCACGGCGGAGGAATCGCTCATCATCGAGGTCACCGACGAGGGCCCGGGGCTGAAAGAGGAGGTGCTCCCCCACGTGTTCGACCGCTTCTACAAGGCCGACACCGCGCGCAGCCGCTCCGAGGGCAGCGGACTCGGGCTCGCGATCGCGTGGGAGAACGCCAAGCTGCACGGCGGCGAGCTCACCGCCGCCAACCGTCCGCAAGGCGGTGCGATCTTCACGCTGCGGCTCCCGCTGAACCCGGGCGGTGAGGCGTGATCCGGCGCGCCACCAGGTCGTTCGGGTACGTGGCACTCGTGCTGGTCGCGCTGGCCGCCACCGCGTGCGGTGTGCAGCCGAGCGGCGCGATCTCCGGCGACGAGGCGCCGAGCGGCCCGCCGTCCACCGCGCCGGGCACGCCGGCGATCAGCTCGATCTACCTCGTGGCCGACGGCGCGGTCGTCCGGGTCCAGCGCCCCGGTCTGGACCAGACCGATTCCGCGCTGATCGACGCGCTGGTACAAGGTCCGACGTCCACAGAGAAGGCGTCCGGCTTCACCACCGAGGTCCCGCAGACCGCCCTGCCGGCCGCCGTGATGATCTCCGCATCGGAAGTCACCGTGCAGCTGGCCACCGACGTGCAGGCGCTGTCTTCCTTGGCCGTGTCGCAGATCGTGTGCACGCTGCACCTGCGTGACGCCCCGGACGGCAGCGTGTTCACGCTCGTCGGCGGGGGCAACGTCCGCAGTGGCGAACGCTGCGGCTGAGCGCCGTCAGCCGACTTCGGCCGGTTCGCGGACCTGCCGCGGCGCGATCACCGGCGCCGCCACCACCGCGGCCACGCAGAGCGCGAACGGCACGGCGAACGCGACGTTCAGCGGCATCCACCGCGTGAGCCCGCCGATGAGGGCGGGGCCGGCGAGCAGCCCGACGTAGCCGAGTCCGACGACCCGCGCCATCAGCGCACCCGACGCCCGCGTGTCGAGGTTGCCGGCCGCGGTGAACAGCTGCGGCACGCCGCCCGCGAGACCCAGGCCGAAGATCGCCCAGCCGACCAGCGCGAGCGGCACCCAGGGCGACAGCGACGCGGTGGCGAGGCCGACGGCCGCGAGCGCCGAGCCGTACCGCACCACCGCGACCGGCCCGGCCAGCGCGGCGACCCGGTCGGTGGCGAAGCGGCCGACGGTCATCGCCACGGCGAAGGAGCCGTACGCGAGCGCGGCGGTGCTCGCCGACGTACCCAGCACGTCCTGCAGGTGCAGCGCGGCCCAGTCGTTCGCGACGCCCTCGGCGAGCATCAGCGCGAACGCGAGCGCGCCGAGCAGCCAGACCACGCGCGAGGGGGTCCGGCTCGGTGTGACCGGCGCGGGGCCGGTTTCGACGGGCTCGGGACGACCGGAGTCGAGCAGGAGCCGACCCGCGGCCAGCGAAGCGACGACGCACAACGCGCCGGTGGCGCCGAGCGTGACGGCCGTGGGAATGCCCGTGCCCAGCACCGCCGCCCCGACCACGGCGGCGAGCGCGCCACCGATCGACCACATCGCGTGGAACGCCGCCATGATCGGACGCGGATAGGCGCGTTCGACGACCACGGCCTGGGCGTTCATCGCCACGTCGAGGGAGCCGTTGAAGAAACCGAAGACCACCAGAGAAAGCCCGAGCGCCCACCAGCTGGTGGCCAGCCCGGGCAGGAAGAGCGCGAAGCCCAGCAGCACGCCGGCCGCGGGCACCACGCGGCGGTGGCCGAAGCGGTCGGCGAGCGGGCCGGACACCTGCATCCCGACGAAGGCCGCGCCGCCGAGCACCAGCAGGAGCGCGCCGAGCGTGGTGTGCGAGATGCCCGTGGCGCGCTCGACGACCGGGATGTGGACCACCCACATGCCGACGGCGAACCCGTTGAGCGCGAAGAAGCTCCACGTCGCGACGCGCGCACCGCGCGGCAACCCTGCAGACGGGGACGATTCGGTCATCGCAGTCGGATCCTCCTCGGGTTCGGCACTCGCATGGTCGCACAGCGACCTCGGCAACGCACAATCCTTTTGTTCGAACGATCACGCCAAACGATCGAACTTGCTCACTCGCCCCTGCCCACTCACCCCGGCTCGCGCACCACCTGCTCGATCACCCCCGGCTCGCGCACCCCTGCTCACCCACCACCTGCCCACTCGCCCTGGTCGCGCACCTGCCGAGGCGACCACAGCGCGAGATCGCGCCGGCTTCCGGATGGGGCGGTGCGATCGGCCCCCGGCCGATCCGACCGCCCCATCCGGAAGCCGGCTCAGAGGCGATCTCGCCGCCCCGGCGGAGCCGGGGCAGAATTGCAGCATGCGACCCGCCGAACCGAGCACGCTCCCGTGACCGGGGGTTACCTGAAGGGCCGGATCCGCCGCGAGGACATCATTTCCGCGGCCGCCGTGGTGTACGGCGAGGCCGGCTACCACGGTTCGTCGCTGCGGGAGATCGCGAAGCGTGTCGGCATCAGCCACGCCGGGCTGTTGTACTACTTCCCCACCAAGGAAGCGCTGCTCGCCGCCGTGCTCGAACGCCGTGACGCCGAGGACTCCGAGCGCGAGCAGCTGACTGTGCCGCCCGGGCTGGAGGTGCTGCGGCACTTCGTCGCGCTGGCCGAGCACAACGTGCGCCACCCGGGCATCGTCGACCTGTACTCGCGGCTGGCGGCCGAGGCCGTGGCGCCCGACCATCCGGCGCACGAGTACTTCGTGGAGCACTACCGGCAGGCGCGCGAAAGCGTGATCGGCTCGTTCCGGCTGCTGGCCACGACGGGCGAGCTTCGCGAGGGCGTGGACCCGGACTTCGCGGCGCTCACGTTCATCGCGCTCATGGACGGGCTGCAGGTCCAATGGCTCACCACCCCCGGCGACGTCGACCTCGTCGGCTCCTTGCGGTTCTACCTGCACACCTTGCTGACCGTGCCCCTCGAGGACTGACCATGGTCCGTGAAGGGCACCTCCCCCGAAGTGCCCTTCACGGACCGCCGGCCCGCTAGAGCGTGCGGGCGTAGGGGTCCCAGCCGCCCGGCAGGGCGGGCGGGACCTCGACGGTGCTGGCCACCTCAACGGACTGGCCGCGTGTGATCGACTCGTCGATGGCGAGCATCGCGTCGAGCACGTGGTAGGCCAGCTCCCCCGACGCGCGTTCCGGCACCCCGGCCCGGATCGCGCGGGCGAGCTCCAGCGCGCCCGTGCCGCGCGAGGCGGCGTGTCCTTGCGGCGCAAGCGCTTCCGGCTCGGCGGCACCCAGCAGGTGCAGCTTCGTCGGGCCGTCGAAGCGGTTCGGGTCCGGCAGTACCGCGGTGCCGAGCGCGCCCGACACCTCGACGAAACCCGTGCGCGCCAAGGCGGAATCGAAGCTCAGCACGATCTGCGCGCTGCCGCCGCGGGTGAACTCGACGAGCGCGGTCACCGTGGTCGGCACGGTCACCGCGAACTCCGTGCCGGCGCGCGGACCCGAGCCGATCACGCGCGTGTCCCGCGCGCGGCCGCCGGCGCCGGTCACCTTGCGGATCGGGCCGAACAGCTGCACGAGCTGCGTGAGGTAGTACGGCCCCATGTCCAGCAGCGGGCCGCCGCCGTGCTGGAACAGGAACTCCGGCGCCGGGTGCCAGCTCTCCGGTCCCGGCGTCTGGAACAGCGCCAGCGCCGTGCGCGGTTCGCCGATGCGGCCGGCCTCGATCGCGCGCCGTGCCGTCTGCAGGCCGGCGCCGAGCACGGTGTCCGGCGCGCTCGCCACGCGCAAACCCTTCTCCCGCGCGCGATCGAGCAGTTTGCGGCCCGTCTGGCGGTCGAGCGCGAGCGGTTTCTCTGCCCACACGCTCTTGCCCGCCTCCAGCGCCGCGAGGCCGACCTCGACGTGCGCGGCCGGGATCGTGAGGTTCACGACCAGCTCGATCTCGGGGTTCGCCAGCAGCTCCGCGACGGTTTCCCCGTGCGGCACACCGTGTTTCGCCGCCTGCGCCTGCGCGCGGGCCACATCCAGGTCGGCGACGGAGAGCACCCGCACGTCGGGGAAGCCCGTGAGGTTCTCGAGGTAGGTGTCGCTGATGACCCCCGCGCCGATCAGGCCGACGCCGACGGGGCCGCTGGTCACTTCGCGCCCTCGGTGAGGTAAGCGAAGCTGGCGGCGATGCCTTCGAAGATGTCGCCGTCGTAACGGTCGAACTCCACCACGCGCAACGCGTCGGGCGCCGCGGCGAGAACCTCGGGGAGCGGGACGCTGCCCTGGCCCGCCGGGACCTGACCGGCCGCGTCGGTGGCGAGCGCGCCGTCCTTCACGTGGATGGCGTGCACCCGGGAGCCGAGCCGGGCGAGCAGCTCGGGCGCGTTCGCCCCGCCCGCCGTGGCCCAGTAGGCGTCGACCTCCAGCGCGACGGCCGGGTCGAGCTGGTCGGCGAACACCTCGAACGCGTGGCGGCCGTCGATCCGCGACTCCAGCTCCCACCAGTGGTTGTGGTAGCCGACCTGCACGCCGTGCTCCTCGGCGACCTTCGCGGCGGCGTTGAGCGCTTCCGCGGTGGCCGTGATGTCCGCGGCGTTCTGCCACTGCTCGGGCTTCACGAGCGGGTCGATGACCACGGCGATGCCGAGCTGCTTCGCCGCGGCGAACACGGCGTGCTGGTCCTCGCCGATGAGCTTCGCGTGGGCCGTCGGGGCGGTCAGCCCGTTGGCCGGCAGACCGGCGCCGAGCGCGGCCACGTTCTCGACGACACCGTACGGCTCGACCTGGGTGAACCCGATCGCGGCGAGGCGCCGCAGGGTGTCCGCCGGGTCGGCCGCGAACGCGTCGCGGACCGAGTACAGCTGCACGGAAGGCTTGCCCATTCCAGCTCCTTGGCTTCGCGGTTCGGCGCCAGGGGCGCCGCGTCGCCTGAATTTCTACCAGGTGGTCGAAATTGACACCAGGCGTTTGCGACAGGTCCACACGTTCGCCCGCCGTTTGAGGAGGGCCCGTGGCGGGCAGCAGTCAGGAAGGGCCGAAACCACGGAAAGGGACGCGATGACCCACCAGGGCATGGACGACTTGATGGTGAAGGGCGAAGAGGAGAGCTTCTCCGCGCTGAAGTCACGGCTCGTCGACGAGTACGGCAGCGCGCGCGAACCCGAGATCAACCGCACGATCACCGCACAGCGGCAGCACTTCGACGACGCCGGCGTGCGCAGCTTCCTGCCCGTGCTCGTCGAGCGCCAGGTGCGCGACCGGCTCGGTGAGCCCCGAGGGCGCTGACGGGGCCTTACGGAAGGATCGAGTCGACGTAGCCGCCGTCGACGCGGAGGGCGCCGCCGGTGGTGGCGGAGGCGAGCGGTGAGCTCAGGTACACCACGAGGTTCGCGATCTCCTCCGGCTCGATCAGCCGCTGCAGCAACGACTGGGGGCGGTGGGTCTTCATGAACTCCCGTTGCGCCTGCTCCCACGGCAGGTTCTCGTCCACGAGCTGGTAAACGAAGTCCTCGACGCCTCCGGTGTGCGTGGGACCGGCGATCACGGAGTTGACCGTGACGCCCGTCCCCGCCGCCGCTTTGGCGAAGCCGCGCGACACGCCCAGCAGCGCCGTCTTCGACATGCCGTAGTGGATCATCTCGGCGGGGATCACGACGGCCGAGTCGCTCGCGATGTTGAGCACGCGGCCCCAGCCCTGCTCGGTCATCGCGGGCAGCGTCAGGCGCGTCAGCCGCACGGCCGCGAGCACGTTGACCTCGAAGTAGCGCCGCCACTCGTCGTCGGTGATCTCCAGCGGCTCCTGCGCGCCGAAGATGCCGAGGTTGTTCACGAGGACGTCGACGCGCCCCGCACGGTCGAGGACTTGGCGCGCGCCTTCGTCGGTGGTCACGTCGCCGGCCCCGGCCACGAACTCGCCCCCCGGCACCTGGTTCTCGAGCTCCCCGATCGCCTGCGCGACGCCCGCGTCGCCGCGCCCGTTCACCACCACGCGCGCACCCGCCTTCGCGAGCCCCGCGGCGATCGCCGCGCCGATCCCCTGCGTGGACCCGGTGACGAGCGCCGTCCTGCCGTCGAGGTCGAGCTTCATGATTTCCCTTCCGGTTGCCGATGATCTTGGTGTGCCATCATCCCGCGCCGGGCACGCGCTCGCTGGGTGTCACTCACACCAGCGGCACGTCGACGAGGTGCCCGACGTCCTGCGCAACCGTCATCCGGAAGCCGCCGTCGTGGCCGCGTTCCCAGGTGCTGACCGACGCGTTGGGGATGTCGGTGCGGGCGGCTGCGGCCAGGAGGTCCGGCTCGGGCACGCCTTCCAGCACGTAGCGCAGTGCGAACACCGTCACCTCGTGCGCCACGAACAGCACGCGCAGGCCCGGTGTCTCGGCGCTCAGGTCGGCGAGCAGCGAGCGAACGCGCAGGACGACGTCAGCCCAGGACTCGCCGCCGGGTGGACGGTAGTAGAACTTGCCGAGGCGCTGCTTGCGGCGTAGTTCGTCGGGCCAACGTTCGGCGACGCCGCGGCTGGTGAGCAGGTCGAGGACGCCGAGTTCGCGGTCGCGCAGGCGCTCGTCGGCGCGCAGGCCGCCGGGGACCTCCACGCCCCCGGCGGCGGCCACGTCGAGGGCGACGCGGGCCGTGTCCAGGGCGCGCCGGTAAGGCGAGGCCACCACGAGCTGCGGCGGCTCACCCGCGAGCCACTCCCCCGCCGCCCGCGCTTGGCGCAGGCCCAGCTCGCTCAGCGGCACGTCGGCGTCGCGCTCGGCGATGTCGATGACCTCGCGGCCCGCGGCCTCGGCGGCC
The DNA here is from genome assembly GCF_019468465.1 of Amycolatopsis sp. DSM 110486. Classification (NCBI taxonomy): domain Bacteria; kingdom Bacillati; phylum Actinomycetota; class Actinomycetes; order Pseudonocardiales; family Pseudonocardiaceae; genus Amycolatopsis; species Amycolatopsis sp. DSM 110486. Next base: position 7,216,136 of record NZ_CP080519.1, on the reverse strand, counting down.
TCGCGCGCGACGTTGCCGGTGCTCTGCCCGTGGCGCAGCAGGCCGACCCAGTCCAGTCGTGTCGTCACAGGTCCTCAATACCCCGGACGGACGCGTGGTCACACCCTCACAGCAACGACCGCATCCGGGCCACGGCTCCCTCCGCCTCCGCGGGCGAGCGCCGTCCCAGGCCGCACGACGTGGCGAGGTCCACCAGCCGGCCCAGCGCCGTCTCGACGTGGTCGCGCACCGTCAGCTGGGCCTGCTCGTCCTGCCGCTCGTGCGCGATCCGCGCGACCACGACGGCCGATCCCGCACGCAGGCGGCGCAGCGGCGCGTAGAACGCGGCGGAGGTCGGCGGCGGCTCGTCACCGCCGGACATCGGCAGGTGCACGAAGTCCAGCGGACGGCCGGCGGGCCGGCGCCGCACCACCGCGTTGGCGAGAGCCACCATCGGCGCGGCCGAGCGAGGCTGCCGCAGAGCGCGGTGGCCGAGGTCGCCGAAGCACAGGTGCACGCCGAACCGCGTGCCCTCCGGCGCCCGGGCCGCCGGGCGGGTCACCAGGAACGCCATCAGCTCGGCGACCAGCCGGCGCAGCGGCGGCGGCGCGGCGGTCACGGCGATCAACGCGAGCGGCAGCTCCAGCTGGAACACCACCCGGTCGCCCTCCGCGGCCCGCACCCGCGAGATCTGCGCGTCCGCGGCCCGCAGGAACGCGCGCGCGTGCTTGAACACCCCGAGCGGACCGAAGATGAACAACGCCATGTCGAGGTACCCCGGCACGCCCACCTGCAACGGCTCCTCCGCCGTCGCGGGAGTGCCGGAAGCACGCAGCAGCTCGAACTCCGCCAGCGCGTCGTCCGCGATGTGCAACGGAATCTGCCCGGGCTCCAGCCGCCGGGCCACGAGGCGGTCGGTGTCGTCGTAGCCGGTCCAGTCACCGTCCTTGACCACCCGCACCGCGCCGGAGCTCTTGAGCTCCTTGACCACGGGCACGAACCACTGCAAGCGCTTGCCCGTCTCACCGCCACTGATCCGGCGCAACTGCCCCGCGAGCTCGCCGCGCTGCCACCGAAACGCCTCTCCCGCGTCCGCGAACTGCGGCAGCGTCCCCACGAAGTGTCCGAAGGCCACACAACGTGTCACGACGAAGCGTTCAGAGGTCCTTGCGGTACACGAGGAAGTCGCACTGCGTCGCCAGCAGCGGCGCGAGGTGCGGGTGGGCCTCCTCGATCGTCGACTTCTCCTCGATGCGGTAGCCCAGCCGCGTGTACCAGGCGGCGAGGAACTCCTTCGACGGGTGCGTGAACGACCGCGGCACCAGCAGCTCGAGCTGCATCCGCCGCCGGCCCAGCGCACGGCAGCGGTCTTCGGCGAACCGCACCAGCTCACGCCCGATGCCCGCGCCCTGCTGCTGCGGCGCGGCGGCCAGCAGGCCGAACTCGCCCACGCCGTCGGCGACCGTCCGCACGCGCACGCAACCGACCACGTGGCCCGCCTGGCGCGCCACGGCGATCTCGCCGGCCGCGACGAGCCCGGCCACCTCGGCCGCGCTCGTCCGGTCCGCGTCGCCCGCCCACAGGCCGGCCTCGGCGGTCGAGTAGACGGCGTTCACCAGTGCGGCGACCTCGGCTGCCGGCACCTCGTCGGCCGCGGCGGACTGCGGCAGCATCTCGACCTCGACTGCGTCCAGGGCGCACCTCCTCATCGGCCGCCCAGTCTACGAACCGATCAACGCCCGGTCGCGCCGTCGATCAGTTCCGGAAGGATGTCGGCGTGCCGGCCGGACTCTCGACGAGGTGCGTGAGCACCCAGCGGACGCCATGGCACCGCCGCGAACCGCGCTACGAAGTCGCCGCCGCGGAATCCGCCTCGGCCGGCCGCGCCTCGCCGAACCCGCCGTAACGGCCGGCCTTCGCGCGCTTGCGCACCTCGTCGAAGTGCCGGTGCACGGCCTCCGCCGCGGCGTCGCCGTCGCGCGAGACCAGGGCGTCGACGATCACCTGGTGCCGCTTCGCCGTGCTCGCCGCCGAGGACACCGGTCCGCCGAGCTCGCCCTCGGCCGCGCGGTAGACGTCCCAGAACAGCCCTGTGAGTTCTCTCGCCAGGTCGAAGCCTGCTTCCGCGCAGATGAGGTCGTGGAACTCCCGGTCTGCGACCGCGGCATCCGGCCCCTTGCGGCGCATCCGCGCGACGCAGGCCTCCAGCTCGGCGATCAGCTCGGGGCGGTGCTCCGACGCGACCCGCCGGGTCAGCTCCGTCTCGATCATCTCGCGGACCTCGAGCAGGTCGCGCAGGCGCCCGGCGTCGCTGGCGCCGCGGGTGCGCGTGCGGAACAGCAGCCACGTCTGCAGGGCCTCGGAGCCGGCCGAGCCGACGAAGGTGCCGTAGCCGTGGCGGATCTCGACGATGCCGAGCGCCTGCAGCGCCTTGATCGCCTCCCGGATCGAGTTGCGGCTCACGCCGATGTCTTCCATCAGGCTGAGTTCGGTGGGCATCGGCGCGCCCGGTGGGAGGTCGCGGTCGATGATCAGGTCGATGATCCGCTTGGTGATCTCTTCACTGCGTTGCGGGCGCGCCAAAACAGTCTCCCCGGATGTTTCTTTCGTTCGCTGGCACGTCGCCATCGGAGGACATCCTACGTCATACCTCATCGAATCCCCGGTAGATCCCGGCCCGGTGGCGAAAACGCGCCGTCCCCTTGACCGGTACCCGGCTGAGTTCTAGGGTTCGGCGAAGTCATAGGACGTCCCACGTCCTACTTCTCATGACTTCTGGTGGGCGAAACACACAGTCAGGAGACATCGATGTCCCGAACCGCCATGGGGACCGGCCCCGCGTTCGACCGGCGCACGCTGCTGCGCTACGCGGGCCTCGTGGGCGCCACCGCCGCCTTCTCCTCGACGCTGGCCGCGTGCGGCGGCCCCGCGTCGACGAACAAGACGGGCAGCTCCACCGATTCCCTCACCGCAGTGATCGGCTACGGCAACAACCAGTCCTGGGACCCGTTACAGACCGCCTCGGCGTTCTCCATGGCCGCCATCCTGCACAGCTACGAATCGCTCGTCGAAGGCGACCCCGTCACGCGCGCCCCGTTCCCCGGCCTCGCGAAGGCACTGCCGGCCGACGTGAGCGGCACCAGCATCAAGTTCGAGCTGCGCGACGGCGCCAAGTGGCACGACGGCCAGCCCGTGACCGCCGACGACGTGGTGTTCACCTACGCCCGCGCCCTGGACGCGAAGGAGAACGTGCTGATCCACAGCTTCTTCGCCCAGTGGCTGAAAGAAGTCAGGAAGGTCGACGACCACACCGTCGAGTTCGTGCTGAAGTTCCCCTTCCCGTACGCGCTGCAGCGGATCCAGATCTGCAAGATCCTCCCGAAGCACGTGTACGAGAACAACTGGCCGCTCGCCGTCGGCGGCAAGGTCGTGGGTTCCGGCCCGTACAAGGTCACCGAGCAGGCGCCGCTGTCGCACACCTCGTTCGAGAAGTTCGCCGACTACAACGGTCCCCGCCCCGCCGCGTACCAGAAGATGCTATGGAAGTCCATTGTGGACTCCGCCCCGCGCGTGGCCGCGATCTCCGGCGCGAAGCCCGATGCACAGATCGTGGAGAACATTCCCGCCGCCAACGCCGACCAGCTGCGCAAGGCCGGGCGCACCGTCGAGTTCGCCGACGGCGGCAACAACCTGTACCTGATGTTCAACACCGCCCACGCACCCTTCGGCGACAAGCGCGTGCGCCAGGCGCTGCACTACGCCATCGACAAGAAGAAGATGATCGACATCGGCCTGCGCGGCACCGGCACCGCGGGCACGTCGTTCATCAATCCGAAGCTGCCGCAGTCGCAGCCGGCGTCGCAGAGCTTCGCCTACGACCCGGCGAAGGCGAAGCAGCTGCTGGCCGAGGCCGGCGTCAGCAACCTGAAGATCTCCTTGTCCACCACCAACACCTCGCTGGTGCTCGACTGCGTGAAGGTGATCAAGGAGGGCTGGGACGCGATCGGCGTCGAGACCACTTTGGACTCCCAGGACACCAAGGCGCTGTTCTCCAAGCTGGACAACGGCAACGACTTCCAGGTGGTGTCCACCACGAACAACCCGATGCAGTTCGGCAACGACCCCGACCTGCTCATCCGCTACTACTACGACGCGCAGTCGCTGATGATGACGAAGTACGCGCGCTGGAACAACGCCGACACCCAGGCCCTGCTCGGGCTGCAGGACCAGGCGGCCGCGGAGCCGGACGAGACCAAGCGCAACGGGCTGTACAAGCAGCTGCTGGACCTGATCTCCGAGCAGGCCGTGATCTACCCGATCGTGTTCACCCAGCTCGGCACGGCATGGGACCCGAAGGCGATCACCGGCGTGCACGCGCAGGGCTACCCCGGCATCTACCTCAACCAGGCCAAGCCGGTCTGACGCGGGAGGACCACCCACCGTGATCGTCGTCGTGCGGATGCTGGCCTCTCGCATCCTCGCCCTGATCCCGCTGCTGCTCGGCGTGATCCTGTTCGTGTTCATCGTGATGCAGTTCTCCCCCGTGGACCCGGCGCTCGCCGCGTTCAACGGGGCGAACGCGACCGAGGCGCAGCTCGACCAGTTCCGCCAGGCCAACGGGCTGCTCGATTCCCTGCCCCTGCAGTACGTGCACTTCGTGTGGCACCTGCTGCAAGGCGACTTCGGCACCAGTGTGATCACCAAGGAGCCGGTGGGCCAGACCATCGCGACGGCGCTCCCGCTCACCGTGCAGCTCACGCTGTTCGGCCTGGTCATCGCGCTCGTGCTGTCGGTCGTGCTCGGCGTGACGTCGGCGCTGTTCCGCGGCCGCTGGCCCGACCACCTGATCCGGGTGGTCACGCTGGCGGGCGTCGCGGCGCCGGCGTTCTGGATCGCGCTGCTGCTGGTGCAGTGGCTCGCCGTGGGCAAGGGCCTGTTCCCCACCAGCGGTTACGTGAGCCCGGCCGACTCGGTCTCGGGCTGGCTCAACTCGCTCACGCTGCCGGCGATCTCGCTGTCACTGCCGGTCGCCGCGCAGCTCACGCGCGTGATCCGCACGTCGATGGTCGAGGAGCTGGACAAGGACTACGTGCGCACGGCCCGCGGCGGCGGCCTGCCGCCCGTGGTCGTGGTGGGCCGCAACGTGCTGCGCAACGCGCTGGTCAACCCGCTCACCGTGCTCGGCCTGCGCGTCGGCTACCTGCTCGGCGGCGCGGTGGTGATCGAGACGATGTTCGCGCTACCCGGCATGGGCCAGAACATGATCCAGGCCGTGCAGGACGGCGACACGGCGAAGGTCCAGGGCTTCGTGATCACCATCGCCGTGGGCTTCGTGCTCGTGAACCTCATCGTCGACGTGCTCTACCTCATCGCCAACCCGAGACTGCGGAGCCACTCCTGATGCGCCCCGTCCTGCACGCGAACCTCACCGACCGGCTCTCGCGGCCCGGCGTGCGGTTCCGGAAACTCCCGCCCACGTCCTGGCTCGCGCTGAGCCTGCTCGTGGTGCTCGCGCTGGTCGCGATCTTCGGCACGCTGCTGGCCACGCACAACCCCGACGCCCTGAGCACCGACACGGGCGGCCCGAGCGCCGAGCACTGGTTCGGCACCGACCAGTCGGGCCGCGACATCTTCTCGCGCCTGGTGGCCGGCACGCGCTGGTCGCTCGCGATCGGCCTCGGCGCCACGGTGCTCGCGCTCATCGCGGGCGTGGTGATCGGCTCGTTCGCCGCGACGTCCGGGCGCAGGACCGACGCCGTGGTGATGCGCGTGATGGACGTGATCATGGCGTTCCCCGGCATCGCGCTCGCCGCGGTGCTGGTGGCCGTGTTCGGCCGCGGCATCCTCGTGCTGATCCTCGCGATCGGGTTCCTCAACATGGCCCCGGTCGCGCGGGTGGTGCGGGCCAACGTGCTCGCGCAGTACGGCGAGGACTACGTGGACGCCGAGCGCGTGATCGGCGCCAAACGGCTGTTCATCCTCGCCCGGCACGTCGCGGTCAACTGCGCTGCGCCGATCCTCGTGTACTGCACGGTGACGGTGGCCGACGCGATCGTGTTCGAGGCGTCGCTGTCGTTCATCGGCGCGGGCATCCAGCCGCCGAACCCGTCGTGGGGTTCCGTGCTCTCGGACGGCAAGGACCTCGTGCTGACCGGCGGCTGGTGGGCCACGCTGTTCCCCGGCTTGCTGATCCTGATCACGGTGCTGGCGCTCAACATCCTGTCCGAAGGCATCTCCGACGCGTGGGCCGCGCCTTCTGCCCGCAACGCGAAAGCCGGCGAGGTCGCCAAGAAGATCGAGGCGGAGAAGGCGGCCGAGAACACCGCGCCGGTGCTGCCGCTCGCGGGCCTGCTCGAAGCCGGGGAACGGCTGGCGGCGAAGGCACGTGATCTCACCGGGCGCAGGGCCGTGCTGGAGGTGAAGGACCTCGCAATCAGCTTCCCCGACCGCCACAACGGCGTGAACGTAGTCGACGGCGTGTCCTTCACCGTGCGGTCGGGCGAGGTGCTGGGGCTGATCGGCGAGTCGGGCTGCGGCAAGTCGCTCACCGCGCTGTCGATCATGGGCCTGCAGCCGGCGGCCGCGCGGCTCTCAGGCGAGGTTCTGTTCGAGGGCGAGGACCTGCTCACCATGAAGGCGGGCCCGCGCCGGCGCCACCTCGGCCACGACATCTCGATGATCTACCAGGACGCGCTGAGCTCCCTGAACCCGGCAATGACGATCCGCGCGCAGCTCAAGCAGTTCACCCGCCGTGGCGGCACTCGCACGCCGCAGGAGCTGCTAAAGCTGGTGAACCTGGATCCCGGCCGCACGCTGCGGTCCTACCCGCACGAGCTGTCCGGCGGGCAACGCCAGCGCGTGCTGATCGCCATGGCCCTGTCGCGCAGCCCCCAGCTGATCGTGGCCGACGAGCCGACCACGGCGCTCGACGTGACCGTGCAGGCGCAGATCATCAAACTGTTGCTGCGCCTGCAGGAAGAGCTCGGCTTCGCGCTCATCCTGGTGTCGCACGACCTGGCACTGGTCTCCGACGTCGCCGACCGCGTGGTGGTGATGTACGGCGGGCAGGTGGCCGAGACGGGCGCCACGGCCGAGGTCGTGGGCTCGCCGCGGCACCACTACACGCGCGGGCTGCTGTCGGCCGTGCTGTCGCTGGAGGAGAACGAGGCCACGCTGACCCAGATCAAGGGCGTCGTGCCCGCCCCGGCGGACTTCCCGCCCGGCTGCCGGTTCGCCGACCGCTGCCCGGCCGCGCGCGGCCACTGCTTCGAGGTGGCCCCCGAGCGCGAGGGCAACGGGCACCTCGTCGCCTGCCACTACCCCGCCGAACGCACGACCCCGGCTGTCGTGGAAGGAGCGCAGGTATGACCCTCGTCGAAGTCGACGGCGTGCACGTGGTGCACCGCGTCCGCGCGGCGAGCCTGTTCGGGCGCGACAACGTCTACGCGCTCACCGACGCGAACCTGGAGATCGCCGCGGGCGAGACGGTGGGCGTGGTCGGCGAGTCCGGCTGCGGCAAGTCCACGCTCGCCAAGGTGCTCGTCGGGCTGCAGACACCGACACACGGCACCGTCCGCTACGGCGGCAAACCGCTGTCGGGGATGCGCCCGGCCGAGCTCGGCCGGCAGGTCGGTTTGGTCTTCCAGGACCCGGCCACGGCGCTCAACCGGCGCCTACCCGTCGCGAAGATCCTGCGCGACCCGCTCGACGTGCACCACGTGGACACGCCCGCCGAACGCGTCGAGCGCGTGCGGGAGCTGATGGGCCTGGTCGGGCTGCCGAGCAGCGTCGCCGACGCGTTGCCGGCGCAGCTTTCGGGCGGGCAACGTCAACGCGTGGCCATCGCGCGGGCGCTGGCGCTGCGGCCGGCGCTGCTCGTGGCCGACGAACCGACGTCGGCACTCGACGTGTCGGTGCGCGCCCAGATCCTCAACCTGCTCATCAACCTGCGAGAGCGGCTCGGCCTCGCGATGGTCTTCGTTTCACACGACATCCAGACCGTGCGGCGCATGAGCGACCGGATCGTGACGATGTACCTCGGCCGGATCGTCGAAGAGGCCGCCGCCGAGGACCTGCCCGGCGAAGCGCGGCACCCGTACACACGGGCGCTGTTCTCGGCCACGCCGAGCCTGCTGCACCCGGTCGAACCGATCGTCCTCAGTGGACCCGTGCCCTCGGCGACCGCGCCGCCGAGCGGCTGCGCGTTCCACACCCGCTGCCCGAAGGCCACCGACGAGTGCGCTCTCGCCCTGCCGCCGCTCACCGAGGCCGCCGGGCACAGCTACCGCTGCATCCACCCAGAGATCACCACCGGAGTGAACGCCTCATGACCGCGACGAAGTTCGCCGGCATCATCCCCCCGCTGTGCACGCCGTTCAACGACGACTTCACCGTGGACACCGAGTCGCTGCGGCGCCACGTCGAGTTCCAGCTCGACGCCGGCGTCCACGGCATCTTCGTGCTCGGCTCGTCCAGCGAGGTCGCCTTCCTGCCCGACGCGCAGCGCCGCGTGACGATCGAGACGGCCGTGGACCAGGTCGCCGGCCGCGTGCCGGTGCTGGCCGGCTGTATCGACATGACGACCTTGCGCGTGGCCGAACACGTCAAGACCGCCGAGGAGGCGGGCGCCGACGCCATCGTGGTCACCGCGCCGTACTACACCCGCACGCACGTGGCCGAGATCGACCGCCACTTCCGGCTGCTGCACGAGAAGACGGCGCTGCCGATCTTCGCCTACGACATCCCGGTGGCCGTGCACACGAAGCTCGACCGCGAGCTCGTGCTGAGCCTCGCGGCCGACGGCGTGATCGCCGGTCTGAAAGACTCCAGCGGCGACGAGGCCGGCTTCCGTTTCATGCTCAAGGAGCGGCGCGAACGCGGCCTCGACACCTTCGCCGTGTTCACCGGCTCGGAGCTGCTCGTGGACTCCGCGCTCGCACTGGGCGCGGACGGCGCGGTGCCCGGGCTCGGTAACGTCGACCCGGTCGGCTACGTGCTGATCTACGACCACGTCCGCTCCGGCAACCCCCACGCGGCCCGGCGCGAGCAGGACCGCTTGCTCTCGCTGTTCACCATCACCGACGTCGCGCCGCCGAGCCGGATGGGGCGCGGCTCGGCGGCGCTGGGTGCGTTCAAGGCGTCGATGAAGATGCGCGGGTTCATCGACAACGCCGTGATGGCGCCGCCGCAGCTGCCGCTCAACGCCGACGAGCTGCTTCGCATCAAGGAGAAACTGGCGGAAGCGGGGCTGCTCTAGATGGACCGCGTCTACTACGGCGGCGACTACAACCCGGAGCACTGGTCCCCCGAGGTGTGGGACGAGGACTTGAAGCTCATGGCCGAGGCGTCCGTCTCGATGGTCACGGTCGGGATCTTCTCGTGGGCGCAGGTGGAACCGCGGCCGGGCGAGTACGACTTCGGCTGGTTCGACACGGTGCTGGACAAGCTCGCGGCCGGTGGTGTGGACGCGTGCCTGGCCACCATGACGGCATCACCGCCGCCGTGGCTTTCCCACCGGTATCCCGAGATCCTGCCGGTGCGCGTGGACGGGACCCGGCTTTCGGCGGGGGCACGACAGCAGTTCTGCCCGTCGAGCCCGGTGTACCGCGAGCACGCGGCGCGGCTGGTCGAGCAGGTGGCCACGCGCTACGCCGGGCACCCGGCGCTGAAGATGTGGCACATCGGCAACGAGTTCGGCTGCCACATCCGCGCGTGCTACTGCGAGGTCTCGGCCGCCGCGTTCCGCGACTGGCTGCGCGAGCGATACCAGAGCGTCGAGGCGCTCAACGCGGCATGGAGCACCACGTTCTGGTCGCAGCGTTACGACGACTGGGCCGAGATCGAGCCGCCGCGCGTGGCACCGACGTTCCCGAACCCCGCGCAGCAGCTGGACTACCACCGCTTCTCCTCCGACGCGTCGCTCGGCTGCTACCTCACCGAGCGCGAGGTGCTCTCGCGGGTGACGCCGGACGTGCCGGTGACGACCAACTTCGTGGGCCTGGTGCAGAAAGCGCTCGACTGGCATTCCTGGACGCCGCACGAAGACGTGGTGAGCCTCGACTCCTATCCCGATCCCTACGATCCGCGCGGGCACGTCGAAGCAGCGTTCGCGTACGACCTCGTTCGGTCCACCAAGGACGGACAGCCGTGGCTGCTGCTGGAGCAGGCGCCGAGCGCGGTGAACTGGCGCACGCGCAACGGCCCCAAACCGCCGGGCTCGATGCGGCTGGGCAGCTGGCAGGCCGTGGCACGCGGGGCCGACGCCGTGCTGTTCTTCCAGTGGCGCCAGACGGCCGGCGGCGCCGAGAAGTTCCACTCCGCGATGGTGCCGCACGGCGGGCGGGACACGCGCACTTACCGCGAAGTGGCCGACCTCGGCCGTGAACTGGCGTCGGTGCCGCAGCTCGCGGGCAGCCGGGTGAAAGCCGACGTCGCGATCCTGCACGACTGGAACAGCTGGTGGGCCCTCGAGCTCGACTCGCACCCGTCGGACGACCTGCGGCAGCTCGACGCGCACCTGGCCCACTACGCGCCGCTCTTCGATGCCAACGTGACGTGTGACGTCGTGCGCCCGACCCGGGAACTGTCCGGGTACAAGCTCGTGGTGGTGCCGAACCTGTATCTGATGGACGCCGGCGTCGCGGAGAACCTTCGGTCCTATGTGGCCGGTGGCGGGCACCTGGTGGTGTCGTTCTTCTCCGGCATCGTCGACGAGAACGACCGCGCGTACCTGGGCGGGTACCCGGCACCGTTGCGTGCCGTGCTGGGCCTGAGGGTCGACGAGTTCTGGCCGCTGCCCGAGGGCGGCTCGATCGGGCTGTCGCTCGACAGCGCTTCCCCCAAGAAGGCTTCCGCCACCGTCTGGTCGGAGTGGGTGGAGACCGAGGGCGCGGCCGTGGTGGCGACCTTCGGCCCAGGGGAGCTCGCGGGCCGCCCGGCCGTGACGCGGAACGCCTTCGGCGCCGGCGTCGCCTGGTACCTCGCCACCCGGCCCGACGCCGCCGCGATGCGCGCGTTGTTCGACCGGATCACCGCCGAGGCCGGGGTTTCGCCCGTGCTGCCCGGCCTGCCCGAGGGCGTCCAGGCCGTGGTGCGGCGCGGTGAAGACAGCCAGTACCTGTTCCTGCTCAACCACGGCGCCGAGGCGGTCACGGTCACGCTGCCCTCGCCCGCGCCCGATCTGCTCACCGATCCCGGCCGTCCGACGGAAGCGGCGCTCCTGGCCCCGCGTGGGGTGGCCGTTCTACTGGGGAGTTTCACTTAGCCGAAGGGAAGAACGGGACATGAGACCGATCATCCGCTGGGCACTCGCGTTCGCGGTGCTGGTGTCCGGCGTGTTCGTACCGGCAGCCGCACAGGCGGCGCCCGTCCAATCGCAGCTCGCGGTTCCGCAGTTCGACCAGCAGGTGCTCTTCAACCCGCACCAGGAGACCGGCTATGCCTGTTTCCGCATTCCCGCCATCGTCCGCAGCACGCACGGCACCCTGCTCGCCTTCGCCGAGGGCCGGCGCGACAACTGCGGCGACACCGGCGACATCGACCTCGTGCTCAAGCGCTCCACCGACGGCGGGCAGACGTGGTCGCCGCTGCAGGTCGTCAACCCCGGCGGTGGTGACACGCACGGCAATCCGGTGCCCATTGTGGACAGTCGAACGGGCCGGATCGTGTTGATCACCACGTACAACAAGGGCCGCGACGACGACAAGGCCTGCGATGTGCCGTGTCCGCGGACGCCGCACTCGCAGTACAGCGACGACGACGGCCTGACGTGGTCGGCGCCGGTGGACATCAGCGCGCAAGCGAAGCTGCCGGCGTGGGACTCGTGGTACGCCTCGGGTCCGGTGCACGGCATCCAGCTCACGAAGGGCCGCCACGCGGGCCGGCTGGTGTTCGGCGTGAACGCGGAACGCAGTGACGGCACCAATTCCATCGAGAACTACGCCGCCCTGATCTACAGCGACGACTCCGGGCGCAGCTGGCACGTCGGCGCCGTCGACAGCTACCCGCACCCGGTGGGCGGCACGTATGCGCAGAAGCCTTCCGAGGTCAGCGTCGTCGAACTGCCGGACGGCACGATCTACGCCGGCGGCCGCGAACAGGGCGGTACCGACGTCGGCAACCGCGACTACGCCCTGAGCCGCGACGGTGGCCAGACGTTCAGCAGGCACTTCACCACCATCCCCGACCTGGTGACGCCGATGGTGCAGGGTTCCCTGCTGCGCCTGCAGCGTCCGGGCGGGGAGCGGATCCTGTTCGCCTCGCCGTCGGACACCGACCGGCGGCGCTGGATGATGATCCGCTCGTCCTACGACAACGGCCGCACCTGGGAGGACGCCGAGCAGGGCACCCGGGTGACTGGCGACTGGTCCGGCTACTCCGACCTCGTTCAGCTGAGCGGCCCGGCTGAGCGCGACGCGAAGATCGGCCTGATGTACGAGGGCGGCGCGGTCGACGCCCGCGACGAGATCCGCTTCGCGCGCTTCGACGAGAACTACCTGGGGTGGCAGCGTTCCGCCGGCCCGACGACCCCGGACGTCTCCCGGCCGGGCGCCGTCGCGTACGTGCTCGGCGGCGCTTCGGCGTCCCACGGCGCGCTGCAGCTCGACGGCGTCGACGACTTCGTGCGGGTGCCTTTCTCGCCCACCCAGCTGCCCGGGTCGGGTGACTTCACCTTCACGACGTCGTTCAACTACGGCGCTTCCAAGGACCCGCAGGCGTTGCTGTGGCTCGGCGGCATGGGCACCACGGCACCGCAGCTGTGGCTGCGCGGTGAACCCGCGTCGCACCGGCTCATCGCCATGATGACGACCGCGGCGGGCAGCAAGTCGGTGACCACCACGCAGGCCTACGACGACCAGCAGCGGCACCACCTCGCCCTCGAACGCACCGGCGGCCAGCTCGAGATCTGGGTCGACGGCGTGCTCGCCGCGTCCGGCCCGGACTCGCCCGGTTCGGTCAGCGAGACCGTCTCGTTCCAGCTCCAGCTGGGCGAACGCCTCGACGGCGCCATGCACTTCGCCGGCTCCCTCGACGACGCGCGGCTCTACCGCCGGGCACTGCCGGAGTCCGAAGTGGACGCCGTCGCGGCCGGCCGGCCGGTGTGGCCGGGTCCGGTGGTGCAGCTGCCGTTCGACCGGGTGCGATGAGTTTGTTTTCTTGGTTGAAGGACACCTTGAGGGACTTCTCTCAAGGTGCCCTTCAGCCGTGCAGCACCAGGTAGGGCGCCACGGCCACCAACGCGACGACGAGCGCGATCCGCAGCCGTTTCGTCGGCAACGCGTGCGCGATCTTCCAGCCGATGACCACCCCCGCCAGTTCCGGCACCCCGACGACGGCCGCCAGCCGCCAGTCGATGGAGCCAGGCAGGAGATACCCGACCGCCCCGGCCGTCGCGATCACCACCGACTGCACCTGTGCCGCCGCGAGCGCCTCCAGCATCGGCAACCCCACCACCACGAGCACCGGCACGGTCAGCATGGGCCCACCCACCCCTACCAGCCCCGCCGCGACCGCCACCCCGGCCCCGATCGCGAGGATCGAGCCCGTCGCCGGCTCCCGCCCTGCCACCGGCCGCCGCAACACCACCAACGCCGCCACCACGACGGCGAACACCCCGAGCACCACCCCGAACCACCGCGCGGACACCAGCGAGTTCAGCAAAACGCCGACCGGCGTCCCCACCACCGCGACCCCCGCCAGCAGCCCCGCGACCCTCCTCGTGTGCCGCTCCCGCAACTGCCCGGACCGCACATACGCCGCACTCCCGGCCACCCCCGTCGCCACATGCGTGACGATCGCCGTCCCCGCCACCTGCGCCGGCGCGAGCGGCGTCAACAGGAACAACGCGATCGTCGGCAGCACACCCCCGGGCCCGATCGCCGTGATGCCGATCCCGCCCACCAGGCCGAAAAGTGCGAGCAGAACATCGGTGGTCACGCTCGTCATGCCGGCCCGCGGTGCAGCGTCGCGCGCAAAGTGAGCCGGTCGGCGCGGATGTGGAGGGTTTCGGCGTCCACGGGGCGGCCGTCGTCGAGGTGCGTCAGGCGGTCGAGGGCGAAGACGGCCGTGCCGGGCGCGATGCCCAGCAACGCAGCGGTGTCGGGGCCGGCGGTCACGGCGTGGACCACGACGTCGGCCCGGCCGAGGCGGCGGCCGCTGGTTTCCTCGATGAGGGCGAACAGGTCGCGGCCCGCGAGGTCGTGGTCGAGCAGCGGGACGCCGATGTCGGCGGTCAGGTAGGTGGTGTCCAGCGAGAGCGGCGCTCCGCCGAGGCGGCGCAGGCGTTCCAGGTGGACGGCGGGCGCGCCGGGAACCAGCCCGAGCCGTTCGGCGATCGCCGGCGGGGGCGTGACGATGCCGACGGAACGGACCTCGTTCACGACGTCGCCGTAGCCGTCGAGGGCCTCGGCGAGGCCGGCGAGCCGGTCGAGGCCGTGGCCGTACTTCGGGTGCACCACAAGCGTTCCGACGCCCTGGCGCCGCTCCACGAGGCCTTCGGCGCGAAGCAGGCCGAGGGCCTCGCGCACGGCGTTGCGCGTTGCGCCGAACTGGGTGCCGAGAGCGTGCTCGTCGGGCAGCGGGCCGTCGTCGAAGGCGCCCGCGGTGATGCGCTGGCGCAGGACGTCGGCGACCTGCCGGGCCCGCTCGGCGCGGGGCCGGGGCGACGAAGTTTCCACCTGCGCGACCGTACCCGGATCCGCATTACGCCAGGGTTACGCCACCCACCCTGACCTGCGTAAACCCGGTGACCAGCGGAAAAGGTCCCAGATCGCCGGGTTCCGCCACCGCCGCCGGATCGCAACCCAGTGGCACTTGCGAAAAAGATCTATCTGTGCTATCCTTGCACAATTGCGGGCTAGGGTCGTCCCCGTGACCGAACCCAGCTTCACGGCCCTCACCGCGGCTGCCGCTCGCGCCGCGCACCTGATCGTCGACGCCGAGCCCAGGATCTTCACCGACGAGCTCGCCGCGCCCCTGCTCGGCGACTACGGCGACCAGCTCCTCGCCTACCACCGCGACCACCGCGAAGACCCGATCCTCGCGGGCGGCCGCACCCAGGTGCTCTGCCGCAGCCGCTACGCCGAAGCACAGCGAGCGACCCAGAGCGTGGTCCTCGGCGCCGGCCTCGACACCTCCGCCTACCGCGCGCCGCACACCCACGTGTTCGAAGTGGACCTCCCGCGGACGCAGGAGTGGAAACTCGCGCAGCTGACGAACGCGGACCTCCCCGAACCCGCGAACCGCACCTTCGTCCCGCTGGACCTCGCGACCGGCGACCTCGTCGAAGCCCTCGTCAAGCACGGCTTCGACCTCGCCCGCCCGACGCTCGTCAGCTGGCTCGGCGTCACGATGTACCTCACCGAAGCCGCCATCACCCGCACGCTGCGCGCCGTCGCCGGCCTCGCCCCGGGCACGCAGCTCGTCGCCGACTACGTGCTCCCCGCGCAGCTGCGGGACGACGCCGGCGCGCACTACGCCGACGCCGTCTCCCAGGTCGCCGAGCGAGCCGGCGAACCCTGGCGCAGCCACTTCTCCCCCGGCGAGCTCACTGACCTGCTGCGGGACAACGGCTTCGGCACCGTCCGGCACGTCCACCAGCGCGACCACGACGTGTGGCCGCGCCCCGACGCCCTGCGTCCCGCGGAGCTGTTCGTGCTGGCCCACGCGACCGTTTAGCGGAACCTCAGCCGCAGATGCTGCCCAGGCTCGCGGTCCAGCCCCACCACATGCCGTACTCGGCGAGGTTGCCCGCGTCGTTGAGGTGGATGTTGTCCGACGTCCACGGGCTGGGGTTGGGCAGGTTCGCCGAGCCGGCCGGCGGGATGTACTGGCGCAGGTCCACGAGCGCCGTGCCCTTCGCGACCGCCGTCTGGTAGATCACCGACGCGTACTGGTCCCAGGTGTACTTCTGGGTGTTGCCGCCGTACGGGTTCGGCGTCCACTTGAGCTGGGCGTAGATCGACATGAGGATGTCGACGCCCGGCCGCGCGGCGCGGATGCCGTCGATGACGTTGTTCAGGTCAGCCTGGAACTTGGCCGGGTCGTTCTGCGCCCACAGGTCGTTGCCGCCGAGGTCGACGAGGACCAGGTCGGGCTGCTTGGCGGCCATGTCGGCGATCGCGCCGGTGGTGCCCGCCCAGCGGCCGCCGGTCAGGTAGTCGGCGGCGAGGGCACCGTTGTGCGAGTAGTTCTGCACGTTCGTCTGCCACTCGGAGTGGACGTCGTTGGCGAACTTGGTCGTCCAGCCGTAGGTGGTGGGGAACCAGGTGTCCGTGGTGGACTGGTAGCCGGTGGTGCCGTAACCCGTGTCGGCCGAGGTGCCGACGATGGCGACGTTGTCCTTGCGGGTACACCAGGTGCTTTCCTGGGCGGCGTCGGCGGAGGTGACCACCGTGGACATGCCGATACCGAGGCCGATCAGGGTCAGCACTGCGCCGAGTCTGGCGAAGGTGGCTTTGCGCATCTTCGAGGGGACCTTTCAGGGGAACGGGAGCGTCTGCGCCTCAATCGCTCCACACCGGACAGTTGTTACCTGATCAGGTGAGGTTCGGCTGCGGTCCGCGATCGTTCGGGCAGCCACTGTGCCCGCGCGTTACCCCAACGAAGTGCACTAAACGTTTTCTTTCCGGGGTAACCCACCGGCACAACGGAGAGTTGCCGTGATCGACGACACGTCCGACGGTGGAGATCAGCAGCGAAAAGTCGGAGGCGCCGCGGATCGACGCCGACGGGCACCTGTCGTCCACGGAGAGCGCCGACCTGTACCGCCACTACGGCCTGCCGATGCCGCGCACCGCACCGGATGTGAACGCTGGTCGGGACAAAATGGACACTGCGGCCGGCCGCAGCACGCAGGACGCGGCGATGGCTCGTGAAGGGCGCTCGGTGGCCGACGCCGGCTCGGGCACCCGCGGCGAGGAAACCGTGAAGGGTGACGTCCGCAAGGAGCAGTTCGACCTGCAGGACGACGCCGAGAAGCGCAAGCACTGACGGACGGAATACCCGCCTCCCGCTCCCGGTTCAGTTGATGCATCAACTTCGGGAGCGGGAGGCGTCATGCAGTTCGGGATCTTCACGGTGGGCGACGTGGCGCGCGACCCGGTGTCGGGGCGGACTCCCAGCGAGCACGAGCGGCTCAAGCGAATGGTCGAGACCGCCGTGCGCGCGGAACAGGCCGGGCTCGACGTGTTCGCGATGGGTGAGCACCACAACCCGCCGTTCGTGCCCTCGTCGCCCACGACCGTGCTCGGGTTCATCGCCGCGCAGACCAGCCGCATCCTGCTTTCGACCTCCACGACGCTCATCACCACCAACGACCCGGTGAAGCTCGCCGAGGACTACGCGATGCTCCAGCACCTCGCCGACGGCCGTGTCGACCTCATGATGGGCCGCGGCAACACCGGGCCCGTGTACCCGTGGTTCGGCAAGGACATCCGCGACGGGATCGCGCTCGCGGTGGAGAACTACGCCCTGCTGCGCCGGCTCTGGCGCGAGGAGCCGGTGGACTGGGAAGGCAAGTTCCGCACCCCGCTGCAAGGCTTCACCTCCACCCCGCGCCCGCTCGACGGCGTGCCGCCGTTCGTCTGGCACGGCTCCATCCGCAGCCCGCAGATCGCCGAACAGGCCGCCTACTACGGCGACGGTTTCTTCCACAACAACATCTTTTGGCCCGCCGACCACACGCGGCGGATGATCGAGCTCTACCGCACCCGCTTCGAGCACTACGGCCACGGCACGGCCGCCGACGCCATCGTCGGCCTCGGCGGGCAGACCTTCATGCGCCCGAACTCCCAGGACGCGATCCGCGAGTTCCGCCCGTACTTCGACCACTCCCCCATCTACGGCGGCGGCCCGTCGCTCGAGGACACGATGGACCAGACCCCGCTGTCGGTCGGCAGCCCACAGCAGGTCATCGAGCGCACCCTCGCGTTCCGCGACTACGCCGGCGACTACCAGCGCCAGCTCTTCGCCGTCGACGGCATGGGCCTGCCGCACAAGGCAGTGCTGGAGCAGATCGACATCCTCGGCGAGCAAGTGGTCCCGGTGCTGCGTGCGGAGTTCGCCAAGAACTGCCCGGCGAACGTCCCGGACGCCCCGACGCACCAGTCCCTGGTGGCCGCGGCGCGCCGGAGCTAGATCGCCGATTCTCCCTTGCCCAGCACCACGATCCCGCCCGAGCTCACGTGGTAGTGCTCGCGGTCGCGGGCCAGGTCGACGCCGATGTGGGCGCCCGGCGGGACGACCACGTTCTTGTCGAGGATGGCCCGGCGCACCACGGCGCCGCGGCCCACGCGGGCGCCGTCCAGGATCACCGAGCCCTGGACGACCGCGCCGTTTTCGACGACGACGTCCGGCGAGAGCACGGAATCCACGACCTGCGCGCCGGAGATGATGCAGCCGTTGCTGATGATCGACTGCCCGGCGCTGCCGCCCTCCACGAACTTCGCCGCGGCGCGCTGGCCCGGGTAGGAGAGGATCGGCCACTTGCGGTTGTAGAGGTTGAAGATCGGGTACGTCGAGATCAGGTCGGTGTGGGCGTCGTAGTAGCTGTCGATGGTCCCGACGTCGCGCCAGTACCCGTGGTCGCGCTCGCTCTCGCCGGGGACGACGTTGCCGCTGAAGTCGTAGACGGCCGCCTGACCCTTGTCCACGAGCGCGGGGATGATGTCGCGGCCCATGTCGTGTTTGGACCCGACGTTCCTCGAGTCCGCGTGCAGCGCGTCGAGCATCACCTGCGTGGTGAACACGTAGTTGCCCATCGACACGTACGCCTCGTCGGGCGAGTCCGGGAGACCGGGCGGGTCCGCGGGCTTCTCGAGGAACGCGTCGATCTTCGTGCCGTCGCCGGTCTGGATCACGCCGAACGCGCTCGCCTCCGCGCGCGGCACGCGGATCCCCGCCACGGTCACGCCGGCGCCCGACGCGATGTGCTCGTCGATCATCTGGCGCGGGTCCATGCGGTAGATGTTGTCGGCGCCGAACACGGCGATGTAGGCGGGCGACTCGTCGTAGACCAGGTTGAGGCTCTGGTGGATCGCGTCGGCGCTGCCCTGGAACCACCGCGGGCCCAGCCGCTGCTGCGCGGGCACCGGCGTCACGTACTCGCCGGTCAGCGACGAGAGCCGCCACGTGGTGGAGATGTGGCGGTCGAGCGAGTGCGACTTGTACTGCGTGAGCACGCAGATCCGCCGGATTCCGCCGTGGACGAGGTTCGAGAGCACGAAGTCGATCAGGCGGTGCACCCCGCCGAAGGGCACCGCGGGTTTGGCCCGGTCGGCCGTGAGCGGCATGAGCCGCTTGCCTTCGCCACCGGCCAGCACGATCCCCAGGACATCCGATCCGTCGATCACGAAACCCTCCCGCACGCCTCGTAGATCGCGACCGTCCTCGCGGCGATCGCCGCCCAGCCGAACTCTCCCACGGCGCGGTCGCGCCCGGCCAGACCCAGTGCGGCGGCCCGGGCGGGATCCGCGACCAGCTCGTTGATCCGCCGCGCCAGCCCCGCTTCGAACGCCGCGGTGTCGTTCTCGTCGTAGTGCACGAGCAGTCCCGTCGCGCCGTCGTCGACGACCTCGGGGATCCCGCCGACGTCACTGGCCACCACCGCCGTGCCGCACGCCATCGCCTCGAGGTTCACGATGCCCAGCGGCTCGTACACCGACGGGCAGACGAACACCGTCGCGTGCGTCAGCAGCTGCACGACCTCGGGACGCGGCAGCATCTCGGGGATCCAGTGCACGCCGGTGCGCTTCTCCTGCAGCTCGGCGACGAGACCGCGGAACTCGGCGTCGAGCTCCGGGGTGTCGGCGCCGCCGGCGCAGAGCACCAGCTGCACGTCCTCGGCGAGCTCGGAGCCGGCGCGCACGAGGTGCGGCACGCCCTTCTGCCGCGTGATGCGCCCGACGAACAGCGCGTACGGCCGGTCCGGGTCGATGCCGTGCTTGGCCAGCACATCACGGCCCGGGTCGGGCCGGTAGAGCGTGGTGTCGATGCCGTTGTGCACCACGTGCACCCGCGCCGGGTCGACCGCCGGGTACGCGGTGAGCACGTCTTCGCGCATGCCCGCGCTCACGGCGATGATCGCGTCGGCCGCCTCGTACGCGTCCTTCTCGATCCACGAGGACACGCGGTAGCCGCCGCCGAGCTGCTCGGCCTTCCACGGGCGCAGCGGTTCGAGCGAGTGCGCGGTGATCACGTGCGGCATGCCGTGGGCGAGCTTCGCGAGGTGGCCACCGAGGTTCGCGTACCAGGTGTGGCTGTGGGCGAGGTCGTGCCCGACCAGCGCGTCGGCCATCGACACGGCGATGTCCATGGTCGCGAACGCGGTCTGGGAGTAACCGTGGAGGTCGCGGTGGCCGTGGGCTCCGTCGTCTCGGTCCGGTCCCCAGCAGTGCACGTCCAGGTCGACCAGCGACCGCAGTTCGCGGGCGAGGAACTCGACGTGCACCCCCGCTCCGCCATAGACGTCCGGCGGGTACTCCCGGGTGAGCAGGCCGACCTTCATGCCCCGACCCTAAACGGCACGGGCCGGGAAGTGCAGTACGGGGAAGCGACCAATCCGTGTCGTGATCGACTCATCGAGTTCTCGTCCCGGTGACCGGGCCGACGCGTTCGACAGCGGGCAACCGCAGCCCGTGGTGGGCCAGTTCGCGGGCGGCGAGTTCGGCGACGACGTCGGGATCGTGTTCGCGCCAGCCCGTGGTGAGGTCACCGGCCCGGACCTTGCGCGGCAGGGGCCGCGTGACGAGCGCGCGCAGGGCGAGCAGGTCGAGTCCTTCGGCGCCCTGGCGGCGCAGCCGGGCCGCGGCCGTCGCGCCGCGCGTGAAGCGCCACCGCAGCGGCAGCCACGAGACCAGCAGGAACACCAGCGGCACGGAGACGACCAGCACCGCGAGCCACCACGCGAGGTCTTCGACGGCCGTGATCTGCCAACGGCCCGCGTCGGCGAGTTCGGTGCCCGCGGCCGAGCCGGAGTGCAGCGCGTCGGCGAGCGGGTGGCCGATCAACGGCACCTGGCCGGCCTTGTCTGCGGCCGCGTCGAACGAGGCGCGCAGCCCCGAACCCGCGTCGACGAGCCCGTCGCCCGGCGCGCGCAGGCGCATGACCTCGTCGTACACGCGCACGGCCAGCCACACCGCGAACGCGAGCAGCCCGACCGCGAACACGTCGCTGAGCACCTGCGCGGTGCGGCGGACCGGGCGGTCGGCGTAGACCTTCATCGGGGCCCCTCACTCTCGCGGTCCCGGCCAACTACCCGGGCCGCCGCTCGGCGAACCACGATTACTCCTTGTGCAGCAACGGCTTCCGCTCGCCGACGACCACCGTCGCCCCGAGGTCTTCCGACTTCTCGACCCACGCGCGCAGCCCCACCTGCCCCAACGCCGCGACGGCCGACTCCGCCTGCCGCTCGCTCGTCTCGAACAGCACGCGGCCACCGGGCGCCAGCCACTGCGGTGCCTCCGCGACCACGCGCCGCAGCACGTCGAGCCCGTCGGCTCCCCCGTCCAGCGCCACGAGCGGCTCGTGCTCCCGCGCCTCCGGCGGCAGCAGCTCGACCTCGCCACTGGGCACGTACGGCACGTTCGAAATCAGCACCTCGACGCGGCCCCGCAACCGCTCGGGTACGGGTTCGAACAGGTCACCTTCGTAAACCTCACCGTCGATGTTCGAACGCGCACACCGCACCGCGACCGGATCGACATCCGCTGCGTGGAGTTCGACACCGGGTACCTCGGCCGCCACCGTCGCCCCGAGCGCGCCGGACCCGCAGCACAGGTCGAGCACCACCCCGCCCGGCCGCGCGAACCCCGCCGCCAGCCGCACGAGCAGCTCCGTGCGGTGCCGCGGCACGAACACGCCCTCGGCCACCGCGAACCGCCGCCCGGCGAACTCCGCCCAGCCGACCACGTACTCCAGCGGCTCCCCCTCGACGCGCCGCCGCACCAACGTCTCCAGTGTCGCGGCGTCCCCCGCCGCCGCCTCGCCGAGCACGCGCGCCTCCTCCTCGGCGAACACACAACCCGCCGCCCTCAACCGCGCGACCACCGACTCGACATCCCCGGCCACAGACAATCAAAAGCCTTTCCACCGCACGAAGAACCCGACCGGGCCGCTCCCCACCCCGATCCGAAGCCTCCACACTAGTGACCCTCGTCCGTCCGGCGTGCCGTCCCCGCGCCAGCGACCGCCCGGTCACATCTGTCCTCCCCCGGACGTCAACCTGACGACCACCCCACCCGGAGGAGGATGTCGACCGTGAACGAGCTGGCCGAGCAGTTCGAAACCCATCGCACCCACCTCAGGGCGGTCGCCTACCGCATGCTCGGCTCCCTGGCCGAAGCCGACGACGCCGTCCAAGAGGCCTGGTTGCGGCTCAGCCGTGCCGACTCCGCCGCCGTGACCAATCTCGGCGGCTGGCTCACCACGGTCGTCAGCCGGGTCTGCCTCGACGTGCTGCGCTCCCGGCAGTCCCGCCGCGAGGAGCCCGTCGGCGAGCAGCTCCCGGACGGCGCCGACACCACCGACCCCGAAACCGAGGCCGTGATGGCCGACTCGGTCGGCCTGGCGCTGCTCGTCGTCCTCGACACGCTCTCACCCGCCGAGCGCCTGGCGTTCGTGCTGCACGACATCTTCGGCCTGTCGTTCGACGAGGTCGCCCCGATCGTCGACCGCGCCCCGGCCGCCGCGCGCCAGCTCGCGAGCCGGGCGCGCCGCCGCGTCCGCGGCACTCCGGCCGGGGCCGAAGCGGACCTGGCCCGCAAGCGCGAGGTCGTCTGCGCGTTCCTCGCGGCTTCGCGCGGCGGCGACTTCGCCGCGCTCGTGGCCCTGCTCGATCCGGACGCCGTGCTGCGCGCCGACGGCGACGTCGCCAAGCTCGTGCGCGGGGCCGAGAACATCGCCGCGGGCGCCGGCCGGTTCGCCGACCGCGCTGCCGTCTCGCGGCCCGCGCTTGTCGGCGGCCGGCCGGGCATCATCGCGGCGCCGCTGGGCCGGCTGCGGGTGGCGATGGCGTTCACGATCGCGGGCGGCGTGATCACCGAGGTCGACATCGTCACCGAGCCGGAGCGGCTGGCGGAACTGGAAATCTCAATGCTCTGAATCGCGCGGCGATCGATGCGAAAACGTCCGGGGAAGTTCAGGCAGGAGGCCTTGCGAGGAGAGCAACCGTTCTCCCCCGGGTCGCGTACTCGGGCACCGTCAACCGGGTAATCTGAGCAGACGCTTGTACCAGTTTTTCTCCCGGAAGGCGGTGATCCGCAGGTGGCGGCCACCCGGCCCACCGTCACACGGCGGCGCGAACTGGCGCACACCAGTGCGCGGTCGCTGCTCATGACAGTGCTCGGCGAGTACGTGCTGCCTCGCCAGGAGCCGGTCTGGACGTCGTCGCTGGTCGATGCCCTCGCGTTGTTCAAGGTCGAGGAGAAGTCCGCCCGCCAGGCGCTCGCCCGCGCTTCCGGCGAGGGCTGGCTGAAGTCCGAGCGAGCGGGCCGACGCGTGCGCTGGCTGCTGACCCCGCCGGGACGCCGCCTGCTGAGCGAAGGCGCCGAGCGGATCTACGGCTTCGGCCGGCAGACCGGCGAGTGGGACCGCAGGTGGCTGGTGCTGCTCGTGTCGGTGCCCGAATCCCAGCGCGACCTGCGCCACCGCATGCGCACCCGGCTGAGCTGGGCGGGCTTCGGCTCGCCCGCGCCGGGCGTGTGGATCAGCCCGAACGTCGGCGCGGAACCCGAGGCCGCCCGGCTCGTCGCGGAACTCACCGACGGCGGGCAGGCCATGTCGTTCGTCGCGAGCTACGCCGAGATCGGCGACGAACAGCAGATGGTCGCCCGTGCCTGGGACCTGCGCGAGCTCGAACACCACTACGAGCGCTTCATCGACGAGTTCACCGGCCTCGCGCCGCGCTCGGGCGAGGCCGTGCTCCTCGCGCAGACCCGCCTGGTGCACGAGTGGCGCCGCTTCCCGTTCCTCGACCCCGACCTGCCGCGAAACCTCCTGCCCGACCGCTGGAGCGGCACGCAGGCGGCCGAGCTGTTCCACACCCGCCACGCCGAATGGCGCGACGAGGCACAGCAGCACTGGGACTCTTTCGTCGAGAACGGCGGCTAGCTCAGGCGCGCGGGTCGTACTCCGCGACCAGCGCCGTGTCCGCGCCGGCCGGGCCGAACGACATCGCGCCGCCGGGCTGGCCGATGGGCGCGTCGCGGCCGGGCAACGCTTCGGTGAAGAAGCGGCGGTTGTCCTCGGCGAAGACGGCGTACTCGTCGGGTACGTGCCGGTCCTGCGAGATCGCCTCGACCGGGCAGGCGGGTTCGCAGTTGCCGCAGTCGATGCACTCGTACGGGTTGATGTAGAGCTTGCGCTCGCCTTCGTAGATGCAGTCGACGGGGCACTCCTCCATGCAGGAGCGGTCGGTGATGTCGATGCACGGTTCGGCGATGACGTACGGCATGTTCTTCTCTCCCAACGGTTTTCAGACGCGAGCGGGGACGCGCTCGTCGGTGGAGTGGCCGGGGAACACCGGCGCGGCGGGGTCGAGGTGGTGCGCGGCGTTGTTCACGGCCGTCGCGGCTTCGCCGAAGCCGACGGCGATGAGCCGCACTTTGCCGGGGTAGTCGTTGATGTCGCCCGCGGCGAAGATGCCGGGGACGGAGGTGGTCATGGCCGCGTCGACCGGGATGTGGCGCCGGTTCTCGACGTCGATGCCCCACCGCAGCAGCGGCCCGAGGTTGGCGGTGAACCCCAGTGCGGCGACGATCCGCCCGCACCGCAGCGTCCGCGCGCCTTCACCGCTCTTGAGCTCGACGCCGGCGACTTCCTGCCCGCCGAGCACCCGCGAGACTTCCGCGTTGACGACCAGCTCCACGCCGAGCTCCCGCACCGCCGCGACGGTCGCCGGATGTGCGCGAAAGGTTTCGCGCCGGTGCACGAGCTTCACCGACTTCGCGACCGGGTGAAGCGCGAGGGCCCAGTCGAACGCCGAGTCACCGCCGCCGACGATCACCACGTCGGTGCCCGCGTAGTCGTCGAGGTGGCGCACGAAGTAGGCCAGGCCGTTGCCCTCGAACGCGGCCGCCGGGACGAGCGGGCGCGGGGTGAAGGTGCCGATGCCGCCGGTCACGATCACCGCGCGCGCCTCGATCCGCGTGCCGAGGTGCGTGGTCACGGCGAACGTGCCCGGGCCGCGCTCCAGCACGTCGGCGCGGTTGCCGAGCAGGTACCGCGGCCCGAACGGCGCGGCCTGCTCCAGCAGGCGCTCGACCAGGTCGCGCCCGCGGACGGACGGGAACCCGGCGACGTCGAAGATCTGCTTCTCCGGGTACATCGCGATGATCTGCCCGCCCGGCTCGGGCAGCGAGTCGACGACGGCGACCGACAGGCCGCGGAAGCCGGCGTAGTAGGCGGCGTAGAGGCCGGTGGGTCCGGCCCCGACCACGAGCACGTCGGCGCTGACGACTGGCGGAGTGTCCGGAGTGGACATTCTGCGCTCCTCGGTGGGTGCCTCAGGGAAGGTGGACGTACTCGTACTCGAACGGCTGACCGTTGATCCCGTTGCCCGGCGGCGCGACCCAGCTCGCGATCTTCCCGCGCTCGTACACGGGGTGCATGAGCGAGCGGACGAACGCGAGGTCCTCGGCCGTCGGCAGCCAGTTGCGGCGGTTGGCTTCCCACGTGGCCTCGTCGACGATGGTGCCGTCGGGCGTGATGTGGTGCCCGGCGTTGAGGCCGACCTGGCGGTTGAACCCCGGGTGCGGCAAGGCGAAGCGGAAGTCGATGCCCGCGTCGGCGACGATCTTGTTCCAGCGGTTGAGGCCGTTTCGGCAGTCGGCGATGTACTCGCCGCGCAGGTCGAGGTTGAGCGCGAGCAGCGTCTGCACTTCTTCGGTGTCCCACGTGCCGTCGGCGCGCGGGCGGTCGAGGAACGTGCTGTCACCGGTGAGCTGGTGGTCGTCCTTGCGGCGCGTCTCGTGCCAGCGGCCCTTGAGGCCGGCGGTGTAGTAGTTCGCCGCGTTGGTCGAGGTTTCACTGCCGAACAGGTCGAGCGAGACGGTGTAGTGGAAGTTGAGGTAGCGCTGGATGATGTCGAGCGGGATGCCGCCGGCCGGCGCAATGTCGAGCGTGTCGTGCTCGCGGATCAGCTCGGCGCTGCGGGTCACCACACGGTCGATGCCGGTGGTGCCGACGAACATGTGGTGCGCTTCCTCCTTCAGCATGAACTCGCAGGTGCGCGAGAGCGGGTCGAAGGAAGATTCCTTGAGCGTGCCGAGCTGGTATTTGCCGTCGCGGTCGGTGAAGTAGGTGAACATGTAGAACGCGAGCCAGTCGGCAGTTTCCTCGTTGAACGCGCCGAGGATGCGCGGCGTGTCGGGGCTGCCGGAGTTGCGGAACAGCAGGCCCTCGGCTTCCTCCCGGCCTTCGCGGCCGAAGTAGGCGTGCAGCAGGTAGACCATGGCCCAGAGGTGGCGGCCTTCTTCGACGTTGACCTGGAACAGGTTCCGCAGGTCGTACAGGCTGGGCGCGGTGAGGCCCAGCAGCCGCTGCTGCTCGACCGACGCCGGTTCCGTGTCACCCTGGATCACGATCAGGCGTTGCAGATCCGCGCGATACTCCCCCGGAACCTGCTGCCACACCTCGTTTCCCGCGTGCTCGCCGAACGCGATGCGCCGGTCGGGGTCGCGCTCGGCGAGGAAGATGCCCCAGCGGTAGTCCGGGACGTTGACGTGCCCGAAGTGGGCCCAGCCCTCGCGGCCCACGCTCACGGCGGTGCGCAGGTACACGCCCTGCGTCTCCAGGGTCGGGCCCATCTCGCCCCACCAGTTGAGGAACTTAGGCTGCCAGCCCTCCAGCGCGCGCTGCAGCCGACGGTCGTCGGCGAGGCCGACGTTGTTGGGGATCTTGCTGGAGTAGTCGATCTTCTCGGGCACGGTCAGACTCGCTTCCGGTCGAAGGCCGCCTTCTGGCCCGTGCCGTAGCGGCGCAACGCGCCTTCGGGGCCCGAGGCGTTCGGGCGGGTGAAGATCCAGTTCTGCCACGCGGTGAGGCGGCCGAAGATCTTCGTCTCCAGAGTTTCGGGGCCGACGAACCGGTGGTTCGCTTCCATGCCCGTGAGGGAGTCGGGGCTCAGCGCCGCGCGACCCTCCACGACGATGCGGATCTCGTCTTCCCAGTCGATGTCGTCGGGGGCGTCGGTGACGAGGCCGAGCTCGACGGTCTCCTGGGGCGTCAGCGCGCTGCCCAGCTCCTTGCGGAGCCAGTCGAGGTGGTCTTGTTCGCCGTAGAAGCGGGATTCCAGGCGGGAGAGGCCGTTGCCCATGGGGAAGGTGCCGAAGTTGGCTTCCGACAAGGTGATCGCGGCGCGTTGGAGGCTGTGCTCATTGTCGAGGGGCGGACCGTCCAGAATGTACTGGCGGTCGGCAGCCAGCGCGAGCTCCAGCAGCACGCCGGCGAAGCAGCTGCCCGGCTCGATGAGCGCGATGAGACTGCGGCTGGTGACGTCGAGCCGCTTGAGGACGCGCTTGGTGTAGTGGCGGATTTCGTTGCACAGCCAGTCTTCGCCGGATCGGCCGAGGGCGGCGCGCTCGTGGGCCAAGACCTTTTCGGCGTCGCCGCTCGTGCGCAGAAGCCAGGTGCCGAGGCTCGATTCGTTGGTGCGCAGGCGGAGGATGAGGTCGTCGAGCTCGCGGGTGACGGCCAGCAGCCAGTTTTCGGCGCCCTGCTCGTGGATCTCCCGGGTGGTCTCGGGCGCTGCTGCTTCCGGTCCGTGCACGGTGATCTCGACGGTGCCGGCCGGGCGGTCGAACACGGCGGTGACGTGCGGGTAGGTCAGGCCCGACTCCGTCGCGCTGCGGTCGAGCGGCGTCAGTTCGATGCCGTGGGCGTCGGCGGGCCGTGTGCTGTTCTCCGCCAGCTCCAGCGCCCGCTTCTCGACTGTCCGGAGGAATTCGCGGCGCGGAGCCAGCTCGTCGACGAGCTTCCAGTCGACGGCCGTCTTCCCTTTCACACCGTCACTTCGCGTGGCGAACACGTCGGCGCGGTCCTTGCGCACGCCGCGCTTGTCGACCACTCGCGTAAGCCCGCCCGTGCCGGGCAGCACGCCCAGCAGCGGCACCTCGGGCAACGCGACAGTCGACGAATTGTCGTCGATGAGGATGATTTTGTCACACGCGAGAGCCAGCTCGTACCCGCCGCCCGCGCACGCCCCGTTCACGGCCGCGAGGTACGTCTGGCCGGAGTTCTCGGTCGCGTCCTCCATGCCGTTGCGCGTCTCGTTGGTGAACTTGCAGAAGTTCACCTTCCACGCGTGCTCCGACGCCGCCAGCATCCGGATGTTCGCGCCGGCGCAGAACACACCGTCCTTGCCGCTCGTCACCACGACCGTCCGGACCCGCGGGTGCTCGAAGCGAAGTCGTTGCGTGGCGTCGTAAAGCTCGATGTCCACACCGAGGTCGTAGGAGTTCAGCTTGAGCTCGTAGCCGGGCACCAGCCCCCCGTCCTCGGCCACGTCGAGCTCCAGCCACGCCACGGCCCCGTCGACGCGCAGCCGCCAATGCCGATACCCCTCCGGCCGCCGGTCGAAACTCACGCCTTCTTGCGCGACGGGGACCTCCACCTCACCACCCTGCGCGACAACCGTCATGGCGAACGCCTCCTCACTCGGGGTCGGGGGAGTAGTTTCTACACAACTCGCCATATTCGTCAAGCTTCTGTAGAAGATCTCGCGTTGGGTGACGCTGCTCCGTCCGGGCAAATCCCCTGGCCCGACCCTCCCCGGCGGCGCTACTTTCTCCCTTGATCGCAGTCGCAACTGCGCAACCACGCCGGCCCGGCAAGCGTGCGTCGGGGGACGCCCACGGACGGCCTTGTTTCCAGGGGGAAACCTTCTTGATCCTCAGATCCCCGCGCGGGGTCTTCCGGCTGCTCGCCGGACTGACCGCCGCGCTGACCCTCGGTGCCCTCGTGACGCCCACGGCCTCGGCCGACCCGGCGAAGCTGGTGATCACGGCTTCCGTCGACGAGGGCGTGCACCTGGTCGGAAAGCCGTTCCCGATCACGGTGACCGTGCACAACGGCTCGGCCGACCCGCTGACAGCAATCACCCTCTACACCGACCAGATGGCGGGCTCCTACGCGTCAGTGAACAGCTGGGGCGACTTCGGCTACCCCGGCACGACACTCGCCCCGGGCGAGACCCGAACCCTCGCGGTCACCGCGACCGTCTACAGCTGGGGCGGCGCTTCGCCGGAGTTCGACATCACCAGCAGCAGCATCGCTTCGTGGGATGTGCAGTCCGCGCACCTGAGCGTGCCGTTCGTCGACCCGACTACCACCACGGGCTCCGTACACGGTGTCGTTTACGGCGACGGCAACGGCAACGGCACGTTCGACCCGGGTGAGGGGCTCGCCGCAGCACCGGTGAGGATTTACGGCGACACCACGCTCGACACCGTGACGGGCGATGATGGCAGCTTCACCTTCGCCGACCTGCCCGCGCGCTACTACCAACTGTTCTCGACGACATTGCCCGACGGCTGGCTGCTCGCCGACCCCAACGGCGGCATCGACGTCGCCGGCGGCGACCAGAACGTCGAGCTGCGCGCGGTACGGCCGCTGTCGGACCAGCTCACGGCGAGCGCGTCGGTGGATCGCGACGCCTATGCACCTGGCGACCAGGCGCAGGTGACCTTCACGCTGACCAATACCGGATCCCAGCCGTTGTCCGGGATCAGCGGGAACTGTGACCGCATCGGCGGCAGCCAGTACCAGCTCACGGGTTGGCAATCGTGGACCGACCTCGTGTATCCGGCCTCGCTGACGTTCGCACCCGGTGAGACCCGGACCTTCACCGAGACCGGCACCGTTCCGCCTCTCGCGGACCAGTACGGCGGGTTCGCCGTCGACTGCGACTTCGGTCCCGAACTCGGAAACCCCGACAGCAACCCGGAAGTTCGGCTGTGGGCGCGAGTACCGGGTGCACTGGGCACCACCAGCGGCTGGATCTACCACGACGACAACACGAATTCCACCCAAGATCCCGGCGAAGCGATCGCGGACACCGCCGTGAGCCTGGTGGACATCCTGTCGGGCCAGACCACCGCGACGGGGACCACCGACGCCGACGGCCACGTCTCGTTCGGGTCCGTGCCCGCCGGCCGCTACTTCCTGAAGGTGGCTGACGGCTGGGTTCCGGCCTACGCGGGCAGCTTCCAGGTCCAGGCCGGAACGTGCCAGAGCTGCGGCTGGGAGTGGTCCCAGATCTTCACCCGCGGCTGAGCTCCCGACCGGGCCTGGGTCAGTGGTAGCCCGGGCCCGGTTCGGGCGTCACGTTCGCCGTGGTGATCTCGTCGCCGCAGTGGGTGCAGGACAGGCGCGGCGCGACGGGTTCGCCGCAGGAGTGGCGCAGCACGAGCGGGGGGCCGTCGGGGGTCGGCAGGTGGTCGTCGCCCCAGCGCATGAGGATCACCAGCGCCGGGAAGATCTCCTTGCCGGTCGTGGTGAGGCGGTATTCGTGGCGGTCCGGGTCAGTGGCGTAGACCACGCGGTCGAGCACGCCCTGTTCCACGAGCTGTTTGAGCCGCGCCGACAGCGTCGGGCGGGGGATGCCGAGGTTGCGGGCGAACTGGGCGTAGCGCCGGACGCCGAAGAACGCCTCGCGCAGGATCAGCAGTGTCCAGCGCTCGCCGAGGACGTCGAGGGCCCGGCCGACGGACTCGGCCGTGAAGCGGTGCGACCCGGCCGTCACGGGGCCAGCTCGCGCAGCAGCGTGCGGCCGGCCGGGTCTTCCGCCGTGGCCGGGACGAGGCCGACGTGGTCGGCGCCCGCCGCGTGGTAGGCCGCGATGCGGTCGCGCACCTGGGCTGCGGAACCAATCGCCCCGACGTCGGCGACCAGCGAAGGCGGCACCACCAGCGACGCGCGCTTGGCGCCGGAACGCGCGGCGGCGACGAGCTCGCCGTACCCCAGCTCGGCGAACATCTCGCCATAGCCGGGCGGGCTCAGGTACACGCTGGCCTGCGCCGCGAGCTGCCGCAGCGTCGCCTCCCCCGGGTTCAACGCGACGGGCACCCACACGGCCAGCCGCGGCGGCGTGCGGCCCGCGGCGTGCGCCTGACCGTCGATCTCCTTGCGCACGCGCGAAACGTGCGAAGGCGGCACGAGGTTCAGCACGACCTCGTCCGCGATCTCCGCGGCCACCCGCGTCATCGCCGGCCCGAACGCGGCCACCGTGATCGGCACCGGCGCGGGCTCTCGCAGGCGGAACCCGTTGCTGCGCACGTGTTTCCCGTGAACCGAGAGTCGCTGTCCCTCGAGGACGGTCCGGACCGCGGCCACGGTCTCCCGCATCCGCAGGGCCGCGTGGTCCCACGGCCGGTCGTGCCAGCCGTTGACGATCGCCGGGCTCGACCCACCCAGCGCCAGCCCCACGGGCCTGCGCGCCAGCGCCGCGACCGACGCCACGCCAAGCCCCAGCGCCACCGGCGTCCGCACCCCGAGCGGCAACGGCCCGACCTTCACCCCGATCCGCTCCGTCCGCAGGCCGACGGCCGTCGCGAGCGCGAACGCGTCGAACGTCGCCATCTCCCCGACCCACAACTCCCCGAACCCATTGCGGTCCGCCTCCACGGCGATGTCCACGGCCTCGGCCGCCGGCCGATCCAGCCAGAACGGCGTGACAACCCCGATCGCGGTCACCGCTGCACCACTCCACTCGTCAAGCCGAGCAACGCCGGCCCGATCACCCGGCGAACCACCTTGATGTCGGCGGCCACCGGCGTCACCACACCCACCGCGGTCACAGCTGAGCCGTTTCAGTGGGCAGGCCCAGCAGCAGGCGGCCGGTCAGCTCGAACGTCGCGGGATTCACCTGGAAGTGTGCCGTGGCGGTGTGGGCGTCGCGGAAGCGGCGTTGCAGGGGGGACGTTTCGTAGATCGCCGAGCCGCCGCCGAGGTCGTAGAGGGAGCGCGCGACGTCGGCCGAGATGCGGACCGCGTGGGTGCACGCAAGGCGCAAGGCGAGGCGAAGGTCGTCCGGCACAACGGAATCGGACAAGGCCGCCTGCCAAGCGTCGTCGATCGCGCGGTAGTAGAACTCGCGGGCGGCGCGCAGGGAAGCCTCGGCCTCGGCGACGGCGCTTTGTGTGGCGGTGCGTTCGGCGAGCGAGCGGCGCGAGCCGCTGGGGTGCTTGGCCGCGGCGAGCTCCACGAACTCCGTGATGGCACCGCGCGCGTTGCCCAGTGCGGCGGCGGAGATGGACGCGGCGAAGAACCCGAACAGCGGGAACCGGTGCAGCTGCCCGGCGCCGGCGGGCGGACCGTCCACAACGGACAGAAGCCGGTGGTCGGGCACGAACACCGTGTCGGCGCTCGTGTCGTGGCTGCCGGTGCCGCGCAGGCCCGACGTGTGCCACGTGTCGTGGATTTCCAGCTCAGCCGTGGGAATCGCGGCGACCACGAGCTTCCCGTCGAGCACGACGCCCAGGAAGATCCAGTCCGCGTGCGTCACGCCGCTGCAGAACGACCAGCGCCCCGACACCGTGACCCCGCCGTCCACGGCCACGGCCTTGCCGCGCGGCGCCCACACGCCGGCGGCGACGGCATCGGGGTCACCGAAGACCTCCTGGCCGCCCTTCTCCGGCAGGTACGCGCCCAGCAGGCTGCTCGTGGCCGCGATCGACACGCACCAGCCCGCCGACGCGTCGGCCTCGGCCACGCGCTCGGCGGCCCGCAAGATCGCCGCCGCGGAAGGTTCCGAGCCGCCCAAAGAAGCCGGCAGCCCCGCGCGGAACAGGCCCGAAGCCCGAGCCGCCGACACGACCTCGGGCGCCAGCGCGCGACGCCGTTCGGTTTCGCCGGCGTGCTCGGCGGCCGCCGCGGCCACGGGTTGTGCCTTGTCGAGCAGGTCGTCGCGAGTGCCCACTGTCGTCCTCCGACCGGTTCAGGAAACTTACCGGTTCAGAATTTTTACCGAATCGCGCGCGCCTGTCAACGTCCGCTGGTCACGGCACCACGACCACGGGCCAGATCCCCGCGCGCACCAGCCGGTTGCCCACCGAGCCGACGAGCCGGTGCCCGCCCTGCTCCGACGCTCCGACCACGACCATGTCGGCACTCGCCTCGAGTGCGGCTTCCTTCAGCTCCGGATAGGCCTCGCCGCGGCGCACGACGAACGTCACCGGCACCCCGAGTTCGTCCGCGCGGCCGTGCAGCTCGGACCGCAGCTGCGCGATCTCCTCGGTGAACGTCTGCTGCTCGACGTCGACCACGGCGGCCGCGGCCAGCCCGGCCCACATCGACGGCGCCGCGACGTACACGACCACCAGCCGCGCCCGCTGGCGCCGAGCCAGACCCGCCGCATACGAAGCCGCGCGCAACCCCGTCGGCGATGTGTCCGTGCCGACCAGGATCACGCGCGGTCCGTCGGTTCCCCGTTCGTACGGCCCGGATTCCCACCGCGGGCCGTACTCCTCGACCAGATCTTCCACGAGGCCCATTATGTCCGCAGCGGTCAGCCTTCCCCGGCCACGTTCTCCACCGAGCGGCCTGTGGTGCGCGGGCCGAGGATCGCGATGTCCAGCGCCACCAGCACGAGCGCCGCGCCGATCACCACGAACAGCGTGGTCGCGCCCGAGCTGTCGAGCAGCGGGACCAGCACGAACGGCATCAGGCCACTCGCCAGCCGCGAGATCGAGTACGTGCCGCTCGACGCCGTGGAGCGCAGCGCCGTCGGGAAGATCTCGGCCTGGTAGATGTGGTAGGAGTTCGAGAACACGTTGCTGATCGCCGTGTAGATGAAGCCGAACACGATGGCGAGAGCAATGGAGTTCGCGAGCCCGAACGCGAGGCCGAACACCGCCATCGCGAGCACCGAACCGATGACCAAGTGCTTGCGCTCCAAGCGTTCCACGAGCGGCAGCGACAACGCCGAGCCCACCGGGTAGCCCAGGAACGTCAGCGCGGTGAACAGCAGCGACTGCGAAACCGGGTAGCCCTTCGCGGCGAGCACGAGCGGGACCATCGTGCCGAAGCCGTAGTAGCCGATGGTCTGCAACACGTGGAAAATCGTCATCATGATCGTGCGACGGCGGTACGTCGGCCCGAACAGGTCACGGACCGGCGCGGCCTTGCGCACGGGCTTCTCGACCGGTGCGGGCGCGGGCTCCTCGGCCGGGGCCTGGCCCGCCTCGGCCTCGAGACCCCGGATCACGGTCTCCGCCTCCTGCGTGCGCCCCACCGAGTGCAGCCAGCGCGGCGACTCCGGCAGGCCGCGGCGCAGCAGGAACACCACGCCGGCGCCGAGCGCGCCGATCACGAACAGCCAGCGCCAGCCGGCGATGCCCAGGAACGACCCCTCCGTGAGCCCCTTCGCGAGGAAGCCGACGACCGGCACACCGCAGAACGCGAGCGTGTACGCCCACGCGATCAGCTTGCCGCGCTTGCGGGCGGGCAGCAGGTCGGTGAGGTAGGTGTCGGCCAGCGGCGGTTCGGCGCCGAGGCCCACACCGGCGAAGAACCGGGTGATCAGCAGCATGATCGCGTTGCCGCTGAACGCGCCGAGTAGCGAGAAGAACGAGTACAGCGCCAGGTTGAGCAGGAACGCCCCGCGCCGGCCGAAGCGGTCGGCCAGGCGGCCGAGCAGCAGCGCGCCGAAGAACATGCCGAGGAAGGTCGAGGCCAGCAGCGGCGGGAGCGCCGCTTTGCTGAGCTTGAACTCGCTGACCAGCACCGCGCTGATCGTCCCGGTCAGGAACACCTCGTAGAACTCGAAGAACAGACCGAGCCCGACGGCGACGGTCGCGCGCCGATGGGTGCGGGTGACCGGCAGCCGGTCGAGCCGCGCCGCGACCGCGGCCGTCCCCGGCTCCGCCGTGTCGAGGGGGTTCGCCATCCGTCGTCTCCTTTGACAGTTCATGGCCGCGCGGATCCAGCGTAAGGCAGGATCCACTATGTGATTCGTGCCCCCATGATGTGGCGGTAGGCGCGCGGACGTCAAGGGTCGCGGAGCGTTGTGGATCAGCCTGAGGGGTCCACCGATCGGGACGGATCCACCCCCGGCAGGCCCCTCACCAGCACGAAGGGTGGCAATCCGCGCGGTCGCATCGCACGACAAG
Source organism: Amycolatopsis sp. DSM 110486 (assembly GCF_019468465.1). Taxonomy (NCBI): domain Bacteria; kingdom Bacillati; phylum Actinomycetota; class Actinomycetes; order Pseudonocardiales; family Pseudonocardiaceae; genus Amycolatopsis; species Amycolatopsis sp. DSM 110486. The sequence goes on along the minus strand of NZ_CP080519.1, from coordinate 7,181,055 downwards.
AAATCTTCACTCCGCGACGAAACCGGCGAATCAGCCACAACGGACAGTGAGACCACTCCCCCGCGCGCCGACCAGCGCGAACTCGCCCCGGGGTAGCGCGGTCCGTGAAGGGCACGTACCCACGCTGCAGCGCTAGCGGTTGTCTTCGGTGGCCCGCGCTCCACCAACCGACCACTCACGACACCGCGCAGCGGCGCCGAAGTCAGCCGATGACGTCGCGGGCCATTCCCGCGCGGTATCCCAGGCGTTCCGACGCCGCGGCCGCCGCGTCGAGCACCAGCGGCGCCAGGCGCGGCACGTCGGCCGACGTCATGCGCTGCGTCGGCGCGCCGATGCCGATCACGGCGCTCAGCTCGCCCGTCAGCCCGAACACCGGGGCGCTCAGCGAGGCCGCGCCGAGGTCGCGTTCCTCGAAGCTGCTGGCGTAGCCGTCGGCGCGGACCTGGGCGAGCTGCTGGTTGAGCAGGTCGATGTCGACGATCGTGTGCTCGGTGAAGCGCGCCAGGCCGTGCCCGACGGCGTCACGCAGCGCCAGCCGGTCCCACGCCAGGAAGACCTTCCCGGCCGAGCCGGCGTGCAGCGGCATCACCATGCCGACCACGAACAGCCGGATCACGGGGTGGCGCGACTCGGCCAGCGACACCACCGTGCGGAAGGCGCCGTCGCGCACGTACAGGCAGGCCGTCTCGCCCGAGTCGTCGCGCAGTTTGTGCAGCACGGGACGCACGAGCCGCACGAGGTCGAGGCCGAAGGTGCCCGGCGCGGCCCAGCGCACGAGGCCGAGCCCGACGCGGTAGGTGTCGTCGTACCGGTCGAGGAAGCCTTCGCGCACGAGGTTGTGCACCAGCCGCTGGCAGGTGCTGGCCGGCAGGCCGGTGGCGCGGGTGATCTGCTGCAGGGTCAGCTCGGGCTCCTCGATCGTGAACGACTCGAGGATCTGCTTGAACTTGCGCAGCACCAGCACCGGCGCGGTGCCGCCCCGCTCTTCCGCCATCGCCGCCCCGCTTCTGTGACCCACCCGACTGTTTCGCCGAGTGTAGTCAGCCTCGATCGTCTTGACGGCGACACGCACACCCGTATTCTGGGTTTGCAACTCACTATGTGGTTGGAGCGTGATCATGAGCAATCGAGGCCCTCTCACCGGAGTGCGGGTGGTCGAACTGGGCAACTTCGTCGCCGCGCCCACCGCCGGCAGACTGCTGGCCGACTTCGGCGCCGACGTCGTGAAGGTCGAGCGCCCGGGCAGCGGCGACGAGCTGCGCCGCTGGCGCCTGCACGCGGGTGACACCTCCCTGCTCTTCCGCACACTGGGCCGGAACAAGCGCTCCGTCACGCTCGACCTGCGCTCCCCCGAGGGCCAGGACGTCGCGCGCAAGCTCATCGCGAAGGCCGACGTCGTCCTCGAGAACTTCCGCCCCGGCACGCTCGAACGCTGGGGCCTGGGCCCGGACGAGCTCAAGCAGCTCAACCCCGGCCTCGTCCTCGTGCGCGTGTCCGGCTACGGCCAGACCGGCCCGTACCGCGACCGGCCGGGCTTCGGCGGCGTCGCCGAGGCCGTCGGCGGCCTGCGCGCGCTCACCGGGTACCCCGACCGCCCGCCGACGCGCGTCGGCGTGAGCCTCGCCGACTCCGTCGCCGGTCTGTATGCCGTGATCGGCGCGCTGATGGGCCTGCTGCGCCGCGAACGCGAGGGCGGCGGGGGCGAGACCGTCGACGTCGCGCTGTACGAGGCCGTCTACTCGCTGATGGAATCGCTGGTCCCGGACTTCGACGCGTTCGGCGTGGTCCGCGAGCCCGCCGGCTCCGCGCTGCCCGGCATCGCGCCGTCGAACACCTACCGCTGCGGCGACGGCAAGTACATCGTCGTGAGCGGCAACGGCGACGCCATCTTCCGCCGCCTCGCCCACGCCATCGGCCGCCCCGATCTCGCCGACGACCCGGCGCTGGCCGACAACGCCGGCCGCGTCGCCAACTCCGCCCGCCTCGACCAGGTCATCGGCGACTGGGCGCAGGGCCGTTCGCAGGAAGCCGCCGAGACGACGCTGCGTGCCGCCGACGTGCCCTGCGGCCCCATCCTCACCGCCGAGGACATCACCAAGGACCCGCACTTCGAGGCCCGCGGCATGCACCAGCGCCGAACCGTGCGCATCGACGACAACGACGTCGAGGTCACCTTCCCCGGCGTCGTCCCCGCGCTCGGCGAGCACCCGGGCAGCGTACGGACGCTCGGGCCGGAGCTCGGCGAGCACACCGAAGACGTGCTGGCCGAGCTCGGCTTCGACGACGAGGCCCGCGCGCGCCTGCGCGCCGGCGGCGTGATCTGACCCTTCCGCACAGACCGAGAACAAAGGAGACCCACCATGGACGAGGTCCTCATCACCGAGGTCGTGCTGCGCGACGGCCTGCAGGACGAAGCCCGCACCGTGCCCACCCCCGACAAGCTCCGCCTCGCCCGCGGCCTCATCGACGCCGGGTTCCGTGCGCTCGAGGTCGGCTCCTTCGTCTCGAAGCGCCGCGTGCCGCAGATGGCCGACACCGACGAACTCCTGCGCACGCTCGACCCCGCGAACAGCCCTGTCACCCTGCACACGCTGGTCTTCACCGAGCGCGGCGCCCAGCAGGCCGTGGAAGCCGGCGCCCGCTCCGTGCGGCTCGTGGTCTCCGCGAGCGACGGCCACAGCACGGCCAACGCCGGCGTGCCGACCGAAGGCGCGCTCGCCCGGCTTGAGAGCTGCGCCGAGATCCTCACCGCCGCGGACGTCGCCATCGAGGCGACCATCGCGACGGCCTTCGTCTGCCCGTTCGACGGCGACACCGACCCCGCGCGCACCGCCGCCACCGCGGAACGCCTGGCCAAGCTCGGCGCCGGCGTGCTGCACCTCGCCGACACCATCGGCGCGGCCAACCCGAGCCTGCTGCGCCGCGGGATCGAAGCCGTGCGCGACGCGGTGCCCGACCTGCCGCTCGGCCTGCACCTGCACGACACCTACGGCTTCGCCGCCGCCAACGCGTGGGAGGGCCTGCGGCTCGGCATCCGCCGCTTCGACTCGTCACTCGGCGGGATCGGCGGCTGCCCCTTCGCACCCGGGGCCTCGGGCAACATCGCCACCGACGACCTGGTCCACCTGCTTCACCGCGAAGGCATCGCCACCGGCCTCGACGTCGCAAAGCTGGCCAGCCTGCGTGACGAGGTCCGGCTCGCCGTCGGGCACGAGCTCGGCTCGGCACTCTCGTCGGTTCCTGCCACGCCCGCCGCGCTCGTCTGAAAATTCCCGTCCCGCCGGATTCCTGGTCATTCGGAGTACCGGAGCTGAGCCGATTGCTGGTAGCGTGCCCGCACCTGAACGCGCGTCCGGTACCCACCGGGGAGCGCAACGCGCGCGGCGGTGAGGCGGATCGCAATGCGAGACGATGTGGTCGAGGCAAGCTCGACCGTCGGGCACCCGCCCGACGCGGTGTGGCAGATCGTCGGCTCCCCCGAGCTCTATCCGAGATTCCTGCCGGCGATCAGCTGGTGCGAGGTGACCGAGGCCCCGCTGCGTGGCCGTGGCCCGCGCTGCCTGATCAGGCTGGCTCCCGACCGGGAAACGTTGGTGGAAGGCACCATCCACGCGGTGGTGTACCGGCCCGGCGAACACGTGGTGTGGTGCGGGCTGCCCGACGAGCGCAACTGGATCTCGTTCGAGCTGCGCGCGCTCGCGGGCGGGGCGACGGAGATCGTGCTGCGCCTGATGCTCCCGTCGCTGCCGCCCGAGCACCACGACCTGCTTTCCCGCTCAGCGGTCAAGGGCATGCTGAAAGAACTGACGCGGCGGATCGAGCTGCAGCTGTCCGGCGAAGCCGCCGAGCCGCCGGAGTACGACCGCGCGACGACGCTGCGCACGGCCAACACGTTGGTACGCGCGGGCGTGCTCGTCGCGGGCCGGCCGGACAAGGTCGCGAAGCAGCTCAACTCGCTTTCGCAGTGGGGCGCCACGATCGCGGGCGGCTACCTCGCGGCGACCGCGCGCGGCGCCGACGACATCGCCGTGCACGACGAACGCAACAGCCGCTCGTTCCGCGACATCGACGAGCGCAGCAACCAGCTGGCCAACTCCCTGGCGAAGCTGGACGTGCGGCCGGGCCAGCGCGTGGCGCTGATGTGCCGCAACCACGCGGCGATGGTCGAGGCGTTCGTCGGGTGCAGCAAGCTCGGCGTGGACGTGGTGCTGCTCAACACCGGCTTGTCGCCCTCCGCGGTGGAAGACGTGCTCACCGAGCACCAACCCGCCGCGGTGCTGGCCGACGACGAGTTCGCGCAGACCATCGCGGGAGTGCAGGGCGACTTCCCCCGCGTGAGCACGTGGGACGACGCCGAGCAGGGTTACCGGACCGTCGACGAGCTCATCCACGAGGCGTCCAAGGCGCGACCGAAGCCGGCCAAGCGGCCGGGCCAGATCGTGGTGCTCACCTCCGGCACCACCGGCACCCCGAAGGGCGCGCGCCGTCCGACGCCGAAAGGCCTGAGTACCGCGGCGAGCATCCTCGCGCGGATTCCCTTGCGGGCACGGGACAAGATCGCCGTCGCGGCACCGCTGTTCCACAGCTGGGGCCTGGCCGCGTTGCAGGTCGGGATGTCCGTGCGGGCGGAGCTGTCGCTGATCCGCCGGTTCGACGCGGAGCAGACGCTGCGGATGATCGCCGAGCACCGCTGCGACGCGCTGTTCGCCGTGCCGATCATGTTGCAGCGCATCCACGAGCTGCCCGAGCGCGTGCGCAGCCGCTACGACCTGTCGTCGCTGCGGATCGTGGCCAGCAGCGGTTCCGCGATGTCGGGCTCGTTCGTCAGTTCGTTCATGGACACCTACGGCGACATCCTCTACAACTTCTACGGCTCCACCGAGGTTTCCTGGGCCAGCATCGCCGACCCGGTCGACCTGCGCGCCGCGCCGACCACCGCCGGCCGCTGCCCGCCGGGCACCCGCATCGCCATCCTCGACGACGAGCGCCGCCCCGTGCCGCCCGGCGACGAGGGCCAGATCTTCGTCGGCAACGACATGCTCTTCGACGGCTACACCAACGGCTCCAGCGTGCCGCGCTCGAAGGACCTGATGGCCACCGGCGACGTCGGCTACCAGGACGCGGCCGGCCGGCTGTTCGTCACCGGCCGCGCCGACGAGATGATCGTGTCCGGCGGCGAGAACGTGTTCCCGCGCCCGGTGGAAGAGGCGCTGGTCGCGTTGCCCGGCGTCTACGAAGCGGCCGTGGTGGGCGTGCCGGACGAGGAGTTCGGCCAGCGCCTCGCCGCGTACGTCGTGCTCCGCCGCGGCGCGCGCATGCACGCCGAGGACGTGCGGCACTACATCCACCAGAAGCTGGCCCGCTTCGCCGTGCCGCGCGATGTGTACTTCGTGCCGGAGCTCCCGCGCAACGCCACGGGCAAGATCCTCAAGCGGATGCTCAACGACGACCTGTGGCCGTTGCCGCAGGCGTGAGCGTCAGCGGTCGGCCTTGCGGCTGACGATCCACCGGGCGACCCAGGGCGCGGGGATGAGCAGCAAGAGGGCGTAGTAGCCGAGCACGGGTTCGACGGCGGCCGCGACGAAGGCGATCAGCAGCGCGGCCGTGGACAACAAGTTGTTACCGAGCCACAGGTCGGTCACGGAATCGGGGCTGCGGGCCACGTTCCGGTCCCGGCGGATGATCAGCACCAGCGCGGACTGGGCAAAGCTGCTCGCGAAGATCGTGCCCGTGTAGAACATGGCGGCGAAGCGGTTGGTCCCGAACGAACCGGTGATCTCCGTCGGGAACGGCAGCACGGCGATGGTGAAGAGCCACACGAAGTTCGCGTACACCAACGGCCCGCTGTAGGCGCGGACCTCTTCGAAGATGCGATGGTGGCCCCACCACATCCGCGCGATCACCACGAAGCTCAGCACGAAGCTGAAGAGCTGGTTCCAGTGCTCCAGAACGACATCGACGGCTTCCTTGTGCTCCGCCGCCAGCTCGGGCACCAGATCGGTGAGCGGCAGCACGAGCAACGTCAACGCGATGGCCACCACGGCGTCGCTGAAGAACACGAGCCGCTCGGGTGATTTCGTCCGCTCCACATTGCTCTCCACGCTGTGATCCAACCACCTCACGGTGTGTGCGTGAAGCTGGGGCCGGGGTGTCTACTCAGGACAGTCACTTCCGCAAAGCGGTAGCCGCCGCAGCCGCGACCGCCTCCGCCAAAGCAGCCAGCGCGGGTGAGTCCAGCTTCCACTGTTGCCAGTACAGCGGCACATCCGCCGGCCGGTCCGGCGCCAGATCCACCAAAGAGGACCCCCGCGTCTGGAGTTCCGGCACCATCCCCCAGCCCAGGCCGGCGGTGACGGCATCCGCGAAGGACTGCGACGAAGGCACGTAGTGGCGGGCGCCGAGCGGTAGCGAGCGGCGGGTGAGGGTGCGCAGGAAGCGGTCCTGGAGGTCGTCCTTGCGGTCGAAGAGCACTGCAGGCGCCTCGGCCAGCGCGGAAGCCAGGGGGCGGTCCGCGAGCCAGCGCGCGACGAACGCCGGGGAAGCCATGGCGCGGTAGCGCATGAGGCCCAGGCGCGTTGAAGTGCAGCCCTGCACAGGGTGGGGCGCGGACGTGACGGCGGCCATCACGAGGCCCTCGCGCAGGAGGGTGGCGGTGTGGTCCTGGTCGTCGCTGCGGAGGTCGAAGGACACGCCGGGCACGGCGGCCAGCGCGGGGAGGAACCAGGTGGCCAGGGAGTCGGCGTTGACGGCGATGGGGAGGGTCAGCGGGCCCACGACGCCCACCAGGCCGAGTTCCGCGCGGGTGTCCTCCTCCAGACGCGTGAGCTGGCGCGCGAACCGCACGACGACCTGGCCCGAGTCGGTGAGCCGCACGGGTTTCGTCCGCAGGATGAGCACGCGGCCCAGGCGTTGTTCGAGCGCCTTCACGCGCTGGCTGACGGCCGACGGCGTCACGTGCAGCACGGCGGCCGCGCGGTCGAAGGACTGCTCGTCGACCACGGCGAGCAGTGTCCGGACCTGGTCGAGAGGGAGATCTGACATCACGGCAGCTAATGTTACGTAAGAATCTTTAGCTGGCCTAACTCGAAGACCCCACCTTACGGTCGAAGGCGTGGTTCCCGCACTCGCCGCCGGCTTCGGTACCGGCCTTTCGCTCATTGTCGCCATCGGGGCGCAGAACACGTTCGTGCTGCAGCAAGGGTTGCGCGGCGGGGCCGTCAAACGGCTGATCGTGGTGTGCGCGCTGTCGGACGTCGTGCTGATCGCCGTGGGGGTGAGCGGGATCGGCGCGGTGTTGCAGCGTTGGCCGGCGGCGATCACGGCGATCGGGGTCGTCGGTGGGGCGTTCCTGGTGACGTACGGGTTCCTCGCCGCGAGGCGCTGCATGAAGCCCGGCGCGCTGACGACAAGCGCGCTCGAGCCCGTGTCCCCGCGGCGCACGGTGCTCACCGGCCTCGCGCTGACCTGGCTCAACCCCCACGTCTACCTCGACACCGTGCTCCTGCTCGGCTCCGTGGCGGCCGGCCAGGGCGGTGGTCGCTGGGTCTTCGGCGTCGGCGCGGCGCTGGCGAGCGCCGTCTGGTTCAGCGCGCTGGGCCTGGGCGCGCGCCGGCTCGCGGGGGTGTTCGCGCGGCCGGCCGCCTGGCGGATCCTCGACGGGCTGATCGCCGTGACGATGACCGCGCTCGGCGTCTCGATGGTGCTCAGCCGGCTCGCCTGAAATCGCCAAGAAGGCCAACGAGCGCAAATCGTGAACAATAAGACCTAAGAGACATTTGGCGTTGATAATAACTCTGACTCAGAGCTAATGTCGAAGGCATGATCCCACCTCCCGACCTCGCCGAGCGGCTGATGTCCGCCGTGCAGGGCATCCGCCGCGTCGTGCGGCGGCGGGTGCGCGCGGAAGTGCCCGGCCCTCCCCTGCCTGGCGCGCAGGTCGAGCTGCTGCGGGTCGTCGACCGGCTGCCCGGCGTCGGCGTCGCCGCGGCGGCGCGCGAGCTGAGCCTCGCGGGGAACTCCGTGAGCACGCTCGTGAACCTCCTCGTCGAAGCCGGGTTGCTGCGCCGCGAGGTGGACCCGGCCGACCGGCGCGCCGCGCAGCTGCAGGTGACCGAGGCCGCGCGCGAGCGCATGGCGACCTGGCGAAAGGCGCGGACCGGGCTGGTCTCGGCCGCGCTCACGCGGCTGTCCGAAGAGGACACCGTGTCGATCACCGCGGCTCTGCCCGCGCTGGAGAAGCTGATGGACGCCCTGAAGGAGGAGGCATGAGCGCCCTGGAAACCGACCGCGAAGCCGGGCCCGAGCCCGCCGTCAGGTGCGCCGGCCTGCACCACTCGTTCGGCATCACGAAGGCCGTCGACGGCGTCGACCTGGAGATCGTGCCGGGCGAGATCTTCGGCCTGCTCGGCCCGAACGGCGCCGGCAAGACCACCACCATCCGCATGATCACCACCCTGCTGCCGCTCGACGCGGGGGCCATCACCGTGTTCGGCGTCGACGTCACGCGCCGCCGCATGGCCGTGCGCCGTCTGATCGGGTACGTGCCCCAGCAGCTCTCGGCCGACGGCGCGCTCACCGGACGCGAGAACGTGTCGCTGTTCGCGCGGCTGTTCGACGTCCCCCGCTCCCGCCGCGCCGACGAGGTCCACCGCGCGCTCGACCTGGTGGGCCTGCTGAATGAAGCCGACCGGCCCGCGGGCGGCTACTCCGGCGGCATGATCCGCCGGCTCGAGCTCGCGCAGGCACTGGTGAGCTCACCCCGGCTGCTCGTGCTCGACGAGCCGACCGTGGGCCTCGACCCGGTGGCGCGCTCGGCGGTGTGGGACCGCATCACCGAGATCCGCACGCGCACCGGCATGACCGTGCTCGTCACGACCCACTACATGGACGAGGCCGAGCAGTACTGCGACCGCGTCGCCCTGATGCACGCCGGCCGCGTCCGCGCGCTCGGCACCCCCGCCGAGCTCGAGGCGGAACTCGGCCCGGACTCCACTTTGGACGACGTGTTCCGGTCGATGACCGGCGACGCGCTGCAGAGCGAAACAGGAGGGATGCGCAATGTCCGTGCCACTCGCCGCACCGCCCGCCGTCTCGGCTGACCCGGGACCACTGGAACAACTGCGCATCCTGCTCTCCCGCATCGGCGCGATGTGCCTGGTGGAGCTACAGAAGCTGCGCCGCGACCAGTCCGAGCTGATCACCCGCGCGATCCAGCCCGCGCTGTGGCTGCTGATCTTCGGCGAGACGTTCACGCGGATCCACGCGATCCCGACCGGCTCGATCCCCTACCTCGACTACCTCGCACCCGGCATCCTCGCGCAGTCGGCGTTGTTCATCTCCATCTTCTACGGCATCCAGATCATCTGGGAACGCGACGCGGGCGTGCTCTCGAAGCTGCTCGTCACGCCGACACCGCGGGCCGCGCTCGTGGCGGGCAAGGCGTTCGCGGCCGGGCTGCGCGCGCTCGTGCAGGCGCTGATGGTGCTCGTTCTCTCGGCCATCCTCGGCGTGGGCCTCACCGCGAACCCGCTGCGGCTGCTGGGCATGGTCGTGATCGTGATCCTCGGTTCGGCGTTCTTCTGCTGCTTCTCCATCGTGATCGCCGGCATCGTGCTCTCCCGCGAGCGGCTGATGGGGATCGGGCAGGCCATCACCATGCCGTTGTTCTTCGGGTCCAACGCCCTCTACCCGGTGGACCTGATGCCCGGCTGGCTGAAGGTGCTCAGCCACATCAACCCGTTGAGCTACCAGGTCGACGCCCTTCGCGGACTTCTCATCGGCACTCCGGCCAACCTCGGGCTGGACTTCGGCGTCCTAGTGGGTGCGACCGCCTTGGCGATCGGCGTCGCATCGGCTCTGCTCGGAAGGTTGGCTCGATGACAAACTCTGCTTTACCCACCGTATTCACACGAGCCCGGTCGTAGGTTGGGGACCGTGGGAAAAGGCAAGGGGGTAGCCCCGTTCCTCGGATTGTGCGTGCTGGCAGGCGTTCTCGTCGCGGGCACGATGGCACCGGTCGCCATCGGCGCGGGTGTTTTGTCCAATCAGGTCAGTGACTCCGTCGACGCGATCTCCGCGGATCTGGAGCACGCGGACCCGCCGCTCGTGACAACGGTGACGGACCGGAACGGCGGCACGATCGCGACTTTGTACGCGCAGTACCGCATTCCGGTCACCGCGGCGCAGATCTCGCCCGCGATGAAGGCCGCGATCGTCGACATCGAGGACCGCCGCTTCTACACCGAAGGCGGTGTGGACCCGCAGGGCATGCTGCGCGCGGCGGTGAACGACAGCTCGGGCGGAGACCTCCAGGGCGCGTCGACGATCACGCAGCAGTACGTGAAGAACTACCTCATCAACGTCGTCGACCGCAACGACAAGACGGCGCAGGACAAGGACCGCGAGGACTCGTTGGCCCGCAAGCTGCGCGAGGCCAAGATGGCCGTGCAGATCAGCCAGACCGTGTCCAAGAACGACGTGCTCGCCGACTACCTGAACGTGGTGGAGTACACCGGCACCGTCTACGGCATCGGCGCGGCCGCGGAAGCGTATTTCGGGACCACAGCGGACAAACTGACCGTGCCACAGGCCGCGCTGCTGGCAGGCATGGTGAACAACCCCAGCGTCTACAACCCGTACACGCATCCGGACAACGCGCTCAAGCGGCGCAACACCGTCATCGACTCCATGGTCACGGCGAAGTCCATCCCCGCTTCCTTCGCCGCCACCGCGAAAGCGACACCGCTCGGCGTCGTCGGCACGCGCCCGGCCGCGCCGTCGAGCACGTGCATGGGCGCGGCGCCCGACGCCGGGTTCTTCTGCGCGTACGCGGTGAACTACCTCAAGCAGGCCGGGTTCACGATCGACCAGCTCGACACCGCCGGCTACGTCGTGAAGACCACACTCGACCCGCACGTGAGCCAGGTCGTGAAGGACGCGGTGGACGCCAACGTGCCGACGACACAGGACGGCGTGGCCAACACGTTCGCCGTGGTGCAGCCGGGCGCGAGCGGGCACCAGGTGCTCGCGATGGTCGCCAACCGCAACTACGGCACCGATCCGGCCCAGGGCGAGACGTCCACGAACATCGTGGCCGACGCGAGCAACAAGTTCGGCGCCGGTTCGTCGTTCAAGATCTTCACCTCGGCCGCCGCGATGGTGGCGGGCAAGGCCGGGCTGAACACGCCGCTGCCCAACCCGCTCAGCAACTGCTTCACGCCGCCGAACGCGAACAAGTACACGCCGTGCTACTCGGTGAGCAACGACGGCACCAGCTACCCCGACCCCATCTCACTCGCCAGCGGCCTGGCGACGTCGCCGAACGTCGCGTTCGTGGGGCTCGAGTCGCAGGTCGGCATGCCCGCCGTGCTGGACATGGCGCGCAAGCTGGGCCTGCGCACCACGCTCGCGACCAACGACGCGGGCAACCCGCCGATCACCGATCCGTCGGACGCGCGGTCGAAGAACCCCCAGTACGACGAGCCGCAGTCGCAGTACTTCCAGAACCTGCTCTCGTTCACCCTCGGCAACAGCCCGGTGAGCCCACTGGAGATGGCGAACGTCTCGGCGACACTGATGAGCGGCGGCACGTGGTGCCCGCCCGACCCGATCCTGTCGGTGACCGACCGCGACGGCCAAGCTGTGCCCGTAAAGCAGCAGGGGTGCGAGCAGGTGATCCCGACGGGCGTCGCCAACACGCTGGAGGCCGGGCTCTCGCAGGACACCACGGTCGGCACGTCGGCCGCCGCCGCGCACTCGGCCGGCTGGACACGCCCGGACATCGGCAAGACGGGAACCACGCAGCTGTCGGAGTCCGTCGCGTTCGTCGGTGGTGTGGACAACTACGCCGTGTCGTCCATGGTGTTCGCCGACGGCCCGCACCCGGAGGAGATCTGCCCCGGGACGCCCGTACACCTCGGCCAATGCGGCCACGGCGCGTTCGGTGGCACGGTCGCGGCCCCGCCGTACTTCCACGCCATGAGCACGCTGCTGGCGGGCGTCCCCGACACGCCGATCCCGCCGCCGGACCCGCAGTACCTCGACGCGCGGAACTGAACCTCCTGCAGGTCCGGCTGAAGGGCTCCTTGAGGGACTTCGATTCCCGCAAGGAGCCCTTCACAAACCACAGAGGTGGCCCGCGCGGCCCCGCGGCGTCCCGACCGACTTGGCGCGAGGGCGAAATGACCGAGTCGGCAGCCCGTCCTTCGTGCCCCCAGCGACCCACGTCGGCGGGTGGCGCGCCGGCGCTGCAGTGAACGCAACCTCGCCGCACTCGTGCCTCATCGGCGGACCGGATCACGCGGAGGATCGGCGTGATCGACTCCCGGTGCGCCGCGGCGGTGACCACGACCTTCGCGTGCCAGGTCCACCGGCGTTGTCGATGTTCGGTGTGCAGTGCCGGCTCCCGGACGTATTCGTGCAGCCGGCTCGGCCTGCACGGTGAGCCCGAAACCGCACCGGCCGAAACCGCGGACGACGACGTGTGGAAGCCCGTCGTCCGCGGCTGAGCGCTCGTTCGAAAAGCGGCTCAGCCGAACAGCGGCGGCGGCAGTTCCTCCGCCAGCACGATCGACTTCAGCTGCGTGTACATGTCCAGCGTTTCCTTGCAGTACTCCCGGCCGAGACCGCTGCCCTTGTAGCCGCCGAAGGGCGAGCCGTCAACGAGGTTGAAGTACTGGTTGACCCACACGGAGCCGGCGTGGAGGCGGTCGGCCGTGCGCATCGCGTTCTTCAGGTTGGTGGTGTAGACGCCGGCGGCGAGGCCGTACTCGACGTCGTTCGCCTGGTCGATCAGCGCGTCGTAGTCCTTCCAGCGGATGACCGACAGCACCGGGCCGAAGATCTCCTCCTGCGCGATGCGGCTGGAGTTCTCGGTCTCGAACACGGTCGGCTCGATGAACCAGCCGTGTTCGCTGCCTGCCACCGTCGTGCGGCCGCCGCCGGTGACCAGTGACGAGTCGGAGCGGCCGGAGTCGATGTAGTCCAGCACGCGCTGCCCCTGCTTCTCCGACACGAGACAACCGAGGCGCGTGGCGGGGTCGAGCGGGGAGCCGACGCGCACCCCCTGGAAGCTCGCGGAAAGCTTGCCCAGGAAGTCGTCGTACAGGTCGTCGTGCACGAACAGGCGGGTGCCGGCCAGGCACGACTGGCCGTTGCAGTAGGTGGCGGCGAACGTCGCGTTGTCGATGACCCGGTCGAGGTCCTCGATGTCGGGGAACACGATGTTCGGGCTCTTGCCGCCCAACTCCAGCGACACCGGCACGAGCCGCTCGGCGCCGGCGTGCGCGACGAGCCGGCCGACCTCCGCGGAGCCGGTGAAGGCGAGCTTGTCCACGTCCGGGTGCGCGGTGAGCGCGGCGCCGGCCTCGTCACCGTAGCCCGGCACGACGTTCACCACGCCGGGTGGGAAAAGTTCGGCGAGCTTCGTGCACAGTTCCAATGTGGACAGTGACGCGTTCTCGTCCGGCTTGAGCACCACCGTGTTCCCGGCCGCGAGCGCCGGGGCGAGCTTGAACGCGGTCATGATCGCGGGCACGTTCCACGGGATGATCTGCCCGACGACGCCGATCGGCTCGCGCTTGGCGATGGCCCAGCCGCCGGCGACGGGATGGTTCCAGCCGTCGTGCGTGACGGCGGCCGAGGCGAAGAACCGGTACTGCCCCACCGCGATCCGGTGGTCCAGCGGCGTTTCGAAGATCGTGCGGCCGATGTCCATCGTGTCGATGGCGGCCAGGCGCTCGGCGTTGGCCTCGATCCAGTCGGCGAGGCGGTGCAGCAGCAGCGACCGCTCCTCGGGACGTGTGGCGGCCCACTTCGGGAACGCCGCGCGGGCGGCGGCCACGGCGGCGTCGACGTCGGCCGCGCCGCCGCGGGTGATCGTCGCGAGCTGCGCGCCGGTCGCGGCGTCCACCGCGGGGAAGGTCTCGGTGGAGAGCGAGCGGAACTCACCGTTGATCAGTGGTTCGTAGTGGGAAGCGAGCGCCGGTTCGAGCTGTTCGACGGTCACAGGTGTCCTCCTCCGACAGTGACGTGGCTTACATCTCCTGCGGAGTATTCGGCACCGGAACGGAGAGTCAACGCGGCGTGCGTTCCCCGGCCCCCACCGTGCGCGAACCGGCTTTCCACGACGCGGGACGCGGCTATCCGTTGCCGCGCAAGGTGTCCGACGGGCCGCAGCCGTAAAGACGCCGGTGCTCGGCGCTGAACCGCCCGGCGTTGCCGAAACCCCACCGCGCCGCGACGGACGCCACCGTCGTCTCCTCCGGTGACCGCTCACGCAGCTCCGCGTGCGCCCGGCGCAGCCGCGTCTCCCGCAAGTACGCCACCGGCGAAGGCCGCCCCGCCCGGCTGAACGCGGCCTGCAGCCCGCGCACGCTCAGCCGCGCGGCCGCCGCGATCTCGAGCAGCCCGATGTCCTCCGCGGCGTTCAGCTCGATGAACGCCTCGGCGCGGCGCACGGCCGTCGGCGACACCTGGCCGGCCGGCTCGGCCTCCGCTTCGCCGAATGTGCTCGGGTACGCCTCCAGCAACGCGGTCGCCGCGAGCCGGAAGAGCTGGGCGGCGAGCAGCGGGCTGCCCGCCATCCCGTCGGCCGACCGCGTTTCCTCCAGCAGCAGCCGGGTCGCGGTGTCCCACCGGCGGGCGGCAGCGGCCGACGCAGGCCCGCCGAGCGCGAAGCGCACCGGCCGCGGTTCGTCCCACCCGCGCAGCTCGGCGGCGATCCGTTCGAGCCCGCCGCGGTCCAGCACGGTGTTGAGCACCTCGGCGCTGTCGTACCACCGCAGCTGGTACGAGCCGTACGCGTCCATCACGAGCGCGCCCGACCCGGCGCCGACGAGACCGTCGGCGGTCGAGCGGACAGCGAAGCGGCCCTTGAGCGGACGCGTGACGAGCACGAAGTCGTCGAACGGCACCGGGTCCACGTGCACCTCGGGCCCGCCGTACACGAGGTCGAACAGCCGCACCTTGGCGAACCCGCGCGAGCTCTGCCGGCAGACGAACCCACGCGCGCCACCGACGAGGTCGAGCCGGTGCGGGCAGTAGACGTCGCTGAGCCGCGACCGCGCCTCGTCCGGATCGCGCGTGTCGACCTCGGGTTTCACGACCGCAGCCATGGCTCGGCCCCCTTCGGCCGCTCTAGCGTCTTCCTGACGATCGTAAATTGTATTACAGTGGCGTTCTCTTGACGGCCGCCACGGGAAATGAGGTCAGCCGTGCAGCTCACGCCCAGTGCCCACTCGGATACGTTCTGCCGGGACAACTTGCCTCCGTTCGACCAGTGGCCGCACCTGCTCTTCGAGCTTCCCGAACTGCACTACCCCGATCGGCTCAACGCCGCAACCCGCCTGCTCGACGGAGCCGTCGCGCACTGGGGCCCCGACCGGCCCGCGGTGCTCTCGCCGACGAGCACCTGGACCTACGGCGAACTGCTCGCCCGCGCCAACCAGATCGCGGGCACGCTGGTGAGCCTCGGTGTGGTGCCGGGCAACCGCGTGCTGCTGCGCGGCCCGAACACGCCATGGCTCGCCGCGTGCTGGCTCGGCGTGCTCAAGGCCGGCGCGGTCGCCGTGACCACCATGCCGATGCTGCGCACGCACGAGCTGACGAAGATCGTCGACGCGTCCTCCCCCACGCTCGCGCTCGCCGACCACCGCTACACCGAGGACCTGCTGCCGTTCGCCCTGCCGCTGCTCGCCTTCGGCGGCGACTCCCCCGACGACCTCGCGGCCCGGTGCGCGACGCAGCCCGAGACGTTCGCCGACGTCGTGACGGCCGCCGACGACGTGGCGATCCTGGCCTTCACGTCGGGCACCACCGGGCGGCCCAAGGCCACCATGCACTTCCACCGCGACCTCATCGCCATCGCGGACACGTTCTCGCGCCACGTCGTGAAGCCCGAGCCCACCGACCTGTTCACGGGCACGCCGCCGCTCGCGTTCACGTTCGGCCTCGGCGGGCTGCTCGTGTTCCCGCTGCATGCGGGCGCGGCCACGCTGCTGGTCGAGCGCGCGACGCCGCCGGAGCTGGCCGACCTCGCGGCGGCCCACGGCGTCACGGTGCTGTTCACCGCCCCCACGGCCTACCGCGCGATCCTCGCCTCCGACCGAAGAGCCTCGCTGTCGGCGCTGCGCCGCGCGGTCTCGGCGGGCGAGGCGCTGCCGGAGAGCGTGGCCGTCGACTTCCACGAGGCCACAGGCCGCTGGCTCATCGACGGCATCGGCAGCACGGAGATGCTGCACGTGTTCATCTCCGCCGCCGACGAGGAAACCCGCCCGGGCTCCACCGGGCGCGCAGTGCCGGGGTTCCGCGCGCGGATCGTCGACGACGAGGGCCACCCGGTGCCCGACGGCACGCCCGGCCGGCTCGCCGTGCAGGGCCCCACGGGCTGCCGCTACCTCGCCGACGACCGCCAGACCGTGTTCGTGGAGGACGGCTGGAACCTCACCGGCGACACGTATGTGCGCGACGCCGACGGCTACTTCCACTACCGCGCCCGCAGCGACGACATGATCGTGTCATCCGGCTACAACATCGCCGGCCCCGAGGTCGAGGAAGTCCTCATGGCGCACCCCGACGTGCTGGAGTGCGCGGTGGTCGCGGCGCCGGACGAGGCGCGCGGGTCGATCGTCGCGGCCTACGTGGTGCTGCGCGAAGGCGCGGACAGCGACGCCGCGATGGTCAAACAACTGCAGGACTTCGCGAAATCCGTTGCGGCGCCGTACAAATACCCGCGGCGGGTCGAGTTCGTGACCGAGCTGCCCCGCAACCCCAGCGGCAAGCTGCAACGGTTCCTCCTGCGCCGCCGGGCGGCCGGGCAGTCCGCGGAACCGCAGCCCGTCAACCCCTGAGCGTGGCCGAGCCCGTCAGTGCGACCGGGCGGGGATCAGGTTCCAGCCGAGGGTGACCACGGTGCCGTCCACGCCGGGCACGATGTCGGCGTGGTCGGCGCTCGCCCGCAGCAGCAGAAGCCCCCGGCCACGCAGCGACACGGGGTTCGGGTCGTCGACCGGCGCGCGCCAGTGCCCGTGATCGGTGATCACGATCTCGACGCGGTCCCGCCGCACCACGGCTTCGAGGTCGAGCAGACCCCGCCCGTCGCCGCCGTACGCGTGGTCTGCGACGTTGGCCAGCGCTTCGTAGCTGGCGAGCACGATGTCCTGCGCCCGGTCCTCGGGCACGCCCGCCGCGCGCACCCACGCCGTGAGCCGGTGGCGCAGCGCGCGCAGGGCACCCGGCTCGGCCACGACGTCGCGGCAGCTCAGCGGGGTCCCGCCCGGCTGGATGTCCTGGGGGAGGTTGTCTTCGGGCAGGGCCACGATCACGCCTCCGTTCCCGAAGCGAGCGCCTCGTCGACGGTGGTGAACAGGCCGATCCACGTGTCGAGCCCGGTGCTGGTGAGCGGCCGCGTCGTGACGTGCGACGTCGAGACCACGCGCAGCCTTCGCTCCCCCAGCCGCTGGTGCGCCGCGGCCAGCACCTGGAGCCCGGCCGAGCTGAGGAAGGTGACCTTGCGCAGGTCGACCACGAGTACCTCGGGACTCTCGTCGACCACGCCGGTCACGATCTCGTCGAGCTCGGGCGCGGTGACGAGGTCGATCTCGCCCGCGACGGTCACCACGGCGGCCCGCTCGTGACGCCGCACCGTGACCAGCAGGTCGCCGGTCTCGGGCACATCCCGGGGAGAAGACGTCACAAGATCCCATCGTGCAGGATCGCCGCCGCGCGCGCCACTGCCGGCGCTCAGCGCGGCAGCTTCACGACGGTGACGAAGAAGTCGTCGATCTGGCGCACGACCTCCACGAACCGGTCGAAGTCCACGGGCTTGGTCACGTACGCGTTGGCGTGCAGGTCGTAGCTGCGCAGGATGTCCTCCTCCGCCTCCGACGTCGTCAGCACGACGACCGGGATGCTGCGCAGCTCCGGCGTCGCCTTGACCTCGGCGAGCACCTCGCGCCCGTCCTTGCGGGGCAGGTTGAGGTCCAGCAGGATCAGGCCCGGGCGCGGCGCGTCGGCGTACCGGTCCTCGCGGCGCAGGAACTGCAGGGCCTCCACCCCGTCGGCCACCACGTAGAGCGCGTTGCGGATCTTGTGGTGCTCGAACGCCTCCTGCGTCATCAACACGTCGCCCGGGTCGTCCTCGACGAGCAGGATGTCGATGGGGGCCATGGTTTCGGTCATGCGTCCTCGTTCCCGGTTCGGGTCTCGATCAGGGGCTCGGTGTGCGCGGTCCGCGCTGGTTCCGGCTCGGGCGACGGATCGGGCGCGGGCAAGGTGAAGCGGAAGCGGCTGCCTTCGGTCACCTCGGTGTCGAGCCAGATGCGGCCGCCGTGGAACTCCACGATCTTGCGGCACATCGCGAGCCCGATCCCGGTCCCGCTGTAGGCCGACTTGCTGTGCAGCCGCTGGAATATCACGAAGATCCGCTCGGCGTACTGCGCCTCGATGCCGATCCCGTTGTCGGACACGGAGAACAGCCACTCGTCGCCCTGGCGCTCGGCGCTCACGCGGACGACGGGCGGGACTTCGCCGTGGAACTTCAGCGCGTTGTTGACCAGGTTCTGCAGCACGGCGGTGAGCAGCGGCCCTTCGCCCCGGACCCGGGGCAGCTCATCGCGCTCGATCCGCGCGCC
This sequence comes from Amycolatopsis sp. DSM 110486, assembly GCF_019468465.1. Taxonomy (NCBI): domain Bacteria; kingdom Bacillati; phylum Actinomycetota; class Actinomycetes; order Pseudonocardiales; family Pseudonocardiaceae; genus Amycolatopsis; species Amycolatopsis sp. DSM 110486. The sequence continues at coordinate 7,162,426 of NZ_CP080519.1, read as the reverse complement.
GGTCTCCTCGATCACGGGCTCGAGGTTGCCGAGCGCGTCGTCGAGCAGCTTCCCGGTGTCCACCATGGTCATCTCGCCCGCGCGGCGGCCCACGCGGGAGAAGGAAAGCAGGTCGTTGATGAGGTTCTGCATGCGCTTCGCGCCGTCGACGGCGAAGGCGATGTACTGCTCGCCGCGTTCGTCGAGCTGGCCTTTGTAGCGACGTTCGAGCAGCTGGCAGAAGCTCGCGACCTTGCGCAGCGGCTCCTGCAGGTCGTGCGAGGCCACGTAGGCGAACTGCTCGAGGTCCGAATTGGACCGTTCGAGCTCCTGCGTGCGGGTGTCGAGCAGCTCGTGCGCCTGCTCCAGCTCGCTGACCTCGCTCACGATCCGCAGGCGCATCGCGTCGACGTCGGAGCCCAGCTCCACGAGCTCGCGCGGGCCGGTGCCGCGCACGGGCCGGTGGATGTCGTCGGTGGCGGACACCGCGCGGACCTCGGCGGCCAGCCGCATGATCGGCACCGTGATCACGCGGCGCAGCCAGACCCACAGCAGGACCAACAGGATCACCACGAGCCCGGCGATCACGAGCAGCAGCACGGTGAGCTGGCTGGCGGCGCCGTTGAGGTCGGCCCGGCCGACGTCACGCGCGGCGGACACGTGCGCCGAGAGCGTGCCGAGGGTGACCCGGACCCGGTCGAACAGCGTCTTGCCGGCATCGGCCGCGCCGACTCCGGGCGGCGGGGCTCCGGGTGACGTCGGCTTCGTGACCGCGTCCTGCCACGCGCCGGCGGCGCGCAGCACGGACTCGAGGTCGTCGCCGACCTGAGTGCCGGGCAGCGCACCGAGGCGGCGCAGCTCGGCCGCGGCGTCGTCCTGCTGCGTGCGGCCCGCCAGGTAGGGGTCGAGGAACTCGCGCCGGCCGGTGAGCAGGAACCCGCGGATGCCGGTCTCCTGGTTCAGCAGCGCCTGCGAAAGCGCGTTGGCCTGCAACAGCTGCGGGCCGCTCTGGTCAAGCAGACGGCTGCGGGCGTCGTTGAGGTTGCCCACCGCGAGGACCCCGCCGGCGACCGCCGCCAGCAGGAGCACCGCCTCGACGAGGCCGACCACCGAAACCCAGCGGCGGATCGGCCAGTGCGGCTGCGCGCGGACGTACCGGCTCACTCCGCGGCCTCCGCACGATCTTCGAGGTGCGTGAGCATGGTGAGGGCGACGTCGTCGTCGAGCGGGCCGGCGTTGAGCTCCTCGACACAGGTGATGAGCCGGTCGAGCACCACGCCGTGGCCGGTGTCCGGGCCGGCCTCGCCGAGGAGCTCGACGAGCAGCCGCGCCATCTCTTCGTGGCCGAGGCGCTCCGCTCCGCCGCCGACGCGGCCCTCGAAGATGCCGTCGGTGTAGAGCACGAGCGACCAGCCGGGTTCCAGGTCGACGTCCAGCGGGTCCCAGCGCGCGTCCGGGACGACGCCGAGCGGCACGCCCAGCTTTTCGCCGGACAGCAGGCGGCCGGTGCCGTCGCGGCTGATCAGCAGCGGGGGCGGGTGGCCGGCGAGGCTCATCCGCGCCGATCGGCGGTCGGGAGCGACGACGACCGTGCACAGCGTCGCGAACAGCGGGCGGATCCGCTCGTGCACGAGGACGCGCTCGACCGTCGCGAGCACGTCGGCCATCGGCATGCCGGCCAGCACCAGCGCGCGCCACGCGATGCGCAGCGCGACGCCGAGGGCGGCTTCGTCCGGGCCGTGGCCGCAGACGTCGCCGATCACCAGGTGCACGGTGCCGTCGGTGAGCTCCACGGCGTCGTAGAAGTCGCCGCCCAGCAGTGAGCCGTTGCGGCCCGGACGGTACTTCGACGCCAGCTCCAGGCGCGGGTCGGCGAGCAGCGGGGTGGGCAGCAGACCGCGTTCCAGACGCGAGTTCTCGCTGGCCAGCAGCTGTTGCTGCAGCAGCTGCTGCTCCACCTGCTCGGTGCGCTTGCGTTCCCACGCGTAGCGCAGCGCCTTACCCAGCAGCGGGCCGTCGACCTGGTTCTTGCCGAGGTAGTCCTGGGCGCCCGCGGCGACGGCGGCGACCCCGGTGGTCTCGTCGTTCTGCCCGGTCAGAACCACCACTGCGGTACCGGGCGCGTGCTGGCGCACCCGCGTGAGCCCGGTGAGCCCCATGGCGTCGGGGAGCTGGAGGTCGAGCAGGATGCAGTCGGCGACGACCGGGCCGGCGAGGGCTTCGGCCAGCGTCCGCGCGCGGGCGAGGGTGGCCGGCACCGCGGCGTCGGCGAGCAGCTCTTCCACGATCAGGGCGTCGCCGTCGTCGTCCTCGATCAGGAGGACGCGCAACCGCGAACCCGGCGTGGCCGGAACGGCCGGCGGGAGCACCGGTGAGGTGTCCCGCTCCATGGTGTCCGGCGATTCCCTGTTCGACAGAGCGACCAGCCTTTCGAGAACCGTGCCGTCCCGATACCACCCGCGCGCGATTCGAGGCGACACGAAGGAGAGCCCTGGCGCGGACGAATCCACACCGGGGCTCGAAGGCTGCCTTTTCAACCTCCGCTCACCCTAGCCCGGCCGCAGCGTGCGGCCTATGCCGGACATACCGGAGCGTCCCGCTACACGGTGAACCGGTCGGGGTCCGCGGCCTTCCAGTCGACGGCCCACTCCTCGGGCGGCTCGGCGAGCAGTTGCCCCGGCTCCAGCCAGTCGTACAGCTCGGCGTAGGAGCGCACCACGTGCGGGTCGAGGCGGCGGCGCAGCTGGTGCGGCGCGAGGTCGGCCGGTTCGGACACGCCCATCGCGGCCATGATCTGCAGGGCACCGGCGACGGTCGAGTGCTGGTAGCGCTGAACCCGCTGCGACTTGTCCCCGACGTCGAGCGCGCGCCCGCGCCGCGGGTCCTGTGTGGCGACGCCGACCGGGCACTTGTTGGTGTGGCAGCGCTGCGACTGGATGCACCCGACGGCGAACATCATCGCCCGCGCGGCGTTGGTGTAGTCGGCGCCTTGGACCAGGCGCTTCACCAGATCGGCGCCCGTGGCGACCTTTCCGCTGGCGCCCAAGCGGATGCGGTCGCGCAGGCCGGTGCCGACGAGTGCGTTGTGGACGGTGATGAGCCCTTCGGTGAGCGGCGTGCCGAGGTGGTCGGCGAACTCCAGCGGCGCGGCGCCGGTGCCACCCTCGGAACCGTCGACGACGATGAAGTCGGGCGTGACCTCTTCGTCCGCCATCGCCTTGCACAGCGCCAGCATCTGCCGCCGCGAGCCGACGCACAGCTTGAAGCCGGTGGGCTTGCCGTCCGCGAGCTCGCGCATGCGCGCGACGAAGTGCACCAGCTCGCGCGGGGTGGAGAAAACGCGGTGGTACGGCGGGGAAATCACGGTCTGCCCGATCGGGACGTCGCGCACCCGGGCGATCTCGGCATTGACCTTCGACCCCGGCAGCACCCCGCCGATCCCGGGCTTCGCACCCTGGGAAAGCTTGAGCGACACGCACTTCACCGCGTCGTGCTGCGCCTTGTCGGAGAACTCGGCGGGGTCGAAGTCGCCGTCGGAGGTGCGGCAGCCGAAGTAGCCGGTGCCGACCTCCCAGATCAGGTCTCCCCCGCCGCGCAGGTGGTACTCGGACAGCCCGCCCTCGCCCGTGTCGTGCGCGAACCCGCCGAGCGCGGCGCCCTTGTTGAGCGCGAGGATCGCGTTGGCCGACAGGCTGCCGAAGCTCATCGCGGAGACGTTCAGCAACGCCATGTCGTAGGGCTTCGTGCAGTCCGGCCCGCCGATCCGCACGCGCGGCGGCGTCTCCGCCTGCTTGACCGGCGCCATGGAGGGCACGAGGAACTCGTAGCCGTCGGCGTACACGTCGCGCTCGGTGCCGAACGGCTCCTCCGCGTCGGTGCCCTTCGCGCGCTGGTAGACGATGCTGCGCACGTTGCGGTCGTACGGGCGCCCGTCGAAGTTGCGCTCGATGAAGTACTGCTGCAACTCCGGGCGGATGGCCTCCAGCAGGAACCGCGCGTGGCCGAGCACGGGGTAGTTGCGCAGCACGGAATGCTTCGTCTGCAGCAGGTCGTACACGCCGACCAGCGCCGGCACCAGCAGCGGCCCGGCGAGGAACCACCACCACGCGTTGCCGGCCGCCAGCACCACCGCACCCGCCGCGACCACCACGAGCAGCGCCACCGCGCCGAACCTCACCGCACTCAATCCACGCACGGGGAGAACGTAGCCGCAGCACCGCCTTTGCGCAGGTCCGGGCGGCCTTTCGAGCCGCCGGGCCAGATCGTTTCGTCCCGTTCGTGCCCGATCGACTACCGGAACCGGACACAGCCGACGTGGTGTGACCCACGCCGGCCGTGCTTCCGGGTCAGTAGGCCAGGTTCGGCCGCAGCCAGCGTTCCACCTCGTCCAGGTCCAGGCCACGCCGGCGGGCGTAGTCCTCGACCTGGTCGCGGCCGAGGCGCCCGACGGTGAAGTAACGGGACTCGGGGTGCGCGAAGATCAGGCCGCTGACGGCGGCGGCCGGGGTCATCGCGTACGACTCGGTGAGGTCGATACCGAGCTCGCGGGCGCCGAGCAGGTCGAAGAGCTCCTTCTTCTCGCTGTGGTCAGGGCTCGCGGGGTAACCCAGCGCCGGGCGGATACCGCGGAAGCGTTCGGCGTGCAGGTCCTCCAGCTTGGGCTGCGCGTCGGGCTCGAACCAGCGGCGGCGCGCCTCCAGGTGGATGAACTCGGCGAAGGCCTCGGCCAGGCGGTCGGCCAGGGCCTTGACCATGATGGCGCGGTAGTCGTCGTGCTCGGCTTCGTAGTGGTGCGCCAGATCCTCGGCGCCGTGGATGGCCACGGCGAAGCCGCCGAGGTGGTCGCCGGACGGCGCGATGTAGTCGGACAGGCAGCGGTTGGCGCGGCCTTCGGGCTTCTTCGTCTGCTGGCGCAGCATGGGGAAACCGCGGCCGGCGTACTCGCCGTCGAGCAGGATGTCGTCGCCCTCGGAGTGCGCCGGCCAGTAGCCGTACGAGCCGCGGGCGGTGAACGAGCCGTTGGCGATGATCTCGTCGAGCAGCGTGTTGGCGTCGTCGAAGAGCTCGCGCGCGACGGGCTGCTCCAGGATCGCCGGGTATTTGCCCTTGAGCTCCCAGGCCAGGAACAGGAACTGCCAGTCGACCATCTCGCGCAGCTCGGCGATCGTCGGCTCGACCACGCGCACGCCCGTGAACTCCGGCACGGGCACGTCGTCGAACGACACCTGCTCGCGGTTGGCGCGGGCCCGCTCGACGGTGAGCAACGGCGTCGCGTGGCGGTTCTCGTGCTGCTCGCGCAGCCGCTGCTGCTCCGCGCGGTTGGCGACGTCGAGCACGTCGGAACGCTCCGTGTCGAGCAGGTCGGACACCACGCCGACCACGCGCGACGCGTCGAGCACGTGCAGGGTGGAGTGGTCGTAGACCGGCGCGATCTTCACGGCCGTGTGCTGCTTCGACGTGGTGGCGCCGCCGATGAGCAGCGGCAGCTTCAGCCCGCGCCGCTGCATTTCCGTGGCCACGCTGACCATCTCGTCGAGCGACGGCGTGATCAGCCCGGACAGCCCGATCACGTCGGCGCTCTCGGCCACCGCCGTGTCGAGGATCCGCGCGGCGGGGACCATCACGCCGAGGTCGATCACCTCGTAGTTGTTGCAGCCCAGCACCACGCCGACGATGTTCTTGCCGATGTCGTGCACGTCGCCCTTCACCGTGGCGAGCACGACCTTCCCCTGGCCGCGGGAGGTCTCGATGCGGCCTTCGAGGCGCATCTTCTCCTTCTCCGCCTCCATGTACGGCTCCAGGTAGGCCACCGACCGCTTCATCACGCGGGCGCTCTTCACGACCTGCGGCAGGAACATCTTGCCGGAGCCGAACAGGTCGCCGACGATCTTCATGCCGTCCATCAGCGGGCCCTCGATCACCTCGAGCGGCCGGTCGAACTGCTGACGCGCCTCTTCGGTGTCGGCCTCGATGAAGTCGACGATGCCGTGCACCAGCGCGTGCGACAGCCGTGCGCCGACCGGGCCCTCACGCCAAGACAGGTCGACAGTTCGCTTGGTACCGCTGCCCTTCACCGTCTCGGCGAACTCGACGAGCCGGTCGGTCGCGTCCTCACGGCGGTCGAAGAGCACGTCCTCGACGAGCTCCAGCAGGTCCTTCGGGATGTCCTCGTAGACGGCGAGCTGGCCCGCGTTGACGATGCCCATATCGAGCCCCGCGCGCACGGCGTGGAACAGGAACGCCGAGTGCATCGCCTCGCGCACGACGTCGTTGCCGCGGAAGGAGAACGACAGGTTCGAGATGCCGCCGGACGTGTGCGCGCCGGGGCAGCGCTCCTTGATCCGAGGCAGGGCCTCGATGAAGGCCTTGGCGTAGCCGTTGTGCTCGCTGATGCCGGTGGCGACGGCCAGCACGTTCGGGTCGAAGATGATGTCCTCGCCCGCGAAGCCGGCCTGCTGCGTGAGCAGATCGTAGGCGCGGGCGCAGATGTCCACCTTGCGCTGCGCGGTGTCGGCCTGGCCCTTCTCGTCGAAGGCCATCACGACGACACCGGCGCCGTAGTCGCGGATGCGGCGGGCCTGCTCCAGGAACGGGCCCTCACCCTCCTTGAGGCTGATGGAGTTGACCACGCCCTTGCCCTGCACGCACCGCAGGCCGGCTTCGAGCACGCTCCAGCGCGAGCTGTCGATCATCACCGGGATGCGCGCGACCTCGGGCTCGGTGGCGATCAGGTTGAGGAACGTGGTCATCGCCTGCACGGAGTCGAGCAGGTCCGCGTCCATGTTCACGTCGAGCAGGTTGGCACCGCCGCGCACCTGCTCCAGCGCGACGTCCACGGCCGCCTGGTGGTTGTCACCCTCGATGAGGCGGCGGAACTTCGCGGACCCCGTGACGTTGGTGCGCTCACCGATCATCACGAACCCGGTGTCCTCGCCGATCGTGAACGGCTCCAGCCCGCTGAAGCGCGAGCGGTGCGCCGGCTCGGGCACCTCGCGCGGTGCCAGGCCCTGCACGGCTTCGGCGATCTTCGCGATGTGCGCGGGCGTGGTGCCGCAGCAGCCGCCGACGATGTTGACCATGCCCTCGCCCGCAAACTCGCCGAGCATGCCGCCGGTCTCGGCGGGGGTCTGGTCGTAGCCGCCGAACGCGTTGGGCAGGCCGGCGTTGGGGTGGCACGCGGTGTAGGTGCCCGCGATCTTCGCCAGCTCCTCCACGTGCGGGCGCATCTCCGCGGCACCCAGCGAGCAGTTCACGCCGACGACCAGCGGTTCCGCGTGGGCGACGGAGCTCCAGAACGCCTCCACCGTCTGCCCGGACAGCGTGCGGCCCGACAGGTCCACGATCGTCACGGAGATCCACAGCGGCAGGTGCGGTGCGACCTCGCGCGCGGCCGTGATGGCGGCCTTGGCGTTGAGGGTGTCGAAGATCGTCTCGATGAGCAGCAGGTCGACACCGCCGTCGGCGAGCGCCTGGATCTGCTCGGCGTAGGACGCCTTGACCTCGTCGAAGGTCACCGCACGGAACGCCGGGTCCTCGACGCGCGGCGAGAGGGAGAGCGTGACGTTGAGCGGGCCGATGGAGCCGGCCACGAAGCGGCCGCCGAACTCGTCGGCCGCCTGGCGCGCCAGCGCGGCCCCGCGCAGGTTCATCTCGCGCACGTGGTCCTGCAGGCCGTAGTCGGCCTGGCCGATGCTGGTGGCGGTGAAGGTGTTGGTGGTCGTGATGTCCGCGCCCGCGGCCAGGTACTGGCGGTGGACGTCGAGGATCACGTCGGGCCGGGTGAGGTTCAGCAGGTCCGGGTCGCCGGTGACGTCCTTGGGGTGTCCCTCGAGCCACTCGTCGCGGTAGTCCTCGGGGGTCAGACCGGCGCCCTGCAGCATCGTGCCCCACGCGCCGTCGAGCACGGCGATGCGCTGGTCGAGCAGGTCCCGCACGTTTTTGGTCCTGCACTGCTGAATCCTGCGCTGCTGGGTCATGCCACCTCCGTCGTAGTCACGGAGGCGCCCTTCGGTTCACAGTGGAGCCGGCCGAGCGTGGCGGACTCACGTGGTCCGTTGCAGCGCCTCTCGACCTTGGTAGTCGAGACTACCGGATCCCCCTGTTACAGGCAGCCACTGTTCACACTCCGGGACGGTCAGTCACCGAGCGGCGCACCCCGCCACTTCCACTCCGTCCGCCGTGACCTGCCCGGCAACGCGATCCGGCCCGCGCACCAGCGGAGGCCGTCCCACGGATCGGACGCCGGGGCCTCGCCGGGGAACAGCCGCGCGACGACGTTCGCGCAGACCTCGCGGGGCGGGTCGAGCTCGGTGCCGAGTCCGGTGGCCAGGTCTTCGCCGTGCAGCAGGAGTTCGGCGCAGCCCATGGCTGCGAAGCCGGCCAGATCGGCGCGGCCGGTGGGGTGGTAGGCCCGGGTGTCTTCCGCGCTCGTGCTGACGGCCGCTTGAAGAAGTCGGGCGCCGGTGAGGGCGAGCTCCAGGAGTTCGTCTGGTGTGGCGCCTTCGTCGGCCTTGGCGAGGAAGCGCACGTAGTGGTCCTGCGGCCGGCTGACCACCTGGGCGGCGTAGGACATCAGGACGTCCCCGACGTGCTCCGCGGTCTGGCGGCAGTCCCACTCGAGCTCACCGGCTTTGCGGGTCCAGTCTTGGGCGAGAGTGGGCCGGAGCGTGGTGTCGACGCAGGTGAGCGCGCGTTCGAGAGCCGCGGCGGTGACGGTCATGGGGTCATGGTGCCTCAGCCGGGGTCGAGGTCCTTGCGCAACCGGGTGAGCGCCCGGTGCTGCTGCACGCGGACAGCGCCCGCGCTGAGGCCCAGCGCCTCGGCGGTCTCCTCGGCGGTCAGGCCGATGATCACGCGCAGGACGAGGATCTCACGCTGCCGGTCGGGCAGGATGCGCATGAGGTCGGTCATGCGCTCGTCCAGCGCCTGCCGACTGACGACCGCGCCGGCCGCCCTGCGCGCGTCGGTCACCTTGTGCTGTGCGATGCCGTACACGAGCGGGAGAAACGACGAATGGCCGCGGTCGTAGTCGGGCAGTTGCCTGAGCACCGCGAGGCAAACCTCTTGTGCGATGTCGTCCGCGCTCGCGAACCCGCCTTTCTGCCGCCCGGTCCGCGCCCGGAAATACCGCACGACAAGAGGCCGCACCGCTACGAGAACCTGGATCATCGCTTCGCGATCGCCCTGCGCGGCTTGGGCGACGATCTCATCGAAGCCGTCGCGCAGGATGCGCGCCGAGGTCGAGTCGACGCCCAGCTCCTGGCTCATCACCCGGCTCTTGACCTGCGCCAGCATCTTGTCGAGCTCCAACTCCTCCCGCAGAGCGCCGGTGAAGGCGCTGTCCGCGGCGGCCAGCCAGTCGGGCACGTACTTCCGGTCGGTCATCGCGCTTCCCTCCTCCCCACGTAAAGACGTTCGAGCTGCCGGCGCGCGTGGCGCAGGTTGGATCGCACGGTGCTCGGCCGCATCGTCAGCGCCGCTGCGATCTCCTCGACCGAGTAGCCGTCGATGTACCAGGCCATGACCTCGCGCTGCCGCGGCGGCAACTGCTCCAGCACCTGCACGATCAAGGTTCGTTCTTCGTACTCGACCAGGCCGGGGTCGGAGACCGCCGGGTGTTTCTCCGGTTCGAAGTCCTCGTGGCCTTTCCGCTGCCGGTGGTTGTTGTTCGCGGCCCGGACGGCTGTCGTACGCACCCAGGCTTTCGGGTGCGTGATGCCGTCCCACGAAGACAACGCCTTCGTCATCGCCTCCTGGGCGGCGTCCTCGGCGGTGGTGCGGTCGTGGCCCTGCTTGCGCAGGAAGCCGACGAGGAGCGGGAAGTCAGCGCGGAAGAAGTCGTCGAAATCGGCACGATCGCTCACCCGGCATCGCTCTCCCTCCCCTGGCGCAAGCCGTTCGACAGTAGGAGCGCGACAAGGGGCCGAACGTGCAACGACACCGGAAAACACCCGCGCGTCGCAGAGCAGATCGTCAGTGAGTCACGGGGTGTTCCGGTGCCAGAACGTGCAGTGGTGGTCGGCGGCGAAGCCGGGGTCCGGGTGAAGGCCGTCGGCCGCGAGGGAGACGACCGAGCCGGCCGGCCAGGACGACAGCGGGCTGCCGTGGACGAAGGCCGCCCAGGCGTCGACCATCTGGTCGGACAGGGACTTCTGCGCGGGGGTGAGGGCGGTCGGGTGGCCGTCGAGGTCGAACAAGTACGGGAGTTCGGACGTGTGCGCCGCGCCGAGCGGGAAGGGGGCCGGGACGCCGGTGGCGGCCGGGGAGGTGGCGTCGGTGAAGTCGTAGCGCCAGACCGACGGCAGGGAGCGTGACAGCTGGTCGGCCACGCAGGAGAAGGACGAGTCCGTGACGGCCGCCGCGTAGGCGCGGGAAGCGTTGCCGCCGAAGGAGGACGGTGGGTATTCGGCCGCGACGGCCGTCGCGTCGGGGAAGTAGCGCGCGAGGGCGGCGGGGTAGCCGGCCGGGGTGATGGGCGGGGCGCCGGCCGCGAGCTGCTGGGCGAGGAAGTAGGTGAACTCGTCGTGGGTCGTGCCCATGAGCACCGGCACGGGGGCGGCGGAGCCGTGCCGGACGGCCGTGACCGGGTCGGCCGGGAGGACCGTGCCACCGGTGACCGGGCCGGGGATCTCGATGCCGGCCAGCGAGTAGTAGACGGGGGCGGTGGCCAGCTTCGCCACCGGCAGCGCGCGCAGGCAGGCAGCGGCCGTCGCGCGGTCCGGGCAGCCGTGGGCCGCCGAATAGTCCACACTGGACTTTCCGGCCGCCGCGAGGGTGGCCTGCGCCTGGCACGGGGCGCTTTGGACGATCGCCGCGCGGAAGAGACCGCGGGATCCGGGGGCGACGAGGTGGTCGCACACCGACATGCCGCCCGCGGACTCGCCGGCGATGGTCACGGCGTCGGGGTCACCGCCGAAGGCCGCGATGTTGTCGTGGACCCAGCGCAGGGCCTGTTGCTGGTCGAGGAAACCGTAGTTTCCGGGCTGCGCGCCCAGGGCCGGGTCGGCGAGGAAACCCAGCGCTCCCAAGCGGTAGTTGATCGTGACGACGACCGCGCCGCCGCGCACGACCAGCCGGGTGGCGTCGTAGCCGTCACCGCCGCCGTCGAGGAAGGCGCCGCCGTGGATCCACACGAGCACGGGGCGTTTCGCCGTGGAAACGGGTGGCGTCCAGACGTTGAGGTACAGGCAGTCCTCGCTCGTGCCGGTCGCGGTGCCCTGCGGGCAGCGCGGGCCGGGGGCCGTGGCGTCGCGCTCGGCGGTCCAGGACGCGGGCGGGGCCGGGGGCTGCCAGCGGCGCACGCCGACCGGCGGCGCCGCGTACGGAATCCCTTGGAACACGCGGTGATCCGGGGTCACCGTGCCGCGGACCGGGCCCGACGCCGTGCGCACGACCTCGCCCAGCCGCCCGATCGCCGCGTCCGAAGCCGCGCACGCCGACGCGGCCACCGCGAGCACGAGGAGCACCACCGCGAACCCACGCCGCCGCACCACTGCCTCCGCCACCGCGCGGACGATACCGGGCACCAAGATTTTTTCACGGTCCGGGATCCCCTCGCCGGAGCCGCGAAACGTGTCGGCGCTGGTCCCGACGTCGGCCACCCGGCCAAAGTAGCTCACCACTAAGCAACTTCGACAGATCGCTGACGTACCTCACGGCTAAGCCACCCATTAGGCTGACGTCATGGCCGACCACGTGGACTCCGTGCTCGCGCAGTGGGCTGCGCAGCGCCCGGACCTCGACGTGTCCCCGATGGCCGTGATCGGCCGGCTGAAACGGGTGTCCCGCCTGATCGACACCGAGCTGGCCCGCACGTTCGCCAAGCACGGCCTCGACGCGGCGTCGTTCGACGTGCTCGCCACGCTGCGCCGCAGCGACCCGCCCCACCGCCTGACACCGACCGAGCTCATGCGCACGGCCATGGTCACCTCCGGCGCCGTGACGCAACGGCTCGACCGGCTCGAAGACCGCGGCCTGATCGCCCGCAGCCGCAGCGAAACCGACGGCCGCGGCATCGTCGTCGCCCTCACCGTCGAAGGGCAGGCGCTGATCGACCGCGCCCTGCCCGACCACCTCGACACGGAGCACCGGGTGCTCGACGCCCTCGACCCGCCCGCGCAGGCCGCCCTCGCCGACGCCCTGCGCGTGCTCCTGGAATCCTTCGGCGACCGCACCGGCTGACTCTGGAGGCACCGCGTGAGCACCGACGACCTGGACCCGTTCCTCGGCGAGTGGACGGTCAGCATCCGGTTCCCCCACGCGCCCGCCGACCAGCCGCCGCCCGTCGCCCGGTCGGTCTTCGAGCGGATCCTCGACGGCCGCTACCTCACGCAGCGCACCGAAGTCCCCGTGCCCGAGGCCCCGGACAGCTACTCCGTCGTCGCCGCCCACGAGGACGGCACGTTCACCCAGCACTACTACGACGCCCGCGGCGTCAGCCGCCTCTACGCGATGACCTTCCGCGACGGCGTGTGGACGCTGCTGCGCGAAGCCGCCGACTTCTCGCCCCTGAACTTCCGCCAGCGCTTCACCGGCACCTTCAGCGCGGACGGCAACCGCATCGACGGCGCGTGGGAGATGGCGATGCCGGGCAAGGACTGGAAGCACGACTTCGAAATGCACTACACGCGGATCACCTGAGCCCCGGCCCGCTCACTCCAGGCCCGCTCACTCCAGGCCGTAGCGCCGCAGCTTGCGGTACAGCGTCGCGCGGCCGATCCCGAGCAGGGCGGCCGCCCGCACGCGATTGCCGTTCGCGGTGCGCAACGCGCCGGAGATGGCCAGGCGTTCGGCCTTCTCCAGCTCGGTCAGGCGCGGTTGCGCCGGTGAGGAGCGCAGGCGTCGCGGCAGATGGCGTGCGCTGACGGTCGGCCCGGCGGCCTCCGCTTCCGCCGCCGCGACCACGGCCTTCAGCTCGACGAGGTTGCCGGGCCAGTCGTGCCGCTGCAGCGTCGACCGCGCGTCCTGGGTGAAGTGCGTGCCACGGCCGAACCGCTGCGCGAGCTCCGGGATGTCTGCCGTTCGCTCGCGCAGGCTGGGCACCAGGATCTCGACCGGCGACCATTCGGTGCGCAGCACGTCCGCGCAGTCCGGCCCGGTGCCGGTCGTGAGCGTCGCGATCACCCGGGCGGGATGCCCGGCGGTCAGGAGGGCGGCGAGCCGCGCGGCCCGGCTCCCCGGGAGGCGCTCGACGTGGCGCAGCAGCACTGCCGGCGCCGCCAGCGCCTCCGCGACTTCCGCCAGCCAGCCCTCGTCGTCGGCGGCCTCGAGGACGACGGGATCACCGAGCGCCGCCCTGGCGACGCCGGTCTTGCCCACACCCGGCTCGCCCAGCAGCAGCACCGGCCGGCTGCCCGCCCGCGCCACCGACCGCTCGAGCGAACGCCAGGCCGGCGAGGTACCCGCCAGCCCGGCGTCGGCGAAGAGGGAAAGCCGGGCGCGCCGGCGTCCCGGACGCGGCCGCGGTGGCTCGACGAGCACGAGCAAGCCCCGGCTGTCGCCCGGCAGTGCGGGCCGGAGCCGGACCTTCACGCCGTCGTCGAGGATCAGTTCGGTCGTGGTCAGCCCGCCGTCGCGCGCCGCCTCGATCGCACAGGACTCCAGCGTTTCGATGTCGCGGGCTCGCAGCAGCCCGGCGGCGGCGTCGCTGACGAGCCTGGTGCGGCCGTCCAGCACAGCGATCGGGTACCGGCCGGGGCCGGCCCGCAGGTAGGCCTCGAGCAGACGGTGTTCGTGCGCCGAGGCGGCGTGCAGCAGCTCCCGCTCGATCGCGCCGGTCGCCGTGGTCGCGAGCGCGTGCAGCACCCGCAACGGCACGTCGAGCTCGCACACCACCGCGACCGCGCCGCTGACCTTCCGCGTGACCGGGTCGGTCACCGGGGCGCCGACGCACACCGTGCTCTGGTACAGCTCGAAAATGTGCTCCGGTCCCCCGACCACGACCGGCCCGCCCGTGTCCAGCACGTGGCTGATCCCGTTGGTCCCCGTGGAGCGCTCCGACAGGTCCGCACCCAGCCGGGTGTCGATCCGGGCGAGGTGGGCGCCCACCGCCTCCTCGTCGGCCCAGCAGCCGACGACCCGCGCGTGGCCGTCGCTGAGCACCACCGCGGCGCCGAGCCCGACGAGGTCACCGGCCAATTTGGACAGGACCGGGGTCGCGGCGCGGACCAACGGGGTCTCCAGCGGCACCGGCACCTGCGGCACGTGGTCACGTGTGACGTCGAGCTCGGCGAAACTCGAGCGGCGCCAGGCGGCGGACAACCAGGCCGGCAGGTCCTCCGGCAGCAGCCGCTCGGTCAGGAAGACTTCCCTGGCGTGGCGCAGGCGGGCCAGCCCGTCGCGCGTGTCGATCTCGTAGCCCATCCGTTGTCACTCCATTGTGTTCACGGACCGAACCTCCGGCGCACCCATCATGGGCCATCGACCGGGCGCCGCGGCTGTCTCATTGTGAGACAACCGCGCCACGCGGGGAAACCGCAAGGTGTGTGCATGACGAAGGATTCAGTCGCCCCGCGAGAGAGCGCCCGGCCCGCGACACTCACGTCCGCGGACGTCGAAGCCGACGTGGTCGTGGTCGGTGGCGGAGGCGCCGGCCTGCCCACCGCGCTGTTCAGCCGGTGGCTGGGCAACGAGGTGGTCCTGCTGGAGAAGGCACCGGAACTCGGCGGCACAGTCAAGAAGGCCGCGTTCTGGTACTGGGTGCCGAACAACAAGCCCATGCGCGCGCTCGGCATCGAGGACCGATTCGAGGACTTCCTCCGCTACGTCGCGCGCCTGTCCCAGCCGACCCGGTTCGACCCGGCGAGCCCGACGGCCGGCCTCACCGACTGGGAAGCCTCGATGGCCCGCGCGTTCTACGACAGCGCCGGCCCCGCCGCCGAGCTGCTGGCCGAGCACGGCGCGCTCACCTACCGGCATTGCCCGGACGTGCCGGACTACTGGTCGGAACTGCCGGAGGACAAGGCTCCGAAGGGACGCGTGCTGGTGCCGGAAGGCGCCCGGGAATCGATGTCCGACGGCGGCGAAGTGGCAGTCCGGCAGATGTCCGCGGCCGCCGAGCGCGACGGTGTGGACTTGCGCACGGGGCACCGGGTCCAACGGCTCGTCGTGGACGGTGTCCGCGTTGCCGGTGTCGAGGCCACGACCGCCGCCGGGCAAACGGTGCGGGTGCTGGCGCGCAAGGGCGTCGTGTTCGCCACCGGCGGCTTCTCCCACGACGACGAGCTGCGCCGCGACTACCTCGGCGTCCCCGCCTACCCGGGCTGCGCGGCGGTGACCAACGAGGGCGACTTCGTCCGCATCTCCTCCGCGATGGGCACGCAGTTCGCCACCATGAACCACGCCTGGATGTGCCCGGTGCCGCTGGAGAAGACCGGGCGGCCCGACCTGGTCGGCATGTTCTCGGTGGCCGGCGACTCGATGATCCTCGTGAACCGGCGGGGCGAGCGCGTGGCCAACGAGAAGCTGCCCTACAACGAGGCCGCACGGACGTTCTTCCGATGGGACCCGGCCGCGGGCGAGTACCCGAACCTGGTGCTCGTCCAGGTGTGGGACCAGCGCAGCCAGGACCATTCCGCCGGCGACGAATACGGCCGCCTGATCGTCCCGCCGGGCAGCGACGACTCCCACGTGGTCAAGGCGCGGACGCTCGACGAGCTCACGGTGAAGATCCGCGAGCGCCTCGCGGCCCACGCCGCCGAGACCGGTGGTTTCACCCTCGCCGACGACTTCGCCGAAAACCTGCCTCGGACGATCGACCGGTTCAACCGCTTCGCCGCGAACGGCAAGGACGAGGACTTCGCCCGCGGCGAGACCGCGATCCAGCTGGTGTTCAACGGTCCGGTCAAGGAGGAGCCCGGCCGCGAGAACCCGACGATGTGGCCGATCAGCGACACCGGTCCGTACTACGCCGCGCTCGTCACCGGCGGCGTCCTCGACACCAAGGGCGGCCCGCGGACCGACCCGGACGGACGGGTGCTGGACGACCTCGGTGCCCCCATCCCGGGACTCTTCGGGGTCGGCAACTGCGTGGCCTCGGCTTCGGGCCGCGCTTACTGGGCGGGTGGCGCTACGCTCGGCCCGATCATCGCGTTCGCGTACCGGGCCTCAGGCGCCGTGGACCGCGCCCGGCGGCCCGCCTGAGGGCAGGAGCCGAAATGGCGTTGAGCACGCAGATCATGACCGACGAGCAGCGCAAGTCCGTGGCGATGGAATACCTCAAAGCCTTCGACCGCGGCGGCGTCACGTCGAGCGGTGGCGGCACTCTCGACCTGTTCGCAGTCGACGCGCAGGTCTACTTCCCGAAGTGGGGCATCGCGGACGGCCGCGACGAGATCGGCCGGATGTTCTCCGACGTCGGCGGCACCCTGAAGGCCATCAAGCACCACTACTCCGAGCTGACCTGGATCTTCTCCGGCAGCGACCTCGTCGTCGTCGAAGGCACCAGCCACGGCGAGCACCGCGACGGCCCGTGGCGCGCCGGCTTGCCCGACTGGGCGGCCGGCCGATGGTGCGACGTGTTCGAGATCCGGGACTGGAACATCCACCGCTGCTTCATCTACCTCGATCCGGATTACGCCGGGCAGGACACGGATCGCTACCCGTGGCTCGCTGAAGAGAAGTAGCGCGGCCGGCGGGCGCCCGAGGACGTGGCGCCCGCCGGCGCGCGGTCAGCCCATGCTCTTCGCGCCGTCGAGCGACTCGCGGATGATGTCGGCGTGGCCGGAGTGCTGCGCGGTCTCGGCGATGATGTGCACGAACACGCGCCGCGCCGACCAGCTCGCGTTCTCCTCGAACCACGGCGCCTTCGGCAACGGCTGGGTCGCGCCCAGGTCGGGCAGCGTGGCGACGAGCTCGTCGGTCTTGGCGGCCACGTCGGCGTAGACGGCCAGCACGCCTTCCAGCGTCTCGCCGGGCAGCAGGGCGAAGTCGTTGGCGCGCTCGGCGAAGTCGGCTTCGGTCATCTCCGCGAAGTCCGGCATGGCCGCCGGGCCCTGCACGATGAACTCCGCCCAGCCGCGTTCCACCGACGTCACGTGCTTGATGAGGCCGCCAAGGCACAGCTCGCTGGCCGTGGTCCGCAGACGGGCCTGGTCATCGGTGAGGTCACGCGTCGTGAACCGCAGGAAGTGGCGGTGCTTTCCCAGCATCGCCAGCAGGTCGGCGCGCTCGCCCGTCGTCACGTCGGTCGTCAGGGTCTCGTTCACGGCTTCGTCCTCTCGTCGGTGTCTGCGTACAAACCTAAGGTAAAACCCATTCCGGCTACTTTCTGACCTCAATAGGAGAGAATCTGGATTCATGGCCAACACGAGCTCGCGAACCCTGCGGTTGCTGTCGCTACTGCAGACGCACCGGTACTGGCCCGGCCAGGAGCTGGCCGGGCGCCTGGAGGTGTCGATCCGGACGCTGCGCCGCGACGTCGACCGGCTGCGTGAGCTGGGTTATCCCGT